>OZ219935.1:0-86816 GCA_964291465.2 Dehalococcoidia bacterium | reverse complement strand
GGGAGGTCATCGCGTGGCAGGGCCAGTACGTGGACGTGGCGTGGGTCGGGGCGGACGAGGTCCGCCGCCTGGAGCCGCGCATCAGCCCCGAGGTGCTGGGCGGCGTGACGTACCAGCACGGGCAGGTGGACGGCTACCGTCTGAGCCTGGCCCTGGCCCAGGCCGTGGAGAGGATGGGCGGCGAGGTGCTGCTGCGGGAGGCCACCGGGCTGAGGACCGAGGGAGGCCGCGTTACCGGGGTGACTCATCCCAACGGCGAGGTCTCGGCGGACAACGTGGTGATCTCCATGGGGGCCTGGAGCGAGGGGGCCCGGCAGTGGCTGAACTTCCCCATCCCCGTGCGGCCCCTTCACGGCGAGGTCCTGCAGGTGCGGGTGCCCGGCAAGCCGGTGGAGGTGTTCATCATGACGGCCCGGCACGGGCCCATCCTCCCCCGGCGGGATGGGATCACCCTGGTGGGCAGCGTGGGCGGGGTCAGCATGAGCGGCATGGACGTGGACGCTACCCACGTTTTCGACCCTCAGCGAGACGGGGCCGTGGGAGTACGACCTGCAGCCCTCGGAGTGGGGCCGGAACTTCATCCTGGAGAGAGTGCTCAGCGTGATGCCCGCCCTGGAGGACGCCGAGGTGGTGGACCACCTGGCGGGGGTCCGTCCCCTCAGCGCCGACCGGATGCCCCTCATCGGACCAGTACCGGGCTGGGACGGCGTCTACATGGCCACCGGCCACGGCACCAAGGGCATCCACCTGTCCGCCATTACCGGGCGGCTGGTTGCCGACCTGATGGTCCGGGGAGACACGGATGTCCCGGTCCCGGTAGACGCCTTCTCTCCCCTGCGCTTCTCGTACCTGATGCAGTAGCCCTTGGGCCCGGTCTCCTAGCCCAACACCTCCGGTCTCACCGCCAGGACCACCTGGACTTGGACTGGCGCCGTCCCCGGTGATCACGTCGAAGGTCACCGTGTCCCCCGGCCGGTTGTTCTCCGACATGTAGGTGACCAGATCGTCCATACCGCGAACCGGCGTGCCGTCTACTGCGGTGATGACGTAGCCGTCGGTGGGATACTCGACGCCGTCGACCTCGGTGGTCCCCTGGGAGGCCACTATGCCTGCCAGCTCGGCCGGGCCTTCGGGGACCACCTCCACCACCAGGACTCCTCGGGTGTCCGGAGGGGAGGCCGTTGGCTTCGGCCAAAGAGGTCGTCAGGGTGGCCCCGCTGATGCCCAGGTAGGCGTAGCTGTAGTCGCCCTCTTGGATCAGCACCGGCACGATGCGCTTGGCGGTGTTGATGGGCACGGCAAACCCCACGCCCGAGTTGCTCCCCGACCGGCTTATGATCTGGGAGTTGATGCCGATGACGTTGCCGTGCCGGTCGAACAGGGGGCCTCCGGAGTTGCCGGGGTTGATGGGCGTGTCGGTCTGGATGATCTGGGGGTTGCTGAAGTTGCTGGAGCCCGCCTGCAACACCCGGCCCAGGGCGCTGACTATGCCGTTGGTCATGCTGAACTCCTGGCTGAATGGGCTGCCGACGGCCACAGCGAGCTGGCCGACCCGGAGCTGGTTGCTGTCGCCCAGGCCCGCCTCCTCGAGGCCGTCCGTGGGCGGTTCGACTTGGAGGACACGGCCAGGTCCGAGTCCGGGTCGCTCCCCAGCACCGTCGCCTCCAGCTCCAGCCCGCTGGCGAAGACCACCGTTATCTCGCTGGCGCCGTCTATGACGTGGTGGTTGGTCACTATGTGGCCGTCGCTGCTCCAGACAAAGCCGCTTCCCTCGGATGGAGTGAGCCCCCCTGGCTGGCCGAAGGGCCCGTCGGCCTGGCGGTCGCCGAGGACGTGGATATGGGCCACCGAGGGCAGGACCGCCTCGTACAGCCCGGTAAGGACCTCCTCGAAGGCCGCGACGATGGCATGAGGGTCCATCTCATCGCTGCCCTCAGGCGCCGGCGAGCTGTCGGAGGCCGTCTGGGGCTGGGGCGCCGCCTCCGTAACGCCCGGGTCCGGTTGGAGCTGGGGTGAAGGCTCGACAACATCGACGGAAGGGACCGCGCTGGCGCTCAGCGCGGCCGGAGGCTCCGGGGTCGGTCCCATCGGTGTGGCAGGGGCCGGGTCCGGCGTCCGCCGCGGCCTCCATCGCCGGCGCCTGCCGGGTGGCCTCGACCTCCGGCGCCTGGGTGGGCGGCGAGGTCGCGGGCGCAGTGGCCCGGCCCGACCCGCAGGCGGCTATGACCAGGGCCAGCGCCAGGGGGATGAGGAAAGCCCCGTATCTCAACCTGCTCATGTCTTTCTCCTGTCGTCGGGTTGTGCGTTCCATGCATCCACCATAGACAAGGAGTTTGAAAGAAATGTTAAGGTCTTCGCGGGCTATTTGCGGGCTGCCAGCTGAGCGCCTTCTCCAGGTTGGAGAGATACTCGGCGAAGGCGCGGCGCCCGGTCTTCGTCGCCTGCACCCACGTGTGGGGCTTGGAGTCCCGGAACTCCTTGGTGATGGCCAGGTATTCGGCGTCTTCCAGCTTTCGCAGGTGGATGGTCAGGTTGCCGCCGGTCAGGTCGAGGGTCTTCTGAATGAACCCGTAGGCGACCCTGTCCGTCTCGGGCATGGAGACCAGCAGGGTCATGATTCGCAGCCGGGTGGACTGGTGGATGGTCTCGTTGAGGACGATGGCCTCGCCGCTCACAGGACCTCGCTCTTGCGTATCCACCAAGCGCCCGAGGCCACCACGGCCAGCATCAACCCCCCCGATACCGGCATGGCAACATCGCCCAGGAGGAGGTTGGGAATGTAGAAGGCTGCGGCGAACCCCACGCCGATTATGGCCAACGCCGGGCGGTGCATGATGCCGAAGAGGATGTAAGCAAGGCCACTATACCCAAGGTGACCATCGGTATGTTTTCTCCGTCTTCGGCGTTCCACATTCCAGCGGCCGCCGGGATCAGGAACATGGCCGCCACCACCGTCATCCAATAGAGGAACACCCTTATGCCGGCGCTGCGAGCGGCGTCCCCCGGCGCGATCCTCCTGCCCGCGCGGCGCCCGATGAGCCCGCTCCCAACCATGCCCGGCACCATCAGGCTCCCCCATAGCACCCCGAAGACCCACGGGCTGCTATCGGCGAACTCGGCCGCCAATGCCATGATGGCGGACTGAGCCCCGAGCCCCACCGCTGCAATAGCGGTCCAGAGGAGCAATATCGTCGCTGACCCGGCGACGTACATGGAGCTCCGCGTTCTCTCCATGGTCGCATGGATGTCCCGCCAGCTCTCTTGGGCCGTGAGCCCCTTGACATCGCCGCCCGACTGTTGCATGGAGCGCCTCCTTGTCGTAATTTGGACCCAGGAATCGTGGTCAGTTTGCATCACAAACTAGTTTACATGATTTAATGGGCGTTGGCAATCCCCTTTTCCCGTGCCTGCATCCTCCATGAAGCTCACCATCATCGTCCCGGCGTTCAACGAAGAGGCCTACCTGGGGTCGACTCTGGACTCGGTGCAGGCCGCCGCGGCCCGTCTGCGTGACAGGTCCAAGGTCCCCATCGAGGTGATTGTCGTCGACAACGACAGCGAGGACGAGACCGCTGCCGTGGCCAGGGCGAAGGGCGCGGCGGTTGTCCATGAGCCGGTGCGAGGCATCGCGAGGGCCCGAAACGCCGGGGCGCGACATGCGGAGGGCGACGTGCTCGTCTTCGTCGACGCCGACGTGGTCTTGCCGCCCGCGGCGCTCCAAGCGGTCCACGTGGCCATGAGCGACCCCGGCTGCGTTGGAGGGGGCGTGGACGTCGACTACCGGCCGCAACGGCCCCTCGTCAGGCTCTACCTACGCGCCTGGCGGCTCCTTGCCCGCCTGACCGGAATGGTCCAGGGCGCTACCCAGTTCTGCCGGAGGGATGTCTTCGACGAGGTGGGCGGCTACGACGAGAAGGCGTGGATCGGTGAGGACGTGGACTTCTACCGGGCCCTCCGACGGCTTGCCAGGGGAACGGGGCGGAGGGTGCGGCTCATACGGAATCCGCGGGTGCGGCCCTCCTGCCGCCGGTTCGACAAGTGGCCGTTGTGGAGGGTGCTGGTCTGGACCAACCCCCTCTTCATCGCGTTGCTCCGGCGTTGGAAGCCGGCCTGGAGGGGCTGGCACTCGCATCCGGTGCGGTAGAGCCATGGACCGGGGAGCTGGGTGGTCCGGACCACGCCTCGTGGTCAGGTCGACGTCAACGTGGGGGAGGCTTCGAGGTGCTGGTCGAACTTCTCCTTCTCCTCGCACTGGAACGGCTGAGCGCCTTGCTCCATAATGAATGCGCCTTGTTCGTCTAGTCTTCTCCACGCCGCTTACACCCCACGGCGAAGGAGACGGCGGTATGGGGCGGGAACAACGCCGAGTTGAAGGGGTCTCTTGGAACCATCGGCCGTAGACGAACAGATCCGTTATGAGCCCAACGAGCGATGTCCTCTCCTGGTATCGGCTGCGGTCGCCTTTCAGGGCGTCCTTATCGGTGTCGCGCCGATAATAGCGATCACGGCCGTCATTGTCCAAAGGGCCGGACAGGCCGAGAGTTACCTGCTGTGGGCCATTTTCGCCATCCTGGTAGTCACTGGCGTTGGTACTGCCCTGCAGGCGGTCCGATTCGGCAGGGTTGGGACCGGACACGTGCTCGTAGTGGTCATGTCGGGCAATTTCATAGCTATCTGCATCACCGCGTTGTCGGAAGTCGGCCCGGCCGCCATGGCAAGCCTCATTGTCATTTCGTCTCTGTTTCAGTTTGCCATGGCCGCGTGGCTTCCATTGCTGCGCCGGATTCTCACTCCGGTCGTTTCCGGGACGGCGATCATGTTGATAGCAATATCCGTCTCCCCGGTCGCTTACTATATGCTGACGGACGTGCCCGAAGGGGCCTCCTCGCTGGCCCCTCTAGCCGTCGCCGCGATCACGCTGGCTGTCACCGTCGGGCTGGTGCTGCGTGCTTCTGCGGCGTGGCGGCTATGGTCGCCACTCATCGGCATCGTGGTGGGCTGTGCTGTTGCCGCGCCCTTCGGACTGTACGACCTCCAGCCAATACTCGAAGCCTCCTGGTTTGGCATTCCCAAGGGCGGGTGGCCGGGACTGGACCTGACGCCAAGTTTGGAGGCTTGGGCCCTCTTGCCGGTGTTCGTGTTCGTGAACCTGGTAGTCGCCGTTAAGACCATTGGCGATGCCGTTATCACTCAACAGGTCTCCTGGCGGCGGCCTCGGGCAATAAACTATCGCCTGATTCAGGGTGCAATCAACGTCACCGCGATAGCGAATCTGCTGGCCGGCATTGCAGGAACGATCCCCGTCATGCCTTCTTCCGCGGTTGGCGCGTCGATGATCAGCATTACCGGGGTCGCGGCGCGCAGCGTTGGTCTTGGCATTGGGCTCATCTTCGTGGGGCTGGCGTTGTTGCCTAAGCTGACCGCCATCCCGATTATGATTCCCAGCCCCGTCATGGGAACTTACATGGTCATCGTGGTGGGTCTGATCCTGATGGAAGGCATAAACACCGTCGTCCAGAACGGCGTCGATTCTCGAAAGGCCATCGTGGTCGGAACGGCCTTCCTGATAGGAGTGGGCGTCGAGAGCAACGCCATCTTCGCCGACCTGCTGAGTGGGACGTGGGGCACCTTGTTCGGCAACGGTATGACGGTAGGCGCTCTGGTTGCGATCCTGATGAACCTGTTCATGGAGCTGACCGCACCGCGGCGCAGTCGTCTGGAGGTCGAGCTGAACATCTCCGCTCTGCCCAAGATCGACTCCTTCCTTCGCGAGTTGGCGGCCAGGATTCACTGGAACGATGTTTCGACGGATCGGCTGCGCTCGGTAGGTGAGGAAACGCTGTCGAGTCTGCTGGGCCAAGAAGACAGCGACAATGGTGACTCCGTGAGACGCCTGATTATCGTGGCGCGTCCCGGTGGAAGCACGGTCGAATTGGAGTTCCTGGCGGTCCTGGAGGAGGACAATCTGGAAGACCGGTTGGCCTACCTCAGCGAACAGGCCGAGATTTGGGACGAAAGGGAGATATCGTTTCGTTTACTGCGACACTACGCGTCCTCGGTCCGCCACCAGAAATACCACGGCTTGGACATCGTCACGGTGCAGGTCACGGGGACTCGTTAGCCTGCGGCGGACCTGGTAATTGGGATGCCCCTGGAGGTCAGGAGGAGGTGGCCACGGGGACCAGCGTGGGGAATGCTGAGGGGGGCTCTCGACCGGTCCTGTCCGGGCCCATGAAAGCGCCCCCATCTGGCGGGATGGGGGCGGCGCTAGCATAAGCCTGCCACCTTATCGTTTGTTCCTTATGGTGGGCGGTAGAGGATTTGAACCTCTGACCTCTGCCATGTCAAGGCAGCACTCTAACCAACTGAGCTAACCGCCCAACGGGATGTCTTGTGTCGAGATTTCGGAGGAGCGTCTACCCCTGGATCGTTACGTCTGTGCGAACGAGTTTACACAAGCCCCTCGGCGGTAGTCAAGCGCCGGCCGCTCCTCGGGCTATTGCTTCCAGGCTACGCCCACCAGCTCCGAGACGCTGCCTATGCCCATCTCCCCCATGTAGCTCCGGAGCCCGTCCAGCACCTCCAGGGGCGCCCAGAAGTTGGTGAGGTTGGCGGTGCCCACCTGTACGGCGGCGGCGCCGGCCATGATGAACTCCAGGGCGTGGTCGGAGCTGAAGATGCCGCCCGCCCCTATGATGGGGACCTCCACCGCCTGGGAAGCCTGGTACACCAGGGCAACGGCCACGGGACGCAGGCCGGGCCCCGAGAGCCCGCCCATGGCCGTGCCCAGGGTGGGCCTTCCGGTCTCGGTGTCGATGCTCATGGCCGGGATGGTGTTGGATATGGTGATGGCGTCGGCGCCGGCGCCGGTCACGGCCTCGGCGATGCGGACGATGTCGGGCACGTTGGGGCTCAGCTTTGGGATCACCGGCAGGGATGTCTCGGCTTTTACCCGGCCCACCGTCTCCTCGGCCACCTCGGGCACGTGGCTGAAGTGGGCGCCGTTGTCCACGTTGGGGCAGCTCAGGTTGAGCTCCAGGCCGGCGACGCCGGAGCGTCCCTCGGCCATGGAGGCCATGGTCCCGAATTCCTCCACCGTCTCTCCGGCGATGCTGAGGATCACCGGTACGTCCCAGCCGGCCCATACGGGGGCCTTCTCGTCGAGCATCGCCCGGAGGCCCGGGTTGGTCAGCCCGATGGAGTTGAGATAGATGGAGTCCTCCGCCTCGGCGGGGGGCTTCCAGCGGCGCGGATGCCACTTGGGCTCCGGGTTTCCCTCGCGGGGGCGCATGGTGGCGGTCTTGGCTACGACCGCCCCGAGCCGCCGGAAGTCCGGCGCGGCGATGCCCGGTAGGAGGAGCTGGGGCCCGGTGGTCACCGGATGGAGGGCCCCGCCGGGAGGGGTCTGCTCTATGATGCCCCGGCCATACCCGTCCCACCCAAAGGTGCCGGAGGAGACCATTACCGGGTTGTCCAGCCGCAGGCCGGATGGATGTCGGGGAGCTATATCAACCGAAAGGTCCGAGCCAGCGAACGTCCCCAACGTTCCCCCTCCCGCCTGCACTATTTTTCGGTGAGTCCCTCGAACATGTCGTCGGCTGCGTCTTCGTGGCCGTGGCCGTTCACGCCGGTAGTAAGGGCCTCCACCATGGCGAACCAGGGCCCGGAGAAACCGTCGGAGTCCTGGACCGCCACCACCGGCTCATGCTCGGGCAGGGCGAGCTGGGCCTTCCCCGGGATGAGTCTGCCTATGATGACGTTCTCTTTCAACCCCAGCAGCCGGTCCCTGGCGCCGGTGGCCGCCGCCTCGGTCAGCACCCTAGTGGTCTCCTGGAAGGACGCCGCCGCCAGGAAGCTGTCGGTGAGCAGGGAAGCCCTGGTTACTCCCAGCAGTATGGACTTGGCGGTGGCGGGCTCCCCGCCCTCGGCCAGGACCTTGGCGTTCTTCTCCTGGAACTCGAACCGGTCGACTATCTGGCCGGGGATGAACTCGGCGTCCCCGGGCGTGTCCACCTGTACCCTACGCAGCATCTGCCTCAGGATCACCTCGATGTGCTTGTCGTGGATGCTGACTCCCTGGGAGCGGTACACCTTCTGCACCTCGCCCACCAGGTAGCGCTGGAGCTCCTCCTTGCCTCGGATTCTGAGGATGTCGTGGGGGTTCAGGGGGCCCGCCGTCAGGGCGTCCCCCGCCTTTATCGTGGCGCCGTCCTCCACCAGAACGTAGGCCGACGCGGGCACCACGTGGTCGCGCTCCTCGATGTCTTCCCAGACGATGGCCAGCCCCTTCTCCCCCACCTCCACCGTGCCCCCGATGTTGGCGACGATCTCCCGGGGCTTTTCGGGCTTCTCTTCCTCTGAGTCGGCGGAGTCGGAATCGGACTCGGGCAGCGCCCGCGCCAGGGAGACCCCGGCCTCCACGTGGTCGCCGTCCTTGACCAGCACCTCGAAGGAGGCGGGGAGCTCGTAGTCCTCCCGGTACTCCTCGCGGCTGATGATCCTGAGCCGCCTTCCCTCGCTGTCGTCCTCTATCACGGCCACGCCGTCGATGTCGGCCAGCACCGCGAACCCCTTGGGGACCCGGGCCTCGAACAGCTCCTCCACCCTGGGCAGGCCGCTGGTGATGTCCAGGCCGGCGACGCCGCCGGTGTGGAAGGTCCTCATGGTGAGCTGCGTGCCCGGCTCTCCGATGCTCTGGGCGGCGATGATGCCCACGGCCTCGCCCTCGCCGACCAGCTCCCCGGTGGCGGGTATCCGGCCGTAGCAACGCCGGCAGATTCCACGGCGGGCGTCGCAGGCCAGGGGCGACCGCACGTGCACCTCGGTGATCCCGGCATCCATGATGAGGCCGACCTGCTCCTCGTCTATCCGCTGGTCCGCCTCCACCAGGACCTCGCCCGTTGCCGGATGGGCCACGGGGCCGGCCGTGAGGCGGCCCAGCAGGGACTCATCCAGGGGCGAGACCAGGGGGTCGTCGGGGGTCGCCTGCAGCCAGATGCCCTCGGGGGTGCCGCAGTCGGCCTCCAGGACGATGACCTCCTGGGACACGTCCACGAGCCTCCGGGTCAGATAGCCGCTGTCGGCGGTCCGCAGAGCGGTGTCCGCCAGTCCCTTCCGTGCGCCGTGGGTGGAGATGAAATATTCGAGGGCGGTGAGCCCTTCGCGGAAGCTGGACTTGATGGGCAGGTCGATGATCCGGCCCTTGGGGTCGCTCATCAGGCCCCTCATGCCCGCCATCTGCTTGATCTGGGCGATGTTGCCCTTGGCGCCGGACACGGCCATGAGAGCCACGCCGCCGTAGTCGGCCAGCTCGTCATTCACGATCTTCTCCATCTCGTCGCTGGCCTTGGTCCATTCCTCCACCGTGCTGCGGTACCGCTCCTCCTCGGTGACCAGCCCTTGCATGTACTGCTCTTCGTACTGGCTCACCTGACGGTTGGCCTCATTGATGATGCCGGCCTTGCGCGGCGAGACCTGGATGTCGTTGATGGCTATGGTTATCCCGGAGGTCGTGGCGTAGTGGAACCCCAGGTCCTTGGTCTTGTCCAAGACCGCCGCGGCCTCATTGTAGCCCAGGACCCGGGAGCACTCGGCGGTAAGCTCCTTGAGCTCGCCCTTGTCCATGAGCCGGTTCTTGAAGCCGATCTCCGGGGGAAGCACCTCGTTGAACAGGAGCCTGCCCAGAGTGGTCTTCAGCCACCCGCCACCGTTCTCGCGGTCCCGCACCTCGATCTCGGCTCGAAGGGCCAGGCTGCCCGAGTCGTAGGCTATGCGGGCCTCGTTGAAGTCGATGAACCTGCTTCCCTCTCCGGTGGAGCCGGGCTCTATGTCCGTCAGGTAGTAACACCCCAGCACCATGTCCAGCGTGGGGGCCACCAGGGGCTCTCCCGACGCCGGAGACAGCATGTTGCGAACGCTTATCATCGTCTCTTTGGCCTCGGCCACGGCCATCTTGGACAGGGGCACGTGTACGGCCATCTGGTCGCCGTCGAAGTCGGCGTTGAAGGCGGAGCAGACCAGGGGGTGTATCTGGATGGCGCTGCCCTCGATGAGCACCGGCATGAATGCCTGGATGCCCAACCGGTGGAGGGTGGGCGCCCGGTTGAGCAGTACCGGTCGCTCCTTGATGACATCCTCCAGGATGTCCCAGACCTCGGGGCGCGCTCTCTCGACCATCCGCTTGGCGCTCTTGATGTTGGGCGATATCCCCAGGACCACCAGGCGGTGCATGACGAAGGGCTTGAACAACTCCAAGGCCATCCGCTTGGGGAGCCCGCACTGGTGCAGGGCAAGCTCGGGACCCACCACGATGACCGAGCGGCCGCTGTAGTCCACCCGCTTCCCCAGCAGGTTCTGCCGGAACCTGCCCTGCTTGCCCCTCAGCAGGTCGGAGAGGGACTTGAGCTTGTGGTTGTGGCTGCCCTGGATCGGCCTGCCCCTCCTGCCGTTGTCGATGAGGGCGTCCACGGCTTCCTGGAGCATTCGCTTCTCGTTGCGGACGATGATCTCGGGGGCGCCCAGGTCCAGCAGCCTTCGCAGGCGGTTGTTCCGGTTGATGACCCGGCGGTACAGGTCGTTCAGGTCGCTGGTGGCGAACCTGCCGCCGTCCAGCTGGACCATCGGCCTGAGATCGGGGGGGAGGACGGGCAGCACGGTGAGGACCATCCACTCGGCCCTGTTTCCGCTGCGCCGGAAAGCCTCGACCACCCGGAGCCTCTTGATGGCCTTCTTCCGCCTCTGGCCCGAGGTAGAGCGCATCTCCACCTGGAGCTGCTCGCGCAGGGCCTCCAGGTCGGTCTGCCTCAGCACCTCCAGGACTCCCTCGGCGCCCATCATTGCCCTGAACACGCTTCCGGCGTGCTCCCGGAGCTCCCTGTGGCGGCTGTCGGATATGAGCTTGCAGACCTTCAGGTCCTCCAGGTCGTCGATGCGCGCCTGGATCTGGGTCCGCAGCTTGGTCTCCTCCTCGGAGTGCCGGTCGCGCATCCCCTGGATCTCGGCCTCGGCGGCCAGGCGCTCCTGCTCCATCTCCTCTTCGCTCTTGGCTGCCTGCGGGGCTAGCGCCTCGGCTTCCTCACCATCCTCGGAGGCGGCTGCTGGCTCTACATGACCGTCCTGGGAACCGCCGTTGGAGGACGATTCGGGGGCCAGGTCCACGGCCTCCGAGGCTCCCACCTCATCGGAGATGGGTCCCGAGCCGTTCAGGCGCAGGTTGACCTCCTCGATGGCGATGTCCAACGCTCGCCGGCGCTTCTCCACCTCCTGCTCCAGCTTGCGGCCCTCCTCCTCGATGGCCAGCTGCCGGGCCTCGTCGTCGACGGAGACCACGATGTGCTGGGCGAAGTACAGGACCCGCTCCAAGTTCCTGGGGGAGAGGTCCAGCAGCAGTCCCAGACGGCTGGGAGTGCCCTTGCTGAACCAGATGTGGGCCACGGGAGAGGCCAGGTTGATGTGGCCCATGCGCTCCCGGCGCACCTTGGACCTGGTCACCTCGACGCCGCAGCGGTCGCACACGACTCCCCTGTAGCGGATGCGCTTGTACTTTCCGCAGAAGCACTCCCAGTCCTTGGTGGGACCGAAGATGCGCTCGCAGAAGAGGCCGTCCTTCTCGGGGCGCAGGGTGCGGTAGTTGATGGTCTCGGGCTTGGTGATCTCCCCGTGGGACCAGCTACGTATCTGCTCTGGAGACGCTATGGAGATTCGAATGGCGTTGAAGCTGGTGGACTGGGTCCCTATCCGATCGGGCATGTTCATACTGTCTTCACCTACAGCCTTTCTTCCACTCGAAGTGGCTCGGGCAGATCCCGTCCCAGGGGCATCCGTTCGTCCTCGCTGAGGAGCTCCACCGCCAGCCCCAGGCTCTGCAGCTCCTTGAGGAGCACGTTGAAGGACTCTGGGATTCCGGGTTGGACTATGTCGTCTCCCTTGACGATGGCCTCGTACGTCTTGACCCGGCCCGCCACGTCGTCGGACTTGACGGTAAGCACCTCTTGGAGGTTGTGGGAGGCGCCGTAGGCCTCCAGGGCCCACACCTCCATCTCTCCGAATCGCTGCCCGCCGAACTGGGCCTTTCCGCCCAGGGGCTGCTGGGTTATCAGCGAGTAGGGCCCCGTGGAACGGGCGTGTATCTTGTCCTCCACCAGGTGTATGAGCTTGAGCATGTAGATGTAGCCGATGGCGACAGGCTGGTCGAAGGGCTGGCCCGTCCGCCCGTCGTAGAGGGTCACTTTCCCGAACACCGGCGGCGCGAGCTTCCTCTCCCGGTGGACCCTCAGGGTCTCGGCCGGAGCTCGTCGGTGGTCATCTCCCCGGTATCGACTCCCGCCTCCTCCTGAAGCCAGACTCTGAGGCAGGCGTCCCGGGCCTCTCCCGGCGCCGATTCGTCGAAGAGGCGTTGGGCATCGTATCCCCGTTGGGACAGCCACTCGGCGACGCGCTCCTGGTCCATCTGCCGGGGGGAGCTGTCCGGGGACTGGTCGAGGGCGCCGGCCCTCTGGGCGAACCAGGCCCTGGCCAGCCCGTCCTCGATGGACACGTCGGTGGCCCCGTCGAACACCGGCGTGGTGGCACGGAAGTTGAGCATCTTGGCCGCCCAGCCCAGGTGGGTCTCCAGGACCTGGCCCAGGTTCATGCGGGAGGGCACGCCCAGGGGGTTCAGGATGATGTCCACCGGGGTCCCGTCCTCCAGGAAGGGCATGTCCTCCACGGGCAGTATCCTGGCTATGACGCCCTTGTTGCCGTGGCGTCCGGCCATCTTGTCGCCTATGGAGATGCGCCGGGTCTGGGCCACCCAGGCCCTGACCGCCTCGTTCACGCCCGGAGGTAGCTCGTCCTTGTTCTTGCGGTTGAGGACCTTGACCTCGATGACCTTGCCCCGCTCGCCGTGGGGTACGCGGAGGGACGTGTCCTTCACGTCCCTGGACTTCTCGCCGAATATGGCCCTAAGGAGCTTCTCCTCGGCCGTGAGCTCCGTCTCCCCCTTGGGGGTGACCTTGCCCACCAGCACGTCTCCCGGGCCCACCTCCGCGCCGAAGCGTATGATGCCCCGCTCGTCCAGGTCCCTCAAAGACTCTTCGCCCACGTTGGGGATGTCCCTTGTTATCTCCTCGGGGCCCAGCTTGGTCTCCCGGGCCTCCATCTCGTACTTCTCTATGTGGACCGAGGTGAAGAAGTCGTCCTTCACCAGGGCTTCGCTGATGATTATCGCGTCCTCGTAGTTGTACCCCTCCCAGCTCATGAAGGCCACGAGGACGTTCTGGCCCAGGGCCAGCTCCCCCTTGTCTGTGGAGGAGCTGTCCGCCAGGATGCTCCCCACCTCCACAACGTCCCCCTTCTGGACCACGGGGCGCTGGTTGAAGCAGGTGCCCTGGTTGGTCCGGGAGAACTTGATCAGCTTGTGGTGGTGGACCTGGCCTTCGCTGTCCCTGATGCTGATCATCTCGCCGGTCACCGACGCGACGACGCCCGCCGCCCGGGACTGGACCACCTGTCCGCTGTCCCTGGCGACCCTGGCCTCTATGCCCGTGCCCACTAGGGGGGCCTGGGGCTTGAGGAGGGGCACCGACTGGCGTTGCATGTTGGAGCCCATCAGCGCCCGGTTGGCGTCATCGTGCTCCAGGAAGGGGATGAGGGAGGCCGAGACACTGGTGATCTGCATGGGCGAGACGTCCATGTAGTCCACCTGGTCCGGGGACTCCTCGGAGTAGCTCTCTCCGATGCGGACCTCCACCCTGTCCTGGGTGAACTGGTTCTTGTCGTCGAGCTGCACGTTAGCCTGGGCGATGATGAACTTCTCCTCCCTGTCGGCGGACAGATAGACGATGTCCTCGCTCTTGTGGGAGACGAAGGGCTTGACGGCCACGGACCGGGGTGGAAGGTCGGAGATGCGCTTCAGCGCCTTGCCCCTTGGCCTGTTGCCGGCCCGGGCGACGGTGTTTCCCTCGCCGTCCAGCACCGGCTCGGCGAGGGTGCGGCCCGCCAGGTCCGGGTCGGTGTTGGAAAGCTCCTTGAGCACCCTCCGGTAGGGAGACTCTATGAACCCCAGGGGGTTTATTCTGGCGTAGGTGGCCAGGGAGCTGAGCAGCCCGATGTTGGGCCCCTCGGGGCTCTCTATGGGGCAGATGCGTCCATAGTGGGAGAAGTGGACGTCCCGGACGTCGAACCCGGCCCGCTCCCTGGACAGGCCGCCCGGTCCCAGGGCCGAGAGGCGGCGCTTGTGGGTGAGCTCGGCCAAGGGGTTGGTCTGGTCCATGAACTGGGAGAGCTGGGAGCCGCCGAAGAACTCCCGCACGGCCGCCACGACGGGGCGAATGTTCACCAGCGCCTGGGGGGTGGCCTGCTCGGGGTCGATGAGGGTCATCCGCTCCCGGACCATCCGCTCCATCCGCAGCATGCCTACGCGCATCTGGTTCTGGACCAGCTCCCCGACGGAGCGGACCCTGCGGTTGCCCAGGTGGTCTATGTCGTCGGCCGGGCTCTGCCCGTTGTTGACCCTTATCATCATGCGGAAGACCGAGATCAGGTCGTCCCTGCTGAGGGTCCGGCTGGCCGGCGCGTCGCCGTTCCTCCCCAGGTCCAGCCTGCTGTTGAGCTTGTACCGGCCTACCCGGCCCAGGTCGTAGCGCCGGGGCTCGAAGAACAGGTCGTGCACCAGGTTGCGGGCGTTCTCCAGGCTGGGCGGCTCGCCGGGTCTCAGCCGGCGGTAGAACTCGATCTGGGCGGAGCCGATGGCGCGGGCCTTGGTCTGGTCGTACTCCTCGTCGGGGCGCAGCCAGGCCCAGAGGGCTTTCAGATCGTCTTCCCGGAAGTGGCCGTCCCTCTCGTCCGGGCCCGGGTCCCTGTCCAGGGTCGAGGGGATGAACTTGTAGACCTCGTGGGTGTCCACGTCGGAGAACAGGTCGAGGATCTCCTCGTCGGTGGCGATGCCGATGGCCCGCAGGAAGGTCGTGGCCGATACCTTGCGCTTCCGGTCCACCTTCACCGACAGGACGTTCCGCGTGCTGGTTTCGAACTCCAGCCAGGCGCCCCGGGAGGGTATGAGCTTGGCGAAGCACAGGTCTCGGTTGCTGGGGATGTCCTTCTCCAGGACGAAGTAGGCCCCGGGGGAGCGGACAAGCTGGCTGACCACCACCCGCTCTGCCCCGTTGACGATGAAGGTGCCGTTGACGGTCATCATGGGCAGGTCGCCCATGAAGATGTCCTGCTCCTTGATCTCCCCCGTCTCCTTCATGACGAGACGGGTCTTGACATAAAGAGGCGTGGCGAAGGTTATCTCCTTCTCCTTGCACTCCTCGGGGCTGTACTTGGCGTCGCGGAAGTAGTGGTCGAGGAAGTACAGCTCGTACTTGTTGCCCGTGTAGTCCTGGATGGGGGAAATCTCCCTGTACACCTCACCCAGTCCCTCCGCCGTGAACCAGTCGAAAGACTGTATCTGGCTCTGGATCAGGTTGGGTATGTCCAGGACCTGGGGAATCCGGGCGTAGGTCTTGTTGACGGCAACGGACGCACCGTCCATCGGGGACAGGCTAGCAACCATGCGCGGGGCCTCCTAGGCGGGAAAAGCTAGGGCCAAAAAAGGGCAAAAGGGGGTAGGGATTCAGCCTGGGGCGTAGACGTTGGGGCCTTATACCGGTGAGGCATCCTGTAACCTTTAATTCTACCGAAGAAATATGAGTTGTCAAGGGATATCACGGGCCAAATTGGCGGATGCCGGAAATCTCTCCAGCAAGTCCAGCTTGACCCGGAGATACTCGGGTGTCAGAATTGCCCGTGACCGGGGTGGTCCGATAAGTGAGAGACGCGGAAGGAGGGGCCGACATGATCTGGTGCCGGTTCGAGGTGAACGGCCGGGCGAGCTATGGGACGGTGGATGGAGACCGGGTTGCCGCTGTGTCCGGCACGCCCTTCGGCGAACACCGGGTCACATCCGACACTCATGCCCTGGCCGACGTGAAGCTGCTGGTGCCCGTCGTCCCGCCCAACTTCTACGCCGCGGGGATCAACTATCCAGAGCACGTGACCTTCGCCGCCAAGAAGGCGGGCACCCAGCCCAATATACCGAAGAAGGCCGACGTGGGGTACCGGTCTCCCAACGCCCTCATCGCCCACGCGGAGGACATCGTCATGCCCAAGGACTCCTCGGGGGAGTTCCAGTACGAGGGGGAGCTTGTCGCCGTCATCGGGAGGACCGCCAAGCACCTGTCCGAGGACGAGGCGCTGGAGTGCGTCCTCGGATACACCATCGGCAACGACGTAAGCGAGAGGGCCTGGCAGCGGGAGGACCGGACCCTGTGGAGGGCCAAGAACACAGACACCTTCAAGCCCATGGGGCCCTGGATCGTGCCTGGCCTGGACCCCACCAACCTGGAGACCACCATCAGGCTCAACGGGCGGGTGGTCTCCCAGTTCAACACGGGCACGATGATCTTCGACACGGCCCACTATATCAGCGAGATAACCCGGTACATAACCCTCCATCCCGGCGACGTCCTGTGGATGGGGACCGAGGGCGCCACCGAAGACATGTCGCCCGGCGACGTGGTCGAGGTGGAGATCGGCGGCATCGGCGTCCTCAGGAACCGGGTGGTGGCCGAGGAGTAGGGCCGCCCGACGGGAGTGGCCGCGGGCTACTCCCCGGTCCGGGCCCCCACCTCGGCGGCCCATGCCTGGAGGCCCCGGCGCATGGCCAGCATCCCCATGGGCATCACGACGGTCTGAAGGGCCTCCAGTATCTCCTGGGGGGTGGCGCCGTGCTGCAGGGCCACCCTGACGTGGGCCTGGATCTGCTCCACGTCCGCCCTCAGGGCCGTCTCCACGGCGATCTGGAGCAGCTCCTTGGTCTTGCGGTCCAGCGTCCGGTCGGCCGTGTAGGTGATCTCCACGAAGGGGTCGTAGGCCTTCACCCACTCCAGGTCGGCCTCCACCATCAGCTTGTGCATCTCCAGAATGTATCCCCGGTCCTTGTATATCTTGTCCAGGTAGGCCTGCTTCTCTTGGGTCGTCACGTCTCTCTCCTTCTCGAACATGGCTGGGGGCTAGTGTCCTGTCCCCGAAGTTCGTTGTACGCTTGAGCCCCTCCCCGGGTTGTCGAGCCCACCTTCCCTCCCCGCGCTCCGCGCGGGAAAGGAACCCCACCCACCGGTGGACCGGCACTTGGCGGGAGTCGGTCGCACTTGTGAGACGGCACACGAGGGCACGGCTGGGGGTTGGAAGCGCCGCGGCGAGGCCTATTCTAGGGAGAAGGTGAATGCTTGTCCAGGCGGCGCGGCCGACGCCCTTGACCGGGTGCCGCGACTTCACTAGACTCGACGTCCAGGGAGGCGTGGGGGAGGCGCCGGCTTGGGGAGCCTGCAGCGGGTGGAGCCCAGATTCATAGTGGACGTCAACGTGGGTCGTCTGGCGACGTGGCTCCGCATCATGGGCTACGATACGGTGTTCCAGGACCCCGTCGAGGACAACGAGCTGGTGCGAATAGCCCTCAGGGAGGGAAGGGTCATAGTAACCAGGGACAGCGGTCTCGCGGAGCGGAGGCTGGCGGCCACCGGGCGGATCAGGGTGGTCCTCGTCCGGGACGACGAGATCAGGCGTCAGATCGACCAGGTCCGAGGAGAGCTGGACCTGGACGGGAGGAACGGCTTCTCCAGGTGCGTCCGCTGCAACGAGCCGCTGGACCCCAGGCCCAAGGGGTCCGTGGAGGGGTTGGTCCCACCGTACGTCTACCGGACCCAGGACTCCTTCATGGCGTGTCCCGCATGTGGCAGGGTGTACTGGCGCGGGACCCATTGGGACAACATGTGCAGGGAGCTCGGACTCCCGAGGAGCGGTGATCCATGAGCGCCAGGGTGGCCTTCGTCTACAGCGACGCCCTTTCCGCCCACGTGCTGCGAGCCGACCATCCCCTGAGGGCGGTGAGGCTGCGGTACACCTATGACCTGCTGCGGTCCTACGGCGCTTTCGACGAAGCTGGCGCACTGCTCCTGGAGCCCAGGCCCGCCACCGACGAGGAGATAGGCACCCTCCACACCCGGGAGTACATCGAAGCGGTGAAGGGTTTCGGACGGGGCGACATGAGCGCCAACCCCGCCCGGTTCAACTTCAGCACGGGCGGGGACAACCCCGTCTACGAGGGAATGTACGAAGCAGCGGCCCTGAGCACCGGAGCGTCCATGGTTGCGGCGGAGGTCCTGGAGGGCAAGCGCGCGGCGGTGGCCTTCAACATCTCCGGCGGCCTGCACCACGCCGCCGCCGGCAACGCCTCGGGCTTCTGCGTATTCAACGACCCGGCCGTGGCCATCAACTACTTCCTGAGCAAGGGGCTGCGGGTCGCGTACGTAGACATCGACGTCCACCACGGCGACGGCGTCCAGGCGGCATTCTACGGCTCCGACCGGGTGCTGACCATCTCGGTCCACGAGTCCGGCGCCTTTCTGTTCCCGGGGACCGGCGCGGTGGAGGAGACGGGCTCCGGGGCGGGGACGGGCTACTCCGTGAACCTCCCCCTGTACCCGTATACCGAGGACGACACCTATCTGTGGGCTTTCAGGCAGGTGGTACCCCCGCTGATAGAGGCTTTCAAGCCCGACGTGCTGGTCACCCAGCTGGGCATCGACAGCTACTACAACGACCCGCTGGCCCACGTGCTGCTCACCTCACGGGGCTACGTGGAGGCGGTCAGGGAGTTCGCCGGCATGGGGCTGCCGTGGCTGGCCACCGGAGGAGGCGGGTACGACCTGGGGGCGGTGGCCCGCTGCTGGTCCATGGCCTACGGCGTGATGCTGGGCAGGGAGTGGCCCGACGACATCCCGGCGCGGTTCGTCGAAACGTACCGCTACGACACGCTGCGGGACGCCGAGGCCCCCTTCGAGGTCCCCGAAAAGGTCCGGGGCGAGGCCCGGAGCTTCGCGGAGGACAGCGTCGAGAAGGTGAAGCGGCTCATCTTTCCGGTCCACAGGATCGGGTGAGTTTGCCGGAATGAATCAGGGGCGGGTCTCGCACCCGCCCCTGCCGTGGGCGTCAGTTTCCGCCGGAGAGGGCGGAGTCGTGGGGGTTAGACCTCCCGGAACTCGCCCTCCACGGTGCCGCCGGGCTGGTCGTTGTCCGAGGGACCGCCGTCCTGTCCGGGGGGCGTTTCGGCCCCGGGCTGGTTGTAGACGGCCTGTCCCACCTTCTGGAGAGCGGCGTTCAGCTCGTTCATGGCCGCCTGCATCTGCGCCACGTCGTTCTGCTGGATGGCCGTGCGCAGCGCAGTGATCTTCTCCTCGACCTCCTGCTTCAGCTCCGCGGGGACCTTGTCCGCCTGCTCGGCAAGGAGCTTCTCGGCGGAGTAGACCAGGCTCTCGGCCTGGTTGCGCGTCTCCGCCTCGGCCCGTTTCTTCTCGTCCTCGGCGGCGTACTGCTGGGCCTGGTGGACCATCTGCTCCACCTCGTCCTTGCTGAGGCCGGAGCTGGCCTGGATCACTATCTTCTGCTCCTTGCCGGTGCCCTTGTCCCTGGCCGACACGCTGAGGATGCCGTTGGCGTCGATGTCGAAGGTGACCTCGACCTGGGGCACTCCCCTGGCCGCCGGGAGTATGCCGTCCAGGATGAACTTGCCTATGGACTTGTTGTCCTGGGCCATGGGGCGCTCGCCCTGGAGCACGTGGATCTCCACGCTGGTCTGGTTGTCGGCGGCGGTGGTGAACGTCTCGCTCTTGGATGTGGGGATGGTGGTGTTCCTCGGTATCAGGGACGTGAGGACGTTGCCCAGGGTCTCCAGCCCCAGGGTGAGGGGAGTCACGTCCAGCAGCAGGATGTCCTGCACGTCGCCCACCAGCACGCCGGCCTGCATGGCGGCCCCCATGGCCACGGCCTCGTCGGGGTTGACGGTGCGGCTCGGCTCCTTACCGAAGATGTCCTTCACCTTGGCCTGGACGGCGGGCATGCGGGTCATCCCGCCCACCAGGACTACCTCGTCTATGCCTCCGGAGGTGAGGCCCGCGTCGTTCATCGCCTGGCGGCACGGCTCCACGGTCCTGTCCAGCAGGTCGGAGACGAGCTGCTCCATCCGGGAGCGGCTGAGGTTGAGGACCATGTGCTTGGGCCCGCTGGCGTCGGCGGTGATGAAGGGCAGGTTGATCTCGGTCTCGAACACCGTGGACAGCTCGATCTTCGCCTTCTCCGCCGCGTCCCGCAGGCGCTGGAGGGCCATCTGGTCGTTGCCCAGGTCGATGCCCGACTCCTGCCGGAACTCCTTGATCATCCAGTCGATGATGCGGTTGTCGAAGTCGTCGCCGCCCAGGAACGTGTCGCCGTTGGTGGACTTGACCTCGAACACCCCGTCTCCCAGCTGCAGGAGGGAGATGTCGAAGGTGCCGCCGCCCAGGTCGAAGACGGCGACTGTGGCGTCGCTCTTGTTCTTGTCGACGCCGTAGGCCAGGGACGACGCGGTGGGCTCGTTGATTATGCGCATCACGTCCAGCCCGGCGATCTGGCCCGCGTCCTTGGTGGCCTGCCGTTGGGCGTCGTTGAAGTAGGCGGGCACCGTGATCACCGCCTGGGTGATCTTCTCGCCCAGCTTGGCCTCGGCGTCCTGCTTGAGCTTCTGCAGAACCAGGGCCGACACCTGGGGAGGGGCATAGGTCTTGCTGCCCATCTGGACGTGGGCGTCGCCGTTGCCGGCCCTGACTATCTTGTAGGGCAGCACGTTGATGGCCCGCTGGACCTCGGCGTCCTCGAACTTGCGTCCCATGAGCCGCTTCACCGAGAAGATGGTGTTCTGGGGGTTGGTGACCGCCTGCCTCTTGGCCATCTGGCCCACGTAGGTCTCTCCCGACTTGGCGTTGGAGGCCACCACCGAGGGCGTGATGCGCCCGCCCTCGGCGTTCTCCAGCACCAGGGGCTCGCCGGCCTCTATGACCGCGGTCACGGAGTTGGTGGTTCCGAGGTCTATACCTATCACCTTGGGCATCTTGCTTCTCCTTTATCTCTACGAGGCCCTATCCCTACGAGACCGGGTCGTCGCCGTTCTCCTCGGGCCTCTTGGCCAGAATCACCAGCGCCGGCCGGATGACCCGGCCGTGGAGCTTGTATCCGTTCCGGACCACGCTGAGGACCTGGCCCTCGTCGTGGTCCGAACTCTCCTGGTAGCCCATCGCCTCGTGCTCGGTGGGGTCGAAGTCCCGCCCCTCCGGCTCTATCCTGGTCACGGACTCGGACTCCACCAGGGCCTGCAGCTTCCGGTGGATGAGCTGCACCCCCTCCAGCCAGGACGCCCCGGCGTCGGACTCGGCGACGTGGTCCATGGCCAAGCCCAGGTCGTCCAGGACGGGGAGGACCTTCAGGATGAGGCGGGAGTTGGCGTATTTTAGCTGCTCGCCCCGCTCCTCGTCGGACCGCCGCTTGTAGTTGCTGAGGTCCGCCTGGGCCCTGAGAAGCGCCTCCTTGTACTGGCTGCGCTCCCTGTTGGACTCCTCCAGGTCCGTCTCCAGCTCTTGTATCCGGGTCTCCAAGCCGGCGGCCTCCGCCCCGGGGCCCTGGTCCCCCCGGCCGCAGGGGCGCGAGTCCTCGCCGCGTTGCTCTTGCATGACGTCCTTTCCTGGCTGGGGCTACACCTGCCGGGGCAAGTTGAGGTTGCGGAAAAGCCGGGCCATCTCTCGTTCGATGTCCCCGAAGAACTCCTCGGCCTCCACCATCTGGGTGAGCCTCTGCTGCATCTCCAGCAGGTGGCTCAGCAGGTTGAGGGTGAACTCCACCCCGGCCAGGTTCAGCCCCAGGCTCTCCTCCAGGTACTTGATCAGGCGGAGCTTCTGGATGTCCTCCTCGGAGTAGAGGCGCAGCATACCGATGGTTCGGGAGGGGCTTACCAGCCCGAGACGCTCGTACTTGCGCAGGGTCTGGGGGTGCATCTCCAGCAGGCGGGCGGCCACGCTTATGATGTAGACGCCCTTGAGCTCCCGCTCGCCTCCATCCTCGGGGCCCTCTTTGGGCACCGGCGCGACGGAGAGCTCCTCGGGACGGGGCTCGATGGGGATGGATCCGGCGTCGGCCCTGGCCCGGGTCCTCGTCCTATGCCTTGGTTGTTGTGCCACTGATATCTCCGGTTGAGCTTAGCAGTATGCTAACACTTGACACGGACCGTGTCAATCCCTATAATCTGAACTGACTAAGGTGTCGGGACCGTGGGAACGGTGAGCCCTAGGAACAGTGAGCCCTTAGGAGCAGTGAGCCCTAGGAACAGTGAAATGGACACTCTATACTTGAAGGCATGTCCCAAGTGCATGGGCGACGTGATCGTCGACAACGACCCCTACGGCTGGTTCTTCAAGTGCCTGCAGTGCGGGCTCCTGAGGGACCTTGCGCCCGCCCCGGCCGTCGACGTGTCCCACGAGGAGGTGGAGGTCATGGCCGAGCCGGAGCTGGATGTCGCGTACCTGTGACGGCCGCCCGGGCTACGCCGGCGGCTTCGAATACCGAGAAAGGATGGGTTCGGCATGTGGCGTTGTGAGCACTGTGGTGCGGAGAACGGGCCGTTGCGCAGCGTCTTCTGCAAGGAGTGCGGCAAGAGACGCACCGGCTGGTAGGGGCCCCATCGCCTCCAGAGGCTTCACGAGTCCCGGGAATTGGCGGCCCTCCGGCTAGGACAGCTCCGGCCAGAAGCGCTCCTCCTTCCAGGGGTCTCCGTTATTGTTGTACCCCCGCTCTTCCCAGAAGCCGGGCCGGTCGTCGGCCATGAGCTCGATGGCAGTGACCCACTTGGCGCTCTTCCACCCGTACAGCCTGGGGACCACGAGGCGCAGGGGCCAGCCGTGGTCCCGGGAGATGGGCTCGCCGTTGTGCTTGTGGGCCAGGACCCCCTCCCGGGCCACGTCCAGGGGGACGTTGGTCGTATAGCCGCCGTAGCAGTGGGCCATGACGAAACAGGCCTCTCCTTTTGGCCGCACCAGGCCGATCAGATCCTCGAAGAGGACGCCCTCCCACAGGTTGTCCAAGGTGCTCCACTGGGTGACGCAGTGGAAGTCCGCCTGCACGGCGGTCCAGGGGAGGTCGGTGAAGCTCTGCCAGTCCAAGTCGACCTCGTTCTCCACCAGGCCGAAGACGCGCAGGCGCCAGTCGGCCAGCTCTATCTTTGGCGTCCGGCCGTAGGTGAGGACCGGCAGCTTCTTGCTGACGAACTGCCCCGGCGGCACGCGCTCGCCGTACCCCTGGTCGGGCGCCGTCTTCACCTGGTCGGGTCTCTTCATCATCCGCTGATCGTCCTCTGCCCAGTTCCCGCAACATGATAGTCGTCGCCCCGCGGGGGTGTCAACGATCTGGGTGTCGTCCGAGGCCGGAGCCTGCCCGGGATGGTCGCCTTGCGCCCCGTTTTGCGTTGCGGGTATCATGGGTGCGATGAACGGCCGCGCCCCCAACACGGCCATCGAGGTCAGGGGCCTTCGCAAGGCCTTCGGGGAGCGGCCGGTGCTGTGGGACCTGGACCTCTCCGTGGCCTGGGGGGAGTCCCTGGTCATATTCGGGGCCAACGGGGTGGGCAAGACGACCCTCCTGAAGGTGCTCTCGACTCAGGCCAGGCCCGACGGCGGGACGATATCGGTGGCGGGTGTCAGGAGGGGCCGGAACGACGGCCTGATCAGGCGGACCATCGGAGTCGTGGGCCACGGCGGCATGCTCTACGAGGACATGACGTGCCGCGAGAACCTGGTGTTCTACGGTCGGATGTACTCCCTGGAGCGGCCCGGGGAAAGGGCCGACGAGTCGCTGAGGTCGGTCGGCCTGGAGGGCCGCGGCGGCCAGCGGGCCGGCACCCTGTCCCACGGCATGTACAAGCGGCTCTCCATCGCCCGCGCCCTGCTGCACTCCCCCCGCGTGCTGCTCATGGACGAGCCCGAGGCGGGGCTGGACCAGGATGCGCTGGAGCTGCTGGGCGGGCTCATGGAGCGGTGGAAGGACGAGGGCCGCGCCGTCGTCATGACCACCCACAACCTGGACCGAGGCCTCGCCTGGGGGCAGCGGGTGGCCATACTGTCCGGCGGCAGGATCGCCTTCCACGGGGACCGGGAATCCCTGGACGTGGAGGGGTTCCGGGGCGTCTACCGCCGGTACGTCGCGGCGGCGCAGTGAGGCGGGCACTGGGCCCCGTCGTCGCCCTGGCCTGGAAGGACATCCTGCTGGAGATCCGTACCCGGGACGTGGTGGTGTCGGTGCTGGTCTTCGGCCTGCTGACGGTCATCGTCTTCAACTTCGCCCTGAACGTCACCCCCGCGGTGGTCGACGGGGTGGCGGCGGGCATCCTCTGGGTCGCCTTCGCGTTCGCGGGGGTCCTGGCCATGAACCGGGCCTTCGTCCTGGAGAAGGAGCGGGGCAGCCTGGACGGCCTGCTGCTCACGCCGGCCAGCCGGGACGCCATCTACTTCGGGAAGATGCTGGGCACCCTGCTGTTCATGCTGGTGGTGGAGGCGCTGCTGCTGCCGGTCTTCGCGGTCCTGTTCGGCTTCTCGGCCCTTTCCCTTGGGCTGGTGCTGGCCATCCTCCTGGCGACCCTGGGATTCGCCACGGTGGGCACCCTCTTCTCGACCATCGCCGTGAACACCAGATCCCGGGAGATAATGCTCCCGGTGCTGTTCCTGCCCGTCATCGTGCCCGTCATCATCGGAGCCGTGGAGGCGTCGTCCCTGGCCATAGGCGGCGAGGGCCCCATCGGCATAGCACGCTGGCTTGGGCTCATAGCTGTATTCGACGCGGTGTTTCTGGTAGTATGTCCGTGGGTATTCGGCCTCGTGGTGGAGGAGTAACCCTTGGCTACGACTCGGGGTGACCGGCCGTCCGCGTCCCTTATGGGCCAGCTCGTCTCGCCGTGGACGCTGGCTCTGGCCGCTGCGGCGGCCCTGATGGTGGTGGACCTGTACCTCATCTTCATGTGGGCCCCCACCGAGCAGGTGATGGGGGACGTGCAGAGGATAATGTACTTCCACGTGGCCATAGCGTGGGTGGCCTTTTTCTCCTTCTTCGTCGTCTTCGTGGCGTCCATCGCCTACCTGTGGAAGCGGGACTCCAGGTGGGACGCCCTGGCCTACTCGGCCGCCGAGATCGGGGTCGTGTTCGCCACCCTGATCCTTATCACGGGGATCATCTGGATGAGGCCGGTCTGGGGCGTGTGGTGGACGTGGGAGCCCAAGCTGACCACGTCGGTGATACTGTGGGTGATCTACGTGGTCTACCTGATGTTGAGGGGGTACGCGCCCAACCGGTCCAGGGGCGCGACCTTCGCCGCCGTGCTCGGAATCGTCGGGTTCATCGACGTCCCCATAGTCTACTTCGCCGCCGACTGGTGGCGGGCGGCGCACCCGTCGGTGGTGGTCGGGCCCCTCTCGGAGCCGGGAAGCCTCGATGCGGATATGAGGACCGTGCTGATGTTCTCGGTCCTCACCTTCACGGTACTGTACGCGGTGCTGCTGCGGGAGAGGTTCTCCATGCGGCGCAACGAGGACGATCTGAGGAGGTCCGGATACGCCGTGCGGACCGGCGCCAGAGCCTGAAACCTCGGTGGTGTAACGATGCCCTCGGACAACCTGCCCTATCTCTTCGCCGCTTACGCCGTTACGTGGGTGGCATTTTTTCTGTACGTCTTCTTCATGTCCCGGAAGCAACGAGAGATGGAGCGCGAGATACGTGATCTCAGGAATGAGCTGGCAGAACGGGAGGGTCCGCGGGAGCCCGCCGCCCGTATGGAGGATTGAAACTGGGACGGCCTCCGTGTATATTTGTGCCGGTCAGGACATGCCCGTGAAAGTCAGGATATGATAGAAGGCGAGAAGAGCGGTCCCCTGGAGACCGCGGCGGAAGGCAACGGGATCATCAACAATAAGACCAGGCTGCTAGTCGTAGGGCTCGTATTGGTCCTGGCGCTGGGATACCTTATCTACGCCGCCTTCCCTGGGAATACCCTCTACTACGTCACCGTCGACGAGTTCCTGGCCGACGAGACCAACCAGGACGGGAGGAGCCTGCGGGTCATGGGCAAGCTGGTGCCCGACTCCTTCCAGAGGGTGGATGGCACCACCCTGGCGACCTTCTCCCTTGCGGACCAGGGCGAGGCGCTGCCCAGCGTCTACGACGGCGTCCTGCCGGACCTCTTCTTCAACCCCCACTCGGACATAGTGCTGCAGGGCAGCTTCGGGGACGGGGGGGTGTTCCACACCGACACGGTGATCGTGAAGTGCCCCTCCAAGTACGAGGCTGCGGCGGAAGTGGAAGAGGCCTAGGCCGCCCTGCCCTCCAGGAGGATCTTCTTCACCTGGGGCGCAAGCTGGCGGGCCCGCTCGGTTATCCCCTCGGGCGTCAGGCTGGACAGGGGGTGGCTGGCCACCCCGTAGCTGAAGTCAGGGACTCCCATCATCCGGGCCATGGCCTTGGCCGTGTTGTCGAAGATGTCGGTGATGATGGTGGCCGTGGGGATGCCCAGCTTCTCCATCTCGATTCCGTCGTGCACACTGCACGAGCTGCAGCCCCCTCAATCCCCGACTCCGATGACCAGGATGTCGCACGTCTCCAGGATGTCCTTTATCACCTCGGGCTTGGTGGGCAGGGAGGCGTTGTGCTTGCTGAAGTAGAGGACGTCCCTGAACTCGAACTCCTGGTCCAGGATTTCGCCCAGCTCCTTGAGCACCTTGTCCGAGTTCGCCTTGCTGTTCTCCAGCAGGCCCAGGGTCTTTCCCCTCAGGTCGTCGGGCCTGTTGGTGAGACGAAACTCCTCGGGGTCCATGTCCTTGCCGGTGGGGTCCACGAGCCGCAGACCTCTTACCATTACTTCCGTCGCCACCGCTCCTCCTTTACTCGTCGTGTCCCCGCCGCCCGGGCGGGCTGCGTGTCTAGGCCCCGGGGGCCTCGATCTTCCGGGTCTTGGCCCTGAAGATGGCCAGGTTGATGATGGAGCTGTACCGGCCTCCGTCGCCGCCGGCGGCCAGCACGAAGATGTCCCCGGGGGACTTGGCGGCGACGGCTATGGTGGAGGCGTCTCCCGCCTCGATCTTCCCCGGATACATGCCCATGCGCTTCAGCTCCTCCACCGGGCGCCTGGCGTGTTCCAGGAGGAACCCCCGGATGGCGGCCTTGTCGTACCCCTCGTCCCGGAGGGTTCTGGCATGCTCGGGGCCCACGACCAGCATCCACTCGCAAGGCCAGCCGATGGTCATGGCCCCGGAGCACATGGTGTCGGCGAAGGCGAGTAGTATGCTCTCTGCGTCGGTTCCGTGGCGGCTGTTGACCGTCACCGGGGCGTGTCCCGAGGCGACGGTGACGGTGCTGTCCCCGGCCCGGAACCCCCGCTCGACGTGGAAGGGCTCCCAGGGGCTGCCCTCCTCGTCCTCCCCGATGCAGAGGCTGAACTTGCCCACGTCCCCCATGGTGCCCCGGTCCAGGGTGCCGGGCCGGGCGTCGAAGCCGTTGATGAAGACCAGGCGGATGGCCCGCCCGATGGTGACGTTGGCGCGGCTGCCGGGGCCGAACAGGCCGTGGCCGCAGTTTATCCCGATCTCCTTGCGGATGGGGCCGTTGAGCAGCAGGACGGGCACGGGAGAGCTGGTGGAGGCGGAGAAGCCGTGGACGACGTTGGTCTCCTCGTCCAGCGCCCTCAGGACCGTCACCAGTACCGGGAAGTACTCGGGCAGGCAGCCGGCCATGACGGCGCAGGCGGCGGCGTTCTCGGCTGTAAGGAGGCGCCGGCGCATCCTCAGCTCCAGCAACGGCTCGCTCCCGTCGAGCCCGGCCGCGTCCAGCATCTGCCGGACCTTGTAGTCGGCGGGAGGCACGACGGGCAGGCCGTCGGTCCAGCCCAGTCTGTAGCACTCCTCGATGGCCTCGATGGAGTCGCTGGCCCCGACCATGCCGGACCCCGTGCCGCTGCTTGCCATTGCCGCCTCCGTGGTGTTGCGTTGCCCGCCCCGCGTCCGTGCCCGCCTGGAGCCTGCCCCGCGGGCCGGGCGAAGCTGGACGCCCGTGCCTAGTCGAAGGTGAGGATGGAGCGGGTTGCGACCCCGCTCCGCATGTCCTCGTAGGCCTCGTTGATCTCCTCCAGGGGACGATACCTGGTGATCATCTCGTCGAGCTTGAGCCTGCCATCCATGTAGAGGCTCAGGAGCCAGGGGAAGTCCACCCTGGGCCTGCCGGCGCCGTAGAAGGTGCCCAGGAGGCCCCGGTCCCGGAACAGGGTCTGGGCCGGGACGGAGACCTCGGACCCGGTGGGAGGGACCCCCACCATGACCGCCGTGCCGCCCGGGGCGGTGCAGTCGAAGGCCTGGCGCACTATCGACGGAAAGCCCACGACCTCGAAGGCGTAGTCGACTCCGCCGTTGGTGATCTCCAGGACCCGCTTGACCGGGTCCTCCTTGTCGGCGTTGACGAAGTGGGTGGCGCCCATCTCGCCGGCCTTCTCCAGCTTGAAGTCGGACGTGTCCACCGCGATTATCCTGGCCGCTGACGCCAGCCTCGCGCCCTGCACGACGTTCAGGCCTACGCCCCCGCATCCGAATATGGCGACGTTGCTGCCCGTCTCGACCCTGGCCCGGTTGACCACCGCGCCCACTCCCGTCATCACGGCGCAGCCGATGAGGCAGACCTTCTCCAGTGGGATCTCCTCGGGGACCTTCACCAGGGAGCTGGACCTGACCACCGTCTCCTGGGAGAAGGTGGCGAGCCCGTGGGCGTAGGGGACCCCGTCCTTGCTGAACCGGGCGTCGGCGCCCTGTCTCATGTAGGTGGGGTAGGTCTCGCACAGGTTGGGCCTGCCGGTCACGCAGGTGCGGCAGTGGCCGCACTGGCCGGCCAGGGAGAAGATGACGTGGTCCCCTGGGGCCAGGTCCGTCACCGCCGCTCCGACCTGCTGGACGACACCGGAGCCCTCGTGGCCCAGCAGCCATGGAAAGCTGATGGGGGTGGTGTGGCCGTCCACCGTGTGATAGTCGCTGCGGCAGACACCTCCGCCGACCAGCTTCACACGGACCTCCTGGGGCCCGGGACCGTCAAGGTCCAGCTCCTCTACCCTGATGGGTGCGTGGGGCTCGTAGACGACGGCAGCTTTCAAGGGACGCTCCTACGGGTGGATTCCACGATTCCCAACCAATTATAGCCCGGAACACGGGCAGTGGGTAGAGGGGGATTCCGGCACCCGAGCCGGAACGACGGTGAGGAGGGATGGAATTGTTCCTCCGGAGGAACAATTAAGGGACAATTCGGTCACGGGTACGAAGCCTCCAGTGCCCAGTCAAAAGCGGCCGACGAGGGTCTTGGCCGATGGCGTGGTGTCGCTACGGTATCAGTCTGAGGAGCTGGTCTCGGGCCTGTCAAGGGCGATGTGTCATCCGCGCCAAGGGGCGTCATGCCAGGGTGTTGCGCGCCGGGAATGGTCGAGGAAGAAAGCGCCTAGCGGCGCAGGGCCGGCAGGTCGGCGCGCTGGAGGTCGTCGCCGACGTGGGCCTGGATCATGTCCAGCACGGCGAAGTCCCACTCGGAGACGAAGGTGATGGCGGTGCCGAAGCGGCCCATCCGGGCCGTCCTGCCGATGCGGTGGACGTACTCCTCCACGTTGTCGGGGATGTCGTAGTTGATCACGTGGGACACCGCGGGGATGTCCAGGCCCCTGGCGGCCACGTTGGTGGCCACGAGGACCCTGAGCTTGCCGGCCCGGAACCTGCCCATGACGCTGTCCCGGTGGGCTTGGGTCATGTCGCCGTGGATGGCCTGCACGTCGTGCTGCCGCCGGCGCAGGTGGTCCACCAGCCTGTCCACGCCGATCTTGGTCCGACGGAACACCAGGGCCTGGGTGATTCGTCCTTCGTCGCCGAGCAGCTCCTCGAAGAAGGCGGCTCGGTCCCGCTCGGAGACCTCGTAGTATATCTGGCTGACCTGCTCCACGGGCTCGGCGTCCCCGCCCACCCGGAGCCACTCGGGGTTGGTGAGGTACCGGCGGGCGAGGGCGTGGATGGGGCCGGGCATGGTGGCGGAGAAGAGGAGGGTCTGGCGCGATTCGGGGGTGCGCCGCAGGATGTAGTGGATGTCCGGCGCGAAGCCGATGTCCAGCATTTGGTCGGCCTCGTCCAGGACCACGTGGCGCACCCTGCCGATGTCGATGGTCCGCCTCTGCATGTGGTCCATGAGGCGGCCCGGAGTGGCCACGACTATCTGGACTCCCTCGGAGAGCGCCGTAAGCTGGCGGCTCATGGCCTGGCCGCCGTAGATGGCGACGGAGCGTATCCCCGAGAACTCGGCCAGCCGGGACAGCTCCTTGGACACCTGTACGGCCAGCTCTCGAGTGGGCGTCAGTACCAGCGCCTGGATGTGCCGGGCCCCGGGGTCTACGGCCTCCACCAGGGGAATGCCGAAGGCCGCTGTCTTGCCGGTGCCCGTCTGGGCCTGCCCGACCAGGTCCCTGTTGGCCCTGGCGATGGGTATGACCAGCTCCTGGATGGGGGTGGGCGCCTCGTATCCCATGGCGGCCAGGGCGCTGCCCACAGGCGGGGAGACGTCCAGGCCTCCGAAGGAGGCGGGGGCGGGCCGCCCGCTGTCCGGGGGGGCCACGGCCGGGGAGCGAGGGGTGTCGGGCGGCTCCCCCGTGCGCGGACGCCGGCCGCGGCCACGACGGTTTCTCCTGGATGGCCGTTTCGGGGCGGGCGGCGCGGGGGACTCAGCTGCAGCCGGGACAGCGGTCCGATGGGGAGGGGCGGTCTCCGGGGGGCTCTGTTCGACGGTGGGGCTGGTGGGCGTGTTTCCTGGAACTACGGTGGTCAGCTTGCGGAGCAGTTTGCCGAGAATACGTTTACCTCAGATGCCATGGCCTGACGCCACGCTTGTTCGCTGCAGACAATATAACACAGGCCCCGCGGCTTTGGGAAGCGGCGCCCTCACCCTGGCCCTCTCCCATGGGGCTTGCGCCCTCACCCCGGCCCTCTCCCATGGGGCTTGCGCCCTCACCCCGGCCCTCTCCCATGGGGAGAGGGGGTTGTTGGGCCCTGGCTGTTGCCTAGGTGGGCTGGGCGACCCTGTATATCCTGGCCAGGTTGTCGCCCATTATCAGGGCGCGGTCCTCGTCGGTCATGAACTCGGTGTGGAGTCGCACCACGTCCCAGTTCTGGCGGTAGGTGACCACCCGCTGGCACCAGGGCATGTCGGTGCCCCAGATGAGGTTGCGGGCGCCGAAGTTCTCGTAGGCGGTCTTGAGGAACTGCTGGTGCCTGCGGTAGGGGTATTCGTAGTCCCGTCCCCAGGTGGACCATCGCTCGAAGATCAGCACGCAGCCGAACTCCAGGTAGAAGTTGCCCAGCTTGAGCAGGTCGAAGAACTCCCTGGGGTTGTCCACGTACTCGGGGTCCCTCGGGTTGCGCAGGTTGCCGCCCACGTGGCCGTCGATGACGTTCAGCTCCGGGAACCTGCGGCAGACGCTCTCGATGGCCCGTATCTCGGCCATGTAGTCGTCCCTGGAGTTGAGGCCGGTGTCGATGCACACGGGTATGCCCAGGCGCACCGCCTCCTTCCACAGAGGGTCGCAGCGGGGGTCGTCCACGGGCTGGCCCTTGGGCAACGCCGAGAAGAGCCCCTTGAAGCCGTGCTCCTCCACCGCCTCTGTCAGCTTCAGTATCTCGCCCTGGAGGTACTCGTCGCTCTGGGTCAGGTCGTACTGGATGGAGACGGTGCCGATGAACCTGTCGGGCCACTTGCTTATGATCTCCGGGACGAACCGGGTGCGCTCGTAGTTGGGCTCCATGTAGCCGCCCTCGAGGACGGCCATGTCCACGCACACGGCGTCCATGTGGGCCAGCATCTGCTCGGGGCTGTGGACCATGTCCTCCAGCATCACGGGGCCCCGGAGCATCCAGCAGGTCTCGCCGTGCTTGGTCCAGTTCCACTTGCCGTACTTGCCCACGGAGAACCCGACGTCCTCGCCGGGCTCGGGGATGTACCTGTGGTCGGTGTGGCTGGTGACCATGCGGTCTCTCCACAGCCTGCCGACCTTCTTCTGCAGCTCCTGTTCGTGGGCGGCTACGTCCTCGTATCCCGCGGGGCCTGCCTGGTCCGGAAACAGGTGGACGTGGTTGTCTATGATCATGTCTCCTCCTCGGGGAGCGGCCTGACGGCGGCGGATGGTCGGTGCGGACAGTGCTATTGTACTCGCCCCGGGGCCTCCTGCCCATACTTGGGGATTGGACTGGCGCCTGGTCCCCCGGCCGGTCTTGGGCGCCGGTGTATAATGAGTGTCCTGCCCGGGCGGGAGACATTCACGAGGAGAGGGGTGCGATGGCTGCTTCCATCGGCATTGTCGGCTGCGGAGCGATAGGGAGGTCCCTGGTGCGGGAGGCCCAGTCGGGAGGGATTCCTCCCGTGGCCGGAGTCGCAAGCCGGAACGCCGAGAAGGCCAAGGCCTTTCTGTCCGAGCTCGGTGACCCGCCCCCCTACCTGGACCTGGAGGAGCTGATCGACCGGTCCACGCTGGTGGTGGAGGCGGCGGGGGGGCACATCGTGCCCGACCTCGCCAGGCAGACCTTCGACGCGGGCAAGGACCTGATGGTCATAAGCGTTGGGGCGCTCCTAGACCACCCGGAGGTGATGGATCGTTCCCGGGAGACAGGGTGCAGGCTGATGGCGCCCTCGGGGGCCATCGCCGGGCTGGACGGCATCAAGTCGGCGTGCGCCGGGGGCGTGGACCGGGTGACGATGGTCACCCGCAAGCCCCCCGAGGCCCTGGAGGGGGCGCCCTACCTGGTGGAGAACGGCATCGACCTGGAGGGCCTGGACCACGAGATGGACGTCTTCTACGGCACGGCGCGCGAGGCGTGCCGGGGGTTCCCGGCCAACGTCAACGTGTCGGCCGCCGTGAGCCTGGCCGGACTGGGGCCCGACAGGACCATGATCAGGATCCTGGCGGTGCCCGGCCTGGAGCGCAACTGCCACGACGTGGAGGTCGAAGGGGAGTTCGGCCTGCTCACCATTCACATCGAGAACACGCCCACCGAGAACCCCCGGACGGGGCGGCTGACGGTGCTGTCCATCATACGCTCGGTGAGGGACGCGACGGACCCGGTACGCATCGGGACCTAGAGGAGCGCCCGGGCAGACCGCAGCTCCCCTCGATTCCCAAGCCGGCAACGCCGGCCTCTACCTTACCCTATCCCTGGCCCTGCCCCTGGTCGAAGTCCTGTCCCCAGGTGCGCCCGAACTCGTCCCTGGCGACCATCTCGCCGGTCATGGAGGAGGCGTCCTGCAGGGCGAGGTACACGGCGGAGGGGGCCACCACGGCCGGGTCCGCCCGCTGGTGCCAGTCGTGCTGGGCCCAGGGGATGACCGACGACCCCTCGCTGGCCAGGCTGCCCGGGTTCAGGATGTTGACGGCGATGTTTTGCTCCCGGAGCTCCTCGGCAAGGATGCGGCTGAACATGTGCAGGGCGGCCTTGCTGGAGCTGTACAGCACGCCGCCGCCCCTGAGGTGGTCGTAGCCCATTCTGGACCCGATGTTGATGATGCTGCCCCGGCCCTGCTCTTTCATGACGGGCACCACCCGGCGGCACATCAGGTAGGGGCCGCGCACGTTGGTCCCCATGGACAGGTCCCACCGGGCCTCGTCGATCTCCATCAGGGTCTCCCCGATGACCATGATGCCGGCGTTGTTCACGAGGACGTCGATCCTGCCGTACCGGTCCACCACGGTGTCGACCAGGGCGTCCACCTGGTCCTTGGACGAGACGTCGCAGGGGACCGATATGGCGGAGCCCCCCTCGGCCTCTATGGCCGCGGCGGTGTCGTCGGGAGTGCCGGGAAGGCCCGTGGGCGACTTGGGGCGGGCGGAGGCCACAACCGTGGCCCCCTCGCGGCCGAACTGCCGTGCGATGGCCCTCCCAAGGCCCCTGCTGCTGCCGGTTACGATGGCTACCATGCCGTCCATTCTGCCCATGTGAAACTCCTGCACCGTTGGGATGGAGAGAATGTACCAGTGTGGGACCCTGCGGTCAAACGGGGCGGCCCTGCCGGGGGCTAACCGGCATTCATCACGGAACAGGGGTCTTCATCCTTCGTGGCAGCGCTGGCAACCGGCATGGGGGATTACTCTGAAAGTAGATTGGCAGCGCCCCTGTTGGCGAATCGCCCAACTCGTCGTTCCGGGGCAGGCCGGAACTCAGGTGCGGCGTGGACGTGGACACCGTTTACGCGTGCCTTGCCGTGCCTGCATGGGGAGGCATAGAATGGGGCTTGGGGAGCCCGCTGGGGAGCCCCGTCCGCAGGCTCGATGATGAAGTACGACGTGATCGTGGTTGGAGGCGGCAACGCCGGGTGCGCCCTGGCGGCGCGGTTGTCCGAGGACCCGGCCCGGTCGGTGCTGCTGCTGGAGGCGGGCCCGGACTACCCGGACTTCCAGCGCCTTCCCGACGACATCAAGTACAGCAACAACCAGATGGCGTCGTCGGTGGGCGGTCCCCACGTCTGGTCCTTCGACGGCTGGCCCACGCCGGACCAGCCCGCGCCCACCCCCATGGTGCGGGGCAGGGTGATGGGAGGCGGCAGCGCCGTCAACGGCGCGGTGCTCCTGCGGGGGAGTCCCCACGACTTCGACGGTTGGGCCGCCGCTGGCAACCCCCGCTGGTCCTTCGTCGAGGTGCTGCCCTACTTCCGGAAGATGGAGCGGGACCTGGACTACCGCGACGACTTCCACGGGTCCGACGGGCCGGTGCCCGTGAGACACCACAAGCGCCCGGACTTCCTGCCCTTCCCCGAGGCCTTCTACCGGGCCTGCCTGGACGCCGGGTTCCCCGAGCACCCGGACATCAACCACCCGGAGGCGACGGGCATCAGCCCCCTGGCGGTCAACAACGTGGACGGCGTGAGGATGAGTGCCGCCCTGACGTACGTCAACCCGGCCCGCCACCGGTTGAACCTCACGGTCAGGGGCAACGCGCTGGTCACCCGCATCCTGTTCTCGGGGAGGAGGGCCACCGGCGTCCGCGTCGAGAGCGGCGGCCGGGAGTTCACCGTGGAGGGCCGGGAGGTCGTGCTCAGCGCCGGCGCCATCAAGTCGGCGCACCTGCTGCTGGTGTCGGGAGTGGGGCCCGGGGAGCAGCTACGCCGCCTGGGCGTACCGGTCGTCCAGGACCTGGCGGGCGTGGGTAAGAACATGAAGGAGCACCCGCAGATAGGGGTCCGGCTGGCCGTCGAGGAGGGCGTCGTCATGGACCCGGACGCTCCCCGGCGGCAGTGCGCCCTGCACTTCACGGCCTCGGGCTCGGACACTCCCAACGACCTGATGGTCATGCCCGCCTCCTTCGCCATCAGGCTGGGCCAGGACCCGAGACAGCACGACGGGCTGCGTCTTACGCCGTCGCTGTACAGGCCGGCGGGGTCGGGGGAGCTGACCCTCTCCTCCGCCGACCCCCACGTCCAGCCGAAACTGGACTACCGCTTCCTGGAGGAGCCCTGGGACCGCCAGAGGCTGCGGGAGTGCGTGCGCCTGTGCGTCCGCCTGCTGGAGCACGAGGCGTTCAGGGGCATCGTCGCGGGGAGGGTGGAGCCCGCCGACGAGGACCTGGAATCGGACGGCGCGCTGGACCGCTGGATGATGAGGACGGTGGCGTCGACCACGACGCAGCACATGTCGGGGACGTGCAAGATGGGGCCGGAGTCGGACGCGACGGCGGTGGTGGACCAGGGCTGCCGGGTCCACGGCGTGGAGGGCCTGAGGGTGGTCGACACTTCCATCATGCCTGACATCGTTTCCGCCGGCACCAACGGCACGGCCATCATGATCGGGGAGCGGGCCGCGGACCTGGTGAAAGAGCAGGAGGCTCGGTAAAGCGGGAAACCACCCAGCCTTGCTCGTGCCTTGGTGGCCAGCCGAACCACAGGCCCACCGTCCGGCCATAATGGCCTGGTTTCAGATGTATCAGGCTACCTGCGTTCCAGTTCGAAGGCGAACAACTCAGCGGTGTCGACACCCAAGGCTTTGGCCAGCGCAAGAATGTTCCGGAGCGACGGATTCCGGACCCCTCTCTCGATCCCCGACAGATATGTCACGTGGACCCCGGCGCGGTCGGCGACGTCTTCTTGGGTCTCGCCCCGTCGCAGCCGCATAGCCCGTATGTGGTTGCCAAACGCCGATTGATAAGCCGTCCACATCCCTTGACCGGGACGCTACCAATGCATAGACTATGTGTCCATAGACTATAAGTCTATAACCTTGGTGCGATGCCTCCCGGACGAGGCTTGGGGGGGGTCTTGGATGGTCAAGTCGATGGTGTGTCTCGTGCTCCTGGTGATTTCGCTGTCCTGCACTGTATCCCAGGAAGACGCCGAACAGGCGGAGCTCGACATCGCAGATGCGCCCATCGAATTGCGAGTTACCGCCAAACGTATGTACGACGACTACGAGACCAACGAAGTAGCGGCCAACCAAAAGTACGACGGCAAGGTCTTAGCGGTCAGTGGGGTGGCCGAAGACTTCGGAGGCGGCGATGACAGCGCCTATTACATAGATCTCTCTGTAGGGGACTTCACGCTGACGAGTGTGCGTTGCTATTTCAGCCACAGCCAGTTGAACGACCTTACTTCGGTTGCAAAGGGAGACCGGGTAACCCTGCGAGGGAAGGGAGCAGAGGGAGAAGATAGAGACCCCTTCGCCATCGAAGTAGTCGGTTGCACTGTTCTCGACGAGTCATGAGGTAAGACTATGAGGGTAGCAGGACTACTGCTAGGCGTCTTTGGCTCCGTAGCCGGGTTCATTGGAGCTCTCATCGCCATGGCTGTGGGAGGCATTGGCGGCGCCGTTGGCGCCGAGGGTGCCCAAGCAGTGACGGTCCAGGGGTTCGTTGCCTTGGCTGCCTCTATCGTCGGACTCGTTGGCGCTGCTATGTCCATAGCTAGACCCAGAGTGGCTGCAGCCCTGATGCTCATGTCGGCAGTCGTGGGCGTAATTGCGATCTCGGCGGCGTATGTTCTGGCAACGGTGCTCCTGCTGCTCGGAGCGACACTGACATTTTCGGGTAGGAGCAAGGCCGCGATGCGGTGAGCACGTCCCTTTTCCCGATGCACTATCTCTGACGCTCGGCAGTTCGCAACTATGGTCGCCTGGAAAGCATCGTTCAACCGAAGAGGGCTTTGGGGACAGGGCTCCTCTAGGCGTGGGGCGGCCGCATGGTGTGCCAGGGTGTGGCCTGCTCGTAGGCGTGGGCCACCTTCAGGACCGTCTCCTCGGCTCCCGGGCGGCCCGTAATCTGCAGGCCGATGGGCAGTCCGGTGGTGCTGAAGCCGCAGGGCACGGAGACCGCCGGGGTGCTGGCCAGGTTGAAGGCGCTGGTGCGCATGAACGGGAGCTGCTCCGCCGACGCCTTGTCGGTGATGACCAGGTCGCCTTCCTGTATCCTGGGAGCGGTCCTGGCCGAGGTGGGCAGGGCCAGCACGTCGTACTCCTCCAGCGCCTTCAGGACCTGGTCCCGCAGCATGGTCCGCAGCTTCTGGGCCTTGTAGTAGACCTGGGCGGGGACGACGCTGCCCGTCAGCAGGCCCACCCGGTTGTCGTGGCCGAAGTCATGCAGGCGTTCCCGGACAGATTCCTGGTGGTAGGCTGCCGACTCCACGCGGATCAGCAGGCCGGATACGTCCGTCATGTGCCGCGCCAGGGGTATGGAGACCTCTTCCACCGAGGCGCCCAGCCCTCCCAGGACCTTCGTGGCCGCGACCACGGCGGCCAGGACCTGGGGGTCGGCCACCTCGCTGTGGACCTCCTCGGATATGACGCCGACCCTCATGCCGCCTATATTCCCGTCCAAGGCGGCGGCGTAGTCGGGCACGGGGGTGTTCCACGTGTAGGGGTCCTTGGGGTCGTAGCCGGCGATGGCCCCCAGGGTTATGGCGGCGTCCTCCACCCCGCGGGATATGGGCCCCAGGGTGTCCATGGACCAGACGCCGGGCATGACGCCGTAGCGGCTCACGCGGCCCCATCCCGGCTTCATGCCGACGAGCCCGGACCAGGCCGAGGGGCGTCGCAGAGACCCTCCCGTGTCCTCGCCGACGGAGGTTGCGCACAGGAAGGCGGCGGTGCCCGCGCCGGAGCCGCTGCTGGACCCGCCAGGCGAGAAGTCCAGGTCCCACGGGTTGTGGGGGATTCGGAAACGGTGGGAGAAGGCGGTGATGGCGAACTCGGTCATGTTGTGCTTGCCCAGGAGGACCGCGCCGGCCCTCTTCAGGTTGGCCACGGCCGTGGCGTCCTCGTCGGGCACGAAGTCGGCCAGGATGCGCGAGCCCCCCGTGGAGCGGACTCCCTTGCTCCACATCTGGTCCTTGACCGCGACGGGGACACCGTGCATGGGCCCCAGGTAGCCGCCCCCGGCGATGGCCTCTTCGGCCTCGCGGGCCGCCTGGAGGGCTTCGCCGCGGCAGACGGTGAGGTAGGCGTTGAACCTGAAGTCCACCTGGTCGATGCGGTCCAGGTAGGCCTCGGTGGCCTCCACGGGCGACACCTCCCTGCTGCGGATCAGCCGGGACAGATGGGCGGCGCTCAGGAACGGGATGTCGGCTTTGTCCATGGGATGCCCCCTTTTCGTGCTCTAGTGGGCCAGCAGGCACGATTATACCACCGCGACGAGGGGTGGGGGGCGTGGTTCGGGTTAGCGACGGGTTCCCGAGTCGACCTCCAATACAGTAGCGAACTGAACCTCGGGGTGTCAGTTCTCGATTTCGTTGGTCTCATGGACTTATACTGGGCTGGGCCATGTGAGGACTCATACTATGGGCCTATCGAGTCTTGACCACGTCAGCAGTCCCGGACAGTCCGATGAGAAGCATATCCACTGACCTGTTGGCCGGGGTGTTGGTCGGTGTTGTCTTGGTGCCAACGGCGATGGCCTACGGTGTCATTGCGGGCCTGGGGCCAGTGGCGGGCCTCCACGGGGCTATCGTGCTCGGGCTTCTGGCTGCAATCATGGGGAACACCCGCGGGCTCATCTCAGGCCCCAACATATTTGTCACAATCGTCCTGGCGTCGGTGGTATCCGAGCATGGGGTGGAGGCCGGGTTTACAGCCGCTCTCGTATCCGGTGTTTTCCTTATGGTCTTCGGATTCACCAGACTTGGGCGGTTTGTCGTCTACATCCCCCACTCGTTGTTGTCGGGATTCTTCACCGCCGCGGGCATGGTCCTGGTCGTCACCCAGGTCTTGCCAGCCATCGGTCTGCCTCCGGCGTCGGGCGGTGTCGTCGGCAGTGTCAGAGCATGGAGTAGCGCAACCGTCGACTTTGACGCTCTCGCTGTTGCCGTGGTAACCGTGGCGGTCGGGGTCTTTTGGCCAGCCCGGCTGTCCAGGTATGCTCCGGGCCAGTTCGTGGCCCTGTTGGTGGGGAGCGCAGCCGGAATCATCTGGTTCACCGGTGCTCCCGTGATAGGCGAGGTGCCGCGAGGCTTGCCGACGCTAATCTGGCCCGCATTTGAGCCACAGGTAATTCCATCGGCCTTCACAATGGCCCTGCTGTGTTCCGCCGTGACGCTGCTAACTTGCCTGCAGGCCGACGCCACGACCGGCGGGCGCCATCAGCCGAACCGGGAGCTGGTGGCCCAGGGTGTCGGTAACGTCGTGGCGGGACTCATCGGAGGTAATCCCGGGGGCGTCAGCTCGATCACGTTCCTGAACCTGCAATCAGGTGGTCGGGGCAAGATTGCAGGTGTGACGTCTGCGGTGGTGGTCGCATTGGCTTTGATGGTGCCGTTCAACCGGGTCCCGCTGTCCATGCTTGCGGGCATCATCATGGTCACGGGCTACCGGCTCGTGGACTGGGAGTTCTTGCGACGGGTCCGGCGCATACCCGTCGGCTATACGGTGGTGATGCTGGTGACCGCCGCTGTCGCGTTGCTCATCGACTTCACGATGGCGATTCTAGCGGGGCTGGTCCTGTCCACACTGGTGGACGCTACACAGTCCCACAGACGTGAGCTAGAGCGGCTGGTGTCCGTGCCACTTCTCGATACCGAGATATGGCCCGACTCAGACCCCTACCAAGCGAGGGTCGGGCTGATAGTCATGCCTGATAGAGTGTCTGTGGCGTCCGCACGAGAGCTTGCCAGGATTCTTGGCGGAGCCATACAGGCCAGCCGGGCGACCATCATGGACTTCAGCCGCACTGACTATCTGGACGATACTGCAGCGTCACTCATCGGCAAGGTCATAGACCGCAAGCCGGTGGTAGTTTCCGGGCTACACGGGCAACCCGGAACGATGCTGACCGCGTTCGGGACCCTGCGCCCAGACAACCGCGCCCAAGACCTGGAAAGCGCCAAAGCCAGGGTACGGGTGATGGTTGAGTCCGAGGGGGACTAGCATGCCGTTCCTGCGACCAGACACAAGAGACGCCCGTGGTATGCGGGCGTACTGGCCGACTATCGCGGATACGTTTGAAGGCGGATGAGGCAGAGGACCGAACGGGAGTCTGGCGGGAGTGGGAGGGAGTCGAACCCACCTACCCCGTGCTAACGAGGCACAACGGATTTGAAGTCCGCAAGAGCCACCGGGCCCCATCCACTCCCTTGCCGGGACGTCCTACTCCAGGGCGGAGTCGATCTTCTTCTTCAGGGCGCCCTTGGGCACCGCGCCGACGATCTGGTCCACGGGCCGGCCGCCCTTGAACACCAGCAGGGTCGGGATGCTGCGCACCCCGTAGGTCATCGCCGTGGTGGGGTTGGCGTCCACGTCGAGCTTGGCGAACCCCGCCTTCCCGTCGTACTCCTGGGATAGCTCCTCGACGATGGGCGCTATCATCTTGCAGGGCATGCACCAGTCGGCCCAGAAGTCGACCAGTACGGGCATGTCCGACTGCAGCACCTTCTCCTCGAAGTCCTGGTCCGTAACCGGATATGTCCCAGCCATTTTGCTCCCTCCCTCCGTGGGGTAGTGTACGTCCGATGGCAGCAGAGGGCCGGGGGTCCATGAGGCCGCCCGCTGGGTTCAGTTTATACCCGTGGGCCGGAGTCCTGTCAAGGACGGCGGGGGTTCCTTGGCACCCGATACGGGTTGGGTTATATTGGTATGGTCAGAGAAGGGATGGTGACGAGTGGACTTCCTTGGCATCGGCGTCCTGGAGCTTCTGGTCATACTTCTCATCGCGGTGGTGGTCCTGGGCCCGGCTGGAACTGTCAAGGGCGCCAGGACCATCGGCAAGATGCTGGGCGAGGTGCGTCGTTCCATGACCGACCTGTCCAAGGCCGTGGAGGCGGAGGAGAGGGAGCTGGAGAAGGGCATGAACCGTCCCGAGCCTGTGGACCATAGAGGACCGGAGGGGCCTGGGCGCCCCGAGCCGGTGGACCGTAGGGGGCCGGAGGGGCCGGGGCAGCCCCGGTGAACGTCACGGAGACCCCGCTGCGAAAGCACCTGGAGGAGCTTCGCAGGAGGCTGATCATCTCGGTGGTGGCCGTCGTCGCCGCCGTGGGCGTGGCCTTCGTCTTCCACGAGCAGATCATCCGGCTGCTCCTGCGCCCCTCGGAGCTGGAGGCGGCCGCCGACGGCGGAGCGGGCCTCGTGTTCGTCGAGGTCACCGAGATGCTGGCCGTGACGATGAAGGTCTCCCTGCTGTCCGGTCTGGTGCTGGCCTTCCCCGTGGTGTTGTTCCAGATCATCATGTTCGTCGCGCCGGGGCTCACGTCCCGGGAGAAGCGCTACGTGTTCGCGTTCATGCCGGGGGTGGTGCTGGCCTTCGCGGCGGGGGTGGCCTTCGGCTACTTCGTGATGATACCCCCGGCCATCAGGTTCCTGGTGGGCTGGGGCAGCGACATCGCCACGCCGATGATCCGCATCGGCAACTACGTCAACGTGGTGGTGACGCTGCTGTTCTGGCTGGGAGTCGTGTTCGAGACGCCCATAGTCATGTTCCTGCTGGCCAAGCTGCGGATAGTGTCTTGGAGGGGGTTCGCCCGGTGGCGCAGGTACTGGGTGGTGGTGTCGTTCATCCTGGGGGCGCTGATCACGCCCACCTTCGATCCCGTGAACCAGGGGTTGGTGGCGGTGCCGCTGATACTGCTGTACGAGCTGGGGATATGGCTGGCGAGGTTCGCGGCCCGCCCCGGCTCCTCAACGTATTCGGAGGCGACGGCCGAAGGGGGATGACGGCCACGGCGGGGATGCCCGGGACGAGAGCTAGCCTGACTTCTTCGACCCGGACTTGACCTTCTTGGCGTCCTCGTCGGGCTCTTCCAGGTCGATGACCTCCTGGCCGGTCACCGCGCTCTTGAAGGCGCGCAGCCCCTGGCCCAGGGACGCTCCGATCTTGGGCAGCCGCGTGGCGCCGAAGAGCAGGAGGATCACGACGGCTATGATGGCGATCTCAGGTCCGCCGATGCCCCGTAAGAACAAGAGGGGCGGCTCACCCAGCAAGCTCATCGTACCTCCCTGTGCTCGTGCCTGGAGTCCCCCAATATCATATCAGCGCCGCCTGACCCAGGCAAGACGTCTGGGTACTAGTAGCGAGGGCAATAAGTCTGGGCCGAGGCCGCGTAGTGGAGGGATAGCCAGGCAGTAGTAGTTCACGGAGGGTGCCGTCAGTCGTCCCGCAGCGGCATATGAGGAGGCATGGGCTCTCCCTACGGTTCGCCCATAATGCTGCGTACATAAGCGCGCACGCGCCGAAAGTGGCCTCGGGAAGCGTCTGCAATCGGGCTATCGCTTGTCGGCGTGTCGGCATATTGGAGAAGACGGGCAAGGTCTTTGCGGCCGAGCCCGCTCTTGGGATCGTATCTGAGAAACATGAGGAGATTGGCCAATTGTACCTCTAGGGCCATAACGATTCCTGCAATTTCATCGGGGCGGGTCTTGTCATCATACATTGCCTCACGAAATCGTTCGGCCTCGCCGCCAAGCGCGTCTAGGACCGCGTGCCATCGGTCGGGTTGGGTTTGCCGCGGTTGTACGACGAACACCGACATCAACGCGCCGCCAACCATACCAGGCAACATTAGCAGAATCACGAACAGCATGGGCCATAGGTAACGCCACGGTTCTCCATCGGTTGTGCTAGCGACCCAATGCCAGCCCGCCCCCACGGTAAGTAGCGCCCCGCCGATACGAACGAACCCCGTGGCTATGGCGCCATACGGTCCGCCTGTATTGGGCAGCATATCGACGAATAGGATGCCGGCAGCACAGACTCCCATAAGAGCTGCCCGGATGCCAGCGTCAGTTATCAGGCTGTGGTTAGTATGGGCATAGACCCCACCCGCTATAAGGGCAGCGGCCAAAAACAATTTGTATATCCAAGCAATCCTGAGGAACCGTTCGTATACGCTAATGTTTGAACCCTCCTTTGACGTGGTGGGGCCATTGTACTTCGGCTATGTCGGAGCCCACAATCTCTCGATGTCCGCGCCCTCAAGCGGTATGCTCAGAGAGAAGAAGGGGTTATGGGATACGTGCTCTTAGCCCAGGAGGTAACGCCGGCCAATCGGGGGTACGTACGGGGGAAGTCCGTCAAAGCAGGCGCGGGCCGTGGTTAGATGTTTGCGGGCTTACCGGGTCAACTTCTAAGTCCTACCCCGCCGGTCCCCAGACGCCCAAATCACTACAGCACGCTGGAGCTGCTCTAGCTCTCCGGCACGAGGTCTTGCGTGATACAATCGCCCCGTGATAGCCGTCGCGGTCACGCGCTTGGCGCGGTTACTGGCAGCCTCTATGAGTCTGTGGCGTCGGCTATGTTCTAATTTTGTCTTCCGCCGCCCCACCCGCACCGGGGTGACCTTCCAGGTTCGCCGCGTCCTATGGTCGGCAATCGCCGGGCTTGTGATCGCTACTATCATGGCCGACTTTCGGAATCCGGCTGTCCCCGGATGGGAAATTCCGCTGGCCGAAGCAGCATTGAGCCCGACCCAGCTATACAGTGCGAAGGCCGCAACCCTGGCGGTACTGGGTGCCGGAGCTCTGGCTGTTAGCCTTTGGACCTCCGACAAGCCTACCCGGCGCCTCAGTTTGTTGTCTGCCATCACCAGCGTGGTTGCAGCGGGCGCAGCAGGTTGGTTCTGGCTTTTGAGCGCCACCGGTGGGAATCCCGTCCCGTTTTTGACCGCACTTATCCCAGCGGCAGGCATGATGCTAGTCTTCCTGACCGTATCTAACCTGATTCCAAAAGCCCGAGAGGCAGACAAGCAAACCCCAGGTAAGCTGGACGTCGCATTCTTGTTGTTAACTCTGGGCTCATTTGGGCTGTTGGGGGCCGTGTTTGCCTTGTTGTGGGTGCTGCCGTCCCGCCTATTTCAAGGTGCATCCTGAGCCCAAGGCTACTTTCGTTCAGCAGGGGACGATTGCCGAGCCTCCTAACGGTAAGGGGAAGAGTCCCCCCCGCTAATCACATGAATAGTCAGCAACTAAAGGCCGGTGGGGCCTTTTACGCGAGCCCGACGAACAGCCCCGGCCCGTCGTGCCCGCAGGGCCACCCGTCCAGGGCCAGATGTTCCGCCATAAACTCCAAGGGGTCGGATACCGCCTCGTCCTTCTGGCAACGGGCCTTCGGGCACCGAACCACCAACCGTATCTCCGTCTCCATAATCAACTCCTCTTTAGTTTTCATCCCACCCTATCTACCTGCCACAGCATGCCCGCCCCGGCCCTAAGCCGGGCCAGCGCGTTGGCCTGGTAGACCAACGTACTCATCGTGGCATGCAGGGCTATCATGCGGTGGCCCCGCGTGTAGTGCCGCTCCAGCCGGCGGCTCTCTTTCATCCCCTTGAACACCCGCTCTATGGATTGCCGCTGCCGGTAGTAGGCTCGCCATTCGGCGCTGTCCCGGCGCACCCGCCCGCCCGATACGCGCAGGTTGCCCCGCGGGTCTTCCCACACCTCGGAATCGCAGTATGTGATGCCCCCGCGCCCGCCTTCCTTTAGGTGGCAGCCGCCCTCCGGGCACACGTAGAGATGCTGGCCGGTTTTAGGGTCCGTCATCGCGTACTCCATCGGCACCTGCCCCAGGCATACCGGGACGCCGTCCGTGGTGTACACCCCGTCGTATAGCTTGTCGTGGGCGGTGGCCCTCCTGATGTGGATCACCGCCGCCACGCCCCGCGTATCAAGCCAGTGATGGTTCGCGTACGAGTCGTAACCCCGGTCGGCTATCGCCACCCTGGGACTCCACCACAGATACATGCCCGCCGCCCGGTCCATCACGCGAGGCAGCAGCAGTGTGTCGTTTCGGTTGCCCGCGGTGACTATCACAGCCAGGGGCAGGCCGTGGGTGGCGTCGGCCACCATGTGCACCTTGTAGCCGTAGAAGAACTCCTTGTCCCCGGCCTTGGCCCGCGGGCTATGTTTCACGCCCCAGTCGGCCTCGGGGTCACTTACACGGCGTCGGTTTGGGTTGCTGTGGGTGCGGACGTTCGTTGAATCAATGGCCACCACGTCGCCCAGGTCGGACAGGTACTGGCGGAGCTCGTCAGTTACGCCGGCCAGCATGCCCTCCACCATATCCAGGTGCCGGGCCAGCCAGCGTATGAAGTGATTGAAGGTACGGCGGCAGGGGAGGTTAAGCCCCTCGAACCCGCACATATCCCTAATGGCCGCGTCCCGCCTAAGCAGCCTAATTAGGGCGTTGGTGCTGCTTAGGTTGAGGGCGAAGGATACGGCGTAGGCCCTCAGCATCACGCGGGCCGGGTACCCTGGGCGGCCATTACGCCGGTGCTCGACCATATGGCCAACCAGCGCCCGATCGTCAAGGGCATCAAGGGTGGCTTCCAGGCAGGCTAGCTCTCCGCCCGGAAACCGGCCCTGGGCCAGTATGCTACAATTAGTAGGTGCCATACGAGTTAAATCGCGCCTAGGCGAGGGACTCCTGTTTTGGCATAGGGGCCGGGAGACGGTGCAACGTCTCCCGGCCCCGACCAGTTCTTAGGCTATGGCTCGGGGACCGGTTGCCCGGTTAACCACCAAAAATTACTGCCGAGGTTGTATACATCATCGCAACTGTGCAGGGCGTGTCTCACCTTCTTTTCCGGAGCCTTGTCTATCTTGCCCGCCAGCTGGAGGCCGCGGGCCAGGGCCTGTTGAGTGATCTCCTTGGCGTGCATGGGGCGGCCATTCTCCCGGAGAATCTGCACATAAAGGTCGGTGTTTGAGCCGACGGGCCGGGCCGGGGCCTGGTCGCTGGCGGGGCATATCGCGGTGCCGGCCAGCTCGTTTATCTCGGCCTCCAGGGCGGCCTTCTCCGCGCCTGTACGCTCATGCTCCGCCGATACCTCGGCCAGCTTGGCGAAGAGCTCCGACAGTTTGATAAGCCGTTGGTGGGCCGGGTTTGCCTTAGTATCCTCTGGGGTCATTAGCTCCTCCTTCGGCGGGTATACCTAATTTGGTGGCGATTCTCCCCTCCCCACCCGACCCGCTTTGTGATATGGTCTTGATTGAACGAGCGGCATCGCGCCTGACAACCTTGGTCTTCAATGGTGCCGCAAACACCGAAGGCCGAGTTCCCTTGACGGGGGGAGGGGGTGTGTGGCTCGTTCTTTTTGTTTAAAAGTACCCGTTAAGGGGTACTATACCACCATCATGGTTACAGCACAAGGGGACGCACGTGCATCCACGTGCATCCCACTGATGTCCCTCTAGGGTCCACCTCGCCCCCGCCCCGAACCCGCCCCCCCAAGTCCCCCCAAGTGCCGGTTGACCCGCCAGAGGGGCGGGCGTATACTCGGCTCTGCCTTCGCCACAAGGTACCCCGGCCTCCTCGGAACTCCCTGAGCCGAAGCTACGAGCAAGGGCTCGTGCCCCCCTCTGGGCTTCGGTTCAATCCGAGGAGATGCGGCAACTTGTGGCGAGAGGCTAAATCCTTGCCGGAGGGGGGCTTCCCCTTTTTCCGGCAACGAGGAGGCGGAGTACATGCGCAAGGTTGCCGGGTTTATCCCGATGGTGGATGCCGATGGATGGTGGCTACGGTTCCCTTGGGGACGGGCCACCATGGTCATGTTCGGATTGGGGGTGGCGAAGAACGTTGCCATCGAGCTCGTCGGCGCCCCGACGCCGTTGTATTTGGCCCTACTTGTTCTGGTTGACCTAGCCTTCGTGGCCTGTCTGGGGGCGACGATAATGCGGTGGCGGCCCGGCAACTTGGCCGTGTGGGGGCTGGCCGTCGCTGCCTGGGGCCTAGGCGCGATGTGCGCGCTGGCCCTTGTGCTGCGGGAAGTCGCCACATCCTAATCCCGCGCCGCTAAGGAGCCGTTGAATGCTGGTCAAGGAATTGATAGCCGCACTAGAGATGTGCGATGCCGAGGCCGAGGTATGGTTGGCGATAGGGCGGTGGTGGCCGTTTCAGTACGTGGCCGCCCCGGAAGTAGTGACGGGGCCGGAAGCGTCGCCCAAGGCCTTTATCGTTGAGGGGGAGCCGCTGGAGTACATGAACGAGGATAACGCGGCAAGGTTGGGGTGGTAGGTAGGCTCGCCCCCCTCTCGGCGGAAGTCCTGGCACTCGGCCCGCCTGGGGACATGGCCGGGGCGGGTCAATCTCGTTGACAATCCGGCGTGACACATCTAGCATGGTCTCAGACGGCATACACATGGGGGGGAGATGAACGACCGCGACAGCGACCGCGAATCCTCAGAACCGTGGCCTTGGTACCTCAAGGTGGCTGGTGTCGCCCTGGCTCTGTTGGGCCTAGCTTCCATATTGCGTAATGCGTTCCTGCCCTAGCCGCTTCATCAATCTACGGACCATCACTATTGCAATGGCCAGGCTTGCCATAGATGCCAGACCCAATGTCAAACCCACGAATCGCAGCATATACGGTGGGTCGGCTCCGAGCATCCAATTAACCCCGGTATCAACACTGGCGATGCCGGCCACAGCACGACAGCCCCAGCTCAAGAACCGCCCATCGCGGGACGGGGCTGCCCCCCAAGGTATGGCGGCTGCGCACAATGCGGCGGCCGTCACTATTGCATACAGCGGGGCCTTAGCGCTTGGCAAAACCGTTATCCCGAGCACCCATAGCGCATCAAATAGGACCAAGACCATCACAGCTGCTATGCACCCGCCCAACTTCATACCGGCTAGCACAAGTGCCTCGCCTGTGACATCGGCATCGGCGTCGTAGCATACACGGAGCCGCGAGCTAAGGAGCCCTCGCGTATTACGCAGCATTCGGCGAGGTAGCTCTAGCAAATACCGCGCAGTACGGAGCATGGGCTGTAGCATCGCAAACGCACTATACCACGCCCAAGTGCGGGGCCACCAGGAACGCCCATTCCCGCTCCGTTCAACCCTTATCGCCCTCGCCACCTCGCTGCACACGCTATGGAGGGGCTCCAAAAATGTCACGTCTTACCCCGGACCAACTAACCAAACTTACGTGCGATGCCCGCGCCTTTGCTGAGATAGCGCGGCTATCTGAGGATCACATAGCCTCTATTGGCGCTCAGCCCTCTTCAACGGCCCGCACCAGCCTTAAGACTGCAATGATGGTCAACGCCGGCTTAGCTATCGAGCTAGGACTAAAGTTAATCCACCACAAACTGAACTCCTCGGCAGCCGCGAAGTCATTGCGCACCCATTCCCTGGCGGAGCTATATGGTTTATTCGACAAGGGGATACAAGCCGACCTAGATACGGCGTACAAGGCCACCATTCAAGAATGGGATGCAGGCGAATGCAAGACGATAGCAAGAGCATTGACAACTCGCGCCCCCGCTCCGGACGGGCCAGCTTATGTTGTGGGGCCATCATTCCACGACATGCTGGTACATCTTGACGATGCCACGCTGTTCCTGCGGAGATACTCTTTCGAGGAATACTCGCTGGGAAAGTGGTGGGTAGAATTTGAGGCCGATTTCTTGATAATGATCTACAATGCCCTAGGCCGGTATGCGGATAGCATACCGGCCTAGGGTTTGAGGAAATCGTTGACCAAATAGGAGGGGAAGCAATGCCTTGTAGGGTAGGTATATTGCCGGGTTGTCCAGGGTAGATGCCCAGCGGCGGGAGACCTCGGAAGCGCGACAGCGCGGCTGCGCGGCCTCCGGGGGCGGGGCCGACCCGGACAGCATTTTCGCTGGGTGGAGCGTCTACTACTTCGAGTATTAGACCCCTGTCTAAAACACCTGTCCTTATGCGCCTCGCTAAAGCGAGGGGCCATATTGTGGGCCGGGCCTTCCCATGATACAATATGCGGGCGAGGGGACAATTTCCGCGGTAGGGGGGGCGTTTTGTGCCTGCGGAAGATAGCGATAAGGGAACAGCCAAAATGTCGCAGACATATACCTTAAGCGGGAACGTTTATCGGGATGGCGAGAGCATAATACTTGTGTGCGACGAATATCCCATCAGCGGCATTGGATGGACACAAGACGCGGCGACACAGAGCCTCATCCGCTCGTTCTTAACATACCTTGCCGCCTCCCAAATGGTCGAAAACCCCGCAATACACTCCATCGGGCTAGACATCCGCCATTTGCCGGAAGTGAATTTGGAGTATGAGCCGCAGGAGTCATTCCGGCTAGATTATGCACCGATGGCAGCAAGATAGATTACTAGATAGTCTTTATAAGCGCGGGTTCAAAACCCTGAACATACAGGGCGGCGAGTTAGTGCTGGAAAGATTGCGGGAGGTCATTGTGCTCCCCGCCGGGGTTACCTCTCTGCCAGAGGTTGTGGTCCAAAACGCTCTACGCAATACCGGGATTGACCTTAACGAGTTGAGGGCCGAGGTAGGGCCGTTTCACATATCCCCGCCCACCCCGCCGACCATCTTTTAACCGGCCCGCCCCTTCGCCTTTAAGGGGGCGGCGCTTGGCCCGCAGTAAAATAACCACGGCGACCTCGCCTCGTCCCGCCCCCCTAGCTGGGCTCCCGCTCATTCTGCGGCATTCGTCCAGACCTATGGCCCTGCCTAGGACGACGTTCGCCGCCGGGCCTTCCCCATCTCCGCCCCTAGGAGTAGAATGGGGGCATGAGCCCCGCTAGCGCAGACAGCTACCATTCGGCCCTGCACGATGCAGGCAGCGTATCCTAAGAAGGTGCCGGTGCGCGGCGCGGCAACCTAGGGTACCTTGCGACTATTGCCCGCCTAGGAGCGGCCCGCCCAAAAAGCGGTGCCCCGTGATGGTGCTCCGGTCGTTGGCCATTGGGGCTGTGCTCGGCGGTGGGCTCGGGGTGGCGCTGTACCTGTACATCACCGCTGCGCCGCCTTGTGACTACGCCGGAAGGGAACGCCCGTCCTTGGAGCAAGCCATAAGCGACTACCGTCCTTGGGGGGAGAAGGATTCCGAGATATTGGGGCACCCTGACCGTTGCGACTCCGGCGACGACTTCAAGGTGACATTCCCAACCGAGGAGCCATTCCAGTTAGGGCCTTTTCGGCCAGCCCCGCGGTGACCATTGTGATGCTGCCGTAGCCGCGCCGGCGCAGGGCCGGGCACGTGGGCATTCTTTAAGTGGTCCCCCAGACGGAGCTCAGATGTAATTGCTGGCCACTTGCAGAGCCAGCCCTATCACTAAAAAAAGCAAACCGAGCAGCGCCATTCGCTGGTAACGTTTCCATCGTGCCCTCGTTTCTCTTTGCTCAGTTTCGGTGGGGTAAGGGGGAAATTGAATCACGGTCCCGCTAGCTCTTGGCCTCACATCGGAGGCGATCCCAAACCTATAGACGAGAATGACGCCAATGATGTCAAGGGCTAACCCGATGGAGTTGATTAGCCTATCATCCATCTTGGGCGTACCTCGCGAGAAGCGCATCTTGGCCGCGGGGTGGGGACAAAGCTGGGCGCAAGAAGAGGGGTCGATAGGGGCCGTTAACGGTGCTGGCGCTCGGTGTGTGGGCCGGTACGGGGGCTCGCGGTATTGACACGGGTTTATATAAGCATTAGCATTGATATATCAAGAGTAGGAGCCAGGGGGGGCGTTTCTCTCGCTCCGGCGTACCAAGCCGGTCGAGTGGTCCCCTGACTCCTACTCTTTTACATTCGCATATATTTGGCCGGAAGTCAATGCGCGGCGTGCGGAATTTTCCAAGCGGCCAATCATCCCCGGTTGATACACGTCCCGTAGCCTGTCCGGGGACTTATTGCCCTCACTAGGTACTAGGCGTGTTGGTCGTCTGCGTGGGGGGTTAGTCTATCCAAGAACGCGCCGACCGCCGATAAATATTGCTCGACCTGTGACTCTTCGAGCCAACCTTCATAGAAATTCTGATGGAGGCTTTGTGCCAAGCCAAAATCGTTATTCAATTGCATGTCGTCTAGGCGAGCTACCACGCGGTTCAAGTCCCTATGTGTCCTATGGTCCCATCCGCGACATTCGGCTACCGCTTTAACCATCTGCGCGGCGGCTCCCCAACCCTTTTCTGACGCTTGTCGTAGGTCTCCTGCCACAAATTCGTCTTGTGCCTGCTTGAAAAATGTGTGCGCTTGCTCCCTATAGGGTGGCGTAGCTGCTACCATAGCCCGTTGGTAACTCCCGACTAGTGGGTCCGTCGACTACCACTCCGGTACGTTCATATTAGACATTACCCAAGAATTCAATGTCAACCAGCTAGCGCGGCGCTCAATTCCCGCAAATGACTAGTGTGTTCGATTGGACCTACCCATTTCGCTGCTGTGCACGTTTCCACTGCAAGCTCCCCGTCATCGAAGCCAACTCCTCTATGCCCTTGGCCCCGACCTACCCGCCTTGTCAAAAGCACCCCTGGAACTTAAGATGGGGCTATCTCGACTGGGGTTGAAGCATGCGTCAGACGGCCCTGTCATTCCATGCGGAGGACCTGAAGCTGGAAGGGGTCCTGGGGCTCCCCGACCAGGGGCCCGGCCCGTTCCCCGGCGTCGTGCTGTGCCATCCCCATCCCCTGCGCGGCGGAAACATGAACAACAACCTGGTGCTCTCGGTCTACCACGGCCTGGTGGAGGCCGGATTCGCCGCCCTCAGGTTCAACTTCCGGGGCGTGGGCAACAGCCAGGGGACTCACACCGAGGGAGAGATGGAGGTACAGGACGCCGAGGCCGCGCTGCGGACCCTGGAGGAGGCCGAGGGCGTCGACGCGGCCCGCCTGGGCATCGCCGGCTACTCCTTCGGGACCGGTGTCATTCTCCGGAACCTGTCCGGCTACGCATCGGCCAGGTCCATCGTCCTGTTCTCGCCGCCCGTCCGATTCCTGGAGCACGCCGGGATCGACGCCGACCCCAGGCCCAAGCTCGTCGTGTGCGGCGACAGCGACGAGTCGGCGCCCGTGGGGCCCCTGACGGAGCGGCTGGAGTCCATGAGAGGGCCGGTGGAGTGGCGGATAGCCCAGGGAGTGGACCACTTCTGGTGGGATAGGGAAGCCGAGGCGACGGGGCACGCCGTGGAGTTCTTCGCCAAGACCCTCGGCGGGCCCGCGGCCCGGGAGGTGTCATGACCGATATCCTGATACGCAACGGCAGGATCGTCGACGGCACGGGGAACCCCTGGTTTCGAGGGGACGTCGCCATCACGGACGGGCACATCGAGTACGTGGGTAAGGCCCGCTCCCAGGGCGCCGCCAGGGTCATCGATGCCCGGGACATGTGCGTGTGTCCCGGGTTCATAGACATGCACGCCCACGCGGACCTTACGGTGTTCTACAAGGACGTCCAGGACTACAAGCTCAGGCAGGGGATTACGACGGAGGTCGCGGGCAACTGCGGGTTCACGGGGGCGCCCCTCAACCCGGACACCGAGGAGATGCTGAAGCGGTACATGGCCTTCATCACTCCTCCCAGCGGCGTCTCGTGGGACTGGCGGACCTTCGACGAGTACCTGGACGCGGTGGACGCCTCGTCGCCCTCCACCAACATAGCCCCGCTGGTGGGCCACGGCACCGTGCGCATCGCGGTGACTGGGTTCGACCAGAGGGCGCCCTCGGCCGCCGAGCTGGAGCGCATGAAGGCGCTGGTCGGCGAGGCGATGGGCTCGGGGGCCTTCGGCCTCTCCACAGGCCTGGTGTACGTGCCCGGGACCTACGCCGAGACGGGGGAGATCGTGGAGCTGGCCCGGGTGGCCGGGGAGTACGGCGGGATCTACGCCACCCACATGCGCAACGAGGGGCAGGACCTCGTGCGGTCGGTGGCGGAGACCATCGAGATCGGGCACAGGGCCGGGCTGCCCGTCCAGGTCTCCCACCACAAGGCCGTCGGCAGGGCCCACCATGGCAAGGTGCGCGACTCCCTGGCGCTCATCGAGCGGACCAGGGCCGAGGGACTTGACATAACCATCGACCAGTACCCCTATCGGGCCAGCAGCACGACCCTCCAGGCGGTGCTGCCTCCCTGGGCCCAGGAGGGCGGCGTGGACCAGGTGATGGCCCGCCTGGACGACGCCGATACCCGGGAGCGCATCAGGGGCGAGGTGCTGAACGCAGAGGGTGAGACGCGCATGGGTGCGACGCTGGACAACGTGACCATCTCATCCCTGCCCGGCGACGCCAACCAGCGATTCATCGGCCGCAACATCCAGGAGATCGCCGGGATGCGCGGCCAGGACCCGGTGGACGCCATCTTCGACCTGCTGCTGGAAGAGCGGTGCGCCGTGGCAATGGTGTCCTTCGCCATGTCCGAGGAGGACGTGCGCACGGTGATGGTCCATTCCACCATGATGGTGGGCACCGACGGCCTGTACACCCCGGGGAACCCCCACCCCCGGGTGTACGGCACCTACCCCCGGATACTTGGCCGCTACGTCCGCGAGGAGGGCCTGCTGACCGTGGAGGACGCGGTGCGCCGCATGACCTCCTTCCCGGCGCGAAAGCTGGGGCTGGAAGGCAAGGGGATGCTGCGGCCCGGCGCCGATGGCGACGTGGTCGTCTTCGACCCGGACACTGTGATAGACAGGGCCACCTTCGAGGAGGCCAGGCAGTACCCCGAGGGCATCGAGTACGTCCTGGTCAACGGACGGGTCTCCGTCGACGGCGGGCGGTTCACCGGCGACGCCGCGGGCCGGGTGCTCCGGAAGGGCCGGGACTAGGGCCGGACCCGCCGACGGCTGGCCCGGCGTGAGCAGGCCCGGGGCGAGCAAGACGGAGGTACGATCTATGGCTGAAGACACGGTCTATAGCGAGCTGGACCGGTACCTGGAGACCACCCCCAGGTCTAGGGAGATGTGGGAGGAGGCCAAGCGCTACCTCCCGGGCGGCGACACGCGCAACAGCATCTTCTGGGCGCCCTATCCCGTCTACATCCAGGACGGGAGCGGCTGCCATGCCGTGGACCTGGACGGCACCGACAGGCTGGACTTCATCGGCAACATGACCAGCCTGCCCCTGGGCAACGCCTACCCCCCCGTCGTCAAGGCGGTGCAGGAGCAGGCCGCCCGGGGGTTGGTCTACAACGCCCCCAACGAGCACCAGGTTCGTCTCGCCCGGCTGCTGTGCCGGCGGGTGCCCTCGGTGGAGCTGGTCCGGTTCACCAACTCGGGCACCGAGGCGACCCTCAACGCCGTGAGGGCCGCTCGGGCCTTTACGGGCAGGACCAAGATCGCCAAGTGCGAGGGCGGCTATCACGGCACCCACGACGTGGTGTCCGTCAGCGTGCGGACGGACCCGGCCATGGGAGGGAGCCCCGAGCGTCCCACGGCGGTCCCCAGCGTGGCGGGCCTCCCCCCGTCGGTGGTCGAAGAGGTGGTGGTGATGCCGTTCAACGACACGGCGGCTGCCCGAGCCATCCTGGAGGACAATGCTGGGGAGCTGGCCGCCGTCATAGTCGAGCCGGTACTGGGAGGGTCGGGGATGGTCCCCGCGGACCAGGAGTACCTGGACGCGTTGAGGGAGTTCACAGAGGTGGACGGCAGCGTCCTGATATTCGACGAGGTCATCAGCTTCCGAGCGTCCCACGGCGGGGCCCAGGAGCACTACGGCATCCGGCCCGACATGACCACCTTCGGCAAGATCATCGGCGGGGGATTTGCCGTGGGCGCCTTCGGGGGTCGCAGGGACCTGATGGACCTGTACGACCCGACCGCGGGTCCCGTAGTGGGCCATGCCGGCACCTTCAACGGGAACCCCATGACCATGGTGGCGGGCGCCGTGACGTTGGAGGACCTGACCCCCGACGTCTACGACCGGCTGGGGCCCCTTACCGAGGGCCTGCGCCAGGGCGTCCGGGACGCCTGCGCCGAGCTGGACGTCCCTGTGCGGGTGACGGGCCTGGGGTCCCTGTTCGGCATCCACTTCCTGGACCGTCCCGTGCGGACCTACCGCGACGTGCACTCCAGCGACAGGGACCTGCGCCAGAGGGTCTTCTGGGGGCTCATGAACGAGGGAATCCTGTCCACCGCGAACCTGGTCGGGGCCGTGTCCAACCCCATGGGCCAGGGGGAGGTGGACGCCTTCGTGGAGGCCTTCCGCACGGTCCTGGCGCGGAATGCCGGATAGCCCTCCGGACCCGCCGTCTGCTTGCCGTCATTCCCTCGCCGGCAGACTGTAGCTTATCCGTCATACCCGCGAAAGCGGGTATCCAAGTCCCGAGGCTCCAGGCACGGGCATATTGGACTCCCGCGTTCGCGGGAGAGACGGAGCGGCGGCACGATTGAGTTTTGCGCCTGCCTCCGTTCGGTGCCCCAAGTTGTTACGTCCCGTACTCCGTGATATAGTAAGAACGGTGGGGGGGACCGTGGCGCCGAAGGGGAGCATAGAGCGGGACCGGCGTGACCTTTTCCGGAGCCTCAGACGGACGGTAGGCGACGAAAAGGTAATCGCCGGAATGGAGCGCGTCCCCCGGGAGGCCTTCGTGCCCTCGGAGAGCCGCCACCTGGCCTACAAGGACATAGCCCTCTCGATAGGCCGGGAGCAGACGATCTCCCAGCCGTACATCGTGGCCCTCATGACGAGTTGCCTGGGCCTGCGGGGCACAGAGCGTGTGTTGGAGGTGGGCACGGGCAGCGGGTACCAGGCCGCGGTCCTCTCGCACCTGGTGCCCAATGGATATGTCCTGACGGTGGAGCGCATCCCCTCGCTGGCCGAGCGGGCCCGGGTCGAGCTGCTGCGCCTGGGACGCGACAACGTCGAGGTGCTCGTGGAGAGGCGTGTCCTCGGCTGTCCCGAGAAGGGGCCCTTCGATGCCGTCATCGTGACCGCCGCCGCCCCGGCCCTTCCCCGTGCCCTCATGGACCAGATGGCGACGGGAGGCCGCATGGTGATTCCGGTGGGGACCCGTCTGCAGCAGGAGCTGGTGAGGGTGCTCAGGACCGACGAGGGTCCCAGCGTCTCCCTGCTGGGCCCTTGCCGGTTCGTGCCCCTCATTGGGCCGGACGCATGGCCCGAGGAGTGAGGACGGGGGCGGGCCCTTTTCGTTGTATTCCTTTCGGGGCCCTGATATACTGGTAGCCGCTCCGCCGGTGCGTCCGCGCCCGCGGTCGGAAGTGCGATGGAATACGAGCCTGTAATCGGACTGGAGGTCCACGTTCAGCTACTCACCCGCAGCAAGATGTTCTGCTCCTGCCGCGCGGAGTACCAGTCCGCGGACCCCAACAGCCTCGTATGTCCCGTATGCCTTGGCATGCCCGGCACCCTGCCCGTGGTCAACCGCAGGGCGGTACGCCACGCCATAGTGACGGGCCTGGCCCTGGACTGCGACATCGCCGCGTACACCAAGTTCGACCGGAAGAACTACCTGTATCCGGACCTGATGAAGGGGTATCAGATCTCCCAGTACGACGCGCCGGTGGCCACCGGCGGCTGCCTGGAAGTGGACGTGGGAAGCGGCGACGGGGCGTATACCAGGAGCGTGGGCGTTGCCCGGGTCCACCTGGAAGAGGACGTTGCCAAGCTGCAGCACTTCCGGGACGCCGAGGACCGGGGCGGGCAGTACAGCCTGGTGGACGTAAACCGGGGCGGCGTTCCCCTGATGGAGATCGTCAGCGAGCCGGACCTGCGGTCCGCCGAGGAGGCCCGTCTTTACCTCACGGGCCTCCGGTCGATCCTCCGGTACCTGGAGGTGTCCACCGGCAACATGGAGGACGGGAGCTTCCGCTGCGACGCCAACGTGAGCGTCAGGCCACGGGGAAGCCGTGAGTACATGTCCCGGGTGGAAGTCAAGAACATGAACAGCTTCAAGGCCGTCCACGACGCCCTGGAGTACGAGATCGGGCGCCAGGCCCGGGTGGTCGAGGAGGGCGGCACGGTGGCGCAGGAGACCCGGGGATGGGTTGAGGAGCGGTGCGTCACCGTTTCCCAGAGGAGCAAGGAGTACGCCCACGACTACCGCTACTTCCCCGAACCGGACATCCCCCCCCTGTCCATCGAGCCCGCCTGGGTCGAGGAGCTGCGCCGGTCGCTGCCCGAGCTGCCCGAGCAACGCCGCAGCCGGTTCATGGAGCAGTACGGACTGCCGGCCTACGACGCGGGCCTGCTGACCGGCGCCAGGGCAACGGCGGACTACTTCGAGGAGTGCATGTCCCTTACCGGGGCCGGGGCCGGGGCCGGGGCCGAGGCCGGTCCGGCAAGGGCCAAGACCGTCGCCAACTGGGTCCTGGTGGAGCTGGGGCACCTGCTGGGCCGGGAGGGCGTCGGCATCCGGGAGAGCAGGGTCGAGCCGGTCCACATGGCGGAACTGGCCCGGCTGGTGGAGTCGGACGCAATCAGCGGCACCCTGGCCAAGAGGGTCCTGGAAGAGTCCTTCGAGACCGGCGAGCTCCCGTCAGTGGTCGTCCGGGACCGGGGATACGCCCAGATCAGCGACTCCACCGCCGTGGAGTCGGCGGTGGAGGAGGCCGTGGGCGCCCATCCCCAGGCGGTGGCCGACTACGTCAAGGGCAAGGAGACGGCCGCCAGGTTCATCGTGGGGCAGGTGATGAAGCTCACGGGAGGCCGGGCCAAGCCGGCCCTGGTCAACGACCTGGTGAAGAGGAAGCTCGAGAGGGTGAGGGTGGCCAATGGCTCTTAACATTCTGCAGATACTGATCTCCGGCGTCCTCATTATAGTGATCCTCATGCAGGTGAGGGAGTCGGGGTCCGGGCTGTTCGGCAGCGCCCAGGCCAGCTACCGCACCCGCCGGGGCCTGGAGAAGACCTTGTTCCAGTTCACCATCGTCCTTGCCGCCGTATTCCTGTTGGTGTCGATACTCAGCGTACGGTTCTTCTAGTGTCCTATCTCCGAAGTTGGTTGGACCCTCAGGCCCCTCCCCGGGTTATCGAGCCCACCCTCACACCCCGCGCTCCGCGCGGGCAAAGGACCCCCCGACCACCGGTGGACCGGGACTTGGCCGGAGACGGACGGGCCTATCCAACGGACCCGTGAGACGGCACGCTAGCACGGTTGCCGGCTTCGCCCTCCGTGGGAGGTAAATGGCGGCTCCCCCTCCGATCATCACCCTGACTACCGATTTCGGCGCCCGCGATGCCTACGTCGGCGTGATGAAGGGCGTTATCCTCGGGATCAACCCCCGGGCGGCCATCGTGGACTTGAGCCACGAGGTGGAGCCCCAGGCCATCGCCCAAGGGGCCTTCATCGTCGGCAGCAGCCACCGCTTCTTTCCCAGCGGGACCATCCACGTGGTCGTCGTCGACCCAGGTGTGGGGACGTCGCGGAAGGTGGTTCTGCTTGTGACACCCACGGGACGCTTTCTTGGGCCCGACAACGGGGTCCTCACCCACGTGGCAGGGCCGGGTTACGTCGACGGCCAGGGGCTGGCTCCGGGGTACGAGGTATACGAGCTGTCCAACCGCGAGCTGTGGCTGGGCCCCCCAGCGACACCTTCCATGGCCGGGACGTGTTCGCACCTGTTGCGGCCCATCTCTCGCTGGGCGTGCCGCACGACGAGGTCGGTCCGCGGCTGTCGCAGCTCACCCTGCTGCCCCAAGCGAAGCGCGAGTGGGACGGCCCGGTGCTGGAGGGCAGCGTGGTCCACGTGGACCGGTACGGGAACCTGGTCACCGACATTCCCGAGGGCCTGCTGCGCGGCCCAGGGGAGCTGGTGGTCCAAGTGAAGGGACGTCGGATCCACGGACTGAGCCGCTCCTACGCCGAGGCCGGGCCGCTGCTGGCCATCGTGGGAAGCACCGCCACCCTGGAGGTGGCGGTGAGGAACGGGAGCGCGGCGGAGGCCCTTGGCGCGGGGGTCGGGGACGCAGTGAGGGTGGAGGCCGCCCTATCCTCCGGTCCCGGATAGAAGGAGCGGCGGCCCCTGTCACCGCAGGGTCGCGGCCATTGACACGACCCCTGGCCGTGCTAAGATTGGGGCGTCGGAGCTTGGACACGCTAGTTGCTTGGGGGTGCCATGGAGCTTAGCAAAGATACCCTTCGGACGCTGTACGTCACGATGGTCACCATCCGGCATTTCGAGGAGCTGGCCTCCAATGCGGTGGCCCAGCGGCAGATCTCGGGGTCCATGCACCAGTCGGCCGGCCAGGAGGCGGTGCCCACGGGGATATGCGCCCACCTCCGGGACGACGACTATATCGCCAGCACCCACAGGGGCCACGGCCACTGCATCGCCAAGGGCGTGGACCCCAAGCTGATGGTGGCCGAGCTGTTCGGCAAGGCCACCGGGTGCAACAAGGGCAAGGGCGGGTCGATGCACATCGCCGACATGAGCAAGGGTATGCTGGGCACCAATGGCGTCGTCGCTGCCAGCGTCCCCCTGGCCGTGGGCGCGGCCCTCACCAGCCGTGTGAACGGGACCGACAACGTGGCCGTGGCCTTCTTCGGCGACGGCGGCGCCAACCAGGGTGTGCTCCACGAGAGCATGAACCTGGCCTCGGTATGGAAGCTCCCCGTGATATTCGTTTGCGAGAACAACCAGTACGCCGAGTCCACGCCCGTGGAGTACGCTACGGCCATCCCCAACGTGGCTGACCGGGGCGCCGGATACAACATGCCGGGGGTCGTCGTGGACGGCATGGACGTCTTCGCCGTGTACGCCGCCGCCGGGGAGGCGGTGGCCCGGGCCCGGGCCGGCCAGGGGCCGAGCCTGCTGGAGTGCAAGACGTACCGTTTCTACGGACACCACGGCGGGGACGACCGCTACAGCTACCGCACCCTGGAGGAGGAGAAGCTGTGGCGGGACCGGGACCCCCTGGTCCTCTTCCGGAACAGGGTAATTGCCGCCGAAACTTTCAACAAAGAGGAGTTGGACGGGATCGACTCGTCCGTCGAGCAGGAGATCCAGGACGGCATCAAGTTCGCCGACGACAGCCCCTTTCCCTCCCCCGACGAGCTGTACACCGACGTGTACGTGGACTACCCCCTGGAGGCCCTGCGGCGCGGGACCAACATGACCGTCTAGGCCGGAGGCGGACCGGACGGAAGGGCTCGCAGCGAGAGGAGACCGATGACCACCACCGCGACCCGGGAGATCCCCTACAGGCAGGCCATCAACGAGGCGTTGGTCCAGGAGATGGAGCGGGACTCCACCGTCATCTACATGGGCGAGGACGTGGCCGGCGGCGCGGGCAGGGAGGAGCAGGGGTTCATAGACTCCTGGGGGGGCTCCTTCCGGACCACCAAGGGCCTGATAACCAAGTTCGGCTCCAGGCGGGTGATGGACACGCCCCTGTCGGAGGCCGGGTTTGTAGGCACCGCCATCGGCGCCGCCTCCACCGGGCTCCGGCCCGTCGCCGACCTGATGTTCGTGGACTTCGTGGGCGTGTGCCTGGACCAGATCCTGAACAACGCCGCGAAAATGCGGTACATGTACGGTGGGCAGGTGAAGGTGCCCTTCACCCTGGTGACCCGCATCGGCGCCGGCACCGGCTCGGCGGCCCAGCACTCCCAGTCCTTCTACTCCATGTTCAGCCATATCCCCGGCATCAAGGGAGTCGTCCCCAGCGATCCCTACTCGGCCAAGGGCCTGCTCATCTCCGCCATCCGGGACGACGACCCGGTGGTCTTCTTCGAGCACAAGCTGCTGTACCCGGAGACCGGGCCCGTGCCCGAGGAGCCCTACGCCATACCCCTGGGCAAGGCCCGCGTCGTCCGGCCCGGAAGCAGTGTCACCCTGGTGGGAGTCTCGCGCATGACGAGGCTCTGCCTGGAGGCGGCGGAGACCCTGGCCGCCGACGGCGTCGACGCCGAGGTGGTGGACCTGATGAGCATATCCCCCATCGACTACGATCTGGTCCTGGAGTCTGTGCGAAAGACCCACCGGGTCGTCGTCGTGGACGAGGACACGCCCCGCTGCAGCATCGCCACGGACATCTGCGCGGCGGTGGCGGAGGAGGCCTTCGACTATCTGGACGGCCCGCCCATCAAGGTGACGGCCCCCCACACACCGGTGCCCAAGAGCAAGCCACTGGAGTCGTCCTACATACCCGACACGCCGCGCATCGTGGCGGCGGTAAACCGGCTCCTGAGTTCCCTGTAGGGCGAAGCAGGGCGGAGAAGATCAGATGACGGCGCAGCGGGAGGTCCTCGATACATCCGGCCGCCGGGTGCCCGAGCCAGCGGTGCGTCGTTTCGAGGCGCGTCTGGGCGGCCGGATGCTGCGCCAGGGGGACCCCGGCTACGACGACGCCCGCAAGGTCTGGAACGGCATGATAGACAAGCGTCCGGGCCTCATCGCCAGGTGCGCGGGTGTTTCCGACGTCATCGACGCCGTCCGTTTCGCCAGAGAGCAGGGGATGCTGGTGTCCGTCCGCGGCGGTGGGCACAACGTGTCCGGCGCGGCGGTGTGCGACGGCGGGCTCATGATCGACCTCTCCCCGATGAAGGGCGCCCGGGTCGACCCCTCCGCCGGCACGGCCCTGGCCCAGCCTGGGATGACCTGGGCGGAGCTGGACCGGGAGGCCCAGGCCTTCGGCATGGCCACCACCGGCGGCACCGTTTCCGACACGGGCATCGCGGGCCTGACCCTGGGCGGCGGCATCGGCTGGCTGGGACGCAAGCACGGCCTCACCTGCGACAACCTGCTGTCCGCGGACCTGGTGACCGCCGACGGCAGGTTCGTCACGGCCAGCCGAACCGAGAACGAGGAGCTCTTCTGGGGGCTCAGGGGAGGCGGGGGCAACTTCGGCATAGTGACGGCCTTCCAATACCGTGTGCACCCCGTCGGGCCGTTCACGGGAGGACGGGCCTTCTATCCCTTCGACGAGGCCAGAGAGACGCTCCGCTTCTACCGGGACTTCTCCATGGAGATACCCCGGGAGATGAACACCATAGGCGGGGTCCGCACGGGGCCCGACGGCCTGCCCGACATCACCATCGGCGTCTGCTACAACGGGCCGCTGGAGGCGGCGGAGCGCGCCGTGGCTCCCCTGCGCGAGTACGGCCCCAAGGAGGACGCCATCCGCCCCAGGGAGTACGGCGACATCCAGTCCATGATCGACTACGCCACGCCCCCCGGGGTCCACTACTACCAGAAGTCCTGCTTCCTGGAGACCATCAGCGACGAGCTCATCGACGTCATCCTGGACCACTTCGCCCGGGTCACCTCTCCCAGGTCGGGCGTGTTCTTCCAGCAGATGGGCGGCGCCATGAGAGAGGGCGGCCCGGATGCGGGGGCGTTTACCCACCGGGCGGCGGAGTACGACCTGATCGTCAGCGCGGCCTGGGAGGGCCCCGGCGACGGTGAGGTCCACGTCAGGTGGGCGCGGGACCTGGCCCGGGCCGTGCAGCCCCTGTCCACGGGTGGCATATACGTCAACGGCCACAGCCCCGAGTCCGGCGGGCCCGTCGACCAGGCGCGGGCGGCCTACGGGGCCAGCTATGACCGCCTGCTTGCCCTCAAAGAGAAGTACGATCCCACCAACTTCTTCCGCCAGAACCTCAACATCCCTCCCCCGGCCTCACGCCAGGGGACGGCCGCGGTGTAACGGGGACCCGCGGGCCGCCGGTTGAATCGGCGCCGGCGGTCGTGCTATCCTATCCGGTAAGGGGTATGCCAATCCCCTTCGCACTCTCTCGTGTGTAGCAATACGATAGTCTAGAGACCGGTGTCTGGCCTCGAGCTCCGAAGACGGAGTGCGGGGCCAGTTGTTTTTTGACGGGGTCTGACTCGGTGCTCAGGAGGATGGGCCACAGGGGTGGCAAACCATGGAAACCGGTGACCTTTGGAAGCTGGCGCTCCTTGCTCTCTGTCTGCTCCTGTCCGCTTTCTTCTCCGCCTCCGAGACGGCGTTCATAGCCCTCTCCCGGGTGCGCCTCCTGCAGCTCGAGGACGGCGGCGGGCCGGGCGCCCGGCGGGTGGCCCGGCTGATGGAGCGGCCCCAGCGGATTCTCGCCACGGTGTTGCTGGGGAACAACCTCGTCAACACCGCCGCGGCCGCGCTGGCCACCGCCGTCGCCATCAGCATCGTCGACAACCCCGACATAGCCGTCCTGGCGGCCACCGTGGGGGTTACCCTGGTGGTCCTGATATTCTGCGAGACCCTGCCGAAGACCCTGGCGTGGAGCCGGTCCGAGGAGGCCGCCTTCATCGTTGCCAGGCCGCTGACGGTGGCGGGACTGGCCCTGGCGCCCGCCGTGACGGTGCTCCAGGGGATCAGCCTGCTCGCCAGCAAGGCGGTGGGGATCGACAACGCCAAGGCCCAGGTGACCGAGGACGAGATACGCACCATGATCTCCGTGGGGGCGCGGACGGGCACGGTGGAGCCCACCGAGGCGGAGATGCTGGAGAAGGTGTTCCACTTCGGCGACCGCCAGGTGCACGAGGTGATGACTCCCAGGACCGAGATCCTGTGGGTAGAGAAGGGCACCCGGCTGGACGAGTTCCTCAAGGTGTACGCCCGGCAGACCCATACCCGCTTCCCGGTCTACGAGGGCGATACCGAGAACGTGGTGGGGCTGCTGTCGGTCAAGGACCTGGTGCAGACCATGGCGGAAGCGGGCATCGGTCCCGACGCCAGCGTAACCGAGGTCATGCGCACCGTCTACTTCGTGCCGGAGACCAAGTCGGTGAGCCGGCTCTTCGAGGAGATGCGGGAGAGCGGGCAGCAGATGGCCATCATCATCGACCAGTACGGTGGTGTGGCGGGCCTGGTGACCCTCAAGAGCCTGCTGGAGGTCATCGTGGGCCCCGTCAGGGAGGAGGGGGAGGATGGCAGGGACGAGTTCGAGGCCGTCGGAGAGAACGTCTACGACGCCGATGCCGGGATGGGAGTCCTGGAGGCCAACGAGGAGCTGGGCCTGGACCTACCCGAGGGGAACTATCAGACCCTGGCCGGGTTCATCCTGGAGCAGCTTGGGCACATCCCCCAGGAGGGAGAGTACCTGTACTACCGTGACCTGCGGATGCAGGTGACGGAGATGAAGCGGGTCAAGATCGAGCGGGTGCGGATCCACGTCCTGGGGAGCGCCAACGGGCGCGTACGCAGCGGCGCCTCGACCCAATAGTACCGCCATGCCGCCTACCGACAACCGGAAAGCGCCGTTTGCCGGCCTCTCGGAGCCCGGTCTCGTGACCGACCTCTACGAGCTGACCATGGCCCAGACCTATTTCCAGCACGGGATGTCATCCCGGGCCACCTTCAGCCTGTTCATCCGGAGCTATCCCCCCAACCGGGGCTATTTCGTGGCGGCTGGGCTGGAAGACGTGCTGCGATACCTGGAGGAGTGGCGCTTCCCCGAGGAGTCCATCGACTACCTGGTCTCCACCAGGATGTTCCACGGCGACTTCCTGGAGTACCTGTCCGGGGTGAGGTTTACCGGCGACGTCCGGGCCATGCCCGAGGGGAGGGTCTTCTTCGCCGAGGAGCCGGTCCTGGAGGTGTCCGGTCCCGTGGTGGAGGCCCAGGCGGTGGAGAGCTACGTCATAAACCAGGTGAACCTGCAGACGATGATGGCCACCAAGGCGTCCCGGTGCGTCCAGGCGGGGCGGGGCAGGCCCATCGTCGACTTTTCCCTGCGCCGCACCCATGGCGTCGACGCGGGCATGAAGGTGGCCCGGTGCAGCTACATCGCCGGCTTCCAGGCGACCAGCAACGTCATGGCGGGAAAGGCCTACGGGATGCCCCTGGCCGGCACCATGGCCCACTCCTTCGTATCCAGCTACGAGCGCGAGGTGGACGCCTTCCGCGCCTACGCCGAGAGCTTCCCGGACAGGGCCATCCTGCTGATAGACACCTACGACACCGTGGCCGGGGCCCGCAACGCCGCCCTGGTGGGAAATGAGATGAAGGCCCGGGGCAGGTCCCTGGACGGCGTGAGGCTGGACAGCGGGGACCTGGACTCCCTGAGCCGGGAGGTCCGCGCCGTGCTGGACGACGCCGAGCTTACTGGCGTGAGGATAGTTGCCAGCGGCGGCCTGGACGAGCTCGACGTCGACAGGCTGGCCGGCAGTGGCGCTCCCATCGACGCCTTCGGGGTGGGTACGAAGATGGGCGTTTCCGCCGACGCCCCCTGGACTGACATGGCCTACAAGCTGGTGCAGTACGGCTGCCGCCCCGTGCTCAAGCTGAGCACGGGCAAGGCCTCCATCCCGGGAGAGAAGCAGGTGTTCAGGCGGCGCGACCCGGCCGGGCGTCTGGCCGGGGACGTCATCGCCCTGCGCGACGAGGAGGCGCCCCCGTCCGGTGGGGAGGGACTCTCCTCCGAGCCCTTGCTGCGACAGGTGATGCGGGGAGGCAGGGCGATGGGGGAAGTCCCCGGGCTGGACGAGGCCCGGGAGCTCCTTCGCCGGGACCTGGAGGCCCTGGACGACGGCGTCAAGGCCCTTCGGGACCCATCCGCGTATCCCGTACGCATGAGCCCCCGGCTGGACGAGCTGCGGACGGGCATGGAGGCGGCCCTGGCGGCTGAACCGGTGGCAGCGGGAGGTGAGGCGGCTCCCGTTTCCAAGGAGGGTCCATGCGAATAGCGGTGTGCGTCAAGCAGGTGCCCGTCTTGTCCCGGATCACCTTCGACTACGAGTCCAAGACCATCGTGCGGGAGGGCGTCCCCCTGGAGGTCAACTCCTTCGACCTGCTGGCGGTGGACAGGGCTGTCCAGCTCGCGGAGCAGGTCGGGGGAGAGGTAGTTGCGTATACGATGGGTCCGCCCCAGGCGCGGGACGCCCTGGTCCAGTGCCTGGCCATGGGCGCGGACCGAGCGGTGCACCTGACGGACCGGGCCATGGCCGGGTCGGACACCCTGGCCACCGCCCGGAGCCTGTCGCTGGCGCTGGAGCGGGAGGCCCATGACCTGGTGCTGTGCGGCCGGCACAGCACCGACGCCGAGACGGGCCAGGTGGGGCCCGAGCTGGCGCAGCTCCTTGGCCTGCCCTACGTGGGCAACGTCCGCAGGCTGGACTGCGCCTCCGAGGCGGGCCCCATCCGGGTGGAGCGAGAGACCGACGAGGGCTACGAGGTCATCGAGTGCCCCCTCCCCGCCGTGGTGAGCGTGACCGAAGGGGTCATGCCCGAGCGGTTCCCGTCCCGTCAGGACATGCTGGCGGCCAGGGAGGCCCCGGCCATCACGGACCTGGGCGCCCCAGACTTGTCCGATGACGGGTCCCTGTTCGGCGCCGCCGGCTCCCCCACCTCCGTTTCGGAGATACGGTTCGTGGCCTCCCAGCGCGCCGGGGTGATCATCGAGGAGGAGGACCCCCGGGACGCGGCCAGGAAGCTGGTGGAGGCCTTCAGCGAGAGGCCCCCGGTCCCGGCGGCGGCCCCGCGCGCCGTCTGGGAGAGGTACGAGGGCGGGCCCGGCGCGGCCCTGTGGGTGGTGGGCGAGCGCGTTGCCTCGGGACTGCGAGCCACGACCTTCGAGATACTGGGCAAGGCCCGGCACCTTGCTGACATAACCCGCGGCGAGGTGGTCGCGGTGCTGACGGGCGCCGGGCCGGCCGGGGAGGTCCGGGAGCTTGCGGCCCACGGAGCGGACAGGGTGATAGTCCTGGCGGCGACGGAGTCGATGCACCCGGCGGGGCTGGCGTGCGTTTCGGCCCTGGCCGGGGCCGTGCGGGAGCACAGCCCCTACGCCGTGCTGTTCCCCTCCACCGCCAACGGCCGGGACGTGGCGTCCCGGGTGGCGGCGGCCCTGTCCCTGGGGCTGACCGGGGACTGCGTCGACCTGGAGATTGACGACTCCGGCGCCCTGGTGCAGCTGAAGCCCGCCCTGGGCGGAAACGTGGTGGCCCCGATACTCTCGAGCACCCGCCCGTACATGGCCACCCTGCGCCCTGGCCTGTTGAGCCCCGTCGCGCCCGACCGGGCCCTGGACGCCCCGGTGGAGGTGGTCGACGTCGACGAGGCCGGGGCGCCGGACATGAGGCTGCTGGAGGTCCACCGGGAGTCGGACGCCGGGGGCCTGGCCCTGGAGCGGGCCCGGGTGGTGGTGGGCGTGGGCATGGGAGTCGGCGGCCCCGAGAAGCTGCCGGCCATCCACGCCGTTGCCCGGAGTCTGGGGGCGGAGGTGGCGGCCACCCGCAACGTGGCCGACGCGGGTTGGCTGCCCAGGCAGCTCCAGGTGGGTCTGACGGGGAAGGCCATCGCTCCCCGGGTGTACATAGCGGTGGGCATACGCGGGGACTTCAACCACATGGTGGGCATCCAGAGAGCGGGGACCATACTCGCCATCAACAACAACCCCAACCCCCGCCGCAGTCCCATCCTGCAGGGGGCGGACTTCACCATCGTGGGCGATTGGGAGACCCACCTGCCTCCCCTGGCCGACGCGCTGGCCCCCCTGCTTCTTCACGACGGCTCGTGACGGGCGGCCTCAGCGCGCCGCCTTGACAGTCCCGCAGCGCAAGGGCAGAATGAAGGGGCCCAGATACCTCCTGCGAAGCCGGCGGGCCCCCAGGCTCCCGGCCGAGCGGGCGAAGAGGTGGACCATGGACTTCGGCTTCACGCCGGAACAGGAAGCCCTGCGGGAAGAGGTGCAGGGGTTCATAGCCGAGCACGTGACCCCCGAGCTCATCGCGGAGGTCGAGGACTTTGGCGAGAACACCCGGGGCCCGTTGTCGAGGCAGCTGTACAAGGAGGTCGCCTCCCGCGGATGGATCGGCATGAGCTGGCCCAGGGAGTACGGCGGCCAGGGCGGGAGCCGCATCGACCAGTACATCGTCGAGGAGGAGTTCGCCAGGGTGGGCATATCCGTGGGCGGCGCCGGCAGCGGCGCTCCGGCCATCCTGGCGGCGGGGACGGAGGAGCAGAAGAAGCACTTCCTCCCGGGCCTGATCAACGGGGACATCATCTTCGCCCTTGGGTTCACCGAGCCCCAGGCGGGGGCGGACCTGGCCGGGCTGCAGTGCCGGGCCGTCAGGGACGGCGACCACTACGTCATCAACGGCCAGAAGATGTTCACGTCGGCCGCCCACTACGCGACCCACATCTATCTCATGGCCCGGACAGACCCCGAGGCGCCCAGGCACCGGGGCATCTCCATCTTCCTGGTGCCCATGGAGCTGCCGGGCATAACGGTGCGCCCCCTGTGGACCATCCAGAACGACCCGCCGGCGCCCACGGGCACCACCTACGGCACCGCCCGGACCAACGAGGTGTTCCTGGAGGACGTGCGGGTCCCCACCGACGCCCTGCTGGGCGAGGAGAACATGGGCTGGTACGTGGGGGCCATGGCGCTGAACCTGGACAGGGTCGGCGCCAACCGGTACCTGATATCCGTCCGGCGGGACGAGGACATCATCAACTGGGTGAAGGAGAACCGTTTCGAGGGCTACTCCCCCGCCGAGGAGGACTCGGTGAGGGACCGTCTGGCCGAGCTGTGGATCGAGGCCCAGGTGTGCCGCCTCATGACCATGCGCAGCATGTCCATCGTCGAGCGCGGGGGTGAGTTTACCTACGAGGGCTCGGCGGAGAAGGTGTGGGCCCCCGAGCACGGCGTCCGCACCACCGAGACCATCACCCAGATACTGGGCCCCTACGCCCAGCTCCTGCAGGGGTCCGAGGACGCCGTAGAGGAGGGGCTGTTCGCCCACAACGTGATGGGCTCCTTCCAGTCGGGGATCAACCACGGCAGCGTCCAGGTGATGCGGGACCAGATGGCCCGCCGGGGCCTGGGGCTGCCCAGGGGGTAGCGGCCGGCGCCCGCGGGCGGCCACGGCGAAGACATGGACGTACTGCCGAACGAAGAAGAGCAAATGCTCAAGAACAGCGCCAGGGAGTTCCTGGAGGCCGAGTCGCCTCCGAGCCTGGCGCGGGAGATGGAGCGGGACGAGCTGGGCTACCCGCCCGCCCTGTGGAAGCAGATGGGAGAGCTGGGCTGGCTGGGCCTGGCCATCCCCGAAGAGTACGGAGGGCAGGGCGCCACCCTAACCTACCTGGGGATAGTCCTGGAGGAGGTGGGGCGGGCCATCTCGCCGGTCCCCTTCCACAGCACCATGGTCCCGGCCCTTACCGTGGCCTCCGACGGCACCGAGGAGCAGCGCCGGGAGGTGCTGCCCAGGGTCTGCAGCGGCGACCTGGTGATGAGCTGGGCCTTCACGGAGCGCGACGCACGCTACCGCCCCGAGTCGGTCCGGATGGAGGCGGTGGAGGAGGGCGACTACTTCCTCCTGAGCGGGACCAAGACCTTCGTGGACTCCTTCGGGGCGTCGGAGAAGTGCCTGGTGGCCTGCCGCACGGCTCCGCCTTCGGAAAGCGGCGAGGGCATCACCCTGTTCCTGGTGGACACCGACAGCCCGGGAGTGTCCCACGTGCCGCTGGTGACCCTTGCCAAGGACCGGCAGAGCAAGGTGACCTTCGACCGGGTGCGGGTGCCCCGGTCGAACATGGTAGGGGAGCTCGGCCAGGGATGGCCCGTTGCCGAGAGGATGCTCGACCGGGGGACGGCCCTCCTGTGCGCCCAGATGGTGGGCGCCGCCAGGAAAGACGTGGAGATGGCCGTGGAGTACGCCAAGCAGCGGGTCGCCTTCGGCAGGCCGATAGGCGCCTTTCAGTCCATCCAGCACCTGTGCGCCGACATGGTGGTGTGGGTGGACGGAGGGCAGCTCCTGACCTACGAGGCCCTGTGGCGAATGGACCAGGGCCTGCCGGCAGGCGTCGAGGTGTCCCAGGCCAAGGCCTTCTGCAACGACAGGTGCGAGGCGGCGGTGCGGTCCTCCCAGGTCATCCACGGCGGCATAGGCTTCATGATGGAGTTCGATTTGCACCTGTGGTTCCGCAGGGTCTCCGCCTGGACCATGAGGATGGGCACCAGCTTCGAGCACCGGGCCCGGCTGGCCCGGGCGTTGCTGGACGCGCCGGGCAAGGTGCGCCTGGGTAGCTAGTTGCGGGCGGCCGGGATGCCGGCAGCTCCAAGACCGAGGTATGGACGATGGCAATGGACCCCGTTTGCGGCAAGGAGATGGACGAAGCGGCCGCCAGGGTGGAGACCGGTCAGACGAGGTATGGTGCGACGGAGGTGGACCCCCAGCGGGGGACCCGCCAGTTCCACGACGGCAAGTGGTATTACTTCTGCAGCCTGGAGTGCCGCAGCAAGTTCATGGCCCAGCCCGGGGCCTACCTGGGATAGGACGCCGGCTGACCCGCCTTAAGGAATGAGACGATGAAGGTCGGCTTCATAGGGCTGGGGCGGATGGGCATGCCCATGTCCCGCCGCCTGCTGGAAGCCGGCTTCCACCTCACGGTCCACAACCGCAGCCGCCCAAAGGTCGACGAGCTAGCCGGCGAGGGGGCGGTGGGGGCCTCCTCGGCGGCGGAGGTTGCCCGCACCTCGACCGTCGTCCTGACCTGCCTACCCGACGTATCCACCGTGGAGGACGTGTTCCTGGGCAAGGACGGCATCGTCTCCGTCGCCCGACCAGGCCAGGTGCTGGTCGACCACAGCACCGTGGGCCCGTCGACTTCCCGGGCCATAGCGGAGGCGGCGGAGGCCAGGGGAGCGTCCTTCCTGGACGCGCCCATCAGCGGGGGCGTCGAGCGGGCCGCCGAAGGGACCCTTACCATAATGGCGGGAGGGGCCCCAGACGCCTTCGATATGGCCCTCTCCGTGTTCCGCGCCTATGGGGGCAACGTCCGACGTGTCGGCGGCGCCGGCGCGGGCAGCGTCTTCAAGCTCATCAACCAGCTTCTGGTGAGCGTTCACTCCCTGGCCGCCGCCGAGGCGATGCTGCTGGGTGGCCGGGCCGGCGTGGACCTGGAGGCCCTGCAGGAGGTGCTGGCCACTAGCTGGGGCGCCAGCTTCATGCTCTCCCGCAACGGCCCGGTCATAGCCAGGCGGGACTTCGAGGATGCCCGCGCGCCCCTCAGGCTGTTCGTGAAGGACCTGGGGCTGGCCCAGGAGTACGCCCGGGACCTGAATGCCAGCAGCCCCCTGGGCGAGCGGACGCTGCAGGTGGTGGAGCGGGCCATGTCCGACGGGCTAGGAGAGCTGGACGTCTCCTCGCTGGTGCTGCCCCTGGAGGGTTCCCAGGCCCCCTGACCCCCCGTGCCGGACCAGTCTGGCCGCCCTGGGTTAGCTCACGCCCTCGGAGTCCAGCAGGGCGCGAAGGCTCACCAGCGCCTGCCCGTGGGTGTCCAGGTCCATGGCGTCCACGGCGTACTGGCTCTTCCCTACGACCCCGTCCACGGCTCCCAGGTCGACCATGCGGGTTATCAGCTCCGTCTCCTCGTCGGGGTCCGGCAGGAGGTTGCGGCCCACCTCCCGGGAGATGGCCGCCACGAGGCCGTAGCCTCCCCAGTTGGAGGTGCTGGCTATCACCAGCCGGGTGGTCTTGGTGAGGGCGGGATAGTCCACCAGGGTGCCCACCTGGGGTACGAACTCGGCCACGTTGCCCATTCCGATCTCGTTGCCCCCGTCGCCGATTCCCACCGTCCGGGAGTGCTGGAGGAAGAGGTGGTCCGTGCGGGCCGTTTGCGGGGTGATGTCCAGGCCTCGCATGTTCAGGTACATGCCGTTCTCGTTGAGCCCGCACCGTTCGATGGCGATCAGCACCGAGGGGTCGTGCTCGGTCAGAAGCCTGGAGGCGAAGCGACGGCTGCTCTCGTCATCGGTTATAGGGAAGTCGATCACCTCCGTGTCGGAGGTGACGAAGGGCTTGATGATGGGCACCGTGTACCTGTCGGTAACGTGGACGACCCTCCAGCCCAGGGACGCCAGGGCCCTGCCTATGGCGATGGCGCCGGGAGGGCCGTCGGACTCGGGAGCGTCGGCCGCGCGGATGTAGAACCCGGTGGCGATGAACACGGTGCCGGGGTTGGCCAGCACCAGCTCCGCGGCCTGGCGGCAGAAGTCCGGCGGCAGGTGCTGTCTCAGGTGGGAAACGCCCCGCAGGTCGTTTCCCAGGACGATGTCCTCGATGGTCGTCATAGCGCCTCCTCGGTCGGGGGCTACAGGACGGCCATGTCCTCGTCCCGCCAGTCGGTGATGAACATGTAGCCCGGGGAGTGGGTGATCATGAAGGGGGGCTTGCTCTTGGCCGCCACCGCCTGGGGGGTGACCCCGCATGCCCAGAAGATGGGCACCTCGTCTTCCCTGATCTCCGTGGGGTCGCCGTAGTCGGGCTTGGTGATGTCCTCTATGCCTATCGCCTCGGGGTCTCCCACGTGCACCGGGGCCCCGTGGGTGGCCGGGAACCGGGAGGTCACCTGCACGGCGCGGACCACCTGGCTGTGGTGGACCGGGCGCATGCTGACGACCATGGGGCCCGAGAAGGGGCCGGCCGGGGTGGTCTCGATGTTGGTCCTGAACATGGACACGTTGTGCTGGCGCTCGATGTGGCGGAGGGGGATCCCGGCGTTGACCATCGCGTTCTCGAAGGAGAAGCTGCACCCCAGCAGGAAGGACACCAGGTCGTCCCGCCAGACGGACCGGACGTCGTCCTCGTCCCCCGCGGCCTCGCCGTTGTTGTAGACCCGGTACTTGGGGATGGTCGTGCGGATGTCCGCTCCCGGGGCCATGATCTTGGGCTCCACCTTACCGGGCTCTATGACCTCCAAGACGGGGCACGGCTTGGGGTTGCGCTGGCAGAAGAGAAGGAAGTCGAAGGCCTGCTCCTTGGGCAGGATCGCCAGGTTGGCCTGTACGAAGCCGGGGGCAACGCCGGCGGTGACGCCCCTCCACTCCCCGGTCTCGATCATGTTCCTGACCTCGGCGGGATTCCCAGGTAGCGTGCGTGTGCTCATGCTCTTATTCCTCCATAGAATGCGGCGAGACGTCCTGAATGAGTCCACCTGTACAGGCGTGGCTACGGGCCCGCCGACGCACCAGCCATCATATCGCAGGGCATGTGGACAGTCAATCCCGGGCCTGCCTGCGACGTGCAGGGCCTTGAACGTGACGATGCAGGTACCATCCCTCACGCCTTAGCCTTCGCTCTATCTGGTTCCTGTTGGTTTCCAGCATACGGTAGCACAGACGCGGGCGCCTTGGAGCGTATGCATCGGGTTCGCCTATCCCGCCCTTCGTGGGAACGGGTTGCCTGTGACGACCATGTATAGCGTCCAGGCGCCCGCCACAAGTGCGGCTGCGACCAGGAACCCTCCCTGGAAACCAATCCTGTCAGCGATGAGGAATCCCGTAAACGGGCCCAATGCCGAACCCATATCCTGCCAGGTTGAGTATCTGCCTACTACAGCGGCGCGGGCTGAACCGGGCGATGTCTCGCCAATGGCCGCATCCAGCGCCGTGTTCACACCAACCCCTGCAAGGAACAGAAGCGGTATCCCGACAATGGCGCCTGCCAGGGAGTCGAGGGCGCCCATAAAGGCCAGCACAGCGAAGATTGCGATCATTCCATAGCCGATGGACGTACGCCTGCCAATCCGGTCCGACAGGTGGCCCAGCGGCACGCCAAGTCCAAGATCTGAAAACCACCTGAACCCGACCAGCAAACCGGCGAGCGTCACGACGGCAAGCGACCCTCCCAGTACCTTTCCGTTGTCGTCAGCGAATTCGGCCAGGTATGGCGCCACGGTCGCAATGGCAAGGCCATTTGCCGCGAACGTTGTTGCAAACCGCATCAAGCTGATCGCGAGGAGGGGAAGCCTTAGCCCGCTCCCAGATTCGGGCAGTCTGGATACCGCGAGGTCCCAGAGGTTCAGTCGGCTCCGCAGGCCTCCACCGGATGGTCGTATGCGCTCCGGTTTGAGGTTGGGAACTCGAGTGGCGATCAGCATTCCAACCAGCCCGAAGCCCGCCAGAGCTGCGAAGGTTGCCTCCCTCGACGTGAGTTGGAACAGCAGAGCGCCCCCGGTGACTGCGACAAGGCTGCCGAGGCGCTGACCTGAATTGTAGAATCCAACCAGCCTGCCTCGCATCGAGGACGTACCAACTTCGAACGCCGTCAGTAGTGCAGCCAATCGCATATGGGAGAAGGACACGCCCCAGGCGGCCCGGGCGACCATCAGTGACACCAGACCACTGCCGAAGCCGTATGCAAGTGTGCTCAGAGCGCCTACGGCAATGGAGACAACGAAGGGCCAGCGTACGCCAAACTGCTGATACACGGATGCAGCGAGGGCATTGCTGACCAGGCGGACAAAGCGATTGATGCTGAGCGCAAGCCCAATCCAGAACGCCGCGCTAAGTCCGAATTGCGCATGGACCCCAAAATCGACTGCCGCGACAGGCAGCACGACGTACATCAGAGAGTCGCCCATGATCACCGCGGCGGTTGGGGATACCGCGTAAACCATCCCGGCCGGAATGATCGGTCTCATAGGCACGTTTGAAGAGAGGCCCTCCTGAGCTAGTCATTATAGCTAGAGTCCGGGACAGAGTGCGCTCTGGCGGGTCCCTCTTGCAGAACGAAACCCGGCACAAGGGGAGAGAAACGTACCAGGTGCTCATACTTGCCGACGATGGGTCAGCCAGGTCGGACTGGCTTGCCGAAGAGGGAATGAGCTACGAGGTGGGGACCGGGGTCGGCTGTGGCTGCTCCGGTTGACACCCCCAGGGGGCCGACATATAATACCCTTGGGTTGTCAGGAGAGCGACAGACGGCCCGTCCATAGGGAGGAGAGGCCCCTTTGTCCGACGTACGGCTCGCAGAAGGCGAGACCTTTGAGAGCCTTCTGAGAAGGTTCAACAAGAGGGTGCAGCAAGACGGCATCCTTTCGGAGATCAGGCGCCGGGCCCACTTCGAGTCGCCCAGCATCAGGCGCAAGAAGAAGGCCGCCGCCAAACGCCGCAAGAGCAGGCGCAACAGCTAACCTTACGCCACACCGCTCGTGGGGCCCCTTGGCCCCCTCCGATTGCCGGGAGAAGATGTGAATGCGCTTCGGCATCGTGGTGTTCCCCGGCACGTGGAGCGACGGCGATTGCCATCACGTTATCGATACCCTTCTGGGCCACACCGCGGACTACCTGTGGTACCGGGACAGTCCCGATCTCACCGCTGAGTATGACGGTATCGTCCTCCCCGGCGGCTTCTCCTACGGCGACTATCTGCGGGCCGGGGCCATCGCCCGCTTCTCCCCGATAATGGGCTCCGTGGCGGACTTTGCGGCCTCGGGCCGTCCCGTAATCGGCATCTGCAACGGCTTCCAGGTCCTCTGCGAGGCCGGCTTGCTGCCCGGCGTGCTCATGCGAAACAGCCATCTCCAGTACCGCTGCCAGTGGACCAACCTCAGGGTCGAGCGCACCGATACGGCCTTCACCCGGACATGCACCCCGGGCCAGGTGCTGAAGGTGCCCATCTCCCATGGGGAGGGCAACTACTTCGCCGACGAGGACACGTTGTCACGCCTGGAGGGCGAGGGCCGGGTCGTGTTCCGCTACACCTCGCCCGACGGGGACCCGGCCCCCGAGGCGAACCCCAACGGCTCGGCCAACAACATCGCGGGTATCTCCAACCCGGCGGGCAACGTCGTGGGCATGATGCCCCATCCCGAGAGGTGCTGCGAGGAGATCATGGGCGGGTGCGACGGCAGGCTCATCTTCGAGTCGGCCGTTGGCTGGGCGGCCCGGAAGAGCGGCTGACCACGCGGCGCGGCGCCAGACCCCGGCGGCCCGGTGGACCATTGCAACGGTGGTGGTGTGGACAAGAAGGTCCTTGACGAGATCGCCCTCAGCGAAGACGAGTACCGGCTGATAGTCGACCGCCTCGACCGGGAGCCGCGACCCGTGGAGCTCGGCATGTTCGGGGCGCTCTGGAGCGAGCACTGTGGGTACAAGCATTCCAGGCCGCTGCTGGGGCTGCTGCCGTCGGAGGGCCGGAGGGTGCTCCTTCCGCCCGGGCGGGAGAACGCGGGAGTCGTGGACATCGGCGACGGGCTGGCCGTGGTGTTCAAGATCGAGTCCCACAACCACCCCTCGGCCGTGGAGCCCTTCCAGGGGGCCGCCACGGGGGTCGGCGGGATCGTCAGAGACATCCTGGCCATGGGGGCGCGGCCCATCGCCCTGCTCAACTCCCTTCGCTTCGGCCCCCTGGACGACCCCGCCAACAGGCATCTGTTCGAGGGCGTGGTCGCCGGCATCTCCTGGTACGGAAACTGCATCGGCGTGCCCGACGTGGGCGGCGAGGTGGTCTTCGCCGACTGCTACTCCCACAACCCGCTGGTCAACGCCATGTGCGTCGGGCTGATGCGGAAGGACCAGCTCGTAAGCGCCTCGTTGGGCGAGCCGGGCAACGTCCTCCTTCTGGTGGGCGCGGAGACGGGGCGGGACGGCATCCACGGCGCCTCGGGGCTGGCGTCACGGACCTTCGAGGAGGACCGGGAGCTGCGCTCCACGGTGCAGGTCGGAAACCCCTTCCTGGAGAAGGTCCTCATAGAGGCCTGCCTGGAGGCCGGGCGCACCGGCTGCCTGGAGGGAATGCAGGACCTGGGGGCCGCCGGGCTGACCAGCGCCGCCATGGAGTCGGCGGCCCGCGCCGGGACCGGGCTGCGGCTGGACGTGTCCCGGGTGCCCCGCCGGGAGTCGGACATGGACCCCTACGAGGTGATGCTCTCCGAGTCCCAGGAGAGGATGCTCCTGGTGACTACCCCCGGCAAGAAGGCCGCCCTGGAGGAGGTGTTCCGCCGGTGGGAGGTGCCGTGCGTGGAGATAGGGTCGGCGGACGCGACGGGCTACGCCACGGTGGAGGACGGGGATGAGGCCGTGGCGCACTTGCCCGTGGAGGTCCTCACCGAAGCCCCCGCCTACCGGCCCAGGGGCGCCAGGCCCGGGGAGCAGGACCGTCTGGCCGCCTATGCGTTGGACCAGGTCCCCCTTCCCGACGCGGGTCCCGGAGAGGTGCTGCTGAGGCTGCTGGGGACGGCCAATATCGGGAGCAAGGAGGCCGTGTACCGGCAGTACGACCACCAGGTGCAGACCAACACTGTGACGCCTCCCGGGTCCGATGCCGCCGTGCTGCGGATCAAGGGCACCCGCAGGGGCATCGCCATGTGCACCGATGGCAACGGCCGCTACTGCTACCTGGACCCATATGCCGGAGGGGCCATCGCCGTGGCAGAGGCGTGCCGCAACCTCTCGTGCTCCGGCGCGGAGCCCATCGCCCTGACCGACTGCCTCAACTTCGGCAGCCCCGAGGTGCCGGAGAACTACTACCAGCTCGAGTGGTGCATAAGGGGGATGGCCGCCGCGTGCAGGGCGCTGGATGTCCCGGTGGTCAGCGGCAACGTCAGCCTCTACAACGAGACCCAGGGCCGGCCCATATACCCCACTCCCATCGTGGGCGCCCTGGGACTCCTGGAAGACGTGACGAGGCACGCTACCTCCGGCTTCCGGGTCCCGGGAGAGACCGTGTTCCTGCTGGGCCGCGCCGAGGTACGGGGACGCGCCGAGGACCTGGCCGGCAGCGAGTACCTGGAGACGGTCCACGGACTCGTGGCGGGAAAGCCGGAGATAAGCCTCGCGATGGAGAGCCGGGTCCAACAGCTATGCCGCCGCGCGGTGGCGGAGGGCGTGGTCACCTCGGCCCATGACTGCTCCGACGGCGGGCTGGCGGTGTCCCTGGCCGAGAGCTGCATCGCCTCGGGCCTGGGGTTCGACGGCGTGTTTCCCGTCTCCGGCCGATGGGACGCCGCCCTGTTCGGGGAGTCCCAGTCGCGCATCGTCGTTTCCACGCCCCCGGACCGAGCGGCCCTCCTGGCACGGATGGCGGAGGAGGCCGAGGTGCCGCTGGTGGAGCTGGGGAGGGTCTCGCCGGGAGGCCGGTTCTCCATAGACGGGCTGCTCGACGTCCGCGTGGCAGACCTGGCCGGGGCTTGACGCGGCGCCCTGGGTGGTCCGTAGAGGATGGGCGGCGGCTGCCGCCGCGTCCTTTCCGGCCTCCCCCAACATCGGATATAATTTCAGGAAGCAACGGAGTGCAGGGACCGCTTACCAGGGACCCGCTACAGGGGCCCGCTAAAGGAGATTCACAGTGAGGGTTATCTTTCTCGAGGACGTTCCCCAGCAGGCCAACGCCGGCGACGTGAAGGACGTTGCCGACGGCTACGCCCGCAACTACCTGGTGCCCAAGAAGCTGGCCATGGTGGCCACCCCCGAGGAGATGAAGCGCATAGAGCGCATCAAGAGGGCGGGGGACGAGCGCAGGATAAGGGAGACCGAGCAGTGGGAGGTCCTGGCCGGCCAGCTCGAGGGGACCGCCATCACCGTAAGGGCGCGGCTGACTCCTGCCGGCATGTTCTACGGGGCCATCACCCCGGGCCAGATCGCCCAGGAGCTGGGCGACGTCATCGGCCGGGAGGTGGACCGGAAGCTGGTGGACGCGGTGGAGCCCATCCGCGCCCCTGGGGAGTACGAGGTGGTCCTCCATCTGGCCGCCAACATCCAGGCTACCATCCTCGTTACCGCGGAGGCGGAAGAGTAGGGAGATGTACCAGGAGAAGCTCCTACCCCACGACGTGGAGGCCGAGGAGGCCGTCCTGGGCTCGCTGCTCATCGACGGCGAGTCCATCACCAAGGTGGCGCATTTCCTGAAGGCCGACGACTTCTATCGGGAGCGGAACCGCATCTGCTACGAGGCGTGCCACGCCCTCTTCCGCCGGGGGGAGGCGATTAACCAGGTCACCCTGGCCCACCAGTTGTCCATAGACGAGCGGACCGAGCAGGTCGGCGGCATGGCGTACCTGAGCCACCTGGTGGCCAACGTGCCCACTCCGGTGCACATCGACCACTACGCCCGCATCGTCACCAAGACCTCGGTGATGCGGAGCCTCATCGACTCGGCGGCCAGGATATCCGACATAGGCTACGAGGGCACCGACGACGTCGAGGGCGCCCTCAGCAGGGCCGAGGACATCCTGTACCAGGTGCGGACGGGGCAGGTGCGCCGGGACTTCGTGCCCATCCGAGAGGTGCTGGACCAGTACCTGCAGGAGCAGGCGGCCGCCATCGACGAGCCGCTGGGGGGCATCGGGGCCCCGATCATGACCGGCTTCGACGGTTTGGACGAGCTCTTGGGCGGACTCCACCCCTCGGACATGGTGGTGCTGGCGGCCCGGCCCAGCCTGGGCAAGAGCACCCTCGCCATGAACATGGCCCTCAACGCCGCCCGCAACGGCGCGTCGGTGGGGGTGTTCAGCCTGGAGATGAGCCGGGAGCAGCTCGCCCTGCGCCTCCTGGCCGGGGAGGCCGCGGTTGACTCCCAGCGGCTCCGGCTGGGCCTGTACACCGAGGCGGAGGAGCGGCGCATCATCGGCGCCATCGGCGGCCTGTCGGAGCTCCCCATCTACATCGACGACACCCCCCTGCAGTGGATCGTGGAGATGCGCAGCAAGGCCCACCACCTCCACGCGGAGAGGGGGGTGGACTTCCTGGTGGTGGACTACATCCAGATCATCCAGAAGCCCAACTCCCGGGGTGACAACCGGGTACAGGAGATGAGCGAGATCACCCGGTCCATCAAGGGTCTGGCCCGGGACCTGAACATCCCCGTCCTGGCCGTGTCCCAGATGAACCGGGCCGTGGAGGGTCGCACCAGCCACCGGCCCCAGCTCTCGGACCTGAGAGAGAGCGGCAGCATCGAGCAGGATGCCGACGTGGTGATGTTCATCAACCGGGACGAGATCAACTACACCGAGGAGGAGTGGTTCGCCAGGTACGGCGACGAGAGGCCGTATCCCCGCCACGTGGCCGAGATCGTCGTGTCCAAGCACCGCCACGGTCCCGTGGGCAGCATAAAGCTGGTATTCCGCGAAAACCTCGTAAAGTTCGAGTCGCCGGCCCTGGGGCTGGAAGACCTCTAGGGATGTCCCGTCCCGAGGGAAAAGGAGGGGGCTTCCCGGCTGGCACCCTCTACACACCCGTGCCAGACCCGCTGCTGGGACCGCTCTTGGAGGAGGTCCAGGACCTGGCCGAGCTGAAGTGCACCATGAGGGTCGCGTACCTGCTGCACCAGCGCCGGGGCGCCTCCCGGTGCATCCCCGAGGGGGAGGTCCTGGCGGACCCGGTGCTGGTGGCCGGCCTCGGCGGCCCGGCCCCTTCCACGCGGGAAGCCATCCGCCGAGGCTTGGGACTGGCCGTTGCGAGGGGGACCTTCTTGGAAGTGGGCCTGGCGGTGGGCCCGGCGGCGTGTAAGGATGAGGACGACGGGGCGCGGCGGCTCCTGTTCCTGAACGACGAAGCGGGGCGCAGGGCCGTGGAGCGGCTGCGGGTCCAGGGCGGCAGGCCGGATGACGCCCCCGGCGATGGGCCGGCGGCGGCGGGCCCCAGGCCCAACATCTTTAGGCTGTACGAGGAGAACATCGGGATGATCACGCCCCTCCTGGCCGACGATCTAAGGGAGGCGGAAGGGGAGTTCCCGGGAGAGTGGATCGAGGACGCTTTCAAGCTGGCGGTCGCCCGGAACGCTCGGAGCTGGCGCTACATCCAGGCGGTCCTGAGGCGGTGGGCGAGTGAGGGCAGGGACGATGGAGAACCTGGGCGACATACTGCGAAGACTCCCAGCCCGGAGGGACTTAGGGAGTACCTCCGTAAACGGGGACGCCTACCCACCTCCTGAGGTGGAGGAGCCTCCCTGTCCGGTCTGCAACGGCTCGGGCTGGGTCGGACGGCGCGTGCCCATGGGGCATCCCGACTTCGGGGAGGTCTTCCCGTGCCGGTGCCTGGAGGGCGTCGCGGAGACGGCCCGTCAGTCCAACCTGCTGCGCTACAGCAACCTGGGGCCCCTGGGCCGCATCAGCTTCGATGCCACCGACGCCCAGGGGAGGCTGGCCGACTCCCAGAGCAGGGCGCTCTTCACCGAGGCCCTCAGGGTCGCGGGGATGTTCGCCGAGGAGCCCCAGGGCTGGCTGGTGCTCACCGGCCCCAGCGGCTGCGGCAAGACCCACCTGGCGGCGGCCATCGCCAACCGGTGCATCGAGCGGGGGCGGACGGTGCTGTTCGTGTTCATCCCAGACCTGCTGGACCACCTCCGTGGCACCTACGGTCCCCAGAGCTCCGTGTCCTACGACGACCTGTCGCAGCAAGTGCGCAACGCGCCGGTCCTGGTGCTGGACGACCTGGGGTCCCACAGCAGCAGCCCCTGGGCCCAGGAGAAGCTGTTCCAGGTCATCAATCACCGGTTCAACTCCATGCTGCCCACCGTCTTCACCGTCCGCGGTCCCCTGGAGCGCCTGGACGAGGGGATCAGGACCAGGGTGGAGTCCATGGACATCGCCGTCATACAGCCGGTGGGCCATCCCAACACCGACCTGTTCCAGGGTAAGCTCGGACTGTCCGAGGACATGCTGGAGCGCATGACTTTCGAGAGCTTCAAGACCGGCCGGGAGGTCCGGGGCACGCGGGAGGAGCGGGAGACGCTGGCATTTGCCTACGAAACGGCTCGCAGCTTCGCCGAGTCGCCCAAGGGATGGCTGCTGCTCACCGGCCTGAACGGCTGCGGCAAGACCCACCTGGCGGTGTCCATCGTCAACGTGAGACGGCGGCTGGGCCAGCCCGCCCTGTTCGCCTCGGTGCCAACCCTGCTAGACCACCTGCGGGCCGCCTTCCGCCCCGACAGCCTCACCGGGTACGACGAGCTCTTCGAGCACGTCAAGACGGTGCCCCTGCTGGTCCTGGACGACCTGGGGTCCGAGCGCAGCACCCCGTGGGCCGAGGAGAAGCTGTACCAGCTCATAGTCCACAGACAGGACTCGGGCCTCCCCACTGTCATTACCAGCCTTTACGTGTCCCTGGACGAGCTCGAGGAGACCAAGCCGCGGATCCGCTCCCGCCTCGGCGACAGCCTCGTCGAGTGGGCGCCCATACTGGCGCCGGACTACCGGGACCAGCGGCCTCCGGACAGGAGCAACGCCAGGCCCCGGCGAGCCAGGAGGTAGGCGCCGCGGACATGGATGCAAAAGAGGGCTGCGTGTTCTGCGCCATCGCGGCCGGCCGGGAGCCGGCCAAGGTATACTACGAGGACGAGGAGATCATCGCCATTGACAACGTGCTCGACTGGGTGCCGGTGATGCTCCTGGTGATGCCCAGGCGGCACCTGTCCCAGCAGGACCTGTGGAGCGACGGCCTGGTGGCCAGGGTGGGCAGGAAGGCCGTGGAGCTGGGAGAGCGTTTCTGCCCGGGCGGGTACCGCCTCCTGTCCAACTTCGGCCGCGACGGCCTTCAGAGCCAGGAGCACGGCCACGTCCACGTCATCGGCGGCGTCTACCTGGGGCCCTACGCCTGAAGGGGTGGCCGGCGGGACGCGGCGCACGTGATGGGCCCGACCATGCGCCTCTATGCCCAGTCTTAGGAGGACCGATGTCGACACACGAGTATTCCGAGCCCGGAGAGACGGTGCTGTACGAGAAGCGGGGCGACGTGGTTGTCATAACGTTGAACCGTCCCGAGGCCCTCAACTCCCTCAACCGCCAGCTACGGCGGGAGCTGGGAGGGGCCATTCTTCGCTTCGACGCTGACGAGGACAGCCAGGTCGCCATCATAACCGGCGCCGGCCGGGCCTTCTGCGCGGGACGGGACCTGAAGGAGCGGGCCCAGGACAACGCCGAGGGAGTCCAGGCCAGGGCCGGGGACAGCATGAGCCCCGAGCGGCCGTACATGTGGCCCCAGACCTGGAAGCCCCTGATAGCCGCCATCAACGGGTATGCCCTGGCCGGAGGATGGTCCGTAGCCCAGATGTGCGACATCCGCCTGGCGTCGGAGGACGCCCGGCTCGGCATAACCGAGCCCCGGGTGGGGCTCCTGCCCCCCTTCGCCGTCCTTCTCCCCAAGCTGCTGCCCATGGCTGCGGTCATGGAGCTGGTGCTCACCGCCGAGCCCGTCACCGCCCAGCGGGCCCTGGACATGGGCTTCCTGAACAAGGTCGTCCCCGGGGAGCGGCTGATGGAGGAGGCGATGGAGATGGCAACCACCATCGCCAGGAACGCCCCCCTCTCCCTCCGGTACTTCAAGGAGATGGCCTACCGCAGCCTGGACATGGGAGTGGCCGGATCGTCCTCCCTCACGTACCACATGTACGACCGCATGCTCCTCACCGAGGACTCCAAGGAAGGGCCACTGGCCTTCGCCGAAAAGCGCAAGCCCCGCTGGAAGGGCCGATGAGGATGGCATGAGTCCCCGGTAGACTCCCATGCTGAGCGGGCTGATCGAGAGAAGGTACTTCTTCTTCCCAGTCAGGGAGATGGAGGGCACCCCGTCCAACTGGGGCCTCTCCTACGAGGACGTGCGCTTCCCCGCCGCAGACGGCGTCGGGCTGCACGGCTGGTACCTGCCCGGCTCCAGTGAGACCACCGTCCTCTGGCTCCACGGCAACGGCGGCAACATCAGCCACCGCCTGGAGAACCTGATGCTCATGCACCGGTACCTGGGTGCGGGCATCTTCATATTCGACTACCGGGGATACGGCAGGAGCCAGGGCCGCCCCTCGGAGGTGGGCACCTACCGGGACTCCCAAGGGGCGTTGGACTACCTCGGTTCGCGACCCGACGTAGACGCGGACCGCATCGTCTACTTCGGCAGGTCCCTGGGCACCGCCGTGGCGGTGTGGCTGGCCACCCGGCGCCCGCCCCGGGGCCTCATACTGGAGTCCCCTTTCTCCTCCGTCCAGGATATGGCGCGCAAGGCGTGTCCGCGTCTGCCCCTCCACCACCTTTTCCGGAACAAGTACGACACCCTGTCCCGCATCGGGGACGTGTCCTGCCCCGTGCTGATAGTCCACGGCCAGCACGACCCGCTGGTGCCCCTGGAGCAGGCGCGCAAGCTGTTCGATGCCGCCGGGGAGCCCAAGGGGTTCCACGTGATCCCGGGCGCGGCCCACAACGACACGTACCAGGTTGGGGGAGAGCCCTACTTTCGCGTCCTGGAGGAGTTCCTGTCGTCCCTGGACTCCCACCAGCGTTGACGGAGGCCGGCCGGGAGCCTATCATTCCCCACAAAGACGGGCCCCGCAGAGACGGGAGAATGCGTAAGGGGGTGTTCCATGGCCGAGGGCCGGAAAGCTGGCGATCGAGATACTCTACTGCCACGATTGACGCCACGCGCTGAGAGCTGCCTGGATGGCAGGTGAGGCCCTTACCCGCGTGGGAGACCACATCGACAACTTCAAGCTGGTGCCCGGACCCCACGGCAAGTTCGACGTGCGGGTAGACGGCGAGCTGGTGGCCGAGCACCGCCACGAGCCCGACGCCCACATCTTCCCAGACCTTCAGGACCTGTTGCGGGCCATCAACGAGCGGGTGGGGACTACGGCCAAGGCCTAGACAGGCTCCGGTCCCCTCTTCCCAGAAACGCCGCCGCGGGCTACCAGCCGCACAGGGAACGCAGCATGAGCACGGCGACGCCCTTGTCCAGCGGGCTGTTGTTGTTCCCGCACTTGGGCGACTGGATGCAGCTTGGGCATCCGTCGTCGCACGGGCACTGTGCCACCGCCCGGAGTGTCGCTTCCCACAGGTCTCGTATAGCCTCGTACCCCCGTTCGGAGATGCCGATGCCGCCGGGATGCCCGTCGTAGATGAAGACCTGGGGCTTCTCCGTGTCCGGGTGCAGGGGGGTGGAGACCCCGCCTATGTCGTTGCGGTCGCACAGGGCGAAGAGGGGCAGGACTCCGATGGCGGCGTGCTCCACGGCGTGCAGCCCGCCGGCCAGGTCCATGCGCTGCTCGCGCACGGTGTCCAGTACGTCCAGGGGAACGTCGAACCATAGGGCCACGGTGTTGAACCGGCGTTCGGGCAGGTCCAGGAACTCCTCTCCCAGCAGCTCCTCGGTCATGGGCCTGCGGAGCCGGTACCCCAACACCCGGTTGGTCACCTCCACCTCCCCCACGGACACGCTGACGCCTCCGGCCTTCTTGGATGCCCGCACCCCACGGATCTCGATGTCGGTCATGTCGCGCACCTGGGTGTAGTAGGAGCCGTCGTTGGGCTCCACGTAGGCTATCTGGGACTCCAGGTCCAGGTCCGCGACCAGGTAGCTGTCTCCCTGGTGCAGGTAGACGGCGCCGGGATGGAGCTGGTGGAACACCGAGGCCTCCTCCACCCTCTCCAGGACGGCCCCCGACCGCTCATCCACCACCAGGTATGCCCGTGACGAGGTGGAGCGGATGTTCACCGACTCCGCCGGGTACCCGACGGCGGTTGAGGCGTACCACCTGTCCCCACCGTTGTTGACCAGCCCCCCCTCCTCCAGGCGGGCCAGGGCCTCCGGCAGCTCCGGCCCGAACAGCTCTTCCTCCCCCGGGCCGAGGGGGGACTCGTAGGCAGCGCAGAGGATGTGGGGCTGGAGGATGTAGGGGTTCCCGGGCGATATCAGCGCATGCTCCACGGGCTTGCTGAAGAAGGTGTGGGGATAGTTCATCAGGTACTGGTCCAGGGGGTTGCCCTGGCCCACCAGCACCGACAGGGACTCCTCGTTGCGTCTGCCGCTGCGTCCCGCCTGCTGCCAGGTGCTGGCTATGCTCCCGGGATATCCGGCGATTACGGTGGCGTCCAGGGTGCCCACGTCGATGCCCAGCTCCAGGGCGTTGGTGGTCGACACCCCCATCAGCTCCCCGTCGAACAGGGCCCGCTCGATCCTCCGGCGGTCCTCGGGCAGGTAGCTGGCGCGGTACGGGCTGATCTTCTCCGCCATGGCCGGCTGCGTCTCGTTGAGATGTTCCCTGGCGTACAGGTAGACCAGCTCGGCCACCTTCCTGGTCCGCACGAAGGTGATGGTCCTGATGCTGCTGCCCACCAGCTCTGAGAAGAGAGTCGATGCCTCAATGTTGGTGCTGCGCCTGGAGGTCCGGTTGGCGTCCGTCAGAGGGGGTTCCAGAAGACGAACCGCTTGCCCCCGTACGGCGCGCCGTCGACCTCTATGGCGGTGAATGGGAGGCCCGTGAGCTGACGCGCCAGCTCTCCCGCGTTGGCGATGGTCGCCGAGCAGAGGATGAACTGGGGCGAGCTGCCGTAGAGGCGGCACAGGCGCCTGAGGCGCCTTATGACGTTGGCCACGTGGGAGCCGAACACTCCCCTGTAGACGTGGGACTCGTCCAGGACGACGTAGCGGAGGCCTCGCAGGAACCGCGTCCAGGTGCGGTGGTTGGGGAGGATTCCCAGGTGGAGCATGTCCGGGTTGGTGAGCAGCACCTGGGTCGACCGCTTGATCCCGGGCCGGTCGTGTCCCGGGGTGTCGCCGTCGAAGATGTCGGCCCGGAATGCCAGCCCATCGCCCACCTCCCGGAGGCCCTTGAGCTGGTCCTGGGCCAGGGCCTTGGTCGGGTAGACGTACATGGCGCGGCTCCCCCGGTCGGCCAGCAGCGCGTTCAGGACCGGCACGTTGTAGCACAGGCTCTTGCCGCTGGCCGCCGGGGTGGAGACGGCGACGTGCTCGCCCCCGGCGAGGGCGTCGATGGCTTCGGTCTGGTGGATGTACAGGGGCCACATTCCGCCCCTCTCCAGGCAGCGGCGCAGGTCCGGGTGGATGGAGGAGTGGAGGCGGCCGTGGATGGCCTGGCGCGGGGGAATCTGGCGGACGTATACGATCTGGTCTTTGTAGAAGGGCCTACCGCGAAGGTAGTCGAGAAAGGCGGCGGCATCCATGGGCGACGGTCACACCCCCGGGACCAGCTCCATCTCGTAGTCCAGCAGCTCGGCGTCACGGGTGGTGTCTTCGATGTAGCGGACCACCGTGGACAGCACCCGGTTGGCGTGGCCCGGTCGTTGCTGACGCAGGATATGCCGATGGTCAGCCGTTG
>OZ219934.1:0-75421 GCA_964291465.2 Dehalococcoidia bacterium | reverse complement strand
CTGGTACGGGTATCTGGGCTCCAAGCTGATGAACCGGCCCGACCCCGACCTGTGGCAATAGGCAGGGTCCAGGACTTGCCGGCCGCCGTCCCGAGGTGGAGAAAGCGGCGGCGGCTCGCATGCAGCCGCCGAAGCGAGTCCGGGCCGGAATCGGGGCACGGTTGGGCCGTCCTGCCGGGTAGCCGGGACCTCGGAGGAGAGCCGGCCAGGGCGCCTACCGGATGACCAACACCGGGGCAGCGATGTGTCGCACCACCCGGCCGGTTATGCTCCCCACCACCGCCCGGCCCACCCCGCCGAGGCCGTGGCTGGCCATCACTACCAACGAGGACTGCTGGGAAGCCCTGTCGATGACGGCTTGAGCGATGTTCAGGCTCTGCACGTGGTCGATGACTATCTCATGGCTCGGCCCGCCGCTCAGCCGGGCCTTCACGTCCAAGAGGTATGCCTTCACAGCCTTGGCGTCGGCGTCTGCCTGGGCCTCGGCGGAAATTCCCTGACCTCCCCCGTTGCCCTGAAGCTCCACACCACCCAGGTGCTCCCGATAGTAGTCGGTGGTTGGGGTTATTCTGAGCAGCGAGATACCCGCTCCCAGGGCATTGGCCATGGCGTTGACGTGGGGAAGCGATAGCTCCGCCCTTGCGGACCCGTCCAACGGAGCCAGGACCGTTTTCTCCTGGACCTCCCGCATCGCAGGGCCTCCAGCGGCGGCGCGGACGATGAAGAGCGGGTTGGAGATGGAGCGCAGCACCTTGTCCGTGACGCTGCCCAGGGTCCAGGGGGCCATGCCGCCCCTTCCGTGAGTTGTCATCACGACCAGCGCCCTGGGGTCGGTCCCTGCATGGGTCACTATGGCGTCGGCAGGCGCGCCCCGCACCGTCGAGACCGATACGGCCACATCGGCTGCCTGCAACCGGTCGCGGACGCCCGCGAGGTACTCTTCAGATATGCGCTCCCTTCCCGCCAGCATCAGCTCGACGACGTGCCTTGTGTGCGTGTCGAGCACGGCGGGAGCCAGGATATGGCAGGCTTCCACCAGCTCGATGGGCGCAGACATCGACGAGGCGACCATCTGCGCATAGGGCAGGGCCAGCTCGGAAAGCTCCGAGCCGTCCAGCGGGACCATCACCTTGGAATACATGGCCATAGCGCTCCTCTGTCGGCCGATCGAATTCATAGTCCATTATACTTGGTGCGGCTTCCCATTGCAGGACGAGTTGCGCTCTCCCCGAGCAGGTCTCTCTCGGACCTTGAGGCCTGGGTGGGAGAAGCGGCGACCCAGGTGTCCCGGCGGGCCACGGGAACCCGCGGACGGCTCTAAGGCTGGGAGAGGGCATTTCGTCCCGTGTCCTTCTGGACGTGCCCACTCGTGTTGAGATAACGGGGCTGTTGAAGCGACCGACCCGGGAAACGGGTCTGGCCTCCGTCATTGGTTGCCGCGGGTCACCGCCTCCCGTCCGGATGGTCTTGTCTACGAAGTTGGCGCTTGGCCACGGTCACGCCCCAATGGCAGAAGCTGACGGTCCTGTGCTCCATGGTGGACAGCACCAGGTAGGTCGCGTCCACCTCGGCGGTCAGGGCCTTCCAGGCCGCGACTCTGTCGTCCTCGTCGTACCCCTCCTCGACGACGGACCCGTAGGCGGCACGCATGCTGTGGAAGCGGTCCTCGAGCTTCAGGAGCTCCTGGTGTATCTCCTCGGTGGCCGGAAGAGGGACGGGGAGTGTCGGCGATGACCTCCGTGGGCGGGAACGCGGACCCGAGCCTCTCGTTTATTCCCCGCGCCCCTCCTCGAACCACGCCCGGCCCCAGGGCCTCGTCCGAAGCGGGGCCCCCGGTGGCCAGCGGCACCAGGTGGTCGAGCACGTCCCAAAGGCTCCGGTCCACCCGGTCCATGAGGGACTGTACGAACAGAAGGTACCCCTGCTCCTCCTGGGTCGGGCAGTCGCCGGTGGACGGGGTGAGCGCACCCGTGGGGGCCGGGGGCGCGGCGGGGGTGGCAGGCGTCTCCGGACCCTCCACCCACTCCGGGTCTATGCAGCCCTCGTCCGCCAGGCGCCGGCCCAGCTCGGCCGGCATCTGCCCGACCGCCTCCGCCATGCCGGCCTCGCCCTCTTCGATGGCCTCGGCGATGGCGGGCCCCCCCGCCATCTCGATGCGCTGGTCTTGGGGGAAGGTGGCCACGAGGTCCAGCAGTCGTGCGAAGTGGCCCGTGGTCGTTTCGTGCCACGCGGCAAGCTCCGGGGGCGGGGGCAGGGACGGCACCCCGGCCGCCGCGACGGACAGCATGTCCGTCACGTCGCCGTAGGTCTCCGGCTGCCCTTCCGGGGTGCTGCAGTCCAGCTCGGCCAGGTACTCATCGAGAGAGGCGCCGCCGCGGGTGGCGGGGGTTGCGGTGGGCGCCTGCGTCGCCGTGGGCCGTGGCGTCGCCGTGGGCCGCGGCGTGGGCGTGGGCGTCACCGTGGGCGTTGGACTCGCCGTGATGCCCGGCCGGGCCGTGCCGGCCTCTTTGCCGGGGCCCCCGCCCGACCCGGGGCCCTCCGGCCCCCCGGGGCCGGACTCCGCGCCGGTCTCGGGGGCCGGGGTGGGGTCGGTCCCCGCAACCGAGGGTCGGGGCAACGATGAGGAAGGCCAGGATGGCCGCCATGAGTACTGTGACGCGCGTCACATTGCTCCTCTCGGGTTGACGTAGACGTTGCCCCCGCAGGCCGGGCGGTTCTCGGGGTTGCGGGTGAGGTGGTAGACGATGGCCGCGGGCCGGAAGAGCAGCGGCCGGGTGACGGCCCACGCGACGGACTCAACCGGGTACCTCACCCCCTCCCGCCGGCCCATGATAGCACATGCCTATAATCCATCTGTTATGTTTGGGCCTAGGCTTTGTTCCCCGAAGCCGGGGTGGGCGGGTGGCGTTGAGGACGAAGCCGGTGGGGAGGCAGGAGCCGGGGCGCCGAGGACGTATTCCATGGCGTCGAGGGCCCAGACTCTGCGCGTTGCCGAGCGCCGGTACATTTCAGCCCCACTCAACTACCGGGCAAGAGAAACACCCCCGCATTTGCAGGGGTGTTTCAGGAGGACGCTTCCGGCTCCCCACCCGGAAGCGTCAGGCGTCGTGTACCAGGTTGTCCCGGAGCCGTGCTATCGTCTCCTGGTCTACGTCGGCTGCCCGGACGTACTCTGCAGTGCCGCCATACCGCTCATCGATGTACCTGAGGGTGCGCTCCATCACATCCGCCCTGCACTCCATCATCCGGTCCAGTCGCTCCAGATCAAAACCGATCTGCGCCGCCGCGCTGCGCAGCTCCAGGGTGAGGTCCTGCATGTAGTACCTGGTCTGGACGTAGTCCTCGACTATCGTCGCTCTGTCCACTCCCACCAAGTCCAGCAGAGTTGCTATCACAAGCCCGGTCCGGTCCTTGCCGGCGGAGCAGTGTACCAGGGCCGGCGTCCTGTTCTCTTCAGCCAGGAGTGAGACCACCCGGGCAATCTGGTCCTGGCACCTGTCCACCAGCAGGCGGTTCAGCTCCTCCAGAGTGTCGGCCCGGTGAAGCTCAACGATGTGGGGGGCCAGCATGGGCAGGTGGATGTAGGCCACCTTGTCCGAGCGGGCGAACACGTCCGGCGCAGTGGCCGCCTCCAGCTCACTTCTGAGGTCAATGACCGTCCTCACCCCGAAGTATATGAGCCGTCCCTGGGACTCCAGGGGCAGCTTGTGAAGGCTGTCGGAGCGCAAGAGCACGCCCCAGCGGGTGCTCAGGTCGTCGATGGTGTCATACCCTCCTACGTCGCGGAGGTTCTGGGTCCCCTCGAGGGGCCAGTGTCGGATTGTGTACTGGTCTACTCCGGGCGACTTGATATTCATGTGGCTGCAAGCTCCTTCCTGGCAGTGTTGGATTGATTCGCTCTTGACGTCTCCTCGGACTGGGCTACTGCAAGGTCGTTTTCGTACTTGATGACGTAGCGAGGGCCTGGGAGGATAACGGGGTGTACCGATAGCTCCCTGTCACGGATGCTCACCAGATTGAACCCCGCTCCGTAGGCGTACTTGAGGCCGTTACGGGAGCTTGGGTCGATGAGGTTGGCGACTCCGGGCGCAGTTGCGGAGATCGTACTGCCGAACCTGTTCACGCTTGGGTAGTGGGTGTGGCCGTTCAGTACGCCCTGCACAGGATGCCTGTTCAACACCTCGAGGAGAGCGTCGCCGTCGTTCAGCTTGAAGCCGTCCACCCAGGTGGCGCCAGTGTTCACCGGAGGATGGTGCAGGACTATGACCGTCCCCATCCGTGGCTCAGGCCGGCTGAGCTCATGGTCCAGCCACTCCAGCTGAGCCGCTCCAAGATGACCGTGCCCGTAGCCCTCCACCAGGGAGTCAAGGACAACAACCCTTAGCTCGCCTATGGCGCGGCTGTAGCGGTACCTGTCCTGCATCACCGGGTCGTAGTCCGGGTGGAACACGCTGTAGAAGTTGGCCCTGTTGTCGTGGTTGCCAAGGGCCGGAAGCACCGGCGTCCCCTGCTCCTCTACCTCGGCCGCGAGGGACGCCAGCCGTACGTAGCTGGCGACTTCACCCCTGTCCGAGAGGTCGCCGCTTATGACTATGAATGAAGGGGCAACGTCGAGATTGCGCGCAGCCTCGATGACCCTCCTGAAGTTGTGCTCCGTGTCGTCGCCCGTATAGGGCCCGCCGTGTGGCGGCGTCATGTGGGTATCGCTGATGTGAATGAAGTAGAAGTCGTCGTCTCTTGTCATGTATGTTCGGCTCCCCTCTGCCGTTCATCTCTTGTCTCCCTTCGCCTTCTACGCTAGCAGCCGCCTGTTAACGGCAGGTCAAGGATCGGTTAACGCCTCTTTAGGGTCTCTTGAATGGTTATCGAATGGAGTGACTGAAGGAGACCGCCGCCAGGCCCACGGGCCCGGCCCTTGCCAGGGGAACGGCCGCATGCGGAAAGAATCGGACTCACAAGGATTCAGCCCACCATAGGCAAGGGACGTTGTTGTGCTGGTCCTGCTGGAACCCCAAGTGCCGGGAGCTGCCTCCGCTTCATCTCGACCTTGTAACGGAGGCCCCCGTCTCGGCATTCCAACTAAGGGACACGGATGTGGCGGTGTACGCCGTGATGCGTAGGTGTGGTGGGCCGTGTAAGACCGAATTGCGACTTGTCGCTGGGAGGTCTCACTTTAGAATAAGGTGGTAAGCTCCCCTCGACCGTCGCCGGCCCACAATCACATAGCCTCCTCTTGCAGATAGGCTGAATCACCTTCAGCCGTTTGCGGATGTGCGGTTACTCGAAGGGGTTCCCGATTGCTTCGTAGTCTCTCAGAAACTCGTAGGGAGGTGTTCCTTCAACCATCCTTACTTCTCCGTCTGAGTAATCCGCATGCGTGATCAAGTTGGTCCAATCTGGCATTGGCGAGTCCACGTACGGGTTTGAATAGAAAACCGCTCTCGTGTTTGCCAGAGACCATGGGTACAGGTCATAGAAGGCTACCACGCCTATCACGTCCTTGTGCTGAGGACCAGAGGTGTTGGCCCAGAATCCATCCATCCTACGATTGACGAAGGGACCATGAAACACTACTGAACTGGTTCCCTCACGCCTCCGATAGGGACTGGCCCCCAGTTTCCCCAACAACGCTTCGTCCAGCCTGTCGTTAGTCAGGTTACAGCGCAGAGCGATGATCAAGTTTTCCGCATTAGGGTATTGCCCTATCTTTTCCTTTAACCGCGCCTTTGTCTTGCCTATGTCATCGTAGTGACCAACTTTAGCAGGGTAGAGCAGAATCAGAGTCCCCGAGTTTGGGCGGCCTTCGGGCAAGACCGGAATCAGTCGACCGGTTAGCTTCCAGTTCCCGTGTGAGAATGGAGGAATTAAAGGGAGGTGCGTTGGGTCTTGGCCGCAGCCAATGTAAATGCCAAGCTGATCGTCGTAGTCCGTCTCTTTGATCATATCTTCGAAGTGTTGCTTTAGTTTCCGTAAAGGCGGGGTGGATATCAGCTTCCCCTCAGTTTGGAGTGACAGACGAAAATCGGGGGACGAAATCTCGTTCAGTTTGTCGAAAACCGAAAGTTCATTCTGGTCTCTCTCAAGGGAGGTACTGGTCTCCAAGTCGAGATCCGTCGCTTCAACCATGTAGCTGAATTCAGCCCCATCTTCGAGGACCAGTGTCACGCGAAAATCTGGGGTGCGACTTTCGTGTGAAGGCTGGGCCTCCACCCTCCCGTCAGTACCATTCAAGAATCCATGCAGAAACAGCTCGAAGAATCCTGCATTAAACTGCCTGTCGTTAGCTCTTGATCCGTAACCCTTATGTCGCATTAGGCCCAGGATATGAGGCTGATGCTCAGATGGGAAACGATCGACCCAACGCTGGAGCATACACCGTACTCGCTCATACTACGGGAGCGAGGATCGGTCGAGAAAGGAGTAAATTGACTCGGCCTGAAGCGATGGCCTGGTCCAATCTCTGGACTTGTCGTCGAATAGTCGGAGCATCAGACTCCTCGATGGAAATGCCACCCCGCCATGCCAAGCTCTAGTTGAATGATCTGACTAGAATGTCCAACATGGAGGCTAGCTGCCAATCAGGTATCAAGTAGGGCCAGAGAATGTGGGCCGGCTGGGATTCGAACCCAGGACACTCGGATTAAAAGTCCGATGCTCTGACCAAACTGAGCTACCGGCCCAGGCGTCTGATTCTATCAACCACCGCGCGTAGGGCGCAACGGACCGGCCGGGGCCACGCGGTCCCGGCGCGCCGGGAGGGCGGGCCAGGACTCCCCTGCCGCCGCCGTCAGGCCTATTGACACGTGCGAGAACAGCGGCCTATAATTCGCTTGGACTCCCGGCCCGGACGGCGGCCCGTCCCCCCGCTGCCCCACCTTTACCCCACCGGTCTCCCTTGACTCGAAAGGTCACTCCTCATTAGGGAAAGGCTCGTTTCGTCAGCCTATGAGCGCTAAGTACCTCTTTGTTACCGGAGGGGTGGTCAGCTCCGTGGGCAAGGGCATAAGCGCCGCCTCCATCGGCCGCATCCTCAAGAGCCGCGGGCTCCGGGTCTCCGTCATGAAGTTCGACCCCTACCTGAACGTCGACCCGGGCACCATGTCCCCCTACCAGCACGGCGAGGTGTTCGTGACCAAGGACGGCGGCGAGACGGACATGGACCTGGGCCACTACGAGCGTTTCATCGACCAGGAGCTCACCAAGTCCTCCAACCTCACCGCGGGCCAGGTCTACGTGTCCCTCCTGGGGAAGGAGCGACGGGGCGACTTCCTGGGCGGCACCATACAGGCGGTCCCCCACGTCACCAACGAGATCAAGGGCAGGATGAAGGCCCACGCCGAGGAGACCGCCGCGGAGGTGGTCGTGGTCGAGGTGGGCGGCACCGTGGGAGACATCGAGGGCCTCCCCTTCCTGGAAGCCATCCGCCAGATGCGCAACGAGGTGGGCCGGGGGAACGTGCTGTACATCCACGTCACCCTGCTCCCCTACATGGCCGCCAGCGACGAGCTGAAGACCAAGCCCACCCAGCACAGCGTCAAGGAGCTTCGCAGCATCGGCATCCAGCCCGACGTGATCATCTGCCGCTGCGACCTGCCGGTGCCCGAGGGCGTGAAGGACAAGATATCCCTCTTCTGCGACGTGCCCAGGGACGCGGTCATCCCCCTGCTCAACATGTCCACCGTGTACGAGGTGCCCCTGGTGCTGGAGGAGTACGGCCTGGGAGACCTGCTGGTGCGCTCCCTGGACCTGCCCGCGGGCACCCAGGACCTGACCGAGTGGTCGGACCTGGTGGACCGCATGAGCCGGCTCAGCGAGTCGGTGCCCATCGCCCTGGTGGGCAAGTACGTGGACCTCCAGGACTCCTACATATCCGTCAAGGAGGCCCTCAAGCACGCCGGCCTCCAGCACGACCGGGACATCGAGATCCAGTGGGTCCACTCCGAGGATATCGAGCGGCACGGCCCCGACGACCTGCTCAAGACGGCCTGCGGCATCGTGGTGCCGGGGGGGTTCGGCTCCCGGGGCGTGGAGGGGATGATCGAGACCGCCCGCTACGCCCGGGAGAACCAGATACCCTACCTGGGGCTCTGCCTGGGCCTCCAGGCGATGGTCGTCGAGTACGCCAGGAACGTGCTGGGGATGAAGGAGGCCAACTCCTCGGAGATCCAGCCCGACACGCCCCACCCGGTGATCGACATCCTGCCCGAGCAGCGGGCGGTCACCCAGAAGGGCGGCACCATGCGCCTGGGCGAGTACCCCTGCCGCCCCCTGAAGGGGAGCCGTGCCCACAGGGCCTACGGCCGCGACGAGGTGCTGGAGCGCCACCGGCACCGCTTCGAGCTGAACAACACGTACCGGGAGGCCCTGGAGACCGAGGGGCTGCTGGCCGGGGGCGTGTCCCCCGACGGCAAGCTGGTGGAAATCACCGAGGTGGTGGACCACCCCTTCATGCTGGGGGTCCAGTTCCATCCCGAGTTCCTCTCAAGGCCCAACAGGCCCCACCCCCTCTTCCGGGAGCTGGTGGCGGCCGCCAAGGACACCCTTCGAGAAGGAGCCCAACCGGCCCTCCCCATCTGAGCGTACCGCCCATGCACCTCAACCTCCTCACCCGCCCCCTCCAGGTAACGGAGACCCGCCAGGGCCCGACTCCACGGCCCCTCCATGCCCCGGGGCGGGCCCCGGCCGCCCCGGCCCGGACTACCCAACGAGAGGTCCCCGATGGAGCTATTCCTCGACACCGCTAACATAGACGAGATCAGGCAGGGCGCCAGGATGGGCGTCGTAACGGGGGTTACGACCAACCCGTCGCTGGCGGCCAAAGAGGGCATCGGAAGGCTGGAGGCCTACCGGCGCTCGGTGGAGGAGATCGCCGGCATCATCGACGGCCCCATCTCCGTGGAGGTCGTCAGCACCGACGTGGAGGGCATGATAACCGAAGGGCGGGACATCGCCACCTGGATACCGGACCCCTGGGTAAAGCTCCCCAGCACCCAGGCGGGCATCGAGGCCATGTCCGTCCTCACCTCCCACGACATCAAGGTGAACCAGACCCTGTGCTTCTCCGTGAACCAGGCGTTGCTGGGGGCCCGGGCGGGGGCCACGGCGGTCAGCCCCTTCGTCGGGCGCCTGGACGACATCGGCCAGCAAGGCATGGACCTGGTGGAGGACATCGTGCAGGTCTACAGGACCCACAACATCCAGACCAGGGTGCTGGCGGCCAGCATACGGCACGCCCAGCACTGCGTCATGGCCGCCAAGGCGGGGGCCCACATAGCCACCGTCCCCTTCTCCGTGCTCATGCAGATGGTGAAGCACCCCCTGACCGACGCGGGCCAGTCCCGCTTTTCCGAGGACTGGCGGAAGGCCTCCTCGTGACCCAGCCCCCGCATGGGACGCGCGCCGGGAATGCCCCGGACAGGACGCGCGCCGGCAATCTCCGTGCCGGTGGCACATCGACTTCAGTGGCAACAGCTTCCAAGAGGTGAATCAGGTGACTACCGAACGCGTGGCAATCAACGTGGCCGACCTGGAACGCAAGACCAAGGAGGAGCTCCTCGACGTAGCCCGCTACGCCGGCGCCGACGAGGGCGGCGCGCTGGGCAACCTCCGGCGGGAGGACCTGCTCCACCGCGTCTTCCAGATCTTCTCCGACCACCAGGGGCTCATCGCCGGCGGCGTCCTGGAGATCATGGGCGAGGGCTACGGCTTCCTGCGCCAGAACGGCCTGCGGCCCGCGGCGGGAGACGTGTACGTGTCCCAGTCCCAGATCCGCCGGTTCGCCCTCAGGACCGGGGACACCGTCAGCGGCCAGGTCCGCCCTCCCAAGGAGGGGGAGCGCTACTTCGGCTTGGTGAGGGTGGAAGAGGTCAACGGGGTAAACCCGGAGAGCGCCCGGTCCAGGCCCGGGTTCGACCACCTGACCCCCATCTTCCCCGACGAGCAGATAGTGCTGGAGAGCGACCCCAGGAACCTGACCACCCGGATGATCGACCTCTTCTCCCCCATCGGCCTGGGCCAGAGGGGCCTCATCGTCTCGCCGCCCAAGGCCGGCAAGACCACGGTCCTCAAGAACATCGCCAACGGGGTCACGGCCAATTTCCCCGACGCCGACCTGATGGTGGTGCTCATAGGCGAGCGCCCCGAGGAGGTCACGGACATGCGCCGGTCGGTGAGGGGGGATGTGTACGGGTCCACCTTCGACGAGTCCGTCGAGGACCAGGTCCGTGTGGGCGAGCTGGCCCTGGAGCGGGCCAAGCGGCTGGTGGAGGCCGGGAGGGACGTGGTGATCCTCCTGGACAGCATCACCCGGTTCACCAGGGCCTACAACCTGGCGGTGCCCAGCAGCGGCCGCACCCTGTCCGGCGGCATAGACCCGGTGGCCCTCTACCCGCCCAAGCGCTTCTTCGGGGCCGCGCGCAACGTGGAGGAGGGGGGAAGCCTGACCATAATAGCCAACTGCCTGGTGGACACCGGCAGCCGCATGGACGAGGTCATATACGAGGAGTTCAAGGGCACCGGCAACATGGAGCTCCACCTGGACCGCAGGCTGGCCGAGAGGCGTTTCTTCCCCGCCATCGACATCCAGCGCAGCGGCACCCGCCGGGAGGAGCTGTTCTTCGACGACACCACCCTCAAGCAGGTGTACCTCCTGCGCCGGATGGTCTCCCTGCTGGGCAGCGACTCGGGGAGCCACTCCGACGCCACCGAGCGGGTGCTGGAACGCCTCTCCAAGACCAGGACCAACAAGGAGTTCCTGACCAACCTCTCCAAAGACGCCTAGTGGAACGCCACCATCTTCAGCTCCGTCATCTCGTGGATGGCGTAGCCCGGCCCCTCCTTGCCCATCCCGCTGTCCTTTAGCCCTCCGTAGGGCATCAGGTCAACCCGGAACTGGGGGCTGGAGTTGATCATCAGGTTGCCCGAGTGCACCTGTCTCACGAACTTCATGGCCCAGTCCAGGTTCTGGGTGTAGAGGGCCGCGCTCAAGCCGTACACCGAGTCGTTGGCCAGGGCGATGGCGTCCTCGATGGTGTCGAAGCGGGTGACGGCGACCGCGGGCCCGAACAGCTCGTCGCAGGAGATGCGCATCTCGGGCCTCACGTCGGCCACCACCGTCGGCGCGTACATGGTCCCCGATCGGTCGCCGCCCGTCACCAGCCTGGCGCCGGTGTCCACCGCCTCCCGGACCCACTGGTCCACCCGGGCGGCGTCGGACTCCCGGATCATGGGGCCCATCTGTACCCCGTCGGCCAACCCGTCGCCGGTGCGAAGCCCCTCCACCTGGGGCTTCAGCGCGTCCAGGTAGTCCCCGTACACCTGGCTGCCCACCAGCACCCTTTGGGTGGATATGCAGACCTGGCCCGCGTTGGAGAAGCCCCCGGCGACGGTGGCCTGGGCGACCTTCTCCACGTCGGCGTCGGGCATGACGATCATGGGGCAGTTGGCCCCCAGCTCCATGGTCACCTTCTTGAGCCCCGCCGTGTGGCAGATGTGCTCGCCCACGTCGCGGCTCCCGGTGAAGGTGATCTTGCGCACCCGAGGGTCGGTGCACAGGGCGTCGCCGATGGCCCCGCCGGGCCCCGTCACGCACTGTATCGCCAGGGGAGGCAGGCCGGCCTCCAGCAGCACCTCCGTCAGCTTCAGGGCCGACAGGGGAGTGTCGCTGGCCGGCTTGATGATCACCGCGTTCCCGGCGGCCAGGCCGGGCCCGACCTTGTGGCACACCAGGTTCAGGGGGAAGTTGAAGGGGCTGATGGCGGCTACCACGCCGCAGGGGACCCTGACGGTGAACCCCAGAAGGTGGGCGCCGATCCCGGGGGCGGCGTCCAGGGGCACCGTCTCCCCGTGGAGACGCTTGGACTCCTCGGCCGACAGGGTCATGGTCTGCACGGCCCTGCCCACCTCGGCGGTGGCCTCGGCCAGGGTCTTGCCCTCCTCCATCGTTATGGTGCGGGCGAACTCCTGGGTTCGCTCGGCCAGCAGGTCCGCCGCCCTCTTCAGAATGGTGTACCGCTGGTAGGCGGGGACGTCCGCCATGACTGCCGCCCCGGCCACCGCGCTGGTGACGGCGGCGTCCACGTCGGCGGCGCTTCCCCTGGGCACGGTGTCTACCTGGGAGCCGCTGTACGGGTTGATCACCGGGACCTTCTCGTCCCTGTCGACCCACTGTCCTCCGATGTACATCTTCATGGGAGCGCCTCCTTTTCCGTCCTTTGAGTCATGGGCTTTGGGTCATGGGCTTCGGGTCATGGTATGACATGGGCCGGTGCCGGTCAACGCAGCTGGGGAACGGTCCCGTCGTCCCCGCGAAGGCCGGGACCCCGGGGTGGGGGGCCTGGACTCCCGCTTTCGTGGGTCTGATGGGGTGGGCGCCGCGAGCCCGCTGTAATGGCAATGGCCGTTGGAGGGCGGAGCGGAAGACGGGTTGGAGGCCGCCCAAGTCGGCTAGTGGGCGTGGCCGTGGGCGGCGGGGGGCCCGGCCCTCTTCCTCAGCGGGACCGTGGTGAGGACCGCGGCGGCCAGGGCGAACAGCACCGCAGCATAGTAGAAGATGGCGTCGAAGCCCCAGGCGTCGCGCATGGCGCCGGCTATGAGGGGGGACGCGCCGCTCATGACGAACCGGGAGAAGGAAAGGACCCCCAGGGTGCTGGTGGCCACGCCCTCGTCGACCATGTCCAGGGCCGCCGCCGTCAGGATGGGCTGGTCGCTGAACAGGAACAGGCCGAGGGCGGCGATGATGATGGGGAGGGTGAACCCGTCCCCCAAGGGCACCATCAGCAGGGACAGGGTGCACAGGAGCAGCAGTCCCGGCACCAGGACCAGCTTGCGCCCCAGCCTGTCGGACAGGTACCCCATGGTGGGCGTGGACACGACTCCGACTGCCACCAGCAGGCCGAAGTAGAGCCCACGTGCCCCCTTGCCCAGCCCTGCTTCCTCGTCCAGGTACAGGGTCAGGAAGGTGAAGAAGGCCAGGGAGGCCATGCCCCGCAGGCCCGCCACCAGTATCACTCCCCACAGCGCCGGGTCCCTGAGTAGCTGCCTCGTCAGCCGCATCTGTCCCGCCAGGTCGGTGCGGGGCGTGTCCGAGTCGGCCGTCTTGCCGATGTCCCGGAAGGCCCAGAAGACGACGAAGGCCAGCAGGACGGGGGCAACGGCGTATATGCTCAGGACCTCCCGCCAGGCGAGGACTACCAGAAGAAAGCCGGTGATGGCGGGCCCCGCCACGTCGCCGATGTTGCCGCCTATGCCGTGGAAGGAGAGGGCCGTCCCCCTCCTGTGGGAGAAGTGGTGGGACAGGGACGCCATGGCGGGCAGGTGCCAGAGGGAAGTGGAGATGGAGACCACGGCCATGCCCAGCAGCAGGACGCCGTACACCGGAGAGGCGCCCATGACCAGCCATCCCAGGCCGAATCCGGCCATGCACAGGGCCAGGACCAGCCCCCAGTAGCGCCGGAGAACGTCGGCGATGATGCCGCCGGGCAGGGTGATGAGGCCCGACAGGACCTCCCGCACCGCGGCGATGCCGCCCACCTCCAGGGCTCCCAGCCCGAAGGTGGCCTTCACCTCGGGGAGCATCACCAGGAAGCTGTGGTTCAGCCAGTGGAAGACCCCGTGGCCCCCGCTGAGCCCGGTCAGGATGAAGGACGCCTTGCCTCTGAGCCCCGCCCCACCGTCGTGGTGGTGGGCGTGGGCGTGCTCCTTTTCCGCGGTCACGGCATGGCCCGTGCCGGCAGCGGCGCCGGCGTTGGAATCGCTGCGAAGGTCATGGTCCTCCCGTCGGGAGAATTAATACCGCCTATTGCCCCCGGTGTCAACTGGAGCGCCCTTGGGGGCACGGGGAGGCGGCGCCGGTGGAGGCCGCCGTATCATCACCGTCATTCCGGCCCCCGAGCATTCCGGCCCCCGAGCCGGAATTCAGGGGCCAATCCACTGCACGGTCCCCATCCTGTCATTTCGAGCGGAGCGAAGCGGAGAGAGAAATCTACCCTTGGGGGTATGGGTAGTGACGCCAGGCAGCGGGGAAGGGGAGGGGTTGTCACGAAGTCCGGGCGTTTAGGGGCCCGGGTCTGCATGTACATCGACGCGGGAAAGTAATATAATGTCCCCGTTTGAGGCTTGGATGTAAACTCGACCGGCCGCGCTATGCCGCCCCCGGCCCCTCCGTCCTCCCCTCGGCCCCTCGCCCGCACTGAGATATGGAAGTCCTTCGAAGAATAGTCGGGATGACCCTGCGCTACCGGAAGCGCCTCGTCCTGGCATATTTCAGCTTCTTCGCCGCCATCGTCTTCTCTCTACTGGTGGTCCACCTGCTGGGAGAGGCCATCGGCAGGGTCGTGGTCCGGGCAGACGACGGCTCCCTGATGTTGGGGGACGTGGAGCGGGGGGACCCTGTTCTACTTCGCCCTGGGCCTCCTGGGCGCCAGCCTCATGCGGGGGATATTCGACTTTGGCCGCACCTACACCACGGACTCCCTGTCCCAGAAGGTCTCCTACGACCTGCGGAACTCCATGTACGACAAGCTCCAGCACCTGAGCTTCGCCTACCACGACAAGGAGCACACGGGGAACCTGATGTCCAAGGTCACCTCGGACATCGAGGCGGTGAGGCGGTTCGTCATGATGGGGATGGTCCGCTCCCTGGAGGTGGCGGTCAGGGTCGGCGCCATCGTCGCGCTGCTGGTCTACCTGAACTGGGAGCTGACCCTGAGGGCCCTGGCCTTCGTGCCCTTCCTGGTGGCCAGGTCGACGGTGGTCATGACCCGCCTCAGGGCTATGTGGCTCCACGTCCAGGAGATCATGGGCGAGCTGGTCACGGTCATGCAGGAGAACCTGTCGGGCATACACGTGGTCAAGGCGTTCGCCGCCGAGGAGCACGAGAAGGGGAAGTTCCGGCGCAAGGCCCGGGCCCTCCAGGCCGAGTACTTCGCGTCGGAGAGGCTGCAGGGGACCAACGGGGCGTGGATGACCTTCTACTTCACCCTGGCGCTGGGCCTGATTATCTGGTATGGGGGCTGGGAGGTGGTCCGGGGCGACCTGGGGCCCGATGACCTGGCCATGTTCCTCCTGCTGATGAACCAGCTCACCTTCCCCGTACGCCATGACCCCCCAGATCATCAGCAGCTTCTCCCGGGCCGTATCCTCGGGCACCAGGCTCTTCGACGTGCTGGACGCCCAGTCCCCGGTGGTGGAGCGGCGCGACGCCCGGGAGATGGGCCGCCCCGCCGGCCACGTCCGCTTCGAGAATGTGACTTTCTCCTACGGGGACTCCTACGGAGGGGACGCGCCAGCCCTGAGGAACGTCAACATATCCGCCTCCCCCGGCTCGGTGATCGCCTTGCTGGGGGCCCCGGGGAGTGGCAAGAGCACCATCGTGAACATGCTGCCCCGGTTCTACGACGTGACGGGCGGCCGGATCACCATCGACGGGCGGGACATCCGGGAGTTCACCCTGGCCTCCCTCCGCAGGAACGTGGGCATCGTGCAGCAGGACGTGTACCTGTTCAGCGCCACGGTGCGGGACAACATAGCCTACGGCGCGGTGGACGCCTCCGAGGAGGACGTAACCCTGGCGGCGAAGGTGGCCCAGCTCCACGGGCAGATCGAGGAGCTGCCCTACGGGTACGATACCTGGGTCGGGGAGCGGGGCTCGACCCTCTCCGGCGGGCAGAGGCAGCGCCTCTCCATCGCCAGGACCATACTCCTGGACCCGCCCGTGCTCATCCTGGATGACTCCACCTCCAGCGTGGACGTGGAGACGGAGCGCCAGATACACCGGGCCATGGTGGAGGTGATGAAGGGCAGGACCACCTTCGTCATCGCCCACCGGCTGAGCACGGTGCGGGAGGCCGACCTGATCCTGGTCCTGAAGAACGGCGAGATCGTGGAGGAGGGCAGCCACCTGGAGCTGATGGCCAGGGGCGGGCTCTACCGGGAGATATACGACCTGCAGCTCCGGCCCCAGGAGGAGGTCCTGCTGGACGCGCCCATGCCATCGGGGCCCCTGGCCAGGGAGGCCCTGGGCGGGGCCAACGGAGGGGGCGGCTAGATGCACGCCGGGGGCGGTGGCGCCGGTTTCGGGGGCATGTTGGGCAACATGCGGGGCATGAACGCCGGATCCATGCACGCCCCGACCATGGACAACCTGACCGACGAGGGGATCGTGGGGAGCGCCTACGACCACAGGGTGGTCACCCGGCTGGCGTCCTATCTCAAGCCCTTCAAGAAAGAGGTCGCACTCTCGCTTCTGGCGGTATCCCTCTATACCCTGGGCAACGTGACCGTGCCCCTGATCGTGCTGCTGGGCATCGATTGGGGGATCAACAGCGGAGAGGTGTGGCGGCTCCACGTCATCGGCATCGCCTTCCTGGCGTCGGCGTTGATGACCTTCGGCGCCATGTACATGCCAGTTCATCTACATGCCCAAGCTGGGCCAGAGCATCCTCTACGCCCTGCGCACCCACATGTTCGGCCATCTCCAGGAGCTGTCGCCGTCCTTCTTCCACCGCACGCCCGTGGGCCGGATAATGTCGCGCCTCTCCAGCGACGTCATCCAGCTCACCGAGACCTTTGAGCTGATGGTGCTGAGCCTCTCGGACATCCTCAGCCTGGTGGGCATAGTGCTGTTGATGGCGGTGATACTGCCCTTTGTAGGGCTGGTGGACTTGCGCCTCTCCCTGGTGTGCCTGAGTGTCATCCCGGTGCTGTTCATCATCCTGGCCTACTGGCAGAAGTTCGCCCGCCGGTCGTTCATCCGCATCCGCCGGGCCATCGCCATGGTCAACGGGGAGTACAACCAGAACATCACCGGCGTCAGGGTAGTTGAGAGCCTGAACCGGCAGGGGGAGAACCTCAAGCACTTCGACGAGCTGAACTACGAGCACCTGGACGCCAACATGCAGGCCAGCCGCTTCTCGGGGGGCCTCCAGCCTGTGGTGGAGCTGCTCATCGGATTCGGGTTCGGAGTGGTCGTCGTATATGGCGGGATCATGGCCCTGGACCAGGACATAGACTGGGGGGTGCTGATAGCCTTTCCCATGTGGATACAGCGCTTCTTCGAGCCCGTCCGCCACCTGACCATGCAGTACACCCAGCTCCAGCGGGGGATGGCCGCCGGCGTGCGGATCTTCGAGGTGGTGGACCTGAAGCCCGAGGTGATGGACAAGCCCGAGGCGGGAGACATGCCCCCGATAAGGGGAGAGATCAGGTACGAGAACGTCAGCTTCCACTACGTGCCCGGCGTTGACGTCCTGAAGGACGTGGACCTGCACTTCAACCCCGGCCAGACGGTGGCGCTGGTGGGGGCCACCGGGGCGGGCAAGAGCACCTTCGTCACCCTCCTGACCAGGTTCGCCGACGTCACCGAGGGACGCATCACCGTCGACGGCTACGACGTCCGGGACGTGAAGCGCAGGTCCCTGGTGGGCCAGATGAGCATGGTGCTTCAGGAGCCCTTCCTCTTCTCGGGAACGGTGGAGGAGAACATACGCTACAGCCACGAGGAGGCCACGGACCAGGACGTGGTGGAGGCTGCCAAGGCCGTGGGGGCCCATGATTTCATCATGGCCCTGGACAACGGCTACAAGTCCGAGCTTGCCGAGCGGGGGACCAACCTCAGCGTGGGCCAGAGGCAGCTCCTGAGCTTCGCCCGGGCCATCGTCAGCAACCCGCGCATCCTGGTCCTGGACGAGGCCACCGCCAACATCGACACGCAAACGGAGCTGGTGATCCAGAGCGCCCTGAAGGGGATACTCCAGGGCCGCACGTCGATAGTCATCGCCCACCGCCTCTCCACCATACGCAACGCCGACGTGATCGTCGTGCTGGACCAGGGCCGGGTGCTGGAGGTGGGCCGGCACGAGGAGCTGCTGGAGCGGGGCGGCGCCTACAGCCGCCTGTACGACATCAACTACGGCCTGCAGGGGGCCGCGGCGGAGGGCGGGTCCCCCGCCCACGCCGACAACTAGTTGCAGGAGCCGAGTCTTGGCCGAACAGCTCAATAGGACGCCCCTTCACGGTACGCACACGTCGCTGAACGCGAGGATGGTCCCCTTTGCCGGTTGGGACATGCCGGTGCAGTACACCGGCATCCTGGCCGAGACCCGGGCGGTGCGCTCCAGGGCGGGGCTCTTCGACGTTTCCCACATGGGACGCCTGGGGATATCGGGCCCCGACGCCCCCGCCTTCCTGGACTGGGTCGTCACCCACACCGCCTCCAACCTGCGCCAGGGCAGGGCCCGCTACGCCCTCATCTGCAACGAGGAGGGCGGCATCATCGACGACACGGTCTACTACCGGGTGGACGAGGAGCGGTACCTGCTGGTCTGCAACGCCTCCAACCGGCAGTACGTGGTGCCGTGGATGCGCCGCTGGGCCCAGGAGAAGTTCCCGGGCGTGTCCATCGAGGACCGCACCCAGGCCACGGCCATGATCGCCCTCCAGGGGCCCGCCACCCCTGGGCTGCTGGAGGCGGCCGGCGACGTGGATACGTCGCGGATGCGCTTCTTCTCCTACACCGAGGGGATTGTGGCGTCGCGGCCGGCCTTCGTGGGGCGCACCGGGTACACCGGGGAGGACGGCTTCGAGCTGATCGTCGAAGCCGCGGACGCAGCCCACGTCTGGCGGGCGCTCATGGAGGCCGGGGGCGCTCCCTGCGGCCTCGGCGCCCGGGACGTGCTCCGGCTGGAGGCGGGGCTGAGCCTCCACGGCAACGACATAGACACCACCACGACGCCCATCGAGGCGGGCCTGGAGCGCTTCGTCCGGCTGGACAAGGAGTTCGTCGGGGCGGAGGTCCTCCGGAGGCAGAACGAGGAGGGCCCTCCCAGGCGGCTGGTGGGGCTGAACGTCCAGGGACGAAGCCTGGCCAGGCACGGCTATCCGATCCTCAGTGGCGGCGACCAGGTGGGGACCGTGACCAGCGGCACCCAGTCTCCGACCCTTGACAGAGTCGTTGCGATGGGCTATGTTCTCAGTGGATTCGCGGGAGCCGGAAGCCCGCTCCAGATAGACATCCGCGGTAGACTCGCCGAAGCCGAGGTCGTTTCCCTGCCCTTCTACACCAGAGAGTCCAGCGCATGATACCCGACGACCGCAGGTATACCAAAGAGCACGAGTGGGTGAAGCCGGAGGAGGGCTCCGACGCCCTGGTGGGAATCACCCACTACGCCCAGGACCAGCTCGGGGACGTGGTGTACCTTGACCTTCCAGCGGCGGGCGCCCGGCTGGAGCAGTTCGCCAAGCTGGGCGAGATCGAGTCGGTGAAGGCGGTCTCGGACCTGTTCTCCCCGGTGACCGGCGAGGTGGTGGACGTGAACCAGGAGGCCATCGACCACCCTGAGCTGGTCAACGAGGACCCCAGCGGCAAGGGGTGGCTCCTGCGGATGAGGCTGGAGGACGCCGCCGAGCTGGAACGCCTCCTGAGCGCCGAGGAGTACTCGGCGTTTTTGGAAGAGACCTCCCACTAAGGTGGGCCGGGGCGGGCGGACTCCCGGGGCTCCACACATGAACTGCCGAGCCGCTCCATGACACGAGAGCCGCCCAACGCCCCGGACCGCGCCTTCCACTACATACCCAACACGCTGGACGACCGCGCCCGCATGCTGGAGGCGGTGGGCGCGGCCTCCGTCGACGACCTGTTCCAGGACATACCGGCCAGCGTGCGCAACCCCGCCCTCGACATCCCCGCGCCCCTCTCGGAGCTGGAGCTCAAGCGGGAGCTCCAGTCCATGGCGGACTCCAACCGGAGCCTGGCTGGCTCTGTGTCCTTCCTGGGCGGCGGCGCCTACAACCACTTCAGCCCCAGCATCGTGAGGGCCATCATCACCCGCGGGGAGTTCCTGACGGCGTACACTCCCTACCAGCCGGAGGTCAGCCAGGGGACGCTGCAGGTCACGTACGACTTCCAGACGATGATATGCAGCCTCTTCGGGATGGAGGTATCCGACGCCGGGATGTACGACGGTGCGTCGGCCCTGGCCGAGGCGGCGCTGATGGCGTGCCGCGTGACGGGGCGCAACAAGGTCGTCATCCTGGACACGGTATCCCCCTCGTACCGGCAGGTGGTCCGGGCGTACACCCAGGGACTGGGCGTCGACGTCACCGAGACCGACCCAGCAGCCCTGGATGTGACCGACGAGACGGCCTGCGTCATGGTCCAGTACCCCAACTTCTTCGGATGCCTCCACGACCTGGCCCGCATCGAAGCCCAGGCCCACGGGAAGGGCGCGCTGCTGGCCGTGTCCGCCAACCCGGTGGCCATGGGCATGCTGAAGCCCCCGGGCGACTACGGGGCGGACATCGTGACTGGCGAGGGTCAGGCCCTGGGCATACCCCCGAGCTACGGCGGCCCCTACCTGGGCCTGTTCACCGCCCGCCAGAGAAACATCCGCCAGATGCCGGGCCGCATCGCCGGCAAGACCGTCGACAGCGAGGGCAGGACGGGCTACGTGCTCACCCTGAGCACCAGGGAGCAGCACATAAGAAGGGAGCGGGCCACCAGCAACATCTGCACCAACGAGGCGCTGATGACCCTGGCCGCGACGGTGTACATGGCGGCCCTGGGCAAGGCGGGACTGCGCCGCGTGGCGGAGCTGTCCTACCACAAGGCCCACTACGCGGCCTCGCTGATCGAGAAGATACCGGGGTTCAGCCTCCCCATGGACGCGCCCTTCTTCAACGAGTTCACCGTCCAGTGCCCGGCGCCGCCCGCCGAGATCAACCGGGGGCTCCTGGAGCGCAACATCATAGGCGGCCTCGACGTGAGCGACAGGGTCCCCAACGGCATGGTCCTGTGCGTCACCGAGATGAACAGCCGCGGGGACATCGAGGAGTTGGCGTCGGCGTTGGCCGCGGGGGCCGGGCAATGACGCGCAGCGACGGCATGGACCGCCGCACCCTGATGGAGCGCAGCGTGCCGGGCAGGGTGGGGGCCAACCTGCCCTCCCTGGACGTTCCATCCCAGCCGGCCCTGGACGCCGCCCTCCTGCGGGACGAGCTGAGGATGCCCGAGGTGACCGAGCCCCAGGTCGTCCGATACTTCACCCTCCTCAGCCACCTGAACTTCTCCATCGACACCAACTTCTATCCCCTGGGGAGCTGTACGATGAAGTACAACCCCAAGGTGAACGACGAGATGGCGTTCCTCCCCGGGTTCGCGGGCTTGCACCCCCGCCAGCCCCCCGAGACGGTGCAGGGAGCCCTGAAGCTGCTCCACACCCTGCAGGGGTACCTGGCGGAGATCACCGGCACCAATGCAGTCGGCCTGTCGCCCCTGGCCGGGGCCCAGGGGGAGTTCTGCGGCATGCTGATGATCCGGGCGGCGCTGCTGGACCGGGGGGAGACCCAGCGTACAACCGTGGCCATCCCCGACAGCGCCCACGGCACCAACCCGGCGTCGGCGGCCATGGCCGGGTTCCAGGTGGTGACCATACCCTCGGACTCCAGCGGCAACATGGACAGGGAGGCGCTGGCGGCCGTGGCCGACTCGCGGCTGGCGGGCCTGATGATAACCCAGCCCAACACCCTGGGCCTGTTCAACACCAACATCCAGGAGCTGTGCGACACGGTCCACCGGGCCGGCGGCCTGGTGTACGGCGACGGGGCCAACATGAACGCCCTGCTGGGGCGGGCCAAGCCCGCCGACCTGGGGTTCGACGTGGTCCACCTGAACCTGCACAAGACATTCACCACGCCCCACGGGGGCGGGGGCCCCGGGGCCGGGCCGGTGTGTGCCAGCGAGGAGCTGACCCCCTACCTGCCTGCCCCGGTGGTGGAGCGGTCCGACTCCGACGGCCGGGAGACCTTCTCCCTGGTCGAGCCATCCAAGTCCATAGGGCGGGTGTCGGGGTTCCAGGGCAACTTCGGCGTGCTGGTGCGGGCCTACACCTACATACGCAGCATGGGCAACACGGGGCTGACCGAGGTGAGCGGCAACGCGGTGCTGAACGCCAACTACCTGCTGCAGGGCCTGCGGGGCACCTACCATGTGCCCTACGACCGCCGCTGCATGCACGAGGTCGTGGTGTCGGCCAGGGACCAGAAGGCCAGGGGCGCCCGGGGGCTGGACATAGCCAAGCGGCTCCTGGACTACGGCGTCCACGCGCCGACCATGTACTTCCCCCTCATCGTGGACGAGACGCTGATGATAGAGCCCACCGAGACCGAGAGCCGGGAGACCCTGGACGCCTTCATCGAGGCCATGAGGGCCATCGACCGGGAGGTCACCGAGGACCCGGGCTTGGTGACTGGGGCGCCCCACACCACGCCGGTGTCGCGTCTGGACGAGGTCCGGGCCGCCAGGCAGCCGGACCTGCGGGGCTAGGAGGAAGGGCCTACTCCGGCTTCCCGGGCAGCCTGTGGCCCGGCGGCTTGCGCGACCCCTGGGGCTTGGGAGGGGCCATCCTCGGCCCCGACCCGTGGACCTCCACCTTGGCCGCCCCGGGGGCCTCTCCGGGCGGGGTGTCGGAGTCCACAAGCCTCGAAGGCGCTACTCTTGGCTCCATTCCTCTCGTCACTTCTCTCGTGTCGTTGGCGTCCTTGGACGGCATGCAACCCCCCGTAACGGCGGCGTATCAGCTAACCCCAATCATATCATGGACCGTGGCCGTGCCCCATCCGAGAGTCCGGGAGGCCCCGGGGTTGTAGAAGTACGTATAGACCATGACCGCCCTGACCTCCCTCGAGACTATGAACTCGAAGGTCTCCCGATGGACCTCGCCCGGCTCCACGATCAGCTCGTCCTTGTCCCAGGTGCGCCGGGCCTCGTCGCCGGTGGGCCACTGGAGGTAGTCGTGCTCCTGGTCGACGAACACCTGGGCGTACAGGGCCTCCACCTCCTCGTCGGACATCGGCGCTATCTGCTGCAGGCGGAAGAAGCCCTCGTGCAGCTCTATCCGCACCTTGGAGCTGTTCTGCAGGGTCGCGGTCACGTCGATGTGGACGTAGCTGTCGCCGATGGGCCTGTGGGACACCCTGTGGGAGATGGTCAGATGGGGTGCGTAGGCCCTGAACACCTGCCACTTGTAGGCGGCGAAGGCCCCGCCGCCGATGATGGCCAGAACGGTGACGGCGGCCTGGACGATCCCCGCCAGGCTCCCGGCCCTGCCGGCGTGGTCGTCGGACAGCGTGAGGTGCAGCGTCAGGAAGACGGCGGCCAGCAGGGCCAGGACGACCCCGGCCATCGTCGCGCCGCGTTGCATCTGGCCCTTTGGGAGAATCATTCGCCTCGTCGAGACTCTTGGGTAGTTTCCCACGCATCATGTCGTCGCCATGAGAATGTCTCGCAGCAACCCTCGTCATCATACCTGCGTGCGGGAGAGTCCACGTGCTCCCCACCCCGACCCTGGATTGCGGCCCAGGGGCCCGAATGACTGGCTGGAATGGACCAGCGGGTCCTAGCGGCCCGCCCATACCTGCGCCACATCCGTCAGGCGCATGAATGGGACGTTGGGATGGGAGCGGATGTAGGCGATGAGCCGCTCCAGCATGAGGAGCCTCCCCGGGCGGCCTATGAACTGGGGGTGCATGGTGAGGTTGAAGGACCTGCCGTACCTGTAGAGGCCGTCGAACTCGGCGGCCCAGATATCGTAGATCTCGTTGGGGCTCTTCATGGGGCTGGTGCGCTGGGCCGCCGGCGCGTACACGAAGTGGGGTGCGTCGTCCAGTATCCAGTGCGTGGGGATCTCCACCAGGGGGCCCCTGGAGGTGTCGACCGTGTAGGGCGCGTCGTCCCCCATCAGGCTGGTGTCGTAGGCGAAGCCGTAGGCTGCCAGCAGCTCCAGCGACACCTCGCTCAGCTCCCAGCTCGGCGAGCGGTATCCCGTGGGCCGCTCCCCCACCAGGTCTTCCAGGATGCCGATGCCCCGTTTCAGCACCTCCTCCTCTTCCTTCGCGTCCATGGTGGCCGGGGGCTCGTGCATGTACCCGTGGTGGCCGATCTCGTGGCCCCGCCGGGCGATGTCCCTCACCATGTCGGGGTGGGTCTCGGCCACGTAGCCGGGGATGTAGAAGCTGGCCTTGATCCCGTGGTCGTCCAGCAGGTCCAGTATGCGGGGGGTGGCCACGCTGGGCCCGTACTCCGCCATGGACATGAGGCTGGGCAGCCTGGCGTGGTCGGGGTTGCGCCGGATCCACGACGACACGCCGTCCACGTCGAAGCTGAGCATCGCCACGCACTGGGTCTCGCCGGGCCAGATTCCTGCCATGTTGCACCTCCGGTTGTTGCTGTGGGGGTGGGCTCTTGCCCCAAGGACCGTCGCCCGCCGCCCGTCCCGCCTATCCGCGGAGCCGGGGAATGATCTCCATGGCCGCAATCTCCGCGTGCCGGGCCCGGTCCTCGCGGCCGCAGGCCCAGCTCAGGATGAAGTGGCGCGCCCCGGCGTCCACGTACTCGCGGAGCTGCCGGACGCACTCCTCGGGCGGGCCCAGGACGCAGTACCTTCCCACGATGTCCCGGAAGTCCCCCGAGTACCGGTACTGGAGGCCCAGGGACCGGGCCGCGCTCTCGGCGGCCTCCTCCACCGAGTCGGCAATGGAGATGAACTGGAAGTCGGCCCACTGGAAGCCTGACAGGTCCCGGCCCTCGGCGGCGGCCATCTCGCCGATGGCGTCTACGCTGCGGCGGTACCTGTCCGGGCTGTACAGGTAGGGCAGCCAGCCGTCCCCCAGCCGGGCGGCGCGCCGCATGGCGGCGTCCCGGCGGCCGGCCACCCACACGGGCGGATGGGGGGACTGGGCCGGGGGCGGAGAGATGCCGACGCCGTCCAACTGGAAATGGCGCCCCCGGTACGTCACCCGCTCCCCGGCCCAGAGCCCTCGAAGCACCTCCAGGCACTCGTTGCTCCGGCTGCCCCGTTGGCGCACCGAGATCCCGGCGGCGTCGAACTCCACCGGGAACTCGCCTCCAACGCCCACTCCCAGGGTGAGACGGCCGTTGGAGGCCACGTCGACGGTGGTCGCCAGCTTGGCCAGCACGGTGGGGTGGTAGAAGGGCAGGAGCACCACCGAGGAGACGAGGCGTATCCGGTCGGTGGCCCCGGCGGCCACGCCCAGCACCGACAGGGCCGCCGCGGAGGGGCCCGGGGGGTCTCCCCGCATGAAGTGCTCGCCCGCGCCCACGTAGTCGTAGCCCAGGTCCTGCAGCCAGCGGGCCTCGGCGGCCGTCTCTTCCAGGCCCAGGCCCAGGGTGGCGCCGAAGCGGAGGTCGGGCACGGCCACGTCAGGGCCGCTCGGATGGGGTCGTACGCGTGCAGGGGGGGATCATGGAGGGAATATATACGCGGCCCGATGGACCGGTCAAGCGGAGGTTGTCACAGCACGCCCATGGGCGCCGCGGGGTGGGTGGTGGCGAGGGTTGTTGGGGCGTCTTAGGCCTGGGTCTCGTGCAGGGGCAGGGTGAAGCTGAAGGTGCTGCCCTCGCCGACGGCGCTTTCGACCGCCATGCTCCCGCCGTGGGCATCCACCAGTCGCCTGGCGATGGTCAGGCCAAGGCCGACGCCGCCGGTGGAGCGGGACCTGGACTTGTCCACCCTGTAGAAACGCTCGAACACGTGGGGAAGGTCCGTTTCGGCGATGCCGGGTCCCGTGTCCTCGACGCGGACCTGGGCGAGGTCCTCCATGCGGCGAAGGACCACCCTTACTGAGCCGCCGGAGTCGGTGTAGTTGACCGCGTTGGCCAGGAGGTTCCGCAGCACCTGGCCTATGCGCTCCGGGTCGGCGTTCACGGGCGCCTCTCCGGCTATGTCCGTGGTCAGGGTGATCCCCTTGGACTCCGCGTTGGGCTGCACTCCCGCGGCGGCTCGCCTGGTGAGGTCGGCCAGGTCGCAGGGCTGGAGGTACAGGTGCATCTGTCCCGACTCGGCCAGGGCCAGCTCCTGGAGGTCGTCTATGAGGCGGGTCAGCAGCAGCACCTCCTCGTGCATGGAGGCCAGCGTGCCGGGGTTGGCGGATACCACGCCGTCCCTGATGCCCTCCAGGTAGCCCCTGATGTTGGAGAGGGGGGTGCGCAGCTCGTGGGCCACGTCGGCCACCATGCCGCGCCGCATCTCCTCGGTGGTGGCCAGCTCCGCGGCCATGGCGTTGAAGGTCCGGCCCAGCTCCCCCACCTCGTCCCTCGAGGTGACCGATACCCGCCGGGAGAACTCGCCCCGGGCCAGGGCCTTGGCCGCCCGGGAGAGCCCCTCCACCGGCGCGAGGATGCGCCTGGACAGGAGGAAGGTCAGGACCGCGGCGAGGCCGACGGTCAGCAGCCCGCTCCAGATGAGGAACCGGTTGATGGAGGGCAGGTTGGCCTCGGGCAGCGGCGCCTGGGTGTCGCCGGGCAGCGGGTCCGGGTTGACCAGCATGGTGCCCATGTTGCCCCCGGGCCCCATCACGGTCAGCTCCAGCTCGCTTCCGATGTGGGGCAGGATCACCCGGCCCATGAGGGTCCGGCGGGAGTCGCCCACCACCTGGCCCCTGTTGTTGACCACCACCACCCGCTGGGAGTAGATCTGACCGATCCCCTCCAGTATCTCCTGGGCGGCGTGCCACCTCTGGTGCTCGGCGTACTGCTCCGCCAGCATGGCCCTGAGCCGCTCGGACCGGATGGCATCGTTCTGTGTCTGGAACCGCTCCAGCTCCGCGCTGGCGGCCTGGCTGACGAAGAGGGCTGCCATGCCCAGGGTCACTGCTATGACCAGCAGAAAGCTGAGGAGGAGCCGCCAGCGGATGCTGTACAGCAACGGCCTAGCCCTCGAACTTGTAGCCCATGCCGTAGACGGTCTTTATGTACCGGGGCTTGTTGGAGTCGGCCTCTATCTTCCGGCGGAGGTTGAGGACGTGGACGTCCACCGTCCGCTCCATGCCGTCGTAGTCGTAGCCCAGCGCCCGGTCGACGAGCTGGGTCCGGCTGAACACGCGCCCGCTCTCCCTGGCCATCACGGCGAGGATGCGGAACTCGGTGGGGGTCAGGTGAACGTCCTTCTCGTCGACCCAGACCTTGTGGCGGGGGAAGTCTATCCTGAGCTGCCCGTAGTCGATCCGCTTCGGGCCGATGTCCAGCCAGTCCTCGGTGGTGCGCCGGAGCACGACCCTCACCCGCGCGACGAGCTCCCGCGGGCTGAAGGGCTTGGTCACGTAGTCGTCGGCGCCGATGTCCAACCCCTCCAGCTTGTCGGCCTCGGTGGTGAGGGCGGTAAGCATGATGATGGGGACGTCTGACTCGTTCCTGATGGCCCGGCACACCTGCCTGCCGTCCAGGCCGGGCAGCAGCAGGTCCAGCACCACAAGGTCGGGGTCCTCCTGGAGGGCCATCTCCAGCCCCCGGGCGCCGTCGCAGGCCGATAGGACCTGGTATCCGTCCCCCTCCAGGTAGAGGCGGATGATCTCCGAGGTCTTGGGGTCGTCCTCGACGACCAGGACCCTTCTGCGCCTGGATGCCACGGCCTGACCTCCCGCCGGCCCTCTTGCACCGCCCCTCTGGTAATTGTAGCCAGGGGCCTCTTAAGGAAATGTTAAGACATTGCCGGCCGGGGGGCAACCGGACAGGCCCGAGGCTCCCCTCCAACAGCCCCGAATCTCCCTCCAACAGGAGAAAACATCTTCGCCCTCCACGCCGTCATCCCGGTGACACTCGCTCCTTCCCAACCACCCAACCTTGTCCTACCATAATACCTATCCGGTCTCCCTCTCCCTCGGGAGAGGGCAGGGGTGAGGGCCCACCTATCCATTCTCCCTCTCCATGTGGGAGAGGGACGGCGTGAGGGCTAAATGGGAGAAAATGAGAGGAAATGAGAGGGAAACTGAAAATTTCCGGCATGGAGAGCCCCCATCGTCCCACCCGACAAGACTCAGCCAGGAGAACACTGATATGAATGCACTCAGAGCCCGCGTCAACGCACTCCGCAGGAAGATGGCCCGCCCCCTCGCCCTCCTGCGCCTATACCGCTTGGTCTACGAGTACTGTATCCAGTACCACGCCGCCCTGGTCGAGCGCCTCGCCCCGCCCAACAGTCGTGCCTTCATAGACCGTGTGGTCTCCGCCGGCTACGGGCTACCCACCTTCATGGCGGTCCACAAATACCTGGAGAGGTGTCTCAGCCGGGGCGCCGAGCCCGACGTCGATACCCTCCTCCACACCCTCCTCCCCTGGTCCCGGGGCTATCCTACTCCCCAGATCGGCTAGGGGGGGATTTTGGGACGGCACCCGTCGTTGACGGGGCGTGACGACGGGCCTATCATGCACGGTGCGGACATGAAGATACTTGGCATAGAGACATCCTGCGACGAGACGGCGGCCTCGGTGGTGGAGGACGGGCGGCGCCTGCTCTCCAACGTCATCGCATCCCAGGTGAAGATACACGCCCAGTACGGCGGCGTCGTACCCGAGGTTGCCTCCCGGCAGCACGTGATCGACATCGCGCCCACGGTGGACCGGGCCCTGGAGGACGCGGGGGTCTCCTTCGAGGACGTGGACGCCGTTGCGGTGACCCACGGCCCGGGTCTGGCCGGGGCCCTGCTGGTGGGGGTCAACTTCGCCAAGTCCCTTGCCCTGTCGCTGGGAGTCCCCTTCCTGGGAGTCAATCACCTGGAGGGGCACATATACGCTGCCTGGCTCCATCCCCGGGAGGCGGACCCCCCGGAGGACCCGGCGGAGTCTCCGGGCTTCCCCCTGGTGTGCCTGATCGCCTCGGGAGGCCACACGGACCTGGTGCTGATGGAGGGCCACGGCGAGTACCGCCTCCTGGGCAGGACGCGGGACGACGCCGCGGGTGAGGCCTTTGACAAGGCGGCCCGCATCCTGGGGTTGGGTTTCCCCGGAGGCCCCGAGATACAGAAGGCGTCCGAGGGAGCGTTGGGCGAGGAGAGGCTGCCCCGCGCCTGGCTGAGGGGGAGTCTGGACTTCAGCTTCAGCGGCGTGAAGACCGCCCTGCTGCACATGGCCCAGGCCGCCCAGGTCTATCCCGACCCGACCTCCGTCCCGGCGGAGCGGCTGGACCGTGTGGTCAGGGAGCTGTCCGCGGCCTTCCAGGAGTCGGTGGTGGACGTCGCGGTGCGCAAGACAGTGGATGCCGCGGAGAAGTGGGGCGCCAGGGGCATCGTCCTCGGGGGAGGCGTGACCGCCAACGCGCTGCTGAGAAAGCGCATGGCTGAGGCGGCCCCGGTGCCCGCGCTGATACCGCGTCCGGTGCTGTGTACGGACAACGGGGCCATGATCGCTGCGTGCGCCCGGTTCCAGATGGAGCTGCGGGGCGGGGACCCCCCGGACATCGACGTGGACCCGGGCCTTTCCCTGGGTTGATCGGGGCGTTGATCCGGGGAGCTGGCCCGGGGTGTTGACCCTGGGGGTGTTGACGCGGGGCGCCGGCTCAGCCAGTCCCGGTGCGGGGCGGGGGCCATGGGTCGTTGCCCGTGCCGCTCCGGCTCCACGAGGGCCGGTAGACCCCGCGGGCCGCGTCGTTGGCGGCGCGCGAAGGCTCCGTTGGCCCCTCCGACGGGGATTGGGGCGGTCCGTCGACCACTCCCAGGGGCTCCACGGCGGCCGGGGTCGCCTCCGCCCCCTCTTCTGCATTCGTTAGGGCCATGGTGGCCGGCGCCGCCTCCGCATCCGGAAGGGCCACGGTGGATGGCGCCAGGACGGGCGCTTCCTCGGGGTGCGTGTCGGGCTGATGGGTTGGCGCCGCGTCTTCGGTGTCGAGCTTTAGCTGGAAGCACCTGTCGATCAGCCTGTACAGGTCCGAGCTTGCCCGGTCGTTCTGGTAGGTGAAGGACGTCTGCCAACCGCCCGCGACGAAGGTGACGCTGCCGTCTTCCTCCCAGATCAGGTACTTGCCGATGAAGAGGACACCGACGAGGGCGATGGCCGCGCCCAGGGCCAGGGCTACGGTTATGCCGTCCAGGATGTACCCCAGGACTATGTAGCTGAGAATGCCTCCCAGCACCAGGAACAGGCCCTGGACCAGGTCCCGGAGCCCCCTGGTGTTGGCCTTGACTGAGACCCCCTGCAGCTCGGCGACGACAGCGGCCGAAGCACTCTTGTCGCCGTCACCGTCTTTGAAGGAGATGATCCGGTGGCTGGTCAGGACCAGCAGCGGTCCGCTGGCCGGCGTGTCGGGGACGGACCCGGTGTCCGGGACGAACCGGTCCTCGATGCGCTCACCCTCCAGCAGCCGCAGGTCCCGGAGGGCCCTTCCCTGGCCGTTGTCATGGACCACCCATGTCACCTCGGAGGGGCCCGCGCTCCGGGCGCCGGCCCGCCGAAAAACATGGTATCACAGGCGACACTCCGTGCCTACTCCGCAGTGCCTGCCACGCTCCGGACACGCCTATGGCGGGCGCCGTTCTCCTTGACACTCATGGGGGTCACGGTTATGATGATTTGGTCAGGGGCGGGAAGACCCCTGAACCATTTTGCCTAGGCGGAAAGGAAGGGTGATCGGGTTGAACATCCTTAAATTCCTTGCCGGCCTAGCGGGTGCTGGACGCTCTAAAGCTGCTAGAGAGGAAGCCCAGAGGATACTAACCGAGGCCGAGGAGGAGAAGAAGAAGCTCCTCCTCGAGGCCAGGGAAGATGCCCTAAAGACCCGTTCTTCGGTGGAGTCGGACCTCAAGGAGAGGCGACGGGAGCTTCAGAGACAGGAGAAGAGACACCTCCAGAGAGAGGAGAGCCTGGAGCGAAGGACCGAGAGCCTGGAACGTCAAGAGGAGGCCCTCGGCACCAGAGAACGGGACCTGGAGACCCACAAGCAAGAGATCGAAGAGATCAAGGCCCAACAACTCAGGCAGCTGGAAGAAGTCGCTCGTCTGACCGCGGCTGAGGCCCGGGACATCATCTTCAAGAAGTCCGAAGATGAGATGAAGCACGAGCTTGCCCGCCGCTACTACGACCTAGAGCGGCAGATGGCAGAAGAAGCGGACCAGAAGGCCCGTCGGGTCGTTACACTGGCCATACAGAGGTTGGCCACCGACGTGGTGTCCGAGCACACCACGTCCGTAGTCCGCCTGCCCAACGACGACATGAAAGGGCGTCTCATCGGGCGGGAGGGCCGGAACATCAAGGTGCTGGAAGCCCTCACCGGGGTGGATGTCATCATCGACGACACCCCCGAGGTGGTTACCGTGTCCTGCTTTGACCCGGTGCGCCGGGAGATGGCGCGCCTGACCCTGGAGAAGCTGGTGCAGGACGGCCGGATACAGCCCGCCCGCATCGAGGATATGGTGGAGCGCACCCGCAAGGAGATGGACGAGACCATCGAGCGGGAGGGTGAGAAGGCGGTCTTCGAGGCCGGCGTGGCCGGGCTCAACCCGGAGCTGATCAAGCTGCTGGGACGCCTGAAGTACCGGTACAGCTACGGGGAGAACGTCCTGCAGCACTCCGTGGAGGTGTCCCTGCTGGCCGGCATGCTGGCCGCGGAGATAGGCGCCAACATCGAAGTATCCAAGGCCGGCGGCCTGCTCCACGACATCGGCAAGTCCCTCACCCACGAGGTGGACGGGCCCCACGCGGAGATAGGCGCGGACATAGCCCGCAAGTTCGGCATACACGCCGAGGTGCACAGGGCCATCATGGAGCACCACGACGAGGAGAGGGGCTCCGTGGAGGCGTTCCTTGTGGCCACCGCCGACGCCATCAGCGCGGCCAGGCCCGGCGCCCGGAAGGAGTCCCTGGAGCACTACGTGAAGCGGCTGGAGGCGCTGGAGAACGTGGCCACCAGCTTCGGCGGCATCGAGAAGGCTTTCGCCATACAGGCCGGGCGCGAAGTCCGGATAATGGTGAAGCCGGACAACATAGATGACGGAAACGCCTCGGTCCTCGCCCGCGACATCGCCAAGAAGATAGAGGAAGACCTGGTGTTCCCGGGGCAGATCAAGGTGACGGTCATCCGGGAGACCCGCTCCGTCGAGTTCGCCCGGTAGGGGGGCCGGCCCGGGCACAGGTCATCGGGAAGACCGGCCATCGCGAGAGCATTTGACGCCGGGGCCGCCGCTGTGAGGGTCTCGATCCGACGGCAGGGGCCCCGGTTGATGCTGGGAAAAAGGACAGTGTAGGTACCCTTGCGCATTCTGCTCATAGGTGACGTAATCGGAAAACCAGGCCGCAGGGCCGTGCGCGCCCTGGTACCCGGCCTCCGCCAGGAGATGGGGATCGACCTGGTCATCGCCAACGGCGAGAACACGGCCGGCGGCTTCGGCATAACCCCGGGCACGGCCCAGGAGCTCCTGGAGAGCGACGTGGACGTGATCACGTCGGGGAACCACATCTGGAAGCAGAAGGAGATAGTCCCGTACATCGAGGAGGAGTGGCCCCTCATCCGGCCGGCCAACTACCCGGAAGGCGCCCCCGGCCGGGGCCACATCCGCATCGGCGACACCCTGGTGCTGAACCTCATGGGCCGGGTGTTCATGAACACGCTGGACTGCCCCTTCCGCGCGGCCGACCGGCTGCTGGAGGAGCAGGCCGGGGGCCCCAACGCCCCCAAGGCGGTCATCGTGGACTTCCACGGCGAGGCCACCTCGGAGAAGCAGGCGATGGGGTGGTACCTCGACGGCCGCGTGTCCGCCGTCGTGGGCACCCATACACACGTCCCCACGGCCGACGCCCGCATCCTGCCCAACGGCACCGCCTTCGTCACGGACCTGGGCATGGCCGGGCCCCGGGACTCGGTCATCGGGTGCGAGCCCGAGGGCGTGCTCAGGGGCTTCCTGACCCAGATGCCCCGAAAGCTCACCGTGGCCGCAGGGCCGGTGGTCCTCAACTCGGTCCTGGTAGACGTGGACGAGGACCGGGGTGTGGCCACCGGGATACAGCGGGTTGACAGGACCCTGGCCTGATGCCCATCGCCGACCTCCATCTTCACACCACGGCCTCCGACGGGCGCCTGACGCCCACCCAGCTCATGGAGCTGGTGGCCCGGCGAGGGCTCAGGGCCGTGGCGGTGACGGACCACGACTCCACCGAGGGGCTGGCGGAGGCCTTGGAAGCCGCCTCCGCCTATCCGGACCTCCGTGTGGTGCCGGGGATAGAGCTCAGCACCGACGTGCCCGGCAACGAGATACACGTCCTGGCCTACTACATCCAGTACACGGACCCCGGCGTGCAGGAGCGGTTGGCGCGATTCCGGGAGGGGAGGCTGGACCGGGCGCGAAAGATGGTGGAGAAGCTGGGGGAGCTGGGCATAGAGATCGAGTGGGACCGGGTGCAGGCCATCGCAGGCGAGGGCGCGGTGGGGCGGCCTCACTTGGCGCTGGCCATGGTGGAGAAGGGCTACATCAAGGAGCCCCGGGAGGCCTTCGACGCCTACATCGGCAGAAACGGGCCCGCTTACGTGGAGCGGGAGAAGCTCACGCCGGTGCAGGCCGTGGAGCTGATCCGCGACTGGGGGGGCGCCGCAGTCGTTGCGCACCCCGGGTGGATGCCGGACCTTGACCCGACCCTGGAGGAGCTGAAGAGGGCGGGGCTGGTCGGCATGGAGGTCTACTACGCCCAGTACTCGCCGGAGCAGATCGGGGAGCTTGCGGCCGTCGCGGCCAATCACGGGCTGCTGGCCTGCGGAGGCAGCGACTATCATGGGTTGGGCAACAAGGGAGAGCCCCTGCCCGGCAACATGGGGCCGCCCCTGGACACGGTGGACAGGCTGCGGGAGCTGGCGACCCGGCCGGTGTCCATCCCAGCCTAGGGGCCCGGGTATCGACGAGCGGAGCATCCATGGAGCTGGCCGCACTCTACCTGTACTCGTACCTGATTGGGTCCGTGCCGACGGCGTACATCCTGGGACGCATGGTCAAGGGCATCGACATCCGTCTCTATGGCAGCGGCAACGTGGGCGGCACCAACGTCTTCCACAACGTCGGCAAGGGGTGGGGCATCCTGCTGGGGGTGTTCGAGTTGTTCGGCAAGGGCGCTTCTCCCGTGTGGATCGGGATTTTCGTGCTGGACTTGGACAGGTCGTCATATGCCCTCATGGGCGCGCCCCTCATGTCCATGGTAGGCCACAACTGGTCGATTCTCCTGAAATTCGGGGGCGGCCGGGCCGTGGGCGTTGCCATAGGGGCCCTGGGCGCACTGGCCTGGAAGGAGCTGGTGGTGTTCGCCGCGGTGGCCATAGGGGGCTGGGCGCTGTTCCGGAGCTCGGGGGTGTGGGTGCTCATCGCCCTTTTACTCCTGCCCGTGGCTGCCGTCGTGTTGGGCGAGCCCGCTTCCGTGGCGTGGTTCTGTGCGGGCATCGTCGTAGTGACCGGCCTCAAGCGGCTGCATGCCAACCTGGCCCCCATGCCGCCGGACATCCCCAGGATGCGGGTGCTCCTGAACCGCCTGATCATGGACCGGGACGTGGCCGAGCACGCGGCATGGGTGAACCGGGGCCCGGGGGAACGGGATGGGACCGTCAGCTAGCCCGATAACATGCCGCGCCTGCGGTGCGGAGAACAGGCCCGAGGCGCGGTACTGCACCAGTTGCGGAGGGGCGGTGGAGCCCCAGCCCGGCGATTCGCCGGATGCCTCGCCGGCCGCCTCGCCGGCCGCCTCGGAGGAGGCGCAGTACGGCTTTCACCGGTGCACCTTCCACCCCGAGGTGGAGACGGGCCTGGCCTGCGGCAAGTGCGGCCAGTACATCTGCCCCCGCTGCATGATCCAGACGCCGGTGGGGGCGCGCTGCCGGGACTGCGCCCGGGTGACCAGGCATCCCACCTACGACGTGTCCACCGGCTACTATCTGCGCGCCTCGGTGGCGTCGGTGATGGTGGGGATAGTGGGCGGGGTCCTGTGGGCCCTCACCCTGGGGATTCCATTCCTTCCTTGGCTGCTGGCCGGCGGGGCGGGGTTCGCCGTAGGGGAGGCCGTCAGCCTCATGTCCAACCGGAAACGAGGGCGGGGGTTGGTCGTCATCGCGGTGGTGGGGGTCACGCTCTCGGTGCTCACCGTCGTGTTGACGATCCAGGCCTTCCCGCTGCTTCTCCTGCTACCCTCGGCCTTGGCCTACTACATGGCGGTGATCCGGGTCCGGTGACTCCCCCGGAGCCCCGTTAGTCGGTCTCCGCCGCGGCGCCGATGCCCGCGGGGTCCCCGGCGCCGTTCCTGGCGGGCTCCGCCACGCTGGGCTCCAGCCCGCGGATGCGGCCCTCGATCTCCCGGGCCACCTCCGGGTGCTCGTCCAGGAACGCCTTGGAGTTCTCCCTGCCCTGTCCCAGACGTGCGTCGCCGTAGGAGTAGAAGGCCCCGGCCTTCTTCACGATGTTGCGGGCAACTCCCAGGTCCAGCAGGTCGCCCATCTTGTTGATGCCGCGGTTGAACATGATGTCGAACTCCGCGACCCGGAAGGGCGGGGCCACCTTGTTCTTCACGATCCGGGCCCGCACCCGGTTTCCCAGTATGTCCGAGCCCTGCTTGATGGACTCTATGCGGCGCAGGTCGATGCGCACCGAGCTGTAGAACTTGAGGGCGCGGCCGCCGGGGGTGACCTCGGGGCTGCCGTACATCACGCCCACCTTCTCCCGTAGCTGGTTGATGAATACCACCGCGGTGTGGGAGTGGTGGATGGCGGCGGTCAGCTTGCGCAGGGCCTGGGACATGAGCCGGGCCTGGAGGCCGACGTGGGAGTCCCCCATGTCCCCCTCCAGCTCGGACTTGGGGACCAGGGCGGCCACGCTGTCAATGACCACCGTGTCCACGCCGCCGCTGCGCACCAGGTACTCGGTTATCTCCAGGGCCTGCTCGGCGCTGTCGGGCTGGGCAATGAGCAGGCCGTCCAGGTCCACGCCGCAGTTGGCGGCGTAAGCGGGGTCCAGCGCGTGCTCCACGTCCACGTAGGCGGCCGTCCCGCCGTCCTTCTGGGTCTCGGCCATTATGTGCAGGGCCAGGGTGGACTTGCCCGCGGACTCGGTGCCGTATATCTCGGTCACGCGGCCCCTGGGTATGCCGCCGACCCCCAGGGCGATGTCCAGGGACAGGGACCCGGTGGAGACAACCTCGGTCCCCAGCTTCTGGTCCATCTCCCCCAGCCGCATTATGGCGCCCTTGCCGTACTGCCGTTCGATTTGCGCTATGGCGATGTCCAGGGACTTCGCTTTCTCCGTAACCATTCGTCCTCCCAGGGCCCCGACTTCGACGGCATGGTAGCATACCATCCAGGCACCCACAAGAAGCCGATGTCACTTTCTGAACGGACGGGTCGATGTGGGCGCGGGGGCGCCGTCACCCTTGTAAAGTGGGGCGTCGGGGCTATAATGTCTCAAGGCCCCGCGTGGCGCCGGCCCCGCGTGGCGCCGGATAACAGCGCGGGCCCGATATTCCCCCGATATTGGTAGGAGGTGCCAGGTGGAGATAGAGCGGAAACTGGCCGAGATGGGCCTGGAGCTGCCGCCGACCCCGACTCCCGGCGGTAACTACGTCGAGACGGTACGCAGCGGCAACTACCTGTTCGTGGCCGGGCACGTGCCGCGCAAGGCGGACGGCGAGATGCTGCACCCGGGGAAGCTGGGAAGGGACGTGACCGTCGACCAGGGGTACGAGGCCGCCCAGCTCGTGGCCCTGAACTGCCTGTCCAGCATCAAGCACGCCATCGGAGACCTGGACAAGGTGAAGCAGGTCCTCAAGGTGCTGTGCATGGTCAACTCCGCCGACGGCTTCGGCGACCAGCCCAGGGTGGCCAACGGCGCGTCGGACCTTCTCGTCAACCTGTTCGGTGACCGGGGCCGCCACACCCGCTCGGCCGTGGGCATGGGCGGGCTGCCCGCCAACTGCTGCGTGGAGGCCGAGATGATGGTGGAGCTGGAGGAGTAGCCTGGGAGGGGTCCCGGGCTCGAGCTTACTGGAAGAGGGAGGACACCATGGGAGCAGAGCAGAAGCTGGCGGAGCTGGGGCTGGAGCTGCCCCCCGCATCCACGCCGCCCCCGGGCCGCGCCAACGCGGTCCGCACGGGCAACCTGCTGTTCGTTGGCGGGCACGGTCCCAGCGTACCCGGAGCCGGGGCCCTGAACTCGGGGAAGGTGGGGCAGGACGTGACCATCGAGGAGGGTTACGCCGCAGCCCAGCAGGCCATGCTCAACTGCCTGTCGGCGGTGAAGGGCGAGCTGGGGGACCTGGACAAGGTGTCCCGCGTGGTGAAGCTGCTGTGCATGGTCAACTCGGCGCCGGACTTCGGCGACCAGCCCAAGGTGGCCAACGGCGCCACCGACCTGCTGGCCAAGATATACGGAGACCGGGGCGCCCACGCCCGCTCGGCGGTGGGGATGGGCGGCCTGCCCAACGGCATCTGCATCGAGATCGAGATGATCGTCGAGGTCGGGGAGTAGACACGTGTCCATGTGATTCGGTCAGACTTACCGGCCTGAGCCGCGGTGGTGCTATGGTCCAGTAACCCGGTGGTGACTGAGAAATGAGTCCCATTGACCGCGTACACAGCCTCCGTTCCAGCCTCCGGCTCCCCGAGTCGCGTGGTTTCTGGATCTCGGTCGCGGCTGGACTGTTGGGCGTTGGCATTGTGCTGTCCGCGGTATTCTGGGGCTGGTTGCGTGGCGATGAGTCCGCCAGCATGACTATACGCAACATTGGTATAGCCATCGCGGGTTCGGTGGCTCTCCCATTGGTGATCTGGCGCGGGTTGGTGGCCGACAGGCAAGCCGCGGCCACACAGAGCCAGGCGGCGACAGCGCAAGAAGGCCTGCTTGACGAGCGCTACGATAGAGCAGCTCGGATGGCCCAGAGTGGCGCGGCGTCTGAACGCGAGGCTGGAATCTACGACCTTCAGCGCCTAGCTAGGGAGCACCGGGGCCTGTATCAGGTTCGCGCCACGAGTCTACTCCAAGACATCATGCGGAGAGTTACTCGGGAAGAGGAAGCCGATGACGAAGAGACAGAAGAAGCCCATACCTAGAGATGTTCAGGCTGCTATCACGGCCCTCGGCAGCCGTGACGAGGTGGCCATCAGACTGGAGAAGGAAGCTGGGTTCAAGTTGGATTTGCACGGCACGGCTCTCGCTGGCGCCCACCTGCCGGAGGCAAACTTATCCGAGGCGGACCTCTCGAAGGTCGATCTGTCCGACGCGAACCTCATCGAGGCGAACCTATCAAACACGGACCTCAGCGGGGCGGACTTGTCTGACGCCAATCTCTCTGAGGCGGACCTTTCAGGAGCCAACCTCAGGAAAGCAGACCTTTCCGACGCCAATCTCTCTGAGGCGGACCTTTCGAACACCGACCTGAGCGAAGCTAACCTGTACGATGCCCTGCTCTCGGAGGCAGACCTCTCAGATGCGAACCTAAGCGGGGCCAATCTGTGTGAGGCAGACGGGCTGACGCAGGCGCAACTGAATGAGGCGGGGGCCGCTCAGGATAACCCACCTAAGCTGGACGGTGCCCTCGACGCCGATACCCGCAAACCACTGGTGTGGAATGGCAAGTCTCTCAAGGCCCACTCTCTGAGTACAACCTAAGCGGCTGCCTACGACTGCCGGTACCGGTTCACGATGGGCAGGCGGCGGTCCTTGCCGAAGGCCCTGGGCGTGATCTTGATGCCCGGCGGGGCCTGTCTCCGCTTGTACTCGTTGCGGTCTATGGCCGCGATGATGCCCCTCACCATCTCCCGGTCGAACCCCATGTCCACGATCTCCTGCAGGTCCAGGTCGTCCTCCACGTAGGCCTTCACGATGGGGTCCAGCACCTCGTAGGGCGGCAGGGTGTCCTGGTCCCTCTGGTCCGGCTTCAGCTCGGCGCTGGGGGGCTTCTCCAGCACGGCCTGGGGGACCACGTCCCGGGGGTATCCATGCTCGTTGCGCCACCGGGACAGGTCGTACACCAGGGTCTTGGGCACGTCCTTGATCACTGCGAACCCCCCGGCCATGTCGCCGTAGAGGGTGGCGTATCCCATGGCCGTCTCGCTCTTGTTGCCGGTGGTCAACACCAGCCACCCGAACTTGTTTGCCATGGTCATCAGCAGGTTTCCCCGGATGCGGGCCTGCACGTTCTCCTCTGCCAGGTTGGGCGCGACTCCCCGGAAGTGGGGCTCCAGCATGTCCAGGAAGGCGGCGTGGGCGGGCTCGATGGGCACCACCCATAGCTCCATGCCCAGGCGCTCGGCCAGCGCCTTGGAGTCGGCCACGCTGCCCTCGCTGGAGTACCGGGAGGGCATGGACACTCCCACCACGTTCTCATGGCCAAGGGCGTCCACCGCGACTGTGGCGGTGAGGGCCGAGTCGATGCCCCCGGACAGGCCTATCAGCACGCGAGAGAAGCCGCTCTTGGCAACGTAGTCCCGGGTGCCCAGCACCAGGGCGCCGTACACCTCCGCGCAGGGTTCCTGGGGCTCGGCCGGAGGGGTCGGGGCCGGAGGGGGGCCGGTAGAGTCCCTGTGTGGGGAGACCTCCACCACCCGGGGCCGGCCGATCTTCTTCAGGGAGTCCGGGTCCCCCTTGCGCCTCGCGGGGGCCTCGGGCCTGTTGCTGGACACGGCGTCGGCGTCCACCTCCGCGACGATGAGGTCCTCGGCAAAGGAGGGCCCCCTGGCGACCAGCCTTCCCGCAGGGTCCACCAGGAGACTGCCCCCGTCGAACACCAGCTCGTCCTGGCCGCCGACCATGTTCACGTAGGCCAGCCAGACCCCGTTGTCCGAAGCTCGGGCGGACACCAGCGCCTCCCGCTCGGCCCCCTTGCCCATGTGGTACGGCGAGGCGTTGACGTTCACCACCACCTCGGCCCCGGCCTCTCTGAGGACGTCTATGGGGCCCACGGGGTACCACAGGTCCTCGCAGATGCTGACGCCCACACGCACCCCATTGATGACGAACACGGGGCACACGTCCCCGGGCCGGAAGTAGCGGTCCTCGTCGAAGACCCCGTAGGTGGGCAGGTGGATCTTGCGGTATGTCCCCGCCAGCTTCCCGTCGTGGGCCACCGCGCAGGCGTTGTACACCTCGGGGCCGGCGTCCACGAAGCCCACCGCGACGGCGATGCCCTCGGACGCGGCCACCACCCACCGCATGGCGTCCACGTTGTCCCGGAGGAAGGACGGCTTGAACACCAGGTCTTCCACGGGGTAGCCGGGTATGGCCATCTCCGGGAAGGCGACGAGGTGGGCGCCGGCCGAGCGGGCCCGCCGGGTCAGATCGACTATCTTGCGGGCGTTCCCTTCCAGGTCGCCCACGGTGGGGTTCATTTGTGCCAGAGCCAGGCGAAGGGTGCGCATGCTGCTGCCTGCGGGGGTTGCCTGGGAGTATAGCACACCGCCCCTTCAGGGACGGCGGTCTCCGGTCCCAACACACCAGCCCCCGTACCAGCCCAGTGGAACGGCCCACTGGCCCGGCCCAGTGCAACGAGAATGTTGTACAATAGCTTGCAATTCGTGACTACGGGGTTGTGAGAATTGGCCATAAGCTGTGTGACCTTCGACCTGTGGCAGACCCTGCTCATGGATACCCGGGAGCTTGGGCTGGCCCGCATGCAGGTGAGGCTTCGCGGGGCGCGGGACGCCCTCACGGGCGCGGGCGAGGACTACTCCGAGGAGCAGGTGCGGGAGGCCTACCGCCAGTGCTACCGCTCCTGCCACGGCATCCGCGCCGAGGGACGGGACGTCTCCTTCGCCGAGCAGATCGAGATATTCATCGGGCACATAGACCCGGCCCTCCCGGCGCGCCTGGACCCGGGGGTGGTGCGGAGCATCTCAGACTCCTACGCCGACTCCCTGTTCGACTACCCTCCCCCTCCCCACGAGGACGCCGCCCGTGTGCTGGAGGCCGTCAGGACCGCCGGCTTCCGCATGGGCCTCATATCCAACACGGGCATGACCCCGGGAGTCACATTTCGCGTCTACATGGAGCAGCTGGGGCTGCTGGAATACTTCGACGTCCATACCTTCTCCGACGAGGTGCGCCTGGCCAAGCCCGCGTTGGAAATATTCCGGGGCACCCTGGAGGCCATGGGGGCCGCCGCCGGCGAGACCGTGCACGTGGGGGACCACCTGCTGAACGACGTGTACGGGGCCAAGCAGGCGGGGATGAAGACCGTATGGATCGAGACCCACGACGACCGGCGCACGCCGGTGGAGGTGGAGCCCGACGCCACGGTGCCCTCCCTCGGCTGCGTCAGCGACGCCGTCGCGCGGCTGGCCGCGTCGGGGTAGGCGCCCGGCTGGGGGAGTCGGCCGTGACTTCCACCGAGCCCCCTAGTCTCCCTAATGTCGTGCCCCTGACCCCCCGGCGGCCTAGACCCGGCCGGGCTCGTACACGCCCACGGACTTCTCGTACTTGGAGACAGCCTCGGCGGGGAGGTACTGCTCCTCCCACTCCCGCAGCTTGTCGAAGCCCAGGAACTCGAAGTGCCTCAGGTTGGCCAGGGGGTGGTCCTTGTACCGCTCCTCCTGCTCCCTCAGGGCGTCCATTCCCCGGGCCTTGAACTCGTGGGCGAAGTCCCACGCCGCCAGCATGGCGGGGGTGTTCAGCAGGCCGGGGAGGAAGTGGGCGGCGATGCCCAGCTCCTCCATCTCCGACAGCTCGGGGGTGCCGATGGCGTGCCACGTGCACATCAGGGGCTTGGAGACGGCGGCCCGGGCCTCTCTCAGTTCCTCCATGCTCTGGGGGGCCTCGAAGTAGAGGACGTCGACCCCCGCCTCCTCGTAGGCCTTCAGGCGTCGAATGGTCTCCTCCAGGGAGCCCCCCACGGCGGTGCGGGCGTCGCAGCGGGCCAGGATCACGAAGTCCGGGTCCAGCTCGTTCCTGGCGTCCACGGCGGCCCGGTACTTGCCGGCGGCCTCCTCCAGGGAGATGACCTCCTTGCCCGACACGAACCCGCAGCGCTTGGGCACGGGCTGGTCCTCCAGGTGGATGCCGGCCACGCCGGCGCCGATGAACGCCTCCACCGTGTGCCGGACGTTGAGGGCGTTGCCGTAACCCTGGTCGGCGTCGCACAGGAGGGGGATGCTGGTGGCCCGGGCCATTCGCCGGGCGTTCTCCACCATCTCCGTAAGGGTCATGATGCCCGCGTCGGGTATGCCCAGCAGGAAGGAGCTGGTGAACCCGCCGGACATGTAGGCGCACTCGAACCCCGCCGCCTCGGCCATCTTGGCGTGGAAGGCGCAGGAGCCTCCCGCGATGGTGAACACCTTGCCCGAGTCGAACAGCTCTCGCAGCCTCTTGCTCTTCTTCATCCCGGGGCCTCCTCCCTGATCACCGTTAGTCGGGGGTCGACAGCTCCCTCAGCACGTCGTCGGTCTCCATGACCCGTCCGAAGAGGCGCTGGAAGTGGTGCAGCGCCCACTCGTGGTTCTCCCTGGTCATGTCGCTGCACCCGTCCGAGACCAGGGCGCAGTGATAGCCCAGGTCAGCCGCGGCCCGGGCGGTGCTGTCCACGCAGGCCGCGGTGGAGATGCCGGTGAACACCAGGTGCTCCACACCGTTCTGGCGCAGGTGGGCGTCTATGGCCGTGGAGGCGAAGGCGCCCACGGTGTTCTTCCTGAACACCGGCTCCCCCTCCGCGGGGGCGATCTCCTCCAGGATGGCCGCGTTGGGGTTCCCGAACCAGCCGTCGCCCGCCGCCAGCAGGTTGCGCATGTGGGCCGGCACCTCGGCGAAGTCGCGGGTGTGGGACCCAAGCTGGACGTACACGACCCGCACGCCGTTGGCCCTGCAGTGGGCCAGCAGCCGCTGGATGTTGGGCACCGCAACCTGCTCGATGCGGTCGAAACGCCACTCCACCAGCTCTTCCTGGCCCGCGTCGGCGTACCGCTTCCCCAGGCCGGTGGTCCTGCATCCGCTGTAGTACTGCATGTCCACCACCACAAGGGCCGTCCTCGCGGGGTCCAACGGGAACTGCTCGTCCAGGTCCGTCCTCCGGGAAAGGCCGATGGTCTGCAGGTTCCAGCGTTCGGTCATGGGGTTCTCCTTCCGCAATTGGCCCCATGGCGGAGGCCTGCGCCGACATGGGAGGGGTCAGTGTAGCACCGGCCCGAGAGGCCGTCAACGCGAGCCGGAGCCCCCGGGTCGGCGGCGGGGCCGTGCTATAATCGGGCCGGTCGAGACCGCGCAAGCCGGGAGCAGCCAAACGTGACGAACAGGGACCTGGAGGCCGCCTGGAGCTACCACGACGGGACCAAGCACTCGTGGCAGAGCATCCACGCGGACTCCCACTTTCTGGACTTCCCCAACCAGCCCCTCCCCTTCAAGATATACGAGGAGCTGGAGCCCCTCCCTCTGCCCAGGGACTTCTCGAACACCGGGACAGCGGCCCTCCAAGCCATCGCCGGCCGGGCTGGCGTCGCCGGCGACGCCGGGCTGGACCTGAGGGGCCTGGCCTCCGTCCTCTACTACTCGGCGGGCATCACCAAGAAGGGGGTCTACCCCGGCGGCGAGATCCTCTTCCGGGCGGCGGCGTGCACCGGGGCCCTGTACCACGTTGAGGTGTACCTGGTGTGCGGGCCTCTGCCCGGGCTGGAGCCGGGCGTCTATCATTTCGGCGCCCACGACTTCGCCCTGCGACGGCTGCGCCAAGGGGACTACCGGGCGGCGCTGGTGGAGTCATGCGGTTACGAGCCGTCGGTGGCCTCGGCGCCGGCCTCGCTGGTCCTGACCAGCACCTTCTGGCGCAACTCCTGGAAGTACCGGGCGCGGGCCTACCGGCACTGCTTCTGGGACGGCGGCACGATGCTGGCCAACACCCTAGCCGTCTCCGCGGCCCGGGGCATCGAGGCCAGGGTCGTGGCCGGGTTCGCAGACGGCGCCGTCAATCACCTCCTGGGTCTGGACACCGAGAAGGAGGTCTCGCTGGCCGTGGTCCCCCTGGGCAGCGGGTCCCCGGGGTGCCCCGCCCCGCCCCCGTCCGCGGAGCTGGACCTGAGGACCGCGCCCCTCTCCCTCACCGAGGTGGAGTACCCCGCCATAGGGGCGATGCACTCCGCCTCGTCCCTCTCCACCGGGCGGGAGGCCAGGGCGTGGCGTGGAGCCGCCTCGCCGCAGTCGTCCAATGCGGCAGGCGGGTCGTTGAGGTCCCTGGAGCCGCTGGCCGACGGGGCCGGGGACACCATCGAGGGCACCATCGCCCGGAGGGGGTCCTCCAGGCAGTTCCGTCGGGAGGCCATCACCTTTCCGCAGCTCTCCACCGTCCTGCACCGGTCCACCCGGGGGGTCCCGGCGGACTTCCTGGAGCCTCCGGGGGCCATGCTGAACCGGGTTTACCTGATAGTCCACGCGGTGGAGGGGCTGGCGCCGGGCGCCTACGCGTACCGGAGGGAGGAGGGGGCCCTGGAGCTGCTGGACGAGGGAGAGATGCGCCGGGTGGCGGGGTTCCTGGGCCTTCAGCAGACGCTGCCCGCCGACGCCAGCGTCGACGTGTTCATGCTGGCGGACCTTCCCGCGGTGCTGGACCGGTTCGGCAACCGGGGGTACCGGGCGGCCCAGCTCGAGGGCGGCATAGTCGGCGGCAGGATGTACCTGGCGGCCTATGCCCAGTGTCTGGGCGCCACGGGCCTGACGTTCTTCGACGACGACGTGACGGAGTTCTTCTCGCCCGACGCCCGGGGCCTGAGCACCATGTTCCTGGTGGCCCTGGGAAAGCCGGCGAGGCGGCGGCCAAAGGGGTAGGTCCGGGAACGGCTCCCCGCGGGTCATTCCGAGCGGAGCGAGGAATCTACCTACCCAGGCGGAGTATGGAGCGCGCGGCCCCGTGGCGTAGCGTCCAAGACCCCCAACCCTGGATTCCCATTTGCACGGCGTGGCTTGACAACCCCTAGGGGATTTGCTACGTTCGAATTACCCACGACGGTCTTAGAAGAATCCTCCATGCCCTTCCCGGCAGGGGTGGACGGGAGCATATGCTGGCACGGTCTCGAGGCGGCGGGGCCCTGCCGGGTGGGATTGGATGATGGCGGAAGTTTCCAGGGACGCGGGCTTGGCCAGGCTCAGGGACCTGTGCGATAGAATCCTCGCGAAACGACGCCTGATACTGGTCAGCAACCGCGGGCCCGTCGAGCACCACGTTACCGCTTCGGGCCGCGTCGAAGGAAGACGGGGCAGCGGCGGCGTGGTGACCGCCCTCAGCTCCCTGGCCCAGATGGTTGAGTTCACGTGGATCGCCAGCGCCATAGGCGAGGGCGACCGGCGGGTCTACCAGGACACGGGGGGAGGCAGCATACCGTCTCCCCTGCCCGGGCACCGCATCCTCCTCCGCTTCGTCCTCACTCCCCGACGCATCTACCACAAGTACTACAACGTCTTCTGCAATCCCCTGGTGTGGTTCCTCCAGCACTACATGTGGAACTCGCCCTACAACCCCAACCTGGACGCCAACGTGCACGACTCATGGGAGGGGGGTTACGTCCCGGTGAACCGCTCATTCGCCCAGGCGGTGGCCGAGGACGCCAAGGACGACCCCACCCCTCCCGTCGTCATGGTCCACGACTATCACCTGTACCTGGCCCCCAAGTTCATCAGGGAGCGGCTCCCGGGCGCGGTCATCCTCCACTTCACCCACATACCGTGGCCCTCGCCCAGGTACTGGAGGCTGCTGCCCAGCTACATGCTCCGGGGGATCTGCGAGGGCCTCTGCTCCGCCGACATCGTCGGGTTCCAGACCATCAGCGACGTCCGAAACTTCCTGGACACCTGCGCCGAGTTCCTGGAGGACGTGGACGTGGACCACAGGGCCCAGGTCGTAACCTACCAGGGGCGGGAGACGGCGGCCCGCGTGTACCCCATATCCATCAACGTCCAGGAGATCCGCCGCATCGCCTCCTCCCCCAGGGCGCTGGAATACGAGCGGCGGCTGCTCCCCATGTGCACGGGCAAGACCATCATCCGGGTGGACCGGGCCGAACCCAGCAAGAACGTGGTGCGGGGGTTCAGGGCCTACTCCCTCCTGCTGGCCCGGCACCCCGAGCTGCACGGGCAGGTCACCTTCCTGGCCTTCCTGGTGCCGTCGCGCACCCATATCAGGCAGTACCAGCGATACATGGACGAGATCCAGAACACCATCCAGGACATCAACTTCCGGTACGGCAACGACGGTTGGCAGCCCGTGGCGTCGTTCATAGAGAACAACTACACCCAGGCCATCGCCGGGATGAAGCTGTACGACGCCATGCTGGTGAACTCGGTCATCGACGGCATGAACCTGGTGGCCAAGGAAGGCCCCGTGGTCAACACCCGCAAGGGCGTGCTCATCCTGTCGGAGACGACCGGGGCCCACAAGCAGCTCCAGGGCGGGGCCCTGTCCGTGGCGCCGTCGGACATAGAGGGCACCATGCAGGCCATGTACCAGGCCATCACCATGACCGACGAGGAGCGGGAGCAGAGGGCGTCGGCGCTGGTGTCCAACATCGAGCGGGAGGACATCACCTACTGGATCACCTCCCAGCTCGGCGACATAGGCGCCCTCGTTTAGCGGGTGCGCTCCTCCAGCCAGGACAGCACCCGCTCCACCTGGGGCACGCCGGAGAGGGTGTAGTCCGCGGCCGCCGCGACCTCGGGCGGCGACTCCCCGTCCACCACCGCGACCCTGAGGCCCCGCATCTCCCCAGCCTCCTCCAACGCCCTGGAGGCCCGGAAGGCGTCCAGGTCCGTCACGTCGTCGCCCATGACCAGGGCCGCGGCGAGACCGTGCCTCCTGGACAGGTGGGTCAACGCGGTGCCCTTGTTCAGATCCACGGGTGCGAGGACGTTGACGACCTCCCTGCCCATGATCAGCTTCACGCCGCCGCCGGCCTGCTCTTCTATGAAGCGCAGCAGCCGCCGGCGCACGTCCTCGGGACGGGCGGCGAGACGGTAGTGTACGGCAAAGGAGCCGGCCTTCTCCTCGAACACGAGGCCCCCTTCGGGGAAGGTGGCCCGGACCAGCTCCAGCAGCCGGGAGACGGCTTCCAGGTGGCCCCGCGCCTCCTGGGCAATCTCCAGCCTGCCCTCCTGCAGCAGCTCCAGGCCGTGGTTGCCGGCGTATACCAGCTCCTCCACGCCCAGGATGTCCCTGGCCTGCAGCGCGGGCCTGCCGGTGACCACGGCCACCAGAGCCAGCCGCCCTTGGAGCTCCCTCAGGGTCCGGGAGACCACCGGCCGGACCGCCGTCTGCTCCGGGCGGGGGACTATCTCCGCCAGGGTGCCGTCCAGGTCGAGAAACAGGCCCGAGGGCCGCTCACCCAGCAGCGAAAGGACGGCGTCCAGGTGGTCCAGAAGAGAGCCGGCGGCTATGGTCCACCTCCCAGCGACCCGTGTGCTCCCATGGGACAACCAGTGTACACGGTGGCCCTTGCGCGAGCCAGGACGCACGCCCAGTCCCCGCACCGGGCCCACGGAAGGGGCACGGGCAAGGGCGTCAAGTTTGACACGGCTTAGGCGTGAAGTGTATCATGAGTTTCCTGAGGGCCGTGAGGCCCCCTATTCTCGTGGGCCCCATTTCTGGATGGGCCCCATATTAGTCCGCCTCCGCCGCCGATATCAGGAGCCCTGAGTGAACCAGGAACAGCTCGCGACTTCACTGAAGAGATGGGGCGTCCGCGTCACCCCCCAGCGGTTGGCCATAGCCGAGGTGGTCATCAACGCCGACGACCATCCATCGGTCCAGCAGATTCACGAGCGGGTGAGCGACCAGTTCCCCTACATAACCCTGGCCACGGTGTACGCCACTCTCTCCGTGCTGGAGAAGCAGGGCCTGATCCAGGAGCTGCCCTTCCAGAAGCAGTCCCGCTACGAGGCGAACCTGACGCCCCACGCCAACCTCGTCTGCGTCTCCTGCGGCACCGTCACCGACACGGAGATAGGCGAGGACCTCATAACTGGCCTGAGGCGCGAGGTGTCCGTCAACGCGGAGTTCGACGTCGCCTCCCAGCGGGTCGACTTCTACGGTTGGTGTCCCACCTGCCCGGTAGGCACGTATCGGGACGGGTCCCGCTAGCCGCACCCCGGAATTCCCACCGCTTGACGAAGAGGAGCCCCACAAGCTATCTTACGGCCATTGGCACGAAGAGGCCCAGGCCGAACTGCCTCGAACACCTTGGTGATTCGACATAACGCGCGAATAGACCGGAGGTGGAAATGAGCTCCCCGTCTCAGAAAGTGCTCTGCGTTCTCTACGACGACCCCGCCGCGGGGTTCCCCCCCAAATACGCCCGGGACAGCATACCCACCCTCACCCGGTACCCCGACGGACAGGCCCTGCCTTCGCCCTCCGCCATCGACTTCACCCCGGGCCATCTGCTGGGCTCGGTGTCGGGGGGGCTTGGCCTGGAGGGGTTCCTGACCGGCCGGGGTCACAGGTACATCGTAACGTCGGACAAAGAGGGGCCGGGTTCGGTCTTCGAGAGGGAGCTGCCCGACGCCGACGTGGTCATCTCCCAGCCCTTCTGGCCCGCGTACCTCACCGCCGAGCGCATAGAGAAGGCCCAGCGGCTGAAGCTGGCGATAACGGCGGGCATAGGGTCGGACCACGTGGACCTTCAGGCCGCCATGGACAGGGGCATCACCGTTTGCGAGGTGACCTGGTGCAACAGCGTCAGCGTTGCCGAGCACGCGGTCATGCAGATACTGGCCCTGGTCAGGGACTACATTCCCCAGTACGGCTGGGTGGTAAGGGGCGGCTGGAACATCGCCGACGCCGCTTCCAGGTCCTACGACATCGAGGGGATGGACGTGGGGGTGGTGGCGTCGGGAAGGATCGGCCTGGCGGTCCTGAAACGGATGAAGCCCTTCGACGTCAAGCTGCACTACACCGACAGGCACCGGCTCTCCCTGGACGTGGAGAAGGAGCTGGGCCTGACCTTCCACGAGAACGTCGAGTCCCTGGTCAGTGTGTGCGACGTGGTCAGCATCCATTGCCCGCTGCACCCGGAGACCGAGGACATGTTCGACGAGGCCCTGATAAGCAAGATGAAGCGGGGCTCCTACATCGTCAACACGGCCCGGGGCAAGATCTGCAACCGCGACGCCATAGTCAAGGCCCTGGAGAGCGGCCACCTGGCCGGGTACGCGGGCGACGTCTGGTTCCCCCAGCCGGCCCCCAATGACCACCCCTGGAGGACCATGCCCAACCACGCCATGACTCCCCACACCTCGGGCACCTCCCTGTCGGCCCAGGCCCGGTACGCGGCGGGAGTCCGCGAGATTCTGGAGTGCTGGCTGGACGGACGGCCCATCAGGGACGAGTACCTGATAGTGCAGGGGGGCGGCCTGGCCGGCACCGGGGCGCACTCCTACAGCGAGGGGGACTCCACCGGCGGCTCCGAGGAGGCCGGGAGGTACACGGCCGGCTAGGCCGGGCCGGGGTCCCTCTCCAGCTCGGCCACGATGTCCGTGTCCGACACCTGGTCCCACTGCTCCAGGAACGCCTCGTCTCCCATGCTGGACCTGAGCCTTGCCAGGTGGGCCTTGGCATTGGCCACTATGGGGAGGTCGTTGGACGCGGCGATCTCGTAGGTGTGGGCCACGTACCAGACGGCGTTGGGCAGGTTGCCCACCTGCTCCGAGAGTATTCCTAGCTGCCCCCAGGTGACTGCGGCGTCGACGAAGGCTTCGTTGGGCACCATTATCTCCAGCGCCTTCTGGTAGTGCTCCTCGGCCTCCCGCGCCCGGCGCCTTCCGTGGGCCGCCACTCCCAGGTGGTGGTAGGCCGAGGCAGCCGCCCGCTCATTCCCACGCTGTTGGAAGATGCCGAGGGCCTGGCGAAGCCACGCCTCGGCTTCCTCGTAGTCGTACCTGTTGACGGCCAGCACACCCATCTGGAAGTAGTCCTCGACGCCCAGGGACTCGTCTCCCAGCTCTTCGTAGATGAGCAGGGCTCTCTGGTACCAGGAAGAGGCCTCCTCGTAGTCGAACCCCGCCTGGGCGACGATTCCCAAGCGGTGGCAGGCGCGGGCTTCACCGTGCTTGTCGCCGGCGTTCTCGTGGGAGACCCGGGACCTCTGGTGCCACTCCTCGGCCTCCTCGAGGGAGAGACGGGCCTCGGCGACCAGCCCCAGCTGATGGCATTCGTCGGCGATCTCGGCCGCGTCCTCCAGCGCCTCCCTTATCTCCAGCGCCCTGCCGTGCCACCCGCCGGCCTCCTCGAACCGCCGGCGGGCCTGGGCGATGAGTCCGAGCTGGTGGTAACAGTCTGCGCTCTCGGCCTCGTTCCCGCCGGCCTCGTTGGTCTCCAGGGCCTTTCGATACCACTCCTCGGCTTCATCCAGCCGGCCCTTGCCCTGCTCGACGAGGCCCAGGTCGTGCTGCACCGACGCGATCTGGGCCTGGTAGCCGGGGTCGCCCTTGGATTCCAGGTAGGCGAGCACGCGGGTGGCCATCTCTTCCGCCGCGTCCAGCTCGTCCCGGGCGATGGCGTCGGTGGTCTCCGTGCCCTGGAGGTACAGCCAGAGGCTCTCGGCCCCCTTGCTCTCGGCCTCGGAGGGGTCCAGTCCGATCTCGCTCATCAGTCCTTGACGGAGCTTTCGCAGCTCCAGCAGCCGTTCCTGCATTTTGTAGACCAGGGCCACGGGCTGGAAGACGAGCTGGGCCGCGTCCCAGTCCCCCGCGGAACGGGCCAGGTCCAGGGCGCGCAGCAGGTTGGGCTCCTCGGCCAGCACCGCCGTTACAGTCGATTCCGCCTCCTCCGTGGCAAGGCTCTGCAGGAAGTAGTCGCCCATGTCGGCGTATACCCGCAGGAACACCTGGTCCAGACCCTCCATCTGGGACCTGGTGATGCGGGACTCCAGCCGGCCGCGCAGGAACGCGGCCACGTCGTTGGACATGAGGTACACGCTGGGGGAGATCGAGTCCAGGATGGCGTTGTTCCTGGCCTCGCGAAGGAAGGTCCGGCAGGCGCCCCAGCCCATCTCCTCGCCCATGATGGACGCGTACTCGGGGCCCTGGGTAATGTGGGTGACCACGTCCAGCAGGACCCGCTGGCGAAAGAGGGCCAGGAAGGGTAGGTGCTTCTTCGTGCGGGCCGACAGCCTGGAGAAGGAGCAGCGCAGCGCCGCCTCCAGGTGCCTGGTCGCTTCGGGAAGGCCCTCCAGGGCGTCCACGTACTCCCGGCGCAGGGCCGCCGGCCTGTGTTCCTTCAGGTGGGGCAGCACCAGCCGCATGGCCTGGGGCACGCCCTCCAGCGCCGTCACCAGCCGTACGTGTTCTTCGTCGTCCTTGGCCTCCACCTTGGCCTGCTCCAGGACCAGGCGGGACAGCCCTGGGGAGTCCTCGGGGGAGAGGCCCGAAAGGTGCAGCACGGACGGGGACTCCAGGGCCGTGGCCCAGTCGGCGGACCTGGCGGTGACGAGGACCCTTCCGGCTCCCCCGGAGAGGTCCCGGAGAAGCTCCAGCAGCTCCCTGCGGTCGTCCTCGGCCATGTAGTCGAAGACGTTGTCCAGGGCGTCCCACACCAGCAGGCACGGGTTGCCCCGGACGTACTCGACGACCCACCGGCGCTGCTCTTCGGCGGAGAGGTGGGCGAACTCGATGCCGCGCAGCGTGGCGCCCACCTCGTGGAGGACCCTGGACAGGCCCTGGCCGTACTCGAAGGTCACGAGAAGGACCTCGCCGGAGTCTCCGCCGTCCTCGGCGACCTCCCTGGCGAACCCGCAGGCGAGCTCGGTCTTCCCCACGCCGGCGGGCCCCGCCATGACCACGGTGGACGCTTCACGGAAGGCCTCCCGGAGGCGGGCCATCTCGCCCTCCCGGCCGACGAGGCCCAGGGGCCCCGGGGGCGGAAGGTCGTGGGACGCGTGGGATTCCTGCATGGGTTCGGAGGCCATGGCCCGTATTATACTACGCCGCCCCAGGCTCCCACTTGTTTAGGGTTTTCGGTTCAAGGCCGGTTACGTAGTCTCGTCTGGCAACTGGTCTACGGTGATGTCGTACCATTCCCCATTCACTCGGAGGCTGACGTGACTATAGCATTGAAAGTCACTCGTGCGTAGACGCAAGTACCTGGGCGTTGACGAAGCTTCGACCCTCACGGCGTCCGCCGGGATGACCTCAATGTTCCCTACGGACACTCGTATCCCCCAACCAATGGGAGCGGCGTCGACGTTGACGTGCCTAGGTTCTTTCGTTTCCTCTGTCATGATGTTACTCAGGGACCCCCCTTCTCCCTTGCAGGTCTAAGTGCCGCTCAGCGTGGCAAGGCACCATGCACACGGCTTCCGCCCAGAATACTGCCCGCCTACGGCCTCTAGCGCGTCCTGCTCCCGCTTCATCTGAAGCAGGTCGGCCCTGTCGCGTGTCCCGTACAGGTCGGAGCCTGGGATGGATATGCCATCCCACCATCCGCCATTCCACCCGCACGCCGGTGTGGGAGGGTACCATCCCACGACATAGTGAAACGACCCCCTCATCTCTGCTTGATACGCCCGTTCCTCCTGGAGTAGTCGGGCGTATTCCGTCTGGTACGGCCGTGGTGATGGCGCGGCACGGCTGCGCCGCAGCCGGGGGATTCGCTTGATGATTCAGCTCCAGTACCTATCTACCAGGGCGACGATGGTAGGACTGAGACCGAGGACGACGCTGGTAAGTTCCATTCGGAGCTCCCCTTTTTCTACCACCCATCCTCGTTTAGCCTGCTTGGGGCGGTTTGTTCGGAAAGCTACTCGCCTGGCTGGTGGGGGCGACGGGGATTCCGGCCCTGTTGGCACTGTGGCCAGGGTTCAGTATAGGGACTTGGCTGGTGGTGCGTAGCGTGAAGTAAGGGGTTGACACCGAGCCCACCCGTACTCAGCCCGGCTCAACCCCGTGGACGCACGCTGTGGCGATTTTGGGTCAAACCACGGCCGCAGTGGTAGAATGCACCCAACACAGGAACCATAGGGATACCTGCATTTGCTAGCCTGCTGCCTCGTTGGGAACACCCATGCAACTTAGGTCTACACTGCTGAAGCTCGCCATCGTACTGGTGCCATCCTACGCAGCCGCGTACCTTACTGGCGAGATGGTGTGGGTGGTGCCGACACTGGTAGCATCGGGGATTCTCGCCGCCAACCTTGGCTCTGTGGAGCGTACCGCCACGAGGCGCGTCGACGAAGACGGCCAGGAGGAGGATGGCGAGGACGACGGCGAGGAGACGCTGGATGAATAGCTGCCCTAACCGTCCGGGCGAGGGACTCGTTGTACGTTGCCTAGGTTAGTTATCAGCCTTGGCCCAAGGAGGAGAAGAGGTGCAATCTATATTGGAGCAGCTCTTCCTCCCGTGGTGGCGAATACTCGTCTATATGCTGGCGCTGGCCATCATGGCTATCGCTATCAGGGTAGTGGTTACATTCAACGTGAACCAATGGCTGGATAGGAGGCGGGAAGATGGACTCAGACGTGACTGGATGAAGCGGTTCAGCCAATGAGCCCACATGGGGACTCTGTACCCGCGATTTCCGTATTCCCAGTGCAATGTCTGTCTGGCCGATATATCCATACGCCAATGCTGGTGTTGGATAGGGATGTCTTCGACATTAGACCCGTGATCCTCGCCACCGTCGACGGCGTGACACTAGACCCAAGTAAGGGAAGTGTATTGGTCAGGGATTGCATAGGGAAGCGCAAGGAGTGAGGGATCAAAGCGCCCCGACCTGGGGGGGCTCGGGTTGTGGGGGCCTAGGCGGGCCGTGACGCTGTCTGCGCTAGGTCGCCTCTTGCAAGTCTAGCCCCCTGGAGTCGCCAGACCGAGCCATGTAGCGGCTAGTCGCAGCTACTAAACAACTGGTAGAAATCGGGGGGCTGGGGGGCCAATACGAATCATGGTTTCGCAACGTGCGCATTGCAGGGCTCTCCCGCCTAGCATCGGTTGCAACGGTGAAGCATGCTCTACGCAGGTTGGGCAGATATAGGGGTCTTTCTCAGTCTGCCCCTCCTTCAATGCATACGCAAACCCACTCTCAGGGTGGCTGCCAACCTTGACCAACTTGTAATTGTCCGTCCAATGCGGTGCAGTACCTTCGTCCAACACAATCTCTTGGCGCTGTTCCTGGCGCATCTTGTGCTTGGGCATCTGGCATTCCCTCCCGATTAGGACATCGGCCCGTAGAAGTCTGAAAGCTGGGAGAGCCGTCGCCAACCGCCTTCTCGGCCAAAGGAGGGTGATGGATGGAATTCGCATGGTGGGCTCATGCTGCACTCCGGTAAGGGCCGTCCCTCTTCTTGCTCTCGCCGATGCCCGGCAGCGACCCAAGTTTGTTGGAGCGATCCATTTAGTCTCCAAGCCTGCTCCACGTCTGGGGGCGGCAACCCCCTTACCCGGTGTTTGAGCACTACACGGAAGGCACCGATAAACGCGCTGTCGCCAATATTCACCTGCGTAAGAGTGGCGTAGATCGCGTCGAAAAAGGCCGCTAGTGCCTTATCGCTACAGGGGCTGCCATAGCACTCTGCGGAGTGTAAGAACTCATCAATGGCCCGAATCTTATACTGGTCCGTTGGCATCGGCCCTTCGTCCCCTCCCACAACTGTTTCTTCGACCGCATTTAGTATGGCATGGCGCACACCAGCGCCGCAACCTGTTTCTGCCCATTCGCCTCCGGGGGGCGCATGTGCTTGACAGGGTAGGCTAGTCTGCCATGCTAGGCCTGCCGGGAGGCTCGTTTCCTATAGCTGATCGCTCTCCCACTTGTAGTGCTTGGAGATCATCCGGTGGAACCCCCAGCGGAAACGGCTGACCTTGGGGATGCCGTAGCTTATCCACCGGTCCAGCTCGGCCCGGGCCTCGGGGTGCATGTTGTCCCCCCGCCGCAGGTTCCGGTCGATGGCGTCCTCGCTCTCGCACTCGTACAGGGCCAGGTACTTGGGTCCGGAGTTGAACCCGCGCGCGGCGGGGTGGTCCAGGGCCCGAAAGCGTCCGGCCGTCACGTAGCCGGGGACCTTCAGCAGGTTGGGGACGTGGGACTCGGTGTACCAGCGGTCCCACTCCTCCTCGTAGACCGGGTCCACGTCGGCGGTCACCAGGCTCAGGGGCCGGTCCGAGGTCAGCAGCGGGTCCCTGAGGGGCGCGCCGCTGATCTGCTCGTAGACGTTGGCCAGACGGTCGGACATGCCCTGGAGGCCCAGGAATCCGGCGTACTCGCCCTTGACGATGGGATGGACCGCAGGGCCGTCCCACAGGTACAGGGAGTCCAGGTCGTCGTGGCCCCGTATGCCGTACAGGGCCGTGAACCGAGTCGGGTCGTCCAGGCCCACGTACCGCTGGGCCCACAGGTATCCGGGCATGCGGAGGAAGTTGGGCAGGTGGTTGTTGTACCAGGTGTTGAACTCCCTCCAGTGCCTCGGGTCGCAGTTGACCTGCACCATGAGCATGAGCCCGGTGCTTTCCCCGCTGTTCGTCATAGGAGCACCTCCCTCATTCCGCCGGCCTCATTCCGCCGGTCCGGCCGCCAGGGCCGGGGCGCGCGTTGCCAGCCTCGTGAGCAGCAGGCATGCCAACACCAGGCATACCACCAGGCTCACGACCGCGGCGGGCTGGCCGAAGCCCAGGGTCACCGAGATGGCGGCCCACATGAAGTAGCCGACGACCCGCGCCAGCTTTCCCACCATCCCGTGAAGCCCGAAGAACTCTCCCACGTACTCGGGGGGAGAGAAGCTCATGATCATGGGCCGGTCGGCGGTGAACACGCAGGAGACGGACAGGCCCGTGAGAAGGCCCACCGCCCACCACAGGTCGGTGGTCCAGGAGAGCACGGGGATGGCCAGGGCGATGAGCAGCAGCGCCACCCACCCGACTAGCCCGGAGACGAGGACCGTCGACGCGCCAATCCTGTCCACCAGCCTGCCCCAGAGCAGGCCGCAGGGGATGGCCACGGAGATGCCTGCGACCAGGACCACCTGGATCTCCCGGTCGGTCAACCCGATGGTGTCCGAGGCGTAGATGACGGCGAATCCGGTGGCCGTGCTGATGCCGATGCCGAACAGGAACCGGGCGAGCAGGTACGTGCGCAGCCCCGGGAAGCGGCCCATGCTCCGCAGGTTCGACGATAGCTGGCGCCAGGCCTCGCCGGCCCGTTCGAGGACGGTGGCGGGGCGCACGTCCCCTGCCCGTTCCCTCAGGAACAGGAATATGGGCAGCGCGAACAGGAGGAACAGTACGGCGACTATGCGAAATACCGCCACGTACCCCCAGCGGTCGGATACCAGCAGGGCTGTGCCCACGGCCAGGAAGGAGCCCAGGTAGCCGATGCCCACCCCCATGCCGGCGACGAACCCCCGGTTGGCGAGGGTGCTCACCTCGGTGAGCAGGGAGTTGTAGAACACCGTCCCCAGCTCCATGGAGCAGAGGGCAAGGGCGAACAGCCCCAGGGACAGGAGGGTGCCGCCGGTGTCTATGAGCAGGGTCACGGCGATGCACAGCAGGGTCGTGGTCAGGAGCAGGGGGATCCGCCTGCCCGTCTGGTCCGAGTAGGAGCCGCAGAAGGGCGAGACCACCAGCACCACGGCCATGGTGGCGGACATGGTATAGCCGAACATGGCGTCGTCGCCGCCCCGGTCGTTGGTCAGCCACAGGGGGAAGGCGAGCCCCACGACACCGACCCAGAAGACGGTGTTGGCGATGTCGTAGGAGACCCAGGAGGCCACCGCGACGGGCCCCGGCTTGCGCTCCTCCACGGCTACTCTTCACCCGCCCGCCGCAGGGTGGGCACACCGGCTTGGCTCACGTGCATACGGCCTCTAGCTGCAGCGCCGGTACTTGAACAGCCGTTGCCCCTCCAGGTTGCGGTTGACGTACAGGTCGCCGTGGGAGTCGACCCACACCGCGTGGCCGCCCGTCCCCTCGGGGCCCGGGGTGGGAGGGTCCCAGCGGGCAAGGACGTTGCCCTGGATGTCCACGATGCTCATGAAGGCGTCCAGCTCCGGGATGTAGACGGCCCCGTCGGAGTCGATGTAGAAGTCGCAGGGCCGCCGGAAGCCCGTCCACTGGTCCAGATACCTGCCGTCCGGGTCGAATATCTGGACCCGGTCGTTCTCCCGGTCGGCCACGAAGACCCGGCCGTCGGTGTGGACCCAGACACCGTGGGGGATGTGGAACTCGCCTGCCCCGCTCTTCCCCGGCGCTCCCCAGGAATGGAGGAGCGTGCCGTCGGCGGAGAAGCGGTGCACCCGGGCGTTGCCGTAGCCGTCGGCTATGTACAAGTCGCCGTTGGCGGCTAGGGCCACGTCGGCGGGCTGGTTGAAGGGCCCGGCGGCTCGTGGCACCGTGTCCAGGTAGTTGCCCGACCAACCCGTGTCCGAGGGCTGGTCCCAGGTCCCGAGGGTCATGAGCAGCCTGCCGTCGGACGTGTACTTGAGGACGACGTGGGAGTTCTTGACGGGCATGTACAGGTTTTCCTCGGAGTCGATGAACATCCCGTGGGCGTTCGGCAGCTCTCCCTCTCCCCAGGAAGCCAGGAAATTGCCGTCCCGGTCCAGGACCACCAACGGGTGGTCGCTGCGGTTGAAGAGGTATACTCGGTCCTGGGAGTCGGTGACGATGCCCGTCTGCCCCAGGGCCCAGCCGTCGGGGAGCTTGGCCCAATCCTCGACGAGCTCGTAGGTGTACTTGCCGGAGCCGACCGTCGCCATGTCTCCCTCCTGTCCGATGGTTCTGGGTCAATATAGGCCCCGGACTCAGGGCCGTCAAGGTCGGGACCTGCACCGCCGGCTCCCGGGGCCCCGCTCCTGGGGGCCGGCTCCAGGAGAGGAAGGAGGCCCATGACCCTGGTGCTCTTGTCCGGCGCCTGGACCGCGGGCCTCCTGGCCGGCCTCTACCTGGAGGCGGGCCTGGGGCCCTCGGTCCTCCTCGCCGTGGCCGCCGCCTGCCTGGTCGCCCTGCTCAGGGTAGCGGGACGGCCCCTGTGGCCCGGCCTTCTGGGGGCCGTCCTCGTCGCGGGCCTGGTCAGGGTGGAGGCCGCCGGGGACCCGGCGAGGCTGGACGTTCCCCAGCCCCAGGTGGCGGCCCTGCGGGGCTACGTCGCCACGGACCCGGAGACCTCGGGCCGGGCCCTGGGGTTCACCCTGAGGGTCGTGGAGATGGACCTGGGCCTGGGATGGGCCGAGGATGAGGGCCGGGTGTTGGTGCGGGCGAGGCCCACCACCGAGCTGGTGATGGCAAGGGGGGACTCTCCCTACTTCCGGTACGGTGACCTGCTGGAGGTGGAGGGCAGGCTGGAGACCCCCCCGGACCTGGGAGACTTCGACTACCGGAGATACCTGGAGGCCCAGGGCATCGCGTTCGTCATGCCCTTCCCCGACCGCGTGGTCCTGCTGGAGGAGGGCGGAGGCAACCCCGCGCGTGCCTTCCTGTATGAGGCGCGGCGCCGGGTCTCCCAGAAGCTGGACGAGGCCCTTCCAGAGCCCCAGGCCTCCCTGGCCCAGGCGCTGCTCCTTGGGCTGAGGGACAGGATACCCGAGGAGATGGCCGAGGAGTTCCGGCATACGGGCACCTCCCACCTGCTGGCAATCTCCGGGCTTCACGTGGGGACCGTCCTGGTGATGTCGACGGCCGCCGGGGCGTGGGCGCTGGGCCGGAGGCGGCAGGTGTACCTGGTCCTGCCGCTGGCGGCCATGTGGGGCTACGCCCTCCTCAGCGGCCTGTCCCCGTCGGTGGAGAGGGCCGCCATCATGGGAAGCGTGTACCTGCTGGCCATTCTGGCCGGCAGGCCTAGGACCATTCTGCCCGCCCTGGCTCTCGCCGCCGCGGTGATGGCCGGCAAGGACCCATCGGTGCTGAGGGACCTGTCCTTCCAGCTCAGCTTTACCGCGATGGCCGGAATAGCCCTTCTGCTCACATGGTACGCACCCTGGTTGGGACCCGGCCCCAGGGACGCTCCGGGCGCCGAACCGTGGTGGCGCGGTCCGGCCAGCTGGTGCGTGGCTGCCGTCGCCGTGAGCTTTGCCGCCACTCTGGCCACGCTGCCCCTGGTCGCCTTCAACTTTCATCAGGTGCCGACGTTGGGAATCCCGGCCACCGTGTTGGCCCTCCCTGCCATGCCTCCACTGTTGGTGCTTTCCCTGGTCGCCACCGTCGGCGCAGCGGTCCATCCCGAGCTGGGGCAGGTGCTGGGTTGGCTGGCATGGGTCCCCTTGGAATACCTCATCAAGCTGGTGCACTTGGCCTCCCTGCCGCCGGGAGGGACCGTCCCGGTGCCTGCGTTCAGCGGGCTCCTGGTGTGGCTCTACTATGGGACCCTGGCGCTGCTCGCGTGGCGGATGGGAGCGCCGGGGGAGGCGGCGCGCCGGCTGAGGTCGCTGGCGGGCCTGACCGCCGGCTCGGACAAGAGGACTCCCGGAGGCCGGAACGCGCTGCCATCCGCATGGATGCTTGGCGCGTTCGTCGGGCTGGCGGCCCTGGCCGGGGTCCTGTGGCACGAGGCGGCGGGCGGGAGCGGCGGACTGCTCCACGTTCATTTCCTCGACGTGGGACAGGGCGACGCCATACTCGTCGTCTCACCCGAAGGAGCCAAGGCGCTCATAGACGGCGGACCCCACGTGCAGGGCGCGACCAGGGCCCTAGGGAGACACCTGTCCGGCCGCGACCGTGACCTGGACCTGGTGGTCCTGACTCACCCTGACGAGGACCACCTGGGCGGCCTTCCGGCGGTCCTCGCGCGGTACGACGTCGACGCGGTCGCCGACACCGGTGTGGCCTCGACCAATGCTCTCTACCTGGAATGGGAGAGGGCCGTGGACGAGGAGGCCCCTCGAAGGGTCATGGCCCTCCAGGGCCGTACCATCGCCCTGGGGCCGTCCACCTTCCTGCGGGTATTGAACCCGGAGGGACTTCCGCACCCGGGCATGTCTCCTGACCTGAACGACGCCAGCGTAGTCATCCGCCTGGTCCACGGAGGCGTCAGCTTCCTTCTGACGGGAGACGTCGAGTCAGGCGCCGAAGGGCGCCTGTTGCGTTCCGGGCAAGACCTGGGGAGCACGGTGTTGAAGGTCCCCCACCACGGTAGCCGCTCGTCGAGCACCGCCGCCTTCCTCGCCGCTGTCGCGCCGCGAGCGGCGGTCATATCCGCCGGCGCCGAGAATCCCTACGGCCACCCCCACCCGGAGGTGCTCCGGAGGCTCGTGGCACTGTTGCCCGAAGAGCGCGTGTACTCGACGGCCCTTCACGGGGACGTGGAGTTCGTCAGCGACGGGGAGCGGTTGTGGGTAAAGACAGGCGGCTAGAGGGCGGCACGGACAGCCCCCAGCAAGAAATGGCGCAGGGGCCGCTACGGCGGCCCCTGCTGGTTTCCCCGTATCTGCGCGTGCCCTGCCCGGACCCCGGCGGCCCCGGCGGGAGAGCACCGTTGCGCCTAGTAGTGCCGAAGCTCCACCACGTTGTCGTCGGGATCGTAGATGTAGAGCGAGATGCCGTCGCCGTGGGAGCCCCAACGCTTGCCGGGGCCGGTCTGGATGTCCACCCCGAGGTCCTCGAACTTGCGGCGAAGCTCGTCCATGTCCTGCGGCTCGATGACCATGCAGAAGTGGTCCTGGTTCTTGACCCCGTCCTTGCCGATGGGCTCCTGCTTGGTTGCGAAGAAGTCGATGATGGTGTCGGCGTTCAGCCGGACCGACGGGAACATGACGTCCCCGGCCCGCCACTGGTCCACGCGCTCGGTGGGCATGCCCAGGACCTCGGCGTAGAACTTGAGGGACCTCTCCACGTCCTGGCACCGGATGACTATGTGGTCCATTTCGGTAATCTTCACCAGGGGCTTGGTCTCCGTTGCGGCCCAGTCCTGCGTCCTGGTAGCCATTCGACACCTCCTGCTGGCGTGCCTCCTCCCGTACCGGAGGAGGTCGGTTTCGAGTCACTGGTATTGTACCGCCGCCCCCTCACGCGGTCAACCGAAGGGGGCGGCGAAACCCGACAAGCTTTGCTATAACTGAGGTGGATGAAGTACAATTTGTCACAGGCGCATCGATAGCCATGACTACGATCAACGACATAAGCGACCTGGCCCGGACCCTTCGGGAGCACCCGGAATGGAGGGAGACCATCCGGGCCCTCGTCCTTGGGGAGGAAGTCTCCCGACTACCGGCGGTGCTGGCCTCGTTCGTAGAGGCGACCGACAGGAATCTGGCGGGCGTTGACCAGCGGATCTCTGCGCTGGACAAGAGGCTGGACGAGTTCATAGAGGCGACCGGTCGGAATTTCGCTGCGCTGGACAAGAGGCTGGATGAGTTCATAGAGGCGACCGGTCGGAATTTCGCGGCCATGGACCAGCGGATCGCTGCGCTGGACAAGAGGCTGGACGACTTCATCTCAGCGACTCAACGGAACTTCGCTGCGCTGGACAAGAGGCTGGACGAGTTTATCGCCGTGACCCAGCAGAACTTTCAGATGGTGTACCAGCGTCTCGACCGTCTTGAGGACGGCCAAGACCGCCTGGTGGCAGGCCTGAACAGGCTAACCGGCAGGGTCGACAACGGAATGGGCGCGTACTACGAACACAGAGCCGAGAAAGCAATCCGTAGCATGGCAGACCGTGACCTCGGCCTTTCCAGGGTCAGGGTCTTGTTGGGGGCGTGGACCGGCTTCGACAGCCAGTTCTCCGACCTCCTCGAAGATGCCCGTGACGCCGGGACCGTAACACCGGACCAGTTCTCGGACCTCCTGCAGATGGACCTCGTATTCGCCGCCCAGCGAAGCCCTGACGGCGTGCCTGTCCACGTGGCCGCCGAGGTCTCCATCACCGCCGGCGACTCGGATATAGTAAGGGCGGCCCGCCGGGCTGCCGCACTGTCGGCCGTGACTGGGCGACAGGTGTTGCCGGCCGTCATCAGCGCCCATGTCGACGACCCCCGAAGGGCCTTGGCGGAACGAGAGAAGGTGACCGTCATGCTCTTGCCGGAGATCTGATTTCACCGGAGGTGTTCAGATGAGCGACCAGCTATCGTCCATCGTAAGGGGGGAGCCCGAGATGCTGGCCTCGGGGTTTGGCTTCACCGAGGGTCCGGTCTGGCACCCCGACAGCTACCTCTACTTCAGCGACATCCCCAACAACCACCTGCTGAAGTGGGTGCCCGGCCAGTCACCCTACGTGGCGATGGAGGGCACCCAGGGCGGCAACGGCCTGACCTTCGACAAGCAGGGCCGCCTCCTGATGTGCCAGATGGCTGCCCGGCGAGTGGTCCGCTTCGACGGCGAAGGGGCGATGACGGTCGTGGCCGACACGTGGGAGGGCAAGCGCCTCACGGCTCCCAACGACGTGGTGGGCCGCTCCGACGGGACCATCTTCTTCACGGACCCCGGCGGCCGCGTGCCGATGGAGGAGCGGGAGATCAAGTTCGCCGGCGTTTACACGGTCTCGCCCGACGGCAAGATGGGCCTGGCCACCGACGAGTGCGAGTATCCCAACGGACTGGCCTTCTCCCCCGACGAGTCCATCCTGTACGTGGCCATAAGCCGGAAGAACCTGGACTGCCTCAAGGAGGAGGAGCGGAGCGAGGTGTGCCCCCACCGGCTCATCCGGGCCTTCGACGTGGCCGCCGACGGCTCCCTGAGCAACAACCGGGTCTTCGCCGACATGTCATCGGACCTGCCGGGGGTGCCCGACGGCATGAAGGTGGACATGGAAGGCCGCGTGTGGTGCACCGGGAACGGGGGCACCCAGATCTACGACAAGGACGGCAACCACGTTGGGGACCTGCGCACCGGCGAGGTGCCCGCCAACTGCGCCTGGGGCGGGTCGGACAACCGCACCCTGTTCCTCACGGCCCGGACCTCGGTCTATACGGTCCGGGTCAACACACCCGGTACTCCCATCCCCCGCGACTCCTAGACGGAGCCGTCTATTACCACGTCCACCACGGCCGGCTTTCCCAGGGCGAAGGCCTCGTCCAGCGCCGGCCGCAGCTCCGCCGGGTCCTCCACGGTACGGCCGTGGACGCCGAACGCCCGGGCCACGCCGGCCACGTCAAGGGGCAGGGGGAAGTCCATGCCCAGGTACTGGCTCCGGCGGTCCTTGTCCTTGAGCATGTCCCTCAGGTATATCTCCATGTTCACCTTGAGGATGCGGTACGTGCGGTTGTTGCAGATCACCCAGGTCACCGGAATATCGTAGCGGGCGGCCGTCCATAGCGCCTGGATGGTGTACATGGACGAGCCGTCGCCCACCACCGCGACCACCGGGCGGTCGGGGTTGGCTAGCTTCAGGCCCAGCGGGCCCGGCATGCCCCAGCCCAGTGCTCCGCCCTGCTCGGCGTAGAGGCTGCCGGGCTCGTCGAAGTCCATGGCGCCCAGCATGGCCCCCCTGGATGTGATCGACTCGTCCCCGATGATGGCGTCGGAGGGCAGGGCCCCGGCCAGCTCGGCCATCATTCGCTCCACCGACATGGGGCTGCTGTCCCAACGCTCGCGGACCCGGGCCTGGTGGGCCTCTCTGCCCCGCGCCTTCTCCCGGGCGATCTCCGCAGCCCTGGTCCGGGCCGCCTCCCGCGCTGAGCCCGGCATCCCCTGCTCCAGGGCGTCGGCCAGCTCCACGAGACCGGCCCTTGGGTCGGCGACCATGGCCACCTCGGTGGGGTACACCTTCTCCACCTCCCGGTATGCGCTGTCCAGGTGGACCAGGCGAGTCCGGGGGTTCACATAGGGTTGGGGCACGTAGAGGAAGGAGGAGAACACGTTGGTGCCCACCGCCAGGAGCGCGTCGGCGCCGGCCAGCTTGTCCCGGGAGCCTGGGCTGTTCAGGTTCAGGACCCCGGCGAACTGGGGATGGCTGGTGGGGAAGTTGACCTCGGTGTAGGCCGCGGCGTAAACCCTGGCCCCCAGCAGCTCGGCCACCTGTACCGCGTCGGAGACCGCCCCGGATTGGGCGACCCGGTCTCCGACCACCATCACCGGGCTCGCCGCACTGCCCAGGATGTCCGCGGCCTTCGACACCGCCGCCACGTCCGGGCGGATGCGGTGGTACCCCGCCGATGAGGGGACTATGTCTATATCCGCCGTGTCGTCCAACGAGTCCCAGGGAAAGCTTATGAACACCGGCCCGGTGGGCGGCGTCTTGGCTTCCCTGAAGGCCCTCCGCATGGCGATGGGTATCTCCGAGGCGTGCCGTACCTCTACGCTCCACTTGGTGTACTGCCTGGTCATCTCCACCAGGTCGCCGGAGAGGACCGGGTCCGTAAGGAACTGGCGGGTGTCCGAGTTCCCGGCGGTGAGCACCAGGGGCGTGCCGCCCTTGAAGGAGTCGTAGAGCATGCTGATGCCGCCGGCGAGGCCCCCGGCGATGTGCAGGTTGACGAAGGCGGGCTTGCCGGCCCCGCGGGCGTAGCCGTCGGCCATGGCCACCGCGGAGTTCTCCTGGAGCGACAGCATGAAGTTGAGCTGCGGATAGTCCTGGAGGGCGTCCATGAAGGGTGTCTCGCTGGTGCCCGGGTTGCCGAACACGTACTCCACGCCCTCGGCGATGAGCATCTCTACTAAAGCCCTTTTTCCGGTCATGGTCGGCATGGCGTGGGCTCCCTTCGGCTGTGCTCCCGGCTCCACCTCACACTAGCATCGACCCACGGTGCAGTCAACGGGGAGTGGGAAAGGGGGGAGGCGGATGGGGCTAGGCCAGGGTGCTTATCAGGGACGCGGCGATGCCCAGGAAGATCAGGAATCCCACCACGTCGGCGACGGTGGTGACGACGACGGCCGCCCCCAGCGCCGGGTCCATCCTCAGGGCGCGGAGCACCAGCGGGGTGGCCGCCCCGACCATGCCCGCGATTACCATGTTGGCGCCCACCGCCAGGCCGACGACGACTCCCAGCATGCCGTTGCCCTTCCAGAGGAAGGCCACCACGCCTATGACTGTGCCCAGCAGCACACCGTGTATCAGCCCCAGGACCAGCTCCCGGCCCAGCAGGGAGAGGGCACGGCGTCCCGGGAGGTCTCCCAGGGCGATGCCGCGGATGACCAGCGTGAGGGTCTGGGTGCCCCCGATGCCGCCCTGGCCCGCCACCACGGGCAGGAACATGGCCAGGGCCACCACCCGGGCGACGGTAGACTCGAAGAGGTTGATGACCAGGGCGGCCAGGATGGTGGTGGCCAGGTTCAGGTACAGCCAGGGCAAGCGCCTCCCCACCGATCCCAGGATCGGGCCGAACAGCCGCTCCGGCCCTATCCTGGCCATGTGGTACATGTCCTCGGTGGCCTCCTGCTCAATGACGTCCACCAGGTCCTGCACCAGTATCACACCCAGCAGGCGCCGCTCCTCGTCCACCACCGGGAGATAGCTCAGGTCGTACCTCTCCGCCAGCGACGCGCACTCCTCCTGGTCCGTGTCGGGGGCGACGTGCCGCACCTCGGGGTCCATGATGTCGGCCACCAGGAGGGTGGGGCGGGCCAGGGCCAGCCGCGTGACCCCCAAGGACCCCACCAGTCTTCTGGAATCGTCCACCACCAGCAGGGAGCCGACGTCGTCCACTCCCTCGGCCCGCACCCGCCCTTCGGCTCGTACCCTGAGGATGTCCAGGGCGATGGCGGCCGTGGTATCGGCGCGGACGGAGACGTACTCGGTGGTCATGATGCCGCCCGCGGTGTCGTCGGCATACTCCAGAAGGGGAGTTACGTCCTCTACTTCACCCATCCCCTGGAGAGTCTGGAGGGACTGCTCCTCGGGCAGCCTCTTCAGGATGTCGGCGGCCACGTCGGGGCCGGCCTCGTCCAGGATGGCCGAGAGGGTCCCGGGCCCCATTGCTCCCACGGCCTCTGCGGCCTCCTCCGGGTGCATCTGCTCCAGCACCAGGGCGGCCTGGCTAGGTTGGAGCAGCTCCAGCAGGGCCTGCCGCCGCGCCAGGTCGACCTCCGACAGGAGCTGGGCCTGGTCGGCGGGATGGACCTCCTGGAAGTGGGCCAAGGCCGACTGGGGCTGGGGCCCTTCGAGTAGCTCCCGGACCCGGGTCATGAGCTCCCGCTCGTGTCCCAGGGCATCGGGAATGGAGTCGCGTGGCTGTTCCATGGCGAATTGGGGCTGTCGTTCCCTGTGCTTGCCCGTCAGAGGTCGGCCGGGGTTGCCGCAGGGACTCCTTCGCGCTGGACTAGGACCCCTCGACCGGGCGGGTCCTGCGGGTCTTGCGCCTGACGACGGGCTCGGAACGTCCGCCGCCGTCCTGGCAGGTGACCCCTTCCTTGAGCATCCCCCACAGGGCCGCGCTGTGTTGGGAGAGGGGATGGGCCCTGTTGCTGAAGGTCCAGAGGGTGACGCTGGCCTGGACCATGCCGAAGAACATGATGGCGGCGGCCTTCACGTCCACTCCGGGGTGCACCTCTCCCTTGGCGGCGCCCTCCTTGAGAATCGCGGCTATCGTCTCCAGGTATCGTTCCACCATCTGTCGGGCGGCCTGCTTCACCCGGTCGTCGGCGAAACACATCGCCTCGGCGATGACCACGAAGGAGACGGCGTTCCTCCTCTCTAGGGAGGAGAAGTGGCGCCTCAGCAAACGCCGCAGCCGGTCCAAGGAGCTCTCCTCGGGACGGGCGGAGTCGGAGATGATCCGCAGCAGGTTGCGTTCTATCTCTCTGACCAGGGCCAGGAGGATATCGTCCTTGCTCTTGAAGTGCCGGTAGATGGCCGCCTCCGACACACCCACGGCGGTGGCCAGACCATTGATGGTGAGGGAAGCCATACCCTCGTCCGCGACGATCCTTCTGGCGGTCTGGACGATCTGGGCCCGGCGGACCCCTGAACCCAGGTGCACCGTCGTCATATCGCCCCGCCGGTTGGTCCCTTAACTTGTATGAGAAGTGAATATATACTCACAAGAACGGACTATATCATAAGTTTCATACGGCTACAAGGGGGTTGACACTAGCGGACACGCGTGATAGCATCGAAAGTAAGTAAACGTTCACTTCCCTACGATAGCCAGAAGAGAAAGGAGTCAGATGGCAGAGAAGGTACGAGACACCGGTGACCCCGACGGCCTGCAGACCGAGGGCCAGCTAAACGACGCCGCCACCGCGGCTCCTACGAGGTCGCGCCCGACCGGCCGGTTTGCCAAGGGCGAAGCCAACGCCCCGGAGGGCGGCCGGGACAGGGAGAGCGCCCCAGGGGAGCTGTCGGTGGCTGCGGGCGCCCTGGTCATGGGCCACCTGACGATACGAGAGCTGGAGATGATGTCCAAGATGGAAGAGATCCGTCGCTTGGAGGAGATCCCGGTCGGCGGAATGACCAACATCCAGCCCGAGGTCATCGGGGCCATAGCCGGCGTGGCGACACAGTCCGTCGACGGGGTGGCCTCCCTGGGGACCACGTCCCTCCGCCGTACCCTGAGCGAGCGTCTTGGCGGCGCCGAGAGGCGGGCCCGGGGCGTGCAGGTGGAGGTCGGGACGCGGGAGGCCATCCTGGACATCAGCATCAAGGTCGCCTACGGCCACAGCATACCCACCGTGGTCGCGACGGTCCGAAGGGCCGTGGCCGCGAACCTGCTGACCCTGTGCGGCCTGGTGGCCAAGGAGATCAACGTACGGGTCGTAGGGATGGAGTTTCCGGACAGGATGCCGGGCAGGGTCGAGTAGCCCGGCATCCCGTCGAAGCCGGAGAGCTAACTCTCGTCGAAAGGAGGACCAGCAACATGGCACCAGAGAGGATCAAAGAGCAAGAGATGGCAGCCCGGATGGAAGACCTGGCGAAGCTGGAGGAGATCGAGGTCGGGGGCGAGACGGACATCCAGGACGAGGTGATCGCCGCCATCGCGGGAGTCGCCGCCAGGGAGGTGGAGGGAGTAGCGTCCCTGGGTACCTCCAGCATCCGCGCGGCCATCGCCGAGCGGGTGGGCGGACGCGAGGAGCGGGCGCGGGGAGTCGGTGTGGAGGCGGGCCGGCGGGAGGCGATATTGGACATCGACCTCCGGGTCCTGTACGGGTACAGCATCCCCGAGACGGTGGTGGAGGTGCGTCATAACGTCGCAGCGCGGCTGCTGACCCTCTGTGGTCTGGTGGCCAAGGAGATCAACGTGGATGTCGTCGGCATCGAGTTCCCCGAGAGGATGCCCGGGAGGGTCGAGTAACCCCGCAGGGCCGCCGCCGGCGGTCCCTGGCTGAGTCCCTGGTCTGAGGGGTATGCCGAAGGGCATGCCCCTCAGAGGTGACTGCATATGATAGACCGCCTCAATCGTCTACTGGTCTTGCTCGTCGCCGTCCTGGTTCTGGTCTCGGCTGTGGTCGTGTGCCTGGCAGTCACCAGGGCGCTGGACCCGGACTTCCTTCCCGGAGGCTCGGGTTCGAGCTCCTGGTTCTACGACCAGCTCGACGGCCTGGCCGGTTTCAAGGGCGCGTCCTACAACGTCACCCTGGGGGTGGGCATCGGTGTCTCCGTGGCGATGCTGGGCTTCATGCTCCTGGAGGCGAGCCCCCTCTTCAGAAGGCGGCGGCCGCTGCTCATCGAGAACGCCCCCGAGGGCGGCTCCACCATCGACATCGACAGCGTCCGGCTCCTGGCCGAACGCACCGGCATCGTCAACCGGAACGTGAACTCCTTGCGCTGCAAGGTCAAGCTGCGGAGGGGCGGCCGCCGCGGCGTCGGTCCCTCGAGAGTCACCATCACCTGCTATCCCAGGCTGGTCCTGGGCAGCAGCACCCAGGAGATCAGCGATGACCTCCAGACACGCATCAAGGAGGCGGTGGAGAGGCTCACCGGCTTGGTCGTGATGCTGGTGGACGTCCACTGCAAGTTCGACCGTGGGGAAGAGGGGAGGCTGATCGCCTCCTAGGCGGCCTTAGGCAGAGAAATGGGCAGACCGCAGATATTCGGAGCGGCCCTGGGCGCCGTCATCGGCGTGGTCTTCGTATGGCAGGGGGCGTTGGACGCCTTCTTCACCGCCCTCTTCATCTTCGGCGGCTGGCTCGTGGGGAAGTACGCCGGCGGCGGGCTGCCCGCCGTGGATGATATGTTGGAGCGCTTCGTCTCCAACCGAAACCGCGACAGGGACCGCTGACGAGCACATGCCACCCGGAGCAGTCAGCCGCGTTTCAGCCCTCCCGGACCGCCTCCGGCTCCTCGATGAAGGGGGCGCCCGGGCGGTGCTTCTGGGGTGGCGGTGTCGTCGTTGCAACGAGCACTTCTTCGGCGACGTGTTTTTCTGTCGGAGCTGCTCCAACCGGGACCTGGAGGCGGTCGAGCTGGGCGCCAGGGGCACCCTCTACAGCTACACCATAGTCCGCGTGCCTCCCCCGGGCTGGAAGGGCGACGTGCCCTACGCCCTGGGGCAGGTGGAGCTGCCCCAGGGCCCCCACGTGCTGTGCCGGGTCGTGGAATGCCCGCCCGAGCGCCTGCGTCTCGGCATGGCCCTGGAGCTCACCACCCAGGTGGCGACCGAGGACGAGGACGGGACCCAGTCGCTGGTCTACGCGTGGAGGCCCGCCGTCGGCGGGTAGCCTCCGGCGGATGCCCGGCAGAACGAGGACGGTAAGATGAGCGCCATGAGCCACCGGGAGGTCGCAGTGCTGGGGGTGGGCCTGCACCCCTTCGGCAGGTTCCCTGAGAAGGACCTGCCCCAGCTTGCCAGGGAGGCAGTGGCGGCCTCCCTGCAGGACGCCGGCATCGGCTGGCAGGCGGTGCAGATCGCCTACTTCGGGCATGTCTACTACCAGGGGATGTCCCTGGGCGAGGCGGCCCTCCGGGAGCTCGGCCTCACCGGAATCCCCATCATCAACGTGGAGAACGCCTGCTCCAGCGGTTCCACCGCCTTCTGGCAGGCCTACTGGGGCATAGCCACCGGCCTCTACGACGTCGCCCTGGCCTTCGGAGCCGAGAAGGTGCCCAGGGGCCCGGTTACTGTCACCGCCGAGGACAGCCCCGAGCGGTTCCTCGGCGCCGACCACATGATGGCGGGATACGCCCTGCGCACCCGGCGCTACATGGAGGAGTTTGGCGCGCCCATCGAGGCCGTGGCCCAGGTGTCGGTCAAGGCCCACGACAACGCGGCCCTGAACCCCTACGCCCAGTACAACAAGACCTTCACCCTGGCCGACGTACTGGAGTCCCGGCCCATCGCCGACCCCCTCACCCTGTACCAGTGCTGTCCCACCAGCGAGGGGGCCGCGGCGGCGGTCCTGTGCGCCCGGGACGCCATCGACGGCCTGGCGCCGGACCATCGGCGGGCGGTGACCGTGGCGGCGGCGGCCCTGAGCACCGGCACCTACAGCCCCCGGGGCGCCGACCATCCGGCACTGAACCCCTACAAGGGAGAGGACGCGGCGGCCCAGGCCTACGAGATGGCGGGCCTGGGGCCCGAGGACGTGGACGTCATCCAGGTCCACGACGCTGCCACCATCGGCGAGCTCCAGCAGCTCGAGGCGCTGGGGGTGGTGCCCCTGGGCGAGGCCTGGGTCGCCACCCGCGAGGGACGCACCGGCCTGGCGGGGGACATACCCACCAACACCGACGGAGGCCTCCTGGCCATGGGACATCCCTTCGGGGCGTCGGGAGTCCGGATGATCCACGAGATCGTTACCCAGCTCAGAGGAGAGGCGGGGGCCAGGCAGGTGTCGGACCCCCGGGTCGGCCTCGCCCACTGTTCCGGGGCCGGCGAGATAACCACCATCCATATCCTGAAAAAGTAGGGTCGTCAGGCATCAAGGCCGGGACGACCCGGCGACGGTTGCCATGCCTCTCCGGGTCTCGGCCGGCCATACGCGCTACCAATGGACGCTCCCATAGACGCGAAGGAGGTGGGGCCATGCCCTTCCGTATTCCCACCGAAGAGGACCTGCTGAGGCTGGCGGAGGAGAACCACTTCGAGCTGAGCGACGACGAGCTGGAGCAGTTCCAGGACCTGCTGCCCAGGCTCTTCGCCGACTACGAGGTCCTGGAGCGGATCCCGCTGCCGCCGGCGCCCCTCAAGTACCGGGAGCGCGACGCCGGGTACAAGCCGTCCAGGTCCGACGACCCCTTCAACGCCATCGTGCGGAGGTGCGTCCTCAAGGGCGCTGCCTCGGGGAAGCTGGCAGGCAAGAGGTTCGGCCTGAAGAACAACATCTGCGTGGCGGGCATGCCCATGACCTGCGCGTCGCTGGTGTTGGAGGGGTATACGGCCGACACCGACGCCACCATCGTGACCTGGCTCCTGGACGCGGGGGCCGAGATCGTCGCCACCCTGAACCTGGACAACTTCGCCTTCTCCGGCGCCGGCGACACCAGCGCCCACGGGCCCACCCGCAACCCCCATAACACGGACCACCTGGCGGGCGGCTCCTCGGGGGGCTCGGGAGCTGCGTTGTACTACGACGACATAGACATCACTATCGGCGGTGACCAGGGCGGCTCCATCCGCATCCCCGCCTCGTGGTGCGGCGTGGTGGGGCACAAACCGACCCACGGGTTGGTCCCGTACACGGGCATAGCCGGGATCGACGGCACCTTCGACCACGCCGGACCCATGTCCCGGACGGTGGCCGACTCGGCCCTGACCATGGAGGTGATCGCGGGCAAGGACCCGTTGGACCCCCGCCAGGGTGAGGTCACGGTCCAGCCTTACACCGAGATGATGGCCCTCGGCGGCGCAGGCCTCCGGGTCGGCGTCCTCGGAGAGGGGTTCGGGCTCAAGGAGTCGGACCCCGCCGTGGACGAGTGCGTCCGCAAGGCGCTGAAGGTGCTGGGGGACGCCGGCGCCCAGGTCACTGCGGTGTCCAACCGGGCCCACCTGGAGGCACGGGGCATCGTCTGGGGCCTGGTGCCCGAGGGCGCTACCGCCTACCTGCGGACCAACGGGATGGGGTACCACTGGCAGGGGCTCTACAACTCCAGCCTGGTCCAGACCCTGGGTAAGTCCCGCCGGGCCCAGGCCGACGACTTTCCGCCGACTGTGAAGATGATCCTCCTAATCGGCAGCTACATGGCCGAGAGGTACCACGGCAGCATGTACGCCAAGGCCCAGAACCTGCGTCCCTGGCTCCGCGCCAGCTACGACCGGCTGCTGGAGCAGGTGGATGTCCTGGCCATGCCCACGACGCCGATGACGGCCCACGAGTACGACCCCGATGTGGACATCGTCGGCCTCCTCACCCATGGCTGGGACATGCTGAACAACACGGCGCCCTTCGACATGACCGGCCACCCGGCCATCTCCGTCCCCTGCGGCAAGGTCGACGGCCTCCCCGTGGGGCTGATGCTGGTCGGCAAGCGCTTCGACGACGGGACGGTGTTACGGGCCGCCCACGCCTTCGAGCAGCAGGCCGACTGGCAGAGCCTGTAGCACCTGGCGCCCTTCCAGCGTCGCGACCCCGCATCCGGGGACGGGGATTGCGGCCCCGCCCCGTCGTGGCTCGGTATCCTGGCGGCAATCGCGGATCACTCCCCGCCGTCTTTCCGGCGAAGGCCGGAATCCCAGGGGTGGGGGCTGTGCGTTCCGTGCCCCCCAATATGTCATTCCCCCAACATGCCATTCCGAGCCGCAGGCGAGCAATCTCAGGCGCCCCACAACGACCGCGCTATGCCGCGGGAGTGACACGAAGGGGACCATGAGGCGAAATGACACTTAGGCGCGCAGTTCAGAGGACAGATGCCAAAGGGCGTTGCACAACGTGTGCCTTTGCGGGGGTGACGGACGGATGCCGAGAGCCTATCTTCGTCGCAACGACAAGTTGTGCGGGAGGCCCCTCCCCACCCCTGGGGTCCAGGCCTACGCCGGGACGACGGGTTGGGTGATTCCCCGCCAGCGGCTTGGACTGACAGGTCGAGCGGGCCTGACGTAGGCGGCCGCGGAGGTGTCCGGGTGGGTTCTCCGCGGCCGCCGCGTCTTACCGGCTGGGGCGCCTAGCTATGGCGGACGAGGCCCTCGTCCATCATGGCCTTGATGGCGCCGTCGAAGGCATCCAGGGCCCGGTCGATGTCCTCGTCCGTGTGGGTGCCCGAGGTAACGCCGCTGGTGCGGGACATGATGTCCATGCCGCGTACCTGCAGCGCCTGGCGGAAGTTGTTGGCTATCTGCGGGGGGATGGCCTTTAGCTGGTTGGCGTCCAGGCCCTCCAGGGACCGGGCCCCGAAGTAGACGTGGAAGGTGGAGGACTCCCCGTAGACGCAGGCCTCCACCTCGTACCGGTCCACCACCTCCCGCATTCCCCGGCGCAACCGGTCCGCCGCGCGGTCGGCGTTGTTCTGCATCTCGCCGGTGGCGACAATGCTCAGGGCGGCGTTGCCCGTGGCCGCGCAGTAGGGGTTGGCGTTGAAGGTGCCCCCGTGCTGAAGCCTCTGGTGCCGGTCGTGGTGCGAGTCCCCGGTCTGGTTCATCACCTGCATGAACTCTTCCCTGCCGGCCACCGCGCCGCCGGGCAGGCCGCCTGTGAGTATCTTCGCCAGGGTGCACACGTCCGGTTCAACGCCGAGCTTGCCCTGCAGGCCGCCGGGGCTCCAGCGGAACCCGGTGATCACCTCGTCCAGGATCATGAGCACTCCGTACTGGCTGGTCAGCCTCCGGACACCCTCCAGGAACCCCTCGGGGAGGGGCACGGTGCCGTATGAGGCCCCGGAGCCCTCGGTGATGACCCCGGCCACGTCGTTGTCCGTGGCCAGCACCCGCTCCAGCGCGTTCAGGTCGGGGGGCAGCACGATCACCGACTCGATGGCGCCCCTGGGCACGCCGGTGGAGGCGGGCACGTCCCACGGGGCCAGGTTCCCGGGCATGGCGTAGTCGTGGGCGCCGTGGTAGTGGGACTGCCAGCGGACGATCTTGTTCTTGCCGGTGTGCGCCCGGGCCACCCGCATGGCGTACATGGTGGCCTCGCCTCCCGATGCGACGAACCGGATCTTGTCGGCGCAGGGGATCAGGTTATGCACCTTTTCACCCCACTCCAGGGCCGCTTCCACGGGGGCCCCGTAGTGGGAGCCTGCCGGGGCCGCGTTTACCAGGGCCTCCACCACCTGGGGGTGTGCGTGGCCGAGGAGGAGGGAGGCCGACCCCATGTGAAAGTCGATGTACTCGTTGCCGTCGACGTCCCACTTGCGCGGTCCCAGGCCCCTGGCAATGGTCAGGGGAAAGGGGAAGCCCGTGTAGCCGTCGTGGCCCGCCCCGCCCGAGGGGAAGAACTCCTTGAACTTCGGGGCCAGCTCGGCCGACTTGGGGTTCCTGCGCGCGTAGGCTTCGGCGATCGTCTCTGCCATGGGTCACCTCCTCGATCTTCCTGGTTTCCGGCCCCGGTGGACCGTGGGGCCGCCCCCGAGCCTGCTGCCCGGGTTGCCGCTAATGCTTCTGATAGTATACCGACCGCCGGAGGGGTTCACAACCGCACCGGCTCAGGCCCTCAAGACACGCGGCAGCCGCTTCAGGTGCTCCAGGTCCATGGCCGAGGCGAAGACGTCCACGTGGGGGCGGGCCGCCTGGAGGCCCACGGTAAGGGGCTCGTAGCCGGGAGTGCCCATGAGCGGGTTCAGCCAGACCAGCCGGCGCACCCTGCGCTTTATCCTGCCGAGCTCCTCTGCCAGCGCCTCCGGCTTCCCTGTCTCCCACCCGTCGCTCAGCAGCACCACCGAGGTGCTCCGGTCCAGAAGGTGGGCGTGGTCCCGGTTCAGCGTGGCCAGGCACTCTCCGATGCGGGTGCCTCCCGACCAGTGGGACACCTGCTCGCCGACCCTGGCCATGGCCTCCCCGAAGGAGGGGGCCCTGAGCTGCCGGGTGACCCGGGTCAGGGACGTGGTGAACACGAAGGTCTCGATGCGGCCCGCCCGCTGCCCCAGGGCGTAGACGAGCTGGAGCAGCAGGTTGGCGTAACGCTCCATGGAGCCGCTGCCGTCCAGCAGGACGAGCAGCCGGGGCACCCTGGGCGCCCGCCGCCTCCTGGGGACGTCGATGAGGTCTCCGCCGTGATGGAGGCTCATGCGGATGGCCCTCCGCAGGTCCGGCGTCCCCTTCCTGCGGTGGGGCTTGCGGCGCCGGCCGGGCCTGGACGGCAGGGCCCGCACCAGGCGGGCCGCCAGGTGGAAGACCTCGTCCAGCCGGTCCCTGCGGAACACCGTCAGGTCGGGCCGGCCCGACACCTCCCGGGGGCTGGCCCCGGTGCGGAGTATGCCCACCGAGGGGCCGTCCCGGCCGGACTGGGAGCCGTCTCCGGCGCCCAATCTGTACCTGGTGGGGACCATGGGCCCGGCCCTGGCCGGCGCCGGCGTGCCCGCGTCCGGACCGGCGTCCGGGCTCCGGAGGGTCCAGAAGGCGTGGAAGCACTCGTCGAAGGCGGGCACTTCGTGGGGCCGGGACACCAGCAGAGCGCGCAGGCACCAATAGACCTGTTCCCGGTCCATGACGTCCACCAGGGCCAGGCCCCGGAGGGCCGCGGCCGTCTCGCCGGCGCTAACCAGGAGGCCCCGGTCCCTGAGGGCGCGGCAGAAGCGCACCGTGTGGGAGACCAGGTCCGAGGGGTGGTGTACCTCCTCGACAGTCACGGGGGGTGTCCCTTCGTCCCCGTCCCGGCCTGCCATGTTCTGGGCCGTCTCAGGCCCGGGCCAGCATCTCTTCCAGGGGGGCTTCCCGGAACAGGCGCAGGTCGTCGGCGTCCTTCACCAGGCAGCCGAGGGTCTGCTCCACCGTCTCCCGGTCCAGCCGGTCCCGGTGCAGCATGACCACGGCCGAGGCCCAGTCCAGCGTCTCTGAGATGCCCGGGGTC
>OZ219933.1:0-117546 GCA_964291465.2 Dehalococcoidia bacterium | reverse complement strand
GTAGGGGATGAGGCCGCCGTAGTTGGTCTCCATGACGACCCCGGATATGCCCAGCCGCCGCTGGTACTCTCGCACACGCTGGATGACGTACTCGGGGGACCCGCAGACGGCCGTCTGCTCCACTATCTGCTCGTAGGGGGTCTCGGCGGTGCGCCTCATCCTCTCGGCCAGCTCCTCGCTGGCGGCCACCGCGGCCAGGTCCGTGGCGGCCCGGCGGACGCCGAACATGATGCTCTCCCGGCCTCGGAGCGGGCGCTGTCGTCGGTCTCGGCCACGTGTACGGGCATGCGCAGGGTGGTGTTGCCCTCTCCCGGATGCCCCGCCTCCCGGTAGGCCTTGCGGTACTCCCCGAACCGGGTCTCCAGCTCGTCGATGCCGGCGGCGGTGGTGCAGAAGATGGGGAACCCGCGCTTGCCCATGAGGGAGAACGTCGCGGAGCTGGCCACCGCCACCCGGATGGGTGGATGTGGGCTCTGGTAGGGCCTGGGCACCAGGGCCACCTCTTGGAAGCTGTAGTGCTTGCCCTCGTGGGAGAAGCGCTCCTGGGTCCAGGCCTTCATGATGACGTCCAGGGACTCGAAGAAGCGCTCCCGGCTCTCCCGTAGGGTATGTTGTACCCCTGGTAGTAGCGGGTGAGCCCGCTGCGGCCGACGCCGAAGTCCAGCCGCCCCTTGCTTATCTGGTCCACCGTCGCGGCCTCCTCGGCCAGGGGCAGGGGGTTGCCCAGGGGGAGGACCTGGACCGCCAGGCCGATGCGCACCCTGCTGGTGGCGGCGGCGATGGCGCTGGCGATGACCAACGGCGAGGCGAGGACGGAGCGGTCGGGGGTGAAGTGGTGCTCCCCCAGCCAGACCGAGTCCATGCCCATCTCCTCGGCTGCCTCCACCTGCTTGAAGGACTCCGCGAAGGCCTCGGCGTGGGAGCCTCCGGGCCTGACGTGGAAGTCGGTGAGCATCCCAAAGTCCATTTTCAACCGTCCTGTCAGATGTTGTCTCTGGTCCCCTCTCCGTGGAGAGAGGGCCGGGGTGAGGGTCTCGGGGCGCCGGAAGCGAGGCACTCGGGTCCCTTCTCCCTCGGGTTGCTTCTCCGTACGGAGAGGGTCGGGGTGAGGGTCTCGGGACGCCGGAAGCGAAGCAATTGTACACCGTTACCGGGGCGGGCACCACCGCCGGCGTGTGTACCGGCAGGGCCCTACCCCCGGGTCGGCCGCCGGGGTGAGTACCGGCAGGGCCCTACCCCCCGGGTCGGCCGGTTAAGGCGGCGGGCGTAGGCGGCCACCTCGTCGTAGTGGTTGGCGATGTAGTACTCGGCGATCTCCTCGGCGGTGGCCTGCCAGACGCCGTCGTGGGACATGATGTACCCAGCAGGCCGTCCAGGTGCCTGATCCTGTGGGGCCGCCCGGTGAGATACGGGTGGATGGAGATGCACATCACCCGGCCGCTGTCGGCGCCCTCCCTGTAGAGCTGGTCGAACTGGGCCCTGCACACCTTGGCGAAGTAGTCCCCCTCGTGGTTGGAGCGGAAGTTGGGGCCGTCGTTGGTCTCCGCCTTGTAGGGCATGGACACCAGCTTGCCCGACCGGACGTTTATGGGGAACGGCTGGTCGTCGTGCAGCCAGTCGGCGTGGTAGATGAGCCCGGCCTCGGCCATCAGGTCGGGGGTGTTGACGGAGCTGGTGACGGCGGGGCCCAGCATTCCCTTGAGCTGCTTGCCCGTGTGCCGCCGCAGGGTCTCGATGCAGTCCTTGTACCACTCCCGCTCGTTCTCCTCGCTCATGGCGTACAGGTAGCGGGTGTTGTAGATGCCGTGGCTCATGAAGTCCCAGCTCCGCTCCAGCATGGCGTCCCGGATCTCCGGGAAGTGCTCCAGGACGGCCAGGTTGAGGTCGGCGCAGGCCCTTATCCCGTGCTTGTCCAGCACCTCGAGGAGCCTCCAGAACCCCACCCTGTTTCCGTAGTCCCTCCGGGAATACTCCAGGACGTCCGGGTGGGGGACCCGGGGCCACGGGTCGAACAGGTCGTCGTAGTCGGGGAGGAGCTCGTAGTGCTCGACGTTGACGACGACCCAGAGGGCCACGCGGGCCCCGCCGGGCCACCTGATGGGGGGCCGCTCGATGATGGGGCTGTAGTCTACCCGGTAGGGAGGAAGCGGCATCGAGTCAGTCCTCGGCGCGGCGCCCGCCGCGATGGACCGGCGGGGCAAGCCTGCGGCGATGGCGTCGGGGCGCCGGCGGGCCCATGGACCCTCGCCTCTACTGTTGTGTCCTTCCCCGGAGCATGGGGTCGAGACGGTCTCGGAGGCTGTCGCCCATGAAGTTGGCCGACATGACTATCAGGGAGATGGCCATTCCGGGGAAGGTCACGGTCCACCATGCCTGGGTCAGGTAGTTGCGGGCGTCGGAGAGCATGCTTCCCCAGGCGGGGGTGGGTGGGCGGATGCCTATGGTGAGGAAGGAGAGGGTGGCCTCCAGCAGGACCAGGCGTCCCAGCTCGTACCCGGCCACCACCAGGATGGGGGCGACGGTGTTGGGCAGTATGTGGCGCACCACTATGCGCCAGTCGGTGGCCCCCACCGCCCGGGCCGCGGAGACGTAGTCCCGCTCCCTGAGGGAGAGGGCCTGCCCGCGGACCACGCGGCAGAACTCCACCCAGCCCCGCACGGCCACGATGAGGATGAGGCTCTTCATGTCGGTGCCGATGAGGGCGGCCCAGACGATGGCTATGAGGATGTTACGGGAAGCTGAGGAAGGCATCCACGATCCTCATGGCGATACGGTCAGTCCACCCTCCCCGGTAGCCTGCCACCAGCCCCAGGGAGATCCCTACGATGCCTCCCAGGACCAGCCCCGAGGCCCCCACCATCAGGGAGGCGCGGGCGCCCCAGACCAGGCGGCTCCACACGTCCCGCCCCAGGTGGTCGGTGCCCAGGAGGTGGAATCCGCCTTCCTCGTCCACGTGGCCGGGGGGCTGGTGGAGGAGGGGGAGGTCGTTCACCGTCGGGTCGAAGGGCGCCATGGACTGGGGCCAGATGGCCATGAAGGCGAAGACCAGGGCTATGGCCGTGGATGCGTAGAAGGCCGCGGTCCCGGGGGAGCGCAGGTCCGGCACCAGCTCCTTCCACCGGCCCAACCTGCCTGCCAGGGCCAATCTCGGCGACGTCACACGCGCCTCAGCTCACCCGGATCCGCGGGTCCAGAAAGCCGTACAGGATGTCCACCGCCAGGTTCACCACGGCCACCCATGGCGGCGGCAATCAGGGCCCCTCCCACCACCACGGGGAAGTCCTTGAGGAAGACGGAGTTCACCATGACGAACCCCAGGCCCGGCCAGGCGAATATGGGCTCCACCACAACGGCGCCCTGGATGAGGCTGCTGAGCTGGAGTCCCGCCATGGTGACCACGGGGATTGCGGCGTTCTTGAAGGCGTGGGAGTAGACCACCACGAACTGGCTGAGGCCCTTGGCCCGGGCGGTGCGGATGTAGTCGGCGTGGATCACCTCCAGCATCTCCGATCGGAACAGCCGCAACAGCAGTGCCGTCTGGAAGAAGGAGAGGGTGACTATGGGTAGGATGGCGTTCTTCACCCCCAGGCCGGAGACGGGCAGCAGCTTGAGATGGACCGCGATGAACAGCATCAGGAGCATAGCCACCCAGAAGCTGGGCATGGACTGGCCGAAGACGGCCACCAAACGGACCACCACGTCTATCAGGGAGCCCCGGTTCAGGGCCGCAATGGTCCCCAGGGGGATGGACAGGACGACGCCTATGACGATGGCGCTGCCCGCCAGGACGATAGTCCACTTGAGGCCGTCGATGACGATGGGCAGCACGGGCCGGTCGTACCGGAAGGACTTTACCGTCTCCCCGTCCCAGAAGCCCTTCATGAAGGAGAAGTACTGGACGTGCAGGGGCCGGTTGAGGCCCAGCTTCTCCCTCATCAGCTCGATGCTTTCGGGGGTCGCGAAGTCCAGGGGGACCATGAGGGACGCCGGGTCGCCCGACGCCTGCACGAACAGGAACACGACGACGCTGACGACTATGACGGTGACAACCGCCTGGATGCTCCGGTGTAGAAGGAACCGCTGCATGATTCGTCACCCGGCCAGGATATCGGGGCCTCGTCCCCCGACCCCTCGCTTCGTTGTGGCACCTGTCTCTAAAGACCTATGCACGGGCGGGAAGCCCGTGCATAGGTCCGCATGTCACGTGTCTCGAAGGGTGAGGAGCAACCTCACTACCTGAGCCGGAGGTCGTGGAAGAGGCGCATCTCCGTGGGGTACGGCTGCCACTCGATCTTGTTGCTTATGCCGTAGATGTCGACGTAGTTGACCAGGAAGGCCCACGGCGCGTAATCGGTGACCATCTCGTCCAGCGCCCTGGCTTGGCTGATGGACTCCTCGCTCCCCGTGGCGGTCAGGCTCAGGTTATCTATCAGACCGTCCCACTCGTCGGGGCCGTTGGCGTAGTAGTCGCCCCGGCTCTGGGGGTCCTGCCGCTTCTGTATCCAGAGGGTATAGGGAAGGGCCGCGCGCGCCTGCACGTTGCCGTTGCCCACCTGCCAGGCGTGGTTCATCATGTTGTTCAGGCCCAGTGGGAACAGCACGGTCCGGCTCTGGGGAAGTACTCCACGTTCAGGCCCACCTCCCTCCAGTACCCGGCAACGGCCTCGCCGGTCGCCTTGTCGAGGGTGTAGCGGTCGTTGGTGGCGTACAGTTCTAGAGAGTCGACATCCACACCGTCGGCCCGGGCCTCGTCCAGGAGCTGCCTGGCCCTCTCGGGGTCGTATGGGTAGCCGACGCGGTCGGGGTCGGCCTCGGACAGGAACGGGTGTGTGATCCCGGTCATTGGGACTGCGCCGATGCCCGGAAGAGTGTGTCCACCATCTCCTGCTTGTTGATGGCGTAGTTGAGGGCCTTGCGCACCCGTATGTCGTCGTACGGGGGAGTCCTCACCGGCAGGGCGATGTAGACGAACCTGGAGCTGAGGGTGGACTCGATGCGCGCGTCGGCGTAGGCTGCGATCTCGGGCACCCACTCGGGGATGACGAAGGCGAGGATGTCCAGGCCGCCGGTGAGAAACTCGCTCTTGCGGGTGAAGGCGTCGGGGATTATCCGCCACTCTATGCGGTCGACGGCCTGCTCCGGGCCCCAGTAGCCCTCGAACCGCTCGGCGACGATGCTCACGTTGGGGGTCCAACCCTCGAAGGTGTAGGGGCCGGTGCCGATGGGGTTGTTGCCCGGGTCCTCTCCGGCCTGCTCGATGAACTCCTTGGGGTGGATGTTGGTGTAGTAGAACAGGTAGTTGGGCACCCCCGCGAAGCCTGGGTCCGGCATGTCCAAGCTAATGGTGTGGGAGTCGAGGATGGTCGTTTCCCCGTTGGCCAGGGGCCCGGGCAACCGGGTCCTGGTGCGGGCGCCCTCCCGGAAGCACGAGTCCATGCTGGCGACCACGTCCTCGGCGTCCATCTCGCCGTAGGCGGGATCGTGGAACGGGACGCCCTCGCGGATGTTCATCACCCACTCGTTGACGGACTTCATCTCCCAGCCGTCCACCAGCCAGTCGTGGAAGTTGCCCTGGCGGTCGACCTGCCACAGGCCCTCGCCGAAGTGCTTTATCAGGTCCGCCGCGTCGACGGCGGCAGTGTTGCCGCAGTCCAGGCTGACGGGGTTGGCTATCTGGGCGACCCTGAGGGTCTCCAGGCGCCTGGTCACGGGTGGGGGAGCGGTGGGCGTGGGCACGGGCGTGGGGATCATGGCCACCGCCTCCATGGCTGCCTTTTCCGCCGCCTCTGCGACGGCGGCATCGATGGCGGTCTCCAGGTCTTCCCTGGTGACGCCGGGCTGGGCCGCGGCCTCGACGGCCTGCTGGACCATCGCCTGGATCTCCTCGGGGCTCGCGCCGGGGCGGGCCTGGGCGGCCACCGCCGCCTCCACCAGGCTACTGATCTCCTCGGCGGAGACGCCCTCGGCGGCTGGGATCTCAATTCCGGCAACGGCGGACTGCACCGCGGCGCTGATGTCCTCGGCGGACATCATCGGCGCGGGGGTAGGGGTGGGTGCGGGCGTAGCGGTGGGGACTGGCGTAGCGGTGGGGACGGGAGTCGCCTCGGTCCCGCACGCCAGCACGACCAGCAGTGTCAGCACCAGGGGAACGGAGACCAGCCACCTGGCCTTGAGCAGAAAAGACTTGCCGGAATTACCCATTTCCACACTCCATGTTCTTAGTTGGCAGGAAGTTTACCCCGCAAAAACCCGCATTGTCAATCTTGGCGGGCATTTTCCAGATGCACGGAAGGCGGAATCAGGGGACCTCGGCGCTGGCTCTGCGCTCCCCATCCGTTGGTCCGGCCCGCGCCGGAAGACGTGTTGGGAGTCCCCAAGAGGGGGCGCTGCAGGGGAGGAGGGAGGTAGCTTAGTGGCGGACCCGACCGGATTCGAACCGGCGATCTCTGCCTTGACAGGGCAGTATGTTAGGCCACTACACCACGGGTCCGAGGTTGCTGGGGCCGAGGGCCCCGGTAATCGATTCTAAGTCCCGGGCGGGAGCAGTGTCAACGGACCTGCCCACCTGGTAACGCCTCAGTTTGGGATTCCTCGATGTACGGGGGCCCTACAGGCCATTGTAGCGGCGGGTCCAATCGTATGAGCTGCTCCTAGTCCCTCGCCGCCGGCTCGGTCCGCTGGGTTGCCAAACTGGCCCATTATCCCGCATTACGGGGCGCACGGCCCCCGGGCTAGAAGCTTCAACCGACGCCGTGGTAGCCGACGGTGACCTTGTCACCCTCGACGACCACCGGCGTTATGCGCTCGCCGCCGGTGAGGCGCTCCAGCTCCGGGACGGCGTCGGGATGACGGCTTACGTCGATCTCGTGGAACTCCACGCCCTGCTTGATGAAGTCCTCCCTCTGGGCGTCGGAGTAGTTGCAGTCCGGATGGGTGTACAGGATGATGGTCGCGGTCTTTTCCTGGGTCACTTGGCACCACCTCGAGTTTGGCTTCATGGGTATTGTAATCTCAGCGCCTTCGGGATTTCAAGCTGGCCTGGGTTGCCCCCCTCCCCCCGGTTCTTGTGCCCGCCCTCCCGTCTCGCGCTCCGCGCGCAAGGAGGGCCCGTCTTGACCACCTGCATCAGGCGATTTGGCCACCCCGCGCTCGGCGCGCAGGGAAGCCCCTCGCCGCGAGTGGCGGTCGGCGCCGGATTGGTGGGCCTCGCACTTGGTGGGGAAGGAGGGTCCGTCGTCGGTGGTGTTGGCGGGGTTGGCGCTAGACGCCGACGATCTTGATGGTGGAGTGGGCCTTGTAGATCCGGTTGATATTCACCAACAGGGCGGTGATCTGCTCCACGTAGCGGGCGTTCTCCAGGCCGCCGCCGTCCACAGGCCGCAGGTCCCTTATCTTCCGCACCATCCCCATGACCGATTCCTTGGCGTCCCGGTGGTCCGAGCAGACGACCACGTCGCCCTCCATTATCCGGTCGGGCACGATCAGGTCCGCCGCGCTGATGTTCTGGAAGGCGCCGACGACGGCGGAGTCGGGCAGCATGCGCTGGGCCTCCATGGCGGCCGACCCGGCCTCCACCACGATGGCGGTAGCGCGGCCTCTGCTGAAGGACATGGGGGCCACCACGTTGACCACCACCTTGCCGGCCAGGTGGGGGGCCGCCCGCTCCAGCACCGGCCTCTGGCCCTCGTAGGGAGTCGCGATGAACACGGTGTCGGCCTGCCGGGCCGCCGCCTCGTTCACCTGCCCGGTGACGGGGGCGCCGGGCGCCAGCTCCAGCAGCCCGGCCGCGGCCTCGGCGGCCCGGGCCGCGTCCCTGGAGCCGATGACCACCTCTTCGCCCGCAAGGGCCAGCCTCAAGGCGAGCCCCCTGCCCTCGGGGCCCGTGCCTCCCAGAAACGCCAGCATGGCGACCTCCTTATTTTCGACATATTCGACGGCCCCGGTATTCCACGGGCCGGGCTCCATGGACCGGAGCATGTGAATCGTGGGTATGCGCCGGAATACGACTCCGGTGAAGGATGCCACAGGATGGCCGCCAGCGGCAACCGGAGACCCTTGCGGCCCCATCGAGCTGCACATCGTCCATACCTCATTCGGGATCTGGAAGACTCCATCAAGGAGAAGGCCACCCGGCGGGGTAAGCGAAATCCCTGACGGGCCATTTCACTCCGTTCTTCAATGGTGATATGCTTGTACTTGTACTCTATGACAACATCTTGACAGGCTGCTGCACCCTTCCCAACGGAGGCCCGATCATGCCGTACGGCGGCCCCGACTGGCTTGCGCTGACCCAAGAGCCCACCCTGGAGCCTGACATCCCCCTCTGTGACCCCCATCACCACTTCTGGGACTTTCGCGCCGCGAGCATTCCCTACCAACGGTACCTGCTCCACGAGCTGGCGGACGACATCACCAGCGGCCACAACGTGCGGTCCACCGTGTTCGTGGAGGCCAGGGCGATGTACCGTGCCCAGGGGCCCGAGGAGATGCGCCCCGTGGGCGAGGTCGAGTTCGTCCAGGGACTGGCGGCGGCAAGCGCCAGCGGCCTGTACGGCCCCGGCCGCGCCGCTGCGGCCATCGTTGGCCACGCCAACCTGAACCTGGGTGACGCGGTGGAGCCGGTGCTGGAAGCGCTGCTGGCGGCAAGCCCCAACCGGTTCCGCGGCATTCGCCACTCGGTCTCCTGGGACCCCGACCCGGAGGTGGAGAACACCGCCGCCCATCAGATAGAGGGCCAGCTCGGCTCCGACAATTTCCGGGCGGGCGCCCGGGTGTTGGCGCGCATGGGCCTCTCCCTGGAGGGCTGGCTGTACTTTCACCAGCTCCCCGAGCTGGCTGACTTCGCCAGGGCGGTGCCCGACCTGACCATAGTCCTGAACCACCTGGGAGGCCTGATGCGCACCGGCCCCTACGCCGGCCGGGACGACGAGGTGATGGACGTCTGGCGGAAGGGCATCGAGGCGGTCGCCCAGTGCCCCAACATGAACATCAAGCTGGGCGGGATGGGAATGCCCCGCTTCGGGTTCGACTGGCACACCCGCGACAAGCCCGTCGGCTCCGAGGAGCTGGCCGGGTCCATGGCCCCCTACATGACCTACTGCATCGAGAAGTTCGGCCCCCAGCGGTGCATGTTCGAGAGCAACTTCCCGGTGGACAAGGTCTCCTTCTCCTACCACGTCATGTACAATGCCTTCAAGCGTCTGTCCAGGCAGTACTCCCCCTCCGAGCGCGCCGCCATGCTCCACGACAACGCCGTTCGCGTGTACCGGATATAGGTCCCCTTCGCCCGCGCCCGATCCGCCCTTCCCCATCGGGAGTCCGGCGTCCCTACAGATCGGCATGAGGTTCGAGCTCTACATCGCAAGGGGGCGAGCCGCTCCCAAAGCCGAGCCGCTCTCAAATGTCATTCCGAGCCGCCGGCGAGGAATCTCAGGTACCTCCAACGAGCACCCCACGCCACAGGCCCACGGCCCCGTCTTCGCCGGCATGGGTTGATTCCACATCACGCCGCGTTGCGTTCGGAAGGACACGGAGGGCGTGCTGCGAGGCTATTTTCGTGGTAGCGACACGTTGGGTGGGAGGTTGTACAAGGGCCTCAGAAGGCGGGAGTCCAACGCGCCGACAATGGACTCCGTGCACGCGGGGAATGACGGTGGGTGGGCCCCTCGGGGCTGCGCCGGCGGCGCGGGGCGGTTTTCATTGGCGGCGCAAGCCCGCGTCGGAAAGCCTGGAGAAGGACAGACGGGGGTTGACGGCAGCGAACATGCGTTCTATACTCTGGGCCAACTAGAACGTCGAGGGAGTGCCATGAGTACCAGTAGCGCCGCCGCCGTTATGGACGTCGTCCCCGAGCGGTTCCCCTATCGCGACGAGGGATGCGAGCTGTCCCGGTCCTGCCTCCGCTGCCCGCTGCCCCAGTGCAAGTACGATGATCCCGGCTGGTTTCAGAGGGAGAAGCGCAGGGCCAGGGACAACAGGATCATCGAGGCCCTGTGGCGCGAGGGAATATCTGTCTCCGAGGCCTCCGCCCGCTTCTCGCTCAGCCCGCGGACCATCCTCCGTATCATGAAGCGGGCCAACCAGGCCGGGCCCGTCCCCTCGGGCCTGCCCGTCCCCTCGGGCTTGGAGGAACACGCCCGCGCAGCCTGAGTTCCGGCCTTGCCTTGACACCCCCGGGGCCGGTGGTATCATGGTGTTGCCATCCACCCGCCGGGGGGTGAGCGCAACGGGACACGGGACGGCCGCTGGGACCCACGTGGGCTGAGACGGCCGGTGGCCGGGGCAAGCCGGCATACACATGCTCCCTGGAGCCGCCCTTCCGTTCCCACCGGAAGGGCGGCTCGTATTTTTGGTCGGGGAGCGCGTTGACACCCACCGCCATAACGGACGTCCAGGGCATCGAGGTGGGCCACTACACCGACACCGGGGCCGCCACCGGCTGCACCGTTGTGATGTGCCGCGGCGGCGCCGTGGCCGCGGCGGACGTTCGGGGAGGGGCCCCGGGTTCCCGGGAGACGGACCTGCTCAGGCCTGGCAACCTGGTGGAGCGGGCCCACGCCGTGCTCCTGGCCGGGGGCAGCGCCTACGGCCTGGAGGCCGCCGGCGGCGTGATGCGCTACCTGGAGGAGCGGGGCATCGGCTTCCGCATGGGCTCCCACGTGGTGCCCATCGTCCCCGCCGCCATCCTCTACGACCTGAACCTGGGCGACCCATCGGTCCGACCGGGTCCCCGGGAGGGGCGCCTGGCCTGCCTGGGCTGCTCCGGCGGCCCTGTGGACGAGGGGAACGTGGGCGCCGGGACCGGGGCCACGGTGGCCAAGCTCCAGGGGATGTCCCGGGCCGTGAAGGGCGGGTTGGGCACCGCCTCCATGCGGTTGCCCGGGGGCGCCGTCGTGGGGGCCCTGGTGGCGGTGAACGCCTACGGCGGCGTGGTGGACCACGCCTCGGGCCGGGTCGTCGCAGGGCCGCGAAGGGACGGCGGCCCGGGCTTCCAACATCCCGTGGACGCGCTCCTGGTTTCCCCTGCCGGTGGGCCCGTCGACGCCGGCGCCAACACCACCATCGGGGTCGTGGCCACCGACCTGCCCCTGACCGTGGAGCAGGCCCAGTACGTGGCTCGGGTGAGCCACGATGGCCTGGCCCTGACCATAAGGCCCTGCCACACCATGGCCGACGGCGACACCATGTTCGCCCTGGCCACCGGAGACAGGGACGGCCCCGCCCCGCCCTCCTCCGCCCGGGACATGGTCGAGCTGGGAGCCGGGGCCGTGGAGGTGGTCGCCGCCTCGGTCCTTCGGGCGGTCCGCGCCGCCAGGGGACTGGGCGGCGTGCCCTCGGTGGGGGAGCTGGCCCATGCCTGACCCGGCGGTGGGCTTCATAGGCGCGGGAATCCTGGGCAAGGGCCTCGCCCTGGCCCTGTCCGCGTCGGGCTACAGGGTCGCCGCCGTCTCCAGCCGCACCGACGCTTCGGCCCGGGACCTGGCCTCCCGCATTCCCGGCTGCAGCCCCCGGGACTCCCAGCAGGTGGCCGACGAGTGCGGCCTCGTCTTCGTCACCACCCCCGACGACGTCATAGGCGTCGTGGCGGACCAGGTGCTCTGGCGGGAGGGCCAGGGGGTCCTCCACTGCAACGGCACCCACACCCCGCAGGTGCTGGAGCCCGCCGCCAGGCGCGGGGCCCTGGCCGGGGCCTTCCACCCCTTCCAGACCTTCGGCGGGCTGGCCACCCCCGAGGAGGCCGCCGGCAGGCTCCAGGGAGTCACCTTCTCGGTGGACGCCCCGCCGGGCCTCCGGGAGACCCTGGAGGAGATGGCCGCTCGGCTGGGCGGCAGGGCCGTCTCCGTCAAGCCCCAGGACAGGCCCATCTATCACACCGCCGCGGCCCTCAGCTCCGGCTACCTGATAGCCGTGATCAAGGCATCCGCCGACCTGTGGGAGATGATCGGGGCCTCCCGGGAAGAGGCCCTCTCCACCATTCTCCCCCTGGCCAGGGCCGCCCTGGACTCCCTGGAGAGCGCGGGCATTCAGGGCGGCGTCACGGGGCCCCTGGTGCGGGCCGACGAGGGCACCGTCCGGCGGCACCTGGAGGCCCTCCGGGAGCGGGCCCCCCACCTGGTGCCCCTCTACTGCGCCCTGGCCCGGGAGTCCTTGCCCTTGGCCCGGGAGCGGGTCGGCGGCGAGAGGGCGGACGTGATGGACCGGCTGCTGCGGGAGTTCGAGGAGCGCCGCGGGGAGGCCCCGTCATGACCCGTAGGGTCACCGTCCGGGACGTGAGGGCCATGAAGGCCAGGGGCGAGAGGATCGCGATGCTCACGGCCTACGACTACACGTCTTCTCGGCTGGCCGACGGGGCCGGAGTCCCCATCATCCTGGTGGGGGACAGCCTTGGAATGGTGGTGCTGGGGCACGACTCCACCGTGCCCGTCACCATGGACCAGATGGTGCACCACCTGCAGGCCGTGTCCCGGGGGGCGCGCCGTGCCCTCATAGTGGGGGACCTCCCCTTCATGAGCTACCAGGTGGACGTGGGACGGGCCCTGGACAACGCGGCCCGCCTCGTCCAGGAGGGGGGCGCCCACGCCGTGAAGCTGGAGGGGGGTCAGGTCGTGGCCGGGACCGTGCGCCGCATCGTCGACTGCGGCATTCCGGTGATGGGCCACGTGGGCCTCACGCCCCAGTCGGTCAACACCTTCGGCGGCTACAGGGTCAGGGGCAGGACCAGGGAGGAGGCCGCCGGCATCCTGAGGGACGCGGAGGCCCTGGAAACGGCGGGGGCCTTCGCCGTGGTGCTGGAGCTGTTGCCCGACGCCCTGGCCGCCGCCGTTACCCGCCGCCTCTCCATCCCCACCATCGGCATCGGGGCCGGCCCCCACTGCGATGGTCAGGTCCAGGTGCTCCATGATATCCTTGGACTGTACGAGGAGTTCGTTCCCAAGCACACGCGCAGGTACGCCAACCTGGCGGAGACCATCTCCGCCGCCTTCTCCCAGTACATGAGTGACGTAAAGGATGGGACCTTTCCCGGCGATGTGGAGACCTTTCACCTGGATGAGGCTCACCGGAGCGAGCTTCGAGACCTTCTGGAAGACCTGGACCGTGGTTCCCAGGCCGGTTAGGACGCCCGTCCTCCCCTGGGCCGCCGCCCTGCTCCTGCTCCTGGCCGGGCTGGCGTGCAGCTCCTCGGTGGGCATCTTCAACAAGGTGCAACCCCGCACCCTGGACGCCGTGTCCCGGGACGGCTTCGAGGGCGACGACTACATCGTCTGGGTCGACTGCATCGTCAGGAACGAGGGCGACAGCGGGGAGGTGGAGGTGCGGGCCAACCTGAAGCCCCTCAGCGGCGGCAACTGGAGCAAGAAGGGCAGGATATACATAAAGGCCGGGGAGGTGGGGACCATCTCCTTTCGCTTCGAACAGGCCCTGGAGCTGAGGCCGGACCTGAAGCACTACTTCCCCTCGTGCGGCGCCTTCTCCCCCACCACTTTCTGACCGGCCTCGACTTCTGACCGGCCTCGACCCGCCTCGATATGGACGTCCACACCACCGTCGCCGATTTTCGGGCCTCCCGGCGCGCCACGTCCGGCAGCCTGGGCCTGGTGCCGACCATGGGCTACCTCCACCGGGGGCACCTGGCCTTGGTCCGCCGCGCCAGGGAGGAGAACGACCTGCTCGCGGTGAGCATCTTCGTCAATCCCGCCCAGTTCGGGCCCTCCGAGGACTACGAGGCCTACCCCCGGGACATGGACCGGGACCTGGAGCTCCTGCGGCGGGAAGGGGTGGACTACGTCTTCGCCCCTGCCGTGGAGGAGGTCTATCACCTCGGCCACGACACCTGGATCGACCCCGGCGACCTGGGAGCCCGCCTGGAGGGGGCCCACCGGCCGGGCCACTTCCGGGGCGTGGCCACGGTCGTGGCCAAGCTGTTCAACGTCGTGGTGCCCGACCGGGCCTACTTCGGCCAGAAGGACGGCCAGCAGGTCGCCGTCGTGCGGCGCATGGTCTCCCAGCTCGACATGGCGGTCGACGTCGTCGCCGTGCCCACGGTGCGGGAGGAGGACGGGCTGGCCCTGAGCAGCCGTAACGTCTACCTGACCCCGGAGCAGCGCGAGGCCGCCCCGGCCATCTTCCGCGCCCTCCTGGCCGCCGAACGTCTCTGGATACGGGGGGAGAGGGACGGCCACGTGCTGCGAGGGGCCGTCAGGACAGTGCTGGACGAGACCCCCCTGATCGAGGCCGTAGACTACGTCAGCGTGGCCGGTACGCGGGACCTGGCGGAGCTGGACCGTGTAACGGGGCCTGCCATGGTGTCCGTTGCCGTGAGGATGGGCCGGGCCCGCCTGATAGACAACCTGCTCCTGGACCCGGGCAGCCTCCCCTGCTATCCCTAGGGCACGCCGCCGCCCAGGCGGGTCATCACCCGGTGCAGGTGCACCAACCCCTGCTGCCGCCGGGCCCCATCCACCACCCAACGCGGGTCGCTGCCGTCGGCCAACCCCTGGGAGGCCAGCCGGGCCATCTCCCGGGTGATCTCGTTCTCCTGCAGTTTGGGGGACCTCCGGTAGCTCTCCAGGGACAGCTCCTCCAGCTCTCCGTCGCCCCCTCGCCCGGCCTGCCTGTGCCTGGCCCATGCGTGAAGAAAAGGCATAACGCAGTTCACCATCATGTCCCGCGCCCGCCCCCTTCCCACCGCCTTGGGGCCGGTGCGCGGTCCGGCGGGGCAGGAGCCGGTCAGGACCCTCTCCAGGGCGCTCCATCCGCCCGTCCCCTTCCTCCCACTCCTCAGCAGCCGGGCCGCGCCCTCGGCCAGGCCTCTGCCCTGCCAACCGTCGGCAGGGCTGCCGCTCCTCAGGAAGGGTTCCAACATCCTGGCCAACCCGGCGATCCTCCGGCGGGGGTGGTTCTGGGGCCTGACCCTGAACAGGTGCCAGGCTATCGGCGGCCCCCCGGGGCGACGCCCGTGGTCCAGCCCCGCCGCCGCCATCAGGCGGGCCTCCACGGCGGCCACCCTCTCCGGAGCCGTCCGGCCGGTGCACATGCCCTCCAGGGCGGAGTAGGGCACCCTGCCCGCCAGGTCCAGGAAGGCGTCCCGGTTCTGGCTGTACCCCAGCGCCTCCATCAACGCCGAGTAGAGCAGCTGGTCCGGCTCCTCCGTCATCAGCCTGTCGCCGTACCGGCGGCTCCGGGACAGGAACCTGTCGTCCCCCGCCCGGTCCAGCAGGGCGCCCAGCTCCCGGGCCGTCCGGGGCATCGCGTAGCCCCAGGCCTCCATCAGCGCCCAGAGCCCGCCCCCCGCCGCCGCGGCGCCATGCACCTCCAGCAGGGGTCCCAGGGAGACGACGGGGGCCCGCTGCCCGCTGCGCAGGGCCGTGCTCTCCCCTGCCGGGCCTCCTACGGCGTGGAGCACCACCCCGTTGTATCTCGGGTCCCCGGTGTGCCCGTGGGACTCCCACTCCCCGCGGCTGACGTGGATCTCCACGTCCCCCCGGACCACGCCCAGCCCCTCCTCGAGGAGCAGGGCGTCCCGGAAGTCCGGACCCGCGGTGGTGGAGGCCCTGCCGGGGTAGATTACCCGGAATGTGCGGCCGTCCAGGGAGCGGAAGGAGCGCTGCCGGGCGGCCCGCTCCTTCCACAGGACGGCCAGAAGCCGTTCGGGGATCTGCTCCAGCCGTGTGGCCCCGGCCCCGTCTGCCCTGCGACCGCCCATGGGGTCAGTCTACCCGCGCCCGCCCCCCTGTCGCAAGCCGTGCCGCCACCCCCTCTGCCAGTCCGGCCACGCTGTCGTGGCGGGTCTCTACCCGGTGGGCCCCGGGTAGGGCCTCGGCGTCCGGCCCCTCCGTCCCGCCGTCGATCCACGCCTCCACGGCCGGCAGGGCCGGGGTCCATGCCGGGCCGTCGGACCCGCCGCCCGGGGGGAGCGCCACCACGTATGCCCGGGAGGGCCGGCAACCGTACAGGAGCGCCAGCGCCGGCGGTGGAGGGCCCTCGACGCCCAGCTCCTCGGCCAGGGCCGCCGCGGTGGTGGACACTCCGTGCTGGCCGAAGATGACCAGGTGCTGGAACGAGCCTCCCCGGGCCTCGAAGCTGGACCTGAAGGCTCGGAAGACGCCGTGGGCCAGGGTGTCGGCCTCGGATACCAGGAACACGGCGTGGACGGGGAAGTCGCCGCCGTTCCCCAGGCCGGACCTCCACCGCTCCAGCTTGTCCAGGTCGTGGCCGTCCGCCCGGCTGCCCGTCATGAGGTACTAGAGCCCGGACCTTGGCGGTTGGCGGTTGACCCGGTACCTGCGGTCCGGCGTTCCCCTGCGCGTCAGCGGGCTCGTGGTGTATGGGAGGGTCCATGACTCGGAGAACGCCAGGGCGCAGGTGCTGTGGGGCCAGCCGTTCCTCTCACGGGGGAAGGGCCTTCCCTTGGCGAACGCGCCGTCCAGCGTCAGGCGGGCGCCGTTGGCCGGGATCAGCACCGTGGCTACGCCGTGGGGCCGCTCCGGGTTGCTTCCGGGGAAGCTGTGGCTCAGGAACGGCGTCCCCAGGGCGTACCAGGTCAGGGCTATCTCCGCCTCAGGGGAGCTCACCGACTCGGTCCAGAAGGACCTCAGGTCCCCCGAGCTCTCGAAGGTCGCCTCGACCGCCGGGATGTCCAGGTCGCCGAAGGTCGGGTTGATCCTGCCCTGGATCTCTCCCTGCAGCCACCGGGTCATCTGGATGTTGTCCGTATAGATGAGGGGCTCGTCATCCGTCAGCTCGCTGACGAGGAACAGCACGTGGCCCGGCCCTCCTGGAGAGAAGAGGATGCGCCAGAAGCTGGCGTCGGTGGTCGTGGGCCCGTCGTCGGTCTCGCTGAGGCGGATGTACGGGTTCTCTCCCGTGAGAAGCACCCGGTTGGGGTCGATGGGGTTGGTGGTCATTCTTCAGCTCCTGGAGGCGCTCCCCGCCGCCGTCGGGCTCGGGGCGCTGGAATGAGGCCAGTGTAGTCCGGGCCGGGTATGGTGTCAACGGAACCGCCCCTCCCATCCAGGGAGTGACCTCCAGGTGTCTCCCACCCCGGGGTCAGGGCCTGCACCATAACTGGTCTCCAACCCGTCGATCCTGCTCGGCTCGAGAAAAGAGACTGGACCCTCCGCCACCCCCTCCCTCAGCCCCGCCCCCCGGTTGACGCGGGGCTACGGGCCGGATAGACTGCCACAATCCGACGGCGCCGCCCCGGCGCGGTGCGTCCCCAACGGGAGGCGACATGCCCTTTGTCGAGCTGGGACAGAAGCGCATCCGTTACCAGATCAGCGGAGAGGGCGAGGCCCTGGTGCAGATCCCCGGCGGCAGCCTCGGCCTGCGCAACTTCGCCAGGGTTACGCCCGTCCTGTCACGCCACTTCCGCGTGGTGGACTTCGACCTGGTGGGCACCGGCGAGAGCAGCCCGACCCCCCGGGATACACCCTCCAGGACTGGACCAACGACCTGCGGGACCTGATGGACGCGCTGGACGTCCCCAGGGCCCACCTGCACGGCACCTCCACGGGGGGATTCATCGCCCTGCAGTTTGCCGCCCAGCACCCGGACCGGGTGGACCGGATGGCGCTGGTGGGGACCGTGGCCCGCTACGACACCGCCATGCGGCTCAACCGCAAGGTCGCCAAGGCCCTTGCCCAGAACGTGGGCATGGAGGCCGTGGCAGAGCTGACCGCCCAGATGGTGCTCACCCGGGACTTCCTCGACAGTGACGAGGCCGGGCCCCTGCTGGAGCAGATGCGGGCCACTTTCGGACAGGTGCCCCCCGACTCATTTGTCGTGACGGCCGAGGCCAGCGAGGCCATAGACCTGGAGCCGGACCTGCCCAGGATCACCGCCCCCACCTTGGTCATCAACGGGGAGCACTCCACCCTCTCTCCCGTGGACATGGGGCCCAAGGGCATCGGAGGGAGGGGCATCGCCGAGCGGATACCCAACGCCCGGCTGGAGATTATCCGGGGAGCGGGCCACCTGGTCATGATGGAGCGGTTCCAGGAGGTCTGCGACAAGATAACCGAGTTCCTGAAGGCCTAGACCTCTACCCTGACTTCTTCTCCCTGCGGGCCCCGTGGAGGGCCGCCTCCACGTTCCTTCTCCCCGTCGACGTCTCGTTGCCCCGGAGCACCATGCCCAGGGCCGCGTTGTAGGCCACGTTCTCCTCCAGGTCGTTGGCCATGGGGACGTAGGCCGGGTCCCCGGCGTTCTGGGCGTCCACCATCCGGGCCATCCTGGCGAAGGCGTCCCTCACCTGTCGGTCCGTGAGCACCTGGTGGCGCAGCCAGTTGCCGCCGATCTTCGCCTTGATGAGCAGGGTCGCCCGGTCCTCCATCCGGTTCTTGCCGTCCATGTCCGGCACCTTGGAGCAGCCGACGCCCTGGTCGATCCACCGGACGCTGTACCCAAGGATGCCCTGGGCGATGTTGTCCAGCTCCTTCTCCACCTCCTCCCGGGTGAGGCGGCGGTCTTGGGGCAGGGCCGGGGCAACCAGCATTCCGTCCTTGGCCACGGGGTTGGCCTCCAGACCCCGGAGGATCTCCTCCTGCCTTGCGGCCACGTCCACCATGTGGTAGTGCATGGCGTGGATGGTGGCGGCGGTGGGCGACGGCACCCACGCCGTGTTGGCGCCGGCCCGGGGGTGCCCGATCTTCTGGTCCAGCATGGCCGTCATGTCGTCGGGGAACACCCACATGCCCTTGCCGATTTGGCCGACCCTGTGCAGGCCCGTGGCCAGCCCCACCGAGACGTTGTAGTCCTCGTAGGTCTGGAGCCACGTCTCGCTCCGCATCTCCTCCGTGGGCACCATGGGCCCGATCTCCATGATGGCGTTGATCTCGTCGCCCGTCCGGTCCAGGAACCCCGTGTTGATGAAGATGATCCGCTCCCGGGCGGCCCGTATCGCCTCGTACAGGTTGAGGCTCATCCGCCGCTCTTCGTCCATGATGCCCAGCTTCACGGTGTTCCGAGGCAGGCCGAAGGCCTCCTCCAGGGCGGTGAACAGCTCCACCGTGGCCGCCACCTCCTCGGGCCCGTGCTGCTTGGGCTTGACCACGTATACGCTGCCCCTCTTGCTGAACCTCCCCTGCTCCTGCTTCCCGATGAGCACCGTCAGCAGTGCGTCGACGAACCCCTCGGGCACCTCCTCGCCGGCCGCGGTGGTCACCGCGTCGGTGTACATGTGGATGCCCACGTTGCGGATGAGGGGCATGCTGGTGCCGGGCAGGACAAGCTCGCCGCCCTGGGGGTCGACGAAGCGCCTCTCGGCGTTGAGCCGACGGTGCACGGACTGGCCGTCCTTCTCGAAGGTCGCCTCCAGGGTGCCCTTCATGATCCCGTGGAGGTTGTCGTAGATGTGGGCCTTGTCCGCGGCGTCGACGGCGGCCACCGCGTCCTCCAGGTCCAGGATGGTCGTGGCGGCCGCCTCCAGCACCACGTCTTTCACCCCGGCCTTGTGGTCGCGGCCCACGGGGTGGGTGCGGTCTATCTGCAGCTCGATGTGCAGGCCGTGGTTCCTCAGCAGCACCGCCGTGAGCTCTCCCGCGTCGTCGGCCCTGTACCCGGCGAGCTTCCCGGGGTCCTTCAGGCCGGCCTGGGAGCCGTCCTCCAGGGTCGCCGCCAGCGCCGCCCTCCCCGCGTCGTCCTTGACCGAGAAGCGGGTCACGTTGCCGTAGCGGCCCGACTCCAGGGGGACCACCGAGTCCAGGAACTCGTCGGTCCGCCTGATCACCTCCTCGCCGCGCTTGGGGTTGTAGCCCGTCCCGGTGGCCGTCTCCCCCTCGTTGGGCACCACGTCCGTCCCGTACAGGGCGTCGTAGAGGCTGCCCCACCGGGCGTTCATGGCGTTGAGGGCGTAGCGGGCGTTGTCCAACGGCACCACGAGCTGGGGGGCGGATATCTCGGCCAGCTCGGGGTCCACGTTCTCGGTCGCGGCCCGGAAGGGCTCCCCCTCGGGCACGATGTACCCGATCTCCGTCAGGCACCTCTTGTAGGCATCCACGTCGGCGGGCCGGCCCGGGTGCTCGGCATGATAGGCGTCGAGCTGGGCCTGCAGCCGGTCCCTGGCCTCCAGGAGGGCCCTGTTGTCTTCCAGGAACGTCCGGCCGGTTGCTTCCCGCACCGTGGCCAGCACCCCGGCGAACTTCTCGAACACCTGGTCCGCCCCGTCCTCCGTCCCGGCGACTATTCGGGCAACCGCGTCGTACAGCCGGTCGTCGACGTTCAGCCCGGAGATCGTTGCCATTCTGCGCTCCTCTTTCCAGGCGCCGCGGGCCTCGTGCCGGAAGCCGCGGGCCACGTAATGCGATGACGTGCAAGAGTATACACCAACTCGGGGCCCGCGGTGACTGCCAACCCGGCCGACGAGACGCTCCGGACGTGGAAGGTGGCTGCAGAACTCAGGACCGCAGCACTCCCTCCGTCACTCCGGCGAAAGCCCGTGTAGAGGCTCATCTTCGATCGGTGTAGCCTAGGTGAAGTCTACCCTGTTGTTTGCGTCGACAAATGACTCCGGTGTATTGAAGCTCTTTCCGTGTTCATCATATTATTACCATGTAGCATCAATTTAGCGGGGCCAAGGTGATGGAAACCAAGAGGAAGAGGCTCACTCTGGATCTAGACCCCACGTTCCAGCGTCGGCTAAAGGCCATCTCCGCACTCAAAGGCGTCAGTATGCGAAGGTACTGCCAAGACGCCATCGATCGGGAGTTGACCAAGGACGAAGCAAACGGTATGGGAGCGTTGTTGTCAGAGAAGCCGGATCATGAGCTCTTTGCAGAGCTCCGACAGGAGATATTCGGAGGCAAGCCTCTCCCTGGGAGTTCCGCTGACTTGATCCGGGAGTACCGTGAGATCAGGGACGCCGAAATCGAGAGGTGGGCGTGAACGGGTCCGTCGTCGTCGATGCAAGCCTGGCGGTCAAGTGGTTGGTTGAAAAAGATGACTCTGACAAGGCCCACGCCATCCTGCAATCCTGGGTCGCTCAGGGCATAAGGCGCATAGCTCCGTACCTCAGGCCATTCGAGGTGGCTAACGCTCTCCACCGGCGCGTGTTGCAAGGCGAGTTAAGCGTCGCTGACAGTGCCCGGATGATCGCACGGCTGCTTGAGTCTAGCCTCGAACTGCACCAGCCACCAGGCCTTCACGTCAGAGCACTGCAACTTGCTAGTCGACTGAATCAGAGTGCGGCCTACGACGCCCACTACCTAGCGCTGGCGGAGAGTGCCAGGTGCGAGTTGTGGACGGCCGACGAGAGATTCTACCGGGCAGCCAGCCCGGAGGTTGAAGACTTGCGCTGGATTGGGGAGTTCGTTGCGCCGGAATAGCGGCACTGCTCGACAGGAGATCGACGGGCGGCTGTCGCAACCGCCCGGGCCAAAGGCCTTAGAATCGTCAGTTGTCTTAGTAAGGACTTCAGTCATGGGCCATGATCGGGTGGGGGCTCAGACAGGGTAGGGGTGTACTTTGGAATCGCTGAAGTCAGTTGAGGGCATCCTGCGGTATAGGAATCGCTAGGACTTGGCTAGCCTGCTGACTCGGGCCTGGGTGGATTTTGAGGTCTTCGACGAAGGATACAGCGCATCGACTGGGCTACCCATTCCATTGGCGAAAGCGGTGATTTGTGCCCCGATCGCAAGTTATGATCGGCTCAGAGCACTCTCCGATCAAGATAGTCGGCTGATCTTGGATGCAGTCAATGAAATCTGGCCGTATAGAGAGGGGGATAGTGCCATCATGGGGGTCATCTTCAGGCTAGATCCCGAATCACTGGAAGAGGCCCCTGATAATGCGGACGACCTCCTTCATCAATTGGATCACCTCCGACAGATTATGATAGCGGTCTCCACCGGCGGCCCTAGAATCGATGACGTGAATGCTGAATACAAGGAATCTCTCGCGAATCTCACGATGGGGTTGGGTGAATGGAGTATCCAGAACCCAATCCCCTACAGGGACCTATGGGATTGGTACGGCAAATGGAGTAGCGGAGACCTCCCCACGTACCAATCGCGGCGAGAGTATATCCTTGGTCTCGTAGGGCCCCTCGAGGCGCGTCTACGTGAAGGATTGTCTTCTGCCGGCACCGTAGTGTTCCCAGAGCCGACTGGATGGCCACGTGTCGACAGAACGCTGGGTGAGGTACGAAGTCGCCTAGAGTCAGCATCGACGGAGGAGCAGTTCCAGGCGGTCGGTCTCCTGTGTAGAGAAGCGCTTATTTCCCTCGCTCAAACAGTTTTCGATCCGGATCAGCATCCTGCGCTTGATGGCGTGGCGGTAAGCAAGACCGATGCCAAGCGCATGCTTGACAGATATCTCGCCGCAGAAGTGGGTGGCGAGTCAAATGCCATTTCTCGCAGACACGCCAAAGCGTCCCTTGATCTTGCTCTAGCACTGCAGCATAAGCGAACCGCAGGATTTCGTGATGCATCGCTCTGTGTAGAGGCCACAGCCTCGGTAGTCAACATTATTGCGATTCTCTCAGGTATTCGGGATCCTTAGGCGGAGATGGCACGTACCCGAATCCATCCTCATTCGGTTCCATCCCAGAAACCGAAGACATCCTCAACGCCTTCCTCCCCTGGTCCCGCCTCTACCCCGCTCCACGGTTGTCCTAGGCGCCCTCCCCCTCGGCCTGGGGTGAGGGGCCGTGTGGCGACCGCCCCCGGGCGATGGTATAATTGGGCACTGTGCGGCGGGGGCGTGGACACGTTCCCGGGGGGCCCCAAGTGTCGATCCACAGGTACGGCCCTGCGAAAGGCGGTAGGCTATGGCTGACAGAGACATCGCGTTGATGGCCCATCTCATGCGCCGGGCGGGCTTCGGGGCCACCCGGGAGGAGCTGGAGGCCCGGGTTGCCCGGGGCTACGACGCCACCGTGGAAGAGCTCCTGGACCCCTCCGGCCAGCCCGCCGTCGACCGGTACGAGCTCCTCCGGTACCACCCCTGGACCTGGAAGCCGGGGACCATACAGGGCATGGGCGCCGCCGAATGGCTCTACTTCATGGTCAACACCCAGCGGCCCCTGGAAGAGAAGATGGCCCTCTTCTGGCACCAGGTGTTCGCCACCGGCGTCTCCAAGGTGGACCACTATGACGAGATAACCGACATGGTGGCCATGCTCCGCGAGAAGGGCATGGGCAACTACCGGGAGCTGCTGGTGGAGCTGGGCAAGAGCCCGGCCATGATCTTCTGGCTGGACAACAACGAGAACCACGCCGACGCCGTCAACGAGAACTGGGGCAGGGAGCTGCTGGAGCTGTTCAGCATGGGCGTGGGCAACTACACCGAGGACGACGTCAGGGAGTGCTCCCGGGCCTTCACGGGGTGGACCATCGAGCCCAAGCTCCCCAGGTTCCCCATAGGCCGCTTCGACTGGCGCTTCGAGTACCGGGAGGAGGACCACGACGACACCGAGAAGACCTTCCTGGGCCACACGGGCAGGTTCAACGGCGAGGACATCATCGACATCATCTGCCGGCAGCCGGCCACGGCCCGCTTCATAGCCCGGCACCTGTACAACTTCTTCGTGGCCGACGAGGCCCAGGTGCCTGCCTGGTCGGTGACCCCGCCCCGGGACCCCGAGGCCGTGGAGACCCTGGCCCAGGCCTTCACCGACTCGGGCTACGACATACGGTCGGTCCTCAGGGTCCTCTTCACGTCGGACTTCTTCAAGGAGGCCCGGTTCGCCCGGCTGAAGAGCCCCGCCGAGGTGGTGGTGGGCACCCTCAGGCTGGCGGGCGGCGCCGAGTTCCCCGCCCCCGGCATCGGCGACCTGTCCCGGCAGCCCGGCTACATGGGCCAGGACCTGCTGAACCCGCCCAGCGTCGAGGGCTGGCACACGGGCACCGAGTGGATTAACAGCGGCTCCCTCATGCGCCGCGTGAACTTCGCCGCCGACCTGCTGGGAGACGCCCAGCGCCCCGGCGTGCAGGCCATCATCCGGAGGCTGCAGGACCCGGGGAACGCCTCGCCCGCCGGATTCGTCGACACCTGCCTGGACCTGATGGGGCCCCTGGAGGTGAGCGACGACACCCGGCAGGAGCTGGTGGACCACGCCGAGACCGGCGGTCCCCTTGGCTGGAGCACCGAGGAGGAGTCCGGCTCCTCCACCCGGCGGGTTACCGAGATGCTCCAGCTCATCGTCTCCCTGCGAGACTACCACTACGCATAGGGCGCACGGCATCTCCCCGTTATAGGGCAAGGGCATACAAGGGCTAAGGAGGCAACTATGGCTACGACTAGGAAAGACCCGGTGCTGGTCGTACTGCAGCTCTCGGGGGGCAACGACTACCTGAACACGGTGGTCCCCTACAACGACCCCCTGTACTGGGACAACCGCCCCGTGGTGAAGATCCCCGAGGACGAGGTGCTTCCCATCGACGGCGGGGTGGGCCTGCACCCCAACATGGGCGCCGTCCGCGACATGTACAACGACGGCGACGTGGCCATCGTCCACGGCGTCGGCTACCCCAACTCCCCCAGGTCCCACTTCCGCTCCATGGACATCTGGCACACGTGCGAGCCCGACAAGCTGGGCACCGAGGGCTGGCTGGGCAGGGCCACCCGGGACCTGGACCCCAACAAGGAGAACGTGGTCACCACGGTCAGCTTCGGCCCCAGCCTCTTCCGGGCCCTGGCCCTTCCCGGCGTGCCCGTGGCCTGTGTCGACGACCTGGAGACCTACGGCTTCCTCCCCGCCATCTCCCAGGAGGACCAGCGGAGCAAGATACTGGACCGGTTCGCACGCCTCTACTCTCCGGCCATAGGTACCGGGCCCGTCATGGACTACCTGGGACAGACGGGCCTAGACTCCCTGGCGGGAGCGGACATCCTCAAGGTGGCCCCCGAGAGCTACTCCTCCACCGTCGAGTACGCCGACACCACCATCGCCGGCAAGCTGAAGGGCATCGCCCAAGTCCACCTGGCCGGGCTGGGCACCAGGGTCTTCTACTGCGACCAGGGCAGCTACGACAGCCACGCCTCCCAGATGGGGATGCACGCCGGGCTGATCAGGGATGCCTCCGAAGCCATCGGCGACTTCTTCCAGGACCTGCGGGAGCACGACGCCGCCGACAACGTCATCATGCTCATCTTCTCCGAGTTCGGCCGCAGGACCCACGACAACGGCTCGGGCACCGACCACGGCGCCGCCGGCCCCGTGCTGGTCATCGGAGACAGGGTGAAGGGCGGCCAGCACGGCGACTACCCGTCCATGAAGCCCGTCGACCTCCAGCAGGGCGACCTGGTGCCCCACACCGACTTCCGGTCGGTGTACACCGAGGTGCTGGATGACTGGCTGGGCCTGGACGCCCCCTCCATCGTGGGCGGCTCCTTCGAGAAGCCCGGCTTCCTGGCCTAGCGCGCCGTCTCACATCTTCGTCGAATGAGTCCGTCCGTCTCCTGCCCGGCATGTGGCAGGCCCATGGCTCGGTGGGTAGAGGCCTCTTGACCGCACGGAGCGCGGCTGGGGATGGCGGGGCGCGCTAATGCGCTGATAAGGGGCCCCTTGCCCGCGCGGAGCGGGGAGGGTGGGCTCAATAACCCGGGGAGGGGCCTGAAGGGGTACAACCAACTTCGGAGACAGGACACCAGGCGGACCGGCAAAGGCGGGCCTGACGCCCGCCTCCAAAACTTCGCCCAAAGGGGACGACATGCTTACCAGAACGGTAGCCGGGCGCGTTTACGACGCCAGCCACTCGGTGGGGCGAAACGCCCAGTCCGGACTGGGGTTCTACTACCCCGTTGACGCGGCCCTGGGCGAGGGAGACCTGGTCTACGTCCTGAACAGAGGCGGAGAGAACATATCCAACGTCCCCTGGAACCGCACGGCCACGGGCTCGAGGATAAGCATCATCACCATAGGCGACGCATCCGGCGACGAGGAGCTGGTGGCTGACGTGGGGAAGTACGGCGACGGCGACGGCGAGTTCATCTGGCCGACGGGCATCGCCTCCGACTCCCACGGCAACCTCTTCGTTACCGACGAGAGGCTCCACCGGGTGTCGGTGTTCGACAAGGACGGCGGCTTCGTCTCCGTCTGGGGGGCCCAGGGCGACGCCCCGGGCCGACTCAACGGACCGGCGGGAGTGGCCCTGGACAACGACGACAACCTCCTCATCGTCGACAGCCTGGGCCACCGGGTCCAGCGGTTCACCGCCCAGGGCCGCTACCTGGGCGGCTGGGGGGAGCACGGCGACGGGGACGGCCGGCTCGACAACCCCTGGGGCATCACGGTGGACGGCGAGGGGTACGTGTACGTCGCCGACCACAAGAACCACCGGGTCCAGAAGTTCACCCCCGAGGGCGAATACGCGGCCACCTTCGGAAGCCACGGGACGGGTCGCGGGGAGCTGACCCGGCCGACGGCGGTGGTGGTGGACCCCGACGGGGACGTCTACGTGTGCGACTGGGCCAACAGCCGGGTCCAGGTCTTCGATCCCGACGGCAGGTTCCTGACGACCTTCATCGGGGACGCCCAGCAGCCCTCCAAGTGGGCCCAGATGAGCATCGACGCCAACGCCGACGTGATGAAGGCCCGGCGCCGTGTGTACACGACGGAGCCCGAGTGGCGGCTGGCCATGCCCACGGGGCTGGTGTTCGACCCCGTCAGATGGCGGCTGCTCATCATGGACACCCAGAGAAGCCGCATCCAGATATATGACAAGGTCAAGGGCTACCTGGACCCCCAGTTCAACCTGTAGGCCCACACGTGCCTTCGACCAGGTTCGCGACTACCCCCGCCCGAAATGTCATTCCGAGCCTCAGGCGAGGCATCTAACGCACCTCTCTTCGGGAGTGGACGTTGAAGATTCCTCTCTCCGCTTCGCTTCGCTCGGAATGACAGTGAAGGGTCCGGGCATAGGCAGTGGAGCCGGCGCAGATTGACCCCCGAAGCGAAACAGCGCTACATCGACCTGGCCCGGGAGCGCCCGGACATACTGTGCTCCGAAGCGCCCCCGGAGGTGCTGGAGGACGCGTCCCTGGTGGGCGAGCCCACCGAGTTCCACGAGGCGTATTTCGCCGCGGGCTACACGAGCTGGCTGGAGCACATGCTGGGACGCAAGGTCAAGGTGCCCCAGCAGCAGCTGAACAACGCCATCGTAGTCCTGTGGAACCGCGCCTGCGAGCTGAACACCAGCCGCATCCTCGGCCGCCCCGACGATAGGTGGCAGGCCCCCTTCTTCTCCGACGAGGGCCTGTACGGCTAGGGGCCGCTGGATCCACGTTTAGCGCTGGGTCACCGGGCTGCCCGCATCTCCCTCCGCAACTCCTCGGTCCGGGCCCGGTCGGCCTTGCCCGTGTCCGGGTCTATGTGCACGCCGTAGTCCCGGCGGGCGCCCTCCAGGGAGACGTACCCCTCCAGCACGTCCAGCTCCACCTCCTCCAACTCCCGCTCCAGCGGGTCTCCGTAGCCGCCCCCGCCGCCGGACGCACAGGCGAACACCCCGCCCTTCTTCATGGACAGGTTGGAGAACTTGGAGGGGGAGGGCAGGTCGAACAGCTCCTGGATGGTCCGGGGATTGCCGTCGTCCACGCGCAGGAAGGCGTGGACAGCGCCGCCGCCGCCGCCGAAGATGCCCTTGGGCTTGAGTATGTGGCGGGTGGACGCCGCGCTGAACAGGGCGTCCTCCATCAGCAGGAACTCCTGGTACCCCGCCAAGCCGCCCCGCTGCCTGCCGGGCCCTCCCGAGTCCTGGGCCGCCTCGTAGCCGTGGAACAGCACCGGGTACTCGCGCTCCCACAGCTCCAGGGAGGGTATCCTGGAGTTGTTGCGGGGGTTGGGCGCGACGGCCTCGCCGTCCTTGGTGGCCCGGGCCCCGGCGCCCCCGTGCTGGCTCCAGTACCACACCCACTCCTTGCCCGTCTCCGGGTTGAAGCCCCACCAGGTGGTGTTGTCCCGGTCGCCGTGGCTGGAGGCGGTGACCCGGTCAGGGAGCCACTCGCCGAAGGCGGCGATGGTGGCGTCGCAGAGCACCAGCATGGCGTACCAGCCGGCGGAGACGGGGGCGGGGTAGTTGGGATTGACGATGGACCCCTCGGGCAGCACCAGGTCGATCATCTCGGTGACGCCCGAGTTGATGAAGCTGCCCGGGTCTACCACGGACATGATGGCCACGTAGATGTTGGCCTTGGAGGACACCAGGCTGGAGTTGACCACGGCGTAGGTCTGGGGGTCGGAGCCGGTGCAGTCTATCTTGATGCGGTCGCCTTTCTTCTCCACCTCCACCTCGACGCGCCACAGGTGGTCGGTGTAGCCGTCGGTGTCGATGAAGTCCACGGCCTTGCCCTTGCCGTCGGGCATCTCAAGGAGCTTCTGGCGGAAGCGGCGTCTGCCGTAGTCCAGGGCGGCGTCCATGCCCTGGAGGACCAGCTCCAGGCCGTACTTCTCGATGAGGGCCTTGAGCCTGCGCTCGGCGGTGAGGTTGGCGGCCATCTGGGACTGGATGTCGCCCCATATCTGGTGGGGAATCCGGACGTTCTTGAGAATGAAGTCTCGGATGGGGACGCTGACGGTGCCGGCCTCGAAGATCTTGGCGGGTGGAATGTTGAGGGCCTCCTGCACCACGTGGCGGGCGGTGCCGGAGAAGCCCCCGGCCGACATGCCCCCGATGTCGGTCCAGTGGCCCCGGTTGGCGGAGAAGGCGATGAGCCGTCCCTCGTAGAAGATGGGGCGCATTATCATGACGTCGGGCTGGTGGGAGCCGCCCTGGTAGACGTCGTTGAGGATGACGGCGTCGCCCTCCTGGAAGGTGCCGTCGAAGGCGTTTATGCAGGCCATCATGGAGTCCATCATGGTGCCGGCGTGGGTGGGGATGCCCTGGGACTGGGCGACCATGCGGCCCTGGGAGTCGAAGACGCCGCAGGTGAAGTCCAGCCGTTCGGCGAAGGTGCTGGAGTAGGCGGCGGAGGTGGTGCTCTTCATCATCTCTTCAACGGTGGAGATGAGGTAGGAGCGGATGATCTCGGCGGTGAAGGGGTCCAGCTCCTCGACCTTGCGGGCGGTGGTCTCGGTGATGGTGGTGCGGATGTTGCCGTACTCGTCCACCTGGGAGGTGCAGCCGTGGGGGAGGAAGATGGTGTTGTCCACCTCCTGGACGATGCAGGGGCTTGGGATGGTCATGCCGTGCCCCAGGGTCTCCCGGTCGTAGACGGGGACGGGGTCGTCGTAGAAAGCGGTCTGTCTGTGGCTATTGGGGGTGGGGGCCGTGTCGGTGGGGTCGCCGGAGTCCTTCGGGAGCTCCAGGGGTTGGATGGTGCCGGTGGCGGTGGCGTGGATGTTGACCAGCTCTATGGGGTCTCCCAGGACCATGCCGTAGCGTTGGCGGTAGACCGTTTCGAAGGCCCGGTAGACGCCGTCGCGGGTGAGGTCGTTGGGGTCGATGGGCACTCGGATCTCCCAGGACTGGCCGACGTAGCGGGAGTCGGTCATCCAGGAGACCTGGGTGCCGGTGAGGCCGGCCTCCTCGCCTTGCAGTGATGACATGGCCCGGCCTTCGAGGGCCTGGAACTCCCGTTGGAGGGACTCGGGGGTCAGGTCGTCGAGGGCCTGGGAGAGGGTGCGGGACTCGGTGTAGGTGAGGTCGGCGGTGAGCATGCCCAGGGCGGAGAGGGTGCTGGCGTTGACGGGGAAGAGGACCGACGCGATATCCAGCTCGCGGGCCACGTCTATGGCGTGCTGGGCGCCGGCGCCGCCGAAGGGGATTAGCGTGAACTCCCGGGGGTCGATGCCCTTCTGGACGGTGGTCTGGCGGACGGCCTGGGCCATGTTGACGTTGACGATGTCGTAGATGCCCCGGGCGGCTTGTTGGGTGGGCATGTCGAAGTGCTTTGCTATGGGCGCGATGGCGTTCTCGGCCTGGGAGGGGTCGAGCCTGGAGCGGCCGCCCAGGAAGTTTTCGGCGTCCAGGAGGCCGAGGACGAGGTTGGCGTCGGTGACGGTGGGTTCGGTGCCGCCGGCGCCGTAGCAGGCGGGTCCGGGGTCGGCGCCGGCGCTCCTGGGACCGACGCGGAGGGTGCCGCCCTCGTCGACCCAGGCTATGCTGCCGCCGCCTGCGCCGATGGATACCACGTCGATGCTGTCGCTCCTGACGGGGATGGCGAACTCGACGTCGGTGGTGTCCTTGATCTCTGGGGTCCCGCCGCGGATCATGCAGACGTCGAAGCTGGTGCCGCCCATGTCGGCGGTGATGATGTCCTGTATGCCCAGGCGTTGGCCCAGGTAGCGGCAGGCGAGGACGCCGGCGGCGGGGCCGGACTCGACCAGGGAGATGGGGCGCTGTCTTGCGACGGAGGAGGGGATGACGCCGCCCCCGGAGTGCATGTACCTGACGCCGCCGCCCGGGGAGGCGCCGGCGCCCTCCAGGGAGAGGGCGCTCTCCAGACGGTCGACGTAGCCGTAGACCTTGGGCATGGAGTAGGCGTTGAGGACGGTGGTGCTGGCGCGGGGGTACTCGCGTATGCGGGGGTCCACCTGGGAGGAGAGGGAGACGTAGGCCTGGGGGGCCTGTTGTTGGATGATCTCGCCGATGCGCCTTTCGTGATCGCCGTTGATGTAGGCGTTGAAGAGGCAGACGGCGACGGCTTCGACGCCCTTGTCCATGAGGTATTTGACGGCCCGGGCCACCTCGCCCTCGTCCAGGGGAGTGACGACGTTGCCGTTCTTGTCTACGCGCTCGTCGACGCCGACGATGAGGTGGCGGGGGACCAGGGGCTTGTTCCTCTCCCACTGGAGGTTGAAGTTGGTGGACCGCTGGCCCGTCTGTAGGAGGAGGACGTCGCGGAAGCCCTTGGTGGTGATGAGGCCGACCTTGGAGCCGGCGCGCTCGATGACCAGGTTCGTGACCAGGGTGGTGCCGTGGACGAAGTGGGAGACCTGGGCCATGTCGACGCCGGCGTCGCGGCAGGCGTTGAGCAGGCCCTCGTCGGGGGCGGCGGGTGTAGTGGGGACCTTGGTGCGGGAGACGTTTCCGGATGACTCGTCAAAGGTCATGAGGTCGGTGAAGGTGCCGCCGATGTCGACGCCTACTCGTAGCATGTTCTCGTGTTCCTCCTGCCGTGGGTGGTTTCCGCCGGTGGCGGTGCGTGGGCGCCTGGTACCGGCGCCCGTGGGGATTATACACCAAGTGTCATCGGAGCCGCGCCTGTCGTTCCGAGGGCAGCGAGGAACCGGAGGGCGGGTCGATACCGTCGTCCCGGCGAAGGCCGGGACTCAGGGGCGGGGCGGGATGGGCGTCCCCTGCCGCCGCAAGGGCGTTCGCGTGAAACCGGGGACCCGTGGCCCCCGCCCAGGGTCAGCCGTCGCCGTCGGCGGTGGAGGCCGCGGGGGCCGGCGTGGAGGGGCCCCTGGGCGGGAAGTGGGGCATGACCTCTTCGGAGAGTATCTCCAGCTGCTGCTTGAACTCGGCCCAGGGGGTGCCCTCGGGCCACTGCACGAGGATCTGCTCTAGGCCGGGGTACTTCTCCTGTATCTGGTGGAGGAAGTCGACGAAGTTCTCGGGGGGGCCGCAGATCCAGGCCTTCTGGGCGACGCCGTCCTCGATTCTGGGGAGGCGTGTGGGTGCGCCGGGGGTGCCCCAGGGGCGGCCGTGCTCGTCGGCGTAGCGGACGAAGCCGAAGGGTGCGAACCACTTGTATCGCTCGTCGTGGCTGTCCCGGACGCGGCGGAGGGCCTCCTCCTGGGTGTCGGCAAAGTAGAAGCCGACGCTGAGGGCCATGTCTTCCCCGAGCTGCAGGTCCCTGCCGTGCTTGCGGCAGGCGTCCTGGTACTGGTGGAAGATGCTGTCGACCAGGGTCTCGCCGGTGAGGGCCACCATGGCCTTGATGCCCTTGCTGGCCATGTATTCGATGGACTTGCCGCTGGCGATGGGCTGCCAGATTTCGACGGGGCGGTTGACGGGCCTGGGGACGAGGGTGACCTCTTCCAGGTCGTAGCCGCGGTAGGGGACGTTGGGGGGTATGGTGTAGTGCTTGCCGCGGTGGGAGAAGGAGTCCTCGTTGAAGGCCTTGAGGATTATCTCCATCTGCTCTTCGAAGAGCTCGCGGTTGGCGTCGTTGTCGATGACGGGTGCGCCGAAGGACTCGACCTCGCGGGAGTGGTAGCCGCGGCCGACGCCGAAGATGACGCGGCCCTGGGTGAGGATGTCGGCCATGGCGTAGTCCTCGGCGAGGCGGATGGGGTGCCACATGGGGACGATGTTGAAGGCGCAGCCGAACTTGAGGCGTTGGGTCTGGGTGGCTAGGTAGGTGCCGAGGAGTATGAGGTTGGGGAGGCACTCGTAGCCCTCGCGCTGGAAGTGGTGCTCGGCGGTCCAGAGGCAGTAGAAGCCGCGGTCGTCCATGAGCTTGGCGAGGTCGGTGGCGTGACCCAGGGCCTGGATGAGGCGCTCATTGGGGAACCTGCGGTCGTTGGCGGGAGTGCCGTCCCTGCCGATGTCTTCTAGCTCGATCTGGCCGACGTATAGGACGGAGAACTTATCGATCATGGGCTTGACTCCGCGGACGGTTGAAATGCGGCGCTAATTATACCACGCTACCTGTGCCATGGGCCCTCGTAGATGGTGGTGCCGGGGTTCCGGTAGGCGACGCGGGCGAGGCCATCTTGCACCATGCGGTCGAACTTGGCCAGGGCCTCGGGGGGGTAGTAGGTGCGCTCCAGGTCCCCGAGGACGACGTAGCGGACTTGGTAGGCGGCGAGGAGCTCCAGGGTGCGGTCCAGGTTGGTGGTGGCGTACATCTCGGTGACGACGGCCGTGCGGCGGCGGACGGTGTCCTGGTACTTCATGCGCTGCTGGACCTGGTGCCAGGGCCATCCCAGGACGGTGGGGAGGCCGGTGTGGTTGGCGATGCGGCTGCTCCAGTTGTACTGCTCGCCGTGGGCTTCCAGGACGACGGGGGAGCCCTGGACGTTGTCCTGGAGCCAGCGGATGGCTTCGTAGTCCCACCGCAGCTCGATGGGGGGTCCCTCGCGGGAGTAGACGGCGCGCTGCATGAAGTCGGCGCCGTCCAGCGTTACGGTGGACGTGTCGAACCTGTTGGCCAGCCGGGACTTGGTCCCCAGGACGGGGTAGGTGAAGCTGGCTGCAAGGGTTATGAGGAGCACCGCTATCCAGGCGGCCCTGGCAGGGGAGAGGCGGCGCAGGGAGAAGGCGCCCAGGCGGGCGAAGTAGTAGAGGGCATAGGCCGAGGCCAGGGCGAAGAACACCCACACCTCCAGGTAGTACTTGAAGAGGGTGTTCATGCGGCCGATGTCGTCCTGGACGCGGACGAACTCAACGCCGATGGCGATGAGGCAGCCCATGATTATCAGCGCCAGGGGCAGCAGGGTGTAGGGGACGGCCCCCCGGCCCGGCCCCCGGCCCTGGAGCACGGCGTCTCCCGCGGCCCCCAGCGCCAGCACCAGGACGAGGCACATGAGGGCGGCGGTCCAGTATCCGGCGGCCCCCAGGTAGGCGGCGGCGAGGACGCCTGCCACGGCCACGACGGCGGCCCAGGAGACACTCCCCAGGCCCGGGACGCTACCCCTCAACCCGGCGGGCGGCGTCGCGGCGTCCCTGAGCCCGAGGGAGGCGGCCGACGACGAGAGGCGCGCGGCGGCGGCCTGCGCCGCCCCCAGGATGCGGCCACGGGAGAGGTACGCCAGGAAGCTGACGATGAGGAACAGGAAGAGGCCGTGGATGCCCAGGAAGTTGTGCAGCGGGGTCTGCCACCTTGCCACGTCGATGCCCGTGGGATAGGGCTGGTAGCTGTCGTGGAAGGGAAGGAAGGCGAGGACCCCGATCACGACGGTGGCGGCGGCCAGGGCGGCGAACCTCAGGGCCATGGCGGGTGGCGTGCCCGACTTCAGGTACACGGCCGCCGCCAAGAGGGCCAGCGACAGGAGTACGTAGGCCGGGTAGTCCCAGCTATTGATGGCCCACAGGGCGCCCACTGCCACGCCCAGGGCCGTCACGGCGGCCGCGATCCACCGGCGCCCCCCGTCTTTCAGTCCCACCAGCAGGCTGAACCCCAGCCCCAGGGCCAGGAGTGTGAATGGGATGACGATGAGGTGCGCGTGGAGGTCGGCGAAGAGGAATGTGAAGAAGGGGAACTCGGTGATGTGGTGGCCGATCTCGGGACCGCGGTCGCCGGGGAGCCAGAAGGTGAGGGCCGAGGGGGTCACCTCGTCGGACACGGGGAGCATGCGGCTGCTGCGCCAGAAGTCCGAGATGTGGGCCAGGGAAGGGAAGTCCTGGCCGCGGAACACGGTGTCGAACCAGCCCCGGACCACCTGCACTATTTGGTCCAGGTTGCCGGCCACGGCCACCAGAAGGCCCCCCATGACCCCGGCGGCGACGGGCCCCCAGGCCACGCCCGTCCGCCAGGGCCTCCAGGCCATGCCCAGCCACGCGCCTGCGGGCCGCCACCAGGGCTCTGCAACCGAGGAAGCCTCGGGGGGCTCAGCCGTCGACGGGGCCCCGCTACCCTCCTCCGGCGGGGAGGATGCGGCGGGTGCATCCCCGTCTCCCCCGTCCCTGGGCCCGGCGGCCCCGAGTCCGGCGGCCCCGAGCCCCACAGTGAGGTTGTACACCAGCGAGTAGGCGGCCGTGACGGTGAGGGCGAACAGCATGGGCACCGCAAGGTTGTAGGCCACCGAGGGCACGATGCCGGTGGCCTTGACGAAGGTTGCGACTACGAACTGCCCCCAGTAGTAGTAGTTGAGGTACCCCCCGGCGTACCACGGGTCGTAGGGGGGCATGTAGGTGGACCGGAGCACGGCGTTCAGGTAGGCGAAGTCCATGGGTTTCTCGCCTCCCAGGTACGGGTGCCACAGGTCCGGGTTCGCGGCCCTGACGGCCACGAAGGCGAGGAACGCCGCCAGGAAGAGGGCCTCGCCCACCACCAGCAGCCTCCAGCTCCGGCGCAGGAAGTCCCGGACCTCCTGCCACCGGGTCGCCAGCACGGCGAGGGAGAGGGAAGCCACGGCCAGCACTCCCACCAGCACCGAGACCCTGGAGAAGCTCATCCAACCGAGGCTGGCCAGCAGCCACGCCACGTAGGCCACGCCCAGGATGCCCAGTATCCTGGCCAGGACGATACCCCGGTCCGGCAGAGGGCGGAACAGGAAGAGGGCCAGGGGGAGCGCGGCCAGGTACATCAGCTCCAGCAGGAGGAGCCAGGCCAGCACCGGTACCGCGTTCGTCCAGCTATCCCGGTTCACGATCCCCGACCATGTGCCGCCCTCCCTCTGGTGCCGCGTAAGCTCCGGGCCCATCATCAGGCCCAGCTCCCGGCCGCCGTCGGGCAGTCCCTCGGTCAGGAGAAGGAACAGCCGGTCGCGGGAGAACCCCCCGTCGTTTCTGAACAGGATCACCTTGGGGTGGTCGTATCCCACCACGTTCTCGTCGGCGTAGCCAAGGTCCAGTGTGACCCCGCCGGGGGCCATCGCCGCCATAGACTCCGGCTCCGGGATGCCGGCCCGCCCGAAGGTGTCGTCCACCAGGGATACCCCGAACAGGCGGGGGTAGGTGGTGAAGACCGCTTCGGGCAGGTATCCCAGCTCCCCGGCGAAGAGGAGACGGTAGTAGCGGGAGCTCATGGGGTACCGCTCGGGCACCCTGGAAACGCTGCCGTAGGTGCGGTTGCTGTAGAAGATGAGGTAGTCTCCCCGGTCCAGGTGCTCGGCGATGAGGGCCATCTTTCCATGGTCGTCGGGGTCGTAGATGGGTACCTGCCGGACTGCGTACTCGTAGATGTCGGGAATGCCCTCGTCCCAGTGGTTGTCGGTGACGATGGTGGAGCCCCGGGGCACGTTCTCGTTGATCCACCGGGACGCCTTGATGGCGGGATGCGGGTCCCGGTAGACGCGCTCGAAGGCCAGGGCGTACAGCCCCGTGCCCAGGACGACGATGACGGTCAGCGCGATCGCCCCCTTGGGCAGGTGCCCGCAGACCAGCCCGACGACGGCGGGGACCTCCCGGCCCCCGGCCGCCACCCGTGCCGCCAGGTCCCTGGACCGGCCGATGGACCACATCAGCATCGACGCGCCCATGAGGATGAGGAAGGGCATCAGGGGGAAGGTGTACCGGAGGAACTTGACCTCGAAGCTGGCCAGCATCAGGAAGTTGGGCACGACCCATGCCAGGAGCAGGAGCTGGCCCGGCCGGGACGGTCCTCCCCGGGTGGCATGCCACGCCGTGAAGAGCAGGCCCGCCCAACCCACGATGCCCAGGGGCAGCCCCAGGCCCCACACCGTGGTCTGCTTCAGCTCGTACAGGAAGGGCGTCGAGTCGATGTACTGGACGGTGAACGGCACCGTCCCCGCTGTCCGGGCCATGTTTGCCTGCCACGATGTCTCGCCGATGAAGCTGGTGAAGTCCATCAGCGCGTAGGGCATGGTGACGGCGAAGACGCCCAGGGCGACGGCCCCGGCAGCCGCTGCGTGTCCCGCCACCTGGACCACCTGCGTCGAGGAGGGCCGGACCCACCCGCCTCCGGGGTCCTGGAACAGCCGGTGCCCGTAGGCCACCGCCAGGGGCAGCACCAGGGGCAGGACGCTCACCTTGGGAGCCACCGCCAGGCCCACGAAGACCCCCAGGAGCAGCGAGTCCCGCAGCCTGCGGCGCTCCATCATCCGGAGCATGGCCCAGAAGACCGTGGTCAGGAAGAAGACCGACAGGGGCTCGGGCCGGTAGAAGTGGGCGTGCTGGATGTGGACGACGGCCAAGGCGACCAGCGCCGACGCCAGCAGGCCGACTCCACGGCCCCATATCCGTCGACCCAGGACGTAGGCCATGAACACGGTGCCCAAGTCGGCCAGCACCATGATGCTGCGCCCCGCGTACCCCATGGCGGACAGGGAGCCCATGTCTGCGAAGGGTTCGACCACGAACCGCACGGCCACGATGAGGTAGATGAGGATGCTGCCCAGGGGGAACCACTGGGGGTTCAGGGGGCTCGCGTCGGCGTCGAAGAAGGTCAGGACCGAGGGAAACCCGGGCTCGGTCTCCGGACGGTCCCTGAGGCAGTCCAGGTGGCCCGGGGCCTGGGTCAGCGCCCGGTACATGCAGTCCGACTGCATGTAAATGGAGCGCTCGTCGGGATGGAAGCCGTAGCCCTGGTCCCAGCCCATCCCGTGGACGCGCAGGCCAAGGGCGACTAGGAGTATGACGGGCAACAGGAGCACGGGGGACATTCCCGACAGACGCTCCTGAAGCCTAGGCCAGCGCATTCATACCTCTGGAGGTACTCCCAATGGACTGGACTATTCTACCAACCCCATATACGACGGTAAACCGAATGGGGATGCGGGACCGCCGCTACGCGGTCTCCATCCCGTCATGGCCCACACGGTCCCCCTCCTGTCATTCCGAACGGAGCGAAGCGTAGTGAGGAATCCATCCGTGCCGGCGAGTACTGCGCCCCTGGGTCTTGTGGCGTGGGGTACTTGTTGCAGGGTGCCTGAGATTCTTCGCCTACGGCTCGGAATAACAGGGAGGGCGGAACGACGTGATGGGTGGGACCGGCCGCCAAGACCGCCAATGGATTCCGGCCGGATAGGGCGGGTCCTCCTTCGAAGCTAGGACTCGGCCTTGGCCTCAAGCTTGTCCAGGCGGTCCTTCAGCTTCCGGTTCTCCTCCTGCAGCTTCTCCAGGTCCTCTCGGAGCTTCCTGGCGTCGTCACCCCTGTCCCGGCCCATTCTTATGGCGGCGATGGCCTCCCTGCACCTGCGGACCACCCGGCCGTCCAGCTCCCCGTCGATGCGGCGCGACAGGGCGGGCACCGCCCTGTCGTCCTTCAGCTCCTGCAGCGCGTCTATGGCCCTGATCCTGGCCCGCAGCCACGGGTCGTCGACGAACTCCTGGAGGAAGTCCACCACGTCCCTCTTGCCCTCTCCCAGCTTGCCGAGACAGGCCAGCGCAGCCTCCCGGGCCCGGCTGGGACGCCCGTAAGCGGCCCACTCCCTGGCCAGGGGGATGGCCCGCTCGTCCCTCAGGGCGCCCAGACCGGCGAAGGCCTGGACCGTCATGACGTCGTTCACCGACGGCCTGCCCAGGGACGCCGTCACCAGCTCGAAGGCGCCGGGCCGCTCGGTCCTGGCGACGGCCCGGGCCGCCTCGGCCTCCACGAAGTAGCTGGCGTCGGACTCCAGCAGGGGCGCCAAGGCATCCATGGCGGCCTGCTCCTTGAACTCCCCCAGGGCGGCGACGACGGCGCGCCGGGCCTTGGGATGCGGCACGCCCAGGCACTCGATGAGGGCATCCATCGCTGCGGCGGACTTCACCCTTCCCAGGGCCCGGGCCGCCTGGGCCTGCACGCCCCAGAAACCGTCTTCGAGGACGGCCCTCTTCAGGGCCTCGATGCAATCGGGCGAGCCGGTCTTGCCCAGGTCCTGGGCCGCCTGCACACGGCCGATCACGTCCTCGTCGTGCCGGAGCTGGTGGAGCATCATCTCCTTGGGCCGGTTGAACTCCAGGGTCTTGAGGCACCGGTAGCCCGGGTCGAAGCTCACCATGACCGGCTTCTCCTCCAGGGAGAAGTGGAAGGTCTGCTGGGCCTCGGAGATGGTGACGCGCCGTGAGTGCCTTCCCGTCGACGTCACGAAGACCAGGTCCACGGGAGCGCGGAACAGGGGCGTGAGGTCGTCCACCGTCTGGGTCTGGGAGACGGATACCTGGGCGGAGGAGGACTCATCGTCCCAGCTGTAGGCCACCTTCAGGTCGGGGTGTCCGCCCATGTATACCCACTGGCGGAAGAACCAATCGAGGTTCCTCCCCGTCGCCTCGTCGATGCACCGCTGTAGGTCCTCGGTTGCGACGCTCTTGCCCCGGCAGGCTTGGCAGTAGTGGGCCATCGCCTTCCAGAACAGCGCGTCCCCCAGGAGGGAGCGGAGCATGTGAAGGACCAGGCCTCCCTTCTCGTACAGGTGCCGGTCGAACAGGTCCACCGGCTGGTTGTAGACGCGGCTGACGATGGGCCTGCGATAGCTGCCGGAGTCCTCCGCAAGGTAGGTCTGGGCGTCCTGGTAGACGCCGTAACGGAACTCATCGACGCCAAGGTCGTGCTCCTTGAACAGCAGGTCGAAGTAGGTGGCGAACCCCTCGTTCAGCCAGCCGTGGGACCAGTCCCGGCACGTGAGCAGGTCGCCCCACCACTGGTGGGCCAGCTCGTGGGCCACGATGCTGTCGGTGGAGAAGTCCAGGTGGGCCCGCTCGTCGTGGAGAAGGGAGTCGGTCATGGTGGTGGCCGAGGTGTTCTCCATGCCGCCGAAGATGAAGTCGGCCACCGTCACCTGGGAGTACTTGGCCCACGGGTAGGGTGTGCCGATCTTCTCGGCGAAGAACCGCATCATCTTGGGGGTCTTGTCGAACGCTCGGCGGGTGTCCTCCTCCCGGCCCGGCGGGGAGTAGTAGACGATGGGAGTGCCGTTCCACTCCTCCCGTATCTCGGTGTATTCCCCCGCCACCAGGGACATCAGGTAGGTCGGGTGCTCGGCCTCCTGGGACCAGTGGTAGGTCCTGGTGGACCCCTCCTCGGTCATCCCGGCCAGCCTGCCGTTGGACACGGTGGTCCACTCCCTGGGGACCGTGACGATGACCTCGCTGGTGAACCGCTGGTTGGGGGAGTCGTAGCAGGGAAACCAGAAGCGGGAGTCCTCGTCCTCCCCCTGGGTCCAGACCTGCCGCGGCCGCTCGGGATAGCCGTCGTCGGGGGCGTTGAAATACAGCCCCCTGCGGGGAGTGCAGGAGTAGGCGATGTGGATGGTCGACTCCTGGCCGGAGGCCAGCGCAGCGCCCAGCGCCACACGGAGCTTGCCGTCCTCGTGGGTGTGCTCCAGGGCGGCGCCCCCCGCCGAGGTCACCCCGGCTATCCGGAGCTCCACCGCGTCCAGCTCCACGACCTTAAGGCCGTCGTTGATGGCGGCGAAGGTGTGGGACGCCGTGCCGCTGAGGGACTGTCCCCCGGGGTCCAGGGTGATCTCCAGGCGGAGGTGCTTCAGGTCGAACTCCCGGTCCCGGGGCCAGTGGGCCTGGTCTCCGGGCAGGGCGAAGGAGCCCCTCTCCCGAAGCCCTTGGGAGTAGAACCTCCCACAGGAAAGCTCGGTCCATTCTCGCAGGTCGTCTCGTGTGTCCACAGCGCGCTCCTCGGTCGAGGCTCAGGGCATTCCGGCGGGGGGAGGCAACCGGACTTCGGGCGGTCCGCCGGCTTCCGGGGGCACGGCGCCCTATGTCCCGGCGCCGTCCGGCCCTTCGGCGGGGGCGAGGACGGCCCGCAGGAACTGCAGCTCGAGCTGCAGCATGGGCGCCATCGCCGGCGACTCCAGCCGGGTCAGGAGCTTGAGGTGCCCGCCGAGCTTGGACACAAGCTGGCCCTTGGCCTCCTCGGGGCTCCGTCCGAACCCGTGGAGCTTGTCCAGGATCCGCTCGAACACCCAGTAGGAGTCGAAGGTGTCCGATACGATGACCGGTATCTCCCTGGTCAGCCTCCAGGGCGAGTCCGGAGGCGTGTCCGATGGACGCAGTCGGTCCACCAGGACCGGGCCCACTTCCGTCTGGCTCAGGTGGTCGTAGGCCCTGCGGGGCCTGCTGGCGTCGTGGGCGGTCCAGTCCAAGCTCGAGGGCAGCGCCGCCGAGCTGAGGGAGAAGCCGTCGCCGGCGTCGCTCATCCCTTCTCTTCCTCGATCTCCCAGGCCTCCAGCACCTGCCGGGGCAGGGAGATGGGGCCGATGGCGCTCTCGTACTCCCGAACGTGCTTGCGGGAGAGCAGCGAGATGGCCTTCAGGAGCTGGGGGCTGACCTTCACCTTGGCCCTGAGGATGGGCTCCCTGTCCTCCTGCAGTTCGCCGAAGAACAGGACGCTGCCGTACAGGCCGCTGAAGATGTGAAGGGAGTCGGCGTAGAAGCTGGCCGGCTGTTGGGACTGGTCGTAGTACTCCTCGGGCGAGTATTCGCCCTGGGGCTGAAGGGGAGGGTGTTCAGTCGCCATGTCACCTCCGGCCCGCCTTTGCGGGCACCCCATTGTACACCAGTGACGGAGGCGACAGGAAGTGGGGGGCGAGGGCGTGGGGGAGCGTAGAACCCAACCGAGAGCCCCCGATACGGTCGGGGGCCGCCCTCAGGCGCTGAGGGCGGACTCGGACCCGCGCCTGGCCAGGTGGTAGTCGCCGACGGCTATGGCGCACCACTCGTGAAAGCTCTTGCCGATGCCCAGGAGGCCCCACCGGTTCATCACCTCGTAGGAAAGCTCCTCCTTGGTGGCGTTGGCCCTGCCCAGTATGGCCTCTCTGACCTCCCGGATCTGGTAGACATGGTAGCTCAGGCCCAGCTCCGCCGCCCAGTTCTCCAGGGTGGCGTTCAGCAACTCGAGCCCCTGCTGCTGGTAGGGAAGCTGCAGGGCCATCGGCTTGCCGCAGACCACCTCTATCGGCTGCCACTCTCCCACCATGCGAGTGAGCTCGGCCTTGATGGCCTGGACCCGCTCGGACACCTCCACGCGCTTGGGCCGGTTGTGGGCGATGATGATCCCGGTCTCCACCAGCAGCCACGACTCGATGGGCGACGTGGAGAGGGCCAGGGACGGCGGGCCATCCCCAAGGACCTCGTCGGGCCCGAGGGGGGGCTCCAGGGGCTCGTGGGAGAAGACGGCCCATCCCGTGACGGTGGTGGTGGGGTCGATGGATATTATGACGGCCATGGAACCCTCTATTGGACGGTCTCTCGGCATTGACACCAGTCCGCCTCTATACACTATACGCGGACCAGTCCATCAAGGGACTTCTTTTTCGGGCCGTCCTTTTCCCTGTTCCGCGTCCCAACCGAGGGGGCGCCGGCCCCGGCGCCCTCTTGCTGGAGAAGTTGGCTCCATGGCAGGGCCCCGTACTGGTAGGTCCCGCACTGCAGGCACTGCCAGTCCTCCTCTTCCATGACCAGGTCTCCGCCGCATTTGTCGCATCCCTTCAGCCAGAACATAGCATTCCCTTTTCCTATGTGACGTTGGGCTCTCGGTGGGGCCTCTGGCCCACGAGAACACCCTAACATTGAAATATTAATAATTTGTTTAGGAATACTATCCCCGGCCAAACCGAGAGGGAACCTCCATCCATGCGAGAATGTTAATAGACCGTTTGTTCGTTGCGCAAGGGCCGGATGCCGCAGTGCTCCGGCTTGCTCCTAGCGGTCCGCGTCGTACTGTGGACGTACGTTACGCCGCTACTGGGCAGTGGCCGCGGGGCCACTGTACTTTCAAGGAGGTGTGGCTGGTGGCACGACGCAGGCCCGGTATCAAGGGATGGCTCGCCCTGGCGGCTGTGGCGGCGGCCGTCGCCGCCGTCGGCCTCATGGCCCGGTATCTATGGCAGCGGAGGGGCCGGACCCCGGTCTGAGAGCGGCTACCGGAGGTCCCTCTTCAGCACCTTGCCGGCGGCGCTCATGGGCAGAGAGTCCCGGAACTCGAGGACCCGCGGCCGCTTGTAGGCGGCCAGATGCCCGCGACACCAGTCCAGCAGCTCCCTTTCCAGCGTCTGCCGGCTGGACAGGTACTCCTCCCTGAGGACCACGACGGCCTTCACCGTCTCGCCGCGGTACTCGTCCGGAGCCCCCACGACGGCAGCCAGCTTTACGGCAGGGTGCCTGTATAGCACCTCCTCCACCTCCCCCGCGGCCACACCTTGAACCCCGCCGCGTTGATCACGTCCTTCTTCCGGTCGACTATGTAGAAGTAGCCCTCGCCGTCCATCCGGGCCAGGTCTCCCGTATGGAACCACCCTCCGGCCATGGCCTCATCCGTCTCCCGTGGCCGGCGCCAGTACCCGCGCATGACCTGGGGCCCCCGGAGCACCAGCTCCCCCACCTGTCCGACGGCCACGGGCGTGGCTCCGTCGTCGGAGTCCACTATCACGGCGTCGGTGTCGGGCAGGGGCACGCCCATGGACCCCTCCCGGGCCATGTCCGGCGGGTTGGCGTGGGTCAGCGGCGCGGTCTCGGTCAGCCCGTACCCCTCGACCAGCACGTTCCGCCCGACCAGCTCGTCGAAGGAGCGTTTCACCGATGGGGGAAGGGACGCCGCGCTGGTCCGGCTGTGGGTCAGGGAGGTCAGGTCGTAGGCCGCGGCGTCCTCCACGTCCATGACGGCGATGTACATGGTGGGGACCCCCGGGAACCGGGTGGCCCGATAGTCCTGGATGGCCTGGAGGACGCCCCGGGCCTGGAACCGCCTGAATAGGACCATGGTGCCCGCCACCGAGACAGGCACGCTCATGGCGCCCGCTATCCCCCCGATGTGGAACAGGGGAAGGCACGAGATGAACACCTCGGCCCCCTCCGCGTAGCGGTACCAGCGGGCGAACTGGGCGGCGTTGACCACCAGGTTCCGGTGGGTCAGCATGGCGCCCTTGGGCACGCCGGTGGTGCCGCCGGTGTAGCAGAGCATAGCCAGGTCGTTTTCGGCGTCGACTTCGGGAAGACGGGCGCGGGCCCGTCCGCCGGCGGCCAGCCGGTGGAAGCTGTCGGGGCCGTCGCCCCCCACGACCACGACCCGCTCGACGGGGGTGTCGCGTCGAATCTCCTGGACGATGGGCAGCAGCTCGGCATCGCAGACGACGAGACGCGCGCCCGAGTCCTCCAGCTGGCCCGCCAGCTCCCGGCCGCGGTACATGGGGTTGCAGGGGACGACCACCGCGCCGGCCCTGAGGATGCCATAAAAGGACGCAACGAGCTCGGGCGAGTTCTGGAGGAAGTGGGCCACCCGGTCCCCTTTGGCGATGCCCATCTCCGCCAGGGAGGAGGCGAAGCGGCCGGCCATATCCCACAGGGCCCGGTACCCGGTCCTGGACAGCTCCCGGCGGCCCTCCCCGTCGTAGTAGACGACCGCGTCCCGGTGGGGGTGCCGGGCCGCGGCGTCCTCCAGGTATGTATGCAACGGGTGGGACGGGTAGAGCAGCCCATCCCGCATCTCGGGAGGGTACAGGGACAGCCAGGGCCTCTTCCCAGCCCGTTCACGGGACGGGGCGCCGGAGGGGTGGGAGGCCGGGGGGTTGGAGTCGTCTCGCAACTGGCTGGGCCCCCGGCGCCTCAGATGGGGCTGACGAGCTTCACGGCGAGCTCGGGGGCGCAAACCCCCGTTCCAGCCGGGCCATGGTCTCGTCCTGGTGCCGGACGTACTCCTCCATCTCCATGACCTGCTCGTCCTTCAGGTGGGCGTAGCGCCGCTGGAGGGCGGCGTAGTCGCGGATCGTCGCCTTACGGGGGATCCTCGCCCGGGAGAACACGCCGTCCTTCCACTCGTACAGGGGCCAGACTCCGCACTCCACCGCCAGCCGGGATACGTCGATCCCCTTGTCATCGTCGTATCCCCAGGAGGGGTTGCAGGGGGTGAGTATCTGGATGAAGGCGGGCAGCCTGGTTACGGCGGCCTTGATCTTCCGCTCAAGGTCGGCGTGATGGGAGGTGGAGGCGGTGGCCACGTACTCGGCCCCGCTGAACATGAGCATCAGGGGGAACTGCTTCCGGCCCCGGGCCTTGCCCGCCGGCCTGACTCCGGTGCGGGCCAGGATGTCCGTGCTGCCCGTGGAGTGGCTGCCGCTGGCGGCGTGGGCCTGGTTGTCGCACACGACGTGGAGGTACCTGTACCCCTGCTGGAAGGCCGTCGCCATGTCGGCGAGGCCCATGTCGATCTGGCCGTCGCCGTCGATGACGACGATGGGCCGGTCGATGCCCCTTATCTCCATGGCGGTGCGCATGGCGGCACAGGCGCTGTCGTGGGTCCCGAGCCCGCTGCGTTGCAGGAAGTCACGCCCGATTCCGCAGCCCTGGCCGAAGATGATGGGGTCCTGGTCGGCCAGGGTCTCGAAGATGACCTGCATGACCAGGCGGGTGGCGAGGTTGGAGGGGCAACCGGGGCACTGGTTGGCGGTGACGTTCATCCAGACCCGCTTCTCCTCGGTCTCCATCATCATTTTGGGCATGGGGCCCTCCCGTTCTCCACCGGCCGGCGGTCCCGGACCGGCTGCGGTCCTTCCCTGATTCTACTCAGAACGCGATCCTGCGCAGAACGCGCCGCGGGCTATCCGCCAAGATCGGCCAGCCTCCTGGCCAACATCTCTTCGTCCTCTATGACGTCGAAATGCCAGGCCTGCGTCTGGTCGATGCTCCCCTTCTCGAGGCCGTGATAGGCCTCCTCCACCATGTAGGCCACGTCGTGATAGGTAACGTCCCTGCCGCCTAGGCCCACGGTGCGGCCCATTACCAGGGGCGGGTCGCTATGCCCGAAGAGGGCGCTGCGCAGGTCGTGGTAGACGGCGGCCACCGTGTTCCTGTCCAGTACGACCGCCACCCGGGCGTTGGCCAGCTCCCGCACCAGCTCCTCCCCCGGGAAGGGGCGATAGGTGCGCACCTTGATCAGGCCGGCCCGTCGGCCCCGGTCCCGCAGCTGGTCTACGGCAACCCGCGACGTGGCTACGAAGGACCCCATGGCCACGATTACCACGTCGGCGTCCTCGGTGCGGTAGGTCTCTATGAGGCCGCCGTAGCCGCGGCCGAAAATCTCCCGGTACTCCTGGTGGGCCGCTACGATCTTCTCCTTGGCCGTCCGGTTCAGCGCCTGGTCGAGCTGAAAGCGCCTCTCCATGTACTCCCGGTCCACGTCCACGTAGCCGTAGCCGCTCATCCGGGCGCTGGAGTAGTAGCCGGAGAAGTCCATGTTCTTGAGGAAGTCCAGCTCGGGGGGCAGCCGGAAGGGGGGCAGGAACCGGTCAACCTGCTCCCGGGCCGGCAGGACCACCGGGTAGCTGTTGTGGGACACCTCCCAGCCGTCGTAGGTGACGAACGACGGTATCAGCACCGACGGGTCCTCGCTCACCTTGTAGGCCTGGAGTATCGTGTCGAACACGTCCTGGGCGTTCTCGCAGTGGTAGTGCAGCCAGTGTATGTCCCGGTACATGATGGTGTCCTGGTCGTCGGTGCGGACGACGGCTGGCGGTTCCAGGGCCCGGTGGGCCACGGTGATGACGATGGGTATGCGGGCGTAGGAAGCGAAGATGAGCTGCTGGGCTGCGTAGAGCAAGCCCTCGGAGTTGGTGGCGAAGGAGCAGCGTACCCCCGACTGGGTGGCCACGCACTGGGCGTTCATGACGCTGCGTTCGTTCTGGAGCTCGATGAGGCGGGCGTCCAGGTCTCCCCGGGCGATCATGCGGGAGCACTCCTCGCCCACCTCGTCCGAGGGGCCGATGGGGAAGAAGCACAGCACCTGGACCCGGGCCATCTTCAGGGCCTCGGCAGCCGCCTTGTTGCCCGTGAGGGCCGTGCGCCTGGCTGTGGGCGGAGAGCTCAATCTATTCTCCGACGGCCGCGCGCCCTATCTTCGCTTCTAGTCGGTCCATGCGCCCTCCAGGTAGGCCATGCGCTCTTCGATGGATGACGGGCTCGTCACTCTACAATCATACCCTATCAGCATACCCTATCAGCCCGGCGGTCTGTAGCCCGCGCGGCCGGCCCGCTTCATGGCCTCCATGGCCTCATCCGGAGACAGCAGGGGGGAGGTCTTGAAGGAGCTTATGGCCCCGGTGGCGGTGGCCGCCATGGAGAACGCGGCCGCGCTCACGTTGTCGGGGAACTCGGCGATGAACACCACGTCGTCCTCGCCCAGGACGAAGTCGAAGGACTCCAGCCTGCCGCCCAACCCTTCGATGACGGGTCGGACGGCGGCGGCCCGGTCCTCGGGGTTCCTCATGAGGTCCGCTATTCCCCGGTTCGAGTACGACGCCCTTACGAGATAGCGTGGCATCGGACAGCTCCTCCCGTATCGTCTAGGCCGGCCGCTCGCCTACTCCAGGTCGTCCTCGGACCCGTCCATGGTGTACCGGTCCTTGCCGTATATCTCGGCCAGGTGGGGGCCCATGGTGACCTCCTCGTAGGAGGGCCGGTCTTTCAGCACCTGGTCCTCGTCCACCATGGTGAGGGCCGAGCCCACGCAGACGGCGGCGCAGATGCCGCACCCGCGGCAAAAGTCCACGTCGATGCGGTACCCCTGCTGCGGCAGGCCCTCTCGAACGATGAAGCCGGTGCCGTCGGGGCACATCACCTCGCTGATGCACACGTTGGGGCATATGCACTTGCCGTCTTCGCACACGGGTATCTTGTCCCGCCAGACGAAGGGGCTGCCCTTGCGGTAGCCGGGCAGCAGGTCGTAGCGGTCGAACCGGTAGTGCTCGGTAAGGTCCTCCACCCTGGCGTGCCGGAACCCGGAAGGCGAGTTGCCCGGGTCGACCTTGACGCCGCCGATGGCCCTCACCGACTCGTACGCTTCGACGGCGGCCCGGGCGTTGGCCTCTCCGACCCTCCCCGGAAAGGCCTCCCGAATCTCGCGGCGGAGCTCGGCCATGTCCATCTCGGTGACCTTGGCGTACGCCCCCAGCAGGCACAGGCCCACGGGGGGAGGGTCTCGGCGAAGGAGACGGGTGCATATCTCCGTGGCGTCCACGGTGGCCACCGCCCCCTTGAACGCGAAGGGAAGCTCCACGTCCTCCGGGGCCTTGGGGGTGTTCACCAGGAAGGTCCCCTCCTTCATGCGGCTGACGGCGTCCACGACCAGCTCGTGGCTGTTGTGCCTGGCCGTGTTCAGCAGCTCCTCCTGAAAGACGATCACCTCCGAGGGGTGGTAGTTGGCGCAGCTTGCCAAGCCGGGGGAGTCGGACACCTTCACGTAGTTGATGACGGGGGAGCTGCGGGCCCGCGTGCCGGGGTACACGTTCACCGACACGTGCTTTCCCACCTGGGAGTACACCTTGGCCAGCACCTCCCCTGCCTGCACGGACCCCTGCCCGGACATGCAGATGAGGTTCAGCTCCTTGACCTCGGGCATCGGCTCTCCCCGCCGGAAAGACTCGGCCTCCATCCCATACCGGCCACCACATGCTAGGTCAGCCCAATGGGGATGTCAAGGAAGCCTGGCCCCCCCGAGAGGGGCTACAGCGGCCACTCTTCCTGCCTGTAGGCCATGTCCCAGAACAGGTACTCGTAGCGCATGCTGGTCATGAAGGCCCGACGCATGGCCTCCCTCTCCCTGGGCCTGGCCTCGGCGGCCTCCTCGTCCAGGAACGTCCGCCAGGCGGCGGTGCTCTCCCCCAGGAAGCCGTCCTTGTAGGGCTCGGCCCACCGGGAGTAGACCGGGTGGTCCACGGGTCCAAGGGTGGGCCCGATCTCGTGGTAGGTCCACGGGCACGGCAGCAGCGCGGCGGCCGTGACGCCCAGGCCGCCCAGCGATGCGCTGGACAGCATGTGGTTGATGTAGGCCAGGTTGGTGGGAGAGGGAGTCCTGGACTCCAGGTCCTGGGCGGACATGCCCACCAGGGGCATGAGCTGCTGGTGCATGGGACGCTCCACGGGCGTGGCGACGCGGCGGCTCAGCAGGTCCACGTTCCGTGCGTCTGGAGCCTTGGCCAGGGCCAGGGCCACAGTGCGGGCAAACCCCTCCAGGTACAGGTAGTCCTGCGCCAGGTAGTACCGGAACTTCTCCAGGGGCAGCGTGCCCTCGCGAAGCTCGGCCAGGAACGGGTTGGCCGCTATGCGCCTCCAGATGCCGCCTGCCTCGGCCCAGAGCCGGGATGAGAAGCCTCGGCTCACGGGAGGTTCTCCCCCTGGTATCTGCCCGAGTAGCCGTCGGTGGACTGGGACAGGCCCAGGAACACCATCTGCACCACCCGGGCACCCCGGGCCACCCGGTAACCCAGGGGGTTGTGGACCGTGAGGAGTATCTGAGACCTGCCCCTGTACCCCGCGTCCCAGACCCCGGTGTGGACCGACGCTCCCGAGCGCAGCAGGCTGGACCGGGGCCTGGCCAGGGCCGTGATGTGCCGGGGAAGCCTTACGACCTCGTTTAGCTGCACCAGGAACGCACCCCTGGGCAGGTGAATGACGCCGTTGTCGTCGAAATTCAGCAGCCGGGACTCGGAGACACTGGCAGGCTCCGCTCCCGCCGCCACCTCACCGGCGGAGGTAAGCTGCCGGACCTCGGACACCGTCAGGTCCACGCCGTTGGGCTGAAGCTGGAGGTCCAGGTCCAGATACCCCTCCAGCAGGGGCTCGGGGGATTCGATCAGCCGGAGGAGGCTCCGCGCATCCAGGACCCCGTGTTGGACTATCTCTTCCAAGACCAGAGAATTCTAGCATAGATGGGCGGTCGAATCCCCGCTTCGGTGGGTCCCGGAACGTACCTGAATATGTTGCCTGCGTAGGCGTGCTGTGCTATACTCTCCCCAGATTTTCCGGGGGGCTTGCGCGCCATCCGGCGGCAGTCGCCCCGACCTTGTGTAGGGGCGCTCGGCCCTCTGAATTGAAGGCGTAAGAAAGCAGGATTCAATGGTACAGACCGAGGAGACCACGGTACCGCGGCGGGAACCCGTAACCATGAAGTCGCTGCTCGAGGCGGGGGTCCATTTCGGGCACCAGACCCGGCGATGGAACCCCCACATGAAGCGGTACATATTCACCCACCGCAACGGCATCCACATCATCGACCTCCAACAGACCCTGGTGCTGCTGGAGGAGGCCCGCAAGGCCATTACCAAGATCGTCGCCGAAGGGGGCGACGTTCTCTTTGTGGGCACCAAGAAGCAGGCGCAGGAGGCCATCGTCACCGAGGCCACCCGCTGCGGCATGCCCTACGTGAACCAGCGGTGGCTGGGCGGCACCCTGACCAACTTCCAGACCATCTCCTCGCGCATAGACTACATGAAGGAGCTGGAGGACAAGAAGGAGCGCGGCTTCTTCCAGGTCCTCTCCAAGAAGGAGGCCGTCAGGCTGGAGGACCAGCTTGCACGTCTGCAGAAGTACTTTGGCGGCATCCGCGATCTGAAGAAGATGCCCGGCGCCATGTTCGTGGTGGACCTGGAGAAGGAGGACATCTGCGTCGCCGAGGCGCGCCGCATGGGCCTCGAGGTCGCCGCCATAGTAGACAGCAACTGCGACCCCAACCTGGTCACCATACCCATCCCCGGCAACGACGACGCTATACGGTCCATCAGGCTCATGTGCGGACGCATGGCCGACGCGGTCCTGGAAGGCCTGCAGCAGCGGGAGGAGATCCTCAAGGCCCAGATGGAGGAGCAGGAACGGCAGGAGGCCGAGGAACAGGTGGTCGCCATGGAGCTCAGCGAGTTCAACGAGGAGTTCGAGGCCACCTACATCGGCGAATATCCGCGAGAGGACGACGAGGAGGAGCCGGCGGCGCAGGAGCCGATAGCCGATGTCTCGGCGGCGGAGCCGCCTGCCGCCGAGGCGCCCGCACAGGATGCGCCAGCAGCCGAGGCCGCGCCGGACTCTTCGCCCGACTCTTCGCCCGTCTCTTCGGATGACGGTCCCGTCACAAGGCCGGGAGACTAGGCCCGGCGGCCAGTCCGACAGGAGGAACCAGGTGGTAACGGTAGACACTATAAAGGCCCTCCGCGAGAAGACGGGGGCCGGCGTGATGGACTGCAAGCGGGCCCTGGAGGAGGCCGGCGGCGACCTGGAGGGCGCCGAGGCTATCCTCAGGGAGAAGGGCCTGTCCGACGCGGCAAAACGGGCGGGCCGTGAGACCCGCGAGGGCTTGATCGAAGCCTACATACACGCGGGCGGCAGGCTGGGGGCCCTGGTCGAGGTGGACTGCGAGACCGACTTCGTGGCCCGCACCGGCGAAATGAAAGAGCTGGCCCATGCCCTGGCGATGCAGGTGGCAGCGATGCCCTCCACCAGCTACGTCGACCGCAGCGAGATGCCCGAGGATGAGAGCAGGCTCCCGGAGGAGATCTGCCTTGTGGACCAGTCCTACATCCGGGACCCGTCGCGCACGGTGGCGGACGTGATCCAAGAGGTGATGGCCAAGGTGGGTGAGAACGTCCGCGTGAGGCGCTTCGCCAGATTCGCCCTGGGGGAGTGATGGCCGAGGGGTTCGGCGGCAGGCCCGTCTACAAGAGGGCCCTCCTGAAGCTCAGCGGAGAGTCCCTGAAGGGGCAGGTGGCCTACGGATTGGGCGCCGAGGCGGTGCGGTACGCTGCCGAGCAGATCAAAGAGGGAGCCGACTTGGGCGTCGAAATGGGCGTCGTGGTCGGCGGCGGCAATATCTGGCGAGGCCAGGAGGCCGAGGCCCGGGGAATGGACAGGGCCACCGCGGACTATGCCGGAATGCTGGCGACCATGATCAATGCCCTGGCCCTCCAAGACTCCTTGGAGAAGCTGGGTCTGGATACGCGGACCCTGACGGCCATCGACGTCCAGGCAGTCGCAGAGCCCTACATCCGGCGCAGAGCGATACGCCACCTGGAAAAGGGCAGGGTCGTCCTCTTCGCGGCGGGCACGGGCAACCCCTACATGACCACCGATACTGCCGCGGCGCTGCGAGCTGTCGAGATCGGCGCCGAAGTCCTGCTGATGGGGAAGAACCGGGCCGATGCCGTCTACGACTCCGACCCCAACAAGAACGCGTCGGCCCGTCCCTTCGATCACCTGGGCTACCTGGACGCCCTGAACATGCGCCTGGAAGTCATGGACACCACCGCCATCTCGCTGTGCATGGACAACCAGCTGCCCATCATCGTGTTCGACCTGTTTCAGGCCCGCAGCATCAGCCGGATCCTCACGGGCAACCGCATGGGGACGATGATATCGGGGGACGTGGGATCACTTCTGTCGGAGAAGGTGTAGCGATGGCATCCGAAAAGGGGCAGGAGTTTCCCAGCCTCGAAGAGGTGCTGGAGGACGCCAGCACACGCATGACCAAGGCCGTCGAGGCGCTGCAAAGGGACCTGGCCTCCCTGAGGACAGGCCGCGCGACGCCCGCGCTCCTGGAGAACGTGTCGGTGGACTACTACGGCGTGCCCACTCCCCTCAGCCAGCTGGCCACCATCTCCGTGCCCGAGGCCAGGCTGATAACCATCCAGCCCTGGGACAGGCAGTCCCTGAGGGAGATCGAGAAGAGCCTCCTCAAATCGGACCTGGGATTCAACCCCTCCAACGATGGTACGATCATCCGAGTCCCGGTGCCGCCCCTCAGCCAGGAGCGCCGCAGGGACCTGGTGCGCGTCCTGAAGAAGAAGGTGGAGGACGGGAAGGTCGCCGTGCGGAACGTGCGGCGCGACGCCATGGAGCGGCAGCGCAGCATGGAGCGGAGCAAGGTCATCTCCCAAGATGAGAACCGCAGGGCGCAGGACCAGCTCCAGAAGGCCACCGACTCCCACGTCCGTCAGATGGACAGGGTCCTGGAAACCAAGGAAGCGGAGATAATGGAAGTCTGAGTCGCTCGCGCTCGCGGCACGCCGGTTGAGCGCTCCCCAGTCCCGCCCGCCAACCAACAGCCGGCAACTCGATGCAGCTTAAGGACGAATCCACCACCACGACCAACGCGGCCCAACCCGTTCCCCGACACGTGGCCATCATCATGGACGGAAACGGCCGGTGGGCGACGCAGCGCGGCCTCCCCCGCCTCGAGGGGCATCGTGCGGGCGTCGACAACATCCACGCCGTGCTGGAAGCCCTGGGGGCCCGCGGGATCCAGTACGTGACCATCTACGCCTTCTCCACCGAGAACTGGAACCGTCCCCACGAAGAGGTGGAGGGGCTGATGTCCATACTCCAGGAGGCCATCGAGCAGGAGACCACCGCGCTGCACCAAAGGGGTGTGCGCATTCTCCACTTAGGCCGGACGGACCGCCTCTCCCCCGCCCTGCAGCAGTCCGTCGCCTACGCCCAGGACCTGACCAGGCAGAACCGGTCCATCACCCTCAGCGTTGCCTTCGACTACGGCGGACGCGCCGAGATCCTGGAGGCGGTGAGGCGCATCCTCCGGGAGGGCGTCCCCTCGGAGCAGCTAACCGAGGACATGTTCGCCGGCTACCTGTACACGGCAGGCCTGCCCGACCCGGACCTCGTCATCCGCACCGGCGGCGAGATCCGCGTGAGCAACTTCCTGCTCTGGCAGTCGGCCTATAGCGAGTACTACTCCACATCCACGCCGTGGCCCGATCTGGGGGAGGCCGACATAGCCGCCGCCATACAGGCATTCCGGATGCGACAGAGGCGGTTCGGCTCGCTTCAATCCCCGGGCGCGCCGATCTGACCCGGAAGCCCCGCGATTGGCCCTTAGAGTCCTCACCGCCCTCTTGGGTCTCCCCGTACTGTTGGGCGCGGTGTGGCTGGGATTCCCCTACCTCACCATCCTGGTGGGCGCCGTGGCGGTGCTCGCCCTCCGGGAGTTCTACGGCTTGGCGCCGGGGCTTGCGGCATACCGGGGGCTTACTTTTGTCGGCATCCTGTACACCCTCCTCTTCCTGGTGGGAGGGCAGTTCGCGGACCCGTGGCACCAGTACTCCCCGGGCATCGCCTTCGCCGCACTGGTCTTCATCGCCGGTCCGTGGCTCATGGCCAGGAGGGGAAGGAACGGCAGGGTGGCGATGGTCCCCTTCCTGGTCGCCGGACCGGTCTACGTCGGGTTTCTCCTCTCCCACGGGCTCGCCCTGAGGGAGCTGGACGGCGGTGCCGACTACGCCCGGGACTGGCTCCTGTTCGCGCTGCTGGTCACCTTTGCATCGGACACCGGGGCCTACCTAACGGGCAGGGCCGTGGGCCGGCACCGCATGGCCCCGTCGGTAAGCCCCGGCAAGACGTGGGAAGGGGCTGCGGGGGGGTTCCTGTGGAGCGCGGGGGCCGCCTCGGGGCTGGGAGCGCTGCTGCAGCTTGGGGTACCGGTATGGCAAGCGGCCCTGGTCGGCGGTGCCGTGGGAGCGATGGCCCAGCTGGGGGACCTGGCCGAGTCCCGGATCAAGCGGGCCTCGGGGGTCAAGGACACCGGCGGCCTCCTGCCCGGCCATGGCGGTCTGCTGGACAGGCTGGACTCGATTGTCTTCACCCTACCCGTGGTGTATTATCTTGTTGCGCTCGTGCTGAAGCCGTCGGGGTGATTCGATTCCCTGGAGTAGGCTAAGCCCCCCATGCAGACCGGGGCCCCCGTGCAGACCGGGGCCCCCACGCAGACCGATGCCCCGACATAGACCGGGCCCCCAACCCAGAGCGGGCTCCAGCCCAGACCGCGCCGAGGTGCTGAGGCTATGAAGGGACTTGTAGTGCTAGGGTCGACCGGCTCCATCGGACGCCAGACCCTGGACGTGGTTCGAGCCTTCCCCGAGGAGTTCCAGGTGGTGGGGCTGGCCGCCGGCCGAAACCTGGACCTGCTGGCCTCCCAGATAGAAGAGTTCAAGCCCCGGATGGCCTGCTGCGCCCTGGAGGAGCACCGGGGCCTGCTGCCCGACCGGGTGGAGTTCGTGCCCATGGAGGAGATGGTGTGCCAGTCCGACGTGGACCTGGTGATGGCCGCCACCATAGGTGGGGCGGGCCTGGTGCCCACGGTACGGGCCCTGGAAAAGGGAAAGGACGTCGCCCTGGCCAACAAAGAGGTGATCATAATGGCCGGGGACATGATCATGGCACTGTCCCAGGCCCACGGCGGGGCCGTGCTGCCGGTGGACAGCGAGCCCAGCGCCATCTGGCAGTGCCTCCAGGGCGAGTCGAAGGCCGTGAGGCGCATCGTCATCACCGCCTCGGGCGGTGCCTTCAGAGACACGCCCCCCGAGGAGCTCGAGACGGTAACGCCCGAGCAGGCGCTGAAGCACCCTACCTGGAAGATGGGCAAGAAGATCACGGTGGACTCGGCCACGCTCATGAACAAGGGGTTCGAGGTCATAGAGGCGCGTTGTCTTTTCGACGTGACGTGGGATAAGATCGAGGTAGTGGTCCATCCCCAGAGCGTAATCCACTCCATGGTCGAGATGGCCGACGGGTCGATGAAGGCCCAGCTTGGCCCGCCGGACATGCGCCTCCCCATCCAGTACGCCATGTTCTATCCACAACGCCTCCCCAATCCCCAGATACCCACCCTGGACACCGGTGTGGGGCACTCCCTGACCTTCGGGCCCCTGGAGCCGGACCGGTATCCGTGCTTCGGCTTGGCCCTCCAGGCCGGCAAGGACGGGGGCACCTATCCCGCGGTGCTCAGCGCGGCGGACGAGGTGGCGGTGGGGCTGTTCCTGGAGGGCAGGATAGGGTTCACCGACATCCAGCGGACCATAGGCCGGGTGCTGGAGGACCACCGGCCCACATCCATCGACTCCCTGGACGCGGTCCTGGAGGCGGACCGGTGGGCCAGGGCGCGCGCGGGAGAGGTGGCGGGACAGATGCCGGGGCGCCCCGGTGTCGCCTCCGCCGTCTGAAGAAGAGGCAACGGCTCCTTGGAAGTCCTCGTAACCATCGTAGAGTTCCTCGTGGTGCTGGGAGTGGTGGTCGTCGTCCACGAGTTCGGGCATTTCGCCGCCGCCAAGGCCTTCGGGATCAAGGTCAACGAGTTCGGCTTCGGTTTTCCCCCCAGGCTGCTGGGCATCCGAAAGGGCGAGACCGTCTACACCATAAACGCCCTGCCCCTGGGCGGCTTCGTCCGGCTGGAGGGGGAGAACGACCCCACCCAGCCCCGGAGCTTCGCGGGCAAGAGCGTGGGCGCCAGGGTCGTCGTGCTGGTCGCCGGGGTGGTCATGAACGTGCTGCTGGGAGTGGTCCTCCTGGCGGGCTTCTTCATGTTCACCGTCACCGAGAACCAGGGCCCCACGGGGATCACCCTGCGAGACGGGACGCCCCTGGAGGTCCGCAGCGTTGCTCCGGGCTCTCCCGCTGACGCGGCGGGACTGAGGGCGGGGGACCTGGTCCTGGAGATGAACGGCAGCCCGCTGGAGGGCCTGGACGATCTGGTCGAGGGCATAAACGCCAACCTGGGCGCCGAGGTGGAGTGGGTGCTGGAGAGGGAGGGCTCCAGGAAGGCCGTGCGCCTGGTCCCCCGGGAGGACCCTCCCCAGGGCATACGGGGCGAGTGGCTGGCCGCCTCGCCCTGGGAGGCCCTGAAGCTGGGGGTGCAGCGCACCTGGATGGTGCCCGTGGCCCTGAAGGACGCCGTAGTGGACTGGGTCTCCGCCGACGGGGAGGTGCCCTTCGCGGGGCCCGTGGGAATCGCCCAGGGCACTGGCGAGTGGGCCAGGGAGTTCGGGCTGATAGCGCTGGTGCCCCTGGCGGCCATACTGAGCATCAGCCTGGCAATCCTGAACATCCTGCCGATCCCCGCCCTTGACGGAGGCAGGTTGGTGTTCGTTATCCTGGAGTGGCTGCGGCGCGGCAGGCGCATCCCGCCGGAGAAAGAGGGCTTCGTCCACATCATGGGCTTCCTGGTCCTCATCATCTTCATCGTCGCCGTGAGCTACAATGACATCGCGCGCATCGTCGAGGGGGGAAGCCTGCTGCGTTAGCGGCAACGGGGCAGCCGGACGTAGAGATACCGGTCTGAGGGAATATCTGCCGGGAGAACCAGAGATGGCTAAACGTCGAGTAACCAAGCCCGTCCACGTGGGGAACGTCCAGGTAGGCGGCGACGCCCCCATAGCCGTGCAGTCCATGACCAAGACTGACACCCGGGACGTCGACGCCACGGTCCGCCAGATCAGGGAGCTGGAGGAGGCGGGGTGCGATATCATCCGCTCGGCGGTCCCGGACATGGAGGCGGCGGAGGCCCTGGCAGAGATCAAGAGGCAGATCAACATACCCCTGGTGGCCGACATCCACTTCCACTACAGGCTGGCCCTCAAGGCTTTGGAGGGCGGCGTCGACATGCTGCGGCTGAACCCCGGCAACATCCGGGACGAGGAGAAGGTCACCGAGGTGGTGCAGGCGGCCAAGGAGCGGGACGTGCCCATCCGCATCGGCGTCAACTTCGGCAGCCTTCCCCCGGTGGGGGGCATAGGGAAGACGGGCCGCTTCTCCCGGCACCTGGACATGGTCAACCAGCTCCCCAAGGCCGGCGCGGGGGCCGCCGGAGAGTACAGCATCGTCGACCACATGGTGGCCACGGCCCTGTGGGAGATAGGCATCCTGGAGTCCCTGGACTTCGACATGATCAAGATATCCCTCAAGGCCTTCGACGTACCGACCACGGTGGAGGCGTACCAGCGCATCGCCCCCATGGTCCCGTACCCGCTGCACCTGGGCATCACCGAGGCGGGCACGGTCAAGTCCGGCTCCATACGTAGCGCGGCAGGCCTGGGCCTGCTCCTGTACGAGGGCATCGGCGACACCATCCGGGTATCCCTGAGCGGCGACCCGGTGGAGGAGGTCCAGGCGGGATACGACATCCTCAGGTCCCTGAACCTCCGCCAGAAGGGGGCCACCCTGGTGGCCTGCCCGAGCTGCGGCAGGGCCGACGTGGACGTGATCAGCCTGGCCAACACCGTGGACCGGATGCTCAAGAAGGTGGATTCCGAGGTCACGGTGGCGGTGATGGGGTGCGAGGTCAACGGCCCGGGGGAGGCCAAGGACGCCGACGTGGGCATAGCCGCGGGCGCGGGCCGCGCCGTCATTTTCCGGAAGGGCGTCAAGAGCCGGGTCGTCGCAGAGGCGGACATGCTCACCGCGCTGATGGAGGAGGTCGAGGCGGTGGCCGCCGAGGCGAGCTGAGGCGCCCCTTCCAACGATGCGGTTCACCAAGCTGGTCTCCAAGACCCTCCGCAGCGACCCCGCCGAGGCCGAGACCGCCAGCCACAGCCTCATGCTGAGGGCCGGCATGATCTCCCAGGTGGCCGCGGGCGTTTACAGCTACCTGCCCCTGGCCTGGAGGTCCCTCCGGAAGATCGAGAACATCATCCGAGACGAGATGAACGCGGCCGGGGGCCAGGAGGTCCGCCTGCCCGTGCTGCACCCCCGGGAGCTGTGGGAGGAGACCGACCGGCGGGCCGCCTTCGGCGAAAATCTGTTCACCCTGACCGACCGCCGGGGCAGGCCGATGGTGCTGGCCCCCACCCACGAAGAGGTGATCACCAACATCGTCCGCTCCAACGTCCAGAGCTACCGGGACCTGCCGGTAATCCTGTACCAGATACAGACGAAGTTCCGCGACGAGCCGCGTCCCCGGGCCGGGCTGATCCGCGTACGCGAGTTCGACATGAAGGACGCCTACAGCTTCGACGCCGACGATGACAGCCTGGACGGCAGCTACCAGGCGATGGCGCGGGCCTACAGGAACATATACCGGCGCTGCGGGCTGCCCGCCCTCATGGTCGAGGCCGACAGCGGCGCCATCGGCGGGAAGGACTCCCACGAGTTCATCCTCCCGACGTCCAGCGGAGAGGACACCGTCATCACCTGCCTCAGCTGCGGGTACGCGGCCAACGCCGAGAAAGCCGCCTCGCGGCTGCCCCCTTCTCCCCACGAGGAGCCCCTGCCCATGGAGCGGGTCCCCACACCCGGCATCAAGACCATAGCCGGGATTTCGGAGTACCTGGGCGTTCCCGAGAGCAAGACCCTGAAGGCCGTCTTCTACTACGCCGACGGCGAGGTGGTATTCGTGACCATCCGGGGAGACCTGGACGTGAACGAGGTGAAGTTGAAGAACGCCCTGGGTATCCACGACCTTCGCCTGGCGGTGGACGAGGAGGTGGCCGCCGCGGGGCTGGTGGCGGGATCGGCCTCCCCCGTCGGCCTGGAGGGGATCAGGAAGATCGCCGACGAGTCCATCGGCAATGGGGCCAACTTCACCGTGGGCGGCAACGAGCCCGACACCCACATCGTCAACGCCAACTATCCCCGGGACTTCCAAGTGGACCTGCTCACGGACATCGCCCTGGCCCGGGAAGGGCAAGGTTGTCCCCGCTGTGGGACTCCCCTGGAGACCACCCGCGGGGTCGAGGTGGGCCACATCTTCAAGCTCGGCACCTTCTTCAGTGAGACCCTGGGCGCCCACTACCTGGACAGCGAGGGCCGGCAGAGGCCCATCACCATGGGCTGCTACGGCATAGGCGTGGGCCGCCTCCTGGCCGCCGCCATCGAGCAGAACCACGACGATCGGGGCATAGTCTTCCCAGCGCCCATAGCCCCCTTCAGCGTCCACCTGGTGGGCCTGAACCTGGCGGACTGCGCCGTAAGAGAGGCCGCGGACGGCCTGTACGACCGTCTGTGGGCCGGGGGGATCGAGACCCTCTACGACGACCGCGCCGAGGAGGCCGCCGGCGTGAAGTTCAACGACGCGGACCTGCTGGGCCTGCCGGTGAGGCTGGTGGTGAGCCCCCGCAACCTGCGCCAGGGCTCGGTGGAGGTGAAGGGCCGGGGCGACTCGGATGCGGCGCTGGTGGAGATGGATGACGTGGTGGACAGGGTGCGGGAGATCCTCAGCGGCGCGGGCTAGGCCGCGGCCAGGGCTACACCACCGACAGCTCCGGGGTGATGCTTACGACGCGGGCCAGGGAGTTGCCCACGGGCGATGTCTTGACGGCCTGCTCCCAGACCTCCCTCAGGGTATCCCCGTCGGAGTCGGCCTGCACGTAGAGCTTGGCCCGGACCTGCTGGAACCCCGGGTGGCCCTCGTCGCTGAGTCCGAAGAAGGCGAAGACGTTGTCCTGGCTGGAGTCCAGGGCCACCTCCAGGTTGTGCACCGGTATCCCCCGGCGGGTGGCGTTGAGGACGAACCCCGTGGCCAGGCACGCCCCCAGGGCGCCCAGCACGTACTCCATGGAGTTGGGGGCCTGCTCTTGGGCGGTAGAGCTGGCCGGCTCCTCGACGATGAAGGTGTTGTTCCGGACGAAGCTGTTGAACCGGAACCCGCCCAGCCACTGGATGCGGGACCGCTTCCTGGCGTGGCGGGCCCCCTCCTGCTCTCCGATCTCCTTGAGCCCCTCCTCCAGGTCATGCAGGTCGATGCCGTTTAGCTGTCCGGGCTCTGCCATGGCCGTCTCTCCTTACCCCGGTGAAATCCAGACACGCTCCGTCGCAATGGCGTGCGCGGGTGCTTCGCGCCAATGCCATGAGGGAGCCGAAGGATGCCCTTGGGACGGGCCGGGTGGGCCCTTACGAGTAGGTCTCCCGTAGCTGCCGGGCGGCTTCGGCGATGACCTGCAGCTTCCTGAAGGCCACCTCCGGAGGGTTCATGGGCCGCTCGGCAAAGGTGCCGAAGCCGCAGTCGGGGTTCAGGTATATCTGGCTGGGGCTGAAGTAGGCAAGGGCCTTCTCCACCATATCGACCACGAACTCGGGCCCCTCCACCTCGTCGGTCCTCGGGTTGACGACGCCCAGCCCGATCTCGCTCAGCTTCTTCCGGTTGGCGAAGGAGTCCATATCCCCGGCCCGGGGCGTGGCGTACTCCAGCACAAGCTGGTCCGTGTCCATGGCCAGCAGGTAGGGCACTATGGGCTCGTAGTCGCCCCTGAGCAGGGCGTCCTCCTTGCGGCTCCAGTTGCCCCGGCACACGTGCACCCCCGTCTTGACGCCGTCGACCCCGCGGGTGATGTCGTTCATCAGCCGCAGCGCCATCACCAGCTCCTTCATGGGGTCGCCCGAGGATGCGGCCATGGAGGCGCACATGAAGGTGCGCTCCTTCACCTCGGGGTTGAAGGCTACGTCGGTGAGCACCGGCTCGTCGAACTGGACGAACTCCGCGCCCTCGTCCCGCAGGGCGACCAGCTCCTCCCGGAGCATGGCCACGATATCCTGGGCCAGGGCCGCCTGGGTCGGATACACGGCGTCGGACACGCCCTTCACCCACATGGACCGGGTGAGAAGGTACGGGCCGGGCAGGGTGATCTTGATGGGGCGCGAGGTGTGCTCCCTGAGGAACTGGTACTCGTCCAGGGCTATCGGCCCCCGTCTCTCCACCCTGTCCACCACCGTCGGGTTATGGATGGAGAAGGCTGGGGCGTCCATGCTGCGGAGGATGTTGTCGTAGGCCTCCTTGTCCTCCACGTAGTTCATGATCTCCCCGAGGCTCATCAGCCGGACTCCCTCCAGCTTCTCGACGACGAAGGAGTAGAAGTTGTCCCGCCGCTGCTCGCCGTCGCTGACCAGGTCGACCCCGGCGTCCTCCTGGTACCTCAACGCCTCCAGGACGGCCCGGTCGGCGACCCGGTTGAACTCCTCGAAGCTGATTCGCCCGGCCTGACGGCTCCTCAGGGCCTCCAGCAGGTACGGCGGCCTTGGCCAGCTGCCGACGACGGTGACGGGGAAAAGGGGTAGTCCGGCAAGGGTCATGGCGCCCTCCTAAAGCGTCTCCTAAGCGTACGTGGGCCGCATGGTATGCCAGGGCGTGGCCTGCTCGTAGGCGTGGGCGGCCCTCAGTATCGTCTCCTCGCTGAAGGGGCGTCCCCCGAGCTGCAGGCCCACGGGCAGGCCCTGGGAGCTGAAGCCGCAGGGTACGGAGATGGCCGGGCAATTGGCCAGGTTGAAGGTGAAGGTGAGCAGGGGCCGCCGCCGGGCCGACTCGGCGCCGGTTCCCTCGACCCTCTGGGCGGTGGCCCCGATGGTGGGCGACATCAGCAAGTCGTACCGGTCCAGGGCGTCGTGGACCTCGCGGCGAAGCAGGGCCCGCAGCTTCTGGGCCTTGTAGTACGCCTGCGCCGGCATCACGCTGCCCATGAGCAACGATATGCGGTTGGAGTAACCGTACTCGGGGAGGCGGTCCCTCAGCCACTGGAGGTGGGTGGATGCCGGCTCAACAGACAGGTGGCTCCAGAAGATGGTCGTGGCGTGGGCGGACAGGGGTATGGACACCTCCTCCACGGAGGCTCCCAGCTCCCCCAATACAGCCGACGCCCTGGTCACGGCCTCCCGGACCTCGGGGTCCGCGACCTCTCCGTGGGTCAGCTCGGTCACCAGCCCGATGCGCATCCCCTTCACGCCGCCCTCGAGGGCCCTCCGGTAGTCGGGCACCGGGGCGTCCCTGGTGTAGGGGTCCTTGGGGTCGGGGCCGGCGATGGCCCCAAGGGTGATGGCAGCGTCCTCCACGGTGCGGGATATGGGGCCCACCTGGTCCATGGACCATACGCCCCCCATGACGCCGTACCGGCTGACGAGGCCCCAGGTGGGCCTGAGCCCGACGATGCCGCACCAGGCGGCCGGGAACCGTATCGAGCCCCCCGTGTCCTCACCCAGGGACGTGGCGCACAGGTAGGCGGAGGTGGCCGAGCCGGATCCGCTGCTGGAGGAGCCCGCCGAGGTGTTCAGGTCCCAGGGGTTGCGCGCGTTGGCGTAGCGGTGGGGCCCGCCTATGGCGAACTCGGTGAGGTTGGTCTTGCCCAGGACCACGGCCCCCGCCGCCTTCAGGTTGGACACCACCGTAGCATCGTCCTCAGGCACCAGGTCCGCCAGGATGCGGGACCCGCCGGTGGTGCGGATGCCCCGGGTCCAGAGCTGGTCCTTGACCGCCACGGGGACCCCGTGCATGGGGCCCCGGTGACGGCCGTCGAGTATCTCTCGCTCCGCCGCCTCCGCCTGCCGCAGGGCGTGCTTTCGGGCCACCGTCAGGTAGGCGTTGAACTTGAAGTCCAGCTCGTCGATGCGGCGCAGGTAGGCCCTTGTCGCCTCGACGGGAGAGACCTCCTTCCTCTCGATGAGGGCGGAGAGCCGGGACGCCGGCAGGTAGGGTATGTCTGCTTGGTCCATCGTCACTGGAGGCCGCCTATTCCACGGTCCGCAGGGTGGTGTTGACGGTGGTGGCGCGCTGGACGGTGTTGGTCACCGGGGACTTCTCCACGGCGTTCTTCCATATCTCCTCCAGTACCTCGGGGGCCGCGTCGGTCTTGGCGTACACCGTGACGTCCATGCTGTCGTAGCCGGGGTTGCCGTCGGCGAGGCCGAAGAAGACGGGCAGGTTCAGGTTGCCGTCCACGCTCACCTCCAAAGACTCCACCTTGACTCCCCGGGCGGAGGCCTGGGCGACGAACCCGGTGGCGATGCAGGCGCCCACCGAGCTGAGGATGGCCTCGTGGGGGCTCAGGCCCTTGTCGCCGCCGGAGATGTCGCCGGGCTCGTCCAGGGTCGCCGGCGGGAGCTCCCGGGCGTACACCGTGTGCTCGAACCCGCCGACCCACTGGCTGCGGGTCCTCCACGCCGAGTTGGCCATCTCCTTCATGGTCTCCGGGTTCTCCTGCATGTCCTTGACCAGCGTCTCTATCTTCTCGATGTCCACGCCATTCAGCCTTACCGTCGCCATGCCTCTCCTCCTACATGTATGCTCTGCCGCCGCCGCCGTGCAGCTCGGCTATGCTCCTTGCCGTGTCCTCGTCGATGCCGGCCGTCATCATCCGGTGGATGCGGTTCTCGTGCATCTTCTTGTAGAACTCCCTCACGACCACCTTGCCCTGCTCCACCTGCTCCTCCGTCGCGCCGCCCCCCGCCAGCACCGCCAGGGCGTTCTGCAGGAAGGGGTTGGCCCCGGCCGTGGCGCGGAGGAAGGAGGCCCGCTCCTCCGCCGCCTCCAGCAGGGTCTCGCTGAGAGCCGGCTCCTCCCGCAGCAGGTACCGGACGTGGGAGACGCCGTAGCCGACGTGCCGCGCCTCGTCCCGCCGGGTCTTGATCAGTATCTCCCTGGTGACGTGGTCGGGCGCCACCTGGCCGATGAAGGTCAGCATGTCGACGAAGGTGCCCTCCCCCAGCAGGTGGAGCAGGAAGGACGCCTTCAGGTAGTTCTCTTGGGTGAACAGGCTCTTCAGCGCCCACTGGGTGGACGAGGAGGAGTACTGGAGCCCGCCCCCGTTGGCCAGGGCCCTCTTGGTGTACACCTCTATATGCCTGGCCTCGTCCATCACCTGGGTGCCCAGAAGCAGCGACACCTCGCTGTAGTGGGGGTCGATGCGTGGCAGGAACTTGGCGGGCAGGTACAGGGCCACGTACTCGTTCTCCACCAGGAAGGTCATCACCTGGCAGACGGCCCGCTCGATCTCGTCGTCCAGCTCCGGGAGCTCGTGCCACGGGATGTCCCGGGTGGCGTCCCACTGCTCGGCCTTGGCCCGCTCGTACAGCTCGGGCACGTCGTCCGTCCAGCAGTCGATCCTCCTGGCGATTGGGAAGCCGAAGTCGGGTACGTTGGGCTCGGATACGGCTCCCCGGGGCGCCAGGCCGTGTCCGGCGGGCGCCTCGTCCAGCACCCGCCCATACTCGCCGATGAGCGCGTCCTCCAGCTTGAGGCCCAAGCCGTCCTGCAGGGGGACCTTGATCCCCCAGTCCGTCGCGCCCCACTGAGATACGTCGGGTAGCTGCACGTACACCTCGTCGGTATGTGGCCGGCCCGGCCGCGCGTGTCCATCGGGCCGCAAGGAACACGCCCTGCGGGGCTCCCGGGCCGAAGCCCCCCTAGTTTATCCCAACCAGGGAAGGGTGGCAAACGGGCGAGTCCCAGCTTTCTCCTCGGTGGGCTACGGGTTATAATGGCTGCCAACGCCGGCCGCGCCCGGCGGCAGAGCGGATGCACCAAGGAGTCCCGTTGACCAGCCAGAGCAAGGACCAGTGGAGGGAGCGTACCCTGACCCCGGTGACGAAGCGCCGGCCCGAGAGGCAGGGGCGGTTCGCCACGGGGTCCGGGTTGGAGCTGGAGCCGGTCTACGCCCCCGAGGACCTGGGCGCGGCGGAGCACGACCGCGGCCGGGACGTGGGCTACCCCGGGGAGTACCCCTACACAAGGGGAGTCCAGCCCAACATGTACAGGGGCCGGCTGTGGACCATGCGCCAGTACTCGGGATACGCCACCGCCGAGGAGTCCAACCGCCGGTACCACTATCTGCTGGAGCAGGGCCAGACGGGCCTCTCCATCGCCTTCGACCTGCCCACCCAGATCGGCTACGACTCCGACGACCCCCTGGCCCGGGGGGAGGTGGGCAAGGTGGGCGTGCCGGTCAGCAGCCTCCGGGACATGGAGACGCTGCTGAAGGGCATACCCCTGGACAGGGTCAGCACCTCCATGACCATCAACGCCACAGCCTCGGTGCTGCTGTGCCTGTACATCGCCGCGGCCAGGGGGCAGGGGGTCCCGGCGGAGGCCGTCAGCGGGACCATCCAGAACGACATACTGAAGGAGTACATCGCCCGGGGCACCTATGCCTACCCGCCCAGGCCGTCCATGCGCCTGGTGGTGGACGTGTTCGAGTACTGCTCCCGGCACGTGCCCCGCTGGAACACCATCAGCATCAGCGGCTACCACATGAGGGAGGCTGGGGCCACCGCCGTCCAGGAGCTGGCCTTCACCTTCTCCAACGCCATAGCCTACGTGCAGGCGGCCGTGGACGCCGGGCTGGACGTGGACGACTTCGCCGGCAGGCTGTCCTTCTTCTTCGTGGCCCAGAACGACCTGTTCGAGGAGGTGGCCAAGTTCCGCGCCGCCCGGCGCATGTGGGCGAAGATCATGAGGGAGCGTTTCGGTGCCCGAGACCCCAGGTCCTGGATGCTCAGGTTCCACACGCAGACGGCGGGGGTGGCCCTGACGGCCCAGCAGCCGGACAACAACGTCATCCGCACCACCGTCCAGGCCCTGAGCGCGGTGCTGGGAGGCACCCAGTCCCTGCACGTCAACTCCCGGGACGAGGCCCTGGCCCTTCCCACCGAGGAGGCGGTGCAGCTCTCCCTGCGCACTCAGCAGGTGCTGGCCCACGAGAGCGGGGTGTCCGAGGTCGTGGACCCCCTGGGCGGCTCGTACTACGTGGAGAGCCTGACCGGCCGCCTGGAGGAGGAGGCCAACCGGTACATCGGTAAGATCGACGGCATGGGCGGCGCCGTGGCGGCCCTGGAGCAGGGGTACCAGGCCCGGGAGATACACGAGTCCGCCTACAGGCACCAGCGGGAGGTGGAGTCGGGAGAGCGCACCATCGTTGGCGTCAACCGGTACGTGGCCGACACCCCGCCCATCTCCGGCCTGCTCCGCGTGGACCCCGAGCAGGTCCGGCTCCAGGTGGAGGGGCTGCGGCGCCTCCGCCGGGAGAGGGACGGCAACGCGGTGGGCCGGTCCCTCGCCCGCCTGGAGGAGGCGGCAAAGTCCGAGGAGAACACCGTCCCGGCCATCCTGGAGTGCGTGGAGAGCTATTGCACCCTGGGCGAGATATGCGCCGTCTTCCGCGGGGTCTTCGGCGAGCAGGACGAGGTGGCGTCATTTTAGGACACGTTGCCCCGTCATTCCCGCGGACGCGGGAATCCAGCGGAGGGGCCAGCCCAATGCGGCCCAGGAGACGCTCTGGACACGGCGCCGGCGAGGCGCACCGATGACGGACCTCCTCCTCACCGAAGAGGAAAGGATGCTCCAGGCGACGGTGCGGCGGTTCGCCGAGCGGGAGCTGGCTCCCCGGGCCCGGGATCTGGACGAGCGGGAGGAGTTCTCCTGGGAGGTGTGGAAGGGCATGGCCGGCCTGGGGCTGCCCGGCATCGGGGTCGACCCCGCCCTGGGCGGCAGCGGGGGCGGGTACCGCCAGATGGCCATCGCCGAGGAGGAGGTGGCCCGGGGGGACGCGTCGGCCAGCGTGACTCTCGTGGCCCACATGTCCCTGGGCGTCCAGACCATCTACCAGTTCGGCAGCGAGGAGCAGAAGTCCAGGTACGTTCCATCGCTGGCCGCCGGCGACGGGATCGTCGCCTGGGCCATGACCGAGCCGGGGGGCGGGTCCGACGCCGCGGCCCTGCGGACGACGGCGACCCTCGATGACGGCCTGTACCGGCTGAACGGCAGCAAGACGTTCATCACCAACGCCGACGTGGCCCGCGCCATCGTCCTCTTCGCAACCTTGGACCGAAGCCAGGGTTCCCGGGGCATCGCCGCCTTCATCGTGGACACCGATGCTCCGGGCCTCACCGTACAAAAGCAGCACGGCAAGATGGGCATGCGGGGGTCTACGACCACCGAGGTGACCCTGGAGGACGTCCGCGTGCCCGCCGAAAACCTGATCGGAGAGGAGGGCAGGGGGTTCCGCTACGCCATGGATATTCTGGACTCCAGCCGCATCGTCATCGCGGCCCAGTGCGTCGGCATCGCCCAGGCGGCCCTGGAAGCGGCGTTGAGCTACGCCCAGCAGCGACAGTCCTTCGGGCAGCCCATCGCTCAGCACCAGGCCATCCAGTTCATGCTGGCCGACATGGCCACCGACGTGTACGCCTCCCGGGTGGCAACCATGCACGCCGCCACGCTGAAGGACAATGGTCTCCCCTACATCAACGAGGCGTCCATGGCCAAGCTCCTGGCCTCGGAGGCGGCCGTGCGGGTGACCTCCAAGGCGCTCCAGGTCCACGGCGGCTACGGGTACTTCAAGGAGTCCCCCGTGGAGCGCTACTTCCGCGACGCCCGGGTGACCACCATCTACGAGGGCACCTCCGAGGTCCAGCGGCTCATCATCGCCCGGCAGATACTGGCCCGGTACAAGGTGTAGGGACCCCGGGTAGTCTTCCAATGACAGGCATGCCGAAAACGACACCCCCGTGCACGGTGCGGCACGCCGACCACGTGGGCATCGCCGTCCGCGACCTGGAGGCGGCCATGGCCCTGTTCCACGACGTGTTCGGGGTGCCCAGGGGAGAGGTCGCCGTCCTGGAAGACCAGGGGGTGAAGGCGACCCTGCTGCCCCTGGGCCAGACACGCCTGGAGCTGCTGGAGCCCTTGTCCCCGGAGAGCCCCGTGGGGCGGTTCATCCAACGCCGGGGCGAGGGGCTGCACCACCTGGCCCTCAACGTCGACGACATAGACGGGAAGCTCCGGGCGCTGGCGGAAAGGGGCGTGGAGCTGGTGGACAGCAGCCCCCGGGAGGGCCTGTCGGGCACCATCGCCTTCCTGCATCCCCGGTCGACCCACGGAGTGCTGACGGAGCTGGTGGAGACGGCCGGTCCCGACGCAGGTTCTGATGCCCAATCCGATGCCCATTCTGATGCCCATTCTGATGCCCATTCTGATGCCCATTCTGATGCCCATTCTGATGCCCATTCTGATGCCCATTCTGATGCCCATTCTGATGCCCATTCTGATGCCCATTCTGATGCCCATTCTGATGGACGAGGTGGCTGCTGACATGGTCCGAGGACGGGGCGCCATACGGGTGCTGATCGCCAAGCCCGGCCTGGACGGCCACGACCGGGGCGCCAAGGTCGTGGCCAGGGCCATCCGGGACGCAGGTATGGAGGTGGTCTACACGGGCATCCGCCAGACCCCCAGGATGATCGTGGAGGCCGCGGCCCAGGAGGACGTGGACGTGGTGGGGCTGAGCATACTGTCGGGCGCCCACATGGAGATATTCCCCGAGATACTGCAAGGCCTGAAGGAGAAGGGGATGGAGGACGTGGTCGTGGTGGCGGGCGGCATAATACCCGAGGAGGACCGGGCACCCCTGTTGGAAGCCGGAATAGACGTCATATTCGGGCCCGGCACCTCCACGGCGGCCATCGTCGAGTCAATACGCCAGGCGGTCCAGCGCAGGGAAGGGGGGCCGTTTCACGGCCTCGCTACTTGACAGGATGCCCAAGACGCCTCTTATAATAACGACCGGTATCGGGACGATCGAGTCGCGACAGTCTATGTATTACAATGTCTCCCAGCTTTTGAAGGAGTCCGTAGGCTCCACCCGCACCTACGAAGTCTCCGGTTCACTCACGTTGGATGGCTCGGAGGCTACGCTCGCGCCCCGGGGCCGGGTGTCGATGATGCGGACGGACCGCGGCATCTGGGTGGACGTGGGCGTGGACGTGCAGTCCCCGGCGACCTGCAGCAGGTGCCTGGAGGGGTTTACCCATTCCTCCAAGCTGGTCATGGGAGAGGAGTACGTCCCGACGGTGGACGTCACCACCGGCAGGCCCCTGGACGCCCGGTCAGTCGACGAGGGCGTCTTTACCATCGACCACCGGCACTGCCTGGACCTGCGGGATGCCCTGGAGGAATACACCATCGCCAACCAGCCCATGAAGCCCCTCTGCAGCGACGCCTGCGGGGGCCTGTGCAGCGTCTGTGGCGCGCGCCGGGACGCTGGCGTATGCGGCGTGTGCCAGGAGGGCCCGGACCGCTCCGGGCTGGGCGCTCTGGCAGGGCTGCTGGGCCGGGCCGGCGGCTGAGGGAAGTCGAGGCACCATGGGAGCGCTACCAACCAAAAAACTGACCAAGGCAAGGCAGGGCCGCAGGCTTGTGGCGTACAAGCTGAAGCCGGTGCATCCCTCCCGCTGTCCCCAATGCCGCGGCGCGAAGCTCTCCCACACTGCCTGTCCGAGCTGCGGCTACTACAAGGGCCGTCTCGTAAGGGAGGCAGAATAACAGCAAGAGAAGGGCCGGCACGGTCTACGGCCGACGGCACCCGGAGCTCCGACGCAATCATGTATTTTCTTTAAGGGAATCCGCCGAATGGAGAGAACAACGGAGAAGCAGGAAGACTCCAAGACCGCCTACGTGTTTCCGGGCCAGGGCTCGCAGTTCGTGGGCATGGGGCTGGAGCTGTACGAGACGTCCAGGGCCGCCAGGGACGTCTTCGACCGGGTGGACGAGATCCTGTCGATGCCCCTGACCGACATGATCTTCCACGGGCCAGAGGACGACCTGAAGAAGACCGTGTACTCCCAACCTGCCATCATGGCCACCAGCCTGGCCTGCTACAAGGCCCTGGAGGAGTTGGAGGGTCACGCCCTGCAGCCCGCCGCGGTGGCGGGCCACAGCCTGGGTGAGTACAGCTCCCTGGTGGTCGCCGGCGTGCTGGACCTGGAAGACGGCGTACGCCTGGTGCGCGAGCGGGCCAAGCTCATGCAAGAGGCCGCGGAGATGCGCCCCGGGAGCATGGCCGCCATCATCGGCCTGGACGAAGAGACGGTGGAGGAGGTCTGCTCCGAGACGGGGGCCGAGATGGCCAACGTCAACGGAAACGACCAGATCGTCATCAGCGGGGACAAGCTCTGTGTCGCCCGGGCGGTGGACATGTGCTCCATACGAGGGGCGAGAAAGGCCATCGCCCTGGCGGTGAACGGGGCCTTCCACTCGTCCCTCATGTCGCCTGCCCAGGAGGGCCTGGCCTCGGCCATAGACGACGCCAGGTTCCGCGACCCGGCCGTGCCGGTCATCGCCAACGCCACCTCCAGTCCCATAACGTCGGCCGACCAGGCGCGGGCCGAGCTGAAGACCCAGCTCTGCCACTGCGTCAAGTGGAAGCAGTCCGTGTGGCGCATGGTGGACGAAGGAGTGTCCAGCTTCATCGAGTTCGGCCCCGGCAGGGTCCTGGGCGGGCTCATAAAGCGCATCGTCTCCAACCCCTCCTACAAAGACAACCACGTGGCGGTCATGAACGTCGCCGATCCGCCGACGGTCCGCAAGGTGGCGGAGTACGGACTGAACGGAGCCCTGTCAGCCCGGCCGTCGCCTCTCTCCTAGCTTGCCGGCAGTGTGATCGCATGTCGCGGGGAAGCTTGGCCCACCACAGGAGAGAGTCCAGATGCCTGGCCCTGCAGGCGCTGTACGAGGCCGACTTGACGGACCACCCCACCGAGTCCTGCTTTCGGTGGCTCACCGAAGAAGCCGGCCCCCTGGAGCTCAGCCTGTCATACGCTCGCGAGCTCCTGGAGGGGGTGGTGCAGGAGCGCACGGGCATCGACGACCTGATCCAAACGTACGCTCCCGCGTGGCCCGTAGGACAGCTCCCGATAGTCGACCGGAACATCCTTCGCCTGGCCTTGTTCGAGATCAGGCATCAGCCGAACGTACCGAGGAAAGTGGCCATCAACGAGGCGGTGGAGCTGGCCAAGACCTTCGGCAGCGACAGCTCCGCCAGGTTCGTCAACGGCGTGCTGGGTTCGGTGATGGACGCCATGGACCGGGACCCCGTGGGGGCGGCTGCCCAAGAACAGCCAGGAAGGTGAGCAGCGCATGGCAACCGTTTACGATCGAGTAAAGGCCATTGTGGCAGACAAGCTGGACGTCAGCGACGACGCCGTCGTCCCTGAAGCGTCTTTCGTCGACGACTTGAACGCCGACTCCCTGGACCTAGCCGAGCTCATCATGGCCTTCGAGGAGGAGTTCTCCGACGACGAGACCAAGATAGAGATATCCGACGAGGACGCCGGCCAGATCCTCACCATCCAGAACGCCATCGACTATCTGAAGGAGCACGGCGTCGCCGACGAGTAGGTCCCCCCTCCCCTCCGGTCCGTCACCGCCGCACACCCCCTATCGCCCTTCACCAGGCGCCCCATGCCACAGGCCCTCGCCGAAGGCTGTATAATATGGACGTGCCCAGCATGGACAGCCTCGAAGACGTAGCCCGACAGGTGCGATCGTGTACCGACTGCCCCCTGAGCGGGAGCCGCAGCAACGCGGTGCCCGGCGAGGGACCGGCGGACGCTGAGATCATGTTCATCGGCGAGGGGCCGGGTTTCCACGAAGACCGCCTGGGAAGGCCTTTCGTGGGGCCCGCCGGCCAGTTCCTGGAGGCCCTGCTGGCCGACGCCGGGCTGCGCAGGGACCGGGTGTTCATCGCCAACATGGTCAAGTGCCGGCCTCCCAACAACCGTGACCCCCTGCCGGCGGAGACTGCCGCCTGCAGCAAGTACCTCGACCGGCAGATCGATCTCATCGACCCCAAGGTGATCGTCACCCTGGGCCGCTTCTCCCTGTCCAAGTTCTTCCCCAGGGAGAGCATCAGCAAGGCCCGTGGCAAGGCCCGTCCGGTCGGAGGCAGGCTGGTGTACCCGATGATGCATCCGGCAGCCGCCCTCCATCGAAACGAGCTGAAATCGACCATCATGCAGGACTTCAGGGCCATTCCGGGCCTGCTGGTGGAGACTCCGCCCGCCCAGGAGCAGGGGGGAGAGGGCGGTGACGACCAGGGCCAGCAGCTGTCCATGTTCTAGTCTGCCGTCCCCCTGTCCCCGGGGGAGGCTGCGGCGCTAGGCCCCGTCGGCCCATGGGCAGACCGGCCGCCAATCCGGCAAAGGTCGTAATTTGATATGTCCAAAAACGCCTTGAGAGTCATTCCCCTGGGTGGTCTGGGGGAGGTCGGCAAGAACATGATGGCCCTGGAGTACGGCGATGACATCATAGTCATCGACTGCGGGGTCCTGTTTCCCGAGGAGGACATGCCGGGGGTGGACCTGGTCATCCCCGACGTAACCTACCTGCTGGAGCGGCGAGACCGGGTGCGGGCCATCTTCATCACCCACGGCCACGAAGACCACACCGGGGCCCTGCCCTTCATAGTTCCCAGCCTGGAGGTCCCCATATACGCTCCCCGGCTGGCCCACGGCCTCATATCCGTCAAGCTCAACAACAACCGGTCCTCCCGCGGGGCGGAGCTTCACCTGGCGGAGCCGGGGGTCCCCATCCCGGCCGGGAGCTTCCGGGTGGAGCTCTTCCGCGTGTGCCACAGCATTCCCGACGCCATGGGGCTGGCCATCGAGACCCCCGTGGGCACCGTGGTCCACACCGGCGACTTCAAGATCGACCACACCCCGGTGGACGGCCAGGCCACCGACCTGGAGAAGCTGGCGTCCTATGGCTCTCGCGGCGTGCTCCTGCTTCTGTCCGACTCCACCTACGCAGAGGTGCCCGGGTACACCCCGTCGGAGCGGGTTGTGGGAGACGCGCTGGAGAGGACCATCGGCGATGCCCAGGGACGCGTGCTGGTGGCCACCTTCGCCTCCCTCATCTCCCGGATCCAGCAGGTCATAGACGCCGCCGCCTTCCACGGCCGGAGGGTGGCCATCGTGGGGCGGAGCATGGTGGAGAACGTGAAGATGAGCATGGAGATGGGGTACCTCTCCGCCCCTCCGGGCGTCCTGCTCCCACCGGGGGAGACCCGCCACCTGGATGGGGACGATATCGTCCTGATAACCACCGGCAGCCAGGGAGAGCCCACCTCGGCCCTGGTCAGGATAGCCAACCGGGACCACAGGGACATCCGCGTGATACCGGGAGACACGGTCATAATCTCGGCCACTCCCATCCCCGGCAACGAGACGGTGATCACCAGGACCATCGATAACCTCTTCAGGCAGGGGGCCCGGGTGCTGTACGACCGCGTCGCCCTGGTGCACGTCCACGGCCACGCCGCCCAGGAAGAGCTGAAGATCATGCTGAGCCTCACGAAGCCGCGACACTTCGTCCCCATCCACGGCGAGTACCACCACCTGGTGACCCACTCCTACCTGGCCGAGGAGATGGGAGTGCCCAGGGACCGCATCTTCGTCCTCGAAGACGGCGACGTGCTGGAGCTCACCGCAGAGGGAGGAGAGGTCGTGGAGACCGTCCCCGCGGGCCACATCTACGTGGACGGCAGGTCCAGGAGGACGGGCGGCAGCCCCGTGCTCAGGGACCGGCGCCTCCTGTCCCGGGACGGCGTCCTCGTGGTCGCGCTGGCGCTGGACAGGGACACCGGCACGCCCATCGCCCCGCCCCAGGTGGTGTCCCAGGGGTTCGCCGACGATGGGGAGACGCCCGAGCTCCTCGATAAGGTGTCCAAGTCCGTTGCGGATTCCCTAGACCACGTCGCCGGGCATCCCATAGACTGGGAGGAGGTGAACCGGACGGTGAGGGACTCGGTACGCCGTCTGGTCGTCAGGGAGACGGGCCGCTGTCCCGTGATCATGCCCGTCGCGATGGAGGTCTAGGTGGCACGCAGAGCCGCGAGCTTGTCCGCGTCGCGTCCGGCTCCCGCCCGGCCCGGCCGGGCGGGGCAGACACGGGGCGGCAGGGGACGGCTCCTGAGGGCTGCCGCCGTCACCCTGCCCACACCGGCGATTCCCGCCGCAGCGGTGCTGGCCTTCCTGTTCGTCGACTCCGTCCAGAGCTGGATGCTGGGAGCCCTGGGCTTGGGCCTCGTTCCCGTCTTCTTCTGGCTCTTCAGCTTTGCCCTGGTGGTGCGGTACCGTAGGGAGTGGGTCCCCCGGTTCTGGCGGGTGTGGGTCGGCACCGGGATGGCCGTCGCCGTGAGCCTGGGAATACTCTCCATGTTCCACGCCTCCAGCGGCGTGATGTACGACGCCTCCCTGGGAGGCTACTGGGGCCAGTACCTGGGAGGCTCCCCGGCCGTGCTGGGGGCCCTGAAGGTGCTGGTCCTGGTGGGCCTTACGCCCCTGATGCTGTACCCCCGTTGGGCCGGGCCCACCTACCGGCGAGTGGGCCAGCGGATGGCCCGGGGAGGGGGCGCCGTCCTTTCCCGGACGGCCTCCAAGACCGGCGCCACTCTCAAGGGCTGGCTGGAGGAGCCGGCGGCGTCTCAGAACGGGACGGGACCGGCTGACAAAGGGCTCTCTGAGGAGCCCTGGAGCCCCGCCGGCGAGCCTGCCAAGGCGGCCGCGCGGGCCGACGACAGCCCCGGGGACCTGGAGAGAGACGCGGGGAAGAGCAAGGCGCGGAAGGCCGGAGGATGGCGGCTGCCGCCAATGGACATCCTGGGGCAGGCGGAGGACAACCCCGTGCCGGAGGCCATCCTCCAGGAGATGGCGCGCAACATCGAGGCGACCCTCACGGAGCACCGCGTCGACGTGTCGGTGAACGACATACGTACCGGGCCGCAGGTCATTCAGTTCGGACTGGTGCCCGGGTGGGTGAAGAACCGGGGCAAGGGCGCCGAACCGGTGGCGGAGACGAGCCGGGTAAAGGTCCAGAGCATTCTCGCGCGCGAGAAGGACTTGGCGCTGTCCCTCAAGACCCCCTACCTGCGGCTGGAGGCCCCGGTGCCCGGCGAGGCCCTGGTGGGGCTGGAGATGCCCAACCCCCATCCCCGCACGGTAATGCTCCGCTCCGTTGTCGAGGGGAAGGCCTTCGAGAAGGTGGCCTCCAAGGGCGGGCTGCCCATCGCCCTGGGCGAGGATACGGGCGGCGAGCCGGTGGTGGCCGACCTGGCCAGCCTGCCCCACCTCCTCATCGCCGGCGCCACCGGCAGCGGCAAGAGCGTGTGCATCAACACCATCGTCGCCTCACTGCTGATGAAGCAGCCCCCCGACCGGGTCAGGATGCTCATGGTGGACCCCAAGCGGGTGGAGCTGACGCCCTTCAATGGGATACCCCACCTGGTCGCCCCCGTAATCGTCGAGACGGACGAGGTGTTGGTGGTGCTGAAGGGGCTGCAGGACGAGATGCTCCGGCGCTACAAGCTCATGGAGGAGATCGGCGCCAGGAACATCGATGGTTACAACCGCAAGGCGTCGGAGCCGATGCCCTTCCTGGTGGTCATCATAGACGAGATGGCCGACCTGATGATGGCGGCAGCCTATGAAGCGGAGTCCGGCTTGGTCAGGCTCGCCCAGCTCGGCCGCGCCGCGGGCATACACCTGATATTGGCCACCCAGAGACCGTCGGTCAACGTGGTCACCGGACTGCTGAAGGCCAACGTGCCAGGACGCGTCGCCTTCGCCGTAGCCTCCCAGGTGGACTCCAGGGTGATACTGGACACGGCGGGCGCGGAGAAGCTCCTGGGCAAGGGAGACATGATGCTCCTCACCTCCGGCTCCCCCAAGCCTTCGCGGGTGCAGGGCACCTTCGTAGACGACATGGAGATCGAGAAGATGGTGGAGTTCTGGCAGACCCAGAAGGGGCCGCCGCCGCCGAAGATCGACCTGCACGACGAGCCGGCCGCCGAGGAGGCGGAGGAGGAGAGCGAGGACGACCTGATGGAGCAGGCCAGGGAGCTGGCCGAGCAGCTGCCCGACGTGTCGGCCTCGGTCCTGCAACGCCGGCTGCACGTGGGCTTCCAGCGGGCCGTGGAGCTGAGGCGCCAGCTGGAGGACGAAGGCGTCGTGGCCGCCGTCCCCCATCCCTGATCGAGGGTCCGCCGTCACCCCGGTCCTCGAGCCGGAATCCAGGGGCGGCGCCGTCCCCGCCTTTCTTTCGGGGGGATTCCGTTGTACGATAAGAATAAGGCAGTCCATAGCAGGCCGAGGTACCGTCACCGGACGCGCCCCTTGATTCGTGCCCAGCATTGTGGTCGAGTTGTGTCGCGGGGAAGTCGAGAGCCCGGAGCGCGCCCTTGAGAAACCTGTCTGAGCTTCTGGTCCATCTCCTCAGGAAAGGTACGACCCTGGACCGGTCCTACGTGTCCGTGGCCCGGGACTACTGCCTCGTATGCGAGAGGGCCATCGGCGAGGCGCCTCTCTACGTCAAGTACCGGATCTGCCCCGAGTGCAGGTTCCACTACAGCCTCACGGCCCGGGAGCGCATCGACCTGGTGGCCGACGCGGGCAGCTTCAAGGAGAGCAACCGCTTCATCAAGTCCCTGCACCCCCTCTCCTTCTCCAACCGCGGTTCCTATCCCCGCAGGCTCTCCCAGGACCAGGCCAGGACAGGGCTCACCGAGGCCGTCGTAACGGGAAGCTGCACCATCGACGGCATCAAGACCATGATCGTGGTCCTGGACTTCGGGTTCATGGGCGGAAGCATGGGGAGCGTGGTGGGCGAGAAGGTGGCACTCACCTTCGAGGAGGCTGCGAAGTCCTCCGTACCCCTGTTGGCGATGGTCAGCGGCGGCGGCGCGCGTATTCAGGAAGGGGTCCTCTCTCTCATGCAGATGGCCAAGACGGTCACCGCCGCCAACAGGCTGAGGGACAAGCAGGTCCCCTTCGTGGTGGTGCTCTCCAACCCGGCGACGGGCCACGCCTACGCCAGCTTCGCCAACCTCGCGGACCTGATCTTCGCCGAGCCGGGCACCCTCATAGGGCTGGTCCCCATGAAGACCCTCAGGCAGGCGTCGAGAAAGCCCCTGCCCCCGGACGCCCACACCGCCGAGGCCCACGTGAGGCTGGGCCTGCTGGACGGCATCGTGGACCGGGAGGAGATGAAGGAGAAGCTGGGCACGATCCTGAGCCTGCTCAGCCCCGGCGATCCGGCCAGGTCCAACGGCAAGGTCCCCTCGGAGGACAAGGTCGACGTGGCGGAGCCGGCCGACACGGCCCGGGTGCTGGAAGTGGTCCACCACCCCCGCCGGCCCACGGCCCAGGACTACATACAGTCCACGGTGGACGATTTCATAGAGGTGCGTGGGGACCGGGTCAGCGGCGACGACAGGTCGGTGGTCGGCGGGCTCGGATACCTGATGGGCAAGCCGGTGGTGATCATAGGCCAGGAGCGGACCAACGCCCAGCCCGGGGACCTCTTCCACACCTACCCCGAGGGGCTGCGCAAGGCCCGTCGCCTCATCGACCTGGCAGCCCGGTTCAAGCTGCCGGTGGTGACCCTCATCGATACCCAGGGGGCCCACCCTGGCCTGGAGTCCGAGGAGCAGGGCGTGGGCAACGCCATCGCCACCACCCTGTCCCTCATGGCGGGAGTACCCACTCCCATAGTGTCGGCCATAGTGGGAGAGGGGGGGAACGAGGGGGCCCTGGCCCTGGGCATCTCCGACAGCATCCTGATGCAGGAGTACGCGGTCTACTCCCCCATCCCCCCCGCCGAGGCCGTCTCCAGGATATACGGAAACGCCCGCATCCAGCGGGAGCGGTCCGACGCCATGACCCTCATGGCCCACGAGTGCAAGGCCCTGGGCATCGTCGACGAGATAGTGCCCGAGCCGGAGGGGGGCGCTCACACGGACCCCGAGGCCGCGTCGCGCCGGCTGGGGATTGCCATCAGGAGACAGCTCTCGGCCCTGGAGAAGGTCTCCTCCAAGAAGCTCACGGAGAGCCGCTACAAGAAGTTCCGTAACATGGGGGAGGACTCCAGGCACGCCAAGGCCGCCATGCGCCGGGAGGTCTCCCTGCTGCAGCACATAGTAGCGAAACCCAAGAGGGGCCAGGGCAAGAAGCAGGCGTCCCGCGCCTAGGGCCGGCCCAAGCCGGCAAGCAGCGGGAGGGGACGGGCGGTCGCTACTCCTTGGCTTCGGCCAGGGCCGCCAGCCCGGCCTTCACCCTCTCGGCCACCTCACGGTACTCGTCCATCACGTCGGGGCTGGACAGGACCGTGGGCTGGGACGTGTCCCGGTAGTCGGACCGCAGGCTAAGGGAGCCCAGGAACGGCAGGTCCATCTCGCTGGCCAGGTCGGCGCCGGCCCCCTCGCCGAAGATCTCACCGGTGTAGTTCTCCACGACCCCGAGCACCTCGACCTTGAGCTTCCGTATCATGTTGATGCAACGCTTGGCGTCCAGGTTGGCAAGCTGCTGGGGTGTGGTGACCACCACGAAGCCGTCCAGGGGCAGGGCCTGCATCACGGTGAGGGGAGCGTCCGAGGTGCCCGGCGGAAGGTCGACCACCAGGTAGTCCAGGTCGCCCCAGGCGGTCATCTGCAGGAACTGGTTTATGGCGTTGTGGATCATTGGCCCCCGCCAGATGATGGCCTCGTCCTCGTTCTCCTGGAAGAAGGCCATGGAGATCACCTTGACGCCGAACCGCTCCGAGGGGACGATCTCCCCGTTCTGGTAGACGGGCTTCTCCTGGATGCCCATGGCCTTGGTGACGTTGGGGCAGTCTATGTCGACGTCCAAGAGGCCGACCCTGTTGCCCTCGCTGGCCAGGGAGGCGGCCAGATTGACCGCGACGGTGGTCTTGCCCACTCCCCCCTTGCCGCTGTACACCGCCACCTTGTTCTTTATCTGGCCGAGGCGCTGGGTTATCTGCCGCTTCTGCTGCCAGGTGCGCTTGATGGCCTCGAGGCGGGCGTTTTCCTGGGGGGTGGGCGTGGGGGTAGTCATGGACAACCGCCGTGGATAGGCTGGCCGCGGCGGGCCCGCCGCGGCCCCAGGGGCCAAAGCGAGGGAGGCAGGCTAGTCTATGCCCAGGAGCTTCTTGCCGTCTTCGCTGATCAGGTCGGGGGACCAGGGGGGCTCGAAGGTCATCTCGACCTGCACGTCCTCGACGCCCTCCACCTCGGAGATGGCCCACTCGGCCTGCTGGGCGATCATGGGGCCCATGCCGCAGCCGGGGGCCGTGAGGGTCATCTGGACGTAGACGTCCCCCTCTTCGATCTGGATGTCGTAGATGAGTCCCAGGTCGACTATGTTGACGGGGATCTCCGGGTCGTAGACGTTCTTGAGCACGTCCCGTACGTCTTCGCGTGTCAGCGTGTCCTCTGCCATGGCTCTCCTCCGCCTATTTTGCTGGGACTTACGAGCGAAATTGTACCAACTCCCTACGGGCCGCGTCAAACCTTGCCTATCTGAGAGAGAAGTACGAACACTCTACGGAGCCTGCGGAGTCTCCGAAGTATGGGTCCCAAGCAGCGGTTCGCAGCGTTCCTCGAAGTCGTCCTCCACTGGCTGCCAACGGATGTACGCCTCTTGCATCAGCGTAAGGCACTCTACCAGCGCGTCGTTGCCTTCCTGCTTGGCCTCTAGTATCTCCTGCTCTAGGGAGCTGACCATGAAGGCTTGGTATACGGCGTCGAAGATAGGTGTTGGTTCTGAGGTCGCTGGGGCCTCGGACCCACACGCCGACACCAAGGCCGAGACCATCACGGCTGCCGCCAACGTCCTCATGTATACATCCTGAGGGGACCGCCCTGGCGACGAGTATCGTGGGCCTGTTGCCGCCGGCCGCTAGGCCTCCGCCGGACCCCCGGCGGGGGCGGGGGCCAGGGGGCCCTTCTCCTCCAGCACCATCACCCGGCGCAGCTCGAAGACCTCGTCCCTCAGCATGGCGGCCTTCTCGAACTCCAAACTCTTGGCGGCGGCCTTCATCTGGGACTCCAGCTCCTTGACCACCCGGAACATCTCGTCCCGGGACATGACCCGCTTCTCGGTGGTGTAGGGGGTCCGGGCCTCCGCCACCATCCTGACCCGCTCGGTGATGTCCTTGACGGCCTTCCTGATCCCCTGGGGCACTATCCCGTTGTGCCGGTTGAACGCGTCCTGGATGCCCCGGCGGCGGTAGGTCTCGTCTATGGCCTTCTCCATGGACTTGGTGCGCGTGTCCGCGTACATGATGACGTGGCCGTCCTCGTGGCGCGCCGCCCGGCCTATCATCTGGATCAGCGACGACTCCGAGCGCAGGTACCCTTCTTTGTCCGCGTCCAGCACCGCCACCAGGCTCACCTCGGGCAGGTCCAGGCCCTCCCGCAGGAGGTTGATTCCCACCACCACGTCGTACACCCCCAGCCGCAGGTCCCGGAGTATCTCGCTGCGGGTCAGGGTCTCCAGGTCCGAGTGGAGGTAGTGGGTGCGGATCCCCATCTCCCGCAGGTAGTCGTCCAGCTCCTCGGCCATGCGCTTGGTGAGGGTGGTCACCAGGCAGCGTTCCCCCCGCTCCACCCGGTCCTTTATCTGCTGGATCAGGTCGTCTATCTGCCCCTGGGTCGGCTTCACGTCCACCGTCGGGTCCAGCAGCCCCGTGGGGCGGATCACCTGCTCCACCACCGCGTTGCTGACCTCCATCTCGTAGGGGCCCGGGGTGGCGGAGACGAAGATGACCTGGTTCAGGTGGTCGTCGAACTCGCGGAAGTTGAGGGGCCGGTTGTCCAGGGCCGAGGGGAGCCTGAAGCCGTAGTCCACCAAAGTCTGCTTCCTAGAGATGTCCCCGTGGTACATCCCCCGCACCTGGGGCAGGGTCATGTGGGACTCGTCCACGAACAGCAGGAAGTCCTCGGGGAAGTAGTCCAGCAGGGTCCACGGCGCCGTGCCGGCCGCCCGCCGGGACAGGTGCCTGGCGTAGTTCTCGACCCCGCCGCAGAAGCCCGTCTCCCTCAGCATCTCCAGGTCGTAGTTGGTGCGGGACTCCAGCCGGGCCGCCTCCAGCACCTTGCCCTCCTCGCGCAGGTGGGCGACCCGCTCGTCCCGCTCCACCTCGATGTCCTGGATGGCAAGCTGCATCTTCTCCTGGGATGTGACGAAGTGCTTGGCGGGATAGATGTCCATCTCCTGCCGGTTGGTCAGTATCTCCCCCGTCAGCGGGTCGATCTCGACGATGCGCTCCACCTCGTCGCCCCAGAACTGCACCCGCAGCGCCACCTCTTCGTAGGCCGGCAGTATCTCCAGCGTGTCTCCGCGGATCCGGAACTTGCCCCGGCTCAGGTCCATGTCGTTGCGCTCGTACTGCATGTTGACCAGCTGCCGCACCAGCAGGCTCCTGCTCCGGGTCTGCCCCACCTTGAGCTGGGCCACGAAGCTGTAGTAGTCCTCGGGGTCTCCCAGGCCGTAGATGCAGGAGACCGAGGCCACGATGAGCACGTCGCGGCGGCTCAGCAGAGACCGGGTGGCGGCCAGCCGCAGCTTGTCGATCTCCTCGTTGACGTCCGCGTCCTTCTCGATGTACGTGTCGCTCTGGGGGACGTAGGCCTCGGGCTGGTAGTAGTCGTAGTAGGAGACGAAGTACTCCACCGCGTTGTCGGGGAAGAACTCGCGGAACTCCGTGGCGAGCTGGGCGGCCAGGGTCTTGTTGTGGGCGATGACCAGAGTGGGGCGCTGGACCCGCTCGACGATGTTGGCCATGGTGAAGGTCTTGCCGCTGCCGGTGACCCCCATCAGCGTCTGGCTGCGGTGGCCGCGGCCCAGACCCTCCACCAGGCTGTCCACCGCCTGGGGCTGGTCGCCCGTGGCCTTGAAGGCCGAGTGTATCCTGAAGTCAGGCATCTTTCTGCACCCTATCACTCTTCGTCGAACGGTCTAAACTGTTAAGAAACGAGGGTTGCCCCTTACCCAGGCTAAGTACAAGTCAATCTTGGCCTTCTTCCCGATATGAGTAACCGAATTCACCTTCCCACTGGCTCCAAGCAACGACAGAAATGTTTGGTAATCCTTGAAATGTTCATCTTCCTGGCTGAAGGAGTGGACGAGCATTACGGCGCAAGAAGCGCCGACGTTCCTCGCTTCAATTAAGGCTGACGCCGTGCGGTGCAGCAGTTGGTAACGGATATGCCCTACAGAGGATGCAGCCACTTCCCGCATGTTACATAAGCCAATGAGTCTATGTTGCTTGTTTTTCGACGGTCGAGGCCCCAGCCAGACTGACACTTCTTCATCGAAATGCTCATCCACCTTCCCCTCAACCGCAACCATTACCACACCCGATTGGCCTTCGGCTTTGACAAGTATGTCAGCTTGGGATGCTCTCCCTCGCCCTGGCACCGATGTGGTGTGTTCGATGAACCCCCTAAGGAACCTCAACCCCATGAGCTGTCTAGAGTTCGACCGCTCAAATATTCGCTGTACGTCGGGAGGAAACCCGTTCGATTCCTCCCAACAGTACGCCAGGGCCTTCGCTGATTTACCCTGCTTCCATTGTTTCTTAGGATCTGCCAAACCTTTCCGCCAGTCTTCGGGACCATCCGTTTCCGCCCCATCCACAGTGAAACTTCCCACAATCATCCCCCCGCGGACCCCTGAAGGGCCCGGCGGACCCGCTCCTCCACCGGCAGTCCCGCGGCGTCGGTCAGGGCCGCCACCATGCGCCGCGCCTCTGGGCCGCCGTAGCCCAGGGCCATCAACGCCTCGACGGCCTCGGCGTCCTCCCCGGCCGGGAACGCCCCGCCGTCCCGCCCGGCCCCCAGGGCCGGGAGCTTCCCCCGTAGCTCCAGCACCAGCCGGCCCGCGCTCCGCTTGCCGACTCCCGGCACCCTGCTCAGGGCCTCCACGTCCCCCGCGGCGATGGCGTCGGCCAGATCCCGGGGCTCCAGGGACGAGAGGAGGGACAGGGACATCCTGGGCCCGATGCCCGACACGCCGTTCAGCATCTGGAACAACCCCAGGGAGTCGGCCGAGGAGAACCCGTACAGCACCAGCTCGTCGTCCCTGGCGTACAGCCGCGTGTGGAGCCGCACCTTCTGGCCGATCTCCCCCAGGTCCCGGACGGTGGACGCCGGGCAGGAGACCCGCAGGCTCACGGCCCCGCCCACCTGGACCTGCACCCAGTCGGCCCCCCGGGCCTCCAGAACGCCGGTGATTCCCGTGATCAACTCCCGGCCTCCAACGGGCCGCTGCCCAGGGCGCCTCCCACCCTACCGCTCCAACCGGCGGTCCAGCACGTCCTCCGCGTGCCGCTGGTGCAGGTGGCAGAGGGCGATGGCCAGGGCGTCGGCGGCGTCCGAGGGCTGGGGGATCTCCTCCAGGTCCAGCACCGTCCTCACCATCTTCTGCACCTGCTCCTTGCTGGCCGCGCCGTAGTTGGCGATGGAGCGCTTCACCTGGGCGGGCGAGTACCGTGACACGGGCACCGCCTGCCCCGCGGCGGCGATGAGCACCAAGGCCTGGGCCTGCCCCACCGCCATCGCCGAGGACACGTACCGGTTCTCACCCCGGCCCACGAAGGGCTCCTCCACGGCCACCGCGTCGGGCTGCCAGATGGATATCATGTTCAGGACGTGGGAGTGGAGCTGGTAGAGCCGCTCCTCGATGGGCAGCGACGACGGGAGGGACACCGCCCCCCAGTCCACCGCGTTGGGGGGGTCCGCCTCCTCCACCAGCCCGTAGCCCATCCGTATGGTGCCCGGGTCGATGCCCAGAACTCGCATGCCTGCCCGCCGCTCCTAGCCTTCCTCCCGGTACCTCTCCAGCACTTGGTCGGGGAAGTCGGCGTTGCTGTACACCTTCTGCACGTCCTCCAGCTCCTCCAGGCTGTCCAGCAGCCGGAGGGTCTGCTCCGCCTCCTTGTCCCCCAGGGCGAGCACCGTCTTGGGCTTCATGGAGAGCTCGGCCGAGGAGGTGCCCACGCCGCTGCCCTCCAGCGTCTTCCGCACCTGCTCCAGGGCATCCGGCGCCGTGTATATCTCCACGTAGCCTCCGTCCACCTGCACGTCCTCGGCCGCGGCGTCGATGGCCAGGAGGGCCACCTCCTCCGCGCTCTCCTCGTCCACCTCCAGGGTGATGACGCCCTTGTTGTCGAAGTTCCAGGCCACGCAGCCCGTCTCTCCCAGGCTGCCCCCCGCCCGGGTGAACACCGACCGCACGTCCGAGGCGGTGCGGTTGCGGTTGGGGGTGACCGCGTGGAGCAGGATGGCCGCCCCGCCGGGGCCGTACCCCTCGTAGGTCACCTCGTCCAGTTGCTCCCCGGCGTCCCCCCCGCCCGAGGCACGGAGGATGGCCCGCTCTATGGTGTCCATGGGCATGTTGCGGCTCCGGGCCCGGTCGATGGCCAGGCGAAGGCGGTAGTTGAGGTCCGGGTCGCCGCCGCCTCCCTGCCGCACGGCTATCGCGATCTCCCTGCTGAGCTGGGTGAATAGCTGGCCCCGGCGGGCGTCGGCGACCCCCTTGGCCCGCTTGATGGTCGACCATTTGGAATGTCCGGACACAGTCCCACCCCCTTGCAGGCGACTATACTCCGTGGGTGAATCTTACCACATCGGGCCCCGAGGGAGACACACGTCCGCCCGGTCCTGTCGCCGGGGGCGCCAATCGACAGGCCGGCGCCAGGGCCGCGTATCGAGGGCCGCCGTCCCGGTCCTTCCTCACCGTCACTCCCGTGGAAACGGGAGTCCACGCCCCCTTCGGAAGTATGGACGGTACGTTGGTCGTCCACCGGTGGGTGGGGATTTCCTTGCCCGCGCGGAGCGCCGGGTGGGAGGGTGGGCCCAATACCCGGGAGGGGCATGGGCTGTTGGGAGCATCCCCAAATCCCGCCCAAATCCCTTTGCGCGCAACCGGTCCGTCCTGATACAATCTACCCCACGAGCTGGCTGCTAATCCGCTGGAATCGGGGAGGACCCAATGCCATACTGGTACAAGGCCCTGAATATACCGATAGACACGGTGAAGGACGTGGAGGCCATCCTGAACCAGTACGGCAAGGACGGGTGGAAGCTGGCCGAGGGCTCCATCGTCCACGGCATCACCGACAAGGGCACCCACACGCCCGTCGCCTTCACCGGCATCCTGGAGAAGTTTCTCGTCGACTAGCCCGGCCCGCGCGGCAAGACGCGCCGCCGCTCCCCGGCTCCCCGCCCCGCCTCCCTGTTGGCGGCGCCTGGCCGCCTGTAATCCTGCCCACCCTATAATAAGGTAATCCAATGGGCCTCTTCCGTACAGATATAGAAGTAGCGCACCCGACGGACCCGGTCTTCCACCGCGTCAACCCCGTGGTCGACACCGGGGCGGCCTACTCCATACTCCCGGCCTCCCTGCTGGAGCGCCTGGGCGTGTCCCCCTTCGAGGGCGAAGAGAAGTGGTTCACCCTGGCCGACGGCAGCAAGCGGATGTACTCCATGGGAGAGGCCCGCTTCCGGGTGCCCCGGGTTCGGTTTCAGAAGTGGGAGAGGACCACGCCGGTCATATTTGGGCCCGAGGACGTGTACCTCCTGGGGGCCGTCTCCCTGCAGAGCTTCGGGCTGATCGCCGACACCACCCACCACAGGCTCATCCCCAACCCGGAGCTGTACCTCGTCGGGATGCCCTGAGGCCCCAGCCCCGCCCCGCCCCCACCGAGTCAATCCGAGCGGAGTGCAGCCCTCACCCCATCCCTCCGCCCCGCCCACCCTGTCATTCCGAGCGCAGCGAGGAATCTTCCGTCCAAACCAGCAGCAAGTGGCGCAGTGGCGGGCCTGGGGCGCGGCATCCTACGCCCATGCGGACCAGAGATTCCTCGCCTCCGGCTCGGAATGACATATGAAGAGGGCTCGGACGAGAGGCGGGCCGACGCCACGCCCCCTCCCATGGGTCCCGGCCTTCGCCGGGACGACGGGTTGGGTGGCCCCCTTGCCCTCCGTCAATCCGCCCCAGCCTCCTCCTCATCCGAGCGGAACGAAGCCCCTACCCCCGTCGTTCTCAGCCCCCCCGGACACGGCGGCGCCATCTCGCCCCGCCGTGTCCGTGACACCTCCCCACCCAGGCATCCCTCCGTGCCCGCCCAGGGCGGAACGCCCTCCCGGCAGGCGTGTCCCGGCCCTGGGCCCCGCCGCCTGGCCCCGGGCCGTGTGCCGGGCGCCCTCCCCGCCCCGGCAGCGCGCCGGGCCATCCCCCGAACGGCCCCCGTCTTGCGTTGGAATCCTCTTGACATCCAGGTTATTTCGCTGTATGCTCCCGTAGGTGTTTCGCCCCTGAGAAGCGGCCTACGATACGCAGCCGAGTGCATCCATACACATGCTCCCAAACCGGCTGCGTTGTCATGTAGAAGGCGCGCCATTTTACGCGCGAAATGTCGCCTGCGGTACCTTGACACGGAAAACTGGGGGATGATATAAGTTGTCCAATCCTTTGCAGGAAAGGTAACCCATGCACTGCTTCGGCATCGTCGCGTCCAAGTTGGACCCATGGGTAGTGCCCAAGGCCCGGTACCCCTCAGGCAGGCGCCAAGGGGAAGGGCGGGACCAGGACTCACGCAACGGAATGTTCCTAATCGAAGGGGGTAGCCAACAATGAAATCGACTAGACGGTGGTTCTACCTTACGGGTTCGCTAACCGTGCTGGTCCTGGGGCTTATGGGGGTGCTGTGGGCGATGACCGTTGCAGCGGCCCCGTCCGGAGCCACCGCGCTGACCGAGGGCGACGTGTCGACGGACATGAACGTCGTCGGCCCCACCCTGGAGGACGCCGAAGACCGGACGGTCAAGGTTACCCTCACTAATACGGACTTGAGCGTGGTCCAGTACGTCGGCGCCGGGCCCAACAACCAGGTCTCAGACTGGGACCTGGACGGCGACGGCGACAAGGATGACGACGACGGCGCCGTCCAGGTGGAACTTGATGAAAGCGTCGTGGACGGCGATAGCTTCAGAGTCCGTATCTCAGACGGCCAAGAGCCTGAGATCGACTACACGCTGTCGAACCTTTCCGCCGACGAAGACAACATTCTACCCCTGGTAGACAGGAACGGTGACGGCTCCGTAGACACCGCCGACGTGGAGCTGGTAGACCTCGGTAGCGCGTCGAACGAAATCGGCTCCAGCGACATTACCCTGGTGGAAGTCCTGGACACGCAGACCGGCCTGCTGCGCTTCAGGGCGGACGAGGACCTGGATTCCGGCGACGTGTTCGGCCTGCGCTTCGCCACCTCCCCGCAGGAGACCGCCCTGGTCAACGTGAGGGGCGACAACGGCAGCTTCGACCTGCTGACCGTGGAGAACGTCGCGGGTCCATCGGGAGCGTACAGCGCGACTTTCGTTGCCGACGACGATGTCATAATCGACATGGGCGACATCATGCACGAGCAGCACGACGTGCCCTCCGGTCTGCGTGGCAACGTTGAGATCAACAATGAGACAATCAGGGTGGATCTGGATGAGATGCCCGCCAGGAACGAACCGTTCATGGTGTATGTCAGTAAGGCGCCCATCAGGCAAGAGGACCCGGACGGTGCGACAGGGGTTGTCGCAGTCCCGGTGGGCGACATCGATGTAGACGGCCCCGCCGACTTTGCGTCCGGGACGACGGAGATCACAGCAGAGCAGGCGAGAATGGGCCAGTTGCCGCTGGTAGCGAGTCGCGACCTGGAGGAAGGGGACGAGATACAGGTCTCCTATCGCGGGTCTGACAACTTCACGATACGGGTGAACTACGCGCCGGTCCAGGCCGACATCGAAACCAACGACTTTGTCGTGCCTTCGAATAGGGATACCGGGGCTTCCTTCGACAGCTATTTCGCGATCGTCGGGCAAGACACGGACGAGGGCACGGTCAAAATCGGAGTCATAGTGGGCGGCGGCGACAGGGACAGCGACCTCAACGCCACCCTGCCGGGCCACCTAACCGTTCTCGGAGTGAACTATGACGGCTCCGAACAAATAGAGGTTACCGAGGACGTGCCGGCGGGCGACCCTTACACGGTTGCACTGGACGCCAGGCCCGAGGACGCCAACGGAGACGGTGACATAGACGGCGACGACATCACGTTCGTGGACAGCTCGAACAACGCCGTCAACAACGCCATGTTCACGGTAGACGGGTCCAGCCTTACCATCACTGTGGCTGGGGCCGACCTGGACGAGGGCGATACCATTGACGTAGCCTACTCCGTCTGGGTGGGCATGAACCCGAGGAACGCCCTCCTACCTGGTGCAGAACCCAGGCCGGTAATACAGGTGAGCCGGGGTTCGCGGGTGACCATAACCTCCGAGGATGCCAGGACCACGGTAGACGCCGAGGACGACGCGCCGACCTTCGACAACGCCTCGCCCGCCGGCGGCAGCGCGACCATGGACCTGGAGCAGGTGATATCCATCGACATCACCGACGCCCTGGCCGGCGTCAATACCGACACCATACGGTTCCTGGTGAGTGGGTCTGCCGACACAGATCCGGACGACGCCCAGGTATTCGGGGACAACACGGCAGAGAGGGATGACATCACCCTAGCCACCGACGGCGACGTTGTGACGGCGTCGGTGGCCCTGGACGACCTGACAGACGCCACGAACGTGTCCATCGACGCCGACGGCACCACCACCATATACTGGTGGGTCACGGCGGTAGACAACGCGGGTAACACTGGCACCAGCGACTCGGACACCAGCGAGGACGCCGATGGCGACCAGAGCTACTCGCTGCGGGTGGACAACGAGGCCCCGACCATGGAAGGCGCCTTCGTGGGAGACCGCTGGGACGCCAACCACCAGGCCGACGATGACGACGCCAAGGGCGCCGTAGTGGGAGACCGCAGGCTTAAGGCCGGCGAGTACCTCCAGGGCAGCAGCAGCGCGAAGATGATCCGCGTGGAGTTCAGCGAGGCTGTGGACGGCGGCAGCGTAGACGCTTCGGACTTCGAGGTGATGGACGGCTCCACCGAGCTGGCGATAGCCTCCGCCTCGTGGTTCGACAAGACCAACGACGACGGCCGCGACGGCGCCCCGGTGGTGAAGAACAGCGTCTTCATCGAGCTGGAAGAGGCGCTGGGAGCCGGCGTAACCCCGTCGGTGAAGCTGGTCGGCGCCATAACCGACGCCGCCGGCAACGAGGTCGCCAGCGCGACCATCGACGCCGACGACGTGGTCGACGGCATAGCGCCCACGGCCACGGTGACTCTGGACGCCACTGCCAGCAAGGACAAGGTCGCCGTAACGGTGACGACCGACGAGAACATCCGTACCCTGGAACCCACACTGGAGCTGTACACCTCCACGTCGGCCAACGCCGAGGACGCGGAGGCCCAGATGGCCAACGTCTCGATACCCAGGGCCGCCAGGACGGCGGGAGAGAACGAGTGGACCTTCAACCTCAACATTGGCACCGCCAACCGGTACAGCGTGGTGGTGACGGCAGAGGACTCCGCCCGCAACCGCGCCACGACGGGCAAGGCGGACTGGACGGACAGCGGGTCCATCTCCTTCGAGATCGACAACAACCTCGGGGTGGGCGACAATCTGACGACCCTGCCGGCCCACGAGGCCGAAGCGACCCAGGCGGACCCGTTCTTCGTCGAGATCAACTGGCTCAGCGAGGCGGGGGAATACACCGGAGACTCGCATAAGAGCGTGTCCCTGACCAAGGCCGTGCTGGACGCAGGCAAGGACAACGAGCGCGACCTGATAGACTTGACCAGCACCAGGGACGGACAGCGCTGGACGGTGGCCATAGCGGACATCGGCCAGGGCGAGCATACCCTGACGTACAACGCCGAGGACGACCTGGGCAACACCCTGGCAGAGGACCGGACCCTGATGTTCACGGTGGTCGCCAGGCCGGTGTTCAACCTGGACCTGACCCCGGGCCTGAACCTGATATCCCTGCCCGGGGACCCGACCAACAACGACATAAACGCGGTGTTCGGCGACCACCCGGCCGTGGACCTGGTCTACACCAGGTCGGGTGAGCTGTGGCTGGTGGCCCAGCGCAGCGCCGATACCGGGATGTTCGAGCCCACCGGCGGAGTGTCCGACCTGACCACCATCGACGCACAGCACGCCTACTTCGTAAGGGCCAACGCGTCGGCGAGGGTGGGGATAGACATTTCCTACCGGGGCGCCCTGCAGGTGCCGCCCTCCATCCAGGTGAAGGGCAACCAGTGGAACCTGGTGCCGGTGATAAGCCTGCTGCCGCTGGAGACGATACCCACGGGCAGCGCGCTGGACGCGGACAACTACCTTGGGGCCGACTGGGCGAGGGGCTTCACCTTCGACCGGGGCCGGTGGATAGGTGTGGTTCGCAACGCCGACATGGTGCACCAGTGCTACAACCCCGACCAAGACCCGATGACGGAAGGCGACTGCGGCACGCAGGATCCCGCGAACGCCGGTGAGTACTTCACCCAGGACAAGGGTGGCCAGACGGATGACGTGGTCGAGATCGGGCGGGGTTACTGGGTGTGGTTCACCAAGGACGCGACCATAACCCCGTAGCGGCAATCCCAACCGGGAACGCAACGAGAGAGGGCCCCGCCAGCCAGGCGGGGCCCTCTCCTTTTGCGGCCTCAATACCGTCGTCCCGCCCCCCTGCGTCATTCCCCCCCCGGGCGTCATTCCCGCCCCCCCCGGCGTCATTCCCGCGAAAGCGGGGAACCATGGGGAGGGGGCGCGTCGTACCTCCTGGTGATACCCATCCCTTGCCAACCCCGGCATGTCCTTGTACGCGATAAGGGGCCGGACCCCTGATGACGGAGTGGCATAGCCGACCGCCGATCTCTGCGATGAGGGTCTCGCCGGTCCGTCATTCCCGCGGAAGCGGGAATCCATCGGTGGGAGCCCTGGACTCCCGCTTTCGCGGGAGCGACGGGTAGGGGCGCATCAGGCAGGGACTCCCCAGTGCGCGGGAATGACGGGTAGGGGAGCCAGGAGGTGGGAACCCATGAACGTGCAGGGCTGGCATGAGCTGCTGGCAACGAGGCCTTGCGCAGGCCCGTGCAAGCGAACGAGAATGGGTAGGTGAAGGAACCTTGCGTCTACATCCTTGGAAGCAGACCCTATGGCACTCTGTACATCGGGGTAACTTCGAACCTCGTCCAAAGAGTCTGGCAGCACAAGACCGGCTCCGTGCCGGGATTCACGGCACGATATGGCGTGCGTAGGCTGGTGTGGTATGAGTCTCATGGGTCCATGGAGAGTGCCATCACCAGAGAGAAAGCCCTCAAGAAGTGGAACCGCGCTTGGAAGATCGGGTTGATCGGACGAGAGAATCCGGCATGGGCGGACCTGTACGACAGGGTCTGCTGACCGGCATGGGCGGAGTTGTACGATAGGGTCTGCTGACCGGCATGGGCGGAGTTGTACGATAGGGTCTTGAACATGGCGTCGGAGGCGCCCCCCTCCCCTGCCGTCGTGCCCTCTCCCCCTCGGTCATGCCCTCTCCCCCTCCGTCGTGCCCTCTCCCCCTTCGTCATTCCCGCGAAAGCGGGAATCCATCCGTGGGGCCTTGGACTCCCGATTCCGCGGAGTGATCCATACCGGCACATCAGGCACGGCACGCCGGGTGCGCGGGAATGGGACCCCGCCGGACCGGGACACCCGAAGTCACCATAACTGGTGCGCAACATCCTTGGGGACGGGATGCCGCAACGCATATAATGGGACTCAGGTGCTCGTGCCGGGCGCCCGGCGCCCCCGGAGACACAACAACCCTCAAGGAGGCCCTGCAGATGCGACGGACACCAATCACCCTGGCCCTTGTCCTGGCGACGGCGTTGGTCGCCCTCCTCACCCTGGGCGCCGGCCAGTCCATCCCCCCCTTCCCCGTGACCTACTCGGGGGACATAACGGCGGAGGGCGAGGCGGTGCGAGACGGGTTGTCCCTCGTGGCCTGCGTCGACGGCTGCGACAACTACGAGAGCGGCGAGATCATGACCGCCGGAGGCGGGTACAGGGGCCTCGTCGTGGGCCCCCCCAGCGAGGATTTCGTGAACAAGCAGGTAACCTTCTGGCTGGGGACCGAGGCGGGGCGGGTACAGGCGGAGCAGACGCCCACCTTCTCCCCCACCCTGGCCGACCTGACCCCCACGCTGGCCCTGACCTTCGCCGACGCGGTGCCGGAGCCGGCCGCGACGCCGGTCCCCACCCCGGCCCCCACGCCGGTGCTGCCCATACCCGGCGACCCGACGCTGACCCAGCTCCCCTTGCTGGCCCTGGCGGCGGGCGCTCTGGCCCTGGTGGCGGGCGCCTCGGCCCTCTTCGTCGCCGGCCGCCGCCGCAGTTCGGTCTAGGAGCGCACCCTACCGCACGAGGATAGCCCCCGGGGCCGGGACACGGCCACCGAGGGCCGACTTGTGGCCCTGCCCGCCCCCCCGACGCGACGGCCTGGTCATGGACCGGGTCTCGTCTAGGCGGAGGAGAGATTCCTCGCTGCGCTGCGGTCCGCTCGGAATGACAGAGTAGGGCACCGCCCCCCAATTGTCATTCCGAGCCGTAGGCGAGGAAGCTCAGGTCCGTTTCCTCGAGCGCACCTGGCGGCCCGGCCATGGCCCCCCGTCTCGTCTAGGCGGAGGAGAGATTCCTCGCTACGCTGCGCTCCGCTCGGAATGACAGGGTTAGGGCGCTCGGAATGACAGTGTAGGTGCTGCGGTCGTACGGAGCCGCCCCCTGTGTCGTACGGAGCCGCCCCCTGTGTGCGGAGCCGTCCCCATATGTCATTCCGAGCCGTAGGCGAGGAATCTCACGCCCGTTTCTTGAGCCTACCTGGCGGCCCGTCCATGGCCCCGGTCTACGCTGCGCTCGGAATGACGGGGGCAGGGCGCTCGGAACCTAGTCCGCCCGGCCAGGGTCGGGGAGCCATTCCAGTGATAGGTCGTCCCAGGCTGGGTTCGAGGACTCTATCAGTGCGACCTTCCTGCTGCGTCTCCACCCCTTGATCTGCTTCTCCCGCGCTATCGCGGACTCGACGTCCGGGGTCTGTTCGTAGTAGGCGAGGCGGGTGAGGCCGTACTTGCTGGCGAAGCCGGGCACGAGTCTGCCGCGGTGCTCGTACATCCTTCGTTCCAGGTCGTTGGTCACGCCGACGTAGAGGGTCCCGGTCCTGCCGGTCAGGATGTACACGTAGTATTGGCGGTCTTGCGGCGGGGGCATCTGCAGCACTCTCCGGTCCGGGGCCCCGGTCTCGTAGACGTGGAGGAGATATTCCTCGCTACGCTGCGCTCCGCTCGGAATGACAGGATAGGTGAATGATGCGCCGGCTACAGGAGCTGCGACTGGACGGGGATGCCCTGGGGCTCCAGGACGACGACCCGCATCTCGGCGGGGAGGCTGGTGGCGGTGACGGTGAGGCGGGCCTGGGGCTCCGCGTCCCTCAGCCCCATCTCCCGCAGGAAGGCGCTCCCGTCTCCCAGGGGGCCCGGGCCGCCCGGGGGCCTGTAGTGCATGGGCACCACGATGCGGGGCTCCAGGTTCCGCGCCATCTCCACCGCCTGGGAGGCCCCCACGGTGGAGCCCCCGCCCGCGGGCGCCAGCAGCACGTCCACCGGGGTCAGGGCCTCCACCTGCCGGGTGGCCAGGGGGGCGCTCACGTCCCCCAGGTGGCATATCCGCACGTTGTCCATCTCGATGAGGTAGGCCGTGTTGCTCCTGCCCGGCGGGTCCCCTTCGCCGGCCGGCGTCATGACTCCCATCACGTAGATGCCCGCGAGCTCGTACTCCCCCGGGCCGTCCAGGACTTTGGGCTCGCCGCCCACGCCCCGCCAGTTGCTGTGGTTGGGGTGCTGGTGGCTGATGGTGACGGCCAGCGCCTCGGCGCCGCCCATGCTCAGGCCGACACCCTCGGGAAAGGGGTCGGTGAGGATCACCGACGCGCCGGCGCGCAACCGGAAGCAGGAGTGTCCAAGCCAGGCGATCTCCAAACAGACACCTCCAGTGAAGGGGTTATTCCTGAAGGGGTTATCCCAAGGGAGTATAACAATATAGCACACCCCGCGCGGAGCTTGACACCCGTTGGACGCCCATGCTAGATTCCAAATCAGGGACTCGGGCGCTCCGGTATGCCTGCGGAGAGGGCGGTGAGATGCTGAAATCGAGGACCAGCGCCGTACTCAACATCCTGGTGGAGAACTACATCGACAGCGCCACCCCGATAGCCTCCGAGGACATCGTCAGGCGGTCGCCCTGGAAGGTCAGCGCCGCCACCATCCGCAACGAGATGGCCGAGCTGGAGGAGGAAGGGTACATCGTCAGGCCCCACATCTCCGCCGGCGGCATCCCATCGGACAAGGGCTACAGGTTCTTCGTGGAGTCCCTGGATGAGTCCCCCGAGCCCCCCGAGGCCCTGCGGCACGAGATCAGCTACCGCTTCAGCGACGCCCCCAGGGACCAGGAAGCGTGGGTCCAGCTCGCCGCCGGGCTACTGTCCCGGATGTCCGGCAACATGGCCATAGTGACGTTGCCCAGGGCCAACTACTCCCGCCTCAAGCAGGTGCAGCTCGTCTACCTCCAGGAGTTTCTGGCCCTGCTGGTGGTGGTGCTTCAGCAGGCCCGGGTGCGCCAGCAGCTACTCCCCCTGGAGGAGCCCCTGACCCAGGACGAGCTCTCCGAGGTGTCCAACAAGCTCAACGAGGGGTTGTCGGGCCTCACCTACCGGGAGATCAACGACAAGCAGCTCGAGCTTAGCCCGCTGGAGGAGATGGTGGTGGACGAGGTCGCCTCCACCCTCAAGGGGGCCGACGCCGAGGAGGCCCTGGAGCACAGCGTCGACGGCCTGCGCCTCCTGCTGGCACAGCCCGAGTTCGGGGAGGCCCGGAAGGTGAGGGACGTGGTGGAGGTGCTGGAGGAGCGGGTGCTGCTGAGGAGCATCCTCTCGGACGTCCCCAGGCAGGGCAGCGTGGAGGTCATCATCGGCGCCGAGAACCGGGAGGAGCCCCTGCGGCCCTTCAGCATGGTCCTGGGCCAGTACGGCATCCCCGACGAGGCCTCGGGCGCCATCGGCGTGGTGGGGCCCACCAGGATGGGGTACGGGACGGCCATCGGGGGAGTGAAGTACCTCTCCAGCTACCTGAGCCGGCTCCTGATGCGCATCCACGGCAAGTCCTAGGAGTGGCGCATCTTGGGAATCCCCATTACCTTGCGACGGCTGTGTGTGGGGATGAGAAGGCCCTCACTTCCCCACCGTCATTCCCGCGCCCGGGCCGCCTGTTTGGCGGCAGACACGGAATCCATCGGCCGGGGCCTGGACTCCCGCTTTCGCGGGAGTGACGACGAGGAGCGCAGCTTGCGGCGTCCCTCCCCAACATTCTAAGGCATTCTAACGACCATGGCCAAACTCGACTACTACGACGCCCTCGGTGTCCCCAGGGGCGCCTCCGAGGAGGAGGTGCGGAAGGCCTTTCGCAAGAAGGCCATGGAGTTCCATCCCGACAGGAACAAGAGCCCCGACGCCGAGGACCGGTTCAAAGAGGTGAACGAGGCCTACCAGGTGCTCATCGACCCCCAGAAGCGGGCCCGCTACGACCGGTTCGGCCACGCCGGGGTCTCCTCCGGGTCGGGGGGCTTCAACCGGGACTTCGAGGGCTTCGACATCTTCGGCGGCTTCGGGGACATCTTCGACTCCTTCTTCGGGGACCTGGGCGCCAGGACCCAGCAGCGGGCCGCCCGGGGCAGCGACATCCAGCACACGGTGACCATCCCCTTCGAGGAGGCGGTGTTCGGCACCGAGCGGGAGGTGGAGGTGACCCGGGTGGAGCGGTGCCAGGGGTGCCGGGGCTCTGGGAGCGCGCCGGGCTCCAGTCCCAAGAAGTGCGACTCCTGCCGGGGCGCGGGCCAGGTGCGCCGGACCCAGCGGAGCGTCTTCGGCCAGTTCAGCCAGGTGGCCACGTGCCCGACCTGCCGGGGCCGGGGCTCCGTGGTCGATACCCCGTGCGGCGACTGCCACGGCGTGGGGGCCGAGCGCCGCCCGCGCAAGATCGTGGTCAAGATACCCGCCGGGGTGGAGGACGGGATGCAGATCCGCCTCTCTGGAGAGGGCAACGTGGGGAGCAATGGGGGGTCGCCGGGGAACCTGTACGTGGCCATCTCGGTGCTGGAGCACAGCCTGTTCACCCGGGACGGGAACAACCTGGTATTCGTGCTGCCCATAGACATGGTCCAGGCCGCCCTGGGAGACGAAGTGGAGGTCCCCACCCTCAACGGGGTCCAGAGCCTCACCATACCCGCCGGCACCCAGCCCGGGGCCGTCTTCCGCATCAAGGGCAAGGGCATACCGGCCATCAACGGCCACCGCCGGGGCGATATCGTGGTCCCCGTCAGGCTCCAGGTGCCCACGCGCCTGGACGCCCACCAGCAGACGCTGCTGGAGGAGCTGGGCAAGACCCTGGAGAGCCCGGCCGCCGACTCCAGCCGCGACAAGGGCTGGTTCGACAAGATCAAGGACGCCCTGGGGTAGGGGCCCCCGCCCGCTTGTCCCTCCGTCCGGGAGCCGTCGCCGGCCGATGATCTGGCAAGAGCTCAGCATCCAGGTGCCAGGCGAGTTCGTGGAGCCCATCTCCTACCTGTTCGGCAAGTACGGCCACGGCCTCTCGGTGGAGGACCTGGGCGGCGGCCAGGTGATGATGCGCTCCTACCTGCCCAACACCTCCCGGCGGCGGCGGGCCCGCATCGAGGTGGGCGTGAACCTGGTGCGCAGGCTCCGGCCCATGGGGGAGCTCCAGGTAGCCGACCTGAAGGACAGCGACTGGGAGACGGCCTGGAAGGCCCACTTCGGCATACTCAGGGCCGGCTGCCGGTTGGTCATCAAGCCCTCCTGGCTGGAGTACGAGGCCAGGGGCGACGAGGTGGTCATCGAGCTGGACCCCGGCATGGCCTTCGGCACGGGCCACCACCCCACGACGAACGCGTGCCTGCAGGCCCTGGAGAGGCGCCTGAGCCCCGGGGACGCCGTCCTGGACCTGGGAGCCGGGTCGGGGATACTCTCCATCGCTGCGGCCCGCCTGGGCGCCGCCTCGGTGGTGGCGCTGGACGTGGACGCTACCGCGGTGAAGGCCGCCAGGAAGAACCTCAAGGCCGGAGGGCTCACCCAGGTCCACCCGGCCAGGGGCACTCTCCCCCACAGGCTGGCCCCGCCGGGGCATTTCGACCTGGCTACCGCCAACATAAGCTCCAAGACGGTGCAGGAGATGGCCGGCCCCCTGCGGGACGTGCTGAAGCCCAACGGGACCCTCATCGCCTCGGGGATAGTCCAGCGCCAGGAGGAGGAGGCCAGGTCCGCGGTCACCCGGGCCGGGTTCCGCCACCTGGAGACCATCCTGATGGACGACTGGGTGACCCTCCTGTTCTCCCGGGAGGAGTGATGCACCGGTTCTTCGTCCCGCCGGAGTGGATACGGGGCGACCGGGTCCTCCTGCGGGAGGCCACAGCGCACCAGGTCTCCCACGTGCTGCGGATGTCCCCCGGCGACGAGGTGGCCGTCCTGGACGGCTCGGGGCGGGAGTACACGGTGAGCCTGGCCGCCTTCGCCAGGGACAGGGTCGAGGGGCGCGTGGTGGCCGTCCACGAAGGAGACCCGGCCCCCGGCGTCAGCATCGTCCTCTACCAGGGCACCCTGAAGGGCGACCGGTTCCAGTGGGTGTTGCAGAAGGGGACGGAGCTGGGGGTGTCGTCCTTCGTCCCCCTGTTGTGCCGCCGCTCGGTGGCCCGGCACACGGCCGGCGGGCCGGGAGGCCGCCGGCGCCGCTGGATGGCGGCCATCACCGAGGCGGCGGAGCAGTGCGGGGCCCGGAGACTCCCGGAGCTGCTGGAGCCCACTCCCTTCAGGGCAGCCTGCGACGCCGTGGAGCCGTCGCACACGTCCATCATTCCCTGGGAGGAGGAGGCGGTCACGGAGCTGCGGCAGGCCCTGGAGGCCTCCTCCTCCCGCCACGTGGACCTGTTCATAGGCCCCGAGGGCGGGTTCGAGCCCGATGAGGTGGAGTACGCCCGCTCCCGGGGGATCGTGCCCGTATCCCTGGGAAGTCGCATCCTGCGCTCGGAGACGGCCGCCATCGCCGCGGTGACCGCCGTCCTGTACCAGCGGGACGCCCTGGGCCTCTAGGGCGCCCCTCCGGAGGGGCCCCGCTACTCGGCCCGGGGAGGCCTGCCCATCAGCTCGGCCACGGCCTGCTTGGGGTCCATGCCCTGGAACAGGACCCTGTAGGTGGCGTTGGCGATGGGCATCTCCACACCCATCTCCTCGGCCAGCTTGACGGCGGCGGCGGTGGTGAACACGCCCTCGGCCACGTTCTCCATGGACGCCCGGATCGCCTCTAGCGACCGTCCGGCGGCGAGCATGCGGCCCACCTGGTGGTTGCGGCTCAGGGGGCTGGCGCAGGTGGCCACCAGGTCTCCCAGCCCGGCCAGTCCCGCGAAGGTTATGGGGCTGGCCCCGGCGGCCACCCCCAGCCGGGTGATCTCCGCCAGGCCCCGGGTCATGAAGGCGGCCTTCCCGTTGTCCCCGTACCCCAGGCCGTCGCAGATGCCGGCGCCCAGGGCGATGATGTTCTTCAGGGCCCCGCCCAGCTCCACGCCGATGGTGTCCTCGTTGGTGTAGACGCGGAAGGCGCCGGACATGAGCAGGTCCTGGGCTCGGGCGGCCGCCTCGGGAAGACGGGATGCCACGACAGCGGACGCGGGCTTGCCCCCGACGACCTCCAGGGCCAGGTTGGGCCCTGACAACACGCTTATCCGGGGACGCAGGCGGTCGGGCAGCAGCTCCTCCAGGACCTGGCTCATGCGTTTGCCGGACTCCATCTCCAGCCCCTTGGAGGCGCTCAGCATGACCGGCTCGCCCCGGATGGCGCCGCGGACCCGGAGCACGTTGTGCCTCATGGTCGTGGACGGGACGGCGAGGATGACCATGGACGCCCCGCCCGCGGCCTCCTCGGGGTTGCCAGCGACCTTCAGGGGCGGAGGAAACTCCACCTCGGGCAGGAACCGGGCGTTCCGCCGGGAGGATGCGAGCACCGCGGCCTCCTCGGGGCTCCTTGCCAGCAGCGTGACGGGCACGCCCTTGCGCGCCAGGAGGACTGCCAGGGTGGTGCCCCAGGTGGTGGCGCCGACTACCGTTACGCCGGTCAAAGCGACTACGTCCCGGCGGGGCCGGAGCCCGTGGCCTCACCTATTTTCTGGGCCGGCTGGCCAAGCTTTCGCTCGGTGCCCTTGAGCAGCCGTTGGATATTGTCCCGGTGCTGCCAGAGGATGATGGAGCACCCTATGCCCGTGTAAAGCAGGTACGTGGCCGGGGACTGGTCCAGCAGCACCAGGGCCAGGGACGAGAGGAACGCGCCGAACAAAGACGCGATGGAGCCGAGGGAGAGGTACCGGGATGGGAGGGTTACGACCAGGAAGCTGGCCACGGCTATGGCTCCGGCGATGGGCTCCATGACCAGGAGCCCTCCCAGGCCCGTCGCTATGCCCCTGCCCCCCTTGAACTTCAGGAACACGGGCCAGTTGTGGCCCGCCAGTGCCAACAGACCGGCCGTGACCTCCATGGCCGGGTCGTCGGCCACGACCCTGGCCAGGAACACGGCCAGTACGCCCTTGCTCAGGTCCAGGCCCAGGGCGAGGACCGCGAGCTTGCCCCCGGCGCTCCTCAGAACGTTGGATGTGCCGGTCCTGCCGCTGCCGTACTGGCGGATGTCCACACCCCGCACGGTCATCGCCAGGAGGAACCCCCAGGGTATGGACCCCAGGACGTAGGCGATGGGCGCAACCACGGCGTACTGGGTGTAGGAGCGGTCCAGGTCCAGGGTCAGCGCGATCACCAGCACGTACACGGCCAGCAGCGGCGGCACCGACAGGCTCAGGACCAACGCGGCCATGGGGTCATATCCTTTCCCGGAACACCAGCCTCAAATGGGTGTGCGTAAAGCCGAAGGCCGCCCTGAAGCGGTTCTCCAGGTAGCGTTCATAGGAGAAGTGTACCAGTTGCGGGTTGCGGACGGCAAAGACGAAGGTCGGGGGGTTTACGCCGACCTGCCTCACGGCCTGGAACCGGGGCCGGCGGCCCTTCCTGGAGGGTGGCATGTGGTCCGCGAGGGCGTCCAGCATGGCGTGGTGCAGGCTGCGAGGCGGGACGCGCACGTGGCGCTCCTGGTAGACGCTGGAGGCCAGGTCCATCAGCTCCGAGACGCCCAGTCCGGTCAGCGCTGACGTGAAGCAGATGGGGACGTAGGGCATGAAGTGGAGGCGTTCGCGGACCACCTGTACGGCCAGCTCCCGCTCGGTGCCCTCGGTCTCGGGCACGAGATCCCACTTGTTGATGACCACGATCAGGCCCTTGTAGCCGTCCCACGCGTGGCCGGAGATGTGAGCGTCCTGGGCGGTCCCGAGCTCCGTAGCGTCCAGCACCAGGAGGGCGATGTCGCTGCGCTGCACCGCCCGCATGGCCCTCAACACGCTGTAGTACTCGATGCCACGCTCGATCCTGCCGGGCCTTCGAAGCCCCGCCGTGTCTATCAGCACCACGGGGCTGCCCCGGTAGACGAACCGGGTGTCCAGAGCGTCCCGCGTCGTCCCGGGGACCTCGCTGACGATGCTCCGGTCCTGCCCCAGGATGGCGTTGTCCAGCATCGACTTGCCGACGTTGGTCCTGCCGATGATGGCCAGCTTCATCGAGTCGTCCTGGTCCTCTTCCACCCCCGAATCATCTTCGGGCGAGTCATCCTCGGGCAGCAGGGAGACGACCCGCTCCATCAGGTCGAACACACCCAGGTTGTGGTAGGCGCTGACGGGCATGGGGTCTCCCAGGCCCAGGGCGTGGAACTCCAGGGCGGCGACGTCCCTCCGGTGGTTGTCCACCTTGTTCACGGCCACCACCAGGGGCTTCTCGCTCCGCCGCAGCCAGCCGGCGATCTCCTCGTCGGCCGCGGTGAGCCCGTCCACCACGTCCAGGAGGAGGACTATAAGGTCCGCTTCGGCCACGCCCGCTTCCACCTGGGCCTTTACCTGGTGGCGCAGGGGGTCCTGGGGCCTGGGCTCCAGCCCGCCGGTGTCCACGACGATCATGTGCCGCCCCATCCACTCAACGTCGCCCATCAGGCGGTCCCGGGTGGTCCCCGGCACGTCGCTGACGATGGCGTCCCGTCCCTCGGTGAGGCGGTTGAAGAGGGTGGACTTGCCCACATTGGGCCTGCCCACGATGGCTACAAGGGGAGTAGGCATGTCACGTTGTTGGACTCCAAGGGGTCCCGTGGCCACGGTGCGGGGTCAGCCCGCACCCATTATAAGCTCCAGGGCCGCCTTCTGGGCGTGCAGGCGGTTGCCCGCCTGGTCGTAGGCGGCGGACTGGGGGTGTTCCAGCATGCCTTCGGGCACCTCTTCGCCGTAGTGGGCTGGCATGGGGTGCATGAATATGGCGCCCTCGGCAGCCCTGGAAAGGAGATCCGGGTCCACGGTGTAGCCCGCAAAGGCCTTCCGGCGGGCCTCGGACTCCTCTTCCTGGCCCATGCTGGTCCACACGTCGGTGTACACCACGTCGGCGCCGGCCACGCCCTCCACGGGATCGGAGACCGAGGCGATCTCGCCCCCTCCCTGCGCGGCGCGCAGGCTTGCCGCTTCCAGGGTCTCGCCGTCCAGCCCGTAGCCGGAAGGGGCGGCGATGGTGAAGCTGGCGCCCACCGAGGCCACAGCCAGGCAGAGGCTCCTGGCCACGTTGTTACCGTCGCCAATATAGGCCACCCTGAGGCCCCGGAACCCGCCCTTGTGCTCGTAGATGGCCTGGAGGTCCGCCAGCGCCTGGCAGGGGTGCTCCAGGTCCGACAGGGCGTTGACCACCGGCGCCGAGCCGGTCTCCGCCAGCTCCTGCAGGCTGGAGTGGGAGTTGACCCGCGCCACCACGCAGTCCACGTAGCGGGACAGGACCCGCGCCACGTCCGACACCCGCTCCCTCTTGCCCAGGCCGACCTCGTCGGGGCCCATGTACAGGGCGTGACCGCCCATCTGATGGATGCCCACGTCGAAGCTGGCCCGCGTCCTCAGGGAGGGCTTTTCGAACAGCAGGGCGACCGTCCTGCCCGACAGGGCGGCGGAGCGCGGCTCTTTCACCAGCGCAAGCGCCCTGTGGACGATGCCGGTTATCTCTTGTGGGCTGAGGTCCAGAATGGAGAGGATGTGCCTGGTGGGCATGACGCCTCCTGTCGGCCCGCATCTTATATCAAATCGCGGGGCCCTTCAAGGTTGGCGCCCGGCGCCGGGGTGACGGTGGATTTGCCGACCCCGCCGGGTTAGAATGGGTGCCACCCTGATCAGGACTAGAGAGAGTGAATGAGAAGATAGCCCCCGGCCTGACGGGCAGCAAAGAGACCATCGTGTGCGAGCACAACGTGGCCAGCCACGTCCCCAGGTTCAGCACGCCGTCGATGATCCTGCTCATGGAGCAGGCTTCGGTGGCGGCCCTCGCCCCGCACCTGGACCCCGGTGAGACATCTGTCGGCTTCGAGGTGAACGTCCGGCACCTGGCGCCGTCGTCGATAGGGGCCAGGGTCGTCGCCCGCGCCGAGCTCACGGCGGTGGATAGGAACCGGCTGACCTTCACGGTCCAAGCCCACGACGGCGAGACCAAGATCGGCGAGGGCACCCACCGCCGCGCCGTGATAACGCCCAGGGCCGAGTCCTAGTCCTCCCATGAATGGCAGGGCCGGCGTCAGCCGGCCCTGCCTGCGTCCTCCCTGGGGGCGGATCGTCGGGGGACCTATACGTCCCAGGAACGGCCCATGTCGTCGGGCGGCTGGGATATGTACTCGGCCACTTTCTGCTTGAACTCCCTGAGGGCCAGCGTGCCGGAGGAGTCGTCGGGCAGGTCCCCCTCCCTGATGCGGTCCTTCAGGTCCTCGAACAGCAGGTCCTCGTTCTTCCCATGGGGGATCTGGAAGAACTCGTTGTTGAACCGGGGGAGGTCTCCGGGCCCGAAATAGCCCATCTCCCTTATGGAGTAGCCCTCCAGGAGGTGGGTCCCCTTGCCCAGCACGCTGCCCGTCTCCACGTAGTGGTCCATTACGGCCTTCAGGCCGTAACGCTGGACCGGGCAGACCTTCATGCAGACGGCGCACCCCTCGTACCGGGCCATTACCGGCCGGCAGCGTCGGTAGATGAGCTTGTGCTTCTCCACGCCCCGCCACCAGACCTTGTCCCGCATCAGGGCCCTGCCGGGACACCGGTTCACACACACCTGGCATATGGTGCAGAAGGAGTGGATGCCGTAGTCCACGGGCTCGTCGTAGGTCACCTGGGCGTCGGTGCTGATGAGCATGATCCTGGCCCGGGACCCGAAGTGGGGCGACAGTAGCTGCCCGTTTGCCCCGAGCTGCCCCAGTCCCGCCGCCACGAACATGGGTATGTAGGCGCCGCTGTTGTCGTTGGGACTGTGCACCTGGGCGTGGTATCCCAGGCCGCGGATGTAGTCGGCCAGCTCCAGGGCGACCGCGCCCATGATCCTGTACACGCCATGGTGGGGGCCCTCGGCCTCGATGCTGGGTGCCGTCTGGGTGGGCTCGTAGTCCTGCTCCCAGGCGAGGCAGATGGCGTGGGGGAACTTGACCCAGTCCCTCTTGAACTTGAAGATGTAGCGCCTGTCCAGGCTGGTGAAGCCGACCTCGCCAAAGCCCATCTCCCGGGCCTTCTGCCGGATGTCCTGGGTAACGTCCTTGCCGGGAACGGGGGCCGCCGTAGGCTCTATGTCCCCGGTGTCCTTGGCGGCGGCGATTATGGGCCGGTTGAGCCTGTCATGCTCCTTGCGGTGCTCCAGCACCTCGTCGGTGTAGACGGACCATACCCAGTCCCGGTCGGCCGTCATGTCCACCGCCTGGCTCTCCAGGGGATACTCCCGGCTGTAGAAGTCCACTTCTTTGGGGCTCTGGACGACACCGGGCACGGTTTCCAGCTCCTCCGGTACATCGATGGTGATGTCCGTGTCGCCGTGGACCCTGCCGGGCCGCTTTATCGAGTGTCCGACCTTCAGCATGACATCCTCCTTTTGGACCGTTCCCGGCTTGAACCAATTCCCGGGCTGGACCGATCGCCCGGGGAGCTCTATTCCGGGGCCGTTGGTCTACTCCTGCTTGGCGTACTCGTCCTGGGGGTTGCCCTGGAAGTTCAGGGGCATCTTTACGTACTGCTCCACGCGCTCCTTGAACTCCCGCAGGGCCTGGTCTCCCTCGGCGCCGTCGGGCAGATCTCCGCTCTTGATCCTCTCCTTCAGCTCCTCGAAGGCCACGTCCTCGGACCTGCCGTGGGGCATGTCGAAGAAGTCGCTGCTGAACCGGGGCAGCTCACCGGGGCCGAAGTAGCCCTTGCCCTTCATCGTGTAGCCTTCCAGCCCGTGGGTGCCCTTGCCCAGCACCACGCCGGTCTCGGCGTAGTGGTCCAGCACGTTCTTCATCCCGTACCGCTGTATGGGGCACACCTTCATGCAGACGGCGCATCCCTCGTAGCGGGCGATGACAGGGCGGCACCGGCGGTAGATCAGCTTGTGCTTCTGCACGCCCCTCCACCACACCTTGTCCCGCATCAGGGCCCGGCCGGGGCACCGGTTGACGCACACCTGGCAGATGTCGCAGAAGGCGTGCATGCCGTAGTCCACCGGCTCGTCGTAGGTCACCAGCGCATCGGTGGTGATGACGGTATGGCGGGCCCGGGAGCCGAAGTGGGGGGAGAGGAGCTGCCCGTTGGCCCCGAGCTGGCCCATGCCCGCTTGCATGAACATGGCCACGGTGGCCACCACGTTGTCGTCGGGGTGGTGCACCTGGGCGTGGTACCCCAGGCTCCGGATATAGTCTCCCAGGGCCAGGATGGGGGGGACCATCTCGCGGTAGGTGTCGAAGTGGGGCCTCTCGGCGGACATGCCGGGGGCGCCCTGGGTCCCCTCGTAGTCCTGCTCGTAGGCTATGCAGACGGCGTGCTGGTACTGGACGTAGTCGCGGATGAACTTGAACACGTACCGCCTGTCCAGCCGCGTGATACCCACCTCGCCGATGCCCAGTTCCCGGGCCTTGGTCTTGATGAGCCCTGAGACGTCCTTGCCCGGGACGGGGGTCCCAGTGGGTTCGAGACCGGTGGTGGCACGGCAGGCCTCCACCAGGGGACGGTTCAGCCTCTCGTGCTCCCGGTGGAAGTCGTTGAGCTCCTGGGAGTGGAAGGGCCACTCCCAGTCCCGGTCCGCCGTGGTCTCGACGTTGGCCAGCTCCAGGGGGTACTCCCGGCTGTAGAAGTCCACCTCGGCGGGGCGCTGCACGATCCCGGGGGCCGTCTCCAGCTCCTCGGGCACGTTGAGGACCACGGGCGGGTCCTGCGCCTTCTTCCCCGGCCGGGTCACCGAATGGCCTATCTTAAGCATCGGTTACTCTCTCCTCCTGCAGACCCATGGGCTGCAGACCCATGCCCACGGGTCCGTCATTCTTCGTCGTCCAGGCCGTACCACTCGGCCTCCATCACGTCCCCGCCGCCCTTCACGGCCTTCTCCAGCGCCGCACGGAACTCCTGGAACACCCGGTCTCCCTCGGGGCCCTCGGGCACCTGGCCCGACTGGATCTTGGCCTTCAGCCCATCCAGGAGGGCCCCTTCCGCGGTCCCCTCGGGGTTGTGGAAGAAGTCGGCGTCGAACCTGGGGAGCTCGCCGGGGCCGAAGTAGCCGAGCCCCTCCATCTCGTAGCCCTCCAGGTCGTGGGTGCCCTTGCCCAGCACCTGGCCGGTGCTGGCGTAGTGGTCCATGACCGTCTTGAGGCCGTACCGCTGGACGGGGCAGACCTTCATGCAGACGGCGCACTGGGCGTAGCGGGCCATGACGGGCCGGCACCGCTTGGCGACGATCTTGAACTTCTCCACGCCCCTCCACCACACCTTGTCGCGCATCAGGGCCCGGCCGGGGCACCGGTTGACGCACACCTGGCAGATGTCGCAGAGGGCGTTGATGCCGTAGTCCACCGGCTGATCGTGGGTCACCGGCGCGTCGGTGGCGATGACGGTCAGCCTGTGCCGCGAGCCGAAGTAGGGGGACAGGAGGTAGCCCATGGCCCCCTGCTGGCCCATGCCCGCCGCCACGAACATGGGGATTATGGCGGCGGCTGCGTCGGCGTAGCTGTGCACCTGGGCGTGGTACCCCAGGCTGCGGATGTAGTCGGCGAGCTGCAGGGTCAGGGCCCCGCCCCGTCGATAGGTGGCCAGGGCCGCCTTCTCCGCCGTCTCGCTGGGGATGGTCTGGGTCTCTTCGTAGGGCTGCTCGACGGCGACACAGATGGCGTTGGGGTAGGGCTTCACCCACCCCCTCTTGCTCTTGAAGGTGTACCGGTTGTCGTAGGCGGTGATGCCCACCATGGCGAAGCCCACGTCCAGGGCCTTCTGCTTGATCTCCCCGGTTACGTCCTTGCCTGGGACGGGCTCGGCGGTGGGCTCAACGTCCCCCGAGTCCCGCGCGGCCAGCACCAGGGGCCGGTCAAGACGCAGGTGCTCGTCCAGCGTGTCCTTGATGTCCCCCGTGTTCAGGTACCAGGAGGCCCAGGCGAACTGCTCTATGTTGTGGGTCTCCAGCGGGTAGTTCCGGGTGTAGTAGTTCACCGTATCGGGGTCCTGCCGGTGGCCCGGTACGGTCTCCAGCTCCTGGGGTATCGGGATCACGTCGGGCTCGGAGTCCGTACCGGCGCCCTTGAGGCTGCCGGGGACCGTGACGGTGTGGCCTATCTTCAGCATAGCCTTCCTCCCATTCTGACGGGGCTTCTGGTCTGACGGTGCTGCCGGGCCCGGTCTACTCTTCGTCCTCCAGGCTGTACCACTCGGCCTCCATGACGTCTCCGCCGCCCTTCACCGCCTCCTCCATCTGTGCGCGGAACTCCCGGAACACCCGGTCTCCCTCGGGGCCCTCGGGCACCAGGCCCGACTGGATCTTGGCCTTCAGCTCTTCGAGGATGAACCCCTCGGCGGTGCCCTCGGGGTTGTGGAAGAACTCCGCGCCGAACCTGGGGAGGTCGCCGGGGCCGAAGTAGCCGAGCCCCTCCAGCTCGTAGCCCTCCAGGTCGTGGGTGCCCTTGCCCAGCACCTGGCCCGTGGAGGCGTAGTGGTCCATGACCTCCTTGAGGCCGTACCGCTGGATGGGGCACACCTTCATGCACACGGCGCAGGAGGCGTAGGCGGCCATGACCGGGCGGCACCGCTTGGCGACGATCTTGAACTTCTCGACGCCTCTCCACCACACCTTGTCGCGCATCAGGGCCCGTCCGGGGCAGCGGTTGACGCACACCTGGCAGATGGAGCAGAAGGCGTTGATGCCGTAGTCCACCGGCCGGCCGTGGGTCACCGGGGCGTCGGTGGTGATGAGGGTGAGCCGGTGGCGGGAGCCGAAGTGGGGGGAGAGCAGGTAGCCCATGGCGCCCTGCTGGCCCAGGCCGGCGGCCACGAACATGGGTATCACCGCGCTGGCGGCGTCGGCGAAGCTGTGCACCTGGGCGTGGTAGCCGAGGCCGCGTATGAAATCGGCGAGCTCCAGGCACAGCTCACCGCCCCGCCGGTAGGTGGCCAGCACCGCCGTCTCCGCAGCTTCGCTGGGTATCATCTGGGTCTTATCGTAGGGCTGCTCGATGGCCACGCAGACGGCGTTGGGGTAGGGCTTCACCCACCCTCTCTTGCTCTTGAAGGTGTAGCGGTTGTCGTAGGCGGTGAACCCCACCATGCCGAAACCCAGCTCCAGGGCCTTCTGCTTGATCTCTTCGGTGACGTCCTTGCCCGGGGCCGGCGCTTCGGTGGGCTCAACGTCCCCGGACCCCCTTGCCGCCACGACGATGGGCTTCTCCAGGCGCAGGTGCTCCTCGAAGGCCTCCCTCATGTCGCTGGTCTTGAGCATCCAGGAGGCCCAGGAGTAGTTGACGATGTTCTCGCTCTCCAGCGGGTAGTTCCGGGTGTAGTAGTTCACCGTATCGGGGTCCTGCCTGTGCCCCGGCACGGTCTCCAGCTCTTCGGGTATGGGAATGGAGTCGGGCTCCGCGCCCTCCACGGCCCCCTTCAGGGCGTGGGGTACCGTCACGGTGTGGCCTATCTTCAGCATAGCCTTCCTCCCAATCTGACGGTGTTGCCGGGCCTGGTCTACTCTCCGGTCTCCAGGGAGTACCACTCGGACTCCATGGCGTCCCCTCCGCCCTTGACGGCGGCCTCCATGTTCTGCCGGAACTCCAGGAAGATGCGGTCTCCCTCGGGGCCCTCGGGCACCATTCCCGACTGGATCTTCTCCTTGAGCTCGTCCAGGAGCGACCCCTCGGCGGTGCCCGTGGGGACCGTGAAGAAGTCGGTGTCGAACCTGGGCAGCTCCCCGGGGCCGAAGTAGCCCAGCCCCTTCAGCTCGTAGCCCTCCAGCTCGTGGGTGCCCTTGCCCAGCACCTGTCCTGTGTTGGAGTAGTGGTCCATCACCGTCTTCAGGCCGTAGCGCTGCACGGGGCAGACCTTCATGCAGATGGCGCACTGGGTGTAGCGGGACATGACGGGACGGCACCGCTTGGCGACGATCTTGTGCTTCTCCACGCCCCTCCACCACACCTTGTCCCTCATCAGGGCCCGTCCGGGGCAGCGGTTCACGCACACCTGGCAGATCTCGCAGAAGGCGTTGATGCCGTAGTCCACGGGCTTGTCGTGGGTAACCGGCGCGTCGGTGGTGACCAGCGTCAGGCGGTGGCGGGAGCCGAAGTGGGGCGAGAGCAGGTATCCCATGGCCCCCTGCTGGCCCATGCCCGCTGCCACGAACATGGGTATGATCGCCGCGGCGGCGTCGGTGAAGTTGTGCACCTGCGCGTGGTACCCCAGGGTGTTTATGTACTCGGCCAGCTTCAGCGCCTGGGCCCCGCCCCTGCGGTACGTGGCCAGGACAGCCACCTCCGAGGTCTCGCTGGGTATCATCTGGGTCTCTTCGTAGGGCTGCTCGACGGCCAGGCAGATGGCGTTGGGGTGGGGCTTGACCCAGCTCCGCTTGTGCTTGAAGGTGTAACGGTTGTCGTAGGCGCTGATGCCCACCATGGCGAAGCCCAGCTCCAGGGCCTTCTGCTTGATCTCCCGGGTCAGGTCCTTGCCCGGCACCGGCTCCCCGGTGGGCTCCACGTCTCCCGAGGCCCGGGCGGCCACCACTATGGGCCGGTCCCGGCGCAGGTGATCGTGGAACGCCTCGTTCATGTCTCCGTTCTTGATGGACCAGGAGATCCAGGCGTAGTTTATGAGGTTCTCGCTCTCCAGCGGGTAGTTCCGGGTGTAGTAGTTGACGGTCTCCGCGTCCTCGGGATGACCCGGTACGGTCTCAAGCTCCTCAGGTATCGGGATGACGTCGGAGTCGGAATCCGTCGCGGATCCTTTCAAACTGTTGGGAACCGTAACGGTATGGCCTATCTTCAGCATTTACGAACCTGCCCTTTCGCCGAGGCCTGGGACACCCACCTATTCTCTCGCCACGCACCTGCCGTGTCAAGCTAGTATCCCGATGGTTAGTATCAGTTGGCCGTGCTAGCGGGAGGTCTTCCTGGCGATCATCGCGTCGGCCAGGGGGCTCTGCCTGGAGCCCACGTTCACGTTGACCAGGGCCGGCTTGCCCGAGCCCAGCGCACGCCGCACGGCGGGGACCACCTCCTCGCCGCGCTCCACGTACTCGCCGTGGCCCCCGATGGCGGAGACCACCTGGTCGTAGCGGACGTAACGCAGGTCGGTGGCGACGGCCCTCCCGTAGTAGGCGATCTGGAAGTTCTTGTCGATGCTCCAGGTGGCGTCGTTGCCCATCACCGCCGTGAAGTCCAGGTTGAACCGCACCGCCGTGTCGTACTCCATGGTGTAGAAGCCGAAGGCCCCGTCCCCGATGAACAGGAGCACCTTGGCGTTGGGCCTGGCCAGCTTGGCGGCCATGGCGTAGGGCAGGCCGCAGCCAAGCTGGCTCAGGGGTCCCAGCCGCATCCAGTGGCCGGGCTTCCGGGCCTTCAGGTAACAGCGACCCCACTGGGCGTAGTCGCCGCCGTCGAAGATGAGGATGGTGTCGTCGTCGGTCTCACCCTCCAGCTCGGTGAACACGCGCATGGGGTGAAGAGGGGTCTCGTCGGTGGAGAAGGACTCCAGGCGCTCTACCCAGCCCGTCCGGTCGGCCCGGAGCTGGTCGGTCCAGGGGTCCAGCCTGCCCGCGGGCCAGCTCCCCCTGCCCGCCTCGGAGGTCATCTGCTCCACGACGGCGCCGATGTCTCCGAGGATTCCCACGGACACGCCCCGGTTTCGCCCGATCTCCGCCGGCGACGGGTCCACCTGGACCAGGCGGGCGTCGGGGGGAAAGGCTTGGCCGTACCGGTAGCGGTGGTCGAACCTCTTGCCCAGCAGCAACACCACGTCGGCCTCCCGGAACCGCCGGGCCGCCGCGTTGAGGGCTCCGTCGGCGTAGCCGAAGCAGAGGGGATGGTCGTCGGAGACCAGCCCCCTGGCCTGCTCCACGGTGAAGACGGGGACTCCCGTGGTCTCGATCAGCGCCTGGAGGGCCTCGGGGGCCACCGAGTACCTGGCCGCGTTGGCCGCGATCACCACCGGGCGCTGGGCGCTCCGGAGAAGGTCCACGGCCTCCCGGACCAGGTCCGGGTCCCCGTGGGCGCGGCCCCTGTCCCGGTACTGGGCCGGAGCGTAGCGGGGCAGCTCGTCCTCAGACGCCTCCTGCTCCTGCAGGTCCACGGGGATGGTCAGGTGAACGGGCCCGGGTCTGCCCGACATGGCGGTGCGGAAGGCCGTGGCCACGAAGTCGGGGATGCGCCGCCGCTCGTGGATGAGCCAGGCCCCCTTGGTGACCGGGGCGGCCATCTCCACCTGGTCTATCTCCTGGAAGGCCGTCATCCCCTTCTCGGAGAGCTCGCTGGCGCCGCTGATGAACACCACGGGGCTCTCGGAGGTGTAGATGTTGGGCAGGGCCGATATGGCGTTGGAGAACCCGGGCCCACCGGTGAATATGCACGCCGCGGGCTCGCCCGTGACCCGGCACCAGGCGTCGGCCATGTGCATCGCCGCGCCCTCGTGCCTGGTGTCGATGAACTGGACGCCCTCGTCCTCCACGGCGTCCACCAGGGGAAGCACCGTGTCGCCGACGATGGTGAATATGCGGCTTATGCCCTCCTGCTTCAGGGCGCGGACCAGCAGGTGCGACCCGGTGAGCTTGGCCATGGTGTGCGGCTCCTTTCTACGATGCGTCCAGTCAGGGTGTCCAGTCAGGCTGCAACCGTTAGAGCTTACAGGTGGGACACCCCCACTGCAAGCCCTCCTTGAACCCCGGCCGCCGCTGGGGTATGGTGGGGCCCAAACTTGCAGGGGAGGTCGCCATGCGCATCGCGGTCATGGGCGCCGGAGCCGTGGGGGGCTACTTCGGGGGACAGCTTGCCAGGGCCGGCAACGACGTGACGCTGATCGCCCGCCGGGCCCACCTGCAGGCCATTAGAGACCGCGGGCTCACCGTAAAGTCCCACTGGGGGGAGTTCAACGTGAAGGTCGACGCCACCGACGACACCAGCGGCGTCGGCCCCGTGGACCTGGCCATTCTCAGCGTAAAGGGCTACCAGAACGCCGCGGCCATCCCGGCCCTGGCGCCCATGATGGGCGATGGCTCGTGCGTTCTGACGCTCCAGAACGGGGTGGCCAGCTACGACGAGGTGGCGGGGGTGGTCGGGGCCGGACAGGTCCTGGCCGGCGCCGCTTACATGGAGACCCACGTGGAGTCGCCGGGCGTCATCGAACAGGAGGGCGAGGTGGTGCGCGTCGTGTTCGGCGAGGCCGACGGGGAGAAGACGGAGCGGGCCCGGCGCATCCGGGATGCGCTGCGGGCCGCGGGCGTGGACGCGCAGGTCTCCGGTGATGTGATGAAGGCCCTGTGGACCAAGTTCCTGTACATCGCCACCATGGCCGGGGTCTCCAGCGCCGCCCGCACCCCCATGAGCGTGCTCCTGACCCTGGACGCATCCAGGGAGACCATGGTCTCCTGCATGCGGGAGGTGGAGGCCGTGGCCCGGGCAAGGGCCATAGACCTGGACCCGGACGTGGTCCAGCGCACGATGGAGTACATGGACGCCGAGGCCGAGGCCCTCCAGGCGTCGATGCACACCGACCTGAGCGCCGGGCGACCCCTGGAACTGGAGGCCCTCAACGGCACCGTCGTCCGGCTGGGCCGGGAGCTGGGCGTACCCACCCCGGTGAACGACACCCTGTACTCGGCCCTGCTGCCCCACAGGGAGGGGTCTCCCGCCGGAAGCTAGTCCAACACCATGATGGAGTTGGACTTGATGACCAGGAACACCTCCTGGCCCTCCCGGAGGTCCAGTGACTCCAGCGCCTCGGGGGTGATCTCCACAAGGAGGGGCGCTCCCACGTCGGCGTACAGCATCACGGCCCCGCCGATGCGGTGGACGCTCTGTATGCGCCCCTCCAGGATATTCCGTGCGCTGATGCCCCGGGGCCGGTCGACGGCCACGATGATGTCCCCGGCCCTGATGGCGACGGAGATCACGTTCCCGTCCTCCCCGCGGGGCCCGTCCTCCGAGTAAGGTGCGGCCTCCAGGCGGGGGGGCGCCGCGGGTATCCACAGGGTGGAGTCGCCCAGCCTGGCGGCGACCAGGCTGTCGCCGGGGCCCCGGCCGGAGACCGTGACGTCCAGCAGGTTCTCCAGGCTCCCGGCCTCCACCAGGGAGTGGACGAAGGGGTTCAGCAGCACCCTTCGCGGGTGGTCGAAGGCGAGCTGCCTGCCCCGGGAGATGACCAGCGCCCGGTCGGCGATGGCCAGCACCTCGGAGATGTTGTGGGAGACGTACAGCATGGGGATGCCAAGCTCCCGGTAGACGTCCTTCAGATACCGCAGAATGCGCCCCCTCAGGGAGAGGTCCAGGGATGCCAGGGGCTCGTCGAGGAGGAGCAGCTCCGGGGAGGTGGCCAAGGCCCGGGCCAGGGCCACGCGCTGGGCCTCGCCGGTGGACAGGTTCGCAGGCCTCCTGTCCACCAGCGCCTCCAGGTCCAGAAGCCGCACCAGCCGCTCCGGCTGGATGCGCCGCTGGTCCGGGGGAGTCAGGTCGTAGCCGAACAGGATGTTCTGCCAGACGCTGCGGTGGGGGAACAGGAGGCTCTCCTGGAACATGTAGCCGACGCGCCGCACCTCGGGCCTCAGGTCCACCCTGCCCGGGGAGGCGAACAGGGTCCGCCCGCCCAGGACTATGCTCCCCTCGTCGGGGGCGACCAGGCCCGCGATGCTGTTCAGCAGCGTGGTCTTGCCGCTGCCCGAGGGGCCGAAGACGGCGGTAATCCCATGGGGGATGGATGCATCCACCTCCAGGGTGAGGGCCGGGTACGACTTGCGCACGCGGACTTCCAGGGCGGCGTCTCCCATGGCTACGCCACGGCCCGCCTGGCCAGCCGCTGGTGCACGGCCAGGGCCGCGAACGCCAGGACCAGGCTGGCGACTATCAGCCGCACCGCCGCCGCGTCGTCCCCGACCTGGAGGCGGTTGAAGATGAAGAGGGGGACCGTCTGTGTGCTGCCCGGGATGTTGCCCGCCACGACGATGGTCGCCCCGAACTCGCCGAGGCCCCTGGCGAAGGCCAGGAGCACCGCGGCCAGGATTCCCCGGTGCGCCAGCGGGATGGTCACCGTGAAGAACGTCCGCAGAGGCCCCGCCCCCAGGCTGCGGGCTGCCAGCTCCAAGCGCGGGTCCACCCCGGACATGGCGATCTCGATGGACCTGACCATCAGGGGCATGGCCACCAGCCCAGCGGCCAGGGCCGCCGCCACCCAGGTGAAGACCACGTCGACGCCGAAGAGCGCCCTCGCCGCCGCCCCGATGGGACCGTCGCGGCCCAGCACCAGCAGCAGGAAGTAGCCGGTCACCACCGGCGGCAGCACCAGCGGGAAGGAGACCACCGTGTCCAGGGCCGCCTTTCCCGGCACGTTGGACTTGGCCAGCAGCCACCCCAGCAGCAGCGCCACCGGGAGGCCCAGGGCGGTCCCCAGGGCTGCCACCTGCAGGGACAGGGCTATGACCCGGAGCTCGTCGGACGACAACACTCGAATACCCTCCCATCCAACCGCCCGGACACGGGAAACGCCGCGGCATCCCCGCGGTATCCGAGTGTCGGCGGCGGTTACTCCAGGGGAACGAAGCCCAGGTCCCGGAGGACCTGCCGCCCTGCCTCCCCGGACAGGTACGTCAGAAAGGCGAGGGCGGCGTCCTGGCGGGACGAGCGGGAGAGGACCGCCCCCGGGTATGAGATGGGCGCGTGGGAACCGGCGGGGAAGGGTGCGACCACCCGGAACCCCTGTCCCTCGCCCACGTCGGTACGGTAGACGATGGCGGCGTCGACGTTCCCCGTCTTAATGTAGCCCAGGGCGGCGCGGACGTCACGCCCCAGGATGGTCCGGGGAGACAGGGCCTCCCAGAGCCCCAGGGACCGCAGCGCCTCCCGGGCGTAGGCCCCGGCGGGGGCCAGGTCCGGGTCTGCCATGGCGACGCGCACGTCTTCCGAGGCCAGGTCCTCCACCGAGGCCAGGCGGGTGTCCCCCCGGGCCGTGACCAGGACCAGCCGGTTGGACAGCAGCGCCCTCCTGGTCCCCGGCGCCAGCAGGTCGCGGTCTTCCAACAGGTCCATGGGCTGGTCCCCGGCGGATATGAACACGTCGGCCGGTGCGCCCCGGACTATCTGCCGGGCCAGGGCCCCCGAGCCGCCCACGTTGCGCTTCACCCGGACCCCCTCGGCCTCGGTGAACCCCCGCTCCAGCCGCTCCATGGCGTCGGTGAGGCTGGCGGCAACGAACACCAGCACCTCCTCTCCCTCGCCGTTTCCGCAGGCCGGGGCGGCCAGGGCCGCGGCCAGGAGGAGGCCCAGGAGCGCCCTCAAGGCTAGCCGATCTGTTCCAGTACCTGCCTGGACAGCATCATCTTCACCGGGCTGATGGGGCGGAAGGTGCGGGACACCCGGACGTCCCCGGCCAGGCTGAGGAGGCTGTACGCGTCGTAGGGCTTCATCCCCTTCTCGTCCACCAGGAAGTCCACCATGTCGCGCACCGCCTGCTTCATGGCGGGCCCCAGGTCGTCGCCGTAGGAGAGGGTGACGAAGTGCTCGGGCGTCACGGCCCGTGGGCCCTTGATGTTCATGCCCTTCTCCAGGGTGATCCGCACGTGCAGCTCCGCCTCGCACTCGCCGCCGGTGCCGGCCACGGCGCCGTCTCCCACCACGGCGTGGCAGTCGCCGAATGCCAGCAGGCCCCCTTCGACGAACACCGGCATGTACAGGAAGCTGCCCTCCACCAGCTCCTTCATGTCGATGTCTCCCCCGTAGGGCCCGCTGTCGCTGGCGGTGTTCTGGAGGTAGGTCGGAGTGGTGGCCACCAGGCCGGGGGAGGGTCTCACGGGGATCTTGATGCCGCCCGGGAACACCACGTTGCCGCCCTCTATGGGCATGACCGTGGCGTACCCCTCGTCGAACTCGGCCTCCAGGAACCCCCTTCCCGGCATCACAAGGTGTACCGCCTCCTTGCCGGGCACGATTGACATGAGGTCGATCTTCAGGGCGTCGCCCGGAGCGGCCCCCTCCACGTAGATGGGCCCGGTGGCCGGTCCCTTCAGGGTGCGCTCGCTCACCTCGGCAGGGTCCCGCAGCCCCTGAAAGGCGTCCCAGGTCTCCACTATCAGCTCCTCGCCCGAGGCGATGGTGATCGCCGGCTCTCCCTTGGGGTCCAGGACGTAGATGTGGTTGTCCTTGGTGAGACGCTTCACCGGTATTCCTCCTTTATTGAGGTTGGGTATTGAGGTTGGGCTTGTACTGAGGTTGGGCTTGCTGGAGTTGGCCGGACTGGACCTGGCCGGGCGCCGGAACGGGCGGTGACGGGCCGGAAGGGCTAGCCGGGGGTCTCCGACGGGAGGACCAGGACCGGCACCTCGCCGGAGCGGATGATGCGGTCGGTCACGCTGCCCAGGAGCATCCGCTTGAACCCGCCGTAGCCGTGGGTGCTTATCACGACCAGGTCGATGCCGTTCTCCCGGGCGTACTCCAGGATTTTCTCGTGGGGATAGCCCTCCAGCACCGCCGTCTCCGCCCCGGCGCCCTGGTCTCGCAGGCGCGAAGCGAGGTCATCCAGGTATCTGCGGGCGACGGTCTTGTCCCGGTCGATCTCCTGCCGGGCCTGCCGCATGGTGTCGACCCCCGCGTAGAGGGCGTGTATGTTCGACCCCCTCATGGCGTCGACCTCCGGACGCCGGGAGACCACCTGCAGCAGGTGCAGGGTCGCGCCCAAGGGGTTTGCCAGCTCCGCGGCCTTGTGGAGCGCCCTTTCCGACAGATCTGACCCGTCCAGGGGGACCAGTACCCGCTGATACATGCCGGTTTCTACCCTCCGTTGGGATCGTCTATCACGAATAGCCAGTCCGCGTCGGGCCGGTGATGGCAGGCTCCATCGCCATGCCACACCTCTATGTTGTCGCCAGGACCGGCCTGTGATCGACGCCCGGGCCTGTACCTGGGATTATAACACGCCGCCCGGCCGCCGAATCGTCGCCGGCTCCCGTTCCTTGACACCTGGGGCGGCCAAAAATATGATACGGTGGAAGTTGCACTCGGAGCGTCCGGAAGGGCGCGCAAGGAGGTCCCCCATGGCATCGGCACGAAGCGACCTGCGGGCCCGACTGGACCGGGGAGAGACGGTAGTGGCCCCCGGCGCATACGACCCAATAGGCGCCCGCATCGTGGAGTCCCTGGGATTCCACGCCGTCTACACCGGCGGCTACATGTCCGGCGCCCACCTGGCGGTCTCCGAGCCCCTGATGACCATGACCGAGCAGGTGGAGGTGGCCCAGAGGGTGGCCCGTGCCGCCGACCTGCCCGTCATCTGCGACGGGGGAGCGGGCTATGGCGACCCCGTCCACACCATGCGGGCCGTCAGGGCCTACGAGGACGCCGGGCTGGCGGGGATCCACATCGAGGACCAGGTGTACCCCAAGAGGGCCTCCTACCACATGGGCCTGGAGCACGTCACCCCCATGGAGGAGCTGGTCGAGAAGATGAAGTACGCCCTCCAGGCCCGGCGGGACAGGGACTTCCTCATCATCGGGCGGACCGACGCCTTCTCCGCCGTGGAGGGCAACATGGAGGAGGCGATACGGCGCGGCCTGGCCATGAGGGACCTGGGGGTCGACTTGGTGATGCCCAGGGGGGTGCGGGAGCCGAAGGACCTGGAGGAGTACCGCAAGGGGGTCCCCGACGTGCCCCTGCTGGTGATAGCGGGCCACGACGACATCTCCGTCCAGCAGTACACGGACCTGGGCTACCAGATCATCATCTACGCCACCACGCCCATCATCACCGCGGCCATGGCCATGATGGAGGCCTACCAGAGCCTGAAGGACACGGGCTACATCGGCTTAAACGCCACGGAGGTGGCGGCCCGCCGCCGGAGGGTGGAGGCGCTGATCAGCCTCCCCGAGTACTATGAGGTGGAGGCCGCGACCACCGAGAGGGCGTACCAGGGCCACGAGCGGGCGCCGACCTAGTAGGGAGCTACCAGGCGCCACCCCGGCCTTGCGGGGCGTCTCTCGTCGATGCCCGGCCCCCCCTCCCTGCCGCGCCTGGCTGCCCTGACGCAGAGACGTAGCCCCAAGCGGAGCTAGACGGCCCGGCGGGCGGTCCCGCGGCGGGGTGCACGTTGGGGAGGCCGGGGCCTTCGCACTGCCAGGTAGAAGAGGGCGGCCAGGCCGTAGAAGGGCGCGAAGGTCAGCAGCACCAACTTATAGCTGTCCGTCGTGTCGAAGACCCACCCCGCATAGATGGGCGTGAACAGCATGCCGATGTTGAAGCAGGTGCTCATTATGCCCATCAGGGTGGCGAAGCTCTTCCGGCCGAAGAAGTTGCCCAGCAGCACCCAGTTCAGGGTGCTTCCCCCCTGCTCCATGGCCAGCAGCACCACGAACACGTACACCGCCAGGTTGCCTTCCAGCCCCAGCAGGCTCAGGGTCGCCAGCCCGCCCAGGGCCATGCTGGCGCCGATCAGCGGCTGGATGGGCAGCCGGTCGCCCAGGAACCCGGCCATCAGCCTCGTGGGCACCGATAGGAAGAACAGCAGGGAGAACAGGAAGCCCGCCGTCTCCCTGTCGACCCCCTTCCACACGAACATCT
>OZ219932.1:0-15716 GCA_964291465.2 Dehalococcoidia bacterium | reverse complement strand
CCTGGACCTGGCCGAGGAGTTCGGCGCCGACCACAGCATCAACATCGAGGAGTACAACACCCCGGAGACCCGCGTCCAGAGGGTGTGGGAGCTGACCAGGGGGCGGGGGGCGGACATCGTCATGGAGCTGGTGGGCAGGGCGGACCTCCTGGCCGAGGGCATAGACATGCTCACCCCCGGGGGGACCTTCCTGGAGATCGGGGACATCGTGCCGGGCCGGGAGGTGTCCATAGACCCGCAGAAGCTGCTGCGCGGGAAGCGGGTCATAGGGTCGAACATGTACCTGCCCGGCACCCTGTCCACCATCCTGGACTTCCTGGTCAAGAAGCAGGACCAGCTGCCCTTCGACCGGATCACGTCCCACAAGTTCAGGCTGGCGGAGGTCAACGAGGCCTTCCCTCGGGCCGAGTGGGACCAGCGGCAGACCGACGTGACCAGGGCCATGCTGGTGCCGTAGGCCGCCCCGTCCCGCCGGGAGCCGGTCCCGCCGTCTACGGGCCCCGGTAGATGACGGTGTCGGGGTTGAAGACCGCCCACGCGAACCAGAAGTAGTCGCCGTGGGCGACCCGGTCCATGCGCTTCCCCGCCAGGGGGCCGGCCACCGCCCGGCCCAGGACGCTCCACTCACTGCCCGTCCGGTCGTCGACGAACCGGTCTCCGTCCACGGAGAAGGTCAGCACCTCACCGTCGACCCTGGGGTCGAAGGCGCCGGTGGAGAAGGCCGCCGCCCGGCCGCTGCTCTCCAGGAAGACCACCAGCCTCTGTCCCCCGGCCGCGAAGTTCACGACCCTCTCATCCCTGAGCACCGAGAAGGGAAACGCCGCGGCCACGCCGCCCACGGTCACGCCCACGACCTTCTCCTTGGCGGTCAGCCTGCGGTCTATATCGTCCACCAGGATGGGGGTAAGGTCGTCGCCGTCGTCGGTCACGTAGGGATCCCTGTCGTAGTCCCGCTGGAAGCCCGTATTGCGGGAGAGGACCAAGCCCCCGGGAAAGGAGGCCTCGAAGTCGGCCCAGGAGAGGATGGCGGCGGGCAATATCCTGAGGCGCTTGCCGCTATGCTCCCCCACGATTCCCTCTCCCGTGAGCTGCTGCCACCAGGAGTGGGTCTGCCGGTCGTACATCACCAGGTCGCCGTTCCTCAGGTTGCCGGAGACGCCGAAGTCGTGCTCCACGCCCTCCACGCGCCTGTCGAACACCACCGCCGAGTTGCAGAGGGGGCAGAAGGTCACGGCCACCGGCACGCCGGCCACCACGTCGTTGACGATCTCGTGCCACTTCAGTATCGGCACCGGGTAGGCCCGGGCCGTTCCCCCCAGCTCCAGGGCGATGACTGGGTCGAAGGCCATGGGCCAGTCCGCGGACTCCTTCACCGGGACGAACACGGGGGCATCGATGGCGGGGATGGTCGAGTCCCGGGACCCGGCCGCCATCCTTATCTCCGCAAGGGGCACGCTGTGCCTGGAGAAGTCGGTCCTCCAGCCGTTCTCGAAGAACCGCACGCCCGTCAGGGTCTCGTTCCGTTGGTCGTATATGGTCCGGGCCCGGCCCGCCGCGTCCACGGGAGACTCCGTTGTCAGGCCCCACCCGGGCGGCGGACCCGGGGAGGCGGGCGCGGCCCCGGCGAGCATGCGGCGGCCAGAAGTGCCAGCACGGCCCCGGCAACAGCAAGCAGCCATCCGCGCGCCTCGGGCGCACTCAGAGCGGCGGCCGCCGAGGCGGCGCAGGGCCATCCCTTCCCTCGGCCCGGGAGACGCATGCAATTATCCTACCGCCTCGGCCCACCCGGACGCCACCGGGGCACCATGGAAGCTCGTGGTGTCACCGCCATGAAGGCGAGCTCGCAGCGCCCATTCCGGCGCTCCGGCGCGGGAGGGAGTCCTGGCCCTTCACCTCTGGATTCCGGCCTTCGCCGGAAACACGGCGGGGGCGGCGCTCCCCCGTTTTCGCGGGCACGTGGCCCTCTCAAGACCCAGGGTCGGGGGAGGCGTAATTCGTGGCGCCGGTCGGCCGGCATGGGGCGGGTTACCCAGAAGAATCGACCCTTGCCCGGGGCGCCGGTTGGAAGAGACCGTCCCGGCAGGGCGCGGCGGGGTCAGGGGGTGGCGACGGGCCCGTTGCCCTTGGGGTCCTCCCAGGAAGCGGAACAGGTCCGCATCCGAGGACAGCACCACCGTGGAGTTGGTGGAGAGGAACTTCCTGTAGGCCTCGAGGCTGCGCTGGAAGGCAAAGAACTCGGGGCCCTGCTCCAGCGCCTCGGCGAAGATGCTGATGGCCTCGGCCTCGCCCTCACCCCGGGTGAGGTTGGCGGTCCTGTCGGCCTCGGCGAGGATGATGGTGCGCTCCCGATTGGCGGAGGCCTCGATGGTGTCCCGCTGCTCCTGGCCCTCGGCGCGGAACTCCCTGGAGATCCGCTGGCGCTCGGCGGTCATGCGGGCGAAGATGTTCTGCTGGGCCGCCTCGGGGAAGTCTGCCCGCTTGATCCGGACGTCCTTGATCTCGACGCCGAAGTCGTTTTCGGGAGCCTTTACCGTCTGGTCGGCGGCCTGCCGGACGTTGTCCAGTATCTCCTGGCGGCTGGTGGTGCCGATGACCAACCGCTCGCCCTCGACCTCCTCCTCCGCGGCCCCGATGATCTCCTCCTTGGTCCGCTTGGCGATCTCCTCGCGGAGGCCAGAGATGACGATACGGCCTATCCGGTCCTCGGCCCTGTCCAGGTCGCCCAGCTTCTCGAAGAACTTGCGCACGTCGGTAATCCGGTACCGGGTGTAGGCGTCGATGACCAGGAACTCCTTCTCGCGGTCAGGCAGGGTGTCGGGCTGCATGTCGACCCGGAGGAGGCGCCTGTCGAAGGTGTTCACCTGGTCGACGAAGGGCAGCTTCACCTTGATCCCGGAGGAGGTGTGGATAGACCGGATGTCGCCGAAGCGGGTGACAACCACAAGCTGGGTCTCATCCACGGTGAAGAACGCCCCCTGGCCGCCGGGGCCCAGGAAGATGAGCATCAGCAGTATGGTGCCTAAGACTACTAGCGGAGTCTTCATAGCGGCCCTTCAGGCGGCGACGCCTAGGAACCTCCCTCGGGAGTGGGGGTGGGGGGCGGCTGGGTGGGCACGGAGATGGACGGCACCGGCACCGGGATGGCCTGCTGGCCCGCGCCGCCCGCGTTGAGGATGAGGGCGCCCTCGGCTTCGGGGGACACCACGAACTTGGAGATGCCGGGCAGTATGTCCTCCATGGCCTCGAGGTAGAGCCTCTGGCGGGTCACGTCCTCGGCCTTATTGTACTCCTCAAGTATGTCCAGGAAGCGGCCGGCCTCACCCTCGGCCTTGGCTATCCGCTCACGTTTGAAGGCCTCTGCCGCCTGGGTGATCCGCTGGGCCTCACCACGGGCCCTGGGAATGATGTCCCTCTCGTAGGCCTGGGCCTGGTTTATGGACGTCTCCCGGTCCTGCCTGGCCCGGTTCACGTCCTGGAAGGCATCCACCACCTCCGCCGGCGGCGCCACCTCCTGAAGCCGGACCGACAGCACCTGCAGCCCGGTCTCGTAGGTGTCCAGGATCTCCTGTAGAAGCTGCTGGGTATCCACTTGGACCTCCTCCTTGCGGTCGGTCAGCACGTCGTCGATGGACCGCTGGCCGACCACGAGGCGCAGGGCGGCCTCGGTGGCGTCCTTCAGGGTGCGTCCCTCGGGCCTGTTGGCCTCCACGTCTCCCCCGGTGCGCCCGAGCTCCCCGGGGTCTGCGACCTTGAACAGGAAGTTCTGGAGGTCGCTGATACGGTACTGGACGACCAGGGGAACGTCCACGATGTTCAGGTCCCCGGCGATCATCTGGGCCTCCTGCTCGAGGACGGAGGCGGAGACGTTGCCAGCCGTCCGGAAGCCCAGCTCCATGCTGCGGACCTCGGCGATGGACTCGATGTTCTTGGTGCCGATGGGGGCCGGCCACCACCAGTTGAGGCCCTCGTCGGACACCCGGCAGCACTTGCCGAAGGTGCGGTGCACCGCCTGCTCGCCGGGCCTCACCTGATAGATGCCGCTGGCCAGCCAGAGGATGAGGGCCAGGCCCAGGATGCCGAAGGTGACGTAGGTGAAGGCGTTGCCGCCGAACTTGTTGCGAAAACCGGATAGCGAAGCCCCGATGCGGTTCAGGATCTGTTCCAGATCGATCTCGGGCTCGCCTCTAGGTGGCTGGTGCATACTCTATCACCGCCGCCGGATGCCCCGAAATGCCGGGCACTACCCGGCGGGGGCCTCCCGCAGCGTCATAGGATTGTACCATGAATCGTGCTCCTTAGATACGCCGCCGGGCCGCCATTCGGTTCCAATTGAAACCGGGAGGCGGAGGCGCTGGCACATCCACAGCCGGGATGCTAAGCTGGCCGATGAGCACACGACCCGGGGGAGGACCAAGGATGGCCGAATACGGAGTGACCATCAAGCCGGGACAGTCCATGACCCGGCTCCAGGTGAGCTGCATGCACCAGAGCGGCCTGCTGTACGTGGTGCCCGCGGAGAAGAGCTGGGTATGCTCCCAGGAGCTGATGCCAGCCCACGCCCTGGCCGGGTTCCTGAGGGAGGTGATGGCCCTGGAGGACCCCAGGGTCGCCGACATCATGCAGCGCTGGGGGGTCTATTTCCGGGAGCTCCCGTTGGAGGACGCCCCCGAGGAGTAGCGGAGCGGGATCAACGTCCGGGCAACGCGATGGGCCACGCCTTTAACAGGCGTGGCCCACGTTCGGTTGCGTTGCTGTGAGCGCCCGCTAGGCCGGAACCGGGAGGAACGGGCGGCTATCCGCCGTCGCCCACGTCCGCCGGGGAGGGGTCCTGGCGGCTGGACATGGTGGGGCTTGGCTGCGGCACCACCGAGGGAGGGGCGGGCGTCGGCGGCGGGGGCTGCGGGTCCACGGGCACCGGGTCGTCCTGGGGAGGCCCTCCTTCGAACAGCCTGGTCAGAGCGTCTCCTTCCACGGACTCGTGTTGCATCAGGTAGTGGGCGACCTCGGCCAGCTTCTCCGAGTTCTCGTCTATTATCTTCTCCGCCCGGGTGTAGGCGTGGTGGATTACGACCTGGACCTCCTGGTCTATGTCCTCGGCGACCTTGTCGCTGTAGTCGCGCTCCTCGTGGATCTCCCGGCCGAGGAACACCAGCTCCTCCCGGCGTCCGAAGGTGCGGGGGCCCAGGCTCTTGCTCATTCCGTACTGCTTGATCATGCGAAGGGCGATCCTGGTGGCGTTCTCCAGGTCGTTGCTGGCCCCCGTGGTGATCTCGTCGAAGATGCGCTCCTCGGCTATCCTGCCCCCCATGGAGGTAGCAAGCATGTCCTCGAACTGGTTCTTGGTCCAGAGGTACCGGTCCTCCTGGGGCAGGAGGCGGGTGTACCCGCCCATGCCGCCGCGGGCGACGATGGATATCTTGTGCACGGGGTCGGCGTGGGGCAGCTTCCAGGCGACCAGGGCGTGGCCCGCCTCGTGGTAGGCCGTCATCTCCTTCTCACGGTCGCTTATCACGCGGCCCTTGCGCTCGGGTCCTGCGATCACCCGGTCTATGGCCTCCTCGAACTCTATCATCCCGATGAGCTTCTTGTTGGAGCGGGCGGCCAGCAGGGCGGACTCGTTTACCAGGTTGGCCAGATCGGCCCCGCTGAATCCCGGCGTCTGCTTGGCCAGGGTGTCGAGGCTGACGTCGGCGCCCAGGGGCTTGCCGCTGGAATGCACCTTGAGTATCGCGACGCGCCCGTTGAGGTCCGGCAGGTCGAGGACGACCCGCCTGTCGAACCGGCCGGGGCGGAGCAGCGCGGGGTCCAGGATGTCCGGACGGTTGGTGGCCGCCACGATTATGATGTTGGTGTTGGTGTCGAACCCGTCCATCTCCACGAGGATCTGGTTCAGGGTCTGCTCACGCTCGTCGTGGCCGCCTCCCAGGCCGGCTCCCCGGTGCCTGCCCACGGCGTCGATCTCGTCGACGAACACGATGCACGGGGCGTTGCGCTTGGCCTGGTCGAACAGGTCGCGGACCCTGGCGGCGCCGACTCCCACGAACATCTCCACGAACTCGCTGCCGCTGATGGAGAAGAAGGGGACTCCGGCCTCGCCGGCCACGGCGCGGGCCAGGAGGGTCTTGCCCGTGCCGGGCTGGCCAACCAGAAGCACTCCCTTGGGTATGCGCGCCCCCAAGGAGAGGAACCGCTCGGGGAACTTGAGGAACTCCACGACCTCCTGGAGCTCCGTCTTGGCCTCTTCGACCCCAGCCACGTCGCTGAAGGTTACCGTGGGACGGTTGACCATGAACATGCGGGCCCGGCTTCTCCCGAAGCTCAGGGTCTGGTTGTTGCTGCCCTGGGCCTGCCGCATCATGAACAGGATGAGCGCGCCGAAGAAGATGAGCGGCAGGAAGTTGAGCAGTATCCCGAAGAAGCTTCCCAGCCCGCCGCTGCCCTTGAACTTGACGCTGAGCCCACTGGCGCTGGTGTCGACCCCCTCGGCGCTGAGCAGGGTCATGATGTCCGTCTCTTTCCCGATACGGCTGTTGAACTTCTCGCCGCCCCGGGTGATGACGGTCAGCTTCTCGCCCTGGACCTCGATGCGCTGGATGCCGTCCTCCTTGGCCAGGGTCAGGACCTCGGTCAAGGTCCGCTCTTCAGTGCCCCCCCAGCCGCTGACCATGGTGAAGAAGATGGCCAGCGCGGCCACTATTATCAGCAGGTATATGAAGCTGTTTCTCATGTGCCTACGAGACCTCTCCCGCCAATACCTCTCCCAAGGGGCGTTCGGGCCTCTCCCATATATATTAAGTCACTCCGGTGCAAAAAGCAAAGGCCGTTCCGTTGGCAGATCGTTTACAATTCTGCAACGCTTTCGAAACACAGCTATCCTACGTGAGGGATTGGCGGCCTGGCACAGAATCGTCGAGGGGAGCGGGGACCGTGCGGGATAGTGGACACACCACATGGGCGCGGGCGTCCTCCGCCCTGGCACGGTCCATGCTTGCGGGACTGGCCCATGACCCCTCCGCAGGAGGTCCAGCATGCCTGGCGCCCTAGAAGCGGGTACGAAGAATGCCTAGCCAGCGGGCGGACGACTTGGTGCGCTGCCCGGTTGGCTGTGCCTTCCTTCTGACCATCGAAAGAGACCAGGTCCCCGTCGGCCTGGCGGTCACGCCCGGTCAGGCCTTCGCCCGGCTGGCAGAGGCCCTGATTGCGATGAATCCCTGGATGGACAGGTTCGACCGCACTGTTGCCGAGGTGCTCGCCCGGGGTCCAAGCCTGGTGGACCTGGCGCGGGAGGTGGTGGAACATCCGGCGAGCCGGTGGTGGGCGGCCTCCATGGACCGGGGTCGCCAGGTGCTGCTCGTAGAACAGCGGGAGGAGCCACCCTCCGCTCCATCGATCTCATGGGAGAGCTACGCGCAGCGTCCGGAGGAGAGGCGGGTCACGTCCACCCTCCGCGGCGAGTATTCGTGCCTCGACGCGCAGATAGAGAGCGGGACCGGAGACTGGCCGCCGGGACCATGGCGCCGGTTCGAGGCCGACATCAGTGACGCGGCACGGGTGTTCGAGGTCCAGGGCCCGGCCGATTGGCATACGTTGTGCGCCTCCCATCCGTACGTCAACGATCATCGGAACAGCCCCGCCGGCGTTGGCACGCTGTCGCCGGACTGGAGGAGCGTCGCAACCCAATGGGACGGCGTTCACCTGACCCTGATGGCCATTCTGACCGCGCCCTTCGTACGTTACCAGGACGCGGCAGGGACTTCGATGCTGTGGTCGTGGGACACGGAGTGCACCATCTGGCTTCCCGGCGAATCCCTGCGGACCGGCGCGGCACTCCCACCCTGGAACGTGGAGGAGATGCCCGAAGTGACGCCCCTCCGGTTCAGGTAGATGCGCAATGCCGTGCCCGCAGAGGATGGGACCGCCAGCGACTTTTCGGGTTTCTCCCTAACGATACGTACTACACAGAGCCGTGTACCTGGAGTATAATGTCCGCTTAGATTGCCGGGCACCCCTACCGAAGACCGGGTCTCTCGGCGCCGCGGACAGGCATGAAACGCCAGGAAACGCTGAGAAAACAAGGACTCTACGACCCCTGGTTCGAGCACGACGGCTGCGGGGTCGGCGTCGTGGCCGACATCAAGGGAAGGCGGTCCCACCGCGTCGTGCGCCAGTCCCTGGAGGTGCTGGTCAACCTGGGACATCGGGGGGCCCAGGGCGCGGACCCTAAGACGGGCGACGGGGCGGGCATCCTCCTGCAGATGCCCCACCGGTTCTTCCGGCGGGAGTGCGGCAAGGTGGGCATAGACCTGCCCGAGCCGGGGCGGTACGGGGTCGGGATGGTCTTCCTTCCCCAAGACGTGGAGGAGCGGGCCCTGTGCAAGAGGCTCTTCGAGGAGGCCATCGGCGACGAGGGGCAGCGGGTGCTGGGCTGGCGGGACGTGCCCGTGGACCCGGACGCCATAGGCGCCGACGCCCGTAAGGTGCAGCCCTGCATCCAGCAGGTGTTTGTGGGCGCCGGAGCGGACACGGCCGACGAGGCCCACCTGGGGCGCAAGCTCTACGTCATCCGCAAGCGGGTGGAGAACGCGGTGGCCGAGTCCGGCATCACGGGCGCGGACACCTTCTACGTCTGCAGCCTGTATACGACGCGCATCGTGTACAAGGGCCTGCTGATGGCCAACCAGGTCTCCGGGTTCTACCGGGACCTGAACGACCCGGAGCTGGAGTCGTCCTTCTGCCTGGTCCACTCCCGTTTCAGCACCAACACCCTGGGCTCCTGGAAGCTGGCCCACCCCTACAGGCTGCTGGCCCACAACGGAGAGATCAACACCCTGCGGGGCAACATCAACTGGATGGTGGCCCGGGAGGCCGCCTTCTCGTCGCCCCTGTTCGGCGACGACATGCAGAAGCTGTCCCCGGTCATCACGCCCGGACAGAGCGACACAGCCTCCATCGACAACGCCCTGGAGCTGCTGCTGGCCACTGGCAGAAGCCTGCCCCACGGCATGATGATGCTGGTCCCCGAGGCGTGGGGCGAAGGGGTCGACATGTACCCCGAGAAGAGGGCGTTCTACTACTACCACTCCTCCCTGATGGAGCCGTGGGACGGGCCGGCGCTGCTGGTCTTTACCGACGGGGTCCGCATCGGCGCCATCCTCGACAGGAACGGCCTGCGCCCCTTCCGCTACCTGGTGACCAAGGACGACACCCTGGTCATGGCGTCGGAGGTGGGGGTGCTGGACATCCCGCCCGAGGACGTGATGTTCAAGGCGAGGCTGCAGCCCGGCCGCATGTTCTTGGTCGACCCGTCCCAGGGCAGGATCGTCGGCGACGACGAGATCAAGCGAGAGCTCTCCACCAGAAAGCCCTACTCCAAGTGGCTGGCGGACAACGTCGTGACGTTGGACCAGCTCGAGTCGCCTTCGAAGGCCCCCAGCCGCGACTGCGCCGACCTGATGGTGCAGCAGAAGGCCTTCGGGTACACCCTGGAGGACCTGAGCATCATCCTGGAGCCCATGGCGTCCACGGGGGCCGAGCCGGTGGGCTCCATGGGCAACGACGCCCCGCTGGCCGTGCTCTCCGACAAGCCCCAGCTCGTATTCAACTACTTCAAGCAGATGTTCGCCCAGGTGACCAACCCTCCCCTGGACGCAATCCGTGAGGAGCTGGTCACCTCCACCATGAGCTTCGTCGGCCGACAACGCAACCTGTTCGAGGAGACGCCCGAGCACTGCCGCCAGCTCAGGCTGAACGAGCCGGTGGTCACCAGCGCCGAGCTGGAGAAGATCAGGGCCCTAGACGTCGAGGGTATCAGGACCATCACCATCCCCGCCCTGTTCGACGTCCGAGGAGGTGAAGGCTCGCTGGAGCGCGGCATCGACGAGCTGTGCGAGCGGGCCGCCCGGGCCGTGGAGGAGGGGTACTCCATCATCATCCTGTCCGACCGGGGAGTGGACAGGGACCACGCCCCAATTCCCAGCCTGCTGGCGACGTCGGCCGTCCACCACCACCTGATACGCGAGGGTTCGCGCATCAGCGTGGGCCTCATCGTGGAGTCGGGAGAGCCGCGGGAGGTGGCGCACCTGGCGCTGCTGCTGGGCTACGGCGCCGCGGCGGTCAACCCGTACCTGGCCTTCGAGACCCTGGAGCGGCTGGCCCGGGACGGCGTGCTGTCGGAGGGGATGGACGCAGAGTCCGCCTCGGAGAATTACCTGAAGGCGCTGCACAAGGGCGTGGTGAAGGTGATGTCCAAGATGGGCATCGCCACCATCCGGGGATACCGGGGGGCGCAGATATTCGAAGCAGTGGGGCTTTCCCAGGAGCTGGTGGACCGCTACTTCACGTGGACCCCCTCCAGGGTCGGGGGCATCGGGCTGGACACCATCGAGGAGGAGTCCCGGCAACGCCACGCCTTCGCCTATCCAGACTCGGGCGCGGCGGCCCCGGATCTGGACCCCGGCGGCGTCTACCAGTGGAGGCGGGACGGCGAGTACCACATGTACAACCCCAACTCCATCGCCCTGCTCCAGCACTCGGCCAGGACCAAGAGCTACGAGACGTACAAGGAGTTCGCCGAGGAGATCGACGGCAAGAGCAAGCGGCTGGCCACCCTCCGCGGCCTGCTGGACTTCAAGGAGCTGGAGCAGCCGATCCCCATCGACGAGGTGGAGCCGGCCAAGGAGATCGTCAAGCGGTTCGCCACCGGCGCCATCTCCCTGGGGTCCATAAGCCGGGAGACCCACGAGACGCTGGCCATCGCGATGAACCGCATCGGCGCCAGGAGCAACACCGGCGAGGGCGGGGAGGACCACCGACGGTACACGCCCGACGCCAACGGGGACTCCCGGAGCAGCGCCATCAAGCAGGTCGCCTCGGGGCGGTTCGGGGTGACCATCAACTACCTGACCAACGCCACGGACCTGCAGATAAAGATGGCCCAGGGCTCCAAGCCGGGAGAGGGCGGCCAGCTGCCGGGACACAAGGTGGACGAGTACATCGGCTGGGTGCGCAGCTCGACCCCGGGGGTGGAGCTGATATCGCCGCCGCCGCACCACGACATCTACTCCATCGAGGACCTGGCGCAGCTCATCTACGACCTGAAGTACGCCAACCCCACGGCCCGGGTCCACGTGAAGCTGGTGGCCGAGGTGGGGGTGGGCACCATCGCGGCGGGGGTCTCCAAGGCCCGAGGGGACGTGGTCCTGATCAGCGGGTACAGCGGGGGCACCGGCGCCTCGCCCGAATCGTCCATCAAGCACGCGGGCCTGCCCTGGGAGCTGGGCATTGCCGAGACGCAGCAGGTGCTGGTGATGAACGACCTGCGGGGCCGCATCGTCGTCCAGGCCGACGGGAACCTCAAGACGGGACGCGACGTGGCCATAGCGTGCCTGCTGGGCGCGGAGGAGTTCGGTTTCGCCACCCCGGCGCTGGTCACCCTGGGCTGCATCATGCTCCGTAAGTGCCACCTGAACACCTGCTCGGTGGGCATAGCCACCCAGGACCCGGAGCTGCGCAAGAAGTTCGCGGGGCAGCCGGAGCACGTGATCAACTACTTCTTCTTCGTGGCCGAGCACCTGCGGGAGATCATGTCCCGCCTGGGGTTCCGCACCATCAACGAGATGGTGGGAAGGGTGGACAAGCTGCGGACTCGCGAGGCCATAGACCACTGGAAGGCCAAGGGGCTGGACCTGGCCGCCCTGCTGCACAAGCCCGACGTGCCCGAGGGCGTCGCCACCCACCACTCCCGCAGCCAGGACCACGGCCTGGACGCGGTGCTGGACCAGGAGCTCATCGCCCGCAGCCAAGCGGCGCTGGAGAAGGGGACGCCCGTCACACTGGACCTCCCGATACGCAACTCCAACCGCACAACCGGGGCCATGCTCAGCGGCCAGGTGTCCAAGAGGTATGGTGAAGAGGGGCTGCCCGACGACACCATCCGCATCAGGCTGAAGGGGTCGGCGGGCCAGAGCTTCGGCGCCTTCCTGGCGCCCGGCGTGTCGCTGTACCTGGAGGGGGACACCAACGACTACCTGGCCAAGGGCCTCTCGGGAGGGCGGATCGTGGTCTACCCTCCCAAGGGCTCGACGTTCGCCCCCGCGGACAACATCATCACCGGCAACGTGGCCCTGTACGGGGCGACGGGGGGTGAGGCGTTCATCTGCGGCGTGGCCGGCGAACGGTTCGCCGTGCGCAACAGCGGAGCCCGGGCGGTGGTGGACGGCGTGGGGGACCACGGGTGCGAGTACATGACCAAGGGAGTCGTAGCCGTCCTCGGCCCCACCGGGCGCAACTTCGCCGCCGGCATGAGCGGCGGGTTCGCCTACGTGCTGGACCTGGACGGCGGCTTCCCCAGCAGATGCAATCCCGAGATGGTGGACCTGGAGCCCATGGCGGACCGTGAGGACGTGGAGACCCTGCGGGGGCTGGTGGAGGACCACTACAGGCATACCGGCAGCCCCAGGGCCAAGGACGTCCTGGACAACTGGGACGCCATGCTCCCCCGGTTCGTCAAGGTGTATCCCAAGGCCTTCAAAGAGGTCCTGGAGAGAGCCAAGGGCGGCCCGCATCGGGAGGCGGTCTCGGTGGGCGATGCCTAATCCCACGGGCTTCAAGGAGTTCGGGCGCCGGGGCCCAAGGACGCGGTCCGTCGAGGACCGGGTCGGGGACTACAACGAGTTCTACGAGGAGTGGCCCGAGGAGGACATCAGGAAGCAGGGCGCCCGGTGCATGAACTGCGCCGTGCCCTTCTGCCACAGCGGGTGCCCCCTGGGCAACGTGATCCCCGACTGGAACGACCTGGTGTACCGGGGACGCTGGAAGGACGCCCTGGCCTCGTTGCTCGGGACCAACAACTTCCCCGAGTTCACCGGCCGGATCTGCCCTGCGCCCTGCGAGGCCTCTTGCGTGCTGTCCATCAACCAGGACCCGGTGACCATCGAGTACATCGAGAAGGCCATAGCCGACCGGGGCTTCCAGGAGGGCTGGATAGCCCCCGAGGTCCCCGAGCGGCGCACGGGCAAGCGGGTGGCGGTCGTCGGCTCGGGTCCCGCTGGCCTGGCCGCTGCCCAGCAGCTCAACCGGGCCGGCCACCATGTCACGGTCTTCGAGCGGGACGAGCGCCCCGGGGGGCTCCTGACCTTCGGGATACCGGACTTCAAGCTGGAAAAGTCCGTGGTGAGCAGGCGCATCGACCTGATGGAGCAGGAGGGTGTCGAGTTCAGGACGGGCGTGAACGTGGGCGTCGACTATTCCGTGGAGGACCTCCTGGCCGCCTTCGACTCGGTGTGCCTGTGCGGCGGCGCGACCCAGGCCAGGGAGCTGGACATCCCCGGGCGCGACCTGGACGGCGTACACTTGGCCATGGAGTACCTCTCCCAGCAGAACAGGCTGGTGTCGGGAGACTCCATGCCGCCCGCCCGCCAGATCACCGCCAAGGGGAAGCGGGTGGTGATCCTGGGTGGCGGCGACACCGGGGCGGACTGCCTGGGGACCGCCCACCGCCAGGGAGCCAAGAGCGTGCACCAGTTCGAGCTCCTGCCCGAGCCGCCGGAGAGCCGGCCGTCCTCCAACCCGTGGCCCCAGTGGCCCATGGTCCTCAGGACCTCCGCGGCCCACGAGGAGGGGGGCGTCCGGGACTACAGCATCTCGACCAAGCGGTTCTCCGGCGACGGCGGCAGGGTGCAGAAGCTCCACGCCGTTCGCCTGGAATGGGGCGCCAGGGACGCCAACGGCCGGGCCTCCATGACGGAGATACCAGGCAGCGACTTCGAGATGGACGTGGACCTGGTCCTGCTGGCCCTGGGGTTCCTTCACCCGGTGCACGAGGGAATGCTCGATGGTCTGGGAGTGGAGCTGGACCGCCGGGGCAACGTCAAGGTGGACGATACGAGAATGACCAGCGTCCCGGGCGTCTTCGCCGCCGGGGACATGTCCAGGGGCCAATCGCTGGTGGTGTGGGCGATAGCCGAAGGACGGGAGGCGGCCCACTACATCGACCGGTACCTCATGGGCGCCACCACGCTGCCCCGGTCTCTCAGGTAGCGCGGGAGGATAACGCGGGGCCGGCGCCGGCCTAGGCGCCTGCCTGGCCGATGGCCCACTCCAGGGCGGCCTCCAGGCCAACGACGGCCTCGATGCGGACGACGCTCCCATCGACGGCGCTCCGGACCTCCGACGGCGACGATATGCCGCCTATCCGTCCGGCGCTCTCCACGATGGCGGGGAGGGCCGCCAGGGCCGCGGCCGGGTTGTTGAACATGAAGACGCCGTGGACCACGCCGCGCTCGCCCTCCAAGGCCGCGGATACTCCCGCGCCCAAGCAGCCCTCGACGTCCGGGAGCAGACCGCAGCGGGGGTCGAGGGTCAGAGCGAAGCCGGCGGGCAGGTCCTGGACCAGCCTGCCGATGGCCGGGTCCTCGGAGAGCCCCGGGGCGGCGCCGGAGGCGGTGTCCAGGGAGGCCTTGGCCAGCCCCGAAGAGCCCTCCAGCGATGGGCCGACGGCGAATAAGGCCGTAGCCTCGTCCACCCGCGACACGGCCACCACGAGGGAGAAGAAGGGTGTCTCCATGTGGGCGGTGACCACCTGGAACTCGCCGTGGCCCTCGGACTCGATGGGGGAGCCGGGAGACCCGATGGCCTCGGCCACGCTCCGGGGGTCCACGTCGCCCTTCAGCACCCCCAGGACACCCCCGGGCCCTTGGGCCATGAGGATGGCGTCGACGCGGTCCCTGAGCTGGTCGGCGGCCGGGCCCAGCACGGCCAGGACCCCCAGCCGGTCCACGGAGGCGCTCAGGGCATCGGAGGCCAGGATCTGCCTGAGGTCCAGGAAGGCCGCGTTCCCGTACTCCACGGGCACGGCCGACAGCAGGTCCAGGACGGCGCCCTCGGCCACCGCCGGAGGGCGCGCGACCGCCGTGGCATCGTCGCCGTTCCCGAGCTCCCGCACGGGCGGCGGGGTGGGCGGCGGCGGACTGGGCATGGGTGTCGGGGTGGGCGTAGGGGTTGGAGTCGCCGTGGGAGCCGGGGTGGGGACCGGGGTCGGCGTAGGGGGAGTTTCGCCGCAGGCCGCCGACGCCAGCGCGAGGAGCACGGCAACGGCGGCCAGGCGGAGCCGGACCACGCGAGCGATGGGCGACAAGTCTTGTCGAGTGGGGCCGGACATATTCTAAGGGGCCAGAGACGCGCCGTGCCTCCTTTCATCTTAGCACACGCGGGTCGTCCCGGTTACGGGCCCTCCGTATGTGAGAAGTGCAAAAGTCCTTGAACCCTTGCGCGTGTCAGCTGGAACGCCCGGATCCCGAAGGGTGGCGACACCCAATGGGCCTGTGAGAGAATGGCTGCGGCAAGGGAGGTACCGGCATAGACCCCTCCGCATAGCCAAGGGAAGGACCTGAGATGAACCGGCTGCTTGGCGGCACAGCCCAGGGCCTGGAACTCCCGGCAATGGCCGTGCCGCCCTGCTCTCCATGAAGAGAAACGGAGGCGAGATATGCGTATTACACTCACCGGCGTTTTCGTAAGTGACCAAGACGAGGCTCTGAGGTTCTACACGGAGACCCTCGGCTTTGTGAAGAAGCATGACGTGCCTGTGGGGGAGTTCAAGTGGCTTACAGTCGTCTCCCCCGATGACCCAGATGGGCCCGAGCTCCTGCTAGAACCCAATGAAAACCCGGTATCACAGGCATATCAGAAAGGGATATTCGACCAAGGCATCCCAGCGG
>OZ219931.1:0-150948 GCA_964291465.2 Dehalococcoidia bacterium | reverse complement strand
CTCCGGGGGCACCAGGGGCGCATCCTGTGCGTGGGATACATCAAGGAGACCGAGAGGAGCGTGGCGGAGGACGTCATCAGCGGACTGGAGCCCTCCATCCTCCGCTACTTCTGGGACCTGGCAAGGGACGTTAACCTGTTCGTCGGCTTCAATATCCTGAACTTCGACCTGCGGTTCATAGTCCAGCGGTCCATCATCCACGGCATCGAACCCACCAGGCGCCTTCCCTTCACCAGGTACCGCAGCGAGCCCGTCTACGACGTCATGCAGGAGTGGGAGTGCTGGGGCCGGGAGAACATCAGGCTCGGAGAGCTGGCCGAGGCGCTGGACCTGCAGTCGCCCAAGGGCGACCTGGACGGGAGCAAGGTGTACGACTACTACCAGGACGGCAGGCTGGATGAGATCTACCGGTACTGCATGGATGACGTGCGGACCACCAGGGCCATCTACCGCAGGATGACCTTCCAGGACTGACGGTAGTGAGCACGCCCGTGGCCGGCAAGAGCGTACCGCGGAGGGACCTGCTTCCCAAGCTTACGGGGGAGGCGAAGTACACCGCCGACCTGGACCTGCCGGGGCTGCTGCACGCGGCGGTGCTCCGCAGCCCCCACCCCCACGCCAACATCCTGTCGGTGGAAACGGCCTCGGCCTGCGGCCTGCCGCGAGTGCACGCCATCGTCACCCCCTTCGACGCTCCAAGGGCATGGTCGACGTCGACCTGCCAATCCTCGACACGCGGGTGCGGTTCGTGGGCGACGAGGTGGCGGCAGTCGCCGCCGAGGACCCGGAAACGGCCAGGGAGGCCGCCGGGATGCTCGAGGTCCGGTACCGGGAGCTGCCCTTCGTGCTGGATGCAGAGGATGCACTGAAAGAGGGCGCTCCGCCGGTCCACGCCGGCGGCAACCTGGTGGGCGGCGAGCCTCTGGTCCTGCGGCGGGGCGACGTGGACGCGGGGTTCGGGGAGTCGGACCTGGCGGTGGAGGGGGAGTACTTCGTCCCGGTCCACTCGGCCACTCCCCTGGAGCCACGGGCGGCGACTGCCAGATGGGACGGGGACGACCTGACCGTCTGGAAGTCCAGCCGGGGAGTGCACGTGGACCGGGCCGCGCTGGCGAAGGCGCTGGAGATGGACCCGGAGCGGGTGAGGGTCGTGGGGCCGTACCTGGGAGGCGGGTTCGGCAACAAGGACGAGTCCCGCATGGCGGCCCTGGCGGCGTTGCTCGCCCGACGAGCGGGACGGCCGGTGCGCCTGGAGTACTCCCGGGAGGAGGAGTTCGTGGCGGGCCGCACCCGTCACGCCGCCCATATCCGGATGCGGGTGGGAGTAAAGAGGGACGGGACCATAACGGCCATCGACACCCGGGCCACCATCAACACGGGCGCCTACCTGGCCTCGGGCCTGGGGGTCGCCCGCCGCCTGGGACAGGGACCAATATACCTGTACCGCTGCGCCAACGTACGGTACGAGGCTCGCCTGGCGTACACCAACCGGCCCGCCGCCGGGTCGTACCGGGCCCTGGGCGCGCCCCAGGGCCACTTCGCCCTGGAGTGCCTCATGGACCGGGCGGCGGAGGAGCTGGGATTGGACCCCCTGGAGTTTCGCGTCAGGAACCACGTGCGCGCGGAGGGGCAGCCCGGGCGCAGGACCACTCCCGCCGGACAGATAGTCGACAGCCAGCCGGTGGAAGGGGGCATCCCATTCTCCAGCAACGGGCTGGACGAGTGCCTGCGCATCGGCGCCGACGCCTTCGACTGGACGGGGCGTGACACACGCCGGGAGACCGACGACCCGTCGGTCAAGCGCGGCTTCGGCGTCAGCATCATGCTCTACCGGGGCGGGCCGGGGTTCCATGCCGCCGCCGAGGTGCGCATCCACAGGTCGGGCCGCATCGAGCTGGCTACCGGCCTGATCGACGTGGGCGAGGGGCTGACCACGGTCCTCTGCCAGCTCGCCGCCGAGTCCCTGGGCACCCGGTACGAGGAGATCGAGCCCGTCCTCGCGGACACGTCGGGCACGCCCAACTCCCCCATAACAGCGGGCTCCACGGCCACCTTCTCCACGGGCACGGCGGTCGTCAACGCCGCCAGGGGGGCCAGGCGGGCCCTGCTGGAGCTAGCCTCCCTGGGCCTGGAGAGCCCGGTGGAAGAGCTTGCAGGCTGCCGAGGGCTACATCTTCGTAAAGGGAGACCCGCACCGGCGCATGTCGATGCGGGAGGCGGCCGGGCTGATGGAGGGCGAGGCCACTGTCATCGACGAGCTGCTCACGCCAGGGAGCACCGAGTACATAGTCAACTCCTTCGGCGCCCACTTCGCCGAAGTGGAGGTGGACACGGACACGGGGCGGGTCCGTGTCGTCAGGTACGTGGCGGCCCACGACTCGGGTCGAATCCTGAACCCCAGGCTGGCCCTGAACCAGGCCGAGGGCGCCATCTCCCAGATGCTGGGCTTCGCCCTGACGGAAGAGCTGGTCACCGACGGGCCCACCGGCGTAACCCTCAACGCCAGCTACCTGGAGCACAAGAGCCCGACCATCGTGGACTACCCCGACATCAGGGTCATCTTCGCCGACGTCACCGACCCGGTGGGCCCCATGGGGGCCAAGGCGCTGGGGGAGCCTCCCTGCGTAGGGGTTGCCCCGGCCATCGCCAACGCCGTGTACGACGCCACCGAGGTGAGGCCCACCCGCTTGCCGCTCACTCCCGACGTCGTGCTCCAGGCCATCCAACGCCTGAGGGGGCCGGAGGCGTTCCCGTGAGGCCCTTCGAGTACCTGGAGCCGGGAAGCCTGGACGAGGCGGTGGCCCTCCTGGCCCGTTCGGAGAACGGGTCGCGCCCCATAGCCGGGGGCACGGACCTGCTGTCCGAGATGAAGGAGGGGGTGCTGTCGCCGGCCAGGCTGGTGGGGCTGTCCCAGGTCCCGGGACTGGCGGGGGTGGAGGTGACGGGCGACGGCGTCGCCATCGGGGCAATGACCACCATCGCGGAGATCGCGGCGCACCCCATAGTCGCGTCCCGCTACGGGGCCCTGGCCCAGGCAGCGGCCACTCTGGCGACGCCCCAGATACGGAACGTGGGGACCCTGGGGGGCAACCTGTGCCAGCGACCCCGGTGCTGGTACTACCGGCACCCACTGATACCGTGCCTGAAAAAGGGCGGAGACAGGTGCTACGCGCTGGCGGGCACCTCCAAGTATCTGTGCATCCTGGGAGGGGACCGCTGCTACATCGTCCACCCCTCGGACACGGGCGTGGCCCTCGCCGCCCTGGGCGCCTGCGTGGAGGTCCACGGACCCAGTGGCGCCCGCCGGATGCCGGTGGATGATTTCTTTGCCGGCCCCTCCGTCAACGTGACACGTGAGAACGTCCTGGGAGCCGGGGAGCTGGTCACCCGCGTGCACCTGCCCGAGCCGCCGGAGGGCGCCCGCAGCATCTACCTGAAGGCCCGGGAACGGGAAGCCGGGGACTTCGCCCTGGCCAGCGTCGCGGCGTCGGTGCGGCCCCTGGGCTCCACCGTGGCGGCGGCGAGGGTGGTGCTGGGCGGGGTGGCGCCGGTCCCGTACCGGGCCCGGGGCACCGAGGAGTACCTGGCAGGCAAGCCCGTGGCGGAGGTGGACGGGGCCATCGCCGGCCGGCTGGCCGTGGAGGGGGCCACCCCCATGAAGGACAACGCCTACAAGGTCCCTCTGGCCGCCAACCTGGTGAAACGCGCCGTGACCCGGCTGCTGGACGGGTAGGGGCTGTCCGGGATTGCGCGGGCGCCCCGGCGTGAGTATGATGGACTGGCCCTGGACGCCATACCTGGAATGAAGCGAGAGACCGCATGAGCATACGCATAGGCTACATGCCTGGAGCCTTCCCCGACGGGGACGAGGGCCTCGGATTCCTGCGGGACCTCGTCTCCGTGGGCGACGAGTTTGGGTACGACTCCATCTGGCTCTCGGACCGGGTGGTGGGCGAGAGGTTCAGCCCCGAGCCCCTCATCGCCCTGTCGATGGTCGCCGCCTACTCGGACAAGCTGAAGTTCGGCACCAGCGTCCTCCAGCTACCCATCCGGAACCCGGTGGTGCTGGCCAAGGAGCTGGCCACCCTGGACTACCTGTCCAACGGCCGGTTTCTGCCGGCCATCGGCCTGGGCCAGGAGGACCCGCGAGAGTACGAGGCCTGCGGCGTGTCCAAGGCGGACCGGGGACGCAGGACCGACGAGGCGATGACCGTGATGCGGCGCCTGTGGAGCGAGGACTCGGTAACCCACGAGGGAGAGTTCTACACTCTCCACGACGTGACGGTGGAGCCGAAGCCGGTGCAGGAGCCTTCGATCCCCGTGTGGATCGGGGGCCGGAGCCCCGCGGCCCAGCGGAGGGTGGCCCGGACCGGCGACGGCTGGCTGGTGTCCTCGGCGACTCCCGACGAGGTCCGGGAAGGGGTGGACCTGATCTTCTCCACCGCACCGGAGCACGGGCGGTCCATCGACGACGACCACATCGGGGCCCTGGTGGGCTACTTCATCGCTCCAACGGCCGAGGAAGCGGAGGCCACGGCGGAGCCCTACGTGACCCGCGTGCGGGAGGACGCCCACTTCCGCCGGTACAGCGCCCTGGGCACGGCAGAACAGGTACGGGCGAGGGTCCAGGACTTTCTGGATGCCGGCGCGTCCAAGTTCGTGGTCAGACCCATGTGCCACCCCAAGGATACCGTGGGCCAGCTCAGGATGTTCGGCGAGCTGGTCCTGCCCCACTTCCACGCCTAGCCGATGGCCTCCCTTGTCGATGGGTAGCTCCAGCACCAACGGCAGCCAGGAACACGCCATCTTCACCGAGGGGTTGGTGCGGCATTTCGGCGCCGTGCGGGCGGTAGACGGCATTGACCTGGCCGTGTCCAAGGGGGAGATCTACGGGTTCCTGGGCCCCAACGGGGCGGGTAAGACCACCGTCATCCGGATGTTGATCACCCTGCTGGCCCCCACCGCCGGGGAGGTGCGCGTGGCGGGGTACGACGTGGTCCGCCAGCCCAACGAGGTGCGGCTGCACATCGGGGCGGCGTTGCAGGAAGCCGCCCTGGACAACAAGCAGACGGGGCGGGAGCTGCTGAGCCTCCAGGGGATGCTCTACGGCCTCTCCCGGAGAGAGGTCAGGCGGCGCATCGACGAGCTCTCCCGCCTGGTGGACATCGGCGACGCCATGGACCGGATGATCGGCACGTACTCCGGCGGCATGAAGCGGCGCCTGGACCTGGCGGCGGCCCTGGTCCACAACCCGGAGGTGCTCTTCCTGGACGAGCCGACCACCGGCCTCGACCCCATAAGCCGGGCCCGCATCTGGGACGAAGTGCGGAACGTCAACGGGAAACTGGGCGTCACCATATTCCTGACAACCCAGTACCTGGAGGAAGCCGACGCGCTGGCCCACAGGGTGGGCATCATCGACCAGGGCAAGCTGGCGGCCCAGGGGCCTCCCGCCGACCTGAAACGGGCCCGGGGCTCCGACCTGATCGTGGTCCGGCTGGAGGGGGACGCGGCCGAGGCGGCGGAGGCCCTGAACGCGATCCCCCAGGTGGAGAGCGTGGAGGTGCATGGACAGGAGATGACCGTCAGCGTTGCCAACGGCGCGGCGACGATCAGCACCGTGGCGCTGGCGCTGGACCACCTGGGGGCCGACGTCCAGGCGCTCACCCTGAGGACTCCCACCCTGGACGACGTGTTCCTCCAGGTTACCGGGGCCCGGCTGCAGGAGGAGTCAGGCCAGTGAGCGGAAACGCGCCAGGTCGGCCGCATTGGCGATAGCATCCAGGGACCAAGGGCCGCTGGCCCGCCGGGGAGGGTTCTTTCACGACACGACCAGTGTCGCGGAGCGGGCGCTGCGGTCGATACCGCGGGACCTGGAAGTTACGATATCGGCCCTCTTCGTCCCCGTGTTCATGTACATCATGACGGTGGGAGCGCTCAACGACGTGGCCGAGCAGATTCCGGGCCTCAACTACCGCGCCTTCCAGATACCGGTCGCGGTGCTGTTCGCGGTGACAGGCGTCTCCCGGGCCATGGTGGTGGTGACCGACATACAGACCGGCTACTTCGACCGGCTGGTGATCAGCCCGGTGAACCGGCTGGCGCTGCTCCTGGGGCTGATGATCGCCGACTTCGCCCTGGTCACCGCCCTCACCGTGCCGGTGATCATCATGGCGTTCATCGTCGGCGTGACCTTCGCCACGGGCGTGCCGGGAATCCTGGCATTCATGTTCCTGAGCGGGCTGTGGGGCCTGATTTTCACGGGCTTCCCCTACGCCATCGCCCTCAAGACCGGGAACCCCGCCGCCGTCAACATCAGCTTTCTGCTGTTCTTCCCGTTCCTGTTCATGACCACCCTCTTCGTGCCCCTGGAAGCGATGACCGGGTGGCTGGGCACGGCGGCCGTCTACAACCCGGTCACATACCTGCTGGCGGCCCTTCGGTCGCTGATCTCCAACGGCTGGGAGCCCGTGACCCTGGGGAAAGGCGTGGGCGCGGTCCTGGGGGTGGGAGTCGTGAGCATCGGGTTGGCCCTGACCGCCCTGAAGGGACGCGCCACCCGCAAGTAGGCGCCGCGACCGGGTCATGCGGTCTCAATGCGTCCGGAGGGGTGGGATACGTCTCCCCTAGCCGGCAACGGTGGCGACGGTCCGCACGACCTCCTTGACCTGCACGTTGGACACCAGGACCATGGAGTCGCCCTCGCGCCTGATGTCCAGCTCCAAGGAGCCCTCGTCCACCACGACGTAGTCGGACAGGCCGGCGAGGATGGTCCCCTTGATGGTGTCCATCAACTCTGCCGACACCCCGATGCGGTCCATCACCAGGATGAGGTGCAGACGCCTGCGGGCGGCGTCCTTGCTGTTCTCCCGCCTCCGGAGAATCCACCTGAGGAGGTCGACCATCAGGAGGACACCTCCTTCCCAAGTCCGACCATCCTCTTGACGCGCGAGATGAGGCCTCCGTCGTCCCGCAGGTCCAGGAAGGGCACGTCGTCTCCATCGATGCGGGCGGCGATGCGCCGGAAGGCTTCTCCTGCCAGGGACCTGGGGTTGTGCACCACCGGGAGGCCCTTGTTGGTGGACACTATTATATCGTTGTCGTCGGGGACCATGCCCAGGAGCTTGACCGACAGGAGGTCCAGGATGTCGTCCTTGTCCAACATGTCGCCCTGCTTGACCATACCCACCCGGAGGCGGTTGATCACCAGGTTGGGCATGGGGATCTCGGCCGCTTCCAGCAGGCCGATGACCCGGTCGGCGTCCCGGATGGCCGAGACCTCGGGGGTGGTGACCACCACGGCCTGCTCCGCCGCGGCGATGGCATTGCGAAACCCCTGCTCGATGCCGGCTGGGCAATCGATGAGTATGTACTCGAACTCCTCGCCCAGCCGGGCGCACAGCTCCTTCATCTGGTCCGGCGTCACCGAGGACTTGTCCCTGGTCTGGGCCGCCGGAATGAGGCACAGGTCCTTGACCTGCTTGTCGCGTATGAGAGCCTGGCTCAGCTTGCAGTGCCCCTCCACCACGTCCACGAGGTCGTAGACGATGCGGTTCTCGAGTCCCATGACGACGTCGAGGTTGCGGAGGCCGATGTCCGTGTCTATCACGACCACCTTTCTCCCCCGCAAGGCGAGTCCCGCGCCGATGTTCGCCGTCGCGGTGGTCTTGCCCACGCCGCCCTTGCCCGAGGTGATGACGAAGGCCTTGTCCGATGAGGACGGCGTCGTCTTCTGGCCGTTCTTGGATGGCTGGGTAAGCACCACCGAGGAGTCGCTAGTCGTCATTGGCCTTTCATTCCCCTTCCGCCCTTCGAGGAGGGCTTACCGTACTTTCCGACCGCCGCCCCGCGACGGAACCCGCGGGCGCCGGAGCCCTGGAACCTGGGAAGGCCCCCGGTGAAGGGGGCGATTTCTATGGAGCGGCCTCTAACGTAGGCGACCTCCGGGTGCCGCTGTCCCTTACGGCCGCCCTTGCCGGTGAGGGCGACGGACACCAGGTGGCCGATGCGCAGCTGCATGGGCCGCAGGGAGAAGGCGACCACCATGGCCTCCGAGGACCCCACATCGGCCGACCCGGCATGGGCCGCTCCCAACAGATCGCCCAGCACGACGATGTCCCTGGTGGCCGAGACCTGGGCCCCGGGGTTGACGTCTCCCCAGACCACCACGTCTCCGTCGTGCCGGATGACGGTCCCCGAGCGGCAGGTGCCCTTGAACAGCAACGGGCCGGGCTCCGAGGGACGCGGCTGGGGCTCGGGCTGCTCTTTCCGCTTGGGCCGTGGAGCCACCCCGTCGGAGGTCACGCTCACGGGGGCGCCGGTCTGCTCGGCGATGGCCTCCTCCAGCACCCGCGCGTCACACCGGAAGCCGGAGACCCTCAGCCCGAACTCTTCCTCCAGCACATGCCTGAGGGCCCTGACCTGGTCGGGGAAGACGATGCGACGCCCCACATCCACCGCCACCTCACCGCCGGAATACCAGCCCTGGCTCTCCTGCAGGTAGTGGCGCAGGCTCTCTTCTACACGGGCCAGCTCGGCCTGGTCGTCCAGGGTGAAGCTGAGCTGCCATGCCCGTCCGCCGACCTTGACGAGATGCTCCCGCGGAGTCTGCCTGGCAACGAGTTCATCCAATTGGCGGGTCGCCACTTCCATAACACCCAAAGAGAACGCAACAGCCCGAAGATGTGGAGCGCGAGATCGTCGGCAGCGGCTCTTCCAGCCCACCACCCCACCGGTCCACGTCAGGCCCCCATTGGAAACGGTGCTCCGCAGAGTTGCAAGCAACCGGAGGGTGGGCCCAGGTGGACTATGCCAACGGCATCTTGGCCCAAGCATAGCGACGGGGCCACGGGTTTTTCAAGCATTTTCGAGACATGATCTAATAGTTTTCTTAGAAAGTGCTGTAGGGTTCTGAGGCAGCGCCACATGCCATTTGACGTCCATCGGCCGGCGGCGAGGCATGCTCAGCGGGGGCGCCTGAGATTCCTCGCCGCGGCTCGGAATGACATCTTAGGGGTGGCTGGGAGCTATTCTCATACCAGTACTCCGATGATAAGATTGGTGGGGCCGCTGCCGGCCCCGTCCGGTCCAGACTATGTATGGCTCCATCGGTGACTTCCTCCGGGCTCTGAGCGACGACAGCCCCTGGCTGTGGGGCGTCTTCGTGCTGGCGGTCATGGCCACCCTGTCCCTTGGGTTGTACGCGCTATGGGAGGTGGTGTTGCGGGTCGTCTCCAGACTCGGACGGAGGGTCAGGCGGTCCCGTCAGATGAATACGGACAGCGGCCGGAGTTGACCCCCGCCGCCGGCAGCTAGGCCGTGCTCTTCCCCAATGCCGGAGTCGAGGTGCATCCGGCGCTGCTCCTGCTCCTGGGCCTGATGGTGGGGAACCTGAGCGGCTTCTTCGGGGTGGGCGGCGGCTTCCTCATCACCGGCGGACTGCTGGTCTTCGGCGTGCCGCCGGTGTTCGCCGTGGGGACGGGGCTCACGCTGATAATGGGGTCGTCGCTGATCAACACCCTGAAGCACCGCCGGGTGGGCAACGTTGACTTCAAGATGGGGGCCCTGATGGTCATCGGCACCATTCCGGCGCTGTTCGCGGCCGAGCGGCTGAACTCGCACCTGGAGGAGGTGGGCATCGCCGGGCCGGTGATACGCTACGTCTACGTGGCGTTTCTGGGCACCCTTGGGTCTTTCCTGGTCTACGACTTCCTGAGGACCCGGCGCGCAGCGGGGGAGGGCGACCCGGCCGCCACGTCCCTCCTGGCCGGAAGGGTCCGGAGGCTGCGGGTGCCGCCCCACTCCATCGGGATTCCCGGCCTGTTCAGCGTACCGACCTACGTCTCCCTGTCGGTGCCGGGCATGGAGCGGGTCTCCCTGTGGGTGCTGGTGCTCATCGGCTTCGGCGTCGGCTTCCTCGCGGGACTGCTGGGGGCCGGCGGGGGGTTCATCCTGATGCCCATCCTGATATACGTCCTCGGGGTGCCCACCACCGTGGCCATCGGGACGGACCTGTTCCAGGTGATCATAACCGGCTCGGTGGGCACGCTGCTGTACGCGCTGTCGAACCACGTGGACCTGCTGATGGCGGTGATGATGCTGGCCGCGGCCTCGGCGGGGTCCCAGCTTGGCGTGGCGGCGACCAGGTTCGTGGAGCCGTCCAGGATCCGGGTCCTGTACGGGGCGACCGTCCTCAGCGGGGCCATCGCCGTGGGGCTGCGGCAGGCATCGGAGGCGGGTCCCGACTTTCTGGCCACGGCGGCATCCGTCCTGCTGCTCACCTTCGCGGGGGGGATCTGTGTCATCATTGCGGCCCTCTTCGCGGCCGAGTGGAGCAGACGGGAGCGGACGCGGTCCGCGCCGTACCGGGAAAAAACGAGAGAGGGGAGCTAAATGCCCAGCTACGTCCTGTTGATGACCTACACCGACGAGGGTCTACGGAACATCAGGTACCTGCCCCAGCACGTAAGCGCAGTCCGGCAGGCTGTGGAGGCCGCGGGCGGGCGCCTCCCCAACATCTACCTGACCATGGGGCAGTACGACCTGGTGGGCATCCTGGAGGCCCCCGACGACCAGGCGTGCGCCTCCATCGCCCTGGGCCTCTCCAGCCTGGGGAACGTACGGAGCACGACCCTCAAGGCCTTCCCCGAGGATGAGCTGCCCCAGGTCGTGGACAGCATCCCGTCGCTGGAGGACGAGTTCAGCCGCATCCTGCAGGAGTTTGCCTGAGCGGCTACGGGCCCAGGAGGCCGCGGACCGTCCTCTCCACCAGATCGCCGGGGACGTCCCGGGTAACCACCGCCCTTCCGACGTCCTCCAGCATGACCCAGCGGATGGAGCCGCTCTCGGTCTTCTTGTCCAGAGACATTGCCCGGAAGAGGTCCTCGGGCTCCACGTCCCCGGCCGCGGTGGGGAGGCCGAAGCGCTCCAGGACCCGCCGCTGCCGGTCCACGACGTCCTGGTCGGTCAGCCCCAGCTCCCGTCCGATGATGGAGGCCCCGGTCATCCCCACGGACACCCCCTCTCCGTGGAGGTACCGGCCGTAGCCCGTGGCCGCCTCGATGGCGTGCCCGATGGTGTGGCCGTAGTTCAGGAGTATGCGGCGGCCCAGGGTCTCCTTCTCGTCCTCGCTGACCACCCGCGCCTTGATGGCAACGCTCCGGCGGATCACGTCGGTGGACAGCTCGGGCTCCAGGCCCATCAGCGCCTCGGCGTGCTCCTCGAACACGGAGAACAGCTCGGCGTCTAGGATGAGGCCGTGCTTGATGGCCTCGGCCCAACCCTCGGCCAGCTCGCGCTTTCCCAGGGTGGCCAGGGCTGCCACGTCCGCCAGCACCAGCCTGGGCTGATAGAAGGAGCCGACCAGGTTCTTGCCCTGGGCCAGGTCCACGGCAACCTTGCCCCCGATGGAGGCGTCGACCATGGCGGCCATGCTGGTGGGGACCTGGACGAAGGGCATCCCCCGCAGGAAGGTCGCGGCCACGAAGCCGGCCAGGTCCCCCACTACGCCTCCGCCCACCGCCACGATGGGATGACGGCGCTCGGCCCTCATCTCCACGAGCCATTGGTATATCCCCTGGGCAACCTCCAGGGTCTTGCTGGCCTCGCCGGCCGGAATGATGAAGCAGTGGGCAGGAATCCCCACCCTCTCGAGGGAGCGCTGGGCAAGGCGGCCGTAGGGAGTGAACACCCGGTCGTCGCTGACGATATAAGCGGGGCCTTTGAGCCCCAGGTCGGCGACCCGCCCGCCCAGGTCGTCCAGCAGGCCCCATCCCACCAGCACCTGGTACCGTCCGCCCAGGTGGGTAACCTCTGCGGCCAGGTCACCGCTCTCCCTCATACGCTCCCTCGTCCTCTCCGTCATCCTCTCCCTCGGGGGGACACCTCCGTCTCGCGGCGGGCGGGGCCGACAAGCTCCACGACCCTTCCGGCCACCTCCTCCACCGTCAGGCCGTCGGTGTCTACGGTGTGGTGGGCAGAGGCGTAGCTCGTCCGTCGCTCTTCCTTGAGGGATGCGATACGGCCCAGGGGGTCTGCCCCCGCGAGCATGGGACGCCCGGCCACGGAGTTGCCGGCGTCCTCGACGAGCCTCCGGTAGATGGCCGAGGGCTGGGCGTCCAGGCAGACCACTGCGCCCCCGCTCAGCATCGCGGCGCGGTTCTCGGGGTCCACCGGCGCGCCGCCGCCCGTGGAGACGACCCGGCGCTGCCCCCGGCACGCCTCACGAATCTGTGCCCGCTCAAGGTCTCTGAAGGCGGGCTCTCCATCCTCGGCGAAGATGCGGTGGACCGGTTTGCCGGCCCCGCGTTCGATCTCCTCGTCGGTGTCGACGAACTCCCAATCCAGGAGGCGGGCCACCTCCCTGCCCACCCGGGTCTTTCCCGTGCCGGAGAAGCCGATGAGGATGACGTTCCGGGGGAGGGCGTCCGCTTCCATTACACCGGGTACTCCGGGCATTCCGGGCCCGAAGGGCCCTTCCGGGGGCCCACCGTCTGCAGGTAGGCCCGGTGGTTGCGGCGGGTCTCCTCGACGCTGTCGCCGCCGAACTTCTCCATCAGGACGTCGGCCAGCACCAGGGCCACCATGGCCTCGCCGATGACCCCGGCCGGCGGCACCTGGCACACGTCGGAGCGCTCGTAGTGGGCCTGGACCACCTCGCCCGTGTCCAGGTCCACCGACGGCAGCGGCTTGACCAAGGTGGATATGGGCTTGATGGCGAACCGGGCCACCAGGGGCATACCGTTGGTCATCCCACCCTCGGTGCCGCCGGAGCGGTTGGTCCGGCGCTGCCAGGGCCGGGAGGGGTCCGTGACCGGCTCTATCACGTCGTGGACCTGGGAGCCCATCCGGTCCACCGACTCCCAGCCCTCGCCGATGGAGGCGGCCTTCACGGCATTGATGGACATGAGGGCCTGGGCGATGAGGCCGTCTATCCTCCGGTCCCACTGCACATGCGAGCCCAGCCCCATGGGCACACCGGTGGCCACCACCTCCACCACGCCGCCGACGGTGTCGCCGGCGTCCTTGGCCCGGTCGATGACGGCCATCATCCGGGGCCCGGCTTCGGGGTCGGCGCAGTGCACGGGGGACTCCTCTACGGACTGCCAGTCAATGGGCTCGCGGGGGCTTGCCCACACGCCGCCTATGGACACGGAGTGGCTGTGCAGCTCGATGCCGAACTCCTCCAGCAGCCTCAGGGCCACGGCGCCTGCGGCGACCCGGGCGGCCGTCTCCCTGGCGCTGGCCCGTTCCAGGACGTTGCGCACGTCCTGGAAGCCGTACTTCATGGCCCCCGGAAGGTCGGCGTGGCCCGGGCGCAGCCGGGTAATCCGCGCCACCTCGCCCTCCACGGGGACGACGCTCATGGACTCCTGCCAGTTGACCCAGTCGCGGTTCTCCAGGGTCATCCCGATGGGGCTCCCCAGGGTCAGGCCATGGCGCACTCCGGAGAGGATGACGGCCCGGTCCCGCTCGATGAGCATCCGGCCACCCCGGCCGTAGCCCCGCTGCCGCCGGGCCAGGTGGGAGCCGATGTAGTCTTCGTCCAGGGGGAGCCCCGCCGGGACACCCTCGACGATGACGACCAGCCCCTGCCCGTGGGACTCTCCCGCCGTCAGGAACCGGACCAATGAGACCTCCCGGGGGCTGCCGTTGCCGGTAGATACGTCACAGCGCCCCTCTCGCCGCCTTCATCATCACCTCCGCCGGCGCCTCCAGCCCCGTCCAGTACTCGAAGGCGGCGGCCCCCTGGTAGACGAGCATCGCCAGGCCTCCCAGCGTGGCGGCCCCGGCCTTCCTGGCCTCCATCAGCAGGGGCGTATCGGGAGGATTATACACCAGGTCGTAGACCAAGGCGCCGGAGGGTATGTGGTCGGCCCTCAGCGGCGTCCCCACCTCGTCGGGCCCGTGCCTCATGCCCAGGGTGGTGCAGTTGACGATCAGGTCGGCCGAGGAGGCGGCTTCGTTTACGTGGTCCAGGGAAACGGCCTCTATTCTCGGCGGAGGCTCCCGGCCCGACGACGCCCCCCGGCCGGACACGGCGGCAGCCAGGTCCCCGGCCCTCTGCAGGGTGCGGTTGGCGATGGTGATGGAGGCGACGCCAGACCGGGCCAGGGCCAGGGCCACCGCCCGGGCCGAGCCGCCCGCCCCGACGATCAGGGCCCTCCGCCCCCGGGGGGCGAACCCGGCCTCCCCCTCCAGCGCACGGATGAATCCGATGCCGTCGGTGTTATGCCCGACGAGGGCGGCGCCGTCCTTGCGGACGGTGTTGACCGCGCCCGCGTCGGAGGCCCAGCCGTCGACCTCGTCCAGGTAGGGTATCACCGTCTCCTTATGGGGGACAGTGACATTGATGCCCAGGGCGTCGGCCCGCCGCAGCTCGGCCATGAAGTCCCCGAGCCCCTCGGGGGTCACCTCCCACGCCGTGTAGGTGGCGTCCAGTGAGTGGTGGTCCAGGGCCGCCTGCTGGAACACCGGGGAGATGGAGTGGCGGATGGGGTACCCGATGATGCCGACGCCCCGGACCATCATCGGGTACCCTCCGCCCTCAGCAGCGCGGCCAGGTCGCCCACGTCGGCGTCCTCCAGGGTCGAGACTGTCCGCACCACCTGCTCGGCCCTCTCCGGGTCCAGGGACCCGGCCGCGTAACGCCGGAACTTGGCGGCCATCTCCTCGAAGTTGTAGGGGTTGCCGGGAGCGCCCTTCCACCCCGCCACCTGGAAGGTGTGGACGGACCCCGCGACGGACAGGGACACCTCGGCGGCCGGGCGGCCGGGCCCGCCGAACCGGTCCCCGTCCACGGCCAACTCCACAGACGACGCCAGCCTCCGGATGGCCGGGTCCCACAGGGTCTCCTCGCTGTACGTGGAGGGGTCTGCGATGTCCCGGCAGAGGGCGACGGCCACGGAGAAGGGCAGGCTGTACTGGGCGCCCAGAACGCTGGTGGGCTCCCGCTGGTCGTGGCGCTTTATCATGCGCTCGTACCCCACCACCCGCACGGACTCCACCGAGCCCGGCCCGATGCCGCCGCCGGCCCTGAGACGGTGGATGCCCTCGACGACTGGGTGGAAGGATGCGTGGCAGGGATAGGCCTTGACCAGCATGTCCATGAGCAGGTAACGCTCTCCCAGGCCCTCCAGCAGGAGCTCGGGGCGGGGGCTGGGAGAGTAGACGCGCAGAAACCCCTTCTCACCCTCCAGCACGGTGGAGGGCCCTGTGAACCCCCGGGACGCCAGGAGGGCGCTCTCCAGCCCCATCTGGGCGCCGCGGCCCACGTGGAGACGCTTGGTCATCGCCCCCTCCCGGGCGAACTCCAGCAGCCCGCCGGCGTGGGAGCCGGCGATACCCAGGGCGTTGACCATCGCCTCCGTGTCCAGCCCCAGGGACCGGCCCGAGCCCGCCGCTCCGCCGAAGGGCGCGTTGGTCCCCGGGCCGTGGAACCCCCGCTGGTCCTCCACCGACCGGGTGGCGGCCGCGCCCACCCGGCATGCCAGCTCGTAGCCGGCGGCCACCGCCGCGATGAAGGACCGTCCGTCCAGCCGGCGCTTCTCGGCGACGGCCAGGGCCGCGGGAAAGACGGCGGCGCTGGGGTGGCAGGAGCCGGGGACGAAGGCGTGGTCCGTCTCGAAGCCGCCGATCATGGTCCCGTTGACCAGGGCCGCATGGGACGGGGACGTGGTCCAGGGTCGTTGGAACACGGAGCAGGGGCCGTCGGGGGCCGTCTCCCGGACCAAGTCGCCGACCATGTCGGCCCACGGAGTGCGGGAGCCCACCAGGCCGCTGGCCAGGTTGTCGAGCACGTAGACCCGGACGGCCTCGACGACGGGGGGCGGGAGGTCCTGGTAACGGCACACCGCCGCGAACTCGGCCAGGCGGCGGGTCTCGTACATCGGCTACTTGCCCGCACCCTCGGCGGCGGCGTTGGCCCCGGCGATGCGCCCGAACACCGCGCCGCGCATCAGGCCGGTGCCGCCGGGGTAGTTGTGGAAGAAGAAGCCCCCGGTTATCTCCCCGGTGGCGTAGAGGCCGGGGACCGGGTTGTCCTCGGTGTCGATGACCCGCGCCTGGGTGTCGATCTGGATGCCTCCGTAGGTGAAGGTGATGCCGCATGCCACGGAGTAGGCCGTGTAGGGGGGCGTGTCCAGGGGCAGCGCCCAGTTGGACTTGGGGGGCTCCAGGCCGGCCGTGCCCTTGCCGTCCTTCACCGCGGGGTCGAACCTCCCCGGCAGCACGGCGGCGTTGTACTCGGCCACCGTCTGGGACAGGGCGTCCGCGGGAATGGAGAGACCGCCGGCCAGCCCCTCGATGGTCTCGGAGACCACCGGGGCGCCGGTGGAGTACCGCTCCTCCAGCAGGTGGACGGTCTTGGCGTCGAATATCTGGTAGGCGATGGCGCCGGGCTGGGCCAGAACGGCCCGCCCCGTCTTGGCGTATGTATAGCCCCCCGTGTCCTCTCCCTCGTCGATGAAGCGACGCCCCAGCACGTTGACCATGATGGAGTAGGGATAGGAGAGGCGGTTGGTCCTGTCCGTGAGGCGCAGGTCTCCCACGGGCGCCGAGTCGCCGTCCACCGGGGTCGCGTGGCATCCCTGCCAGTGGCCCACGGGCTTGGCGCCCAGCTCCAGGGCCATGCGCAGGGTCTCCCCCGTGTTGAACTTGGTCCCGCGGACCTTCACCTGGTCCCACCCGGGGCCCAGATAGCGGGCCCGCATCTCCGCGTTGGCCTCGAAGCCGCCCGACGCCAGGACCACGGCGCCGGCGGGGACGTCTTCGGTGCCGTCGGGCGTGCGTATGCGCACCCCGGTGACCCCGCCGCGCCCGTCCTGGAGGAAGGCGGTCATCTTGGCGTCGTAGGCCACGTCTATGGACGCCCGGCCCACCGCCCGGTAGAGGGATTCCATGAGGCCAACGCCCTTGTTCCTGGCCTCCAGGACTGCGCCCGGGTTGAACCGGAGGCGCTCCCCCGAGTCCACGGACCAGAGGGAGGTCCAGTCCCAGTCCACGCCCAGCTCGGTCATCCACGCCAGGGTGGAGTAGGACTCGCCCGTCAGCTTGAGGGACAGGTCCCGGTCGGCCTGGCCCTGGGTCACCCGCATGATGTCCTGGTAGTACCGGTCGGTGTCGTAGTGGCCCGCTTCAACCCGGTCCCAATCGGCGGAGGAGAGGTCCCGGCGGAATGGCTTCAGCTCCTCGATGCCGTCGTAGGCGAAGCGGAACAGGCCGCCGCTGAACCGGCTGTTGCCGCCCCTCTCCGCCTCGGGGGCCTTCTCCAGCACCAGGACCCGGGCCCCGGCCTGGCTGGCGGAGAGAGCGGCGGTGAGGGCCGCGTTGCCGGCGCCAACCACGATAACGTCGTAGCGCGATGTCGTGTTAAGCATGGGTGGGCCTCATGGTGTGCCAGGATGTGGCCTGCTCGTAGGCGTGGGCCACCTTCAGCACGACGTCGTCTCCGAAGGGTCGGCCCCCGATCTGCATGCCGATGGGGAGGCCGCCGGAGGTGAACCCGCAGGGCACCGACAGGGCCGGGGCGCTGGCGAGGTTGAAGATGCGGGTGAACAGGAACGCCAGCCTGGAGGAGGTCTCCTTGCTGGTGATGACCGGGTCGTCCTCCACCTCGGGGGCCGGCCTGCCGCTGGTGGGAAGGACCAACACGTCGTAGGCGTCCAGCGCGGCGTGCACCTGGGCCCTGATCATGGACCTGAGCTTCTGGGCCTTGTAGTAGGCCTGGGCCGGCATGATGCTGCCCACGACCAGGCCGATGCGGTTGTCGTGCCCGTAGTCCTGCAGCCGCTCCCTGATCCATTTGCGGTGAGTGGCGGCGGGCTCGACTCCCAGCAACGTCCCCGACACGGCGCTGGCCGCCGTGGAGAGGGGTATGGACACCTCCTCCACCGCGGCCCCCAGGCCGCCCAGGACCGTCGTCGCCCGGGACACGGCGTCCCGGACCTCGGGCTCCACCAGGTCGCTGTGCATGATCTCGGAGATGACACCCACCTTCATCCCCCTCACGTCCCCGTCCAGGGCGGCCCGGTAGTCGGGTACGGGGGTGTCCGAGGTATATGGGTCCCTGGGGTCGTGACCAGCGATGGCGCCCAGGGTGATGGCCGCGTCCTCCACGGTCCTGGAGATGGGGCCGACGGCATCCATGGACCAGACTCCCCGCATGACGCCGTACCGGCTGACCCTGCCCCAGGAGGGCCGGTGTCCCACCAGGCCGCACCAAGTGGCCGGGCAGCGTATGGAGCCGCCGGTGTCCTCGCCCAGGGAGGTGGCGCACATGAACGCCCCGGTCGCGGCCCCGGAGCCGCCGCTGGAGCCGCCGGTGTAGCGGTCCAGGTCCCAGGGGTTGCGCGGGGTGCTGAACCGGTGGGTGTAGCCGGTAACCGCGAACTCGGTGACGTTGGTCTTGCCCAGCAGGACCGCGCCGGCCCTCTTCAGGTTGGCGATCACCGTGGCGTCGTCGTCGGGAACGAAGTCCATCAGGATACGCGACCCGCCCGTGGAGCGGATGCCCTTGCTCCAGAACTGGTCCTTGACGGCCACGGGCACGCCGTGCATGGGACCCCTGTGGTTGCCCGCGGCGATGTCCCGCTCGGCCTGCCGGGCGGCGTCCATGGCCAGGTCACGGGTCACGGTCAGGTAGGCGTTGAACTTGAAGTCCAGGTCGTCGATGCGGTCCAGGTAGGCCTCGGCGGCCTCCACGGGGGAGACCTCCCTCTTCCCGATGAGCCTGGAGAGGTCGCCGGCCGATAGGTACGGTATGTCGGCTCTGTCCATGCCGCCTCCTCGCGCGTTGCCGCGGACGGATACCTATTGTGACCATCGGACCACCGGGTGTCAAGTGACGTGAATGGAATGGCCCGTAACGTTCATAGCTTCACGATACAGCCGACAATTGACGTTCACGATTTGAACCGAAAACCCTTGACATCCGTCTCCGGGGGTGTCATTAATGTCAGGGCCATGCGTTCACGAAGTGAACACCACGACCCGATGGACACGTCGAGCTACCGGCAGCTGCAGCTCCTGACGGAGGTGTACGACGCTCCCGACGTGACCCAGCGGGACCTGTCCCGCAGGCTGGGGATCGCGCTGGGGCTGACCAACGCGCTGGTGCGCAACCTGGCCCAGAAGGGGTACATCCGCGTCACCCGGGCCAGGTGGAAGCGGCGGCTGTACGCCCTGACGCCCAGGGGGTTTACGCGCAAGGTCCAGCTGACGGTCTCCTACATCCAGAGGTTCCTGGGCCACTACCAGACCATTCGCCAGACCCTCCGGCAGGAGCTGGCCCCCCTGGAGCTCCACGCCGAGTCCCGGGTGGCGATATTCGGGACTGGGGAGCTGGCGGAGCTGGTCTACCTGGCCCTGCGGGAGGCCGGCATCGAGGAGGTCGACGTCTACAGCGCCTCCACCCCGGCCAACGGGAAGTTCCTGGGCTCCCACGTGCGGGACGTGGAGGCGTCGCCCCCCACCGACCACGACCGGGTGATCATCGCCGCGCTGGAGGGCGTGGAGGAGAAGCGGGGACATCTACGAAGTCTGGGCATCGCGCAGGACAGGATCGTCTCGCTGCTGCCCGGGGCCACGGAGGACTCCAATGCCCCATGACTGGTACGTTGCCAGGGTCAAGCGGAACCGGTCGGCGCTGGTGGAGCAGCACATGCGTCGGTGGGGCTGCGAGGTGTACAACCCCCGGATTGCCGTGGTCAAGAGGGGCCTGACCGCGTGGGAGGAGCTCTTCCCGGGCTACCTCTTCTGCCGGGTGAGCGACGACGACCCCGAGGGCTGGGCCCGGGCGATGTGGACCCCCGGCGTCACCTACTTTCTGCCAGCGCGGGAGACGCCGTCCCCCATCGGCGAGGACGGCGTGGAGGAGGTGCGGTCGCGGGTGCTGGCATGGAACCAGGGCGGCTACGGGCAGGTCTTCCGGAAGGGCGACCGGCTCCAAGTCAAGTCGGGGCCCCTCACGGGCCTGGACGCCCTGTTCAGGAGGTACCTTCCCTCCAGGGACCGGTGCGAGGTGTTCCTCAACTGGCTGGGCCGGCGGCTGCCGACCACCCTGGACCCAACGGACCTGGAGGTGGCGTCCCGATGGGGGACAGCCCCAGGTTGGGTCGCGGGATACGGCAGGATGGCGCCCGGCGGCGTGGGGGCCGGCCTCTAGGACCCTGGCCGGGCACGGATACGCGCTGCGGCGGCGGGCCGTTGCGCCAATAGAGCCCATGGGTACGGGCGATGGATGGAAGATCCCAGGCACGCGCCTCGACGGCACAGGCGAGGCGATGGGCGGAGCACTGCCCAAGACCGCTCCCAGCCAACGGACATGTAACTTGCTGACCGGGAAGATCATGAACGCCCAGGACGTCAGGTAAGGTGGCGAAGCTCCTCTCCGGAATGGTCCGCCTGGAGGGCAACATACACCTCCCCTCCTATCCCGATGGCACGCGCCCGGCGCGGCCGGGCCCCGGGTCCGCCAGCCCCGCGGTGTTCCTGGACCGGGACGGCGTGATCGTGGAGGAGGTGGGCAACGTGACCCACCCCGGCCAGCTGCGCGTCCTGCCCGGCGTCCCCGAGGCCGTCGCCCGCCTCCAGGAGCGGTACCTGGTCATAGTGGCCACCAACCAGGCGGCGGTGGGGATGGGCCTGATCACCGAGGAAGGCCTGCTGGAGGTGCACCGGGAGATGGCCGGGCGCCTCTACTCCCGGGGCGCCTTCCTGGACGGGATCTGCTACTGCCCCCACCGCCCGGGCGCGGCGCTGCCGGCCTACGACGTGCAGTGCGGGTGCCGCAAGCCGCAGCCGGGGATGCTGGTGACCGCGGGCGCCCGCTGGGGGGTGGACATGTCCCGGTCGTTCATGGTGGGGGACCGCCAAGGGGACATGGACGCGGCCCGGGCCGCCGGGGTCCGCGGCATCCGCGTGGGCGCCGGCGCCGCGAGGCATCGGGGTGCACTGTCCGCCCCGGACCTGCCCGCGGCGGCGGACATCATCCTGTCGACCACGGGTGCGACCCCGGAGCGCGGTGCGGGGTGAGGGACACAACCCCGCTGCCGGCGGTGACCGGCGTGCCGGGGGCTGAAAGCGCCGTTATGCCGGTAGTCTCGTGGCAATGAGCGAAAGAGCCTACATTGGCGGCCCGCGGTACACCGCGGTCCTCTACTTCCTGGGGCGCTACAAGCTGCTCACGGGATCGATCCTGGCGCTGATCCTGGCCACCTCGGTGCTGGAGAGCCTCAGCGTGGCCGCGTTCCTCCCCGTGTTCTCGTCGCTCCTGGGCGGCCCCGAGGAGGAGACGGGCAGCCTCCTGGGGTTCGTCCACAACATGGCCGGTCTGGTGCCCCTCTCGGACCCGCTGGTCGCCGCCACGGTGCTGCTGATGGCCCTCTTCGTCGCCAAGACCCTCTTCTCGGTGGCGCTGGAGGCGCTCACGGGCTACACCAGCGGCAAGGTGCTGTACGGCGTGCAGAGCGAGATAATGGACCGGTACGCATCGGGGCGGTACCAGTTCTTCCTGGACAACCGGCAGGGCACGCTGCTCTACAACAGCCTGACGGCCCCGGTGGCGGTGGGCCAGCTCCTCCTGAGGGGGCCCCAGATGACGGCCTTCCTGCTGAGGGCGGTGACCATAGCCGTCATACTAGGCCTCATATTCCCCATGGGCTTCCTGCCCTTCGTCGGCCTTGGCCTCCTCTACTACGTCCTGATCCACCACCTGTCCCGGACCGTGTCCTTCAACCTGGGCCGGAGGAGGGCCGCCGCGGGCGCCGAGCAGAACGTCATCGCCAACGAGCTCATCAGCGGCATTCGCCAGATCATAGCCCTTGGCGTCACCGGCCAGTGGGCCGGGCGCTTCGACCGGCAGACCAGGGACCACGCCGAGGCCCACGGCAGGCTCATGGCCTGGATGGCCATACCCAGGCCCCTGATGGAGGTCTCCGCCGTCCTGGTGATGCTGGGCTTCGTCCTGGCCATCAAGGCCCTCAGCCCCGGCGACCTCGTCGACCTCCTGCCCAAGCTGGGGGTCTTCGGCATAGCGCTGGTGCAGATGCTGCCGGCCCTGACCTCCTTTGGACGCCTGCGCATGGAGATAATGGGGCTGTTGCCCGACGTGGACCGGGCGCACCTGGCGATGACCAGCCTGGTGCCCAAGAGGCCCGACGGGACGGTGGTCCTGGACCGGCTGGAACGGGGCATCGCCTTCGAGGACGTCTCCTTCGCCCACCGGGGGAGGGAGCCGCTGATGAAGGGCGTGGACCTGGTGTTCGAGAAGGGCAAGGTGACGGCGGTGGTCGGCCCCTCGGGGGCGGGGAAGACCACCCTCGTCAACCTGGTCCTGGGCCTGTTCCAGCCCGACGGGGGCAGGGTCACCGTGGACGGCGTGCCCCTGCCGGAGCTGAAGCAGAGCGCCTGGCTGGGCAGGATAGGGCTGGTGAGCCAGGACCCCTTCATCCACAACTCCAGCGTGGTCGACAACATCGTCTTCGGCAGGAACGGCCACTCCAGCGAGTCCGTCGTCCAGGCCGCCAAGACGGCCAACGCCCACGGGTTCATCCAGGAGCTGCCCGAGGGCTACGACACCGTCATCGGAGACCGGGGCATGAAGCTCTCGGGGGGCAGCAGCAGCGCGTGGCCATAGCCAGGGCCGTGCTGAGCTCGCCGGAGATACTGATCTTCGACGAAGCGACCAGCTCCCTGGACACGGCGTCGGAAAGGCTGGTGCAGGAGGCGATATACAGCGTGTCCCGGGACCGGACGGTGATCATCATCGCCCACCGCATGTCCACCATCCGGTACGCCGACAAGATCATCGTGCTGGACCAGGGCGAGGTGATCGAGGAGGGAAGCCACGAGGAGCTGCTGGCACGGGAGGGCCACTACTCGCGGCTGGTGGCATCGTCGGCGTAGGGGAACCCGGAAGAGGGCGACCAGGTCACACATGGACCAACAGAACAAATCCATCAAAGTTCTCTGCATCGGACCGCCTCTAACTGCGTCCAACATCGGAGGGGCCGAGGTGCTCTTTGCGAAAACGGTCGAAGAGCTAGGAGCACGGGGCTTCGACGTGAAGGTCCTTCACCCGTGGTTCTGGCTTCATATAGATAAGGTGGGCAGCCGTTGGAGACGTTGGATCGCCAAATCGGTGATGCTCCTGCCCCAGAGCTATAACATCTTGAAGCACTCCCGGCGTTCTCAACTGGTATTCTTCAACACATCCCCAAACCCCCAGCTTTCCCTTTTGGTTCCGTTGATCTGGGGCATTTGCAGAGTTGCCCGCCGACCTCTGGCAATCCGGTTCTTCGGTGGCAACCTTGGCCTCTCCTACTCGACGTCTATCCGGCAGCTGTCCCGGTGGACTTGGATGCGGTCTGCCCGGGTCTACGTTGAGGTCCAACAGATCATCGGCGACTTTCCCGAGTTCGCCGATTTCAGGTGGCTGCCGAACACGAGGGATATCGAGACTCCCGAGACCGGATCCAGGGACACCGTTCGAAGCCTGGTGTTCATATCGCGATTGGACTCGCGAAAAGGGATATACGAGTTGCTGGAGGCCTGCCGTTCCTTGCCCGAACAATGCCACCTCTACGTGTATGGCCCGCCCAGCTTCGGATTTGACATGGCGGCATTCGACGGTCATCCGAAGGCGACCTACTGCGGCGTCCTGGACCCGGCGGATGTCCCGCGAGCGCTCTCGGAGCACGACCTGCTGCTGCTGCCCACTTTTTTTGCAGCGGAAGGCCAACCGGGGACCATCGTAGAAGCCTTCCAGTGCCACGTCCCCGTCATTGCCACGAGGTTAAGAGGCATCTCCGAAGTAGTGCAGCACGAGGAAAACGGTCTGCTGGTGGAGCCCCGTTCCGTCGAGGGTCTGAAGGCCGCGATTCACCGGATACTGAACGACCCCCACCTATACCGGCGGTTACGGGTCGGGGCCAAGGAGCGGGGCGAGTTCTTCCGGAGCGGACCCTGGTATGACCAGGTCGCTCAGGACCTCCGTAGCCTGGTCATCCGACAGACCTAGGGATTCGTATATCCCACAATCCGTTAGCCGACCGCACCACGAAGGCCAATGACACACCTCCCTTGACAGGCCCGAGAGTCGCTCCCCAGACTGATACCCTGGTGACACACGCCAACGGGTCAATTCCCCCTATGGACACTGGTGGGCGGCGGTACCCAACGAGGTGCTGGAGGCTCTTCGCACCCGTGACCGAATTGTCCCTTAATTGTTCCTCCGGAGGAACAATTCTTCCCCGGCGCTCCTGGCAAGGGGCCTCGTCTCTGAGAACATGATGATCGGGAGGGGGCCAAAGCACTTGATGGGCTGGGCATGCCGGCCAGAGCAAGGTTGGAGGCGTCCGTGGGCGCTGGATTGATGGCGTCCTACCTGTGCGGCTCCCACCTTGGCGGAGGGGAGGTGCACGCCCACCAGGTAACGAGACATCTGACCAGACTGGGCGAAGACATCACTTTCGTCACCGTGTCCTGTCCCCATCCTACCCACTACAGTCGGTGCCCGGAACCCCGGGAGATGGAGTGGTTCGAGGCCACCTGCGGCTATCCCATCGAGCGCATCCATGGCCAGTTTCTGGGTTCGGGGCGTTGGACCAGCCCATACCCCGTGTTGGGACGGCTCCGCTTTGTGTGGGACCTGTATCATGCACTTCGCCGGAGGCGGGCCGAATACATAGTCGCCAATCAGTCACCGTCCATGGTCCCAGCGTGCTGCCTAGTGGCCAAGGCGGCCCGCGTTCCCGTTATCCACATTGTTCATCACATGCCCCGCTACATGGGTTCGGGCTTGACCCGGAGCTGGCGCAAGTGGCTCTTGCACCTCAGTCTGCGACTGGCAAACGTGAACGTCTGCGTGTCCAGCGCCACCGAGGCCGACGTGACCAATTTCGCACGCTCGAAACGCGTCCGCACTACCGTCATTCCCAACGCTGTCGACATCGACGCCGTGGATGCCTGGCGAGAAGATGCCACCCGGGTCCACGAGGCGATGGGCTCCCTGAGAGAACGCGGATATCCCAGCGGCCACCGTCCCGTCATCCTCACGGTTGCCAGGCTGTCGGAGAGCAAGGGCATCCAGTGGGTCATGGGCGCCATGCCTCGAGTCCTTGCCGAGTACCCGGACGCCCACTACGTCGTGGCAGGCGACGGGCCGTACAGGGTCGAGCTCGAGCGCACGGTCGAAGCAGTGCTGTCGCCTGGATTGCGAGGCGCGGTCACGTTTCTGGGGACGGTGTCCGAGTCCGAGAAGTTCGCCCTGTACGATGCCTGCGACGTGTTCGCCATGCCGTCCGCCGTAGAAGGGTTCGGCCTGGTGTTCGCCGAGGCCGGGGCCTTCGGGAGACCCGTGGTCGGGTGCAACGTGATGGGCGTCCCCGAGGCGGTGGCCCACGGCGAGACGGGCCTCCTGGTTCCTCCGTCCGACGCCGACGCCGTGGGAAGCGCCATTCTGCGCCTGCTTCGAGATGAGAAGGAGCGGGCACGGATGGGCGAGAACGGCCGACGGCGGGTAGAGTCCATGGGGAGCTGGAGCGAGAGCGCACGGCAATACCTGCAGCTCGTACGAGAGCTGAAGGAGAAATAGCCTGAGGGTGCTGAACGTCATTGCCGAGGACCGGGTCGGCGGTCCCCAGATGCGGATACTGAGGATGGCGGCGGCGCTGAAGCACAGAGGAGTGGAAACGGTGGTGGCCATCCCCCAGGGCACCGGGGCGTTCGGGCAGATGCTGGAGGAAGCCGGGGTCCAGCACCACCGGGTCCCGGGTATGAGGAGGCCCCGGGCGACGGCCAACCCCCTCTCCCACCTGGGATGGCTGGCGCACCTCTGGGGCTCGATTCGAAGGGTGGTCCGGCTGATTCGGGACGAGGGCATCTCCGTGGTACACCAGCACGACGTCACTCACGTGCAGGGGGCCGTCGCCGGTAGGCTGGCGGGCTGCGGGGTAGTGTGGCACATCAACGGGATGCCCTACCCCCTTGTCTGGAAGAGCTTCAAGCCCCTGGTCTACTTGGTCCCCCACGTGGTGGCCGCGTCGTCCGTGGAGATGGGCCGGGAGTACATGGGCTCCCAGGGAGACGTGTTCCACAGGCCCGTCGAAGCCCTGTACCCCCCCATCGACGTCCGCGGCCCAGCCGAGGCCGGGACCCGCGGCTGGGTGCGCGGCGAACTGGGCATCCCTGAGAGCTCGCCGATGATCGTCACCGTGGGCAACCTGTACCCGGCCAAGGGCCACATGTATTTCGTGCGGGCCGCCGCCGTGGTCAAGGAGCGGTTTCCCGAGGCCCGGTTCGCAGTCGTGGGGCAGACCCTCGAGGGACGCACGAAGTACGCGGGCCTCCTTCACGACGAGGCCCGGGCGCTGGGTCTCGAAGACGCGATGGTCTTCACGGGGTTTCGCTCCGACGTTACGGACATCCTCCACGCCGCCGACGTCCTGGTGCAGCCGTCCGTCTCCGAGTCCTTCGGCATAGCAATAGCCGAGGGACTTGCCGCGGGGCTGCCTGTGGTCGCGTCGGAGGTGGGGGGCATTCCCGAGATCGTCCAGGACGGGGAGACGGGCATCCTGGTAAGGCCCAAGGACCCCGAGGCCATCGCCGCGGCGGTCATGTCGCTGCTGGAGGACCGGGAGCACGCGGCGTCCATCGGGTCGCGGGGTAGGGAACGGGTCCGCGAGATGTTCTCGCCCGCCCGGTGCGCCGACACGCACGAGGCGGTGTACCGGCAGGCCCTGAAGGCGGCGGGCCGGGCGTGAAACTCCTTCTGTTGACCCAATACTACCCGCCGGAGCCGGCGTCGGCGTCCCAGAAGGTGTCGGAGATGGCGGGCTACCTAGCGGAGCAGGGCCACGAGGTTACCGTCGTCACGGGGTTCCCCAACTACCCCGACGGCGTGGTCTACGACGGGTACCGGCGGCGCCTGTACCGCCAGGAGACGCGGGGGGGCGTGAAGGTGGCGCGCACCTTCCTCTTCATCCCCAGGTCCAGGCGCGACTTCTGGCCCCGCATGAAGAACCACCTGTCCTTCATGCTGACGTCCATGTACGGCGGCGTCAGGTCAGGGCGGCCCGACCTGGTCTACGTCTACTCGCCTCCCCTGTTCCTAGGAGTGTCGGGGTACGTGCTGAGCAGGCTGTTTCGAGCGCCCCTGGTGGTCGACGTCCACGACCTGTGGCCCCAGGAGCCGATCCATCTCGGCGTCCTCAAGGGCCGGACCGCCATCCGGCTGGCCCTGGGGCTGGAGCGGTTCGTCTACTCCGCCGCCGACTACCTGTACTTCTACTCCAACCGGATGCGCGAGGACGTGGTGGAGACCGGCGTCCCCGAGGCCAAGACCGAGGTGCATCCCCTGTGGGTGGACACGTGCTTCTTCAGGCCGGCGGCCGCGCACGAGGCCGAGGAGGTCCGGCGGGAGTACGGGTTCGGCGACAGGCTGGTCGTCATGTACACGGGCAACATCAGCCTTCCCCAGGGGCTGGACACCGCCGTGGAGTCGGCCCGGCTGCTGAGGGAACGGGGCGAGAACGACGTGCTGCTGGTGTTCGTAGGCGGCGGGGCGGACCGGGACAGGCTGGCCTCCCTGGCAGGGGACCAGGGCCTGGACAACGTCCTGTTCATACCGCCCAAGCCGGCGACGGCCATGTCCGCCTTCACGTCGGCCGCGGACGTGCTCCTGACGCACCTGAACAGGGCCCCATTCCGCCAGGGCACCATCCCCACCAAGCTGCTCAACTACATGAGCGCCGGGCGTCCCGTCCTGGCTGGCCTGGAGGGAGAGGCGGCCGACCTGGTGCGGCAGACCGGGTGCGGGGTGGTGGTGGCGCCCCAGGACCCCGAGGCGATGGCGCAGGCCATACTGGGCCTGCGGGACCCCGACTTGCGCAGGCGCATGGGAGAGGCGGGGAGGACCGCGGCCGTGGAGCGGTTCGAGCGCCGGAGGCTGCTGCCCGAGATGGAGGGCCGCTTTCAGGAGATAGTCTCCGGCTGGAGGGGCCGCGCGGCCCGGGCCAAGGCCGCATGACCGGCGATGCTCCGCGCCCCGTCCCGTTTCCAGCCTTATCCACGGGCACCGGAGCTTGGCCTCCTCCCCGGCGGCTACGGTATCATGGGTGCGTTCGCCGGTCCAACGGGTAGGGCGGGCCCGGCGGAGCGTTCCAGCAGGGGACCATGAGACAGGTATCGCAAAACTACCGGACGGGGCGGCTCAGCGTCGACGTGGTCCCCGTGGGACTGCCGGGGCGCGGGCAGGTGCTGGTGCGCACCACGGCGTCGCTGGTCAGCAGTGGCACCGAGAGGTCGATGATCGAGCTGGCCCACAAGTCCCTCCTGGGCAAGGCCATGGCCCGTCCCGACCTGGTGAAGCGGGTCATCGCCAAGGCAAAGGCCGACGGCGTGCTGGAGGCCTGGCGCCAGGCCATGGGAAGGCTGGACGTCCCCGTGGCTTTGGGCTACTCCTCAGCTGGTGTCGTCGTGGAGGTGGGTGAGGGGGTCGACGGCCTCGCCGTGGGCGACCGGGTAGCCTGCACCGGCCAGGGGTACGCCGCGCACCAGGAGGTGGCGTCGGTGCCGGCGAACCTGTGCGCCAGGATTCCCGGCGGCGTACAGGCGGAGTCGGCGGCCTTTGTCGCCCTGGGGGGCATCGCCCTGGAGGCGGTGCGCCTGGCCCACGTGGGCCTGGGGGACACGGCGGTCGTGCTGGGCCTGGGACTGTTGGGCCAGATCGCCGTGCAGGTGCTGAAGGCCGCCGGATGCCACGTCATCGGCATGGACATCGACCCCCGGCGGGCGGAGATGGCCCTGGGCCGAGGCGCCGAGTCTGCCGCCACCGACTACGGGGAGCTGGCCGCGACGTGCCACAGGGCCACCACGGGCAAGGGCGTGGACGCGGTGATAGTGATGGCCTCGTCGGACAGCAACGAGCCCCTGGAGCAGGCGGCCGAGCTGTGCCGCGAGAAGGGGCGCATCGTCGCCACCGGACAGGTGGGGCTGGAGGTGCCCCGCCGGGCGTTCTACGACAAGGAGCTGGAGCTGGTCGTCTCCCGGGCGTGGGGGCCCGGAGTCTACGACCCCGCCTACACAGCCAAGGGCCTGGACTACCCCATCGGCTACGCCAGGTGGACGGCGGGACGGAACATCGGGGAGTTTCTCAGGCTCCTGGAGGACGGCAGAGTGCGCGTCGACGACCTGATAACCCACCGGTTCCCGCTCGACCGGGCCCAGGACGCCTACCGCCTGATCCTGGAAGGGGAAGAGCCTTACATCGGAGTGGTCCTGACCTACCCCGAACAGGGGCCCTCGGGCCCGACCTCCCGGAGGGTCCGCCTGGGCCTGGAGAAGGCACGCTCCCCGTCCCCCAAGGCAGGGCTTGGGGTGGGGGTCATCGGCGGAGGGCTGTTCGCCAGGAGCACGATGCTCCCGGCGCTTAAGAAGACCCCCGGACTGACGCTGAGGGGCATCGCGGCGTCCACGGGGCTGAGCGCCCGGCACGCCGCACAGCGGTCCGGGTTCGACTACTGCGCCACCGACTACCGGGAGGTCGTCCAGGACCCCGAGGTGGACCTGGTGTTCGTGCTGACTCGCCACGGCTCCCACGCCGCCATGGCCGCCGATTGCCTGGAGGCGGGGAAGCACGTCTTCGTGGAGAAGCCCCTGGCCCTGGACCGGGGACAGCTTGCCCGGGTGGAGGAAGCCTACCGGGCCTCCAGGGACACGGACAGGCCGCCGGTCCTCATGGTAGGGTTCAACCGCCGCTACTCCGCAACAGTCCGATGGCTGAGGGACCGGTTCTCCCGGTGCGGGGAGCCCATGTCCGTCCACTACACGGTGAACGCGGGCCCTCTTCCCCCGGACCACTGGACGTACGACCCGGAGGAGGGCGGGGGACGCATAATCGGGGAGGTGTGCCATTTCGTGGACCTTGTCCAGCTCCTCACCGGCTCCCACGCCGTCCGGGTCCACGCCGAGTCCCTCTCCTCGGCGGGGTACGACGTCACCGACAACGTGGCGATCACCCTGAAGATGGCCGACGGCGGCATAGCGTCCATCAGCTACGCGGCCGGCGGGGACAAGGGCTACCCCAAGGAGCGCATCGAGGTGTTCGGCGGCGGGGCCGTGGGCGTCATAGACAACTTTCGCGCCGCGAGCTACACGCACCGGGGCCGCACCCGCAGGATGAAGCTGCGCACCGGCCCAGACTGGGGCCACGCCTCGGAGGTGCGAGGCCTTGCCAAGTCGCTGGTGGAGGGCCGGCCCCTGGACGGGACCTTCCAGGGGTACGTCGCCACGACTCTGACGACCTTCGCCGCCCAGCAGTCCCTGCGCCTGTCCCGGCCCGTAGAGCCGGGGCTGGAGGGGTAGAGACCGGGATGCCGGAGCACCTGGACCACTACCGGGGCAGGACGGTGCTGGTAACAGGCGGCGCGGGCTCCATCGGGTCCAACCTCTCCCGGGCCCTGGCCGGGCTTGGGGCCGCGGTCATCGTCCTGGACGACCTCTCCTCGGCGCCCCGGTGGAACCTCCCCGAGGACCCGTCCATCCTCTTCGTGCATGGGGACGTGGTCGACGAGGCCGGGCTGGACGAGGTCTTCCGGAGGGAGCCAAGCTTGGTGTTCCACCTGGCCGCCCTCTTCGCCAACCAGAACTCCGTCGAGCACCCGGAACGGGACCTGACGGTCAACGGCATGGGGACCCTGCGGATGCTCCAGCGGTCGGCGGCCGCCGGTGTGGAGCGGTTCGTCTTCGCCTCCTCCAGCTCCATCTACGACTCCGACGCGCCCCTGCCCCTGGGGGAGAGCGCCGGGTCCCTTCCCCACGAGACCCCCTACCAGATCACCAAGGTGCTGGGGGAGATGTACTGCGACTACTTCCACCTCCACCGGGGCCTGGAGGTGGTAAAGCCCAGGCTGTTCAACTCCTACGGCCCCGGCGAGGCGCCGGGCCGGTACCGCAACGTCATCCCCAACTTCGTCCACCGGGCCATGTCGGGCCTGCCCCTCATGGTCACCGGCACCGGCGAGGAGACCCGAGACTTCACCTACGTGGGCGACGTCGTCGACGGGCTGCTCAGGCTGGGGTTCTACCCGGCCGCCGGAGGCCATGCCGTGAACCTGGGCTCGGGCCGGGAGACCCGCATCGCCGACCTGGCCGAAGCCGTCAACCGGCTCACGGGCAACGGGGCGGGAGTCCGCCACCTCCCCAGGCGGGACTGGGACAAGAAGAGCAGGCGCTGGGCAGACATCTCCAGGGCAAGGACGCTGGCGGGCTACGACCCGGCCACGTCACTGGAGGAGGGCCTGGAGCGGACGGTGGCCTGGTTCCGGGACAACTGGGACCGGATTGGGCCCGCCGCCAGCGACGGGAACGGTTGACGCTCCCGGCGTTGCGTCCTATAATCCACTCACCGCCGCCAGCGACCTGCACACCGGGACGAACATCCAGGGCGGCTCCGGAGGCCGACATGGCTGACCTGACCAAGGAAGAGGTAGTAGCCCTGGGCCACGCGGTTGGCCTGGAGATCCAGGACCCCGAGCTGACGGAAGTGACCTACAGCCTCAACGCCATCCTGGAGGCCCTGGACAACATAAACCCCCCGGGCCTGGAAGACGTCGAGCCCCTCCCCATAATAATCCCACCCAAATAACGGGCCACCCAAATAGGGACCACCCAAATAGGGGCCACCGACGTAACGGGCGGCGGGCGCCCGCCCGCCGCGGCAACCCCCTCAGCTCCGTCCCAGTCCCGCCCCATTCCCGGAAGCCGGGAGAGGAGCCGCCATGGACACTCCACCGGGCCCCACCCCTCGAAAGGTCGACCCACTCCATGCCTTGCTCTGGAGCAGCCGTTCGCCACGGTCCCGCCCTATGAGTCTCGAGGATACCCCAGCGCCCTGAGGAGTATGCCCGATGTTCCCTAAGCTCTACGAGTGCGGCCAGTGCGGCTTCGCCAGCGCCTGGAAGAGCACACTGGAAAACCACTTCGCCAACACTGGGCACACCGCCGAGGGGGACGACTACTACCGGGCGCGCCAGGGGACCCAGGCCGTGGCGAGGCTGCTCTGGGGCGCGGCCATTCTGGGCGTCGGCTGGTGGTGGTGGGTGAGGGACTTCTCAGGGAACAACGCGGCGGTCAGCCTCCCCATCTTTCTCGCCGCGTCGGGCCTCCTGATCTTCTGGATCTTCCGCCCCAGGAGGGGCAAGAAGGCCCCCAAGGACCCGGAGTAGCGGGCCCACCCCGGACCCCGGCGGCCCGCGCCGCTTATCGTCGAGAAAGGACGGACATGGAGAGCAAGATAGGTTTCTACAGCGACGGACTGAGGATCGCCGGGGTGCTGTTCGAGCCCGACGACGCCCAGGACCGCAGCTGTCCCGCCATCGTGCTGTGCCAGGGCATGATAGGCATCAAAGAGTACTTCTGGTTCCCGGAGATAGGGCGGCAGTTCGCCCGGGACGGGTTCGTCGCCCTGATATGGGACTACCGGGGTGTGGGCGAGAGCGAGGGGGAGCGCGGGCGCCTCTACCCCCAGGAGCAGGCCGAGGACATACGCAACGCCCTGACCTACCTGGAGACCAACCCCAAGGTGGACCCCGACCGCCTGGCCCTGATAGGGTGGAGCTTCGGCGGGGGCATGGCCCCCTACGTGGCGGGCGTCGACGACCGCGTCCGTTGCGCCATCAGCGTCGCCGGCTGGAGCGACGGCGGAAGATGGGCCCAGAGCGTGAGGCGCGACTACGAGTGGCGGCACCTGCTGGACCGCATCGCCGAGGACCGCAGAACCAGGGTGAAGACGGGAAAGTCCCAGCTCCGGGACCTGATGGACATCCTGGTGCCCGACCCCGCCGAGGCCGAAGAGCGGGACTCCATCCTGGGCAAGGTGCCGCACATGGAGGACCCGTCCCTCACCCCCTACTCCCTGGCGTCGGAGGAGATGCTTCACCGTTTCAGGCCCATCGACGTGGTGGACCGCATCTCGCCCCGGGCGGCCCTGTACATCGTCGCCGGCCGGGACACCATATGCCCCGCCGAGCAGGCCATCGAGATGTACGAGCGGACCCGGGAGCCCAAGAAGCTGTGGGTGATCCCCGGCCTGTCCCACTACGGGGTCTACGGCGAGCCGTACAAGACACAGGTTATGGAGATGTCCATGGCCTTTCTCAGGGAGCACCTGGACCTTTAGGCCGGTCCCGGCCCGCGAAGAGGCCGAGACGCGCCGGGAGACCCGGAGGATAGAAGCATGGAGCGTACCGGAGTGGCCCTGTCCATGGGCCTGCCGCCCAGGGACATCGTGGAGTGTGTGCGCCTGGCCGAGGAGCTGGGATACGAGTCCGCCTGGATGGCCGAGGGGCACGGCGGCGACCAGTTCTCGATACTGACCGCGTGCGCCGTGGCCACCGAGAAGATACTGCTGGGGACCAGCATCACCAGCGTCTTCGTGAGGACGCCGCCCACCATCGCCATGGCGGCGGCGTGCGTGGACCACTTCTCCCACGGACGGTTCATCCTGGGAGTCGGCTCCAGTCACAGGGTGCAGGTGGAGGGGGAGCACGGCCTCGTCTTCGGACAGCCCATAGCCCGGGTCAGGGAGTGCGTCGAGATCGTGCGCACCCTCCTGCGGGAGGACCGGGTGTCCTTCAAGGGAGAGGTCTACGACATCGAGGGGTTCGACCTGTGGTTCAAGCCTTACCGCAAGGAGATGCCCGTCTTCGTGGCGGCGGTGTTCCCGAAGATGCTGGAGGTATGCGGCGAGATGGCCCAGGGCGCCATGCTCACCTCCTGCACTCTGGATCGGGCCAGGGGCGCCGTGGAGCACGTGGCCGCCGGCGCCAGGAGGGCAGGGCGGGACCCGGCCGAGGTCGATGTGTCCACCCTGGTCCGGTGCGGCATCGGAGAGGACCGGGAGAGGGCCGCCGACGGCATGCGGCCCGGCCTGGCCATGTACGCGGCACGCTTCCCCCGGTACCGCAGGATGATGATGGAGGCGGGGTTCGCGGACGAGGTGCAGGCGTCCCGACGGGCCTGGGAGGAAGGCGACCAAGCAGGGGCCCAGAGGCTCCTGCCCGTGGAGCTGCTGGACACCATCGGCATCGTGGGCACCGCCGAGCACGCCCGCAGCCGGATCCAGCAGTACAGGGAGGCGGGCATCACCCTGCCCATCATCTCCCCCGCCGTCTCGGGCAGCGATGACCCCAAGGGGCAGGTCATGGAGATACTCAGGGCCTGCGCGCCTCGCTAGAGACTCCAGGCCGCGTACGGCAGCCGGCCTTCGTCCCAGGTGAGCGTACCTGGGGCGACCTGCATCCGGAAGGTCCCCTCCCCTAGGCCGCGGGGTTGGGCCGCACCTCGGGCTCCACGTCCATGTCCGGGTCGCCGCCGAACAGGTCCCAGGGAGTGAAGGCCTCGACGAACTGCTTGGCCTCCTCCATGGTGGCGATCCCCTTCATGGCCCGCCCGGGGTCGTAGGTGTTGGTCATTGCCAGGGCGTCGAAGCCCCTCTTGGTCTGCCGCACCGCCCCCACCTCGATCTCGCTGCCGTCGTCTGCCACCAGCACCAAGCGTTGCCCCGCCCTGCGTTCCTGCCAGTAAAGCTCCATATACAACCTCCCGGGCTACAACCTCCCGGACCTATCCGGCCCGATGTGGAAACATGCTCCCCGCCGCGGCCGTGCCCGGCCTACCTTTCCCGGACCAGCTCGGCCGGGTCGTCGGTGACGACCCCGTCCAGCCCCAGCTCCCTCAGGCGGGCCATGTCCCGCCCCACGTCCGCATCCAGGGCGGCGACGCGCTTGCCGCCGGCGTGGGACGCGCGCAGCAAGCCGGGAGAGAAGGTGTCCCGGTCAGGCGCCAGCCACTGGGCATCCACCAGGGGCCCGAACCAGCGGGCCCGCAGGGGCAGGGGGTGCCGCCGCGCCCAGATGTACCCCCGGACGATCCGCTTCTCCCAGGCCCTGACCCACAGTGTACCCCAGGGATTGAAGCTGGCAACCATGGTGCTGTCCCACCGCCGGTACCGTCGGACCACGTCGACCACCGCCCTGGCCAGGGAGAAGCCATTGGGGCCCCTGGACTTCATCTCCACGTAGATGGGGAACTCCCCGGGCAGCGCTTCGAACACGTCCTCCAGCGACGGCACGCCCTCTCCGGCGTACTCCCGGCCGTACCAGGAGCCCGCGTCCAGACCCCTCAGCTCCGCCATGGTAAGGGAGCCGACGGTCCCGGAGCCGGAGGTCGTCCTGTCCACGCACCGGTCGTGGACTACGGCCACCCGCCGGTCCCTGGTCAGGCGCACGTCCAACTCCACGGCGTCGGCTCCCACCTCCACGGCATTCCGGAAGGCGGCCAGGGTGTTCTCCGGCGCCAAGCGCGAGCCTCCCCGGTGGGCTATGACCATGGGACGGCCGCGGGAGCCGGGCGGGGCCTTCCAGCCTGCGTCCTTCGTCAGCATCGTGTCCAGTATGCCACCCCCGTAGGTCGGTAGCAACGGAGCAAGGCTACCTCCTCGACAGTAGCTCCGCCCGGCCGCTCTCCACGTAGGCCGTCTCTCCGACCCTGACCAAAGACATCTCCTGCCGGTACAGGTCGTCCAGGACGGACGTCTCCGCCTCATGGGTCTCTCGGGACCAATCGAGGCTGGCTTGTCCGGGGTTCGCTGCAAGGGCCTCCTCCAGCACCCTCCCGTCCATCTTCTCGTCAGACTCGACCCCCAGGATACGCAGGACGGTGGGGGCCAGGTCCACGTTTCCCGACGGGGTGGTCAGGGCAACCTCCGCCTTGAAGCTGGGGCCCCGGGCAAAAAGGACGTTGCGGGTCTCGTGGGGACTCATGGAGCCGTGCTGGCCCAGTCCCGCCGCGCCGTGGGAGGAGTAAACGTGGCCGGGGAACCCGGCGTCGTTGGGGCGGGAGTCCCACTTGAAGGACATGGTCAGCTCGGGGGCCCTGTCCCCGGAGACGCCGGCCAGCCCTCCCGGGATGGTACCCTCGACCCCCTCAGCGGCGCCGCATGCCAGGAGCGTCCCGCACCAGGGCTGGGCCATCAAGAACCTGGCCAGGGTCCGGCACGAGTCCGGGTCCCCGTCGGGCACGTACAAGAGGACGGAGCCGCCGTTGGGGGCCGTCACCACTCCTCCGGGCGGGAACCCCGCCTCCCGCAACAGGGCCTCCACGTCCACGACGCCGCCAATGGTCGAGTAGCCATGGTCGGAGACGACGATCACGTCGGTCTCCACCGCCCGCCCCTCCTCCTCCAGCCGGCGCAGCAGCCTGCCGAGCTGGGCGTCGGCTTCGTTCAGGGCCCGTCTGGCAAGGTCCGAGCCGACGCCGGCCAGGTGCTGGGAGCTGTCGGGCTCGGAGAACCAGACCAGGGCCGCCGCCGGGTCGCGCTGGGCCAGCACGTAGTCCATGAGGATGTCCACGGCCCGGGCCATCTGCTGCGTGTTGGGAGAGCCCTTCTTGGGCCAGTCCCCGAAGTCCGACCGCAGCTTGGAATGGAGATCCCTGGGCAGGCAGAAGTCGGGGTGGATGGTGGCCCCGCCTACAGTCTTGGCCTCGGGGTTCTGCAGGTAGGCGTTGCCGTTGGTGCCGACGCCCACGGCGACGTACTCCATGCCGTGCCTGGCAAGGACCTCGCCGAGCGTCGGCCGAAGGAGCACGCGGCCCGCCTCCAGGGCCAGGCGGGATAGCTGGGGCTCCATGGCGGGCATGGCCCGGAGGGGATCGACCTCCCGGGCCACCATGGTGTTTGCCGGCAGGCCGTGGCTTCCGGGCTGGCATCCGGTCACCAGGGTGGCCACGTTGGCCCTGGTCACCGTGGGGAAGACCGCGTGATGGCGCCGGAAGGTGACTCCGGCGGCGGCCAGCTCCGCCAGGTTGGGAGTCAGCTCCGGCGTCACCTGGGCCGGCTGGAGGCCGTCGAAGGCCACCACGATCACAGAGGCCACGTCAGCGCGCCCCGACCACCATCTCCTTGAGGCGTTCCAGGGCCCGCGTCAGGTTCTCCTGGGAGTTGGCGTAGGAGAGGCGGACGCACCCCTTGCCGTAAACGCCGAAGGCCTCCCCCGAGAGCAGGGCGACCCCCGCCTCGTTGAGGGCCCGGCTCTCGAACTCCTGGCTGGACATCCCGGTGCCCGAGATGTTGGGGAAGGCGTAGAAGGCCCCCTCGGGCTCGGGGCACTCCACCCCCGGTATCTCCCGGAGTCCCCGGGCGATGATCTGCCTGCGCTGGCCGAACTCGGCCACCATGTCCCTCACCCCGTCCTGGGGCCCGTCCAGCGCCTTGATGGCGGCCCTCTGGGAGAAGGACGCGGCGCAGGACACGCTGTTGGCCGAGAGCTTCAGGATGTGCTCTTTGAGGGGCTCGGGGAACACGCCATAGCCCAGCCGCCAGCCGGTCATGGCGTAGCTCTTTGAGAACCCGTCCAGGATGACCGTCCGCTCGGCCATGCCGGGCAGTGAGACGATGCTGTTGTGCTCGCCGTCGTAGATGATGTCCTTGTATATCTCGTCCGAGAGGACGTACAGATCGTCGCGGTCGCGGACGAAGGAGGCGATGGCCTCCAGCTCCCTTCGGGACAGGTTCGCGCCCGTGGGGTTACCGGGGGAGTTGACCACCATCAGCCGGGTGCGGTCGGTGATGCTGGCCTCCAGGGCGTCCAGGTCCGGGTGGAAGCCGTTCTCGGAGAGGAGGGGCATGGGCACGGGCCTGGCGCCGCAGAAGCGTATCATCGACTCGAAGATGGGGAAGCCCGGGTTGGGGTAGATGACCTCCACCCCCCGCTGGGCAATGGTCATGATGGTGTAGAACATGATGGGCTTGGCCCCGGGCGTCACCACGATCTGGTCGGGGCTCACGGAGACGCCCCGGGTCTCGCCCACGTTTCGGGCGATGGTCTCCCGCAGCTCCGGGAGACCCGCGGTGGGCCCATAGTGGGTGTAGCCGTCCCGCAGGGCGGCGACTCCCTCGTCGACGATGTGGGCCGGGGTGTCGAAGTCGGGCTCCCCTATCTCCAGGTGTATGATGTCCCTGCCCTGGGCCTCCAGGGCCCTGGCCTTGGCCAGCATCTCGAAGGCCGACTCCGTGCCCAGGCTGGACATCTTTCGGGATACAGTCATGGGTCGCTCCTATCCTCGGTAGTTCCGACGCTCGGCCCGGTTGGACGGGCGACGGCGCCCCCGCGTCCAACGCAACGGCTGTTTAAGTTTACCCGAGAATAGTCTAACATTGCATTACAACTTCGGGGCACTACAACTCCTAACACTACCAGCTCCAGGGGGTATGAAATATGGGGGACACCTCGGACGTGGTCATAATCGGCGGCGGCATCGTAGGGTGCGCAACCGCGTACCTCCTGGCCAAGGCCGGACTCAAGCCAACGCTGATCGAGAAGGGGTCCGTGGGCAACTGCGCATCGGGTTTCTCGGCGGGGCTGCTCAACCCGCTCCACGGGTCGGGCATCCCGGGCCCACTGGAGGAGCTGGCGCGGAGGAGCTTCCAGCTCCACACTGGGCTGGCCCCGGAGGTGAAAGAGCTGACAGGCATCGACCACAAGTTCCGCCCCGTCCCGTCCATCTACCTGTCCTTCGACGACGACCAGTCCAACCGGGCCCGAGACGTGCTGGACCTGGCGGAGCGGGCCGAGGGGTTCGAGTCCCGCTGGCTCGACGGGGCCGAGGTCCTCTTCATGGAGCCCCGCATAGCCCCTGGCGTAACGGGAGGGGCCTACGTGGAGGGCACGGTCCAGGTGGACAGCTACCAGTACACCCAGGCCCTGCTCCAGGCCGCCATGGACCGGGGCGCCGTCATGCGCCAGGGCACGGTCCGGGGCCTCAGGGCCTCCAACGGCAGGGTGTCGGCGGTGGCGCTGGAGGACGAGGATGTGTCATGCGGCAGCGTGGTGCTCTCCATGGGCCCCTGGTCCGGAGAGGCCGCGGGCTGGCTGGGCCGGCCGGTGCCGGTGTGGCCCCTCAAGGGCCAGATACTGCGCCTGAAGCTGCCCGGCTCCCCGCCGCCATGTCTCTTCACCGGGCCGGGAGGGGAGTACGTGTCTCCCAAGCCCGACGGCACCACGTGGATAGGGACCACCGAGGAGCGCGTGGGGTTCGACGACCGGCCGACGACAGAGGCGCGGGAGGCCATCATGAAGGACGTGATAGAGCTGATGCCCGCCGTCGCCCAGGGAGACCTGGTGCTGCAGACGGCGTGCCTCCGGCCGGCCTCGGACGACGGGATGCCCGTACTGGGACCCGTCCCCGGCTGGGAGGGCGTCTACATGGCCACCGGGGCCGAGCGCAAGGGCATCCTCCTCAGCGCCGCCATGGCCCGGGTGACCGCCGACCTGTTGTGCCAGGGCCGCACCGACATGGACATCGACCGGTTCTCCCTGGAACGGTTCGGTGGATGACGGGCCCCCAGTAACGGTACAAGGAATAGCGTAGATGCCAGAGCACCCAGAACGTCGAGATACCCTGGTGCCGCCCTACAGGGTGCTGGACCTGGCCGACGAGAAGGGCGTGTTCTGCACCAGGTTTCTGGCGGACTACGGCGCAGAGGTGATCAGGATCGAGCCCCCAGGGGGCGACCCGTCCAGGGGCAGGGGCCCCTTTCCGGAGGACGTCCCCCACCCGGAGAAGAGCTCCTACTTCCTCCTGCACAACACCAACAAGCGCTCCATCACCCTGGACCTGGAGTCGGCCACCGGCCGGGGGCTGTTTCTCAGGCTGGTGGAGACCGCCGACGTGGTGGTGGAGACCTTTCCGGCGGGATACATGGAGGGCCTGGGACTGGGCTACTCCTCCCTGAAGGGGGTCAACCCCGGGATCGTCATGGCCTCCATCACCCCCTTCGGCCAGACGGGCCCCTGGAGGGACTACGCGTCCTCGGACCTGGTGGCCATGGCCGCCAGCGGGTACATGCAGATCACCGGCGAGCCCGACGAGCCCCCGCTGCGGCAGGGGAACGAGCAGTCCCAGTTTGCCGGGGCCCAGTACGCCGCCGTGGGCATTCTCGCCGCCCTGTACCACCGGGACGGCGGCTCGGGGCAGGGCCAGCACATTGGCGTGTCGGTCCAGGAGTCCCTCATCACCTACTACTCCGACGCCCACCCTGCCCTGGCATGGATGCAACGGGGCGAGAACGTGACCCGGGTCGGCACCAACTCCACCCTGGTGATCCCCCTCGGGGCGTATCCCTGCCGGGACGGCTGGATCGCGGCCGGCGTAATCACCCCCAGGGAGTGGGACACCCTGGCGGAGTGGATACACGAGACGACGGGCAACGATGCCATCCTGTCCGACGAGTACCGGGGCGGCAACCAGGAGCGGGCCCCGCACATCGACGTGATCACCGCGCTGTTCATGGACTTCACGGCGCGCTTCTCCGCCGACGAGCTGTTCCACGAGGGACAGAAGCGGAACCTGGTCTTCCTGCCGGTATACGACGTGGCAGACCTGCTGGACGACCCGCAGCTCGAGGCCGGCGACTTCTGGGCCCGGGTCGACCACCCGGAGGCGGGCCCCATGCGGTACCCCCTGGGCATCATCTACTCAGAGGAGATGGACGTGGGCGCCCGCCCGGCGCCGGCCACGGGACAGGACAACGTGGCGGTGTACTGCGGAGAGCTGGGACTCTCCAAGCAGGAGCTGTGGGCTTTGCGTGCTGCGGGGGTGGTCTAGTCAATGGGAGCGGCGCCGCTGCAAGCTGAGCATAGACCCCTCCGCCCAAGCCGGCTGAGGAGCCGTCTCGCCAAGTGGGCGTTGGTGGCCTACCGGCTGGGGCTGGGCCCCCTGCTGGCGCGAAAGGTCATGGTACTGACCACCACCGGACGGGTTTCCGGGGCCAAGCGGCGGACCCCCCTGTGGTACGTCAGGGAGGGGGGCACATTCCTCTGCTTCTCGGGTTGGGGCCGATCGTCGGACTGGCTGAAGAACGTCAGGGCGCACCCCGACGCGCATCTCCGGGTGGGGTCCCGGGGCTGGCGCAGCCGGGGGCGGCTGGTGGAAGACCCGGAGGAGGTCCAGCGGGTGTCGGCCGTGTTCGCCGCCAAGTACGGGCGCCGCACCATGGGCCTGTTCTACCACCTGGACCGTCTGGTGCTGGTGGCCTTCCCCGTGGAGGGCGGCGGAAGGGACCGCGATGCCGGCTAGGGCGCTGGAGGGGACGCGGGTGGTCGAGCTGGGGCCATACGTGGCCCTGCCCCTGGCAGGCCGCATCCTGGCCTCCCTCGGCGCCGAGGTCCTGAAGGTGGAGACCAACAAGGTGCTGGACGAGATGGCCTTCATCCCCGCCTGGTCCCGTGGAGCGGGCCAGCCCGACTACCAGCGGGGCAAGCGTCGAGTCACCATCGACGTGCGCACCCCCCGGGGCCGGGAGGTCCTCCTGGAGCTGATAGCCATCTCCGACGTGTTCATGACCAACTTCCGGCGCAACATCCTGGACCGGTGGGGCATCGACTTCCCCGTCGTCAGGGAGACCCGGCCGGACATCATCATCATGTGGCAGACGGGGCTCGGGGGCCACGGTCCCTACTACACCTACAAGCCCTACGGCATCCTGGTGCAGCACATGTCGGGAGTATCCCTGCAGACGGGACTGCCGGGGGCTCCCCCCGGCGTGGTCAACTCCTCCTACTCCGACTACCACACGGGCGTGTTCCAGCCGGCCGCGGTGATAGGGGCCCTGATGCGCCGCCGCCGCACGGGCAGAGGGGCGACGATGGAGTCGTCGGTGTTCAAGTCGGGCGCGGCCACCGTGGGACCCGGGGTCCTGGACTACCAGCTCAACGACCGGCTGCCCCGGCGTCTGGGCAACCGGGACCCACGGGCCGCTCCCCACGGGGTCTACCCCTGCGCCGGCGAGGACAGGTACTGCGCCATCGCCGTCTTTTCCGAGGAGCAGTGGCGGGGCCTGGGTCGCGCCATGGGCGACCCAGGCTGGACCCGGGACCCCAAGTTCGCCGGCGCCTTCGATCGGCTGAAGCGCCAGGACGAGCTGGACGAGCTCATCGCCGAGTGGACAAGGCAACGCCCGGCCGAGGAGGTGATGGCGGCGATGCAGGCGCAGGATGTCCCGGCGAGCATAGTCTCCCAGGGACGGGACCTGCACGAGAGCGCCCACCTGGCGGACCGGGGCTTCTACCGGGAGACGCGCTACTACACCGCCGAGCGGGGAGTGCCCGCCTCCCGGTGGCAGCCGGGCACCGGGACCGGCTGGACCTCACCCATGCGCCTCTCCGGCACCCCGCTGGAGCTCGGCCACTACAGCAACGTGGGAGAGGACAACGGCTACGTATTCGGCGAGGTCCTAGCCATGCCGCCGGATCGGATGCAGAAGCTGACGGAGGAAGGGGTCCTGTACTAAGGGGCTGGAAGCCCCCTTCAGGCCGCTTCCAGCCCCTCGAGGTACCGGACGCTCTCCACGAAGCTGTCGAATACTGTCTGGCCGGGGGGGATCTCCAGGACCACCGGGCCGTCGTACCCCTTGGCCTTCATCACCGCCACCTGGCGGCCGAAGTCCAGGTCCCCCTCATCCACCGAGGGGTACGGCTTCCCGTCCCTGGTCTGCTTGAAGTGGACCATCAGGACCGCGTCCCCGGGGACGCGGTCCATCTCGGCGACGGGGTCGCTGGAGGGGTCGCATCGCAGGCTGTTGGCGGCGTCGACGCACAGCCCCAGATAGCCCGCCTCCCCGGGGGCCAGCCTCGCCCTGGCCTCGCGGACCAGCAGATGCATGCTTCGGATGGGCTGGCCCGAGTTCTCGATGAAGAGGCGGACGCCCTGCCTCGCGCTCTCCCTGGCCAGCTCCGCGACGCCCAGCGCCTCCCGGGGCAGGTCCTCCGCCGTCTCCCAGGGGGAATCGAACCGGGCCGGGTCCACCATGCGCAGCCTCGGGTTGCCCGAGGAGCCCAGCGCCCTGGCCGCCTCCAGGGATGCCTGGAACACGGGAGACCCGGGGTCCGCGGGGGTGGTCAGGCACGGATAGGCGATGGCAAGGTTGAAGGTCAGCAGGGGAAAGGTGCGCACCAGCCGGACCATTTTCTCGGTGACGGGCCGCCAGTCGTCGCCGGCGCCGGCCTCGTACTGTCCCAGGTAGCTCTGGCGCAGCTCGACGTGCTGGGCCCCACGCCTGCGGGCGCGCTCCACGAGGCGGGGCAGGTCCGTGTCCATCAACTGCTCGGCCCACGAGTTGGTTATGGCGCCAAGGATCATGGCTAGTCCTCCCTTTGTCCGATACTAGCACAAGTGTCGGGTATTAGCACAAGTGTCGGATATTAACACAAGCCGCCCGGCCCTGTGTTATGATTTTCGGCGTCCCTGGCCTACGGCGCTCCAAGCGCCTCGCCGGGGCCCCCACGACAAGGAGGACGACGACATGTTCAGACGGATCCAGCACGCCGGCTACCTGGTGGAGGACATCGACGCCGCGGTGGCGTGGTACGAGAAGACCTTCGGCGGCGCCAAGATCGGAGGCGGTGAGGCGGAGGTGGGCAAGCTGGCCTTCGTCCGCGTCGGCGAGGCCGAGGTCGAGCTCATCGAGCCCTCCGACCGGAGCCAGCTCACCGGCCGAGGCGACCACGTGTTCCATCACATGGGCTACTTCCTGCCGGACCTGGACAAGGTGGTGGCAGACTACAAGGCCCGGGGCTACAAGTTCGCGACGGAGCAGCCCTGGATCAACGCGGCAGGCTACCGGCTCATCTTCTTCGACACCTCCTGCACCAACGGCACCCGGATCCATCTGACGGACTCCAGCACGATGAAGTGGTAGCCCCGGGGGTGCTTACGAGACCGCAAGGCGTCGGCGCGGCCGAGGTTTCCGCCTCGTATTCGCCATTGACAATGCCACGGGGAAACGGTTAGTGTAATAGTCATTATCGCGAATTGCGCCGCCGGCCAGCGGCGCATATGCACACCGCCACACCCCGACGAAAGAGGCGCCCATGGCGGACAACGACATAGCCCTGATGGCACACCTGATGCGGCGGGCCGGGTTCGGTGCCGGCCGCGACGAGCTGGAGGCGCGGGTGGCCAGGGGCTACGAGGCCACCGTGGAGGAGCTGATACACCCGGAGCGGGTCCCCGACGTGGAGGAGGACCTGCTCGAGCGGTACCTGCCCGAGTTCGTGGAGCTGGCGGCAATAGAGTCCAACCAGCAGCTCTGGATGCAAAGGATGGTCTCCACGAAACGCCCCCTCCAGGAGAAGATAGCCCTCTTCTGGCACGGAATACTGTGCACCGGCTACGCCAAGGTGGACAACGGCCCGGTGATGACCTCCCACATAGACCTGTTCCGGCGTTGCGGCATGGGGAATTTCGGGAACCTGCTCATGGAGTTGTCCCGGGACCCGGCCATGGTCTACTTTCTGGATAACGTGGACAACCACAAGGGCACCATCAACGAGAACTACGGCCGGGAGCTGCTGGAGCTCTTCTCCATGGGCGTGGGGATGGACGGACGGCCCAACTACACCGAGGACGACGTAAAGGCCGCCTCCCGCGCCTTTACGGGTTGGAACCTGGAGCCCACCCCGCCCGTCTTCCCCTACGGGCGCAGCGCCTGGAAGTTCCGCTACGACCCCGCCGACCACGACGACGGCGAGAAGACCTTCCTGGGGGAGACGGGCCGCTGGAACGGGATGGACATCATCGAGATCATCATGCGCCAGCCCGCCACCGCCCGGTTCGTCTCCCGGCACCTGTACAACTTCTTCGTGGCCGACGAGCCCCAGGTGCCCGCCTGGAAGGACACCCCTCCCCGGGACATGGAGGCCATTCGCATCCTGGAGAGCTCCTTCGCGGAAAACGACGCCGACATCCGGTCCGTGCTGCGCACCCTGTTCAACTCGGACTTCTTCAAGGAGGCGCGGTTCACCAAGATGAAGAGCCCGGCGGACGTGGTGGTCGGCACCATGCGCCTGGTACAGGACCACCAGGAGATAAAGCCGGGGCTCTACCCCATCATGCAGGAGACGACCTTCATGGGTCAGGACCTGCTGAACCCGCCCACCGTCGAAGGGTGGCACACCGGCAGGGAGTGGATCGACAGCGGCACGCTGGTGGAGCGCATCAACTTCGTGGCGGACCAGGTGGGCAACCAGTCCCTGCCCGGCGTCAAGCTCATCGTACACCGCATGAGCGAGGGCTCCTCGAGCATGTCCCCGGCGGAGTTCGTGGACGGCTGCCTGGACCTCATGGGGCCCCTGGACGTTGCCGAGAAGACCCGCGGCTCCCTCATCGACCACGCCGCCGGCGGCGGGGAGCTGCGGAGAGGCACCGAAGAAGAGCGCAGCGCCTTCGCCCGCCGGGTGACGGAGATGCTGCAGCTTATCGTAGCCACGGCCGAGTACCAGTACGCATAGGTCCGGAAAGGAGGAGTGCCCATGGCGTCCAATGGAAGGGAGCGGGTGATCGTGGTCCTGTCGCTGTCCGGGGGCAACGACGGTCTGAACACCCTGATACCCTACACGAACTCCAACTACTACGATTACAGGCCCACCCTCGGGATATCGGAAGACCAGGTGCTGAGGATCGACGACGAGGTCGGGCTTCACCCCAGCATGACCGAGCTGAAGGACATCTACGACCAGGGAAACATGGCGATAATCCAGGGGGTCGGGTACCCCAACCCCAGCCGCTCCCACTTCCGGTCGATGGATATCTGGCACACCTGCGAGCCCGATAGGATCGGCGACGAGGGATGGCTGGGCCGGGCCATACGAGAGCTGGACCCCAACACGGAGAACGTCCTCACGGGGGTCAACTTCGGACGGGGCCTGCCCAGGGCGCTGGTATGCCCCGCGGTGCCCGTGGCCTCGGTGGGCAACCTGGAAACCTACGGGCTGCTGACCGGGATATCCGGCGAGGACGACCGGAACCAGGCCCTGGAGGTGTTCTCCAGGATGTACGCGCCGGCCATAGGGTCGGGGCCGGTGATGGACTACATCTGGGAGACGGGACGGGCGGCCCTGAAGGGGGCCGACATATTGAAGGTGGCCCCCGAGCGGTACTCCTCCAGCGTGGAGTACGGCAACTACGCCATGGGCCAGAGCATGCGGGGCATCGCGCAGGTGCATCTCGCCGAGCTGGGGACCAGGGTGCTGTACACCACCTCCCCCTACAACGCCTTCGATACCCACGCCAACGAGGCCGGGGACCACGCCAGACTGTGGCGGCAGGTGTCCGAGTCCGTCTCGGACTTCTACGACGACCTCAGGGAGCACAACCAGGGCGACGAGGTCATCCTGCTGCTGTTCAGCGAGTTCGGGCGCCGCGCCCGTGACAACGGGGGCGGGACCGACCACGGCACCGGCAGCGTGTGCTTCGTCATAGGCGACGAGGTCAAGGGCGGCCTCTACGGCGAGTACCCCTCCCTGAACGAAGGCGACCTGGAGGACGGCGGAGACCTGCTGCACACCGTGGACTTCCGCAGCGTCTACGCCACCATGCTGGAGAGGTGGATCGGCCTGGACCCGGCCCCCATCGTGGGCGGCACCTTCGAGCAGATGGACTTCCTCTAGGCGCCACGCGGGGCGTGCGGGCCCGGGAGGCCCCGGGGCGGTCCCCAGCGGTCCGGCTCACCGGGCCTGGACCCGGCACGCGACTGGCGAGACCGCCGGACGAGGCCCGCAGTCGACGAGGAGTTGCGAGGATACGATGAGCGCCGTTTTCTTCGGCATAACCAACCGGTCGTTCCACTACGACCGCACGGTGGGGCGTTTCGAGTTCGCAGGGACGGGGTTCCGCCAGCCCATGGACCTGGCCCTAGCCCCCGACGGCACCATCTACGTGGTCAACCGGTGCTGGGAGTGGAGGCCCGACGGGGTGCGGGTCACCATGCTGAACCTCGACGAGGACTACCTGGGCCAGTTCTCCCAGTTCGGCGACGGGGACGGCGACCTCTTCTGGCCCACCTCCATAGCCCTGGACAGCCAGCAAAACGTGTACGTCACCGACGACTGGCTCAACCGCGTCTCCGTCTTCGACAAGGACGGCGCCTTCCTGGCCAAGTGGGGGGTGCACGGCTCGGGCGACGGCGAGCTGAACAAGCCCTCGGGCATCCGGTTCGACGCCGAGGACAACGCCTACGTCGTGGACAGCGCCAACAACCGCGTCCAGAAGTTCACCAGGAACGGGGGCTTCCTGGCCAAGTGGGGCGAGGAGGGGAACGGCGAAGGCCAGCTCAACCTGCCCTGGGGACTGACCATCGACTCCCGGGGTGACATCTACGTGGCCGACTGGCGCAACGACAGGGTCCAGAAGTTCACTCCCGACGGCGAGTTCCTGGCGGAGTTCGGCTCCAGCGGGGACGGCACCGGGCAGTTCAACCGCCCCACCGGGGTCGCGGTGGACAAGTACGGGGACATATACGTGGCCGACTGGCACAACAACCGGGTGCAGGTGCTGACCCCCGACGGCCGCCACGTGACCACCTTCACGGGGGACGCGGGCATGTCCAAGTGGGCCTGGGAGAAGCTGAAGGCCAATCCGGACATGATACGGCAGCGGAACCTGATGAGGGACTTCTCCGACGAACGGAACCTGTGGCGGCCCAAGGCCGTGGCCATCGACGACGACGGCCGGGTCATCATCCTGGACAGCAACCGCAACCGCCTGCAGGTCTACCAGAAGGACGACTACTAGGGGTTTCGGGGCCGTGCAAGCCGGCCCCGCCGAGAACGACGAAGCCCCCCGGAGGCCCGCGGGGGGCTTCCGATTTGGGAGTGGCGATGTCGGACCAGCCGGTCACCTGGCCCCGGGTCAAGGAGCTGCTCGAAAAGTCCATGGCCGCCTGGGAGGCCAAGCACGGGCCTCCCGCTCCCGGGATCCACGAGTACTACTGGGACACACCCCAGGAGCTGGCCGCGAGCAGCCCCTACCGCCGCCAGCTAATCGAGCCGGGTAAGCCGGGACGGGAGACCCACCTGGTCACGTTCCTCCGAAAGGGAGTGGGCATGATCCCCAGGATGCCCCGGGGCGGACCGTTCCTGACCGAGGACGAGATCGCCGAAATCGAACGCTGGATCGACGCCGGCATGCCCGAGTGACGCACCCCGCGTCACGGGAAGACAACGGGCCGGCGGCGAACTAGCCCCCGCCGGCGTCTCCATCTCCGAAGACCACCTCGGACAGGGGACAGCCCGGCGTGAGCCTCTCGGGGAAGTCGCGGCACCTGCGGGGCCGGTCCGGGTATATGCGGCAGGCCCACGTGTCGGGGTCCAGCATGGGGCAGCGGTCCCCGGGATAGTCGGTGAAGCGCACCAGGGCGCCGCCGTCCTCCAGGGTCCGGGCCCGCACCGCCCCGAGTCCCAGGGCCGCCGCCCGGGCCCTGAAGCCGTCGACCTCCTCCCTGCTCAGCCGCAGCACCAGCGGGCCCTGGCAACAGGCGGCCCGGCAGCGGCCCATGCATATGGAGGACGCTTCCCCGACGTCGACGGCCCGTATCACCGCTGCCCACCATCCCCGTCACACCGGAACAGTCCCAGGAGCGGTCCGATCTCGTCGACCCGCTCCAGGCCCCACAGAGCCTCCAGGGCGCGGTCACGTCGCTCCTTCGCAAGGACGTCCCGGGCCAAGTCGTGGAACTTGTCCTCCAGCTCGGCGTCGGTCAGGGGGTTCATGGGGTGCCCCTTGGGGTGGGACGTCTCCGCGTAGAACCGCTCTCCGGAGCGGCTCACCACCTCCATGCGGCACGGCTGCTCCGCCGGGTAGCGGGCGGTGAAGGACGGGGCCTCGCTCACGTGGACCTTCCTCATCAGGGGACGCAGCGCCGGGTCCAGCACCCGGTCCGGCGTGAAGCTGTCGGCGCCGACCCGGCCGTCGCAAAAGGCCACGGATATCATGTAGGGCAGGCTGTGGTCGGCGGTCTCCCGGGTCTTCGGGTCCCATTTCTCCGGCTCCCTGCCGGCGCTGTGCCATGCCGTCCGGTACGTTTCCAGATTGATGGCCGCGACGTCCTCTAGGCCGACCCGGTCCCTCAGCTCCAGGGCCAGGGCCACGGGCCCCTGGGTGTGGATCTGGGAGGGGTAGAACTTCAGGCTGGTGCGGTCCAACCTGAACGGGGCCCCGTCGCCGCCCAGCTCCCCCAGGTCGATGGGGCCGGTGGCCTGCTCGTACAGGCCGTGCCTGCCCTCGAAGGGCTCGAAGGGGCCCTCCAGCCCCTCCTGGGCCAGCAGGGCCGCGAACACCCCATTGCGCGTGGCCGCCGCGGTGGCGCACCCCTTCCACATGGACAGCTCCCCCGCCCGCGTCTGGCGCAGGGGCACGTTGGGGACCACCGCCATGGAGACGGCGTGGGCGGTCTGCTCCCTGGACAGGCCCAGGGCCTTGGCCGCGCCGCAGGCCGCCCCGATGACCGAAAAGATGCCCTGGTCCCAACCCTGCCCGTCTATGGACACCTCTTCGGAGAACCTGCCGCATACCTCGTAGGCGAGGACCGTGCCGGTGAGGAGGGTCTTTCCCGGGCCTCCGGCGATTTCACAGGCGGCCATCACGGCGGGAATCATGTCGCTGGGATGCCCCGTGCCCGCGGATACGAAGGTGTCGTTGCAGTCCAGGTACCGCAGCATGACCGTGTTGGCGAAGGCCGCCATCTCGGGGGAGGTGGCCGGCACCCCGCCCAGGACGGTGGCGGGGGGCGAGCCACGGCTGCGGGAGGCCAGGCGGCGGGCGATCCTTGCCGGACCGCTGCCGTAGCCTCCCATGGCGCACCCCAGTGCGTCTATGATCCTGCGCTTGGCCTGGTGGACCGTCTCCGGAGGCAGATGGGAGTACTCCAACCGGACCGTGTAGTCGCTGATGCGGCGCGCCGTCGCGTCCATGTCGCCGCTCCTCTCCCAAGTCCGTTCCAGCCGAGGGCCACCGGGACACGAGGCCCCGGGTACGAGACCATTCTAACACCCCTACGCGGTCCCGGAGACGCCCGGCCGAGGGAACCTGCCTTGACACTGGGAGAATCCGGGCACTAGTATGGCGCAAACTGCGCGAGCGGGAAAGGGGGGCCTGTTGGATAGCGTCATTCGTAACGTAAGGCTCATCGACGGGACGGGAGCCGCCCCCGTGCAACGGGTCAGCGTGGAGGTCTCCAACGGCGTGGTCCACTGGATCGGCGGGGAGACGGCGCGGCCCAGGACCACCGTCCACCAGGAGGACATCAACGGAGAGGGCCTGACCCTGATCCCCGGCATGATCGACTGCCACGAGCACTTCACCGGGGACGGCGGCATGGACAGCATGGAGCGGCTCCTGGGCGACAGCCACGACACCTTCACCCTCAAGGCCGTGGGCAACTGCCGCCGGGCCCTCATGTCTGGGGTGACCTCCGCCCGGGACGTGGGCGCCAGGCACGCCATCAACATCCTCGTCGCACGGCAGACGGCGTCGGGGGCCATCATGGGTCCCCGGATCGTCGCCAGCGGGGAGTGGTTCCAGTTTCCGGGCACCTGGCCCGCGGCACTGACCCGGGACATGAACACCACCGAGGAGCTGGTGCTGGGCATCCGGGAGATGATCGAGCGCGGGGCCGGGATGATAAAGGTCGGGGCCACGGGCTTCAGGCTCAACGGCGACCAGTTCGCCAGCCTGGGACCCGCGGCCCTGGAGGCCGCCGTACGCACCGCCCACGAGGCCGGACTTAAGATTGCGGCCCACTGCCACGGCTACGAGGGCAGCCGCCAGGCCGTGGAGGCGGGCATAGACTCGGTGGAGCACGGCACCTACCTGGACGAGGAGACCTGCGCCCTGATGGCCCAGCGGGGCACCTACTTCGTCCCCACCATGTCCACCTGGGACGCCCGGGAGCGCCTGGGAGCCCTCTACGGCATGACCGACGGCCAGCGGGCGGACCTGGCGTCCCGCAAGGAGAACTCCATAGCCAGCTTCAAGAGGGCGCTGGCCGCCGGGGTGCGCATCGCCGCCGGTACCGACGCCGGCGGCTCCCCTGCCCGCCACGGCTTCATCGCCAGGGAGCTGGAGCTGATGGTCGACTCGGGCATGTCACCCGCCGCGGCCCTGGAGTCGGCCACCCGGGAGGGGGCCGAGCTGATGGGCATCCAGGAGCTGGCCGGCACCATCGAGGTGGGCAAGCAGGCCGACATGGTGCTCATCGACGGCGACCCTCTCTCTGACATCGGGGCCTTGCGGAACGTGTGGGCGGTGTTCCAGGCCGGCCGGAGAGTCCGGTAGCGGCAGCGGGTCCGGCAGGCGGGGCGAGTCATGAGCGATGAGGAGCTGCGGCGCTCGGTGGCGTCGTCGCTGCTGAGGGTAGAAGGGACGGCCCTGCCCGAGGGCGCCACCGGCCGAGGAGTGGTCCTCTCCACCACTCGCGGCGCCATACGGGCCATCCTGCACGAGCCGGACCGGCCCGCCGGGGGAGCCGTGCTGTGGGTGTGCGGCGCACGGGGAGGGTACACGGGCCCTGCGGAGGGCATCTACGAGACCCTGTCCGAGGAGCTCACGGCCCTGGGACTGACCTCCCTGCGGCTGGACTACCGCCACCCCGCCGACCTGGACGAGTCGGTCTGGGACGCTCTCATCGGCGTGGAGGCGCTGAAGTCCCGGGGGCGCCCCCGGGTCGCCCTCGTGGGCCACTCCTTCGGCGGCGCGGTGGTGATCGCCGCCGCCGCGTTCAGCCCGGACGTATCGGCGGTGGTGGCCCTCTCCTCCCAGACCCACGGCGCCCAGGGCGCTCCCCGCGTTTCGCCCCGGCCGCTGCTGATAGTCCACGGCACGGCGGACACCCGCCTGCCGGCCTGGTGCGCCCGGCGGATCTACGGATGGGCCCGGGAGCCCAAGGAGCTGGTGCTGTACGACGGCGCGGAGCACGGCCTGCGGGAGTGCCGCGACGATCTACACGAGCTCCTGGGGGAGTGGCTGCCCAGGCATTTGGGGCCCGCCTGAGCCTCCAGCCTGCCGGCCCTACGCCCGGTCCAGGTCCAGCATGGTGTTGAGGAGCACGTTGGCGCCGTTGACGCAGTCCTGGGGCGTCGTGTACTCCTCCCTGGAGTGGCTGATGCCGTCGACGCTGGGGACGAAGATCATGCCCGCCCGGGTGATGTTGGCGATGGCCTGGGCGTCGTGCCCCGCCCCGCTGGGTATGACAATGGACTCCAGGCCCAGGTTGCGGGCCGCCCTCGCCACCACCTCCCTGACGTCTCCGCCGATGGGGCAAGACAGGCCCCGCTCCAGCCGCTTTATCACGACCTCCGTGTCGGTGGCTGCGGCGATGTCCCTGGCCACCTCGTTGAGGCGGCGCTCGGCGTGGTCCAGGGACTCCATGTCTATGTCGCGGAACTCCACCCCCAGCTCCACCTCTCCGGGGATGACGTTCACGGCGCTGGTGGGCTTGACCGCCACGGTGCCCACCGTCCCCACCCGGCAGGTCTCCTCCTCGGCGACTATCGTGTTCACCGCCGTGATCAGCCTGGAGGCGGCCAGCAGGGCGTCGCGCCGGTTGTCCATGGGAGTGGTGCCCGCATGGTTGGCCGTCCCCTTGGCAACGACCTGGAAGACCGACCGGCCCGTTATTCCCGACACCACGCCGACGGGGACCGAGCCCCGGTGCAGCACGGGACCCTGCTCGATGTGCAGCTCCAGGTAGGCGTGCAGGTCGCCCTCCCGCCGGACAGCCTCCTCGATACGGTCCAGGTCTCCGCCGATCCTGGGGAAGTACTCCGCCAGGCTGGTCCCCGCCGGGTCGGCGGCATCCAGGTCGGCCTTGTCCCAGACGCCGGCCATGGCCCGGCTGCCCAGGAGCCAGCGGTTGAAGGTGGTGCCCTCCTCGTTGGTGAACACCAATACCTCCAGGGGGTGCCTGGTGGTGATGCCGTGGTCGTCGAGTGTGCGGGCCGACTCGATGGCTGCCAGCACGCCCAGGGCGCCGTCGTACTTGCCGCCGCTGGGCACCGTGTCCACGTGGGAGCCCAGGGCGATGGCCGGAGCGCGGCGGTCGCTGCCCTCCCTGCGCCCGATGATGTTCCCGGCGGCGTCCATCCGGACCTGGAGGCCCGCCTCCGACATCAGGTCCATGACGTACCGCCTTCCATCCACGTCGGCGGGGGAGAAGGCGACCCGCTGCATCCCCTCGGGCGTCTCTCCGATCTTGCCCAGGGCCTCGATGGTGGCGTTCAGACGCCGTCCGTTGACGGTGGGAGCGGCCATGGCGGGCACCTCCGAAAGGGGATAGACACGAGTATGGGGAGGGCGCCGGGAGGTGTCAAGCTCGGCCAGGGAGGCTCTCTAGCGGGGGGGCCGCAGGCCCATCATGCCATAGACCAGGTCGATGCGCAGGCTGCCCCTCACCAGGGCCGCCAGCTTGTCGTACTCGGCGTCGTTGGAGTGGGCGGCGTCCCCGTCAGACTCCGGCAGGGATACCCCCTTCCTCTCGGCCAGGGCCTCCAGCACCGAGGCCCGGACTGACTGGTTGTAGAAGAGGCCGTGGAGGTAGGTCCCCAGCACCATGCCCGCGGAGTCCGCCGCCCCGTCCAGGTGCTCCACGGGGCGGCCGGAACGCTCTTTCAGGAGGAACGGCGCAGAACCCATCAGCCGCCGCACTCCCGGCCCCCGGCCTCCCGGCGATAGAGAGGTCCTGCCCATGTGTATCTCGTAGCCCTTCAGCGTCGTGCCCGTCGCCCTCTCCAGGAGACCGGCTGAGCCGGTTACCTCCCCCGTCACCCTGGATGTCTCCTTGGTCCCTTCGAAGACGGTGGTCACCGGCAGGAGCTGCAGCCCGGGGGTCCGGGGCTCGTCGGCTTCGATTCCCTGGGGGTCCAGGATCAGGTCTCCCAGCATCTGGTAGCCGCCGCATATGCCCACCACCGCCACCCCGTCGCTGGCGAGCTGCCGCAGGCGGTGGGCGAAGCCCCGCTCCCGCATCCACTCAAGGTCGCGAACGGTGGTCTTGGTCCCCGGCAGCACCACCATGTCCGGCTGGCCCAGCTCGTCGTGGGCCTCCACGTACCGCAGCCTGACGCCCGGCTCCCGCACCAGCGGGTCGAAGTCGTCGAAGTTGGAGATGTGGGGGAACCCGATGACGGCGATGTCCAGCAGGTAGTCCGTCCGCTCCTTCATCCGGCGGCGCTGCTCCAGGGGCACCGCGTCCTCCTCGGGTATGTCGATGTCGTAGTAGTACGGGACCACCCCGGCCACGGGGACCCCGGTCCTCTCCTCCAGGAACGCCAGGCCGGGCTTCAGCAGGTCCACGTTGCCCCTGAACTTGTTGACCACGAACCCCTTGACGCACTCCCGCTCCTCGGGGTCCAGCAGCTCCATTGTGCCCACCAGGGATGCGAATATGCCGCCCCGGTCGATGTCGCCCACCAGCAGCACGGGCGCGCCGCAGTAGCGGGCCACGCGCATGTTCACGATCTCGTGCTGCTTCAGGTTTATCTCGGCGGGGCTTCCCGCCCCCTCTATGACCACCACGTCGTACCGGTCTCGCAGGCTGTCCAAGGACGCGGCGATGGCCTGCCACAACCTCGGCTTGACCTGGGCGAAATAGGAGCCGCCGGCCGACCCCTGGGGCTTTCCCAGGAGCACGATCTGGGACCGGCTGTCGGCCTCGGGCTTGAGGAGGACCGGGTTCATCTCCACCGACGGCTCGATGCCCGCGGCCTCGGCCTGCACCGCCTGGGCGCGGCCTATCTCGCCGCCCTCGGGGGTAACGTAGGAGTTGTTGGACATGTTCTGGGCCTTGAAGGGCGCGACGCTGTAGCCGTCCTGGCGGAATATGCGGCAGAGGGCCGCCACCAGCACACTCTTGCCCACGTGGGAGGCGGTCCCCTGGACCATCAGCACCCTGGCCGTCACGGCCCCTCGTCTACCTTCAGGTGCGACGTATCGTTGACCAGCTTCATGACCGCGTTGTCCGGGTACAGGTCGACGATGGTAAGGCTGGCGGTGTCCAGCCAGAGGCTCCACACCACAGAGACCGGCAGGCCCACCAGGCAGACCAGCAGGGCCCTCAGCGACCCCCCGTGGCCCACGACCAGGACGGTGCTGCCCCCGCCTCCACACGGACCGGCCAGGGAGTGGCCCCGGAAGCCGTTGGGGTCCCCAGAGAACATGGCGTCGCGGAGGCCCGAGGCGAACCCGCAGACCCTGGCCCCGACCTGGTGCAGGCTCTCGCCCCCGGGGGGAGCGAAGTCCGGCCGGCGCGTCATCATGTCGGCGTATGCCGCCGGGTCCTCACGCTCCACCTCCCGGTGGGTCATGCCCTCCCAGCGGCCATAGCAGAACTCCCGCAGCTCGGGCACGGGGGAAGGGGCCACCTCCCGCCCGGCCAGCACCGACTCTGCGGTCTGCATGGTCCGGGTCAGGTCGCTGGCGTAGGCGGCATGGACCTGGAGCCGGGCAATCCGACGGGCCAGGGCAGCTGCCTGGGCACGGCCCCTCTCGGACAGCGGCACGTCGGCGTGGCCCTGAATCCTGCCCTCCAGGTTCCACGGCGTCTCGCCATGCCGGACCATCAGCAAGCGGTGGGGGCCCCCACATCCTCCCTTGGGACCGTAGGGGGGACCGTCGGGCCTCAACAAGCCTACACTCCCCCCGGGAGGTCCGGCGCGGCTGGCGTCATGGGCAGCTCCTTTCGAAGCGCTGACCCACAGTCATCCCTCGACACAGGCGGAACGAGAGCCCGGCCTAGAACTCGATGCCGGGCTGGGCCTTGATCCCCTCTTGGTAGGGATGCTTGACCGCCCGCATCTCGGTTACCAGGTCTGCGTACTCCACCAGCTCCGGCGGGGCGTTGCGGCCGGTGATGATGACGTGCAGGTCCGGGTCCCGGGCCTTCAGGACCTCCAGCACCTCCGAGACCGGCACCCAGCCGTACTGCATCGGGTACGTGAACTCGTCGAGGATGACCACGTCATGCTGGCCCGCGGCGATCTTCTCCTTGGCAACGTCCCACTGAACGCGGGCCATCTCCTCGGTGCGCTCCATGTCCCTGGACCGCCAGGTAAACCCGTCCCCGTAGGCCAGCATGTCCACCCCGATCTTCTTGGCGGCCCGCTGCTCGCCGAACCTGGCGGTGGTGTGCTTGATGAACTGGAGCATGACGACCCGCATGTCCCTGCCCCAGGCGCGGAACAGCACGCCCATGGCGGCGGTGGTCTTGCCCTTGCCGTCCCCCGTGTTGACGATGACCAGGCCCTTCTTGACCCTGGGCCCCCGTACCGGCTGGTGCTTTTGGATCTCCTCCGCTCGTGTCACAGTACCCCCACGTTCCCGGCGATGCCGGGGTCGCTATGGTCCGGGCCCTGGCAATACTCCACTACCGGACCTTCTCCCGTCCGTTGGCTACCTGCCCCAGCGGGAGTATCACCGGCGTCTTGTGGACCGGGTGCTCTATCACGGAGACGGGAGCTCCGAAGACCCGGGAGACCACGTCCACCGTCAACACCTCCGAAGGCTCCCCGGAGGCAACGATGGTCCCCTGGTGGAGGGCGACTATCCGGCTGCAATACTGGGCCGCCAGGCTCAGGTCGTGCATGGCCGCCAGGACGGTTATCCTGGTCTTCCTGCGAATCCTCTCTATCATGTCCATCACGGCGGTCTGGTAGCTTATGTCCAGGTGGGAGGTGGGCTCATCGAGAATGAGCACGGGCGTCTGCTGCGCCAGGGCGCGGGCGATGAACACCCTCTGCAGCTCCCCGCCCGACAGGGTGGAGACGGGCCGGGCGGCGTACTCCCACGTCTCGGTGAGCTCCATCACCTCCTGGCAGACGTCCAGGTCCCTCTGCCCCTCCCACTGAAGCAGCCCCAGGTACGGGTTCCGGCCCATCAGGACCACCTCCAGCGCGGAGAAGCCGGGCGGCACCGCCGGGCTCTGCTGCACCATGGCCACCAGCCGTGCCCGGTCCCTGGGACGCAGGGAGGGTAGCCTCTCCCCGCGTATGTACACGTCGCCATGTCCGGGAGTAAGGCTGCCGCCGACTATCCTCAGCAGGGTGGTCTTGCCGCACCCGTTGGGACCCACGATGCCCACGGCCTCCCCGGTCTCCGCCTCCAGGTCGACATCATGCAAGATGGTCCGCTGGCCGTAGGAGAACCCTATCCCCGTCGCTTTCAGGGGAGTCTCCATGCTCAAAGCACCACTTTCCTCTTGCGCAGGAGATATAGGAAGAAGGGCGCCCCGCAGAAGGAGGTCACCACGCCCACTGGCAGCTCGCTGGGGCTGGCTATGGTGCGGCCGATCAGGTCCGCCGCTATCATGAACCCCACGCCCGTAAGCATGGCCATGGGCAGCAGAAAGCGATTGTCCTGCCCCCATATCAGCCTCACCGCGTGGGGAGCTATGAGCCCCACGAAACCCACTATCCCGGCCACCGATACGGAGGCCGCCGTTATCAGGGTCGCCACCACGACGAGGACGACCTTGGTCTTCTCCACGTTCACGCCAAGCTGCTTGGCCTCCTCCTCGTTCACCTGGAACGTGTTGAGAATGCGGCTATACCCCATCAGGACCAGGGCCCCCACCACCAGGTACGGGAGCAGCATGTAGATGTCGTCCCACTGGGACGATATCAGGCCTCCCCCCAGGAGCCAGGAGAGGAGGGGCCGGACGTCGGGGTCGCTGCGGATCATCAGGAGGCTCGACACGGCGGTGGCCAGGGAGGCGATGGCGACCCCGGCAAGGATCAGCGTCAAGAGGGGGACTCCGTTGGCCTGCCTGGACACCGTGTAGGCCACGGCTACCGTCACGATCCCTCCAGCAAAGGCGGCTATGGGCAGCAGGCTGTAGCCGAAGACGTAGAAGGGTACGCTGGTGACCAGCACCACCGTGGCCCCCAGGGCGGCCCCCGAGGACACCCCTATGAGGCCCGGTTCGGCCAACGGGTTGCGGAAGAGGCCCTGGTAAGCCGCTCCCGCGATGGCCAGGCACGCCCCCACCAGGCCGGCCAGCACGACCCTGGGGAACCGGATGTTCCAGATTATGGAGTTCCAGCCGTTGGGCCAATCGCCCTCGACTTCCACGAAGGGCAGCTGGTCGACCAGTATCTTGGTCGTCGTGAGGGGAGGCACGTTCACGGACCCGATGCCCAGGGCCGCCACGCCGATGAGGACCACCACGGCCAGCCCGACGGCCAGGCGCCACCACGGGTAGACCATGTACAAGGGCCTGGGACGCGCCGCGGTCCCCGGGCGGCTCCCGTCCCCCGCGGCCCCGCGGTCCTTCGTGGCTCCCCTCGTCCCTCCCATGGAGAAAGGCAGGCCTATCCTCATCGCTCCGCCGCTACTCGAACCGGTCCGGGTGGATCACCCGGGCAAGGAATTCGATCCCCTCTATGAACCTGGTGCCGAAGACGCTGACGAGCCCATCGGGTTCGACCACGTAGACCCTGCCGTTCTTTACGGCCGACACATCCTGGAACGCGGGGTCCTCCATGATCTCCTGCACCCGGCTGGGGAACGTGACGATGATCACCTCGGGGTCTCGCTCCACCAGGACCTCGGGGGTCAGCTGCCCATAGCCCTCGATGTCGTGGGCGATGTTCTGCGCCTTGAGCAGGCCGTACACCTGGCCCAGGATGGTGCCGGGGCCGCGGGTGTAGAGGAGGGAGTCGTCGTGGAACAGCCGGGGGCCCTGCTCCAGGGACGCCAGCCGGTCCAGCATGTCGTTCAGCTTGGTCTCGAACTCCAGGGCCAGCCTCTCGCCGGCTTCCCATCTCCCGGTGATTCGTCCCCACAAACGCATGCGGTCCGGGATCCCGTCCAGGGTGCTGGGGCTCTCCAGGTAGAGCACCGTGGGACCCAGGCCCTCCACCTGCTCGTAGCTGCTGGCATAGAAGACGGATATCAGGTCCGGGTCCGCCGCGATGACCTGCTCCGCGTTCACCTGGAAGGCGCTGCCCATTCGCGGCACGTCGTCGGCCTCGGGGGGATACGAGACGAAGTCGTGGGTGCCCACTATGCGGTGACCCTCCCCCACGGCGAAGAGGATCTCCACCACCACCGAGGTCAGGGCGACGATGCGCTCGGGCGGGGCGTCGAAGGTCACGTCGTTGCCGTTGCTGTCGGTGACCACGACGGGGAAGGCGAATACGTTCGGGTGGAGCAGCCTGGCGAGCCCCTCGACCCCTTCTATGAACCTGGGACCGAAGACACTGAGGACTCCCGAAGGCTCCACGGCATAGAGCCGCCTGCTCTTCACCGCCGATACGTCCCGGAAGGCCGGGTTGCCCAGGAACTCCTGGGCAGTTCCGGTGATGATGACCTCCGGGTCTCGTTCCACGACCACCTCGGGGCTTATCTGGTTCCAGCCCGTCAGGTCTCCGGCGACGTTCTCCGCCTTCAGCAGGTCCAGAAGCTGGCCGATTATGGTGTCGGGACCAACGGTCCAGCCTCCACCCACGTCGTAGAGGATCCTAGGGCCCCGGTCCACGGCGGACAGCTTCCCCAGCAGGGCGTCGAGCCTGCCTTCGTAGGCCGCCGCCAGCGTCTCCGCGGCATCGACGTTTCCGGTTATCCGCCCCCACATGCGCATTCTCTCGGGGATTCCGTCCAGGGTCGTGGGGCTCTCCAGGTACAGCACCTTGATGCCCAGGTCCTTGACCTGATCGTAGCTGCTGGCGAAGAAGACGTATATCAGGTCCGGGTCCGTCTCCAGGATCTTTTCGGCGTTCACGTTGAACGCGTCCCCCACTTTGGGCACCGCGTCCGCCTCCGGGGGATAGGTGACGAAATCGTGGGTGCCGGCCACCCGATGGCCCTCGCCCATGGCGAACAGGGTCTCCACCGCGACGGCGTTGTATGCCACTATCCGCTGGGGAGGCTCCTCGAAGACGACGTCGTTGCCGTTGCTGTCGGTGATTACGACGGGAAAGGCGGAGGGCGGCTCGGTTGGCGCCGGGGTAGGCGTGGCGGGAGCCGATGGGGAGGTCGGCCGGGGAGCCGGCGGCGTTGCCGGCCGGGCAGTGGCGGCGGCCTCCGTCGGGCTGGACGGGGCCGGCACGGTGGCCGCCGGTTCCGGCGTGGACGGGGCCGCGGGGCTCGCCGTCGGACCGGCCGCGCCCGACGGCGGCGATGTGCCGGCCGGCGCGGCGGTGGGGTCCCCCTCGCAGGCCATTCCCAACGCCAGCAGGAGCGCGAGGACGCCGGCCAGGAGCGCCCTACGGTACGTCCTCATCCCCAACGCCTTGTACCAGATCGCCATATCCAGCTACCTCCGCGTGAGGGCCGAGGATACCCGTCCAGGACCCTTCTCTTCGACTGAGCATGCGTCCACGAACCGGGGCGCCAGCGACGGGTCGCTGGCCATGTGCAGGTGCACGTAGGACGCCACCACGCTCCCGGCACGGAACCCCTCCAGGCGGCCCTCCTGGTCGACCACGCTGTAGGCCGCGTCCTGCCGGGACGGCGCCCCATCCTGCACGGACCAGTGAAACTCATGGCCCCTGACCCTCTGCCCCCGCCGGAGCAGGGGCCCGTCGGCCAACGCCTCCACCTCGCGGTACCCCAGGACCAGGCGGCTGCCCGGCATGGACGACGAGACTGGCAGAAGGCCGACCATGGGGTGCGGCGTTCCCTGGAAGTCCGTCAGCCCGCCACCCAGGTACATGAGACCGCCGCACTCCCCATAGATGGGGATGCCCCTCCTTGCCGCCTCCCGTATGGAGGCGGTCATGCCCGTGTTGCGGGACAGCTCTTCCACGTACATCTCCGGGAAGCCGCCGCCTATGTAGACGCCGCCGGCGCCCTCGGGCAGCTCCGGGTCCTCCAGGGGGCTGAAGGGCACGACCTCGGCGCCCCAGGACTCCAGCAGGTCCAGGGAGTCCTGGTAGTAGAAGCTGAAGGCGCGGTCCATGGCCACGGCGACGCGGGCCCTGGCTTCCTGGGGCTCCTCGGGAAACACTTGGGGCAGCGCGTCGGGAAGCCGCGCCCGGGACGCCAGCGCCATGAGCTGCTCCAGGTCTATGGTCTCCTCCACCTGGCTTGTGAGCCTCCGGTACCAGTCCCCGGCCACCGTGCCCTCGACGGTGGGCACCAGTCCCAGGTGACGCTCGGGCTGAATCAGGTCTTCACGGTGGGGCATGTATCCCAGCACGGGTATCCCGGTGGTTTCCTCCACCTGGGGCTTGCAGAACTCCAGGTGCCCCGGCCCGGCGATGCCGTTGAGGACGACGCCGGCGATATCGACCGCCGGGTCGAAGCTCTGGTACCCCAGCACCTCCGCGGCCACGCTGCGGGCCACCTTGGATGCATCGGCCACCAGCACCACCGGCGCGCCCAGCAGCTTGGCCAGCTCCGCCGTGGAGCCTCTCTCGCCCAGGCTGGAGTGGCCGTCGTACAGGCCCATGACCCCCTCCACGACGGCCACGTCCCTGTTCGAGACGGCCCTGCGGAACAACTCGACCACCACGTCGGGAGACAGGAGCCAGGTGTCCAGGTTGCGGCACGGAACGCCGCAGGCGATGCGGTGATAGGACGGATCTATGTAGTCGGGACCGGCCTTGAACGGCCCCACCCTGTACCCTCTGGCCGTTAGGGCGGCCATGAGGCCCGTGGCGACGGTGGTCTTGCCCACCCCGCTGCGGACCCCGGCGACGACCAGGGTTGGGATACTGTTTGTGGCTGACAATGAAAAACCCCCGGCTCTGCGCTGCCAGGGGTTCGACCTTCTGCCTCGGGCAACCGGGGGTGGGAGAAAAGCCGGCGGCTGCCCAGGAGCTGTCTCTGTTGTGCGCAGAGCAGGACTCCATGCACCCGGGCAGGTCTCCTGGCTCACGGATCTTCGCTCTTCCGGCGCCTTCCCATCCTCTGGGGACAGTGGTCAAAGCCGGTGGGCTCCCCGTTCACAGTGGCGCTACCGCGGCGGACTCTCACCGCCTGCCCTATTAAACCCTCGCGGTACCCGGGACTGATATTCGTCTGTTAATCTACTAGGCCATTGTAGTCCCGGGGTGGGTGGGTGTCAAACGACTGGGACCTCGATTCATCACGAAGTGTTGAGGGGCTTCAGTGCCCTCAAGGTCTAGTTGCCCCTGGGGCAGCGTCGAGAGTAATACGCTGAACATCGATGCTGTCGGCCTTGCTGACTGCTTGGGCCAGGTCGTAGGCAGCCTGCATCTGGTACCAGGTAGCAGCGCCGCCTCCGAACGCTTTATCAAGGCGGATCGCCATTTCCGGCGAGATCCCGGAACGGCCATTCACGATGCCGGATAGCTGCTTCCGGCTCACCCCCAGTATTCGGGCCGCCTCCGTGACGCTTAGGCCGACGGGCTCCAGGCAGTCGTAGCGAATGGCTAGGCCAGGGTGAGGTGGGTACTTCATTGGCATCTTTCTCTCCCTAGTGATAGTCGACTAGATCAACATCGCGGACATGGCCCTCGTCAAAACGGAAGACTAGCCGCCAGTTACGTGATACGATCACCGACCAGAAACCTCTAAGGTCGCCGCTCAACGCATGAAGCCTATAGCCCGGCAAGTCCATATTCCTCGGCTCCGTCGCCGAATCGAGCCGGGCAAGAATTCGCTCGATCTTGTCGACGTATTGAGGCGGCATGCGCCGCCGGTCGCCTTCCTCGTACAGCCGTTCCAGCCCCCTATGGCGGAAACCGAGGATCACGGGTTTAGTGTAACCTGTTACGGGACACGGTTCAATATTGGGGCGACAGCCACTGCCGACCGTACACCTTACCTCTTCGCGGTGTTCATGCTATTCTTCCTGTGCCGGCTGGTCGACGAGGCGCACGTGGAGAGCGCGGAGACCGAGGAAGCAGGCTTCTTCCGCAGGGACGAGCTGCCCGACCTGTCCCGCAACCGCGTCACCCAGACCCAGATGGAGCAGCTATTCCGGCTTCACGAGAGTCCCGGGAGTCCCACGGTCTTCGACTGACGGCCCGTCCCGGCGAGAGGCGTCGAGCCCCATCCCAATGCACCGGGAGGACATCATGGACACCATAGCCCGATACCTGAGCTCCTACGGCCACTCCCTGAGATACGAGGACATCCCCGAGGAGGCCCTGAAGCGGACGAAGCTGCTCATCGTCGACACTTTGGGCTGCGCCATCGGCGCCTACCACAGCGAGCCCGCCAGAATAGCCCGGGAGATGGCGGCCACGGTCACCAGCACCCAACCCGCCACGGTGCTGGGCAGCGGGGGAAAGACGAGCCCCGACCTGGCCGCCTTCGCCAACGGTGTCATGGTCCGGTACCTGGACTTCAATGACGGGTACACCAGCCTGGAGTCGGGGCATCCCAGCGACGCCATCGCCGCCGTCCTGTCTCCCGCCGAGGTCAGCGGCGCCGGTGGGAAGACGGTGATCACCTCCGTCGTCCTGGCCTACGAGGCCTTCTGCCGCCTGTGTGACGCGGTGTCCGTCCGCAGCCGCAGGTTCGACCACGTTACCCTGGGAGTCGTGGCCGGGGGGCTGGGGGCCGCCAAGGCCATGGGCCTCACCCGTGAGCAGACCGAGGAGACGGTGAACCTGTGCGTGGCGCCCAACGTGGCCCTGTACCAGACGCGAATCGGCGACGTGTCCATGTGGAAGGGGTGCGCCTTCGCCAACGCCAGCCGCAACGCCGTGTTCGCCGCGATGATGGCGCAACGGGGCCTGACCGGGCCGTCCCCCGTCTTCGAGGGTTTCGGAGGGTTCTTCAACGCCGTCAGCCGGGACCCCTTCAGCCCGGAGGCCTTCGGGGGAGACGGCAGGCCCTTCAAGGTGATGGAGGCGACCATCAAGAGGTTCCCCCTGGGCCTCTACTCCCAGACGGTGGTCGAGGCGGCCCTCGAGGTCCGGGACAGGGTCTCCAGCGTGGATGACATCGCCGAGGTGCGGGTGGAGACCCTGCAGACGGCCATAGACATCATGGCCGGAGACGAGGAGAAGTGGCGCCCAGCCAACCGTGAGACGGCAGACCACAGCATGCCCTACTCGGTGGCGGTGGCGCTGACCTACGGCAACGTGGAGGAGCGCCACTTCGGCGACGAGTACCTGCGGGACGGCTCCCTGCTTGCCCTGACCGGGAAGGTGAAGGTCGCCGCCACCGAGGAGGCCAACCGGCGGGCCCCCAAGGCCATGCTGGCAACGGTGGAGGTCGTCACGAAGTCGGGGGAGCGCCACCGCTCGTCGCCGGTGCCCTATCACCGCGGCCACTGGAAGAACCCGATGACGGACCGGGAGGTGGAGGCCAAGTTCCGGGCCCTGTCCACGGACCTGCTGGGCCCGGACCGGACCGACGCCTTACTGGACCGCCTCTGGGACCTGGAGCGGGTCGACCGCATCGGGGAGGTGCTGGAGATGGCGAGGGTGACGTCGCCCTAGACCAGGGCCTTGGCGGCGGACTCCTCCAGCCAGCGCAGGGCTCCATCGGTGGAGTCGCCCTGGCCCCGGAGGACCACCCGATCGGCACCCGACTCCCCGAACCGTCCGATCAGGTCCCGGTCCGGGGGCTGTCCGGAGATGGAGACCGAGACCGAAGCCGGGTCCCGCCCGGCGGCCTCGGCCATCCGGTCCAGCGTTTCCCGGCCCTCCCTCACCTCCTCGGGGGTGATGCGGTTGGGGAACCAGCCGTCACCCCAGCGCACCACCCGCTGGAACACGTTCCTGGCCCGGCCTCCCAGCAAGACCGGCGGATGAGGCTTCTGGGCGGGCTTGGGATAGCAGCGCACGGGAGGGAAGTCCACGTACCTGCCGTGGAACTCGGGCTCCTCCCGCGTCCACAGCGCCTTCATCGCCTCCACCTGCTCCCGGGTCTGGGTCCACCTGTGCTCGAAGTCGCCGCCCATCAGCTCCGTCTCCTCCCGGAGCCAGCCGGCGCCGATGCCAAAGATGAACCTGCCCCCGGAGTAGTGGTCCAGGCTGGCGATGACCTTCGCCAGCAGGATGGTGTTGCGCTCGGGCACCAGGCAGATGCCCGTGGCCAGCCTCAGCGTCGTCGTCACCGCCGAGGCGGCGGAGAGGGCCACGAAGGGGTCCATCATGTACGAGTAGGTGTCGGGGACCCGCCCGTCGGCGGAGTCGGGGAACCTGGAGGACGAATGCACGGGCAGGACCGGGTGCTCGGGCACCCACATGGACTCGAAGCCGACCTCCTCGGCCTTTCGCGCGAACGCCGCCGGGTCCACCGGGGAGTCGATCACCGTCGGGAAAGAGACTCCTACCTTCATTACCACCTCCTGCATCACCACCTCCTGGACATTTCCGGGCCACCCGGCGGGCTATGCCGCCCCTCTCCTCTGGGTCCCGGCCCGCGCCGGAACGACACATCTGCTCCTAGTTCCGAAAGATGAACGATTCCGTCCCGGCGCCCCGGGCAAGGGCGCCCTCTGCTGCGGAATGACGCCTGGCTGACGGTGTTGGGTCATTCTACTGTGGGTTGAGGTCGGACGCAAACAGACCCCTTGATGCGGTACCCCGCGGGGTATATACTGGGCCAACATCGCAGCGACGAGGTGGATAAAGGATGGGCGGTCCAACCTTCAAGGAGCTACGACGGTCCTACGGGTTCGATGAGGTGGCGATAGTCCCCGGGGAGGTCACGATCAACCCGGACATGACCAGCACCGAGTTCAACATCGGCCATCACGCCTTCGACGTGCCGGTCCTGGCCTCGGCCATGGACGCGGTGGTGTCGCCCGCCTTCGCCACCCGCATGCACGAGGCCGGGGGACTGGGCGTCCTCAACCTCGAGGGGATATACACCCGCTACGAGGACCCCTACTCGGTGCTGGAGGAGATACTCTCAGCCCCCCAGTCCGAGGCCACGGGGATGCTCCAGCGGGTGTACTCGTCGCCCATCAAGGACGACCTCATCGGCCGGTGCATCTCCCAGATGAACAACGGCACCGTCCGCGCCGTCTCGGTGACCCCCCAGAACACCAAGCGTCTCTCGCCCATGGCCGTGGAGGCGGGGGCCGACATCGTGGTGGTGCAGTCCACGGTGACCACCGCCCGGCACATGTCCCGGAGCTACCGGGGCCTGATCTTCTCCGAGCTGCGCCACAACCTGAAGGTGCCCGTGGTCGTCGGCAACTGCGTCACCTACGGGGTGGCGCTGGAGCTAATGGAGACGGGCATCGACGGGCTGCTGGTGGGTGTCGGGCCCGGAGCGGCGTGCACCACCCGGGAGGTCACCGGCGTGGGCGTGCCCCAGGTGACCGCGACCCTGGAGTGCGCCGCCGCACGGCAGGAGCACTTCAAGCGCACGGGCCGCTACGTGTCGGTGATAACCGACGGCGGGATACGGACCGGGGGAGACCTGTGCAAGTCCATCGCGGCGGGCGCCGACGCCGTGATGCTGGGGACTCCCTTCGCCCAGGCCGAGGAGGCGCCGGGACAGGGCTTCAACTGGGGCATGGCCAACCCCCACCCGGAGCTGCCCCGGGGCACCCGGGTCCGGGTGGGCACCAAGGCCCCGCTCAAGAACATACTCTTCGGGCCTACCTCCGTCACCGACGGCACCCAGAACCTGGTGGGAGCGTTGAGGGTGGCCATGGGGATGTGCGGCGCGATGACCATCCGTGACCTGCACAGGGCCGACATGGTCGTGGCCCCCTCCATCAAGACCGAGGGCAAGCTGGCCCAGATGGTCCAGGCCCGGGACTAGGCAGCCCCGCCGGCCCCGGCCGGCCCATATCTACCACGCCCCACTACCCCGTGCCCAGCAGCAGCGAACGCACCTCGTCGGGGCTCTGCAGCAGGTCCGCCACGCACTGCACCGCGTTGTCCGCCGCCTCCTCGATGCCGTCGATGCCCAGGCGGCCGCCGTCGGGGTGCATCATCAGCCGGTAGGTGGGGGCGGCCCCCGGATAGCCGGTTATGGGTATGGTGACGATGCCGTGGTCGCGGAGCATGATGAACGCGGCTGCCACGGCCATCTCCTCGGCAATCATGGGGGTGTCCTGGTCCTTGGCCCGGGACAGGACGATCTTGCCGAAGTCCTCGGCGGAGATTGCCACCCCGGGGCCCGCCTGGTAGGCGTAGTCGCCGTACTTGGGCCGCAGCCGCTCCATCAGCTGCCGGGCCAGGCGTCCGGCCTCCCGTATCCTCTCCGGGTCGAAGGCCTCCATCCCCCTGAGGCCGGCGACGTAGTGGCCGGACTGGGACTCCAGGCCGAACTGGAACACCTGGGTCTGTATCCGCTCCATGAGCTCCTTCTTGGCCACCACGGCGGCTCCCCGGGGCCCCGGCACGTGCTTGTCCAGGGACCACACCGTCACGTCCACATCCCCCAGGGCCAGGCTCAGGGGCTCGTCGTAGAACACCGCCCTGGACGCCATGTGGGCGTCGTCGGTGAACACCATGATGCCGTCGCCTTTGGCAAGGGAGATGACCCGGGCCACGTCGGCCTCGGGCAGGTGGTACTTCTGGGGCGTCATGGGCGTGATTACCACCATGCTCCACGGGCCTTTCTCCAGCGCCCGCTCGTATGCGGCCACGCCCTGGACCTCGTAGAACTTGCCCCCGACCAGCTCCACCGCCTGCTGGACACACGGGTGGGAGCGCCCGTTGGGGACGACCGACAGCACGCGGCCGTCCCGCTCCAGAAGTCCGAGCATGATTGCCAGGACTCCGGAGGTGACCCGGTTGCACATGACGGCGCCGTGGTCCCGCGGGTCCCCGCCCACGTGCCGGATGGCCAGCTCCTCGGCGCGTCCGCTGAAGTAGGCGTAGAAGGACATCTGGGAGTCCAGGAGGGGTAGGTCCTCGGCGTCCAGGGGAAAGGCGCGCACCAGCCCCGTCATGTTGTAGAGGCTCTCCTTGCCGTGGGTGAGGATTCGCTGCTGGATCATTTTCCGGCCGTGGACCGCCTTCTTCGCCTCGAAGTCCGGCCCGGTGATGACCGTCCCGTACCTGTAGTTCTCGGGCCCGGACAGGATGTCGTCGTCATGGCCGTTGATGAGTTGTTCTGCGGTCATGTCTTCCCCCTTCGTTTGCCCGACAATGGGCACTTACCTGAAAAATGGGCACTTGGCTTAGGATGGGGCCTCGGCGGCGCTAACCCCGCCGCTCCCTTAGCCGGGCCCAGACCTGCTTGGGCGTGGCATCCGAGGCTGCGAGCAGCACGAGCAGGTGGTACAGCAGGTCGGCCGCCTCCTCGGGGAGCCGGTCCGCCTCGCCCTGGGCCGCCGCGATGGCAGTCTCCCCCGCCTCTTCGATGACCTTCTGGGCTATGCGGCCCACCCCCTCCTCCAGGAGCCGGGCGGTGTAGCTGCCCTCGGGCATCTCCCGCCGCCGGTCCTGCACCAGGGCGAACAGCTCCTCCAGCACCCCCGAGCCGTCGTCGGTGCGCTGGAACCCCTCGGGCATGCCCTCCAGCCGGCTGGAGAAGCAGGAGACGTCGCCCGTATGGCAGGCGGGGCCGTCGGGCTCGACCTTCAGCAGGAGGGTGTCGCCGTCGCAGTCCGCGTAGGCCTCCCGCAGGTTCAGGTAGTTGCCCGACACCTCCCCCTTGTGCCACAGGTCCTCGCGGCTGCGGCTGTAGAACCAGACCTGTATGCCATCCACCGTGCGCTTCAGGGAGCCGGGGTTCATGTAGCCCAGCATGAGCACCTGGCCGGTGTTGACGTCCTGGGCGATGGCCGGGATCAGTCCCTGCTCGTTCAGCTTCAGCTCCATGGCTGTCTACCCCCTAGGGCCGTCTACTCCCGAGAATCGCCGTCGCCCGGTCCGGCCGCGTCGTGTTCCTCGGCCCAGGAAAGGGCCTGGGCCAGGTCCTCTATCAGGTCGTCGGCGTTCTCCAGGCCCACGGACATGCGCAGCAGGTTTTTCGGAGTGGTGGTCCCGGGCCCCTCGATGGAGGCGCGGTGCTCTATCAGGCTCTCCACACCCCCTAGGCTGGACGCCCGGGTGAATATCCCAACCCCCGCGGCCACAGCCATGGCCCTGTCCCTACCGCCCCTCACCTCGTCCCGCACCTGGCCCCGTACCTGGCCCCGTACTTGGAAGGATACCATACCGCCGAAGAGGCTCATCTGCCGGGCGGCGACGTGGTGCCCTGCGTGATGGGGAAGCCCCGGGTAGTATACCGCCTCCACGCCCGGATGGTCGTCGAGGAAGGCGGCCACCTTCGCGGCGTTGTCGCAGTGGGCCCGCATCCGGTAGGGCAGCGTGCCGATGCTCCGCAGCACCAGCCAGCAGTCGAAGGGAGATGGGACCCCGCCGCCCCGCACCTGGACGTTCCTGATCCGGCGAAACATCTCGTCGTCGTTGCGGCCGACCACCGCCCCGCCGAGCACGTCGGTGTGCCCGCCCAGGTACTTGGTGGTAGCGTGCACCACCAGGTCCGCCCCGAGCTCCAGGGGGCGCTGCAAGACCGGCGTGGCGAAGGTGTTGTCGCATACGCAGGCGGCCCCGGCCCGGTGGGCCGCGCCGGCAGCGGCGGCGATGTCCGTGATCTTCAGCAGGGGGTTGGACGGCGTCTCGACCCACACGAGCCTTGTATCGGGCCGCAGCGCCCCGGCAAGACGGTCCGGATCGTCCATGTCGACGAAGGTCACGTCCAGGCCCCACGGGGTCATGACCTCCCGCATCAGGCGGGCCGTGCCGTGGTACACGTCACGGGGAGCGACCACGTGGCTGCCCGGAGACAGGGACATGAGCACCGCCTGAGAGGCCGCCGAGCCCGAGGCGAAGGCGGCGGCTTCGGCTCCCCCCTCCAGCTGACGAAGACACTCCTCCAGGGCGGCGCGGTTGGGGTTGCCGTCCCGGGCGTAAAGGTAGCCCCGGGGGTACGAGCCGTCGGGGGACCGCTCGAAGGTCGTCGACAGGTGGATGGGGGGTGTCACGGCGCCCGTGGCGGGATCGACCGCGCGTCCCGCGTGCACCGCCAGGGTCTCCATCCTCATGGGGCGGGCCTCCTGCCGGCGACGGCCGTCTTCCTGTCGCGGCGGCTCGGTCACGCGGCCTCCAGGAGGGCGGGCAGCTCGGCCAGGCTGCGGACCTCGAAGTCCGGCACCGGCATCGCGGGGTCGTGGGCCGCCCCCTCCCGGTTGATCCAGGCGGAACGCATCCCGACGCCCCTGGAGCCCAGGATATCGTCGTACAGGGTGTCCCCCACGTACACGGCCTCGTCGGCGCCGACTCCCAGGTCGCCCAGCACCCTCTCGAAGGCCGCGGGCAAGGGCTTGTAGGCGCCCACCTCCTCGGAGGAGAGGACCACGGGGAACTCCCATCCGATCCTCTCCAGCAGGGGGTTCAGGTAGTCCTCGTCGGCGTTGGAGAGCACGCCCGTCTTCCAGCGGGCCTGGATCTCCGGGACGGCATCGACGGCGTCGGGATACGGGTCCCGGACGCCCATGTCCACGATGGACTTTCGCGCCGCGGCGGCGGGGTCGCCGGCCAGGCGCAGCCTGGCGAAGGTCTCCACGAAGCAGTCCCGCCAGGCAGTCTCGTAGGACTTGAAGGGCGGGCCTTTCTCGGGCTCCTCCAGGTTGAGCCTGGTCCTGCGGAACCCCATCTCGAGCTGCTTCCACTCCCGGTACAGGACCACCGGGTCCACCAGAAGGGACTGGGTCCGGCAGATGTCCCGGAAGGTCTCTATCCACAGGGAGGAGTTGTTGTAGGCCAGCGTCTCGTAGACGTCGAATATGACGGTGGTGATCTTGCTCATGGGCTAGGCGACTCCTCTGCGCACGGGCACACCCCTGGAGGCCAGGTGGTCCTTGGCCTGATCAATGGTGTACACGCCAAAGTGGAATATGCTGGCCACCAGCACGGCGTCGGCCTCGCCGTGGGTAAAGGCCTCGTACAGATGGTCCAGGCTTCCGGCTCCTCCGCTGGCTATCACGGGGACGGTCACGGCCCGGGAGATAGCCCGGGTCAGCTCCAGGTCGTACCCCTCCCGCCGCCCGTCGGCGTCCATGCTGGTGAGAAGGACCTCCCCCGCCCCCAGCTCCACGACCCGGCGGGCCCAGCGTACGGCGTCTATCCCCGTGGGCCTGCGGCCTCCGTGGGTATACACCTCCCAGCCGGAGGTCTCGTCCAGGGCGAGGTCCGGGGAAGAGGGCTCGACCGGAGCTTGCGCTCCCGGTGGGCCGCCGGCCTTGACCCGGATGGCGTCGATGGCGACCACGATGCACTGGCTGCCGAACTCGGAGGCGCCCCGGCGCACCAGACCGGGATCGTTGACGGCGGCGGTGTTCAACGACACCTTGTCCGCCCCGGCCCTGAGCATGCGGCGGATATCCCCCTGGGACCGGATGCCGCCGCCGACGGTCAGGGGAATGAACACCTCCCGGGACACCTGGCCGACCACGTCGACCATGGTGTCCCGGTTGTCGGAGCTGGCGGTTATGTCAAGGAACACCAGCTCGTCGCCCCCCTCCCGGTCGTAGAAAGAGGCCAGGGTCGCCGGGTCGCCGGCGTCTCGCAGGTCCACGAAGCTGACACCCTTGACCACCCGGCCGGCGTCCACGTCCAGGCAGGGGATTATGCGCTTGGTGAGCATGGGAACGGGGAGCGGCGGACGCCTCTAGCCATCCTTCCTGAAGATGGCCATGTATTGGTGTGGGTTCAAGGCCCGGGACGACAGGAACCGGAAGCCGGCCGCTTGGACCATGGGCCTGAGCTCCTCCAGGGGAATGCGCCTCTCCGGCGGGGGGCCGTGCTCCGTCTCCACCGGGTACCATTCCAGCACGGTGCACCAGCCCCGGCTCCTGAGGAGGGACCGGACCGCCTTCAAGAAGCCCTCCCTGTCCTCGTTATGGTGCACCACGAACGCCAGGAAGGCCCCGTCCAAGGAGCCTTCGGGCAGCCGCAGGTCGGTGGTACCACACTTGACGACCTCCACGTTGCCCAGCCGCGCTTCGGCGGCCCTCCGCCGCGTGACATCCAGCATCTCTTCGCAGACGTCCAGGGCGTACAGCTTGCCGTATACCAGGTGCTTTGCCAGGGGTATGGAGAAGTAGCCGGGGCCGCACCCGATGTCCGCCACGTCGTCGTAGGGCTCGATAGGCATGAAGGTGGTTATGACAAAGGGGTCCACCTCCCGCTCCCGTTCGGGACCCAGGAGGGCGTGGATGTGCTCCTCGTTGGTCATGGGCCTTCGCTCCACCGTCTAGCCGTTGCCCGCCGCCCTCACGGCGGCCCTCAGGTCCAGGTCGCCCGTGTACAGGGCCCGGCCTACGATGGCGCCCTCCGCTCCCATGGAGGCCAGACGCACCAGGTGCTCCTTCCGGGAAACGCCGCCGGATGCCTGGATCGGGCAGTCGATGACGCCAAGTAAGTCTTGGAGGGCCTCGAAGTTGGGCTCGCCCAAGGTCCCGTCCCGGGAGATGTCGGTGTACAGGAACCTGCGCACGCCGGCATCCATCATTCCCCGCATCAGGTCGGCGGATGCGACGGAGGTGCCCTCCGTCCACCCCTCTATGGCGACCCTGCCGTCCCTGGCGTCCACTGCCACTACCACCCTATCACTACCCCACTCCAGACACAAGCGCTCCACCAGGTCGGGAGACCGCACGGCCGAGGTGCCCAGGACGACCCGCTGGACGCCCCGGTCGAACAGGGCCTGGGCCGTCTCGAAGCTCCTGATCCCGCCGCCGCACTGAACGGGGAGGCCGGCCTGCTCCACGATGGCCCCCACGGTGTCGAGGTTGACGGGACGCCCCCGGACGGCCCCATCCAGGTCGACCAGGTGGAGACGGGGAGCCCCCTGCTCCCGCCAGCGCAGCGCGACGGCGGCGGGGTCGTCGGAGTACACGGTCTCCCTGGCGTAGTCCCCCTGGTACAGGCGCACGCAACGGCCGCCGCGGATGTCGATGGCCGGTATCACCTCCACGACCATCTACCTCCGGGCGGGACCGTACAGGTGGTTCAGCCAGTCGTACCTGCCGGGGTCGATGCACTTGCCCCTGAAGCCCGGGAAGTCGGGCGGATACCTGTAGGCGCGAAACACGTGGTTGGAGAGGCCGAAGCGCTCGTCGTCGCCGAAGAATGGGTTCACGTACTCCCAGACGACCTCCCCCCCGGTGGTGACCTCGAACAGGCGGCCCGTCATTCCCGCGCACACGAGGGTATTCCCGTTGGGCAGGCGCTGGGCGCCGCTGAGAAAGGAGCTGAAGAAGGCCCACGGAGGCCGGGTCCGGTAGCACCACACAGTCTGGTCCGTCCTGGGGTCCACCTCGAGGACGCGCGAGCCCGCGCTGGGCGACTGGGAGGCGTGCCAGCCGTTGTCGAAGAGCAGCACGTTGCCGGTCTCCAGCATCGTGGGGTCGTGCTGGTGGCCCAGGTCCCGCCTGCCCCATTTCCAGAGGAAGGCGCCGCTCACCCGGTCGACGATGGCAACGGTGTTGAGGCGCCGGAAGCTGGTCAGCAGGTTGCCGTCGGGCAGCACGTTGCAGGCGTTGGCGTGGCCCCACTCGTCCCTGGGCTCCAGGGGGCAGATGGGGTCCCCCCCAGGGTCCAGGTGCTCGTGGGAGTGCCACTCCCAGACGACCCCGCCCTCGGGAGTCACCTCCCGGAACACGTCCCCCCAGATGCCCTGCTCGTGCTCGGTCCCCGGCACGCCCCCCGCGATGCGGCCCCGGAGGTCGTCGGGCACCGGCTCCCAGGCGAGGACCATGGTGTTGTTGTTCGGCAGGCGATGGAAGTCGTGGTGCAGGGTGCTCTCCTCGTACTGCCAGAAGAGGTTTCCCTCCCAGTCCACCTCCATGACTATCCCGCCCCGGCCCCCCAGGGTCACGGGGCTCTTGCCGGTGACCCCGCCGTACAGGAGGTGGCCGTCCTCCAGGAGGTAGCCGTAGCTGGCGGGGCGGTACGGCATCTCCCAGCGGTGGACCACGGCCCCATCCATGTCCACCAGATAAACGGCCTGGCCGCTGAGGGGCGCGAACAGAGTGTATCCCTGGTACGCCCGCTCGGGGTTGTGGGAAACGATATCCAGCCGGTTCAACTCTACGCTCGGCCTTCCCTCGGGCTCCCGTTCAGCGTCGGCGGCCCTGGGCGTACCTGACGAAGCCCTCGTACAGGCGCAGGCCCAGGGCGCCGCTCTTCTCCGGGTGAAACTGGGTCGCGATGAGGTTGTCCACCGCAATGATACTACAGAACCTGGGGCCGTACTCGGTTACCGCGGCGACCACACCGGCCTCCGCCGGGTCGGCGTAGTAGCTGTGAACGAAGTAGAAGTCCGCGTTGTCCGGTATTCCCTCCAGCACCGGATGGGCGCCCGTCAGCGCGACCTGGTTCCACCCCATGTGAGGCACCTTCAGTCCGTTGGGCAGCCTTCGCGTGACCCCCGGGACCAGCCCCAGGCAGGACGCGTCCCCCTCCTCGGTGCGGTCCATCAGCAGCTGCAGCCCCAGGCAGACACCCAGAAAGGGCCTGCCGGACCCGACGAACTCCCGGAGGGGTCCCGTCAGCCCCCGCTGGTGCAACGCCCTCATGGCCGAGTCGCCGGCGCCGACCCCGGGGAGCACCGCCGCCGGGCAGTCCAGGAGGACCCGGGGGTCCCCGGTGACCACGGGCTCGGCCCCGGCCTTGGCCAGGGCCTGAGACACGCTCCTGAGGTTGCCCGATTCGTAGTCGACGACCGCAACCCGAAGGCGTTCGGGGCCGGTGCTGGGGGATCGAGGAGATGTCATCGTAAGCCCTTGGGGGGTGCCGTCCCGGGCCGGGAGGGGGCTGCCGGCGCCTCAGGAGCGGACCGCGGACAGACCGTCGTCAGCCTACACCTGGTCTCCGGTGGCCCTCTCAATGGGCAGGTCCCTGTCCTGGTAGCGGGCCAGAACGAACAGCAGGTCTCCCAACCGGTTCATGTAGTGGAGGATATCGGAGTTCGTCAGACCGCCCTGCTCCTTGAGGGCTACACAGCGGCGCTCCGCCGTGCGCGTGATGGTGCGGGCCACGTCCATGGCCGCCGAGGCCGGGGAGCCGCCCGGGAGAATGAAGACGTTGGGCATCTCGGCCTCGGACTCCAGGCCGTCTATCAGCTCCTCCAGCCCGGCCACCATCTCGGCGGTGACGGGCTTGAAATGCCGGTTGAACAGCTCGTACCGCTCGGGGTCGGTGGCCAGCTCCGCCCCCACGATGAACAGCTCCCGCTGGAGGCGGACCAGCACCTCCTTGACCTTGGGGTCGTCGGAGAGGGCCCGGGCCAGACCCATCGCCGAGACCGCTTCATCCGTGATGCCGTAGGCCTCGGTATGGGCGTTGTTCTTGGACACGCGTCCGCCGTACAGCAGGCTGGTCGAGCCCTCGTCGCCGTACTTGGTGTATATCTTCTTCCTGGGGGAGGAGGTCATGCGTGCTCCGGCCCGGTGACAGCCCGGGGACAGCCCGATGACAGATTGTAGCACAGGGCATTTGGAGGCGCTATACTGGCCCCACCAGGCACGGAGATGCAAGACTGTCCGTCCGCCCCAGCCCGTCCACCGTCGTTCCCGCGACCAGGGGGGTTCGCACTTGTACTGGACCATTCCTTTCGCGGGAGAGAGCGGACAGGCCAACCGGGTCTTGCACCTGCTGATAGCCTGGACGAGGCATGGGCCCGGCAAAGAGAGAGGTGAGCACGATGCCCGCTGAGGTGCGGCTGATAGGCCTGGCCGGAATAGGTGAGGTGAAGGAGGGGGACGATGTGGCCAGGTTGGTCCTGGAGGCGGCCGCCCGGCAGAAGACTCCCATCGAGGAAGGCGACGTCCTCGTCATAACACAGAAGATCGTCTCCAAGGCCGAGGGCCGCGTCGTGAGGCTCCGGGACGTGGAACCCTCAACCGTCGCCGCCCGCCTCTCCCAGGAGTCCAACCGGGACCCGCGCCACACCGAGATCATCCTGCGGGAGAGCAGGCGCATCGTTCGCATGGAGCAGGGTAACATCATCAGCGAGACCCAGCACGGCTTCAACTGCGCCAATGCCGGGGTAGATGCCTCCAACGTCCCGGGCGACGACTCGGTCGCCCTGCTGCCCGTGGACCCCGACGCCTCGGCCGAGGCGGTCCGCCAGGCGGTGCGGGAGGCCCTGGGCGTCAACGTGGCAGTGATCGTCTCCGATACCTTCGGCCGGCCCTGGCGGGAGGGCGCGACCAACGTGGCCATAGGCGTGGCCGGCATGGACCCGATGGCGGACTACGTGGGCCGGGAGGACTGCCACGGGCAGGTGATGCGGACCACCGTCATCGCCGTCGCCGACGAGCTGGCGGCCGCAGCGGAGCTGGTCACGGGGAAGGTGGATGGCGTGCCGGCGGCGGTGATCAAGGGCTATCGGACCGCGGCCCCGGACCCCGAGAGGGCGAGGGGCGCCCGGGCCCTCATCAGGCCCGCGGAGCGGGACATGTTCCGGTAGCAAGCGTAGCGAGCCGGAAAGACGCCAGGGTCGTTTCATGTCCCGGACCGGTCCGGGACCCGGGGCTAGCTGTCCTCGGGCTCTTCGGGCTCTTCGGTAGAGTCATCCAGAAGACCGGCCGGGGGCTGACTCGCCGTGCTGTCCTCGCCCCATGGCGCCGATTCGATATAGTTCTTAAACTCGCGCACTTCCGAGCACTGCTGGCAAACGCCCATGCTCACCGGGCCCACCGGCTCCTCTATTATCCAGTGGTGACGGCACACGACGGCCGCGTCGATGTGTGGCGATAGTGGTCTCGAAGCTTGCTGTACCATTGGGCCCCTCCCCCCTTCTAAGGAGAAAGAATCTAGCACGAGGTCAAAACTATGTCAAGACTATTTCTATACAAATGGCCATGAATTTGGTGGACCCAATTCCTGCGCCTTCCATCCGTTCTAGGGATGTACGCCACTCCGCCGCCATCGGATTCTCGGGTTCCACAAGCCAAGGCGGGAGGGGCTCGGTGCGCTTTTCCTGGAATCCCGCGGGGAGTATACTGGGCGGACAATAGCGGGGAAGGACACCGGCCAACCTAGAGAAGCGGCACGCAGGCGCGTGGTTCTCGCTACCCAAGATGCAGAAACGCTCCAGAGCAGGTGACAGGGTAGTCCGGCGCCCCAGGGTCCGGGACGTGGGGCCCTCGTCAGTCCAACGGGTCCATGAGCGCCATCCCAGCCGCAGGACCTCGCCCCCCCTAATCCTCTTCTACGGCTTTTCGTGGTTGATAGTGACGGGCGGCGTGCTGCTGCTGCTCCCCATCTCCAACGCCGGCGAGGAGGGGTTCACGCCCATCGCCAACGCCTTCTTCACGGCCACCTCGGCCGTCACCGTGACCGGCCACACGGTGGTGAATACCGCGGACTACTGGACCACCTTCGGACACGCCGTGATATTCACCCTCATGTTGGTGGGAGGCCTGGGATTCACGACCATCGCCACCTTCCTGCTCATAATCGTCGGCCAGCACATAACCCTGCCCGAGCGCATGCTGATGCGGGATACCATGGGCGTGGACCGCATGGGAGGCCTGGCGGCGGTGCTGCGGAACATCGTCCTCATCGTTCTGGCGGTATACGCCATAGGCACAGGGACCATCTGGTGGCGAATCCACGAGGACTTCTCGCTGGGCGAGTCCATATGGCAGTCCGCCTTCCTGTCGGTCTCGGGGTTCAACAACGCCGGCTTCTCCATCCTGCCCGACGCGTCCAGCCTGGAGAGCTACTTGGCGGACTCGGTGCTGCTCGGGTTCGTAGGCTGCCTCATAATCCTGGGGGGGATCGGCTGGACGGTGCTGGTGGACGTGTTCCGGCAACACCGGTTCTCCAGGTTCGCCCTGGACACCAAGATGGTCCTCTCCGTCAGCCTCCTTCTGTGGGTGATGGGAGCGCTGGTGTTCTTCCTGGCCGAGTACGACAACAAGGATACGCTGGGCCCCATGTCCGTGCTCCACAAGCTCGCCCAGTCGGTGTTCCAGTCCGTCAGCGGGCGGACCGCGGGGCTGACCACCCTGGACATGGGCACGTCTACGGAGCTGACAAGGCTCTTCTACCCGTTCCTGATGTTCGTCGGGGGAGCGGCGGGGTCCGTGGCTGGAGGCGTCAAAGTGGCGACGCTGGCGGTGATCATCGCCGCGACCATCTCGTCAGTCCGGGGCAGGCTCCAAACCGAGGCCTTCGGCCGGGAGATACCCCACTTCCAGGTCCACAGGGCCCTGACGGTGGTGGCCCTTGCCATGACCTCCATATTCGTACTGGCCCTGGTCATGATGCTGACCGAGGAGAACATACCCTTCCTCAACCTGTTCTTCGACACCATATCGGCCTTCGGCACCACGGGCCTGTCGACGGGTGTTCCGCCACAGCTCAGCCTTGCCGGCAAGATACTGTTCATGATCGCCATGTTCGTGGGCCGGCTGGGACCCCTCACCATGGCCCTCGCCCTGGTCCCAAGGGAGGAGGCTACGGTGTACCGTTTTGTTCAGGAAAGAGTTAAAATAGGGTGACCCCGGGTCCCGGTCTTGTCCTAGGCTGGGTGGGGCAGGTCCCTCGGAGAGGACGGAATGAACAAGCAGGTGGTGGTGATAGGACTGGGGAGGTTCGGCTCCAGCGTGGCCCAGGAGCTGTACCAGATGGGCCACGACGTGCTGGGCATCGATCTGGACGAAGAGAACGTTCAGAACATGTTGGGCCACGTCACCTACGCGGTGAAGGCCGACGCCACCAGCGAAGCATCTCTGACGGAGCTGGGAGTCAACAACTTCGACGTGGCCATAGTGGCCATCGGAACGGACATCCAGTCCAGCATCCTGGCCACCGTGCTGCTGAAGGACCTGCGCATACCATACATCGTCACCCGCGCCATCAACGACCTCCACGCAAACGCCATGGAACGCATCGGGGCCGACAAAGTCGTGTACCCCGAGCGGGACATGGGGCACCGGCTGGCCCACATCGGCTTCGAACCGGGTGTGCTGGACTACATGGAGGTGGCCCCCAACTACGGCATCACCAAGCTGCGCCCCCCCGAGCAGCTCGTCAAGCAGACGCTGGACGAGTCGGGGCTGTCCCGGCCCCGGGACAAGTACGGCATCGCCGTGCTGGCCATTCGCCGGGGCCGAGAGTACTTCCTGATACCCGCCAAGGAGGAGGAGGTCAAGCCCGGGGACATCCTCATAGTGGCGGGAAACGCCGAGCAGCTTGGCAAGATACAGCTCGGCGACAACCACCGGGCGCGGCCTGAGCCGGAGATGGAGCGGGGGCGGCGTCCTCCCCAGACAGGACGGGCCGCCTGACATGCACGCCAAGTCCATCCTCGTCCCGGTGAACGGAGACAGGGCAGGCGAGGGCGCCTTCCGGCTGGCCTGCGGGCTGGCCCGGGAGACCAAGGCCAGGCTCTACGCCGTCCACATCATCGAGGTGACCCACGACCTGCCCCTGGACGCCGAGGTGGACCCGTCCCACGCCGAGGCGGCCCTGGACCGCATCGAAGCCGTGAGCCACGAGGAGAAGTACAGGGTGGAGGCCCAGTGCCTCCAGGCCCGCAGCGCGGGGCCGGCCATCGTGGAGGAGGCCTCCCAGAGGGGCGCGGACCTCATCGTCGTGGGAATCAACTACAAGCGCTACATGGGCAGGGCTACCGGCCGTTTCACCGTCGGAGAGACGGCATCGTACCTCCTGACCAACGCATCGTGCCCCGTGGTGCTCTGGCGGGAGCTGGACGGCGTCAAGACCAGGCACGAGACCCGCTCCCTTGCGCGTTAGAAAGGGGCCCCGTTGCAGGTCCTGATTCTGGGCTGCGGAGTCCTCGGCAGCCATCTGGCGGAGTCCTTCGCAGGCGGCGGCCACCGGATAACCGTCATGGACCCCAACCCCGACCGCCTCGAACCACTCTCCCAGGAGTCCCGCATCGAACTGCTGCTGAGCTCCGATTCCATCATGGACGACCTGCGGGGACTGAGGTTGAACAACGTGGACCTGTTCGTTGCCGCCTCCGAGGACGACTGCACAAACGCCATGGCAGCCCAGATCGCCAGGCACATATTCCACATCCCGGACGTCATCTGCCTCATCGGCGACCCGGACCGGGGCCGGTTCTACCAGGACCTGGGGGTCAACACGGTCTGCCCCACCAGCGTCACCGTGGACACCATTCACGACATCCTGGGCAACTCCAGCAGGGGGCATGGCAGCCGGTGACGTCCCAACGGGAGGGCCGGTGTACGTAGTCATAGTCGGAGGGGGCCGGGTGGGCAACGACCTGGCCAGGGCGATCCTCGCCATGGGCCACGAGACCCTGGTGATCGATCAGGACTCGGACCGCTGCGACGCCATCCGGGGGGAGCTGGGGAACGTGGTGCTGCACGGAAACGGGACCGAGGTCGGCGTGCTCAGGGAAGCCGGCGCGGTACGGGCCGACGTGACCATCGCGACGACCTCCCGGGACGAGGACAACCTCGCCGTATGCCAGCTTGCCAAGACCATGTTCCACACTCCCAAGACCATCTCCCTGGTCAATGATCCCCAGAACGAGGGGTTGTTCAAGCTGCTGGGCGTCGACGTCACCGTGAACACGACACACCTCATCCTCTCCACCATCGAGGCGGAGATCCCGGGCCAGCCCCTAGTGCACCTGACCACCCTGACGTCCCCCGGAGCACTGGAGGCGGCGGAGCGGCAGATGATCAGCATCAGCATCCCCCCGGACGCCTCTTCGGTGGGAAAGCACCTGGGCGAGCTGGTCCTGCCCCCCAAGAGCTTCATATCCCTGGTGGTCAAGGGTGAGGGACCCATCCTCCCTCAGGACGACCTCCAGCTTGAGCCTGGGGACAGGGTCGTGGGAGTGACCAGCCCCGACGAAGAGCAGCTCCTGCACGATACCCTGACGGGGATAGAGTGATGGCCGGCCGCATAGCGTTCCTGGGCCCCGTGGGGACGTTCACCGAGCAGGCCGCGCTGGCCTACGCGCCCGCCGGGGAGCTCGTGCCCTTCGCCACCATACCGGCCGCGGTAAGGGCCGTGGCCGCGGGCACGGTGGAGGAGGCCGTGGTGCCCATCGAGAACAGCCTCGAAGGCCCGGTGACCTACACCCTGGACATCCTCATCCATGGGGACCGACACCTCATCAACAACGAGCTGGTCATCCCCATCGTCCACTGCCTGCTGGCCAGACCGGGCAACAGGATGGAGGATATCCGGACGGTCTACTCCCATCCACAGGCCCTGGGCCAGTGCCGGGAGTTCCTGGAAAGGGCCCTCCCTGACGTGGAGCTGGTGGCATCCCTGAGCACGGTGGCGGCCGTCGAGGACGTGAAGGGGTCCCCCAGCCCGGCCGCGGCCATATCCCCCCGGAGGGCCGCCGGCCTCCACGGAATGGACATCCTGGCCCACGGCATCCAGGACACGTCCTCCAACGTCACCCGCTTCGTGGTCCTGGCCTCCACGGACCATGCCCCCACCGGGCGGGACAAGACCTCCCTGTGCTTCTCCTTCGACCAGGACTCTCCCGGAAGGCTGTACGGAGTCATGGGGGAGTTCGCCCAACGCGACATCAACTTGGCCAAGATAGAGTCCCGGCCCACCAAGCAGTCCCTGGGGGAATACATCTTCCTGGTGGACTGCGAGGGGCATCGGGAGGACCCCCAGGTGCGAGCGGCGATAGACGGGGCGCGGCGTCAGACGTCGATGCTGAAGATACTCGGCTCCTACCCTCGCTGGCAGGCGAAGTAGAAGCCCAGAGGCGTCAAGGGCCGGCGTCGCCGGGACCGCGGGCAGTGCCGCCGGGCGGCCGCGCCACGGGACGCCTGGCCAGCAGACAGAACAGGGCGCCCGACAGTCCCAGGGGCGTCAGGATGGCGAAGGGCAGCACGTAGCTGCCCCGGTTGTCGAACATCCACGCGGCGAACAGCGGGGCCACCACCTGCAGCAGGAACATGGGTGCCATGGACAGGCCCGTGATGGTGGCGAAGGCCCTGGGACCGAAGTACTCCGCCCGGATGGCCACGCTCAGAGGCACCCGCCCGCCGAACCCGATCCCGTAGAAGACGGCGAACAGGACCGCCATGGGGAAGCTGTGGACGTGGGCGGCGAAGGCGAAGGCGCATGCCTGGATTCCCACGGAGACGGCCATCGCCACGTTCTTGGGGGCCCTGTCGCCTGCGTATCCCGCCACCAGAGAGGCCACGATGCCTGCCCCCATGATGGCCGACCAGACGTAGGCCGCCCTCTGCAGGGATATGCCCTGGTCGGTGAGCATGGGCACCAGGTGCACGCCCAGGGTCTGGTTGATCATGGCCGAAAAGGCGATGCCCGCGGTGATGTACCAGAAGGCCGACGTCCGCATCGCCTCCCGGGCGGTGAGGCCTTCGGAGGGCTCGGCTCCCCGGCCGCCCTCCCGGGGGCGGGCCCGGGCAGCGGGGCTCCCGGGCGGCCGGTCGGGGTCGTCCCCGTCGGGGAGGAGGCCGTACTGCTCCGGCCGTTCCCGCATGATCCGGGAGACGGGGACCGCCAGGGACATGAACAGTATCCCCAGGCCGAAGGCGGTGGCCCTCCAACCGATATGGTCCGGGTTGACTGCCCAGGCCAGTGCCGGCACCAGCAGCAGGCCTCCTATGTAGTTGCCCTCGCCGGATATGGCAATGGCCGTGCCCTTCTTCCGGTTGAACCACCGGTTCAGCACCGCCGTCATGGGGAGCCACGTGCCCGTGGAGGCACCTATCATGAAGATGGCGAAGGCGAGATAGAACACGACCAGGTTCGGCGTCTGGCTGAGGATGATGAACCCGCCGCCGACCACCACGAGGCCCGCAAGGATCATTCGCCTGGGACCCAGGCGGTCGATGTAGTAGCCCGCCACCGGGCCGATGATGCTGCTCTCGAGCTGGGCAAGGGAAAAGGCGCCCGTGAGCTGGGTCCGGGTCCAGCCGAAGTGCAGCTCCAGGGTCTTCAGCCAGACGCCCACCGATCCCCACACCGCCCCCGAGCTCAGGGCCGTGAGGACTACGGCGGTCCATACGATCCACCAGCCGTAGAAGAGCCCTTTCCGGCGAGTCCGTGTCCTGGTCCGGTCCATGGTAGACATCTCCCGCAGTATATCAGTCCCCATGCACCGCCGTTCTACCTTCGAGCCGGCCGGCTGCGGCCGGGTTGACGGCATCCCGCGGCGCCGGTATGGTGGGCAACGTCAGACGCGCGGAGGAGGCCACACCATGACTTCCCAAGGCAGCGCCGGCGGGCTTCCCGTCCCGGAACCGGTCTTGGAGCCCGAGATTCCCATCTGCGACGCCCACCACCACTTCTGGGCCTCGCGGCCGGACCCCGCCAAGTACGCGGAAGCCGTCCACTGGCCGGAGCGTTACCTCGTCCCCGACCTTGCCGAGGACATCGGCGGACACAACGTGCGGTCCACTGTGTTCATCGAGGTCGCCTCCGAGTACCGGGCACGCGGCCCAGTGGAGATGCGTCCCGTCGGCGAGGTCGAGTTCGTCCAGGGGTTGGCCGACCAGAGCGCTGGCGGCTCCTACGGACCCCTGCGGGCCGCGGCAGCCATAATCGGGCACGCCGATCTGAAGCTGGGCGATGGGGTGAGGCCGGTGCTGGAAGCGATGCGCCAGACGAGCCCCGGCCGGTTTCGCGGCGTCCGCCACTCTGTCGGCTGGGACCCCAGCCCGGAGCTCGCCAACAGGGAAGCGCAAGGCATGCTGTCCCATGACAGCTACAGGGCGGGCGCCAAGGTGCTGGCAAGCATGGGACTGTGCCTGGAGAACTCCCTGTACTTCCCGCAGCTCCAGGAGCTGGCGGAATTCGCCCGGGCCGTGCCAGACCTGACCATCGTCCTGAACCACGTGGGTGGCCTGGTCCGGATAGGCCCCTACGCCGACCGGGACGACGAGGTGATACCCGCCTGGCAGAGGGGCGTCCGGGCCGCGGCGGAGTGTCCCAACATCGTCATGAAGCTGGGTGGGCTGGGACAGGCGCGCTACGGCTTCGACTGGCACCTGAGAAGGGAGCCAGTGGGCTCCGAGGAGCTTGCCGAGTCGCTGCACCCCTTCATGGGCTACTGCATCGAGCAGTTCGGCCCCGACCGGTGCATGTTCGAGAGCAACTTCCCGGTGGACAAGGTCTCTTACTCCTACAACGTCGTGTACAACGCCTTCAAGCGGCTGTCCAGGGAGTACTCGGCCTCGGAGCGGGCCGCCATGTTCCACGACGTCGCCGCCCGCGTCTACGGGCTGGGGCCTACGGGGCCAAAGGCATGAAGTTCGCCCTGTTCATCCTGGCGTCGTGGATCGAGGAGGACGCCGGCGCCCAGGGCCGGATATACGCCGAAGCTTTAGAGCAGATCGAGTACGCCGAGGAGCTGGGCTTCGACTCGGTGTGGATCGCGGAGCACCACTCCAGCAGGTACGGCATCTGCCCCTCCCTCATGCCCTTCGTCACCTACGTGGCCGCCCGCACCAAGAAAATCCGCATCGGCACCGGCGTCAGCGTCCTCCCCTTCCACAACCCCATCCTGCTGGCCGAGGAGAGCGCCATGATGGACGTCCTCAGTGAGGGCCGGCTGGAGTTCGGCGTCGGACGGGGCTCGGCGGACTACGAGTTCGGCAACTTCAAGATCGACTTCGACTCCCGGGACGCCCGCTTCCAGGAGGCGCTGGACATCATCCTGGGCCTCTGGACCACCCCGAAATTCACCTACCACGGCGAGTTCTACCAGGTGGACGGGCTGACCCTGGCGCCCACGCCGTTGCAACGGCCCCATCCTCCCGTCTTCCTGGCCGTGTCGCGCACGCCCGCCAGTGTGGACGTGGCCGTCTCCCGGGACCTGCCCATCCTGACCAGCTTTTCGACCCCGGAGGCGGACAACCTGGGCCTGTTCAGCCTCTACGCCGAGCGCTGCTCCGCCGCGGGAAAGCCCGCCCGCCTGGGCCACATGCCCTACTTCCGCTTCGTGTACCTGTCCGAGGACGGGGAGGAGGCCCGGGAGTACCCCAGGGAGGCCCTGACCTGGGTCCGCGACCTGGGCGGGCTCCGACGCACCATCACCAGCGGCGACGAGATCGACGTGGACCTGGACCACTGGCGGAGGACCAGGCCCGTGGACCCACCCAGCTACGAGTCCGAGCTGGAGACCACCGCCTACTTCGGCACGCCGGACCAGTGCACCCGATGGATTGACAAGCTGCGGACCCGGCACGACATCGGCTACTTCGGGGCCAGCATGTCCTTCGGCTCCATGGAACACACCAGGGTGATGCGCTCCATGGAGCTGTTCGCCACACAAGTCATGCCCAACTTCCGGTAGCGTGAGACCGGCCCCTGGTCCTGCGGCGCTGGAGATGGTGACGGACAGCCCGGCCAGGTAGTCGGCCTCAGATGAATTTGACGGTCCCGTGGGGCATTGCTATACTCTGTCTTGCCGTCGGGCGCGCAAAGCTCGCCGCAGCTTTCGTGTCCGGCCGGCTGGAGGTGACTATCCTGGACCGTACCGTCAGCCTCGAAGGGGCCCGTCCCCAGAGAACCATGGAACACCGAAACCGGCAGCGCCATAGCCTCCCGTGCGAGCCTTAGCTTCCCCCTGACCAATCTACCTCTGCATCTGTCCGCTCCCATGGTCCGGTTGTCTCAAGGGTACCGAGTCACTCTTGTGCCTTCGGAATCCCCGCCGCCATTTGTAGCCTCAGTCTAGGACCTCGGCACACCGACTGACGGACCCGTCCGCAAGCCTGGCACGGCGCGTGACCACGAGACAAACCCTGCCCCTATCGCGGCTCTAGAGTCCTGCGAACCGGGTGGACCCCAAGGGATGACAGGCACCAGCAATGATTCATGAAGTGTATGGAGGGTTACAACCATGACCAGCAGGTTCACGGAACTGGAAACAGAGTCCTACTACGACGCAGAAGACGCGATCTACCGCTCCGTCTGGGACGAGGATGGCAGTGTCCACTGGGGCTTCTTCGATGAAAGCACCGGCACGGATTTCCTGGCCGGTGGCCAAAAGCTCAACCGGATCATGGTGGAAAAGGGCCACATAAACCAGGAATCGAACGTGCTCGATCTGGGATGCGGCAACGGGACGGTCGCCATCTGGCTAAGCGAGGAAACGGGCGGCAAGGTAACCGGCATCGACCTCAGCGGTGTCCGCATCGCCAATGCGCAGGAGAAACTCACCCGTCTACACCCGGATCTACAAGGGCGTCTGGCGTTCGAGAAATCGTCAGCCACCGCCTTGCCCTTTCCGGATGGCATGTTCAGCCATGTCTGGAGTCAGGCAGTGATATACCACGTGCCCGACAAACGCACAGTGCTGAAGGAGGTCTACCGGGTCTTGTCCAAGGGAGGCATCCTGGTATTCGACGACCTGGTCAGGCCCAAGAGAGACATTAGCCCCGAGGCCCAGACCTACGTATATGACAGGTTGCTGTTCGATACCGAGTTCACTTTTGACTCGTATCAACGGGCTCTAAAGGACCAGGGGTTCGAGGTGCTGGAGGCCTTGGACTTGTCTCCGCACCTGAAGCAGAGCTATCTCTGCCTTGCCGACCGGACACCGAAGGACGACACTTCGGAAGCCGCCGAACACTATAGATGGCTCGCGAAGGCCTATATCGAGACCGCGGCAGCAGTGGATAAAGGCGAGCTTGGATGGGGCTTGTTCGTGTGCAGTAAGTAGTCTCTTCTAAGGCCCAGAGCGCCGGCCTATGCCAAGGGACTGCGAGGGCGGGGAACTCACTCCACGCTCTCTGCCAGGAGCTCCACTAGGTCTTTAGCGTCCCGGTTCTCCTGCTCCCCCTTGGCCTGGACCCCCTCCTCCATCATCTGGAGGCAGAAGGGGCACGACACGCCCACCGTTTTGGCGCCCGTTTCCAGGAAGTGGTCCGTACGGACGTGGTTTACCCGGGGTCCCCGGCTCTCCTCCAGCCACATGTGGCCGCCTCCGGCCCCGCAGCAGAACCCCTGGCGCCGGCAGTGGGGCTCCATCTCCACCAGCTTCAGCCCGGGGATGGCCCGGGCCACGCGCCTGGGCTCTTCGTACACGTCGTTGTGGCGGCCCAGGTAGCAGGAGTCGTGATAGGCGACGGTGGCCTCCACCATCTTGATGGGCTTCAGCCTACCCTGGGATATGAGCCGGTCCAGGAACTGGCTGTAGTGCGTCACCTCGTAGCTGCCCCCGAACTGGGGGTACTCGTTCTTCATGGTGTTGAAGCAGTGGGGACACAGGGTGACGATGGTCCTGACGTTGTAGCCGTTCATGGTCTCGATGTTCTGCTGGGCCAGCATCTGGAAGAGGTACTCGTTGCCCATCCTGCGGGCGGGGTCCCCGGTGCACCGCTCCTCCTCGCCCAGGATGGCGAAGTCCACCCCGGCGGACCTGAGCACCTTGACCATCGAGCGGGCGATGGCCTGGCTGCGCTGCTCCAGGGCCGGGGTGCAGCCCACCCACAGGAGCACCTCGGCATCGGGGTGGTCGGCCAGGGTACTCACCTCCAGGCCCTCGGCCCAATCGGTGCGGGAGAACTGGGTCCCACGCCACGGATGCCCCCGCTGCTCCATGCTGAGGAGGGCTTCCATCCCCGTGTCTGGGATCTTGGACTGCTCCAGGACCAGGTGGCGGCGCATGTCGATGATGGTGGGGACGTGCTCCACCACCACTGGGCACTCCTCCATGCAAGCGCCGCAGGAGAGGCAGTCCCACAGGGCCTCCTCCGTAATGCGCCCGAAGCCTATCAGGGGCGTGCCTGGCTCGGCCCCAGCCTTGACGCTCCCCGCCTCCTCCGCCAGGTACTCCTTCAGGTCCTCGACGATGTGCATGGGGGACAGGGTCTTGCCCGTGAGGTGGGCCGGGCAGCTATTGGTGCACCGCCCGCATACGGCGCAGGCGTAGCCGTCCAGCAGCTCCTTCCAGGTGAACTCCTTGGGTTGGCCCGCGCCGAAGTGCTCGGCCGTCTCCAGGTCGATGGGTTGCAGGGTGCCCCGGGGCTCCAGGGACCGGAACAGGGCGTTGACCGGGGCCGCCACCATGTGCATGTGTTTGGAGACAGGGATGTAGACCGAGAAGCCCAGGATGACCAGCAGGTGCAGCCACCAGGCGACGCCGTGGCCCAGGTTCGCGGCGTCCAGGCCCATGCCGGCGTTCAGGAAGGCCTCGCCGATGGCGCGCCCCACGATGGCATCGGCCGCGGGGCTCTCCACGCCGGCCAGGTCCACCTCGACGGTGTGGAAGGCCTCCGTCAGCAGGGTGAGCACCATCAGGGACGAAATGAGGCCCACGATGACGATGGCGTCGTAGCCCCGGGTCAGGTCGAAGGAGAGGCGGTGGGGCTTGACGAGCCACCGGCGCACCAGGGCCCACAGCAGCGACGCGAGGATGATCAGCGCCACCACGTCCAGGTAACTGGCGTACACCTTCACGCCGGTCCCCGTCAGCAGCGTTTCGGAGAAGGGCGCCAAGCCGAGTCCCCAAAGATGAATATCACGTAGCTCAGCAGAAAGGACAGGAACCCGACGAAGATGAACAGGTGGCCAAGGCCGGCCCAATCCCTGAGGGACACCCGCTGCAGCACCTTACGCTGCCCCAGGACGATGGTGGCGAACCCGGCCAGCCGGCGGAAGGGCTGGTCGAAACGGTTCTCCGACCGGCCCAGCAGCACCAGGCCTACGACCCTGCGGTGGAAGACGTAGCCGGACAGGGCAAGGGATGCGGCAAGGGCCAGGAACACGCCGATTCGTATGTCGATGGCGCCGAAGATGTCCTCAGGTGGGACCACGTACTACTCCTTCCACCCTCGTTGTGGTAGAGACATTCTCACCAGGCTCTTCTCAAGAAAGTCTGCCACATGCTGAGCTCGGCCTGCAACCCGCGTGCGGGACCGTCGTCCGTCTACTGTTTGTACAGCAGCCCCGCTTGGTCCTCGCATCGCCTTCTCTCCGACTGGCTCAACGGCTCGTAGCAGGAGGCCAACGCGACGTTGTCATGTACCCTGTCGGGGAACCTCGACCCGGGAATAGCCACGGAGACATGGGGATTGGACAGCACGAACCGCAGCAGGCTGGCGGGTGTAAGCGAGCTGTCTCCTTCCGCGATTCTGGTCCTGATGCTGCTCATTCGTCCCGATCCGCCGAGGGGACGCATCGCAATTACGCCAATATCCGCATCGTTGGCCCCGCGTATCAGCTCTTCCGTTTCTGGGGCGAAAGCGGAGTACTCCAGCATTACGGTATCGAACTCGCCGGAACCGATCGCCTCCTGGAGGACATCCATGCTGTGAGATGAGACTCCGATGTGATCGACCAGGCCCCGGAGCTTCGCAATCTTCAACCCCTCTAGGGCCCCGCCCTCCTGCATTACCTCTTCCCAGACCTCGAAGGACGAGACGTCATGCAGCTGGTACAGGTGCACCTTATCTACGCCAAGCACTTGCCGGCTTCGGTCCACGTCGTATTGACTGCCGTCCCTCGTCCTCTTGAACGTCTTGGAGGCAAGGTAGACGTCCCTGGCGTCTACGGTCCTTATCGCTTGGCCAACGAGATACTCGCTGCCTTGGTACTCCCGGGCCGTGTCTATGAAATTGATCCCGGACTTGAGTGCGACTACCAGGGTCTCGAGACCGTCGGCAGCTTGGGGGGTGTCCATCGCCCCGATACCAAGCTCGGTCACCATGAGCCCCGTTCTGCCCAGTCTCCGTCTCCTTAGAGCCAATCCACCTCTCTCACATCCACCGGATCAGTGCGTCGGAGGCCACGACCCCAAGACCCCGCGGACGGACTATAAGCGGACTGATGTCCAGCCGCGCAAGCCGGCCCTTGTTCGTTTCGGTGAATCTTGCCAAGTCGAGGAGACAGTCTACCAGCGCGTCGATGTCTCCCGGCGGCCTCCCGTTCAGGCCCCGCAGCACGGGAGCGGTTCGCAGCCGGCCCACCGCTCGTTCGGTCTCGTTGCGGCCTGCCGGCAACAGGAGGATCTGCTCATCGTCCGATATCTCGGCAAGCTCACCGCCGGACCGGATGGCAACGAAAAATCCAAACTGGGGGTCCGCCTCGATACGGGCTGCGAGGTGCGCTATCCCGTCGGTAATCGCCTCCTCCACAAGCAGGGGCTCGTCGTCGCCCAGCGCGGTCACGGCGTCCCTTACTGCTGCGGCGCTGTTGAAGATCTCATAGGCGCTGGCCCCAGGAGAGGAGCCGGCCTTCGACGGGTCCACAAGCTTGACCACCACGGGATATCCCAGCCCTTCGGCTGCCCGTACCGCCTCCTCGGCGCCGGTTACAGTCCCGCCCTGAGGCGTTGGGACCCCCCCAGCCGACAGCGCTTTATTCGCCGAAGGCCTGTCCACCAGGCGGCCCTCATTCCCGTGTGGCGGCTCATCCCCGACCAGGAGCTTGGCGGGTAGGTCGCTTCTGTGGCTTCGGCCCAGATGCCAAGCCGCTTCGACCGCCGCAAGCCCTTCAGTCATGCCCCGGAGAGTAGCTACTCCGGCCGCATGAAGCTTGCTGCTGACGGACTCGGTCAACCCTTCATGGAAGCTCGCCATAACGGCGGTTGGCGCCCCGGTCTCCTCTACGGCCGCAATCCATGATTCTACTGCGATGTGATAGCTCTCCGCATCGCACCTGTCTTCCCGGGGCCAGTCGAGCACGAGCAGGGACAGATCGAATCCCCCGCCCAACATGGCCTCATAGGTCCGGGTCATGCGAGGTCGGTCGCCCCATGTGAACGTGTGATAGTCGAAGGGATTCGACACCACCACGAGTCCGGGCAAGGTGCTCTGCACCTCATCATGGTGCTGCTGCTCCATTTGCGGATACACCAGGTCTCGGCCGATGGCAGCGTCGGCAATCAGGGAGGCCTCACCTCCGGAGGCGCTCATGGAGGAGATGCGGTTGCCCTTGAGGGGCCCGATGACGGATACGAGGTTCAGGGTCTCGATGAACTCAGCCAGCGAGCGCACGTGGGCAATGCCCACTCGGTTGCAGAAGGCGTGAAAGACCTCGAAGGAACCCGTAACCGAAGCCGTGTGCCTGAGGGCAATCCGGTTGGACTGGCTGGAGGCGCCGACCTTCAAGGCGACTATCGGCTTCTTGACTTCGAGGGCCCGCCGGGCCACTTCGTCCAGGGCCTGGGCGTTGTCGACGCCCTCGACATAGAGCCCGATCGCCGAGACCCGATCATCCTCCAGGCAGGCGGCGGCGACCTCGGACAAGCCGACGTTCGCCTGGTTTCCCACGGTTACGACGTAGGCGACGGACAGCGCCCGTTGATTCTGGGTGATATTTATGCCCACGTTGCCGCTTTGGGTGATGATGGCAACCCCTCGCTCGACTCCGAGTCCGCCGTGCTGCTCCGGCCACAGCCCCACGCCGTCCAGGTAGTTGAGAACGCCCACGCAGTTGGGGCCGATTATCGGCATCGGCCCCGCCGCCTCCACGAGCTCGTCCTGGAGTGCTATGCCCTCTTCTCCCGACTCTCGGAACCCGGAGGCGTGGCACACGGCGCCGCCCGCCCCCATCTGCGACAGGGCTCCCACCACCTCCACCGTTACGTTTCTGTTGACCCCAAGGAAGGCGGCATCGGGGGCCGACGGCAGGTCGGCCACGCTGGGGAAGCACTTTCGGCCTGCCATCTCCGAGCGTTTGGGATGGACCGGCCAGATCTGGCCTTGGAATCCCAGGCCGTCGCACTGGTTGGCAACCAGCTCGGCGAATCCTCCGCCAACGACCGCTATCGACTCTGGTCGGAAGAGGCGGGTCAACCTTGCCCCGGCAGAAGCATCTATTGTCATCCTAGCCCTCCAAGGGACGAAGCAGGCTGCGGGATATGATATGGCGTTGGATTTCGCTGGTCCCGTCCCAGATCCTCTCGACCCGGGCATCGCGCCAGAACCGCTCTATGGGGTATTCGTCCATCAGACCCATTCCGCCGAAGATCTGTATGCCATGGTCGGTCACTCGGGCCAGGGTCTCGCTGGCAAAGAGCTTCGCCTGCGAGCAGTGACGGTCGGCTTCCAGTCCCTGGCCTATCCTCCAGGCGGCCGCCAGGGTCAAGTAGTCGGCGGCATCGATCTCCGTCGCCATGTCGGCCAGCTTGAACGATGTGCCTTGAAACCTCCCTATCGCCTGGCCAAACTGCCTTCGACTGACGCACCAGTTGAGGCACAGGTCCAGAGTGCGGCGGGCGCGACCCACGCTCATCGCGGCCACAGTCAGCCTGCTGGCGAATAGCCAGGTGTTGGCCAAATTGAAGCCCTCGCCTTCCTCTCCCAGCAGCTGTTCTGACGGGACCCGGCAATCGTCGAAGGTAAGGATGGAGTTGTTATATCCCCGGTGGGAGATTGAGTTGTAACCCTTCTTGATCTCGAACCCCGGGGTGCCCCGGTCAACCAGGAACGTGGATATCCTCGACCGCTGGCCCCTCGGGGTCTCGTCCACTCCGGTGGTGGCGAAGACTATCGCGAAATCGGATATGTCTGCATGACTGATGAAGTGCTTGGTGCCGTTCAGGATATAGTCGTCTCCGTCCTTCCTGGCAGACGTGGTCATCGAGCGAACGTCGGAGCCGGCGTCCGGTTCAGTCATGGCGAGGCAGTCGTGCCTCTCCCCTCGAACTGACGGATACAGGTACCGCTCCTTCTGCTCGTCATTGCAGGCGCAGAGTATATTCGAGGGCCTTCCGAAGTGGTGGTTGAGGGCCATCGAGGTGCGGCCCAGCTCTCGTTCCATCAACGTGAACGAAACACTGTCCAGGCCTCCGCCGCCAAACTCCTCCGGAATGTTGGCCGCGTAGAATCCCATGTCAATCACCTTTTTCCGGATATCTTCTCCTATGTCCGGGGCAAGGTGGCCATCGATCTCAACCTGTTGCTCCAACGGGTACAGCTCGGTTTCAACAAAGTCACGAACGGTGTCGACGATCATCCGTTGTTCCGAGCTCAAGCCAAATTCCACTTCAACCTCCCTGCTGCAAATGGTGTCGCCAGTTCATGGTCAAGCTGACCCAGCCGGGCGTTGGCGCCGGCGTCCGGTAGGGACCTTCCAAGAGCTACGCCACCAATTCCCTCAGGGCCTCAGTAAAGGCTGGCAGGACTTTCTCCCAGTCCCCGACCACGCCGTACCGGGCCTCCTTGAAGATATTGGCCTCGGGGTCCCTGTTGATGGCCACGATGACCTTCGCTCCTGAGCATCCGGCCATATGCTGGCTCGCGCCGGAGATGCCTACCGTTATGTAGAGGTCCGGGGTTATGGTCTTCCCCGTCAGGCCGATCTGCCACGAGGGAGGCACCCAGCCTGCGTCCACCGCCGCCCGGGAGGCGCCGATGCCGGCCCCCAAGAGCTTGGCCACCGCGTCCAGGTGCTCGAAGGGCTCCGGACCGCCCAGTCCCCTGCCCCCTGCCACGATCAGTTGGGCCGTTTCCAACTGTATCCCTCGGACCTCTTCCTCTTTGCGCTCCACCAGCTTTACTCGCGCTATCGAGGGGTCCAGCTCCATGTCCACTGAGACGGTTTCCCCCTGACGCGAGGGGTCGGCCTCCAGAGGCGCGTAGACCTTGGGCCTGACGGAGGCCATCTGTGGGACGCCGGTGCAGACCACAGCGACACGGGCATTGCCGCCGTAGACCGGGCGATGAGCTACCATCCTCTTCGACTCCGCGTCAATGGCCACTTCGAGGCAGTCATGGGCCAGGCCGACACCCAGACGTGCCGCCAATCGCGGGGCTACCTCCCTCCCGTTGTCGGTCCTGCCCATAAGGAGCACGCTGGGGCTGGTCTCAGCGCAGATGCGGGCGAGAGCAGCCAGATGTAGCTCCGGCTGATAGTCCGTCAGCAAGGGGTCGCTGACCAGACATACCAAGTCCGCGCCGTGGGCGATGGCGTCGCTGGCCGCCAACCCGGGGTCGGCTCCGACCAGGCCGATGGCAAGCCTCTGCTCCAAGCCCTCGGCAAGGGAACGGCCAGCCGCCAGCAGCTCTTTGGTGGTGGATGTTAGGGAGCCGTCTTCGAGCTCCCCAAGTACAAGGACTCCCGTCGCATCGGGCATACTGACTCTCCCCGGTCTATATCAATTTGTCCTCTCGAAGCTTGAGCGCGAGCAGCCGCCCGGAGTCCGCTTCGTCTTCTCCCTGGATCACCTCGCACTCCCTATCGGAGATGGGAGTATAGAGATCGACAATTTCAACCCGCTGCCGGAGGTCTCCGGGGTCGATGCCCAGGTCCTGGACGGACCAAACGGTGGGTTGCTTTCTCCCCGCGGCCATAATGCCTCTGAGGGATGGGTAGCGCGGTTGCCCCAGCTCGTTGGTGACCGTCACCATGGCAGGCAGCGGGGCTTCCAGGACCTCGCTCCCCCGAGCGGTCAGCCGCTCCACCTTGACGCGGCCTTCAGCTACTTCGATGTTGATGCCTATGGTGACGCACGGTAGGCCCAACAACTCGGCTATAGCCAGGGGTACTTGACCGTTGTCCCAATCGGAGGCCTGCCTTCCGGCTATAATCAGATCGAAACCGTCCAGCTTGCTGATGGACGCAGTGAGCACCTGGGCTGCCAACGAGCTGTCCGCGGTATTGAGGAAGGCGTCATCCTGCACCAGAACAAGATTGTCGGCGCCCATCGACAGGGGCTTCTTCATAACGTCCGTGGAGAAGCTCTGGCCCATGGACAACACGGTAACCGTGGCCTCTTGAGAATCTTTGATACGAAGGGCGGCTTCTACGGCGTTCTCGTCGAAACCGTTGACCACTGGAGAGATGCTGTCCGGGGTAACGACCCGGCGGTTCTCCCGGTCTACCCGAAAAGATGAGGCGGGCATCTCCGGGTCCACGACCTGCTTGGCCAAGACTATGATCTTAAGGGGCATTCCATACCTCTCCGAGCAACCCGGTCCTGCGGTGGAACGGCGCTTCTGCTCTGCTGATTCCTCTCCTCCCTCATTTCTGTAACAAGGGTCTGCAACAAGGGCCGGCTCATCTTTCGGACATTCCCACGGCGGACATTCCCACGGCGGGGATGGTCATTCAAACAATCTGGTACATATTGTCGTGTTCTCGTACGCTATTGTCAGATTTGTGCACGTATTTGTCAAGTTATCGAGTGGAGGTGATTCGCGGCGCTGCCTGGGAGCCGGGCATCCATCGCGTCAGGCAGAGAAGTACATGAAGGCCGTGAGGCAGCCTACAAGGGTTCTTGCGTCGAGCACGGAGTGATCTGGTGCCTCGCGCGAAGCACGGGCAACAATTATGATGGTCTTGGACCGTGGGATATGAAAGGAGACTTGCGGATGGCGAGTGGACAAAGGCTTGGCATTCTGGTGGGGGGTGGTCCCGCGCCGGGCATCAACGGCGTTATCAGCTCCGTTACGATAGAGGCCATCAACTCGGGCTTTCAGGTGGTGGGCATATACGACGGGTTCGAGCACCTGATATTGGGCCGCACGGACCAGGTGCGCCCGCTGACTATCCCAGACGTGTCCCGCATACACTTTCAGGGAGGCGCCGTGCTGCGGACCTCCCGGGCCAACCCTACCCGCAGCGTCGATCATCTACGGCGCGTCGGGCAGACCCTCGCGTCGCTGGGTATCGGCCATCTGGTGACCATCGGCGGTGACGACACGGCATTCGGCGCCGCGGAGGTAGCAAGGGTGTCTCAGGGCTCGCTCCGACTGGTCCACGTCCCAAAGACCATAGACAACGACCTGCCCTTGCCGGGGGGCATGCCGACCTTCGGCTACGAGACCGCGCGGCAGGTGGGCACTGGGATCGTGCTCAACATGATGGAGGACTCCCGCACCACCAATCGCTGGTACCTGGTTGTGGTGATGGGACGCACGGCAGGTCACCTTGCCCTGGGCATAGGCAAATCGGCGGGGGTCACCAACACCATAATTCCGGAGGAGTTTTCGAGCTCACGCCTCTCTTTGGAGGAAGTGTGCAAGGTCATCGAGGGCGCCATCTTCAAGCGGCGGTCCATGGGCCAGATGCACGGCTTGGTGGTGGTCGCGGAGGGCATAGGCAGCAGGCTGGACCCTGAGGAGCTGTCCCATGTGCCCGGTGTGGTGGTGACGCACGACCCTTACGGCCACATTCGCCTTGGGGAGATACCCCTGGCGATGATACTGCGCCAGGCGGTGCAGAGGAGGTTCGCCGAACGGGGGGAGGCGCTGCAGCTTGTCGACTCCACCATAGGATACGGGCTTCGCTCGGCGGCGCCCGTTCCCTTCGACATCGACTATACGCGCACCCTGGGCTACGGCGCCGTCCGAGCTCTGGTGGAGGAGCCCGAGGAGGAGCTGTCGCTGGGCGTCCTCATTTGCATAGAGAGCGGGACCCTGCGGGCCCTTCCCATGAGAGACCTCAGAGACCCCTCTACCGGCAAGACGCGCGTCCGCCTTGTCGACATCAAGTCCTCCTACTACACCACTGCCAGGGAGTACATGATCCGCCTGGAGAGGAGCGACCTGGACGACCCCTGCCTGCTGGCCCAAATGGCCGAAGCGGCCAACATGACCAGGGAAGAGTTCCTAGAGACCTTCTCTCCAGTGGTGAGCTGACTCCCGGAAGGACAGCGCACGGACAATCGGGCTAGACGTCCACGCCCGAGGACTCGGCGACGACGTGTATGTCCTTGTCCCCCCGTCCGCTCAGGCACATCAGGACTATCCCGTCCCCGGCCAGCCCGGGCGCCATCAGGGACACGTGGTGAACGGCGTGGGCCGCCTCCAGGGCCGGGATGATCCCCTCGGTGGAGGAGAGGAGGTGGAAGCCCGCCAGCGCCCCCTTGTCGTCGACGGCCACGTAGTCGGCACGCCCCGAGTCCTTCAGGTAGCTGTGCTCCGGGCCCACTCCCGGGTAGTCCAGTCCGGCCGATATGCTGTGGGTCTCCAACACCTGCCCGTGGGGGTCCTGCATGAGGTAGGACAAGGCGCCGTGCAGCACACCGGGCTCTCCCGCGCTCAGGGGGGCGGCGTGGCGGCCGCTGTCCAGGCCGTCGCCCCCCGCCTCGACGCCCACCAGGCGGACGTCCCGGTCGGGGACGAAGGCGGAGAACATGCCGATGGAGTTGCTGCCCCCTCCCACGCAGGCGACGACGTAGTCGGGCAGACATCCGGCGGCCTCCAGCAGCTGGGCGCGCGCCTCGGCGCCGATCACCGACTGGAAGTCCCGCACCATCATTGGGTAGGGATGGGGGCCCACCGCGCTTCCCAGCAGGTAGTGGGTGGTCTCCACGTTGGTGACCCAGTCCCTGATGGCCTCGTTTATGGCGTCTTTCAACGTCCGGCTGCCCGACTCGACCTGGCGGACCTCGGCCCCCAGCAGCCGCATGCGGTAGACGTTGGGAGACTGGCGGCGCACGTCCTCGGTGCCCATGTAGACTATGCACTGAAGGCCCATCATGGCGCAGGCAGTGGCCGTGGCCACCCCGTGCTGGCCGGCGCCGGTCTCGGCTATGATCCGGCGCTTGCCCATGTGCCTGGCCAGGAGGGCCTGCCCCAACGCGTTGTTGATCTTGTGGGCGCCGGTGTGGGCCAGGTCCTCCCTTTTGAGGTAGACGCGGGCGCCGCCCAGGCGCCGGGTGAGGTTCTCGGCAAAGTAGAGGGCCGTGGGCCGGCCCGCGTACGTCGTGTACAGCTTCCGTAGCTCATCCTGGAACCCCGCGTCCTCCCTGGCCCGGGCGTAGACGGACTCCAGCTCCTCCAGGGCCGCCATCAGGGTCTCCGGAACGTACCTGCCGCCGAACTGGCCGAACCGGCCTCTTGCGTCGGGCAGGCCGGCCGGGCCGCTTGGGCCGGTCTTCACTTCCACCATGGGTCACCTCTCCAGGGACGCAGCTCCGTCCCCGCTAAAGTCGGTCTGCGCCGCCTTGGCCGCGGCGACGAACGCGCGTATCTTGCCGTGGTCCTTGGACCCGCCTGTCTCCACTCCCGTGGACACGTCCACACCCCAGGGCCGGACGGTACCCACCGCCTGGCCCACGTTGTCGGGAGTCAGGCCCCCGGCCAGGAAGAAGCAGTAGCCCTCGCCGCCGAGGGCCCTGGCCACCTCCCAGTCGAAGCTCTGTCCCGTGCCCCCCTGGAGCTGGTCGACCTTTCGGTCCAGGGTCACCACATGGCCCCGGTCCCGGAAGGCCTGGACCTCAAGCCGTATCTCGTCCAGGGTCTCGTCGCGGTCCTGGGAGAGGGGCACGTGGACCACCCTTATCACCGGGACGCCCACCCCCTCGGCGTAGTGCAGGTCCTCCCCTCCGCAGAGCTGGACCATGTCCACGCCGGACTCCGCGACGATGCGCCGGACATCCTTCAACGGCTGGGCGGCGGTGAGCCCCACCACCTTGGGGGGCCGGTCCACCGCATCCCTAAGCGTGGACACGATGCGGCGGGCCTGGGAGGTCTCCAGCGTCCGCCTGCGGCCCGGCACGAAGGCGATACCGATGAAGTCCGCGCCGGCCCGCGCCGCCTCGATGGCGTCCTCGGCGCGCTGAACGCCGCATATCTTGACCTTCGTTCCGTTCCCAGCATCGGGGAATGCCCTCATGAGGACCCGTCCTTCCCCATACTCCCGGGGGACGCGTCTCCCGGCGATACCCATTATACGCCACGCGCCCACCCGAAGCCCCTGGTCCGGCGTTGAATCCTTGTGTTCGCATGCTCCATTGGGATAAACTTGACTAGTCATAATGTCGCATGGTGACGGAGGAGCGAAGAGGGGCCGTGGACCCGCTACTGGGTAAGCTCACGTCCGTGGAGGCGCGTCTCCAGCAGATAGACAGCCTGCTGTCGGACCCCGCCGTTTCCACGGACTTCGAGCAGGTACAGAAGCTCGCCAAGGAGCGGGCTTCCATCGAAGGCATCGTCGCCATGTACCGCAAGTACCTGGGGCTGCTGGAGGAGCGGGCGGACGCCCGGGCCCTGCTGAGGGAGGACGCGGACCAGGCGCTCGCGGCCCTGGCCAAGGAGGAGCTGGAGACCCTGGACGGGAAACTCCAGCACCTGAAGCAGGATCTGAGACTGGCGCTGCTCCCCAAGGACCCCAACGACGAGAAGAGCGTCATCGTCGAGATCCGCGAGGGCGTCGGCGGGCAGGAGGCCGGCCTGTTCGCCGCAGACCTGTACCGGATGTACACCCGCTACGCGCTGCTCCTGGGCTGGGACGTGGACCAGCTCCACTATAACCCGTCGTCCCTGGGGGGCATAAAGGAAGTGGTGTTCGAGGTCAACGGCCCCGGGGCCTTCAGCCGGCTCAAGTTCGAGCGGGGCGCCCACCGGGTCCAGAGAGTCCCCGTCACGGAGGCGTCGGGCCGCATACACACCTCCACCGCAACGGTGGCCGTGCTGCCCGAGGCCGACGACGTTGACGTGCAGATAAACGCAGAGGACGTCCGCGTGGACATATTCCACGCCAGCGGCGCAGGGGGCCAGAACGTGAACAAGGTGGCCACCGCGGTGCGGATGGTCCACGTCCCCACTGGGACGGTGGCCGTGTGCCAGGACGAGCGCTCCCAGTTCAAGAACAAGCAGAAGGCCATGTCCATACTGAGGGCGCGCCTGTACGAGGCGGAGCAGCAGAGGCAGGACACCCAGATCACCCAGGCGCGGCGCGCCCAGGTGGGGACCGGGGAGCGCGCCGAGAAGATCCGGACCTACAACTTCCCCCAGGACCGCATAAGCGACCACCGACTGCGGGAGTCCCTCCACGGCATTCAGAAGCTGCTGGACGGCGAGATGGACCCGCTGGTGGACGCCCTGGCATCCTGGGAGCAGGAGAAGCTCTTGGGAGACGGCCTGGCCTGATGCACCGCCACGCCTCCCGGCGCTCCGGGTACGTCCGGCGCCCGAGCTGGCTGTAGTGGCCGCCCTGGGAGACACCATACAGCAGACCCACGCCGCCCTGGAGGCCGCCGGAATACCCGACGCCCGGCTGGAGGCAGAGTTGCTCCTGACCAATGTCCTGAGCGTGCCACGCCACCGGATCTACGCCTTCCAGGAGCAGGAACTGACGCCCGAGGAAGCGGGCCTGCTGGAGGGCCTCCTGGAGCGGCGGCTCGGACGTGAACCCCTGGCCTACATACTGGGCCACAAGGAGATGTACGGCGTCGACCTGGCCGTGGGCCCCGGCGTCATGATTCCCAGGCCCGAGACGGAGCTGCTGGTGGAGCGGTGCCTGTTCCTGGGCATGATGAGGATGCACGAGGGGGAGATGGTGATAGCCGAGGCCGGGACCGGGAGCGGTGGCATCTCCATCAACCTGGCGATCCATCTCCCAGCTGCGAGGGTCTACGCCACCGAGCTGTCCGAAGAGGCGCTGAAGATCGCGGAGGCCAACGTCGGGATGCACAACGTCCAGGACAGGGTGACCCTTCTCCGAGGGGACCTTCTGGAGCCGGTAAGCGAGCCGGTGGACCTGATCGTCGCCAACCTGCCCTACATACCCACCGACCGCATCGCGATGCTTCAGCCCGAGGTGCAACGGGAACCGCGGGAGGCGCTGGACGGCGGGCCCGACGGCTTGGACGTGATCCGCCGCCTGCTGCGCCAGTCCGTCCACAAGCTCAAGGACACGGGAGTCATGGTCCTGGAGATCGACCCAGGGCAGGCCGAACTCCTGACGGGAGAGGCCCTGGCCCTGTTCCCGGAGGCCGCCATAAGCGTGGAGCAGGACCTGGCCCGTCTGGACCGTGTCTTCGTCATGGAGCTGGGCGGGGCGTCCGCCTGATACCGTAGTCTCCGGTTACCGGCGGAACTCCACCTTTCGAAACGCCTCAGCGTACTCTACCTGGGACCCCACGGCCGCCTGTCGGGCCCGCTGGCTTATCCCCTCGGCCGCCTCCTCCGCGGTCCTGCCCCGGTTCTGGCTCTGGTGGCACACGAGGGCCTTGGCCTTGGTGTCGATGTGTCCGCCGATGTCGATGTGCGTGTCGGGGTCGTCGGGGGCCCAAAACAGGATGGTGCCCGCCTTGTGGGTCTCCAGCCCCTCGTCGCGGTACAGCTCCTGGAAGTGCAGGTGGTCCCGGGCGTAGGGGAAGGCCGCGTCGGCCGCGACCTGACCGGCGATACGGTGGTCCCTGTGCCAGTGGGACTTGCGCCGGTACGGGTCGGGGCACAGTATGACGTCCGGCCGGTAGAGGCGAATCGCGCGGACGAGCTCCCTGCGAAACTCGTGGGTGTCCTCCAGCTCACCGTCGGCGTGGCGCAGCAGCACCACGTCCTCCACCCCCAGGACGGAGGCCGCCTCGAGCTGCTCCTTCTCCCTGATCTCGGCAAGGCGTTGGGGAGACATCTCGGGGTCGTCGGTGCCCTTGCTTCCGTCCGTGCAGAGGACGTAGAAGACCCGGGCGCCGCCCTTCACCCATGCCGCAACAGTGCCGCCGCACCATCCCTCGGCGTCGTCGGGATGGGGTATCACAACCAGCACGCGGCCGGGCGTCTCGTCCATAAGGCAGCCTCCGACTCTGGGCTTGTACGGGGAAAACCACTCTGCTACAATCGACCGCGAGTGTCAACCCCCGCCCGGACCGCCGGGACGTGCCCGATGGGGGTCCTCGAGAGGGTCCGTGTCCGCTACGGACCCGGTTTCCAGCCCGCCCGTTGGGAGCCCTGCCTTGAGAACACGCAATTTCACGTGGTCCGACCTGCCTGCGCTGGCCGACCTCAGGAACCTCGCCCGGCGGGCCGCCGGCGAGGAGGACCCCCTTCCCAACGAGCTGCTGGAGGAGGAGCTGAGGCAGCCCGGTCTATGCCCCGAGGCCAACTGCACGGTGGCCGTAGGCGGGGAAACCGCCATCGGCTATGTGATAGTGCACCCCGAGCCCCGCATCGGCCGGGCCGTGCTGGAGCTGAACGTCCACCCCGACCACGGATGGACGGGTGTGGAGTCGCTCCTGGTGCGGTCCGGCTTGGACAGGGCCGGGGAGCTGGGCGCCGACTGCGTACACATCTGTGTCCCCGAATTGGAGCGTTGGAGCGGCCTCCTGCAGAGCAACGGGTTCTCCAAGGTCCGGGAGTACCTGGTGTTGAGGTGGCGGCTACCGGAGCTCGTCCTGCCGGAGCCTCCCGTCGACTTTGAGCTACGAAGCATGAGTCCGGGGGAGGAGCACCTCCTCACCAGGGCGCAGAACGAGGCTTTCACGGGGAGCTGGGGCTTCAGCCCCAACACCACGGAGGAGGTGGCCTACAGGGTCGCCATGACCGGCACGGGCCACGAAGGGGTCCTCCTTCTCAGGCGGGGAGACGACGTTGCCGGGTACTGCTGGACGCGCGTTCTGGGAGCCCCCGGCCGCTCGGTGGGGTTCATCTCCATGATAGGAGTGGTGCCGGCCTACCGGGGTCAGGGATTGAGCAAGCCGCTGCTGCTTCGGGGGATGGAGTACATGAGGACCAAGGGCGTCGGGTCGATACAGCTCGAAGTGGATGGGGAAAACGCGCCGGCCGTGGGTCTATACACGTCGGTGGGTTTCCGGGAAGAAGCCAGGCTTCATTGGTTCGAGGAGCGGTTGTCCGGAGACTGAGACTCCTCCGTCGCAGCCCCGACGGGGCCGGCCCTGCGCGCTACCGAAGGCGCGTGCTGGAATGGGTAGTAGTCGGCGTCGATGGACTGGGGGACCACCACCCCGGCGGTGACTATCATCTTTATGGCGTCGTCCACCGCCAGGTCCGTGGGGGTGACCTGGTCCTCGGGCAGGATTACCAGGAACCCCGACGTCGGGAATGGCGACGTGGGCATGTATACGGCCAGGAGCTCGTTGCCCTTCTGGTCCTTGATCTTTCCGGTGACCAACCCCACCGACGTGAGGCCGTAGCCCGGAAACTCCACCAGCACCACACTGCTGTATCTGCCGTTGCCGGCCACGTTGGAGAACACGTCGGTGGCCTGTCGGGCCGCCCGGTAGACGCCGCTGATCACCGGTATCCGGTCCAACACGTTGATGCCCAAGTCGATGATCCGCTTTCCCACGACCTGCGTCGCCAGGACGCCGGCCAGGTAGACGACAATCGTCAACGCGACTATGCCCATCCCGGGATAGACGGTGATGAACTGGTCCATGAAGTCCTTCAACAACGGGTCCAGGAAGTCGAAGATGGCCTTCAGGATCAGGAAGGTGATGCCCACCGGGACGATGAGCAGCAGGCCGCCCAGGAGTCGCGTGCGGAAATGACGGCCGATGGGCCCCAGCCACTTGGCTACCTTGGGGGACTGTGAGGGCACTCTCGGGGTCTCCTGATGGGCCTACAGGGAGTCGTAAAGGCGGCTGGTCTCCTCGGCGACCGTCTCCCACCCCATGCCTTCGGCCCGCTTGCGGGCCTCCCTGCTCATGCTCTTCCTGAGGCCCTTACTGCCCAGGATTACCTCCAGGGAGTCGGCGAAGGGCTCCGGGCACCGCCAGGACTGGAGGTAACCCGTCCTGGCGTGCTGGACCACCGTCGGCAGACCTCCCACCCTGGAGGCCACCACCGGCGTGCCGCAGGCCAGGGCCTCCAGGGCGACGAGTCCAAAGCTTTCGTAGTAGGACGGGACGACGCACACGTCCGCGGCGTTGTAGTAGAGGGGCAGCAGGCTCTGGTCCACCATGCCGACGAACTCCATCACCTGCCCGATGCCCAGCTCCTCGGCCATCCCCTTGAGCCGCCGCACCTCCCCGCCCCGGGCCGCATCGCCGCCCACGACGAGAACTTTCAGGGAGTCCTTGCCATCCATTATAGCGGCACTCTTCAACAGAAGGTCCACGCCCTTGATGGCCTCGATCCGCCCAACGTAGAGCACTACCCGCTCGCCGTTGAGACCCAGGCGCTTCCGGGCCTCGCCGATGTCCAGGGGCTTGAACATGGACAGGTCCACGCCACAGGGCACGACCTCTATCCGGCCCCGCTCCGCGTCGTAGAGATGGACCAGCGCGTCCTCCTCATGGGGACTGGATGCGATTATCAGACTCGCCCCTGAGACAAGCTCACGCTCCACCTCGCCCCGCCGGTCCGACTCTCTCTCGCCGGCCTTGGCCTGCATCTTCACGTCTCCCAGAGTATGGAAGGTGACGACGTGGGGTATCCGCCAACGGCTGGACAGGCGCTGGCCGATCCAGCCCGACAGCCAGTAGTGAGAGTGCACCAGCCGGTAGCGGGCGTCCTCCTGCCGGGCATGGGAGACGAGCCCGTCAAGGAAGGACTCCAGGTACGGATACAGCTCGTTGGAGGCGCCCGTATCCGGCCCGCCCTCCAGGTGCACCAGCCTGACGTTCTCCTCCAGGTGGGTGACGCCCCGGCAATGGCCTGCGTGGCTGCGTGTGAATAGGTCGACGGGGACGCCGGACCTGCCGAGATTTCGGGACACCTCGCGCACGTAGACGTTCATGCCGCCGGCCTTGCCCTCGCCGGTGGGAGCCAGGGGGCAGGTGTGGAAACTTATCAGGGCGACTCGGGCCGCACTCAACTGCGTCTGACCACCATGTGATAGATCGTCCGGTCCTTGCCGCCCAGGTCGTACTTGTACGGCTCGGCCCCCCTCAGGAAGTCGAAGCGGGCCTTGCCTTCCTCTATGGCGTCCTTCACGCATAGGGCCTTCAGAAGAAGGCCGACGCTGTAGTAGCGATACTCTGGGTTGAATCCGCTGTTGTACAGGTGCCTGGTATCTCCGTAGTCGAAGCACATGGCCGCGGCCACCCGCTCCTGGTCGAACTCCAGGAAGAACAGCCTGAACACCCCGATCCTGGCCATCGCCAGGGCGGCGCTGCGGAAGAAGCTCTCCCGCCCCGGGGTCAGGAAGCTGTCCTTGGTCTCCTTGCTGAACCTCATCAGAGAGAAGAAGTCGTCCAGCCCCGCCTCCACCTCCGCCGGGTCCGAGAGCTTGTAATAGCGGACCTCGTGTCCCGAGGACTCCAGGCGCCTCAGCTTTCGGCGCAGCTCGTGGCGGTCCTTCTTGCTCAGGAGCCCGAGGTACGAGTCCCAGTCCCCCGGCAGCATGACCGACGGCGCCACGTCCTCCTCTTCGATCTGGACCGAGTACCCCCGGCGCTGGGCCAGGTCCGGCACGTAGCTCAGGGTGGGAGACCCGCCCTGCAGGGAGGGCAGGTCGATGGTATCCCAGTCCTCGTCGTCCAACAGGTCCATCAGGGACGTGTAGAAGCTGTCCTCGGAGCCGGGAGACACCAGAAAGTCGTTGTAGTCGAACAGGTCCTGGCCGCCGATGAAGGAGATGGTGCGGTCCCTTCTCGCCAGCGGGGCTATGCAGGTTACCCCGCCGTGCTCCGTCAGCTCCAGCAGCATCATCTCAGTCCCGTCGCCGAACTGGTCCCACCAGGCCTGCTGCCATTGGGGCGTCATGAAAAAGGTGTTGGCGATACAGCACGGGAGAATGCTCTCCCAGTGGGCCCGGGCACACTGGTAGGAGTCGAGACGGGTGAAGGGAGTCACGCGGGCCGCCCCTGGACCATGGACATTAGCTGGGAGCGGCCGACCACGGCCTCGTCGAAGTTGCCGCGGGTCGCCGAGGTGACGACGACGCTGCCGCGCTTCTGCACCCCTCTCATGGACATGCACAGGTGCTCGGCCTCGATGACCACGCCGGTGCCCGCCGTATCCAGGACGTCGTGGACCGCGTCGGCCAGCTGGGCCGTAAGCCTCTCCTGTATCTGCGGTCTGCGGGCGGCGACCTCCAGGGCGCGGACCAGCTTGCTGGCGCCGGCTATCTTGCTGGTGGGAACGTATCCCATGTGGGCCTGCCCGAAGAAGGGCATCAGATGGTGTTCACACATGGAGTAGAAGGGAACGCCCCGGAGGACCACCACGCCCTCCTCGTGACGCTCTTCTTCGAAGATGGTGTCGATGGCCGAGCGGGGGTCTACACCCACGCCGGAGAACAGCTCGGAGTACATGCGGGCGACCCGCCGGGGTGTGTCCCTAAGCCCCTCTCTGCCCGCGTCTTCGCCTATGGCCTTCAGGATGGAGGCGACCGCCGTCTCGACGGCTTGCCCCTCAACCATCCTTCATCCTTCCGGGCATCTTTCCGGGCATCCTTCCGGGCATCCTTCCGGGAGCCGGGTCCATCAGCGCGGGGCCACCTCCTGGGCTTTGTGGGCCGCCCGAGCCCTTGCTCCCCAACCCCAGTTATTATACACACTACGGGAGGCTTGGCTAGACCCATACGCCGCCGGCGCCGTTTCCCAGTCGATCGGCAGCGTCCGGGGCGGAAGAGGCAGGTTCCTATCGGCCGAACCGGGCGGCCGGCCAGGGCGGTCAGTCCGAGGGCCAGTCCTCGACCCTGACCAGGTTGTCCACCTGACGCACCACCTGGAGACCGCGCATGCGCTTCAACGATTCCTGGACGGCTTCCTCCCTGGCGGGGTGGGTGGTAACCACCAGCTCCGCCGTCTGGGAACCCGGGTTGGAGTCCTTCTGGATCACCGACGCGATGCTCACGTCCAGGTCTCCCAGCACCCTGGCGATCTGGGCCAAGACCCCCGGCCTGTCTGCGGCGCCCAGGCGGATGTAGTACCTGGTCACCAGCTCGGACATGGGCGCCACCGTCAGGCTGTTGCCGGGCGGAAAGAAGGGCGCCGGTCCCCCGCCCACATTCAGCTTTCTGGCAACCTCCACAAGGTCGCCCATGACGGCGCTGGTGGTGGGCTCACGCCCCGCGCCGCGGCCGTGGAACAGTATCTTGCCCGTCAGGTCTCCCTCCACCTCCACGGCGTTGAACACGCCGTCCACCTTGGCCAGCATATGGTCCTGGGGCACGAAACACGGGTGGACCCGCGCCTGCACCTGGCAACCCTCGCGCCTGGCGATGGCCAGCAGCTTGATGGCGTAGCCAAGCTCGTGGGCGTACCGGAAGTCCCTGGCCCGCAGGCCCGATATGCCCTCCCTGTGAACGTCCTCGGCCCGGACCTGGGTGTGGAATGCCAGGGAGGCCAGCACCGCCAGCTTGTAGCCCGCGTCGATGCCCTCCACGTCGTTGGCCGGGTCCGCCTCGGCGAAACCCAGGTCCTGGGCCTCCTTCAAGGCCTCGTCGAAGTCCATCCCGTCCCGGGCCATGCGCGTCAGCATGTAGTTGGTGGTGCCATTGATAATGGCCTGAATCGAGCGGATGTCGTTGGCCAGCAGGTCCTTCATGAGAGGGCCGACTATGGGAATGCCGCCCCCGACGCTGGCCTCGAACAGCAGGTTGACGCCCTTGGAGGCGGCGAGGGCCAGAATCTCCTGCCCCTCCTTGGCCATCACCTCCTTGTTCGCGGTGACGACGCTCTTGCCCCGGGAGAGGCTCTGCCTGATGTAGCTGCTGGCGGGCTCCTCGCCGCCCATGACCTCCACCACCACGTGGATGCCCGGGTCGTTCAGCAAGAGAGCGGGGTCGTCGGTGAGGATGCCCCGGGGGACGGGTACCCGGCGCTCCTTGTCCGGCTGCCGCACCAGGACCCTCTTGAGGGAGACGGGCCGGCCCACGGTGCGGGCGACCTGCCGTGCGGGGTCCAGGAGGGTCGCGGCCACGCCGCTGCCCACCACCCCCAGGCCCATGAGGCCGACCCCTATCTCGTCGGCCCCATGCAAGGTGTCCCGTGTCACTGGGCGGCGGGCTCGGGAGTCGGCGGTCCGGCCGACTGTCTCATCTGCCCTATTACCCAGTCATATATCTTGCTGTCGAACTTCACCTCCAGCCACCCCTCCTCGGACCCCTCGATCTTCTTCTGTCCCAGCCACTGGTCCAGCGCCTGCTCCTTCAGCCGGTCGATCATGATCTGAGAGACCTCCCGCACCTCGGGCCCGCCGGTCACCTTCAATATGTAGGTGCCGTCGTCCAGGACAACGGGGGGGCTGGGCCGGTTGAGGGGTATGGGGTCCGTCGACTCGTCCCCGAACAACACGGTGTCCAGGCGCGGAAACGCGCCCCTGGGCACCCAGCCGACGTACCCCTCCGGGTCGGCGTAGGGACCGGGAATGGACAACTCCATGGCGACCTCGTCGAAGTCGGTGGTCTCCAGCTTCCGGAGCACCTCTTCAGGCGACACGTTCCGCGGCTGTCCCAGTATGGGCAGCCCGCCCTGGGGTTGGACCCGGATCCAGTGGACCTCCATCTGCTCCGACGTGGTGGGAACGAGCTCGCCCAAGGCAGCCTTGAGGCGTGCCCGGTATATGGTCTCCTCGACTATGCGCCGGTACGCCTCGTCGTCGATGTGGCTTTCGTTCAGGAAACGCTGGTAGGTGTCCTTGTACTCCTGCTCGACCTGGCCGGACACCGCTTCCTGGCCCTCGGGCACCCTGGGGTAGAAGCGGATGAGAAGCCCGAACTCGATGTCCTCGTCGGTCACCTGTACCCCGTACTCCGACGCGAACCGTCGGATCACCTCCGCCTCGGACATCTTGTCCAACACCTCGAAGGGCGTCCTGCCCAGGTCGAAGGGCTGTCCCTCGGCGCGGGCGTCCGCCTGGAGCACGCGCATCCGGTCCACCAGGTCCCCCTGGGTATAGTGGGTGTTGCCGACCCTGGCAGCCAATACCCTGGTGGGGGCGACGAACCTGTCGTAGTAGCCGTAGCCCACCACGGCGCCGATGGCCAGGATGAAGACCAGTCCGATCCCTATGGCCAGCCGCCGCCGGGGCTTGCCGGCGGCGCGCTCCATGCGGGGGTCCCGGCTTCGGGACCGCTGGACCCGCCGGCGGCGGTCCTCGCGCGCCGGCGCGGCCGGGTCCTGGGATGGGGGGTGACTATCGCGGGTGGAGTCCAAGCTCTCCTCGGTGGTGTCGTCGGCGTAGGTCGGTCTTCGCGGTCCCGGGGCGCTGTTACGCCGCCCCGGGGCGGATGCGGCTGCCGGCTACGCTAGCTGCCTGACGTGGGCCGGGGTGTAGGCCAGCAGCGCGATGTGTCTGGCCCGCTTGATGGCCACCGAGAGGCCCCTCTGGTGCCTGGCGCACACCCCGGTCTTTCTGCGCGACTCGATCTTGGACCTTTCGGATATGAACCGGCGGAACTTGGCCGTGTCCTTGTAGTCGATCAAGGTGACCTTGTCCACGCAGAAGTGGCAGATCTTTCGCCGTTGACTGTAGCGTCCCCTGCGAGGCCTGCCCCCTGGACCGGACCTTCTCTGTGTTGACATGACCGGGTTGATACCTCCAAATAAGCGCTTTTTAGAAGGGGAGGTCGTCGGGCCCCATCTCATCGCCGCCTCTGCCGGGCTCGCCCGGGAAGTCCTCCGACCTGCTGGCTGCCGTGTCGATGAAGCGGACGTCGTTGGCCGTAATGTCCAGGGCAACGCGTGTCTGGCCGTCCCGCCCCTCAAAGGTGCGGCTCTTCAGCCGCCCCTCCACGAACACCTTGCGGCCCCTGGCCAGGTACTGGTTGCAAGTTTCGGCCTGCCGTCCAAAGACCGAAACGTTGAACCACTCGGTCTCCTCCCGGGTCTCCCCATCGGCCGTGGTATACCGGTAGTTGGTGGCGACACTGAAGCTGGTGACCGCCTGACCATTTGGCGTATACCTCATCTCCGGGTCCCGGCCCAGGTTGCCGATGATCATCATCTTGTTCATGGTCATAGCGCGGCCCCGCTTCTCTCCATGATATACGCCACCGGCTCGGAACCGGGTCTACCGGCCGGCCTACTCAGACTCCTGTTCCGCAGCCGGGGCCTCTTCCGCAGCCGGGGCCTCTTCCGCCGAAGCCTCCGCAGCGCCGCTTCCGGCAGGCGCGTCATCCGCCGTAGCCTGCTCCTCTGGCGCGTCGGCGGATGCTGAAGGCTGCTCCTCGGGAGCGTCGGCGGGGGCGGAGGGCTGCTCGGCCTCCTGGGCGGGGGCGGCGGCAGCGGCCTGCGCCGCGGCAGCCTGCTGTTGACGGATTTCGGCGGCCCGGGCCATCTGGACCATCTGCGGCGACGGGGGCGTCGACTCGGGGGAACCGGACTTGGTCAGCAGGTACCGGAGGACGCTCTCCGAAAGCCTGAGGTGGGCCTCCAGCTCGGGCGGCACCACGGTGTCCGAGCTGAAACGGGTGAGGAGATAGTTGCCCTCGAGGAAGGTCTGTCCAGCCTTCTTTATCGGGTAGGCCAGCCGCCTCATGCCCCAACGCTCTTCGTAGGGGTCTCCGCCGCCGTTCCGATTCACCAGGGACTTGATCCGGTCCCATTCTCCGGAGGCCTCCTCCTGGGACAGGATGGGACTCAGCACAACTACCAGCTCATAATGACGCAAACTTCACCCCGATGGACGCTAATGGAGAGATTATATCACCAGCCCTGGAACTAGTCATCAAGTCCGGGAACCGGGAACCGGGAGGCGAGCTGTCTCACATCGTCGCGGACTTCCCGGGCCACCCCTTCGTCGCCCAGGTTGGAGAGACGGCGGACGATGAGGCCGGCGACTTCTTTCACCTCTTCCTCTCCGAATCCCCGGCTGGTGACGGCCGGAGTGCCCAGACGCAGGCCGCTGGTGACCCGGGGCGGTCTGGAGTCGTAGGGGATGGCGTTCTTGTTGGCCACGATGCCCACGCTCTCCAGGGCCTCCTCGGCGTCCTTGCCGGTGATGTCCAGCGGGGTCAGGTCCACCAGCAACAGGTGGTTGTCCGTGCCCCCGGAGACGATCCTCATACCGGACTCGGCCAGCTCGGAGGCCAGGGTGCGGGCGTTGCTCACCACCCGCTGCTGGTAGGAGCGGAACTCGGGCTTCATGGCCTCGGCGAAGCAGACGGCCTTGGCGGCGATGACGTGCATGAAGGGTCCGCCTTGGCTGAATGGGAAGACCGCCCGGTCGACGCCCGACGCCAGCTCCTCGGTGGAGAGGACCAAGCCTCCCCTGGGCCCACGGAGGGTCTTCTGCGTCGTGGAGGTCACCAGGTGGGCGTGGGGCAGGCAGGGCGGATGAACGCCGGCGGCGATGAGCCCGGAGATGTGGGCCATATCCACCATCAGCCTCGCGCCAACGGAGTCGGCCACGGCCCGGAAGCTGGCAAAGTCCACCGTGCGAGGGTAGGCCGTGTAGCCGGCCACGATGACCTTGGGCCGGTGCTCCTCCGCCAAACGCTGGACCTCCGGGAAGTCGATGGTCTCCGTGTCCCGGTCGACGCCGTAGGCCACGAAGTTGTAGAGCCTCCCCGAGAAGTTCACCTTGGCGCCGTGGGTCAGGTGTCCGCCCTGGTCCAGGCGCATTCCCATCACCGTGTCCCCCGGCTCCAGCAGGGCGAAGTACGCCGCCATGTTGGCCTGGGCGCCGCTGTGGGGCTGCACGTTGGCGTGCTCGGCCCCGAACAGGGTCTTCGCCCGCTCGATGGCCAGCATCTCGACCGTGTCCACGTGCTCGCATCCGCCGTAGTACCTGCGTCCCGGGTACCCCTCCGCGTACTTGTTGTTCAACACCGTGGCCTGCGCCTCCAGCACATGCCTGCTGGCGTAGTTCTCCGAGGCGATCAGGACAATGCTCTCCCGCTGACGCCGCCCCTCTCGTTGAATGGCTTCGGCGACCTGGGGGTCCGAAAGGTGTAGTGTTGTCACGTGTTCCTTCGTCTGGCCTCTAGACTTCGGCCGAAGGGGGCCGCAGAGGCGGGCATTCGACGCCTAAGTTTATCTTCCCGTGCGTTGGCGAGTCAATGCGGCAGTTGGCACGCGTATGTGATGTTGACAACGGCAAGACCCGGCATGATGATTGAATCAGGACCCGATCACAAGAAGACCGCAAGAAGACGGGGGTCGATGGCCACCAAGAGAAAACGTCCTCTCCTGCGCCGGCCGCTCCTTGCCATTTCGGCGCTCCTCGTCCTCCTGGGCGCGGTGGGCATCGCCGCGCCCGCCGGCGCCCAGGAGACTCACGTGCTGGTCGCAAGTGTGGACGGGATGATCAATCCCGTGACCCAGCGGTACATATCCCGGACCATCGAGAGGGGCGAGAAGGACGGGGCCCGCCTGGTCGTCATCGAGCTCAACACCCCCGGGGGACTGCTGGACTCCACCCGCAAGATCGTCGAAGACCTGCTCAACGCCCAGGTGCCCACCGCCGTCTACGTCCAGCCCAGGGGCGCCCACGCGGCCTCGGCAGGGACATTCGTCACGGCTGCCGCCAACTTCGCCGTAATGGCCCCCGGCACGAACATCGGCGCCGCCGCGCCGGTGGCCTCGGGGGGCGAGGACATCCCCGAGACCCTGGAGGCGAAGGTGGTCGAGGACACGGCGGCCCTGATGAGGACCATCGCGCAGCAGCGGGGCCGGAACTCGGAGAAGCTGGAGGACACCGTACGCAGCGCCATAGCCTACGACGCGGCCGAGGCCGTGGAGCTGGAGGTGGTGGACTTCATCGCCGAAGACCTCACGGACCTGCTGCAACAGGTACACGGCCGGACGGCGGAGACGGGGGCCGGGACCGTCACGCTGGACACCCGGGGCGTCGTGCTCCGGGAGACCAGCATGAACATCATCGAACAGTTTCTCTCCTTCCTGGCCCACCCGGACATCGCCTTTCTGCTCCTCTCCCTGGGCGGGCTGGGCCTGGCGATAGAGCTGTTCAACCCGGGGATGATCGTACCGGGAGTGGTGGGGGTCGTCTTCATACTGCTGGCCTTCCTGAGCTTCGGAAACCTGCCCGTAAACTGGGCTGCGGTGGGCTTCATAGCACTGGCCCTAGCGCTGCTCATAGCGGAGGTGTTCGTGGCCGGGTTCGGCGTCCTGGGCATAGGCGCCATCGTGGCGTTCGTCATAGGAGGCCTGCTGCTCTTCTCCAGCTTCGGGACTCCCTCTCCGACACTGCCCGACGTCAGAGTGAACCTGTGGCTCATAGTGGGCCTGACCGCCGGGTTCACCCTGGCGGGCCTATGGTTCTACAGCACCGTGGTGCAATCCCGGCGTGCGGTTAAGAGGGCCGGGCCCACGATCCTGGAGGTCGTGGGCGCCACGGGGGTGGCCACCAGCGACCTCGACCCGCAGGGCACGGTGCACGTCCACGCCGAGGAGTGGACAGCCATCAGCGAAGGTGATAACTTTATTGGGAATGGCCAGACGGTCAGGGTGCTCGGAGTCGACGGCACGCTGCTGATAGTGGCCCCCGTCGACGAAGGGAAAGCAATAGCACCAAGCTGAGGAGGTTGTGATGGCGGTAGGCGTCGTCGTCGTGAAGCAATACGAGAAGATGGTCGTGCTCAAGTGGGGCGCCCTGGACAGGGTCTCCAGTCCCGGCCTCCGGATCGTCATTCCCATAGTCGAGAGCGGGCGAATAGTGGACCTGCGGGAGCGGGTCCGGCGGGTCCCGACCCAGAAGTACATCACCAACGACAACGTCGTGGTGGACATGGACTTCGTGATCTACTTCCGGATTCTCCCGGAGGAGGCCCAGAGGGCCGTTCTGAACGTGGAGAACGTGGAGCAGGCGGTAATCAACCTGGCGGTGGCGTCCCTGAGGGCCGTCATCGGCGCCGCGAGCCTGGCCTCGGCCCTCTCCGAGAGGGAGCGCATCCGGGACACCCTTCAGATCCGGCTGGACGAGGTCACCGGGCGCTGGGGGGTCAAGGTGAGCCAGGTGGAGATCAACGAGGTGGACCCGCCCCCGGGCGTCAAGGCGGCCATGGAGCGGGAGAAGTCGGCGGAGGCGATCAAGACCGCCGAGATCACCGAGTCCGAGGGGCAGAGGCAGGCCGCGATCAACCGGGCCGAGGGCGAGAAGCAGTCCCTCATCCTCAAAGCCGAGGGGGACCGCCAGTCGGAGATACTACAGGCGGAGGGAGACCAGCAGGCGGCCGTCCTCAGGGCCGAGGGTTTCAGCACCGCCCTGGACCGGATCTACCAGGTCGCCAATACGGTGGACATGAAGACCATGAGCCTTCAGTACTTCGAAACGCTCAAGTCCCTGGGGAGCAGCCCTGCCACCAAGTTCATCTTCCCCATGGAGTTCACGTCGATGCTGCAGCCGTTCCTGGGACTTGGCAACGGCGGCAGCCGCGGCGACGGCAACAAGGACTCTTAGGACGCGTCCGCCATCATCCGGCGAAGGCCCAAAGCGAGGGAGTCTAGGGCCTCGCTTTGGGGGAGTAACGGAGAGAGCGCCGCAACCCCCTCACGGCGAATACACTTGCTCTGCCGACGACACGGGCTCCGCCAAGGAGTTGTCCTAGAGGGGTTCGGGCTGAATTAGGCCGTAGTCGCCGTCCCGCCGCCTGTACAGCAGGTTGTACTCCTCGGTCTCCGCGTCTCTGAACAGGAAGAAGTCGTGCCCCAGCAGGTCCATCTGGAAGGCCGCCTCCTCCAGGGTCATGGGCTTGATGGCGAACCTCTTGGTCCGCACGACCCTGCCGCCGAACTCGGACACCTCGGCTTCGTCTTCCCGGACCTCCGCCTCCGACGGCGCCGGGGCGCCCTCGGTCCTGATGGACGCGTTCCGGCCGGACTTCTTCACCACCTGGCTCCGGTACGCCTTCCCCTTGTAGCGTTCCACGCGCCGGTCCATGACGTCGATGACGGCGTCGACGGCCGCCACCGCGTTGGACCCCCGCTCCTCGCCCCTGAGGACAGTGCCGTCGATGTTCAGGGTAACCTGCGCCACGACCGGCGCCCTCTGGGACCGGGACCTCTCCCGCGCCAGCTCCACCAGGGCGGTGGATACCTCGGGCAGCCGGCGGCCAAGCCGGCCCAGCTTGCGTGAGATCTGGTCCCTGGCGACGTCCGTAAGCTCCAGGTTCTTTCCTCTTATTTCAAGCTCCATTTATTTCAAGCTCCATGGGTCCGTCACCCCCGATGGGAAGCTCCCAACTCTTATTGTAGGACGGGCCGAAAGACCGGACAAGGGCCCACCCCCCTAGCCGAGTACGGGGGCAAGGAGCTGGGGCACGACGATGTGTCCCTCCTCCCGGTGACCCAGAGAGTCGGTCCGGTCGCCCTGGTGAAGCCACGCCGTGTAGGCGGAGAGCACGGCGTCGCACCCGTGGTGGTTCAGGCCCGACTGATAGGGGGCCAGCCCGGTCACCACCCCGGACAGCTTGTCCTTCAGGAACGCCAGGCCCCGAGCCGTGTTCTTGGGGGGCATCTTGCCCCCGAACAGGAGCACCTTGGTGGCGTAGGGGTACACCTCGATCACCCGGTAGCCCTTGGTCTCCAGGTCCCGCCTGAGGTCCAGGCCCCGGTAGATCAGGCCCTTGATGATGGAGCGCTTGGTCGTAAAGAAGCAGCCGATATGCATGCTGGCCAGCTCCTGTTCAGAGGTGCGGCCCTTCTGCTCCAGCGTCGGGGAGCAAGGGCAATCCTCTTCGAGACAGTCCAGGCCAAGGGGCAAGGAGAGGGGAGCATCGATGGCGATCAGCTCGGGGCTGTGGGCCCGGAGGACATCCATGAGCTCGTCGACGGCCTTGAAGCTGTCAAGGTAGATGAGGCTTCCCTCGGTGTCCAGCAGAGCGAAGTAGCTGCCCCGCTTGGATGACGAGCTCAGGTCGATGCCCATGAAAGACATGATTCCTCCCCTGCTGGTGCGAACCCGGTGCCGGGCACCGGGAAGGCGCCAGTCGTCTTGCGTGTAAGATGCCTACAAGAGTCCTGAAGCGATGGGAGGGCGCCCCTGGCGGGCCCCTCTAGTCCCGGCCCGGGAGGTCGGGCGGCGGCTCGTTGAAGATGTCCAGCGCGCCGTCCAAGAGGCTCGCCGCCGCCGAGTAGGGTTCCGCCAGGCCCTCTTCCACCCTCTGCAGGACGCGGCTCATGGCCGGGTCGCTGGTGATGCGTTGCTTTAGCCTGCGGCCAAGCTCCTCCTCGATTGTTCCCAGAAACTCCTCCCCCCTCCGTTCCCGTCTCCTGTCCTCCAGCCTGGATGTACCGGCCAGGGACTCCCTGTGGTCCATCAGACGCCCCAGCAGATGGTCGATGCCCTCGTTCCTGTGGGCCTGGGTGGAGACCACCGGAGGGACCCAGCTCCCATGGTCGGCGGCCATCTCCAGCATCGACCTCACCGCGGCCACCATTCTGTCCGCCCCCTCCCTGTCGGCCTTGTTTACGACGAAGACGTCGGCAATCTCCATCAGGCCGGCCTTGAGGGTCTGGATCACGTCCCCGGCCTCGGGCATCAGCACCACCGCCACCGTATCCGCCACCCCCATCACCCCCAACTCCGTCTGTCCCACTCCCACCGTCTCCACAATCACCATGTCCTTGCCCGAGGCGTCCAGCAGGCGGACGGCCCTGCGCACCACCCTAGGAAGCCCTCCGGCCGCGTCCCTGGTGGCCATGCTCCGGATGAAAACGCCCGGGTCCAGGTAGTGCCGCTGCATCCGGACCCGGTCGCCGAGAAATGCCCCGCCGCTGTAGGGGCTGGTCGGGTCCACGGCGATAATCCCCACCGTCAGGCCCCTGGCCCGCATCGCCTCGGCCAGCCGGTCGACGATGGTGCTCTTGCCCACACCCGGCGGGCCGGTCACACCGATACAGTACGCCGTCCCGGTGTGGGGATGCACCTCCTCCATGACCCGGGCGCCCCGTGGGTCGCCCGATTCTACCAGGGAGATGAGCCGTGACAGGGCCCGCTGATCACCCTCCAGTAACCGGTTGACGGTATCATCCATAGAAAAGAGCCCGGTGAGTTTGGGGGCGCGGAAAAACTGTAGCACCCCCCAGAATTCGAGTCAAGGAGACCCCGGTGCAGGGAAACTGTCACCGGTCCCCGACTGGCGGAGTCGATTCCCGCGCGTGTCTCCATCGCGGGAAATGGTATGCTGACAGCGGCCAACAGTGAGAGGGTCACGTATTCGGCAATCCCCCTGAATCAGGTCAATTTCTCCGGGACTGTCCGATTCGGGCCCCCGGCTCTCACAACCCCCCACAACGGTCCAGTATTGACTCGCCGTGAACGCCTGTGTTACCCTCCACTGGCCAAGGTCAGGGGAACAGGCCGCCCCGAGCGCGCCTGTGAAAGGAGTCCACGATGCTTCAGGTGACTTCTCCGGCGCTGGAGAAGATCAAGGAGGTTCTCGCCGAGCAGGGTGAGAACGGGTCGGCCCTGAGGGTGATCGCCGTTCCCGCAGGTCACGGGGGCGTTCAGTACATGATGACCATGGAGTCGGAGATCCAGAAGGACGACACCACGCTGGACATGGATGGCGTGAAGTTCCTCATGGACTCCGACAGCGAGCCGTTCCTGGAAGGCGCGACCATCGACTACATAGAGGACCTCACCAGGGTGGGGTTCGTCATCAACAACCCCATGTTCGCCTCGGCGGGCGGTTGCGGAAGCGGCTGCGGCTGTGGAGCCGGCGGCTGCGGCGAGGGAGGCTGCGGGGGCCACTAGAGACCTCGCAGAAGCGCAGAGACCAGATGTCTGAGGCCCCGAAGGAATCGGGGCCTCAGCCGTTTCAGGCTGGGCCGGCGTATGGGCCAAGCCAGCATAGGGGGAAGGAAGAGCCATGGACTTCGGGCTGTTCATGATGCCGCTGCACCCTCCCAGGAGGTCCTTCGCGGACTCCTACGACCGGGACATGGATCTCCTCGTCCAGGCCGACCGCCTGGGCTACCACGAGGCATGGATCGGCGAGCACTTTACGGAGATGTGGGAGAACGCTCCCGCCCCCGAGCTGCTTATCGCCAAGGCGCTGGCCCTGACCGAGCGCATCATCCTGGCCACCGGAGTGACCCTCCTGCCCCTGCACCACCCCGTGGACACCGCTCACCGCATAGCCATGCTGGACCACATGGCCCGGGGCCGTTTCTACTGGGGCATCGGCCTGCGGTCCATCGGCACCGACCTCGACCTGTACGGCCTGGACCGCGGCGACATGGCGGCGGTGCGGGACCAGGGAAAGGAGGCCCTGGAGGTGGTGCTGGGGCTTTGGGACTCGGAGGACGGCCGATTCCGGTACGACGGCACCTACTACAAGGTCAACGCTCCCGAGGCCCAGCCGGCCCTGGAGAGGCGGCTCCACTACCGCCCCTACCAGAGACCCCATCCACCCATCGGCGTCGCCGCCTCCACCCCCCGCTCCGACACGATACGCCTGGCTGGGGAGCGCGGCTGGATACCCATGAGCAGCTCCAACCTTCTGGAGGCCGACTTGAGGGCCCAATGGGCCATGGTGGAGGAGGGCGCCGCCGCCGCGGACCGCACCACAAACCCCAGCCGGTGGCGCATCGCCCGCGACGTATACGTCGGCGAGACCCCTCAGGCCGCCCGGGAGGAGGCCAGGGTCGTGCTTGGCCGTCCCTTCGACGAGCACCAGTGGGTCAACCGCAAGGAGAGCGGCCAGATGGATGCCCTGAAGGTGGACCTGTCCATGTCCGACGAAGCGGTCGACGTGGAGTATATGATGGACAACGTCTGGATCGTCGGCGACCCGGAAGAGTGCGCCAACAAGCTGCGCCGGCTCTACGAGAGCGTGGGCGGCTTCGGCTGCCTCCTGGCCATCACCCAGGACCCCGACGACCACACCCTGATGCAGAGGTCCATGCGACTGCTCATCGAGGAGGTGGGCCCCAGGGTCCGGGACCTGACCTAGCGGCCCCTAGGGTTCCTCGCCTACGGCTCGGAATGACAGGGTGGGGCAGCTCGAAATGCCATGTCAGGAGCCGTACAGGTTTCCCCACCAGTCGGGGAACTTGCGCAGGCGTAGGTGCTTGAAGAGGGCCGGGTGGGTCTCCACCGCCTGGCGCATGGCGGCCTCCACGGGCCCGCGTATGGAGAAGTGGGCCTGGGGCTGGGTGCGCAGCTTGAAGAGGTGGTAGCACTCCCGCAGGTTCATCCGGGCCAGGAACCGTCGCCGATGGGCGTGGGTGACGACGTACTGCGCCAGGGAGGGCGAGACCTCCGACAGCCTGCGGAAAGCCTGGTCCACGAGCCCCATCGCCTCGTCGAACAGCTCCTCGATACCGGCGTCCCGCACCAGGTCGGGGGTCAGGTACCCGTTGGCGACGGTCAGCGGCTGGGCGACGTAGGTCTGCATCCGGTGGCGCTTGAACTCCCTGTACGCGCCGTAGTCCATGACGAACTCGAAGGTGTAGTCCACCATCTCCAGCTCCCGGAGGGGTGCGTCGTGGTCGCCCAACCCCTCCAGGCAGCCGTCTATGGCCTGCTCCCGACCCTCGCGGTCCATCTCCTCGACCATGCTCCACACCCGGTGATAGGGCAGCCCGGCGAACCTGTACAGGAGCGCCGAAGCCACCTTCTGCTCGGCCCGGGCGTCGTAGTGTACCAGCACGGCCTCGGGGCGACGTTCGTCCGTCGCCTCTCCCCCGGGTGACGACCGTACCTGCCAGTCCCGGGAGGACGCCAGGTACCGGTTGGTCTCGGCGTACTTGATGAGGGTCGGAGTGATCTCCCTCCCCTTGTCCTTCAGGTCGTCGCCCAGGCTGCGCTCCTCCGCCAGCTCCGACGACAGGAGCTTGGTGATGGCGTGCTCCATCAGCCGCGCGTTCATGGTGACTCCCACGTTGGTCAACGTGGAGGCCGGAAGGAGGAAACGGCAGCTATCGATGGCCTGCCGCCTGATCCGCAGGGCGTATGCCGAGTCCCTCTCCCCGTCGCGCTGGGGCACCCGGCTCTTCAGATGGGACGTGGCGCCCTCCACCGCCCGCGCATAGGCCCCGGACAGATGGTCGCAGGTGCTTATGTAAAGCGCCCGAAGCTCCGGATGAGGGTCCAGCTCGGCGGGGACGTAGTAGTAACCCGGGCCCAGGAGCTGGTAGCGGGAGGACTTCTCCGTGTAGGAGCCCAGACGGTTGTCCTCCAGGGTGTCGCAGGCCAGGCGGGAGACGTTCTCCACGGCCATGTGCAGGACGGCGTGCTCGGCCACCGAGGCGTGGCCGTACCCCAGCACCCACCGCTCGTGAAAGCTGGCCGCCGTCTCCCGGCTGACCTGCTGGGATATCTCGCAAAAGGGCTCGGGCCGCCGCGAGGTCATCGCGAACACCACGGCGATCTGCTCCTCGGTCAGGTCCCTGGGGCTAAGGGGGTATACGCGGCGGGGGTGGGCCGTCTCTTCGCCTGTGGACACGGTCTGTGAGGATGACATCCAGATGCCTAGAGCAGCAAGCTCACCGGGTTCTCCAAGTGGGCCTTGACGTCCATCAGGAACCTGGCCCCCTCGGCGCCGTCGGCCACCCGGTGGTCCACGGATAGGGTGGCCTTCATCACGTGTCCCACGACCACGTTGCCGTTGCGCGCCACAGGCCGCTCCGCGACCCTGCCGACGGCCAGGACGGCGGCGTTGGGGGGATAGATGATGGCAGCGAAGCTGTCCACGTCGAACATTCCCAGGTTGCTGACGGCGAAGGTGCCGCCCGCGTACTCCTCCGCCCGCAGGGTGCCGCCGTGGGCGCGCTGCACCAGGTCGGCGCTGGCCGCCGCGATCTCCCGCAGCGACTTCTTCTGACACCCGGCGATGGCCGGCAGGATCAGGCCCTCCTCCAGCGCGACGGCTATGGCAACGTTGATGTCACCGTGGAGCTTCAGGTGGTCGCCTTCGAAGGACGCGTTGAACTTGGGGAACCTCTCCAGGCTCATGGCTGCGGCCTTGACGATCAGGTCGTTGACGCTCACCCGGGGCCCCTGTCCATCGCCAAGGGCATCGTTGAGCTGGGCCCGCAGGTCCACCGCCCTGTCCATGTCTATCTCGGAGGTAACGTAGAAATGGGGCGTCTCCCGCTTGCTCCGGGAGGTGACTCCGGCGATGGCCTGTCGCATCCGCGACAGGTCTATTCTGCCTCCGGCGGCAGCGGTGTCGGGGGCCCGCTGCCCTTCTTCGTGGGCCAGTACGTCGGCCTCGGTGACGCGTCCACCGGGCCCGGTGCCCGTGACCGCCGCCAGGTCGATCTCTCTCTCCCGGGCCAGGCGGCGGGCTATGGGGCTGGCCCTGACACCCGAAGGCGGAGCGGCGGCCGCTTCCGGTCCCGGCCCGGACTCACGGGCGCCGGCGGGCTCCTCGCTTCCCTGGGAGGGGGAAGAAGGCTGTGGGGACTGCAACGCCTCCACCGGCGGGACCGTCTCTCCGGGCTCGGTTATCACCGCGAGCACCTCTCCCACCGGAACGGCGCGCCCCTCCTCGACCACTATCCTCCCCAGGACGCCGTCCCAGAAGGACTCCATCTCCACGGTGGCCTTGTCGGTCTCGATCTCGGCGATGACGTCCCCCCGGGACACCACGTCCCCCTCGGCCTTGTGCCAGCGGACCACGGTGCCTTCCCTCATGTCGTAGTTCATCCGCGGCATCACGATCTGGGTCGCCAAGGTCGCCTCCTGACTCGGGCGTGGGGTGAACGGCGGACCGCCCGCGTCACGGGCAATTCTACACCAAGGGCGGCCCCGGTTGAAGCCCCGCCCTACGGCATCCGCCGTCCCCTCACAAACCGAGCCGCCGGGCATCTTGCCGGCGGCTCGGGCAGTCCGGGTCTTTCCCAGTACTGGCAGGGGCTAGAGCATCCGCTGAATGATCTTCTCCCCCTGCTCCTTGGACAGGCCGAGGGACTTGAACGCCAGGGGGCCCTCCTCCAGCACCGGCTCCCTCTTGCCCAGCGTGGGTATCTCCTCCTTGAAGAACAGGCCCGTGTAGATCTTGTCTCCCCAGGCCATGGCCTTCTCGCAGGCCAGCTTCCAGTCGGTGGGGTCGTGCTCCTCGTCCTCCAGCTTGGCAACCCGATCCTTGAAGAAGCTGTGCCCGTTGTCGTGGTTGAAAGTGACGCAGGGGCTGAACACGTCCACCAGGGCGAACCCCTCGTGCTGTATGCCGTCTATGATGAGCTGGGTCAGGTGCCGGATATCTCCGGAGTAGCCCCTGGCAACGTACGTCGCGCCGTTCATTATGGCCGACGTGATGGGGTTCACCGGCATCTCCACACTGCCGAAGGGGGAGCTCTTGGTGCGCATGCCTATGCTGCTGGTGGGGGAGAGCTGGCCGGTGGTCAGCCCGTAGATCTGGTTGTTCATGACGACGTACGTCAGGTCCACGTTGCGGCGGGCGGTGTGCACGAAGTGGTTGCCGCCGATGCCGTAGCCGTCCCCGTCGCCGCCGGTGGCGATGACCGTCAGCTCGTGGTTGGCCATCTTGGCGCCGGTGGCCACGGCCAGGGCGCGGCCGTGGAGGGTGTGCATGCCGTTTCCGTTGAAGTATCCGGGCAGGTTGGACGAGCACCCGATGCCGCTGACGGTGAGTATCTCATGGGGCCTCAACCCCAGGGATGCGCACGCCCTTTGCAGGCTGTTCAGGACCCCAAAATCGCCGCACCCGGGGCACCAGTCGGGATCGACCGGCCCCTTGAAGTCCTTGGCGGTTAGCTGTACAACGGGTTCGCCTTCGGCCACGCCGACTGTAGCTGCCATCCTGTCACCTCTCCTATACCATGACTTCCTGATAGGGCACGTAGCACGTGGTCTTGCCCGCCATCAGCTCCAACACTCCGTCCACGATGTGGTGGGGCATGAAGGGCTCGCCGTCGTACTTTCGGATGTGTCCGTCCACGTTCAGGCCGGTCTCGCTGCGCATGTACCTGAAGAACTGGCCGGAGTAGTTGTTCTCCACGACGATGGTCCGCTTGCACTTGGACACGATGTCGACGACGGCCTCGCCGTTGAACGGGACTATCCACTTTATCGGTAGCTGGTTGGCGGTGACCCCCTTGTCGGCCAGCTGGTCTATGGCCTCCTTGATCACGCCGTAGGAGGAGCCCCAGCCTATGAGGGTCACGTCGGCGTCCGCCGGGCCCTCGATGGCGGGCGGCGCGACCTCCTTGACGATCCCCTGGAACTTCCGGGCCCTCTTCTCCACCATCTTGCGCCGCTTGTGGGGATTGGTGAACTCGTCGCTGATGAGCACCGAGTCCTCGTCGTGCTCGTCGGTGGCGACCACGTGCACGTACCCCTCCAACCCCGGCAACGCGCGGGGGGAGATACCACTCTCGGTGTCGGCGTAGCGCTTGTAGCCGTCGGTGTCCGAGGGCTCCATGATGATGTCTCCCCGGTCGATCTTCGGCTGCATGTCCACGTCCGCCGGGTCGAAGCTGAACCTGCCCTCGGAGATCAGCAGGTCGGATATGACTATCCCCGGGCACTGGGCCTTGTCCACCAGGTTGAAGAGCTCCGGGATGGTGTTGAAGGCGTCCAGGGCGTCCTTGGGAGCGACGATGAACCGCTCGAAGTCCCCCTGGCTGGCGCCCAGGGTCTGCCACAGGTCTCCCTGCTCCGTCTTGGTGGGCACCCCGGTGGAGGGGCCGGCCCGCTGCACGTCGATGAACACCACGGGGATCTCCATCATGGCGGCGCTGCCCACGGCCTCGGTCATCAGGGCGAACCCGCCCCCGGAGGTGGCGCACATGGCCCGGACGCCCGTGTGGGCGGCGCCGATGGTCATGTTGGCGACGCCGATCTCGTCCTCCACCTGCCGGACCATGATGCCCAGGTTGCGGGCGTTCTGGGCCATCCAGTGGAGCACTCCGGTGGAGGGGCTCATCGGGTACGCCGCGTAGAACTTCACTCCGGCTGCCGCCCCACCCATGGCCAGCGCGTCGTTGCCCGACCAGACCGCCTGGGGCGTTGAGCCCATGGGCGCGGCCATGGGGAAGGGCTCGAAGTTGGACTCGGCGTAGTCGTACCCGGCCCGGGCCACCCGGACGTTCTCCTCCACCACCGACTCGCCCTGGCGTGCGAACCGCAGCCTCAGGCTGTCCTCCAGGACGCTGAAGTCCAGCCCCATGAGGGATATTATGGACCCCACGGCCACGGTGTTCTGCATCAGGCGGTTGCGGCTGTTGGTCAGCTCGCCCACGGGCAGCGGGCACAGGTGAGCGCCCTCCTGGGCGTCGCCCGCCTTTATGTTGTCGCCGTTGTACACGACACGGCTTCCCCGGCCCATCAGGCCCAGGTGGCGGTCCATCGTGTCCTGGTTCAGGCACAGCAGCAGGTCCATGGAGTCCCCATGGCTGTACAGCTCCTCGTCGGAGACACGCACCACCAGGAAGATATGCCCGCCCCGGATGATAGACTGGTAGGCGTTGTAGGTGTTGAGATGAAGGCCGCGGCGGACGAATATCCGGGCCAGGATGTCGCCGGGAGTGGCGATGCCCTGTCCGGCCTCCCCGCCGATGCCCATCGCGAAGTCGTAGTTTCTAGAGCCCATGTGCCCACCCCTCCTCAGAGGTCGATCGGGTCGACGCCCCTTCGGCCCCGGGGCCGCCGGCTCCCGTTATTGTACAGGATAGTGACGAGAAACTACAGATGGGCCGTCCCGTCAGTTGTGTACCGCCCTTCCCTCGGCAGCCAGCGCCGCCTCCTTCACAGCTTCGGAGAGGGTGGGATGGGAGTAGACCATCCACCCCAGCTCCAGGGTGGTCCCCTCGAGGAGGCGGGCGATGGAGAGCCCGGCCAGCATCTCGGTCACCTCGGGCCCCACCATGTGCGCTCCCAGGACCTCGCCGTACTTCTCCTCCACCACCAGCTTGACCAGCCCGGCGGTCTCTCCGATGGCGGCTGCCTTTCCGCTGGCCTTGAAATGGAACTTGCCCACCTTCACGCCGTAGCCCTGGTCCCGGGCCTGCTGCTCCGTGAGCCCGAAGCTGGCCACCTGGGGAACACAGTAGGTGGCCCGGGGCATGTTCACGTAGTCCAGGGGTTGGGTCTCGACGCCGGCGATGGTCTCCGCGGCGGCGACTCCCTGGGCCGAGGCCACGTGGGCCAGCGGCAGCTTGCCGGTGACGTCCCCTATGGCGTAGATGCCCGGCACGTTGGTGGCCATTCCGTCGTCGACCTGCACCGTGCCCCGGTCCATGGCGACGCCCAGCCGCTCCAGGCCCATGTCCTCCACGTTGGGCTGGACGCCGATGGCCACCAGGACCTTGTCGCAGTCGATCTCTGCGGCCCCTCCATCGGACTCCAGGGAAAGGCGTACTCCCCCGTTGGCGTGGGTGAGCTGGGTGACCCTGGACCCGGTGTTGAAGGTGACCCCCTCTCGCGACAGGGCCCGCTCCAGCGCCCTGCTGATCTCCTCGTCCTCGTTGGGAACGATCCTGGGCAGCACCTCCACCACGGTAACCTTCACGCCATAGGCGTTGTACAGGTACGCGAACTCCATCCCGATGGCCCCCCCGCCGACGATCACGACCGATTCCGGGAGCTGCCGCAGGGCCAGAGCATGGCGGCTGGTCATCACCACCTCGCCGTCGATGGGAAGGGAGGGAATGGTCCGGGGCCGGGCCCCGGTCGCCAGGACGACGTTCTTCGCCTTGAGGACCCTGCCGTCGGGGGAGAGTTCGATGGTCTGACCGTCTCTAAGGGAGGCCTCGCCCCTGATGTGGTCCACCTTGTTCTTGCGGAGCAGGTAGGCGATCCCCTTGGTGTTGCGGTCCACCACCGACCGGCTGCGGTCCACCGCTTTGGAGTAGTCCACCCGCAGGTTGTCGAACTCGAATCCGAACTCACCTGCCCGGTGGAGGAGGGAGAGGACCTCGGCATTCCTGAGCAGGGCCTTGCTGGGGATGCATCCCCAGTTCAGGCAGACGCCCCCCAGCTCCTCCCGCTCGACGACGGCGGCGCGCAGCCCAAGCTGGGCTGCCCTGATGGCCGCAACGTAGCCGCCGGGCCCCGCCCCTATGACGGCTACGTCATACTCTTCGGCCATCCCCACCTTCCGTTTTTACACTGGGCCGTTATCACGCTGGGCCGTCAGTACGCTGGGCCCCTGGAACGCTGGACCGTTTGGAACCATGGTGCACTGCGCCGGCGGTCTCGCCCACTCCCCCCAACCGGCTCCCGTTGAGTGACACATTATAACGCTGGCCGTCAGGCTGTTCAAGCTAGACGGGCGGGACTATAATGGTGCCACCTCGCAGCCGGGGGAGCGTTGCAGGTGCCACCGGCCCCAAAGGAGAAGGCGATGGCCGCAGCAGGCAACGGATTCCGAGTCCTCGTCACCGACTACGTATGGCCCTCCGTAGACCCCGAGCGGGAGGTGCTGGCCGCCATAGGGGGAGAGCTGGTGGTGGCCCCCGACGGCAGGGAGGAGACCCTGGCCGCCCTGGCCGAGGACGTGGACGGCATCCTCACCTGCTTCGCCCAGGTAACACCCAGGGTCGTGGAGGCCGCCAAACGCTGCGTGGTCATTGGCCGCTACGGGGTCGGGGTCGACAACATCGCCGTGGACACGGCGACCCGCCTGGGCATAATGGTCACGTGGGTGCCCGACTACTGCGTGGACGAGGTCTCGGACCACGCCCTGGCGCTGCTGCTGGCCTGGAACCGCCGCATCAACCTGTTCGACTCGTCGGTGAAGGCGGGCCGCTGGCACGTGGAGCTGACCATGCCCATCCACCGGCTCAGGGGAAGGACGATAGGCATCATAGGCCTGGGCAGGATAGGGAGGGCCCTGTCCCGCAAGGCGGGCGCCTTCGGCATGGAGGTGGTGGCGGCGGACCCCTTCGTCTCCGTGGAGGACGCGGCGGCCGCCGGTGTACGCCTGGCGGACATGAATACGCTGCTGGAGGAGTCGGACTTCGTATCCGTCCACACTCCCCTGACCCCCGAGACCCGAAACCTCATCGGCAAGGACGCCCTGGACAGGATGAAGCCGTCGGCGTTCCTCATCAACGTGGCCCGAGGGGCCCTGATCGACGAGGATGCCCTCTACGAGGCCCTGAAGGAGAATCGTATAGCCGGCGCCGGCCTGGACCTGCTAGTGGAGGTCCCCCCTCCCCCGGACCACCCCTTGCTGGGCCTGGACAACGTCATCATCACGCCCCACGTGGCGTTCTTCTCACGGGAGTCGGTGAGGGAGCTCCAGGTACGGGCCACCCAGGAGGTGGCCCGGGTCCTGACGGGACGCATGCCCGACAACACCGTCAACCCGCAGGTCCTGACCCAGGCCAACAACCGCACCAGCCTGGGATAGCGGAGACGTGATGGCCGGCGCTGAGTACACCCCCGGGCCCTGTGCCAGGTGCGGCGAGACGCTGGAGCCGGGAGCTTCCTTCTGCGGCGGCTGCGGGACCCGTGTCGCCCCAGCCCCCGCGGATGGCAGGGTCACCCTCCAGTTCATGGGCACCACGTCCCAGGCGTACGTTTGGGTGACCTGGCTGGTCCTGCTTTCGCTGCTGATCATTCCCACGGGCTGGGGCGTCGCCTCGCTGAGTCGGTGGTACGTAAGGAACGTGCGGTTCAGCGACGGCACCCACGCCTGGTTCGAGGGGAACGGCAGCCAGATCTGGTGGTATTTCGTCGTTCAGGGCCTATTGAGTTTCCTGGGAAACTACTTTCGGCTCCTGCCCCTGAGCCTGGCTTCCATATTCGTCGATGCTTGGGTCAACCTGATGGTCCTGCGCTGGTTCGCACGAAACTCGAGGCTGAGCAGCGGGGAGCGTCCGGGGTTCACCGGCACTTACTGGCCTCTGCTGGCGTTCTCCGTACTGCTGGTGCTCTCCTTCTTCACCATCATAGGCTGGGCATGGGTCCTGTCGGGCCTCATGGGGTGGATATGCCAGAACATGCACATCGGCTCCAAGCAGGGGCTGTTCGTCGGCAACGGTCTGACATTCCTCTGGCGGGGCGTCGTGGCGATACTGGCCAGCCTGCCCATCGTCACCATACCCTGGGCATGGCTCTGGTTCGCCAGGTGGCTGACGAGATGCGTCGTATTCGAGGACCGCGGCGCACCGGCGGTCCACGCCTAGGGATGCTCTGAACAACCCTGGGCCCCTGCCGTCTACGCCCCATCGGGCGGGGAGCCCAGGTGCCGGTCGAACCACGCCAGCGTCCGGCTGAGGTACTCCTCCCTCAGCCTTGGGTGCCCCGTACGGAGCAGGCCGTGGGATGCGCCGGGGAACCGGACGAGATCCACCACCTTGCCCAATCGCTTCAGGGCCACGAAATACTGCTCGCTCTGCTCGATGGGGCAGCGCCGGTCCTCCTCGCCGTGGAGCAGCAGCACCGGCGTTTCGACGTGGGCGGCGTAGGTCAGGGGGGAGCGTTCCCGCATCGCCTCCTCCGCATCCACCATCCTGCCACCCCACTGGCGCTCCCCAAAGCTGACGCCGATGTCCGACGTGCCGTACATGCTGGTCAGGTCGATACACGGCGCGCCCACCACCGCGGCGCCGAAGCGGTTGTCGTGGCCCACGGTCCAGCTACTCATATACCCCCCGTAGCTGTACCCGTGGAGGCCCAGCCGCGCCGGGTCGACGTCCGGCCGGGCGCACACCTCCTCCACCGCGCTGATGATGTCCAGGTAGTCCTCGCCTCCCCAGTCGCCCAGCACGGCCTTGAGGAAGTCCGCGCCATAGGTGGAAGAGCCCCTGGGGTTGACGCACAGCACCACGTATCCCGCCGTCGCCAGCACCTGCTGCACGGGGTTGAAGGCGTCGTAGAAGGACCCGTGAGGGCCCCCGTGGATGTCCACCACCAGGGGATACCGCCGGCCCTGGTCGTGGTCGGGCGGCAGCAGCACGCGGCTCTCTATCCCCACTCCGGCGCGGGAGTGGACCATCTTCTCCAGCCGCGCCGTGGGACGCTCCCGGTGGTAGCCATCGTTGTAGCCGGTGATGCGCCGGGACGAGCCCGCTGGGATGTCCACCAGGTGGAGGTCGCCCGAGGAGGCCGGCGACGACGACGCCACGACCGCCGACCTCCCCTGGAGGTCCCAGGCCACCGAGGCTAGCTGAAGGCCCCCGCCCCAGATGCGGCGGACGTCGCCGCCCGCGGGACTGACATCATACACGTGGGACTCGCCCCGGGAGTCCGCGATGAAGAGGATGCGCCCGTCCTCGGTCCATGCCAGCTCGGCCGCCGAGGTCACCGGCGCGAACCCGGCCACGGGCTTTATGCCGTCGTCGGTCAGGCGTCTGCGCGAGCCGTCGGGCTCTATCACAAAGACCCATCCCTGCCAGCCCGCCTCCACCGCCGGGTCGTCCGAGGCCACCAGGGCGAGCTGGTCGCCCGCCGGCGACCAGGTGATCCCAGCCACGCTGGGAAGGTCCCCGGACAGCAGCGCCGCCGCTCCGCCGTCCGAGGGCGCCGCGTAGGCCTCGGTGTGGGGCACGAAGTCCCTATCGTCCCGGCGGTTGGAGATAAAGGCGATCCTGGACCCGTCGGGGGACCAGACCGGACCGTGGTCGTCCCAGTCCCCCTCGGTGACCTGGGTGACCTGCCCGCCGGCGGCGTCGATGGTGAAGATGTGGCTGTGAGCGTCCCCCCTCCAGCCCAGGGTGTCGGACCGGTACCGGATACGCCGCACCACCGTCACCCGGGGACCCGCCGCGTCATGGCCTTCGGGGGCCCGGTCCGGGTCGTCGTCGGAGACCAGCGCCAGCCGGAGAGAGTCGGGGGACCAGGCGTACGACCTGACCCCGCAGGGCATCTCGGTAAGCTGCCGCGGCTCGCCCCCCGACAGGGAGATCAGCCACACCTGGGCCCTGCCCCTATCGTCGGGCCTGAGGAATGCCAGAGAGCGCCCGTCGGGGGAGAAGCGCGGGGCGGTGTCCTTGGGGCCCCGGGTGAAGGGCGCCGCCTCCTCTTGGGATGCGTCCCCCTGGGATATGTCCATCATCATTACCTGGGAACGGGTCTCCATCGACTTCCTGTCCACCGAGGACCGCACGAAGGAGACGCGGCCCCCGTCGGGCAAGACGCAGGGCTCCGCGACGGTCACCAGGTGGTACACCAGGTCGGGGGATATGGGCCTGGGCATGGCTCCCTCCTCTAGCGGCCGGCGTATAGCGCCGCCGGCATGGGCTTGAACATGCATCCTTCGACGAACAGGTCGAAGAAGTCCTCGGTGACCTCCAGCTCCACATGCTCGACCCGGGAGGTCAGCTCCTCGGCCCGGCGTCGCATCCCCCCCGAGACGAGCATCATGGTGGCGCCCTCCAGCGCCGTGTTGCCGGCCTTGACGATCTTCTCGGGCGGGAAGTCGGCGATGAAGCCGATGGCGGCAGCGTTCCCGGCGTTCACGTAGTTGGCGAAGCCCCCCGCCAGGTACAGGGTCCTGATACCCTCCACCGGCACGCCGTACCGGCGGAGAACGATGAGCTGGCCGCAGTAGTTGGCGGCCTTGGCTTGGGCGAGGGCGCTGACGTCGGCCCTGGACAGGGACATGCCCATCTCCGGCGCGAAGCTGAAGTGGGTGGCGCCGCCGGGATAGACGCCCAGCTCGGTCATGCGCCCCGTGCGCCGCAGCTCCGCCAGCAGGTCTATGAGCCCGGACCCGCAGATCCCCCGGGGCTCCCCTCCGCCGATGGTCCTGTAGCGCGGCTGGTCCCCTTCCATCCACACCGCTTCAACCGCCCCATCGTAACCCGGCATCCCGTAGGTGACGTGCCCCCCCTCGAACGCCGGCCCCGCAGGACACGACGCCGCCATGAGCCGGTGACGGTTGCCCACCACGACCTCGGTGTTGGTGCCCACGTCCACCAGCATGACCACGTCCTCCTCCCGGTCCATCCCCAGGGCAAGCATGCCGGCCGCCACGTCGGCTCCCACGTGGCAGCCCACCAGCGGACCCCCGTACACCCGCGCCCCGGGGAAGACCTGGAGGCCCAGGTCCCTTGCCGTTGCGCACAGGACCGTGGAGCGACGGCGGCCGTCCTCCACCTCCAGCTCAGTGACGGACTTGTAGGGCTTCTCGCCGATGGTCTGGACGTCCAGGCCGAAGAACAGGTCGCGCATGGTGGAGTTGCCCACGACGACCACCTCGTATATGAGCCGCCTCCGCACCTTGACCCGGCGGGCCATGTCCCGTATCTCGAAGTTCAGCGACGAGACGATGGCCTTCTGCAGCTCCCCCCGGTCCTCTCCTCCGTCGTAGGAGACGCGGTGCATCACGTCGCTGCCGCCGAACCTCTGGGGGTTCTCGAAGGAGCCCGTGTACAGCACGCGGCCCGTCTCCAGGTCGACCAGGTTGAACACCACCGTGGTCGTGCCCATGTCGACGGCCAGGCCGCAGATCCGTCCTCGGTAGTCGTCGATGGGCCGGTCCCCCTGGTACACCCGGTCCCCCCGGCGCACCGTCTCGGGGTCCAGGTCCGCGTGGCGGCCCAGGGACCTGGTGAGTATCTTGGGCTGACGCCGGAGCAGGGCGAACTCGACGTACGCCTCGGGGTCCAGCACCGCCGCCTGGCACGCCAGGCGGTAGCTGCCCCGGAGGAAGCTCTCGGCGTCGGTGGCGGGGGGTGAGCGCGTCCATGCCCCTGCGCACCTCGACGACGCACTCGTGGCACTCGCCGTTGCGCCCGCAGGAGGTGGGCACCCGCAGGCGCAGGGCGTCGGCGTGGTCGAAGAGGGTCCGTCCCCGATGGAGGGGCAGCTCGTGCCCGCTATGGGAGAGGGGCGGCACGGCTCACCCCGAAGCCGCCGGGGGGAGGGAAGCAGCGGCAGAGCGGGCCTTGGAGCGGGGCTAGAGTTCCCACGCGCTGCGGTAGTCCAGGTTGTCGCTGCCGGTGCACAGGGGCAACTCTCCGGGAGCGTCGGCGCGGAGCTGGTTGCGGCAGCCGAACCCGGCGGTGCAGCGGTCCAGCCGGTCCTTGTAGGGGCATCTCCAGGTGGACACTTGGGTGGCCACGTCCCCCATGTCCTTGTAGATGTCCCACAGGCGGGACAGGCTGGCCTTCAGCGCCTCCCGGTCCACGCCCTCCTGTCCCGGCAATCCTCTACCTCGACTCCACGGGCTCGGGGGTCGGCTCCTCGATGCCCAGGAGCTCCTTGGCCTTCTCGACGCAGGCAATGGCGTCCTTGCCGTAGCCGTCGGCGCCCATGTCGTCGGCGAACTCCTGGGTCACGGGGGCGCCTCCCACCATCATGCGCACCGTGTCGCGCAGGCCCTCGTCCTCGAAGGCCTGGATGGTGCGGCCCATGTTGGGCATCGTGGTGGTGAGCAGTGCCGACATCCCCACGACGCGGGCGTCGTGCTCGTAGACGGCGTCGATGAACTCCTGGGGCTTGGTGTCGACACCCAGGTCGTGGACGGTGAACCCGGCGCCCCGGAGCATCATGATGCACAGGTTCTTGCCTATGTCGTGGAGGTCGCCCTTGACCGTGCCCATGATGACGGTGCCCAGGGGCTCGATACCCGAAGCTGACAGGATGGGCTCCAGGTGGGCCATCCCCGCCTTCATGGCCCTTGCGGCCACCAGCACCTCGGGGACGAAGATGATGTTGTCGCGGAACTTGACGCCCACCACCGCCATGCCGGAGACGAGGCCGTCGTCCAGGACGGTGTTGGCGGAGAACCCCTCCTCCAGCGCCTGCCTGGTCATCCGGTCGACGGCGTGCTGGTCCCCGACGATGAGGGCGTGGGCCATGGCCTGCATCAGCGGGTCGGCGGAGCTGAAGGCCCGCTGGAGCCTCTCCAGCTCCTGCGGGCGGGTCACGTACTCCAGCTCGGCCTTCAGGCCCTCGTCGACTATAGCCATGCAGGTATGCCCCTTTCGGGCAAGCTCCGGCTACAATTATTGACCCCTGGCCTCGCCTTTGTCAACGAAAGGGGGGCCCGAAGCCATCGTCATCCATCGAGGGGGAAATGGTACTCTGCCCTGTGGGGCTCTCGCTGGAGGGCTGATGGCCTATAGGGAAATGCAACCCTGGACAAATGTTGGCAATAGGGAGCCTTTAGGGTTACAATAAGACCTGTCGTTCGCGACAATATCAATGCTGGGAATGTTGACAATGACAAGAAAAAGGTCTCGGGGAGAGGAAATCAAGTCTTTCATCCTCAACAACGTGGCAGAGCAGTCCGGCAGGATCGTCTCTGTAACGGCCGAACAATTCCAAGTGAGCCGTCAGACCGTCTCTCGTTACCTCAAGGCACTAGTTAACGAGGGCCAACTGAAGTCCGTGGGAAACACGAGGGCGAGGAAGTACGAGCTGGTCACAACCGTAAGCCACAGCGACAAGATAGCCGTGACCCCGGAGCTCGAAGAGCACATCGTTTGGCGTGAATCCATAGCGCCCTACCTCTCGGACGTGAAAGACAATGTCCTGGAGATATGCGAATATGGGTTCACCGAGATGGTGAATAACGTCGTGTCCCATTCCGACGCGACGGAGCTGACAGTATCGGTCGAGAGGGACCCCGTGTCAGTGAGTCTCATGGTGATCGACAATGGCATTGGCATATTCACGAGACTTCAGCAGGCTTTTGGCTACGACGACCCACGGCATGCCCTATTGGAGCTGAGCAAGGGCAAGTTGACATCGGACGCCGACCGACATACCGGAGAAGGGATCTTCTTTACATCGAGGATGTTCAGGGATTTCTCGATCTGGTCTGGGAATCTCTTCTACACACGCCTCAACAGGGGAGATGATTGGCTGATAGAAGTGGAGGACCGCCGGAGCCGTGATGGGACTGTAGTCGATATGCGGATACTCACTGATTCGACGCTGACGACGCGCGCAGTGTTCGACGATCATGCCAGCGGAGAGATGCTTGACTTCTCGAAGACTCACGTGCCCATATTGCTGGCCAGGTACGAAAGAGAATCTCTGTTGTCCCGGTCGCAAGCCAGGCGTGTCCTGGCACGCTTCGATCGATTCAAGGAAGTCCTGCTCGATTTCCGGGAAGTCGAGTCCATTGGGCAGGCTTTCGCCGACGAAATATTCAGAGTTTTCCGCCAAGAGCATCCAGAGGTTGGCATCGTCCCACTGAATGCGTCGCCTGCCATCAAAGAGATGATTGGCAGAGTAGAGGCAGCGTAGACCAAGGACGCATCCCCTCGTCATGGACTATGGCGCCCATACGTTGAAGTCCTCGAAGCTTGGCTGACCATCGTTATCCCGGAAGTAGTCGCCCATCGCGCTGACGTACCCCGAAGCCACGTTGTGCCCCAGGTCCAGCTTTGCCACCAGGCGCTCGTTTACGAAGAACCACCCGGACTCGCCAAATGCGATGACCATCAGGTGGTTTCTACTCCGCAGGCTTATGCCCGCATCTCGAAGATGGCCTGAAGCCACGTCGGTGTACTCGTCGTCACTAACATCCCGACTGTCGTGGAACCACCATGCGTTATCGCTCATGCCAATGACTTCAAGACGGTTGAGTTCTGGATTGCGAATCAAGAACCCGTAGCTCCAGTCATTGCCTCGGGGGTTAGAAAACTCGGCCTCCGCGAAGAGGTCCCTGGTTTGAACGCCACTTCTGTGTGTGCCAATGCGACCAGGCTCCTTCTCCAACTGCCCGTCGGCGGGGCCGTAGCGCCTGGTCAGCCGGTCGCCCCCGAAGTTCTCGAACCGTGTGACGGACCCGGCGACCTCATCCCCTTCGAACGCTCCGGTGATGACGGCGACATCCCCCGTGCTGGTCACGTCCGATAAATCGAGGTTGGAGACAAACTCGCCGTTGACGAACAGCCAGCCGCGCTCTCCGATGGCGACTACCCTGAGGTGGTTGCGGCCCCCGGGGCCGGTGTTGAAGGTTTCGAGGGTCCCGCCGCCCAGCCGTTGGTTTTCGGCGTCCGGTGTTTCCCGCCACCCGAGATACCAACGTCGGTCGCTGGTAACCACGACTTGAATGAACGGTCCGGTCACGCCGTCCCGAAGGATGAAGCCATAGTCCCAATCGTTGGACGCCGCCGAATAGGGGTTCACGAACGTGGCTTCGACCATCATGTCGGCGATGGAAACGTCGGCGTACTCGGTCTTGATGAACCCGTCGGACGGGTCGTGCCTCAGCTCGCCGTCGATGGGGCCGAAATCGTGGGTCTGCCCCGGCCTGGGCGTGGCGGTGGGCCGGCGGGTCGGCACAGGCGTGGGACCCGGAGTGCCTGCCTGAAGGGTGGGGATGAGCTGCTGCACTGTACTCTCGGATATGGCGAAGCCAACTCCCTCGACGGGCCTCCCGCTGTCCGTTTCCTCGTAACGAAAGGTGTTGATGCCCAGGATGCGTCCCGACGTGGACAGCATGGGGCCGCCGCTGTTGCCTGGGTTTATGGCGGCGTCGGTCTGGATCACGAAGCTGAGGTGCTCCGGGTCGTAGCGCACCGCCGAAACGATGCCTCGGGTCACCGTGGCCTCTCCCGGCAGCCCCAGGGGGTAGCCCATGGCCACGACCTCGTCTCCGGGCTGCAGGGCCACCGCGTCGCCGAAGGCCAGGGTCCGGAAGCTGCCGCAGCAGATGCTGACCACAGCAAGGTCGCGAACGCTGTCCGTCCCCAGGACCGCGCCGCTATAGGCAGCCGAATCGTTCACCGTAACGGTGACCCGCGCCTCGCCTTCGACGACGTGGTGGTTGGTGACGACGTACCCGACGCTCCCCTTCGCGTCGAAGATGACCCCCGAGCCTGACCCGGAACCGGTCTCGATCCGGACCACGGCGGGCCTGACCTGCCTCAGCATCTCGGTCAGCAGCGCCGCCGGGTCCTTGGTGGGCGTGGGCACGGGCGTCGCAGTCGGGACTGGCGTGGGCGTGGGTACGGGCGTCGCGGTCGGCGTAGGGGTTGGAACGGGCGTTGGGGTCGGGGTCGGCGTGGGCACCGGCGTCGGCGTTGGAGTCGGCGCCGGTGTCGGCGTGGGAGTGGGTGTCGGGGTCGGGGTCGGAGTCGCCGTGGGGGTCGGGGTCGGAGTCGCCGTGGGGGTCGGCATCGCGGCGACGGTGGCGGCCATGCGGGCCTCGACGGTGGCGTCGATGTCCGGCGTGGCGGTGGGCGTCCCCGTGGGCAGGGCGGCGGCCACGGCCGCCTCGACGGTCGCACCCAGATCAGGCATGGCCGTCGGCGTGGCTCTCGGTGGGTCAGTGGGGGCGGGGGTGGGGCTCTGCCCGGCGCAGGCAATGAGCAGCAGGAGCGCCGGGGCCAGGGTCAAAAGGCTCAGGACTCTCATTTTGGAATTACCCTGAGCTCGTTGTTTGCAACCCCCGGACTGATTGCCCCCACCCCGCTATTCCCCAGCGTTCTGCACCATGTCGTTACCATGCAATTAGACTCGCAGCACTCCCCTGTCACTCCCGCGCAAGCGGGGGTCCCGCAAGCGGGGGTCCAAGGCACCGATATGGGTTCCCGCGTGCGCGGGAATGACGATGGGTCAGGGCCCGTCGTCCCGGCCGCAGGCCGGAACGCCAGGGGTCAAGCCCGTTGGCCCCTACTCGTGCTCCCGGCACCAGTCCTTGACAGCCCTGGGAATCTCCAGCAGGTTCTCCAGCTTGCTTGCCAGGGGTATGGCGCACTCGGGGGCGATCATGTCCACCCCGGCGTCCATGCACCGGTACACCTCCGCCCGGACCTGCTCCGGGCCCCGGGCGTAGAGGGTCTCGGGGTTGTTGACGTTGCCAGCCAGGCGGATACGCCCGGCGGCAATGTCCATAGCCTCCTGGGGGTCGTTCTTGGAGTCGAAGTGGAAGCACGCCATGCCCGTCTGGGCGATGTAGTCTAGACGGTCCAGGGTGTTGCCGCAGATGTGCAGGATCAGGGGGCAGGGGATGCGCTCGGCCATCTCCCGATGTATCTCCAGCAGGAACTTGCGGTAGTACTCGCCGCTGACCAGGTCCCCGGTGGCGTGGTCCGGGAAGGTGAGGGCGTCGGCCCCCGCTTCGATCTGGGCCAGGGCGAACAGGACGGATATCTCCTTCATCAGGTCCAGGCACCGTCGGGTCTTGTCCGGGTCGTCGATGGACATGAGCAGGAAGTTCTCGACCCCGAAGACGTGGTAGCCCAGGGTCCACGGTCCCATGGCCTTGCCGACGATGGCCGCCTCGCCGCCGTACTCCCGCTTCAGTATCTCCAGGGACTTCAACACGCAACGGTTGTCCGGGTGGTCCAGGAACCCCTCGGGTATGCGCACGTCCTCGGGCTCCCGCCAGATGGGGTTGTACATGCGGACGGTGGGCCAGTTGTCCTTCTCCTCCCACTGCATCTCGCAGCCCAGGGCCGAGGACTCCTGGATGATGGAGAACACCGGCATGATGCTGTCGAAGCCCAGCTCCGTGTACCCGGTTGCGGCCAGCCGGGCGTTCGTCTCCGGGTCCCTGCAAGCGTCGGGGAAGGGCGCGTCCACCAGGTCCATGAGCTCGACGGTGGCGACGCTGGTGGGGTTGCACACCGGAGGCCTGTCCACGGGCTTCCCAGCCAGGGCGTTGAGCACACGTTCCCGGGGCTTCATGGTTTCGACAAGGGCCATGAGATACACCTCCCTGGTCTCACGGAGTCCCTGCCCGCCGAGGCGGGCGCCCATGCCTACGTTGGCGTGAACCCGGCGGTGCCGGTGGTGAGCTGGCCCCGGAGGGCGGCGGACTCCAGCATGTCCTCCACCATGCTCACGTTGCGGGCGTAGGGCAGGAGGAGCCGGGCCAGCCGGTCGTGGCGGGCCCCGCAGGGGAAGGAGACCTCCCCCTCGCCGACCACCTCGGCCTCGCCGTACCGTCGGAAGCCCGACGCCACAGCCCGCACCCGGGCCGCCGCGTTGGGGACCTCTCCCTGGGCGGATATCCGGTAGACCCACCGGCCTCCGCGCTCTGCCCCGGCGACGTCGAGCATCAGGCCCGACCGGGTGTCCTTGACCGGGCCGTCGGGCAGCGAGTAGTCCGGCGCCTTCTCCACGGCCTGCGTCAGCAGGAACCTCAGCGGACGGCCGTGGAGGTCGCCGCAGGGGAAGCACGCCTGATTGTGGCTGCCCTCCACGGGTGACATCCCTCCCAGGTCCACCAGCCGGTCCCGGACCTGCCGGATGCGTCCCTCCACGCCCGGGCGACGGCTGAAGCTCCACACGGTGGCGACGCAGTCCCTGGCGTAGAGACCCACGCTGATCCCGTGGAAGTGGGGGTCCATGGGCGCCAGCTCCAGGCACCGGCCATACTCGGCCAACACCTGGGCAACACGTCCGGGACCGCTTCGCTTACATGGGTCATGGCTCTCCCCCGGGGCCGGCCAACGGACCTACCCCCGCAGCCGGCCGGACAGCGCGCGGATGTGGTCGGGGGTCGTGCCGCAACAGCCGCCGACGATGCTCACGCCCTCGTCGACCAGCACCTGGAACCTCTCCGCCATCCAGTCGGGCCCCTCGGGGTACACCACCTCCCCGTTGCGCAGCTCGGGCAGGCCGGCATTGGAGTGGATGAGCATGTAGCCGTCGGTGGCCTGCCGCATCTCCCGGGCCACGTCCAGCATGCCCTCGATGCCGTTGCCACAGTTGGACCCCACCACGTCAGCCCCGGCGGCGCCCAGCTCGGCCGCCGCCCGGGCGGGGGTGACTCCCATCATGGTGAAGAACCCCCTGGGCCCCTTGTCGAACACCATGGTGGCGATGGCCGTCAGCTTGGTGTTCTCCTTCACGGCCCTGACCGCCAGGGTGGCCTCTTCCAGGGCCGTCATCGTCTCGACCACGACCGCGTCGGCGCCCCCGGCCTCCAGGGCGGTGACCTGCTCCACGAAGGCCTCGAGCATCTCCGCCTGGGTCACCTCGCCCAGGGGCTCCAGGAACTCCCCGCTGGGCCCCACGGAGCCCACCACGTAGCCGCCGGGGGGAGCGGCGCTCCTGGCATGCTCGGCGGCCAGGCGGTTGAACTCCCACACCTTGTCGCCGTAGCCGTACTTCTTCAGCATGAACCGGTTGCCGCCGAAGGAGTTGGTGAGCACCATGTCGGACCCGGCCTCGAAATAGTCGGCGGCCATACCCCGGACCAGCTCGGGACGGCCCGCGTTGAGCTCCTCGGGGCAGCCGCCGGGCTCCAGCCCCCGGGCCTGCAGGTATGTGCCCGTGGCGCCGTCGGAGATGAGGACGTCCCCCCGGGCAAGCCGCTCCATGATCGTTGGGCCCACAGCCTTCACCGGCGGCGGTCTAGGCGTTCCAGCTCTTCATGTTCTCCCGGAACTTCTTGGGGGCGAAGAGACGGAGGGATATGATGGTCCCGTACATGATGGACCCTATCACGGCAATGACGTTCAGGAATGGCCCCGCGTAGGCCACGGCTATCCCTATGACTACGGCCCCCGCGGAGAGTGATCCCATGGCCTTTGTGAGCCCCACCGGCGCCGCCAGCCCTGTACGCATCCCATATCCTCCTGATCTTGGCCGGCAGAACGCGAAGACAGCCGGCTCTCTGACGAATATTGTATCACGAAAGGCACGGCTGCGGAGACGGGGGGAGCCCCGTCCCTTGACAGGGACGGCGCGTGTGCGCCTACAATGAGGCGCTATGCCTTACAGGGACCTGCGGGATTTCGTTGCCCACCTGGAGGACCGCGGCGACCTGAAGCGGGTAACCGCCCCCGTTAGCTGGGACCTGGAGATCACCGAGATCTGCGACCGGACGGTCAAGAGCGGGGGCCCCGCCCTTCTCTTCGAGAACGTCCAGGGCTACGACATCCCCGTCCTCATCAACATCTTCGGCACCGAGCAACGGATGGCCTGGGCCCTGGGCACCGAGCGCCTGGACGAGCTGCCCCAGCGGGTGGAGGGCCTCCTGGGTATGATGCAGGGGCCTCCCCAGGGCCTGCGGGAGAAGCTGCGGACCCTGTGGCAGCTCAAGGACCTGGCATCGTACCAGCCCCGGGTGGTGCGCAGCGGCCCCTGCCAGGAGGTGGTGCTGGAGGGAGACCAGGTCGACCTCTTCCGGTTCCCCATCCTCAAGTGCTGGCCGATGGACGCGGGGCGGTACATCACCCTCCCCCTGGTGATGACCAAGGACCCCGAGACGGGCGTGCGGAACCTGGGGATGTACCGGGTCCAGGTCTACGACAGGAACACCGCCGCCATGCACTGGCAGACCCACAAAGTCGGGGCCAGCCACTACAGGCAGGGCGCCGAGCAGGGCGCGGAGCGCATCGACGTGGCCGTGTGCCTGGGCGGCGACCCGGCGACCATCTGGACGGGCTCTGCCCCCCTGCCACCCGACGTGCCCGAGCTCATGGTAGCGGGCTTCATTCGCGAGGAGGGGGTGGAGCTGGTCAAGGCCCGGACGGTGGACCTGGAGGTGCCGGCCCACGCCGAGATCGTCATCGAGGGGTACGTGACCCCCGGAGACGAGCGGCTGGAGGGGCCCTTCGGAGACCACACCGGATACTACTCCATGGCGGACACGTACCCCACCCTCCACGTCACCTGCATCACCCACCGCAGGGACCCCATATACCCCACCATCATCGTCGGCCGCCCGCCCATGGAGGACTACTACATGGGAAAGGTCACCGAGCGGGTGTTCCTCCCGGTAATCCGGATGGTCCTCCCCGAGGTGGTGGACATCAACATGCCCGCCGAGGGCGTGTTCCACAACCTGGTCATCGTCTCCATCAACAAGGAGTACCCGGGCCAGGCACGCAAGGTGGTCTACGGGCTGTGGGGCCTGGGGCTCATGTCCCTGGCCAAGGCCATCATAGTGGTGGACGGCTTCGTGGACGTCCACGACCTGTCCGAGGTCACCTGGCGAGTCACCAACAACCTGGACGCCGCCCAGGACATCTTCTTCGCCAGCGGGCCCGTGGACGACCTGGACCACGCCTCGCCCACCCCCAAGTTCGGCAGCAAGGTCGGCGTGGACGCCACCGTCAAGGGGCCGATGGACGGCCGCGACCGCCAGTGGCCCCCGGACATCGTCATGACCCCCGAGGTGAAGGCCCTGGTGGACGGCAAATGGGCGGAGTACGGGCTATAGGGTCCCAGACCCAATGGGAGGGGTCGTGAGTCGGGGCAAGAGCGGACCCTCGGTCCGATGGGCATGCTAGCCAAGCCCTCCGCCCTCCTTCACAAGGCGCACCTCTTCTACGAGGCGGTGCGGTTCGAGCACACCCTGTTCGCCCTGCCATTCGCCTACATCGGCATGTTCCTGGCCGCCGACGGGCTGCCGACCCTGTCCCAGGTCATCTGGATCACCGTGGCCATGGTGGGCGCGCGGACCATCGCCATGTCCTCCAACCGGCTCATCCACTGGAAGGAGGACGCGGCCAACCCCCGCACCGCCGGCAGGCACCTGCCCCGGGGGCTCATCAAGCCGTGGGAGATGGCCGCCCTGCTCCTGGTTTCCCTGGGGGTCTTCTTCTTCGCCGCGTCCCAGCTGAACGAGCTGGCCCTCCTCCTGGCGCCGGTGGCCGCCGTGGCGGTGGTCGCCTATTCTTATGTCAAATACTATAGCTGGGGCACCCACTTCGTCCTGGGCTGGGCCGACGCCATCGCCCCCGCCGGGGCCTGGATCGGGGTGGCGGGCAGCCTGAGCCCCGAGTGCGTGCTCCTCTCCCTCGGGGTGGCCATGTGGATAGGCGGTTTCGACATCGTCTACGCCTGCCAGGACCTGGAGTTCGACGAGAAGTACGGGGTCCACTCGATACCCCGGCGATTCGGGGTGGAGGCGGCGTTCTGGTGGTACCGCTGCATGCACGTCCTGACCGCGGCCTCCCTGCTGGCCGTTGGCATCTGGATGGACCTGGGAGTGCTGTACTACGTGGGGTGGGCCATCGCCACGGCGCTCCTGGCCTACGAGCATACTCTGATCAAGCCCCACGACCTGTCCAAGCTGCAGCTGGCCTTCTTCACCATCAACGTCTACATCTCCCTGACCCTGCTCCTCTTCACCTCCCTGGCGGTGACCTTGTGACCGCGCCCCCACCCGGTCCCGTGATCGTGGGCATCTCCGGCGCCAGCGGCTCGCTGCTGGCACGGCAAACGGTGGACACCCTCCTGGACCGGGACGTGCCGGTGGCGCTGGTGTGCTCCAACGACGCCAGGCTGGTGTGGCAGGAGGAGATGGACGAGCCGTTCTCCCAGGTCCTGTCCCGGTGGAGCGAGACCCCGCACTTCACGTCCTACGGCATAGGGGAGATGAAGGCGCCCATAGCCAGCGGGACCCACCCCGCCAGGGGCATGGTGACCGTGCCCTGCAGCATGGCCACCATCGCGGCCATGGCCCGGGGGCTGGCCACCAACCTGCTGCTGAGGGCGGCGGACGTGAGCCTGAAGGAGAAGCGCCGCCTCGTGGTCGTGCCCAGGGAGACGCCTCTCCACGCCGTGCACCTGGAGAACATGCTGACGTTGGCGCGAATGGGGGTGACGGTCCTGCCCCCGGAGCCCGCCTTCTACCTGAGGCCCCGGGGAGTCGACGACATCGTGGGGTTCGTGGTGAGCAGGATAATGGTCGCCTTGGGCCTGGACGACAGCCTCCCCCGGGAGCACCAGTACCGGGGTCCCTCGTCCTGACCATGGTGGGCCTGCGGGACAACGCCAAGCGCCGGTACGTGGCGGACATGTTCACCCGGATCGCGCCCCGCTACGACCTGATGAACGGCCTGATGACCGGCGGCATGCACCACCGGTGGCGCAGGGAGGCGGCGGCCGCGGCTACACGGGGCGTGGGTGGGGCCGCCCTGGACGTGGCCACCGGCACGGGCGACCTGGCCCTGGCCCTGGCCCGGCGTCCCGAGGTGTCCCGGGTCGTGGGCGTGGACCTGCTGCCCGGGATGGTGGCCCTGGCGCAAACCAAGGCCCGCAACCCGAGGACGGGCGGCCCGGTGAGCTTCGCCGTGGCCGACGGCCCGTCCCTGCCCTTTCCCTCGGATACCTTCGCCTGCGCCGCCACCGCATGGGGCCTGCGCAACATGCCCGACCCCGGGGAGGCCCTGGCGGAGATGGTCCGCGTGGTGAAGCCGGGGGGCATGGTGGTGTCGCTGGACTCCTTCGCCGTGGAGGGGACTCCGTGGAGCCGGGGGTTCCGCCTCTTCTTCCACCACGTGGTGCCTCTGATGGGCCAGGTGTTCGCAGGCGACCGGGCCGCTTACACCTACCTCCCCCGGTCGGTGGACGGGTTCCTGTCGGTCGAGGAGCTGGCGGCGCTCATGGCCGAGGTGGGGCTGGCGGAGGTGGGCTACCGCAAGGCGGGCCTGGGTGCGGTGGGGCTGCACTGGGGAAAGGTGCCGGCCTGAGGCCGGCTACTCCGCCTCCACCTCCACGTCGAAGGTGTAGGTTGCGCCGCCGACGGTGACACGGAGGGTGCGGCCCGCCGGGTAGGCCGAGGGCGCTTCCGGGTCTACCTCCGCGAGCCCCGAGACCGCCTCGTGCTCCGAACCGCCGACCCGGGCCCGGTACCGGTGCTCCTGGTACTGCACGTAGGGCAGCGACCTTATCTCCTCCAGCATCCGCTCCCGCTCCCTCAGGGCATCGTGGGCCTCGTCCACCGTCACGGAGGTGAACGTTACCGTGTCCCCCGGCGCGGCCTGGGCCAGCTTTGGTATGTCCGTGGAGACGACCGTCGCGATCTTGGTGTAGCCTCCGGTGGTGCCCCGGTCGGCCAGCAGCACGATGGGCATGCCGTCTCCGGTGACCTGCACCGCGCCCAGGGGGATCCCGTCGGAGATGATGTCGGCCCCCGTCACGTGCTCTATGGCCGGCCCCTCCAGGCGGTAGCCCGTGCGGTCGGACAGGTTGGTCACGCTGTAGGTGGATGAGAGGAAGGTCCCGATGCCCTCCTGAGTGAACGCGTCGTCCTGGGGGCCCAGGACGACGCGCAGCTCGTGGCCGTGGCCCATGTCCGGAACGGCCTGCCCGGGCGCCTTCTTGCCCCGAAGCCCGCCGCTCGAGGGGACGCACCGCAGGACGTCCCCGGCCTGGAGCGGCCGGCCGTCTACGCCCCCAAGCCTGGACCGTCCGTAGGTGGACCTGCTGCCCAGCACCCGCGGGACGTCGATGCCCCCTGCCACGGCCAGGTAGCCCCTCATGCCGGAGCGCACCTGCCGGAAGGCCAGCACGTCGTCCCGGGCCACGGGGACGGCCTCCCACCGGGCGACGGGCCCTCCGTTGAGCTCCGGGCCCAGGTCGGCGCCGGTGATGGAGACCACCGCCGGCGCCAGGAAGCGCAGGGAGGCGCCGGAGAAGGTGACCTCCAGGACCGCCGCGCCTTCGTCGTTGCCCACGAGGATGTTGGCGACCCTCAGGGAGTACTCGTCCAGGGCGCCCGACGACGGGACGCCGTAGCGCTGGTACCCGTACCGTCCCCGGTCCTGGACGGCGGTCAGAACGCCCGGCTCTACAACCTCGATGACGTCCATGGGGCTACTCGCCTGGGGCCCTGACCACGGGCTGATACAGGCCGGACTCGACCTCTTTCGCAAGCTGCCGGAAGGCCTCTTCGGTCACCGGCACGAACCGCAGGTAGTCCCCCCGCCTCCACGATCACCGGCGGGTCCCGCCCCGTGTCGAAGAGCCGCACGGGAGTGCGGCCGATGAGCTGCCATCCGCCGGGGCTCTCTATGGGATACACCCCGGTCTGCTTCTCGGCGATCCCCACGGACCCGGCGGGTATGATGGTCCGGGGCGTCTGGAGCCGGGGCGTCGCTATCCGCTCGGACATGCCGCCAAGGTAGGGGAAGCCGGGGGTGAAGCCCATCATGTAGATGAGGTAGTCCGTGCCGGTGTGGATACGGACCACCTCGTCCTGGGGAAGGCCGCAGTGCCGGGAGACGTGCTCCAGGTCGGGCCCGTACTCGCCGCCGTAGACCGTCGGTATCTCCACGACGGAGGGGGCGGACCGAGGCGCATCGGCCTGGGCCGCCTCCAGGGACTCCAGCCTGTCCACCAGGTCGGAGTAGGCGACGACCAGGGGGTCGTAGTAGACCAGGATCGCCCGGTAGGTGGGCACCAGCTCCAGGACGCCGGGCACGTTTTGGGCCTCGATGGCCACGTAGAAGGCACGCACCCTGGAGCTGATGTCCGGGGATATGGCGTTGCCGAACTCGACGGAGAGGGCCCTGTCGCCTGCCGGCAGATAGGACGGTCGCTGGTACATCCGCGGGGCCGCCTGGTCCCGGGCTACACGAGCCTGCTCAGGGGAACGATCTCGACCCCCGCCGCTTCCAGGCCCGACTTCAGGGCCACGGCCATGTCCCTGGCCCCGGGGGTGTCCCCGTGGAGGCAGAAGGTGTCGGCCCTGACCTCGATCTCCTCGCCGTTGACGGCCGTCGCCGTGCCCTGGGTCACCATCCTGATGCTGCGCTCCACCACCTCGTCCAGGTCGTGGATGACCGAGCCGGGCTTGGAGCGGGCCACCAGCGTACCGTCGGGGTTCAGGCCCGGTCGGCGAAGGCCTCCTGGGCCACCCGCACGCCCATCTCCCTGGCCACCTCGGCCCAGGGGGTGCCCGCCAGCACAACCAGCACGGTATCCGGGTCCACCTCCAGCACCGCCTCGCAGATGGCCCTGGCCAGGTCGCCGCCGCCCGCGGCCATGTTGTACATGGCCCCGTGGGGCTTCACGTGCTGGAGCTTCTTGGTGCGGGTGAAGGCCGCCAAGGCCCCCATCTGGTAGACCACGTCGTCCTTGGCCTCCTTGGGGGAGACGACCATGTTCCGCCGCCCGAACCCCTGCAGGTCCGGGAAGCTGGGATGGGCCCCCACTCCGACGCCGTTCTCCTCGGCCATCTCCACGGTCTTGCGCATCCACCCCGGGTCCCCGGCATGGAAGCCGCAGGCCACGTTGGCCGAGGTGATGAACTTGATCACGTCCTCGTCATAGCCCATCTTGTACATCCCGAAGCTCTCGCCCATGTCGCAGTTGAAATCGATCTTTGCGCCCACCGTTATAGCCTCCTGAAGAACTCTGTTATGCCCTTGGAACGGCCCCAAGTCCGGAGATACGACACCCGCCGTCCTTCCGAGCCCCTACCAGTGCGTGGATGGATGAAAGTGTATCTGAGGGTGTCCCTCAGATACCCGGCAAAGGGGCCACGGCCCTCTGCGCTCCCCGTATTTCTCGGCCTGTCAGGCAGCGGGCTTGTGCAGCCACCAAGATTATAGCGCATGCCTACCGTTCGTGCTATACTTGCGGCCATCATGCCGGGCCTGCGGACAGGACCGCGTAGGAAGCCCTGAACCGGTGACCTCCCAGATCCAAGAGGCCCTCGAGTTGACGGTTGGCGGCTTGGCCACGGTCTTCGTACTCCTCATACTCCTGGTCGTCCTGTTGGCGCTGTTCCAGCGGCTGCTGGCCTGGGGACCGGTCCGCAGGCTGGTCTCCGAGCCCCCGGCCGCCGACTCCGACCCGGCCCAGCGGGACAGGGCCCTCGCCTCGGCCATCGGGGTTACCATCGCCCTGGCCGAGTCCGGACGGGGCGGCCGGGCAGGAACGGTCGAGGAGGCCTAGGCCCAGGCGGTGCCCGACCTCAACGACTACTTCCGAGAGACCGGCATCTACCACCTGGAGTGGGGCTCCCTGCTCCTGTTGGTGGTGGGCATTGGGTTCATCCTCGTCGCCGTAGCCAAGAAGAAGGAGCCCTACGTCCTGCTGCCCATCGGGCTGGGCATCGTCCTGGGCAACCTTCCGGAGAACGCCCTGACGGAGCTGGCCACCGGCGACCCCCTGGACGCGGGCGCCATCCAGGAATCGGGCATCCTGGGCCTCACATTCCACTTCGCCCTCTCCTTCTGGAACGTGCTGCCCCCGCTCATCTTTCTGGGCCTGGGCGCCATGACCGACTTCGGGCCCATCCTGGCCAACCCCAAGTCCCTCCTGCTGGGAGCGGCGGCGCAGATCGGCATCTTCGTGGCCTTCTGGGGGGCCCTGGGCCTGGACCTGGCGCCCGGCTTCGATTTCACCAACAAGGACGCTGCCGCCATCAGCATCATCGGCGGCGCAGACGGGCCGACCACCATATTCGCGTCGGCGGTGCTTGCTCCGGACCTGCTGGGACGCACGGCGGTGGTGGCCTACTCCTACATGGCGGGCGTCGTGTTCATCCAGCCGCCCATCATGCGGCTCCTCACCACCAGGGCAGAGAGGGAGATCGTGATGCGGCCCTCCAGGGAGGTCAGCCGGCTGGAGAAGCTGGTGTTTCCCGTGATGCTCATGGTGATCGTGATCCTCCTGGTGCCCGAGGCCGCGCCCCTGATCGGCATGTTCGCCATAGGAAACCTCTTCGCCGAGAGCGGCGTGGTGCCGCGGCTCAGCCAGTCGGCATCCAATGAGGTGCTGAACGTGGTCACCATCTTCCTGATGATAGCCGTCGGGGCTCAGCTCTCGGCGGACAAGGTGCTGGAGCTGGAGACCCTGGCCATCCTGGGCCTGGGCCTGGTGGCCTTCGCCTGCGGCACCACGGGCGGCCTGATCGCGGCCAAGGTCATGAACCTGGTGGTCAGGGACAAGGTGAACCCCCTCATCGGCTCGGCAGGGGTCTCGGCAGTGCCCATGGCAGCCCGGATCTCCCACATGGTGGGACAGGAGGCCAACCCCAACAACTTCCTCCTGCCCCACGCCATGGGCCCCAACGTCGCCGGGGTCATCGGCTCCGCCGTCGTGGCGGGGGTGTTCATCTCCCTCCTGAGCTAGGGATGCACGGCTAGGGCTGGGGCCCCAATGCCCTTTTCTTGACAGGCAGGCCGGGCGTTAGTAGTATTGAGGCTGTCTCACGAAGACCGATTGCTCCACCCACGTCATTCCCGAGGGACAGGTGCCGAGCCATCATGCCCGGGCCATCAGGGTGGAGATGAGGGGGGCTTGAGACCACAAGCTTCTCGCGCAGAGAAGCTTTATTGTTGTAAGGCGCTGTGCATGACTGAAGTCCAAGCCATAGAGTGGACCGGGCAGAAGCTCCGGCTGCTGGACCAGACGAAGCTGCCGGTGGAGACCGCCGTCTTCGAGGCGGGCCAGTACCGGGACGTGGTCCATGCGGTGAAGGACATGCGGGTGCGGGGCGCCCCCGCCCTGGGGGTCGTCGCGGCCTACGGGGTGGCGATGGCGGCCAGGGACATACCAAGGGACGAGCGGCGCAGCTTCCTGGCTCGCCTCCACGAGGCCGGGCGGGAGATCGAGTCCGCCAGGCCCACCGCCGTGAACATGACCTGGGCGGTGCGCCGCCTGCTGGACTTGGCGGAGGCCGAGCCCGACGTGTCCGCCGTTCCCGGCCGGCTTCTGGACGAGGCGCGGAATATGCACGAGGAGGACGAGGAGGTCAACCGCCGCATCGGCCGGTTCGGCAGCGAGATCGTCCCCGACGGCGGCGGCGTCCTGACCCACTGCAACACGGGGGCGCTGGCCACGGCGGGCTACGGCACCGCCCTGGGGGTCATCAGGGCCGGATGGGAGAAGGGGAAGCGCTTCCACGTGTTCCACACCGAGACCCGTCCCTTCCTGCAGGGGGCCCGCCTGACCGCCTGGGAGCTGGTGCAGCTTGGCATCCCATCCACCCTGATCGTGGACTCATCTGCGGGCGTGCTGCTGAGCCAGGGGGAGATCGGCTGCGTGGTGGTTGGCGCCGACCGCATCGCTGCCAACGGGGACGTGGCCAACAAGGTGGGCACCTACACCCTGGCCGTTCTGTCCAGGGAGAACGGGGTGCCCTTCTACGTCGCCGCTCCCACCAGCACCGTCGACCTTAGCATCCCGTCGGGAGCGGAGATACCCATAGAGGAGCGGCGGGCCGAGGAGGTCACCAGCTTTGGCGGCGTCCGGACCGCGCCCGAGGGGATCGGCGTGCGCAATCCGTCCTTCGATGTCACCCCCCACAGGTACGTCAGCGGGATCATCACCGAGGCGGGGATCCTGGCGGAGCCCTATACCGAGAGCCTCGCCCGCACGGTGACGGGCCCGCCGGGCGGCGAGAGGTAAGGGGCGGTGGCCGAGGCACGGATAGCCGTCATCGGCGGAAGCGGCCTCTACGAGATGGATGGCCTGACCGGGGTGCGGGAGGTCCGCGTGGACACGCCCTTCGGACCGCCCAGCGACGCGGTGGTCCTGGGAGACCTGGACGGGACTGCAGTAGCCTTCCTGCCGCGCCACGGGCGCGGGCACCGCATCAGCCCGACCCTGATACCCGTCCGGGCCAACATCTACGCCCTGAAGACCCTGGGTGTCGAGCGAGTCATCTCCGTCAGCGCCGTCGGGAGCCTGAAGGAGGAGGTGAGGCCCCTGGACCTGCTGGTCCCGGACCAGCTCATTGACCGGACCAGGCAGCGGGCCGGCACCTTCTTCGACGGCGACATAGTGGCCCACATCGCTTTCGCCGATCCCTTCTGCGCCGACCTGAGCGCGCGGCTCCTTCGGGGGATACAGGCCAACGGCGCCTCCCTCCACCCGGGGGGCACCTACGTGGTCATGGAGGGGCCCGCCTTCTCGACCCGCGCCGAGTCGGCCCTGTACCGCTCGTGGGGCGCCGACGTGATCGGGATGACCGCCCTCCCCGAGGCGAAGCTGGCCCGGGAGGCGGAGATGTGCTACGCGACGCTGGCCTGCGTTACAGACTACGACTGCTGGCACGAGTCCGGCGAGGACGTGACCGTCGAGATGGTCGTAGCGAACCTCAAGCGGAACGCCGCCACGTCCAAGGACGTGCTGCGCAGGACGGTCCCGGGGGTCCCCGAGACGCGGAGCTGTCCTTGCGCCCGGGCCCTCCAGGACTCTATCATCACCTCCGGAGAGACCGTCCCGCCGGAGGTCAGAGAGAAGATGCGGCCCATAACCGGGAAATACCTGAATTAAGGAGCGCGCCATCATGCCCAGGCAAGACCCCGGCGAACCGTACTACCGCATAGACTCGGACGAGGCCGCCCAGATGCTGGCCGAGGGCAAGGACAGCGTCGCCGTGGTGGACGTGAGACGCGACGACGAGTGGGTCTCGGGCCACGTGACCGGCGCCATCCACATCCCCATAGACGACCTGCTGGGCAGGATCGACGAGCTGCCCACGGGGAAGAAGCTGCTGTTCATCTGCGCCGCCGGCGTGAGGAGCGGCTTGGCCTGCGAGATGTCCGCGGCCATGGGATTCTCCCCCGAGGACCTGTACAACATCGAGGACGGGACCCCGGTGTGGATCGAGAGGAACCATCCCACCTCGTTCGGGGACGATCCATAGTCAAGACGCGAACGACCCCTGGTCAAGGCGGGAACGACCCCTGGTCAAGACGCGAACCATCCCTAGTCAAAGGACGGCCATGGCGATTCTGGTAGTTGGGTCTGTGGGATACGACACGGTGGAAACGGCGGCGGGCAGCCGCAAGGACGCCCTGGGCGGGTCCGCGACCTTTTTCTCCGTCTCCGGCAGCTACTTCGCCCCCGTGGGGATGGTTGCGGTGGTGGGGGATGACTTCACCGCGGACTCCGTGGACCTCCTGAAATCGCACCGGGTGGACGTCTCCGGCCTGCAGAGGGCTCCCGGAAAGACCTTCCGATGGTCGGGGGTCTACGGGCGGGACGACGTGAACAGCCGGGAGACGCTGGACACCCAGCTCAACGTCTTCGCCGACTTCGACCCGCGCCTCTCCCCGGAGCACCGCTCCCTGCCGTACCTGTTCCTGGCCAACATCGACCCGGAGCTCCAGCTCAACGTCCTGGGCCAGATGGAGCAGCGGCCCAGGCTGGTCGCCGCCGACACCATGAACTTCTGGATCGACGGCAAGCTGGATGCACTGAGCGAGGTGGTGCGCTCCGTGGACGTGCTGTTCGTGGACGAGAACGAGATACGCCAGTTCGCGGCGGCCCACGTGGGCGCCGTTAACGTGGTCAGGGCCGCCCGGTTCATCCAGAACATGGGGCCGGAGACGGTCATCGTCAAGCGGGGCGACCACGGCCTGATACAATTCATGGGGGACTCCATATTCGCCGCCCCCGCCTATCCCGCTGGACACGGTGGTGGACCCCACCGGCGCCGGAGACTCCTTCGCCGGGGGGTTCATCGGGTACCTGGCCGGCACCGGCGACCTGGGCCCCGAGGCGTTTCGACGGGCCGCCGTCGTGGGGTCGGTCATGGGCTCCTTCGCGGTGGAGTCCTTCAGCGTCGAGCGCCTGGGCGCTTTGGAGCGGACGGACATCGCCGCCCGGTTCCGGGACTTCGGCAACATCAGCCGGTTCCCTGGACTGAATAGCACGGAGACGCTGCCCTGGCCGCGACGGAGCGGCGCCCCATCTGACCACCGGCGCCGCGGAGACACGCACCGTCGCAGCCCGGTCTAGACCCGACCCGTTTGGACCAGACCTGTTCGGACCCGAAAGGAGGAATGCTTGGCATCGAGACCCAATGGAGACATTAAAGACCCAGCCCTGGCCGCCCAGGGGGTTGGACGCATAACCTGGGCGGCCCGGGAGATGCCCGTGATCGCCCGGATCTCGGAGAGATTCCGGAAGGATCAGCCCCTGAAGGGGTTGCGCGTCTCCGGGTGCCTTCACATCACCACGGAGACGGCCAACCTCGCCCTGGCCATGAAGGAAGGGGGGGCCGACGTGGTCCTGTGCGCCAGCAACCCCCTGAGCACCCAGGACGACGTGGCCGCGGCGCTGGTGCACGAGTACGGCATCCCGACCTTCGCCATCAAGGGGGAGGACAACGAGACCTACTACAGCCACATCCACTCGGCCCTGGACCACGGCCCCAGCATAACGCTGGACGACGGCGCGGACCTGGTGACGGCCATCCACAAGGAGCGGACCGATCTGCTGAAGAACCTCGTCGGAGGCGCCGA
>OZ219930.1:0-173354 GCA_964291465.2 Dehalococcoidia bacterium | reverse complement strand
CAGCCGCGTTTCCTCCTACACCCAGCTCCTGTACAAGGGGTCGGCGTCTCCTCCGGCCACCCTCGAGGAGGCGTCGCGGCACCCGGTGTTCGGCCTCGTGGACGCCGTTGAGGTGGCCAACGGCGGCACCTCCGACTCGGAGAACCGCTTCGCCATGGGGGTAGCCCAGCACCTGGGCCTCAAGGTGACGGGCGGAAGCGACGCCCACTCCCGGCACGGCTTGGGGCGCTGCATCACCGCCTTCCAGGGCCAGATACGGACGGAGGAGGAGTTCATGAACTCACTCCGCTCCGGGGCCTTCTACCCCTCCAGGCTCACCGAGAACAACCGGGACCCCAGCGGCTCCTGGGTGCCCGTTCCCGAGCCCTTTACCCTGGAGGGCGGCTGATACTACCACGGCGAAGGCTGAGGGCCAGGTGTTGACGGGGAGAGAGGACCTGTGGGGCAGGATGGAGCCTGGGGACTCGGCGGCCAGTTACGTAGCGCTGGACCTGGAGACCACCGGCCTCAACGCCGAACGGGACGCCATCATAGAGGTGGGGGCCGTCAAGTTCCAGGAAGACCGGGTCCTGGACGTATACCAGACTCTCGTAAACCCCTACCGAAAGCTCCCCGAGTTCGTCCAGAGGCTCACCGGCATCGGCCAGCATGAGGTCGACAGGGCCCCGGCCTTTGCCGTCGTGGCCGGTGAGTTCCAGGAGTTCGTCGGCGGCCTCCCGGTGGTGGGGCACAACGTTGCCTTCGACCTGGACTTCCTCTCACGGAACGGGCTGCCCCTCCCCGGCGACGCCTATGACACCTGGGACCTGGCGTCGATCCTGCTGCCCTCCACCACCAGCTATGCCCTGGCGAAGCTGTCGCTGCAGCTCTCCGTCGACCAGGCGCGAGCCCACCGCGCCCTGGACGACGCCCAGGCGACCCGGCTGGTGTTCCTGGCCCTGCTGTCCAGAGCGCGGGAGCTGGACCCGGGAACCATGGCTTCGATACGGGACCTAGCGAGCCGGGCCAGGTGGCCCGTCGCCCGTCTCTTCGCGGCGCCCGCCCCGCTGCAGGTCCCGCCAGCGTCCGGCGTTGGGTTGGACGGCCTGGACGTGGGATCGCTGGAGTCCCGGCTGGCCCGCCCCGGCCCGGCCCTGAGACCAACCCAGCCCATGGTCCCGGTCGACGTGGAGGAGATGGAGGCGCACCTGGGCCCCGGAGGCCTCCTCTCCAGGACCCTGCCGGGGTTCGAGTGGCGGCCCCAGCAGGCGCAGATGATGAAGTCCGTGGCCGAGGCCTTCAGCTCCGGCAGCCACCTGATGGTGGAGGCGGGCACCGGCGTGGGCAAGTCCCTGGCATACCTGCTGCCGGCCATAACCCACTCGGTGAGCAACGGGTCCAGGGTCGTCGTGTCCACCAACACCATCAACCTCCAGGAGCAGCTCCTGAACAAGGACATACCAGCCCTGCGTGAGGCCCTGGAGGACAACGGGGTCATCCCCCGGGGGCGGCTGCAGGTGGCGCCCCTGAAGGGGCGTGCCAACTACCTGTGCCTGCGCCGGTGGGGTCTCCTGTCCCGTGGCGAGGAGCCCACGGCGGAGGACGCCCGCCTGCTGGCCAAGACCCTGGTATGGCTCCAGGACACGCGCACGGGGGACAGGGGCGAGATCAACCTGTCGGGGAGGGACGTCCCCGCGTGGGGCCGAGTCTCGGCCGCCGACAAGGGACGCTGCCCGGGCATGCGCGGCGAGGGTCCCTGCTTCCTCCGCTCCGCCCGGGACCGGGCCGAGTCCGCCCACGTCGTCGTTGTGAACCACGCCCTCCTGCTGTCGGACCTGGCGATGGGGGGCGGCGTGCTGCCCGCCTACGATCACCTGATCGTGGACGAGGCCCATCACCTGGAGGAGGCGGCGACCCGGCAGCTCGGCTTTCAGATATCCCAGGGCAGGCTGGGGGACGAGTCCGACGCCCTGGGCAAGCTCGCGGCCGGCGTAGTGGCCGCGGCCCGGGGCTCGGGCCTTCCCGAGGGCCAGGCGCGGCGCGGGCAGGAGGCGGCCGACCGGCTACAGGCCCACTGGACCCGTCAGGTGAGGGGCTCGTGGGACAGGCTGTGGGGCATGGCCGACCGCTTCCTGTCCCAACACCAGGAGGGCCAGGAGCAGCTGTCCGTGACTCGGAGCACCAGGGCCCAGCCGGGCTGGTCGGAGCTGGAGGTGGCGTGGGAGAACCTGGACGTGGTGCTGGACGAGGCCGTCCGCCACGTGGACGGGGTGGCGTCCTTCCTGGAGTCACTTCCCACGGACGGGCCCGTCGACGTGGAGTCGATGGCCGTGGAGCTGGCCAACTGGCAGGATGGCCTGGAGGAGCTGCGGGAGAAGCTTCGGACCTTCCTGGTGGCGCCCGCCGACGCCCAGCGCATCGACTGGATGGAGCGGGCAACCGACTTCGGAGGCGGCTCCGAGGGCCAGTATAACATCGTCCTTCACTCGGCGCCCCTGAACGTGGGAGTTGACCTGGAGGAGCAGCTCTTCTCCAGGAAACGCTCGGTGGTCCTCACCAGCGCGACCCTAGGCTCCCAGGGGACCCTGGACTACATGAAGGACCGGGTCGGCCTGCAGGAGACCGGGGAGCTGATAGTCGGTTCACCCTTCGACTACAAGCGGGCCGCGGTGATACTGATACCCAAGGACATCCCAACGCCGACGAGCCCCGGATTTCAGCCGGCGGCGGACCGCCTGGTGGTCGGGCTCGCCCGGGAGCTGGAGGGCCATACGCTTGTGCTGTTCACCTCCCACGCAGCGCTGAGAGCTACGGCCAGGGGAGTCCGGCCCCAGCTGGAGGCCGAGGGCATCAGGGTGCTGGCCCAGGGCGTGGACGGCTCGCCCAGGCAGATAGTGCAGGAGTTCAGCGAGTCCCCCTCATCGGTCATACTGGGCACCAGCAGCCTGTGGGAGGGCGTGGACCTGGCCGGGGGGATCCTCAAGGCGCTGGTCATCGGCCGCCTCCCATTCCATGTGCCCACGGACCCGATATTCGCGGCCCGGTCGGGCGAGTACGAGGACGGGTTCCACGAGTACGCGCTGCCCCAGGCCATCCTGCGACTCCGCCAGGGTGTAGGGCGCCTCATCCGTGGCAGCCAGGACCGGGGGGCCATCGTCGTGATGGACAACCGTATCATCTCCCGCGCCTACGGGAGGGCCTTCCTGGAGTCCATGCCTCCATGCACGGTGAAGCAGGGGCCGATGTCGGCGCTCCCGGAGTACGCGGGCCGCTGGGTCCGGCGAGAGGTAACGGTCTAGCATGGACGGGACGACCACCGTTTCAGGTACGGGCCGCCTCGAAGTCGGCCGCTCCTTCGACCTGGAGGCCAGCGTCCACAGCGGCCAGTCCCACAGGTGGCGAAGGGACGGCCAGGGGGCCGAATGGCATTGGGGCATCGTGTACGACAACCTGGTCAAGATCAGGTCGACGCGCCCGGGCCCGTCGGCGGCCGTCTGCCTGGAGTTCTCCCCGGCCGTCGCCGGCGGGCGTGACCTGGTCCCCCAGGTAGAGCGCTTCTTTCGCCTGGACGACGACATCGAGGGCATCCGCGCCGACATCTCCCGCGACCCCAGGGTGGCCGAGATGGTGGGCCTCTATCCCGGGCTGCGCCTTCTCCGGGTGGACCCCTGGGAGTGCATGGTCTCGTTCATCTGCTCGGCGAACTCCAACCTGGCCCGCATCCACGCCAACGTCGAGTCCATTGCGGAGGCCTACGGGCGGCGTCTGGAGGTGGACGGGCACGTCCGGTCCACGCTGCCGAGGCCCCCGGAGCTCGCCGAGGTCGGTGAGAGACGGCTCAGGGACTTGGGCCTGGGTTTCAGGGCGCCGTACGTGGCCGCGGCCGCCGCGGCCGTGGCCGGGGGAGATCTGGACCTGGAAGCCCTCAGGCGAATGGCCTACCCGGAGGCCCACCAGCGGCTGATGGAGCTGCCGGGCATCGGGCCCAAGATAGCCGACTGCATACTGCTCCACTCGCTGGACCAGCTCGAGGCGTTCCCCGTGGACGTGTGGGTCCGGAGGGCGCTGAGGGAGTGGTACTTCGACGGGCGGAAGAGCCCTCCCGACGGGGAGATGGCGGCGTGGGCCCGGGACCACTTCGGCCGGTGGGCCGGCTACGCGGAGCTCTACCTGTTCCACGGGCGAAGGCTCATGGGCAGGCCCAGGCGCGGCTAGGCGTCCGGGGCGCTTCCCGCGGCGGGCTTCCCGCCGGGAGGGGGGCGATCCGCCGGCGGCCTTACGCGGGGGCGACGGGCGGGAGCCCTGCCCGCTCTCGCACCATGTTCAGGTAGTGGGTCATTCCGCTCTCCATGGTGTACTTCGCCCGGAACCCCAGCTCGTTGACCAGCCGGTCGTTGTTCAGTAGGGGCGTCATGGTGGCGGGGGTGGAGCTCACGCTGATCTCCGAGTCTGGAAGTATGTTGCGCAGGTGGGTGGTGACGTCGCCCATGCGGCGCCGCTCGGACACCATGTTGAACATGCGGTGCTTGGGGTCCTGGACGGTCAGGATCAGGTGCCACGCCTCGGCCGCGTCGGCGGCGTACATCCAATCTATCACCTGGTGGTCGGGAGGCATCTCGATGGGCTGGCCCAGGGCGGCCAGCTCGGGCAGCACCATGAAGTGGGGCGTATCCGCCAACCCCGCCAGGCCGCTGGACCAGGAGCCCCTCTGCCCGCGGCCCAGGCCGAACACCGAGGCGGGACGCAGGCCGACGGTGTCCAGCCCGTACCTGCGCTGGTACACCTGGGCTATGTAGTCGCCCCAGTTCTTGCACGCCCCGTAGATGGTGTCCGGCATCGGCGGGTCGTCGTCGTGGAACTCCCGGTCCCGGTCCGGATGGCCGGCGAAGACGGCGGCGGAGCTGGCGAAGCACACCCTCTTTACGCCCTGCATGCGGCACGCCTCGAAGACGTTGATCATGCCCATGCACTGCACGTCGACGTAGGGCCGCATCTTGCCGTCGGCCGGTTCGCTGAGGATGTAGGCCAGGTGCGCCACCCGGTCCACGTCATGGCGCTGGATGGCGCTGAGGACCTCCAGTGGCTCCAGCACGTCGCCCTGGACTATGGTCACCCTGTCTCGTATGTCGTCCACCCGCGAGAGGTCCGGGTACTTCTCGAACAGGACCAGGCCCGACTCCCCCTTCTCCTCGACCAGGTGGCGGGCCAGATAGGACCCCAGGAACCCCGTGCCCCCCGTTATCATTATCGCCATCTTGCCGGCCTCCTCCCGTCGTATTGGACATCGTCAGCACCCTTGACTGGGGTCATCATGCAGCCCGCGTGCGCCCGGCGCCCGCGACTCCCGGGCCTTACTGCACCAGCAGCAGCTTGCCGAAGAAGTTCCGCTCCTCCATGGCGCGGTGGGCGTCGGCGGCGTTCTCCAGGGGGAAGGTCTGGTGGATGGTGGAGCGCACCTTGCCGCGGTTCACCATCTCGACGATCTGCCGCATGTCTTCCTTGGTGCCCATGAAGACGCCGAACACGCTGAGATGCCTGGTGAACATGGCCCCCATGTGCAGGTCGTACTTGTACCCCGTGGTGACGCCGCAGTTGCCGTACCTGCCGCCGGGCCTCAGGGAGTTGTACGCCGCCGGAAAGAACTCGGCGCCCACGTGGTCGACGACCATGTCCACGCCCGCTCCTCCCGTCAGCTCGCGGGCCCTCCTGGTGACGTCCTCCTCGGTGTAGTTGATCACCTCGTCTGCCCCCGTCTCCCGCGCCCTGGCCGCCTTGTCCGGAGTGCTGGTGGTGGCGATGACCCTGGCGCCGATGACGTTCTTGGCCACCTGTATCGCCGCGGCGCCGACCCCAGCCGACGCCGACAGCACCAGCACCGTCTCCCAAGGTTTCAGTCCTCCCCGCCTCACCAGCATGTTCCACATGGGCAGGAAGGTCGTCGGGACGGCCGCGGCGTCCTCGTAGGAGACGTGGTCCGCGATCCGGTGGACGTTGGCGGCCGGGACGACGACGTACTCGGCGTAGCTGCCGTCCATGGCCGAGCCCAGCATCTTGATGGATGGGCACAGGTCGTCCTCACCGGCCAGGCACCGTGCACAGTCGCCGCAGGTGACGTTGGGGTTGACCACCACCCGGTCGCCCGCGCCCAACCCCCGCACGCCGCCTCCGACCTCCGCGACCTCCCCGGCGCAGTCGCCTCCCAGGACCAGGGGAGGCGGAAACTCCCGGCGCATTCCCCGGACCCCGGCCCTGGTGTAGACGTCCAACCGGTTCAGGGAGCCGGCCCTCACCCGGACCTTGACGCGGCCGTCGCCGACCGTTGGGTCCGGCAGCTCGCCATAGGTCAAGACCTCGGGTCCGCCGTGCTCCTGTATGAAGACCGCCTTCATCCCTTCTCCTCCCGTTACGGGCCTCGCCCCCTTTAGGAGCCCTCTTGAAGCGCCTGGTAGCAGTTGTGGCAGAGGAACACCAACGCCAGGGCCTCGTCGTGGCTGGCGATACGGCCGCACTGGGGTATATCCACTTCCACGCTCCAGGGCTGGTGGAACTTGCCCCCGCACATCTGGCAGGAAGCCTGGTGGTACTCGTCCAGCGGCCCTGAGCAGACGATGCAGGTCTCGTCTCGTTCGGTCAACCGGCTCTCCTCGACGCCAGGTATCCCTCGGCGCTCTTGATCTCGTCGTCCCTGGTAGTGACCAGGCCGTCCAGCCGGGCCGACTTCAGCTCCCGCAGGGCGTCACCGACCAGCGGGCCCTGGGGGAACCCGAGGGAGACCAGGTCGCCCCCCTTGAGTAGCGGCTTTACATAACGCATATCGTCGAGGTACGAGCTCAGGGCCCTTCCGACGGCGGTGTCCCCGGCCATGATGGCGTTTACCCGCAGGGCCTCGGGCGCGTAGGGCTCCAGCGCCCGGTACAGGGCGGACCTGGCGAGGCCGGCCCCTCCGGCGATGTCCGGGGCCACGTCGAGCTTCACGGCGGCGGTGTCCTCGACCACCCTCTTCCACGTGGCGGGCGTGCGAAGGCGGTGCACCAAAGACATCCCCTGCTCTTTCGACGACGGGAAGCACAGGGCGGCCAGGTACTCCAGGGGCGAGAAGGCCCCCCCGGACCCGGCCAGGGCGGCGACGGCAGAGTCGTTCCCCATGGCCGGGTGGATGGCCGTCAGCACGCCCAGCTCGGCGCTGCGCCGCAGGACCCGGTGGGGCTCGGCCTCCCGGAGCGCCGCCGCCAGCTCCCTCCTCAGCCGGTCTCCGCTCAGGGTGTCCATGGCCCCCGCGTCCAGGGCTTCCATCAGCCGCTGCTCTGTGGCCTCGTCCAGCCGGTAGCCCAGCCTCTGCTCGTACCGGATGGCCCTGAGGATGCGGGTCGGGTCGTCGACGAAGCTGGCGTCGTGCAGGACCCGGACGAAGCCGGCCGCCAGGTCGGCCCGGCCCCCGTGGGGGTCCAGCAGGCCGCCCGTCGCTGGGCCAGTCAGGGGCAGCGCCATGGCGTTGATGGTGAAGTCGCGGCGGGCAAGGTCGTCGTCGATGGAGCTGGGGGTGACCTGGGGCAGGGCCCCGGGCCTGAGATACGTCTCGCGGCGGGCCGTTACCAGGTCCAGCGACTGCTTGCCCAGCCGCAGGGTCGCCGTGCCGAACTGGGAGCGGGCAACGAGCTGACCCTCCAGTCTTGCGGCTATGGCGGACGCCAGGGCCTGAGCGTCGCCCTCGACCACCAGGTCCAGGTCCCTGACGGGCTTCTCCAGCAGCAGGTCCCGCACGGGCCCTCCCACCAGGTACAGGGAGAGGCCGGCGCCGCGGGCCTCCTCGCATATGGGGGCCAGCAAGTCAGCCGCCTCCAGTGACAGGGACCGATGGAGGGGGGAAGGGATGTCCGCCGGTGGCAGGGGAGTACGCTGGCGTGTCATGGGGGACGGGCCAATTATAGCATATCTGCTCACGTGATATAATTCACCAATTGAATGCGTCTCGGGTATAGGGGGCACGATGGCAGGGAGGTCGGCGGCTCGGCAGGCTGGACCGGGAGGGGTCCCCGAGGTCGTGGTGATGCGCCTCCCCCAGTACATCCGGGTGCTTGAGCTCCCTGATGGCCCAGGGGGTAAACATCGTCAGCTCCCAGCGGCTGGGCGAGATCCTGCAGGTGACGCCCGCGCAGATCAGGAAGGACCTCAGCTACTTCGGGCGGTTCGGCAAGCAGGGCCGGGGCTACAGGGTCAGGCACTTGATCGTGGAGCTCAAGGAGATCATGGGCCTGGACCGCCGTTGGAACGTGGCCCTGGTGGGCGTCGGGCGGCTGGGCCGGGCCGTGTTGAGCTACCCGGGGTTCGCCCCCGAGGGCTTCCACGTCGTCGCGGCCTTCGACGCCGACCGCCGCATCGTCGGAAGGACCGTGGGAAGCCTCAAGGTGCAGCCGGTGGAGGAGCTGGACCGGACGGTGATGGAGCGGGGCATAGGCATCGGCATCGTCGGTGTGCCAGGCTCCCACGCCCAGGAGGTCATCGACCGGCTGGTGGGAGCGGGGGTGAAGGCGATTCTCAACTACGCGCCCATCGCGGCGCAGGCGCCCGACGGTGTGAGGGTGCGAAACGTGGACCCGGTGCTGGCCCTGCAGACCATGACTTTCTACCTGCTGGGGGAGGAGGACGAGGCCTGAGCGGCGGCTAGGCGGCCGGGGGAGGCGCGGCCCGGCTCCGCCGGCGGCGCGCTATCCTCAAGCGGGTCTCGGCCCGCCTGAACGGCGCTGGCGGCCTGCTCCAGGTCCAGGTCCGCGGTGCGGTTGGCTATCCGCTCCTGGGCCCGCTGCATCGCTTCCTGGGCCCGTTGCTCGTCGATCTCGTCGGACCGCTCGCACGCGTCTGCCAGGATGGTGACCCGGTTCCCCATCACCTCCAGGAAGCCTCCGCTCACCACCATGTACTCGTCGCGGCCCTCCTTGCGGATCATCAGCTCCCCCGGCTGGAGGCTTGTCATCAGGGGAGCGTGATGGGGCAGTATCCCCAGGTCTCCCTCCGCCCCGGGCGCGTTGACCGCCTCCACGTCGTCCGAGTAGACCTCACGCTCGGCGGTCACTATCTCCAGGCGCATCGTTACCATGAATGCCCCCTAGGCCGCGGCCATCTCCTGGGCCTTCTCCAGCGCCTCGTCTATGGTGCCGGTCATGTAGAAGGCCTGCTCGGGCACCTCGTCGTGCTGGCCCTCCAGGATCTCGGTGAAGCCCCGGACCGTCTCACGCACTGGCACGTACTTGCCGCCCATCCCCGTGAAGGTCTCGGCCACGTAGAAGGGCTGGGTAAGGAACCGCTGGATCCGCCGGGCCCGGGCGACCGTGACCTTGTCCTCCTCGGACAGCTCCTCGATGCCCAGGATGGCGATGATGTCCTGGAGGTCACGGTAGCGCTGGAGGACCTGCTGGACGCCCCGCGCCACCCGGTAGTGCTCGTCCCCCACGATCCTCGGCTCCAGCATCCGGGAGAAGGAGGCCAGCGGGTCCACCGCCGGATAGAGGCCCTGGGCGGCCAGCGCCCTCTCCAGGGAGACGACGGCGTCCAGGTGGCCGAATGTGGTGACGATTCCCGGGTCGGTGTAGTCGTCGGCGGGCACGTAAACTCGCCTGGAAGGACGTGATGGAGCCCTTGGTCGTGGACGTTATCCGCTCCTCCAGCGCCCCCATCTCGGTCCCCAGGGTCGGCTGGTAGCCCACAGCCGATGGCATCCGGCCGAGAAGCGCCGACACCTCCATGCCCGCCAGGATGTAACGGTAGATGTTGTCGATGAACAGGAGCACGTCCTGGTTCTGCTCGTCCCGGAAGTACTCGGCCATGGTCAGGCCCGTGAGGCCGATCCTGGCGCGGACGCCCGGGGGCTCGTTCATCTGCCCGAACACCAGCACCGTGCTGTCCATCACCCCCGAGTCCTGCATCTCGTGCCACAGGTCGTTTCCCTCGCGGGAGCGCTCGCCCACGCCAGAGAATACGGACACCCCCTTGTGGACGGCGGCGATGTTCCGGATCAGCTCCATGATGATGACCGTCTTGCCGACCCCGGCCCCGCCGTAGGCGCCTACCTTGCCGCCCTTCATGAACGGGGTGATGAGGTCGAACACCTTGATGCCCGTCTCCAGTATCTCGGTGGTGGTCTCCTGCTCCTCGAAGGAGGGCGGCGGCCGGTGGATGGGCCAGTGCTGGGGCGGCTCCACGGGACCCAGGTTGTCCAAGGGCTCCCCGGTGACGTTGAACAGCCTGCCCAGGGTCTCCTCCCCCACCGGCACCAGAACCGGGTTGCCGGTGTCCACGGCATCGACGCCGCGGGCCAGGCCCTCGGTGGGGCCCAACGCCAGGCAGCGCACCCAGTTGTTCCCCACGTGCTGCTCCACTTCCAGGGTGAGCTTCTCGCCGCCGTTGTCTATCTCCACGGCGTTGAACAGCGTGGGGAGATCGTCCGGCGGGAACTCCACGTCGACCACCGTCCCGATCACCTGTACGACCTTGCCTGTACCCATTCTCAGCTCCTTCTGTCTCCCGGTCCCACTTACGGGAGGGAGACAGGTGGGTTGCCCTTATGCCAGCACTTCCGAGCCGCCCAGGATGTCCAGCAGCTCGTTGGTGATGCTCTCCTGGCGTACCTTGTTCGCCAGGAGCGTCAGGTCCTCCACCATCTCTCCCGCGTTCTCGGTGGCGTTGCGCATGGCCACCATCCTGGCCGACTGCTCGCTGGCAATCAGCTCCAGGAGGGCGTGGTATATCTCCATCTCCACGAACCTTGGCAGCAGGGAGCCAAGCACCTCCTGGTCGCTGGGCTCGTATATGTAGCCCACCCGCTCGTAGGCGGTCAGCTCGGCGGGCACTATTGGGAGCAGCCGCTTGACCACGGGACGCTGGACGGTGGTGGACACGAACTCCACGTAGGACAGGTGCACCTCGTCGACCTCGCCCGTGGTGTACTGGTCGATCACCATGCTGGATATGGCTATGGTGTCAGCCAGGGCCGGCCTGTCGCCCAGGTTGATGAATACGGCCTTCACGTCCTGGCCGTACCGGACCATGAAGTCCCTGCCCTTGCGCCCGACGGCCACGACGGTGGCCGGGACCTGGTGCTCGACGATGAACTGGCTCACCCGGCGGTTCAGGTTAGAGTGGAGGCCGCCGCACAGGCCCCTGTCCGGGGTGATGTGCACCAGCCCCACCCGCTGGATGGGCCGGGACTCCAGCAGCGGCTGGGAGGTGCCGTCCTCGCTGGGCTGGGCCGCCAGGTCGGCGATCACCTGCTGGATCTTCTCCGAGTAGGGCCGCCCGGCCAGCACGCTGGCCTGAGCCCGGCGCATCTTGGACGCGGCGATCATCTCCATCGCCTTGGTCACCTTGGCGGTGTTCTCGATGCTCCGGATGCGGCGCCTTATCTGCCGGATGCTTGCCATTTCCTACCTGTCGGGACCCGCTCTGGGGACGCGGCCAACGTGGCCCACGCGCCCGGCGGTCCGGTCTCTCCTCCGTTAGCCCGTATCTACTCCGTCAAGTTGAAAGTGGACTTGAACTCCTGGATGGCCTCCTTGAGCGCGGCCTCCGTGTCGTCGGCTATGTCCTTGCTCTCGGAGATGGCCCGGGCGATGTCGGGCTTGGTCGACTCGACGTACCTGAGCAGCCCTTCCTCGAACTCCTGGCACCTGGTGACGGGGACGTCGTCCAGGTCCCCGTTGTTGACGGCGTAGAGGACTATCACCTCTTGCTCCAGGCTCATGGGCCGGTACTGGAGCTGCTTTAAGATCTCGGTGCTGCGCTGTCCCCGTTCGAGCTGGGCCCGGGTGGCCCGGTCCAGGTCGGCGGTGCCGAACTGGGCGAAGGTGGCCAGCTCCCGGTACTGGGCCAGGTCCAGGCGGAGCCGCCCGGCGACCTTGCGGATCGCCCTGGTCTGGGCCGCGCCGCCCACCCGGGACACCGAGAGGCCCACGTTCACCGCGGGACGGATGCCCGAGTTGAAGAGCTCCGGCTCCAGGTATATCTGCCCGTCGGTGATGGAGATGACGTTGGTGGGGATGTACGCGGACACGTCTCCGGCCTGGGTCTCGATGATGGGCAGCGCGGTTATGGACCCACCGCCGAACTCCGGGGCCAGCTTGGCCGCCCGCTCCAGCAGCCGGCTGTGCAGGTAGAAGACGTCCCCCGGGTAGGCCTCCCGGCCCGCCGGCCGGCGGAGCAGCAGGGATAGCTGCCTGTACGCCCAGGCGTGCTTGGTCAGGTCGTCGTAGATGATCAGCGAGTCCTTGCCCTCGGCCAGGAAGGCTTCGGCCATGGCACAGCCGGCGTAGGGGGCGATGTACTGGAGGGGCGCCGGGTCCGAGGCGTTGGCCGCCACCACCAGGGTATGGTCCATGGCGCCGTTCTCCTCCAGGCTGGCCAGCACCTGGGCCACCTTCCCCTGCTTCTGGCCGATGGCCACGTAGATGCAGATCAGGTCCTGGCCCTTCTGGTTGATGATGGCGTCGATGGCGATGGCCGTCTTGCCGGTGGACCTGTCGCCGATGATCAGCTCACGCTGCCCCCTGCCGATGGGGATCATGGAGTCGATGGCCTTGACCCCGGTCTGCACGGGGGTGTCCACCGACTGCCGGGTCACGACGTTGGGGGCGATGCGCTCCACCGGCAGGGTCCGGTCGGCGTTGACGGGACCCTTGCCGTCCAGGGGCCGTCCCAGGGGGTCCACCACCCTGCCCACCAGGGCGTCGCCCACGGGCACCTCGATGATGCGGCCCGTGGAGCGGACCGTGTCCCCCTCCTTGACGGCGTTGGGGTCTCCCATGATGGCCGCGCCCACCGTGTCCTCTTCGAGGTTCAGGGCCAGGCCCATGACGCCGTTGGGAAACTCCAGGATCTCGTTGTACTGGGCCCCCTGGAGCCCCTGGATTCGGGCTATGCCGTCTCCGACCTCGACGACGGTGCCCACGTCGACCAGGGTCAGCTCGGACCCGAACTCCTCGATCTGCCTTCGGATGACGGAGACTATGTCTTGGCCTCGGGTAGTCACCGGTTTACCTCCTGAGTGCCGCAGGCGCAGTTCCCCGATGGGGGCGGCGCCGGCTCCACTGGCTTATGAGCTCGCTTCGATGGCCCCCTGCTGCAACCTCTTGCCCATCTCGACCAACCGGGTCCGGGTGCTGCCGTCTATGAGCCGGTCTCCGACGCGGATGACCAGGCCTCCCAGGATGGACGGGTCCACGCGGGTCTCCATGACCACTTCCTTGTGGATCAGCGCCGAGAGGAAATCGGATATGTGCTTCTGCTCCGAGTCCTCCAGGGGCACGGCTGACGAGACCTGCACCTGCTCCCTGCCCATGTGGGCGTCCAGCAAGCGGCGATAGCCCCTCTCCACCTCGGGGACCAGCTCGGTCAGGCCCCTGTCTACCAGAACGCAGAGGAGGTTCCTCAGCAGCGGGTCGACGTCCGGGAGGGCCTCCTCGATGGTGCGGACCTTCTGGGGCATGGTCACCTTGGCGTGCTCCAGGAACCCGAACATATCCGGGTTCTCCATGGCGCGGCACAGGGCGTCGAGGCCCTCAGCCCACTGGTCCAGGCGCTCCCGTTCCAGGGCCAGGTCGAATATCGCCTGGGCGTACCTCTTGGCTGATGCGCTATCGGGCATACCTTGCTAGCCCCGGCGAAGGGTCTCGCCCTCCTCCAGCACCCGGGCGATGAGGTCGGTGTGGGCGTCCCGGTCCAGGGACCGCTCGATGACCTTCTCGGCGGTGGATATGGCCAGGTCGGCGAAGTGGGCCCTCACCTCCCGGACGGCGGCGTCGCGCTCCCGCTGGATGTCCTCCCTGGCCCTGGCGACGAACGCCTCGGCTTCCTGCCGGGCCTTCTCCTGCTCGTCTGTGCGATACTTGTCGGCAAGCTCCCTGGCCTGGTCGATGAGCTTCTGGCCCTCCGCCCGGGCCTCGGCAAGCTGCCTCTGCGTATCGGCCTGGGACCGGTCGGCCTCCTCCCGCGCACGCTCCGCCGCCTCCAGGCTCTCCCTGATCCGCTCCGACCGCTGGTCCATTATCCGCAGGATCGGCTTGTAGGCGAACATGTACAGGATCACCAGGAGGATGACGAAGTTCACTAGGAACGCTATCAAGCTCGGGAGATTCAGTCCTAGTTCACCCATCACCTAGCTCCAGACCGGAATTTGTCGTCATACGCAGGGACCTCGCCCTCGGGACCTAACGGTCCCTAAAACACGAACAAGAGAATAGCCGCAACGACCAGGGCGTAGATGCCCAGCGCTTCCGCGAAGGCAATCGCCAGGATCATGTTGGTCAAAATCGGCCCCCGGGCCTCGGGGTTGCGCCCGATGGCGTTCATGGCTGCGCTGCCTAGGATGCCGATACCGATACCAGGCCCTAGGACGCCCAGACCGATGGCGAGGCCGGCGGCCAAAGCCTTGACCGAGGTGTCACTGAGAATCTCTTCTTGGGCAGCTAACGCGGAAGCCACGGACATAAGGATCTCTATAGGCATATTCCCTCCTTTAACTGAGTCGGTCTAAATGTGTGATGTGCCCTAGTGCTCTTCCTCGTGGGAAGTGATCGCTATTGTCGCAAAGACCAGGGTTAGCCCGGCAAATATGAGGGCTTGGACCAGCCCCACCAGCAGCTCGAGTCCATAGACGGCGACCGTCGCTACGAAGGGGACGAGGAACGTCGCCATCAGCACCAGGACCTCGCCGGCGGTCATGTTGCCAAACAGCCTGAAGGTGAAGCTCACCACGCGGACCATCTCGCTCATCCCCTCCAGGAATCCCACGAAGAGGGAAATGCCCGCCTGGAACAGCTGTCCCCTCCGGATGCTGCGGAAGAAGGGGCCGACGGGGATGAACTTGCCCAGGTACCTGAAACCCAGCATGCGCAGCCCCCAGTATTCCACGAAGACGAAGGAGACCAGGGCCAGGGCCAAGGGCATGTTTAGGTCGGTCCCAGCCGAGCGCACCAGGTGGGCCGCTATGTCTCCGTCGCTGTCCTTGAACCCCAGGGACGGATAGATGGGAAGCAGGGCTATCCACGCGTTGAAGGCCACGAAGAGGAACACGGTGGCGATGATGGGAAAGACCCTCCGGCCCATGTCCCTTCCTATAACTCCCTCCACGAACCCCAGCAGCGCCTCGACGGCCATCTCCACCAGGTTTTGCAGCCGGCCGGGCACCATCTTGGCGCGTCTCACGCCCAACAGGAAAATGCCCAGCAACACCAGGGTAGTGACCCAGGCCGACAGCATGGTGTTGGTAACGGCGAAGTCGAACATGCCCAGGGGCGTGAAGTGGTACGGCTTCCCATTGCCGCCGGCTTCGTCGCCCGAGCCGTGGCCGTCGTCGGCCTTGTTGGGCGCAAAGTTGTGCTCGTTGCGGGCCTCGGCCGGGAATATGGGCTGGGGCGGAAGGTGGACCTGGGGCTGGGGCAGTAGGGGCTCCTGGTCCTCGCCTCCGAGGACGGCCGTCCCGATGGCCCCGGTGACTAGGCCCGCGACGAACAGGGCAAGCAGGGCCAGGCCCCCCAGTAGCAGAAACCGTCGGGCTCCGGCGCCTGAGGCCACTACCTCTCCTTCTCGATCGGGGGCCCGCCCGGGGGCCCGCTCGCGGGCCCGTCACTGCCGTTGGGACCGAGAAGTGGTGACACCATCTTGTAAGTCCCGTAAAACGCCGAGGCGCATCCCAAGATTAGACCCACCAACAGAAAGATAACCTTCGTGCCCAGGGTCCTGTCCACCACCACTCCCACCACAATGCCACCTACGATGCAGAGGGCTATATAGAACCCCAGCCCCGAAAGTCGCAGGGCCAGCACCCACCATGGCATACCCATCTCAGGCCCAGTGAATCCTATCACTAGTTCCATCGGGCGTCAACCGATTCCCCCGGGCCGGGAGCCCCGCAGAAAAGACCCCCGGCCAAGGCGGCCGGGGGTCTTTCTCGGTTGACTCTGGGCGTGGGGAGACTACGCTATTCCTTCTCCTGCTGCTGCTTGCCGAAGTCCTCCAGGTCCAGGCTGTTGATGAAGTCGGTAAAGGCCGACATCCTGCGGAGCTCTTCCTCCTTCACCTCGGGGGACTTCTCGGGCTGGTCCGCCGTGTCCTCGGGCAGCAGGGGCTTCCCCGTCTCCTTGTCCAGGAGGATGCCGGCTTTTTCCAGGACCTGCTCCTCTACGAAGATGGGCACCTGGACGCGCACCGCCAGCGCGATGGCGTCGCTGGGGCGGGAGTCCACCTCCAGGCTCTTGCCGTTCACGCTTATGATCACCTTGGCGTAGAAGGTGTCGCTCTCCAGGTCGTTCACCAGGATGTGATGGACGGCCCCTCCCAGGTTGTCGATGACCGCACGAAGGAGGTCGTGGGTCAGGGGTCTGGGAACGGAGATATCCTGCAGCTTGACCGCGATCGCGTCGGCTTCCGCCGGCCCGATCCAGATGGGCAGGTACCGGTCCGATTCCTTCTCCTTCAGAATCACGACCCGCTGGTAGTTCATCAAGCTCACGCGGATGCTGTCGATTACTACTTCCAGCATTGACCGGGGTCCCTCCTCTCAGAGGCCCTATTGTAGTCCCGTGCCAAGAAGGGTGTCAACCCGAGCCGTCGCCCCCCGGAGACACGTAGGAGAAGAACTTGGAGTCCCACCACTGGTAGTCCAGCCGGCGGAAGAGGAAGTAGTCCATCGCGTCCTTCCACGACTGACGGGCGGTCACGTTGTCCATGATGAAGCGGGCGTCCTCCTTCAGCTCCGCCGGGGACCACTGCTCCTCTCTGTTGGCCCCCGGACGGCGGTACGTGTCCTCGGGGAACCAGAGAAGGTCCTTGAGGGGCCCCGAGGCCTGGTGGCTTTCCAGGTGGCTCCTGTACCTTTTGGCGTGGCCCTCGATCAGGAGGATGGCCCCGGTGGAGGGCGGCTCGCTCACGGGACTGCACCAGGGCTGGTAGTCCGCGTCGGACTCCGACTTGTAGCAGCGGAACTCCACCGAGCCCTCTCGCTGCGCCTGCCTCACGTACCAGTTCATCGGGTACCAAATCTCGTAGTCCATCTCCACCGCGGGCCGCGCCGCCTCGTTGGGAATGACCCCCTCCCGCTCCAGGTCCTCCAGCACCCTGACCAGGTCCGCGCTGCCCTGGGCGTAGACCAGCATCTCCACCGGGGTGTCGTCGTAGTTGTAGGTCACCCTGAACCCGACGAAGGTGCTGAACCCGAGCATCAGGGCGGCCACGCCCAGCGCGGCCAGCGACACGCCCACCCGGGGACGGCTGCGCAAAAGCAGGAAGGTCGTTCCGGCCAGCAAGGCGGCTATGGCCGCCGCCAGCCCCCAACCCTGCCAGTCGAGGCCCCCCTGGTCCAGCGACCGTCTCAGGAGATAGACCCCGGCGATCACGAACAGCGGTGCCAGCCCCAGCATCAGGAGGGAAGGGCTGCGCACCAGCCCTCTCCAGTCCAGCCGGTCTATGACCTCGCCGATGAGCTTGCCCGACAGCAGTATGAAGGGCACGGCGATGTTGACGATGAGCCAGGGCATCTTCTCCGACGCGATGGTGTACGCCAGGAGGGTCAGGAGGGCCCAGATGGCGAGGACGAGGCCCAGCAGGTCGGCCCTGCGGACGAAGTAGACGATGGCCGCCAGGCCGAAGAGCAGCGGCAGGAACTCGTACAGGGACCCGGTGATGAAGTGGTAGTACCACGGCTGCCCCCCGCGGGCCACCTCCTGCTGGGCCAGCCAGTAGCCCAGGCCCTGCCAGGAGCCGGTGAACACGCCCCCTAGCTTGGCGCACAGGGTGTTGAGGGCGGCGCCCGTCTCGGTGGGGCAGTAGCCGTGCGTCTGGACGAACAGGCCGAAGAAGGTGGTGTACAGGGCCGTCCATATCAGGTAGAAGATGGCCGCGCACAGAAGCCATACCCTCCATCTCCACAGCATCCCGATGGCCGCAGAGACGACCAGGGCCCCGGCAAGGACGGCGAAGGCGATCAGCCAGTCCCGGGCCACGAACCCGTTGGGCAGCGCCAGGAACGCGTAGCCGAGAGCGCCGGCCGCGCCCGCCGCCAGCAGCCACGGCACCCACCTGCGGCCCCCGCGGGTGACCGCCGCCACACCGGGCAGCGCCACGAAGCTCGCTATCACGAGGACATCGGCGGCCAGGGGGAGGTCCGCCATGGGAAAGATGGTGTAGGGAGGGCCCCACAGGGGAAGCCCCACCTCCCCGGTGCCGCCGTCGCCGTTGGCCAGCACCATCCCCAGGCCGTCCTGAAAGATGCTCACGCCCGCCGCCCACTGGGGCAGCGTCAGCGTCACGATGAGGAGCAGCAGAGCGGGGGCCCGGCCTATCTCGCCCCGCCTGCTCCTGCCTGTCGCCGCGGCCACCAGCTCGGGGAGAGAGATGAGGAGCAGAATGCCGCCGAAGATCACGGCCACGATGTAGGCCGTCTCCTTGGTGGCGAACATGAGGGCCAGCACCGCCGAGGCCATGTAGAGGTAGCGGTCCCTGCCCTCGTGGAGATAGCGCCAGAGCATTATCAGGAGCGCCACCGTCCACACCGACATGATGATCTCGTTCCGCCCGAAGCGGCTGAAGTACAGCAGGGACGGGGACAGGGCAAAGAGCAGGGCAACCACTATGGCGCCGGTGGTCCCCAGGTGTGTCCGGAAGAAGAAGGGCAGGAACACCAGCGCCGTGCCGAACAGGACGTAGAGCAGGCGGGCGGTGAAGTCCGTGTCGGAGAACAGCCAGAAGATGGCGGCGGCGAGTTCCACCTGGAAGGGGCCGTGCATCCAGGGGCTGTGGGAGTAACCATCCCCGTTGGCCAGACGCCAAGCGTAGTGGACGTGCAGGCTCTCGTCGTAGTGCATGGTCCGCCCGTCCAGCTCCCACAGGCGGAGGGCCATTGCGCCCAGGGAGACGACCAGGAAGACCGCCGCCTCCCAACCCAGCTCGGGGCGTCGAAGCCGGGGGAGGGAAAGCCGGGTCAGCGGGAGCCTATCCAGCGTCTGCATGGTGCGTCTTCACCAGGCCTGGGGACTGGGTTTGCGCCCTCTGGTATATGACCACGTCCGGGCTGCGGAACACGGGCGTCAGGAACGAGTGGAACGCCCCGAACCGGTCGGGCCCGTACCGGGCCTTCTCCCGTGCGCCGACGTAGACGTATCGGACATCGTAGGTCTCCAGCAGGCGGTGCACGGTGGCCGAGTCGCCGGCCGTGAAGATCTGCTCCACGTCCCCTTCCCGCCCCTCGAACTCCCTGGTGGAGCCTCTCCACTGGTGTTCGTGTCCCGGCCAGCCGAGGATGGTGGGAAGCCCGGTGGACGAGGAGACCCGGCCGTGGTCGGTGTAGCTTCCTCCCACCGCCTCCACGATGCGTCCCCGAGGCGCTTCGTCCCTCAGCCACACTATCGCCTCGTACTCCCCCGGATGGCGCTCTCTCAGGAAGGCCAGACCGTCCAGTGTCGCCTCCCTCGATTGGCCGGCGCGGTCCAGGGCCGCCCCCACCGGGTAGTAGAGGGACGCGACGGTGAGGGCGCCGACCAGCCCCAGCCAGACCCACGGTGCGATCCTCCCGGCCCCCCCTGCCAGGGGCGTCAGTCTCGAGAGACGGCCACGCATCCGGCCCAGGGAGGGCAGGGGGTTGGCGTAGCCGTAGTAGAGGCCGTAGGCCGAGACGGCCGCCAGCAGCAGCCAGGCCTGGTAGTAGGTCTTGAACACCGTGTTCATGCGTGTGCCGAACAGGTCGACAAGGTAGAAGAGCTCGGCGCCCAGCAGCAGGTAGAAGGCGATGCCCAGCATCAGCAGCGGGAAGACGGCTGCCGTGCCGTTGCCCTCCTTCATCCTGGAGAGCACCCCGGCCAGGGCCAGGGCAACGACGGCCATCCCCGGCAGAAGTTTGCCCAGGCGGCTGCCCACCGTGCCCAGGGCGTCGACCACCCCCCCTTCGAAGGGGCTGACGACTATCTTGATGCACGCCCACAGCACGAAGGGGAACACCGCCGCCGCCAGGGCGAAGCCCAGGGTCCCCACGTTGCGGCGGGCCAGGCTCCCCGAGGACGCCAGCTGGGCCAGGAGGAAATACCCCCCGGCCAGGAGGAACAGCCCCCATATCAGGAAGAAGAAGAAGGGCCGCGTGGCCATGGCGTCGCGGGTCGGCAGTATCCCGGACGCCTGGCTGTCCAGGGTCATGTAGAAGGGCAGGTACAGCAGCACGACGCCAACGACCACCGGCGCCATGAAAGACGCGGTGGACAGCAGTGTGGGGGCCACGTTGCCCGACCGGTCTCCGTAGCTCTTGGCCAGCACCGTGACGGCCAGAATGGCCGCGAAGACCGGCAGGTCCCAGATGTTTATGAAGGCCAGCGCGCCGAGAGACAGGGTGATGGCCGCCGTCTCCCACGGCCGTTGCAGCAACCACGAGGGCCCTATCCTACTCCGGGAGCCGAGCAGATTCAATGCCAGCGCCAGGTTCAGGACGAGGAAGGGGAGGGAAGATGCGTGGGGGTGCAGGTCTCCCAGCACGAAGCTGAAGAAGGGGAACTCCGTGATGGTGTAGTCCAGGCTGATGCCGTCCCTTACCGTATCGATGACCCTGGTGGCGCGCCACCACCACAGGTGGTCGCCCGGGAACAGGCCTCCCTCGGTCGAGCTCGTTGCCAGCCCCTTGATCGACACCCACCCCCAGAAGCCCTCCGACCCCCAGCCCCTGGCCTGTACAAGCTCCAGCACCCCCTCCAGGTTGCTGATCAGCACGATGAAGAGGGGCGCGGCCAGGGCGAAGAGCACGGCCCGACGGGCATCGGCCCCCGAGCGGCGTATCAGGTTGTAGACCAGGCTGAAGGCCCCCGCTCCCGCCAGCGCCGGCAGCAGGGCGATGGACAGGTTGTAGGAAACGTTGGATGGTATGGAGGTGAGCTTGGTCAGCGTCGCCATTATGAAGTGGCCGAAGTAGTAGTAGCTGATGGAGTGCCCCGACAGCCAGGGGTCCTCCGGCGGGAAGTAGGTGGACTTCAGGATGGCGTTGAGGAAGGCGAAGTCCATGGGCTTTTCGGTGTGGTTTATGGCCGGTGTGTGGTAGACGATGACGACCCACAGGGCGAACAGGGTCAGGAACACCGCCTCCGCCGTCAGCAGGGGCAGCCGCTCCGCCTTGACGAAGGCGACCAGCTCGGGGAGCCGGCGGCGCATCAGTCCGTAGGACAGGCCGGCCAGTACGGCGGCTATGGCGATGACGGAGTACTGGGTGTTGGGCAGGATGTGGGCCGTGCCCAGAATCCACAGCAGGTAGGACACCAGGAGCAGGGCCAGGACCTTGGACAGCACCAAGCCCCGGTCCGGCAGACGCCGGAATAGGGCATAGGCAAGGGGCAGCACCGCCAGCCCCAGGAGCTCGACGCTCAGAAGCCAGATGATGGCGTGGTGCACGGACTACCCTGGGTGTACGCCGTGGCCTGGATGGTGCATCTTGGAAGACCCTGTCATTTCCTACGTGCAGGCAAGCGGGGCCGGATGCGCTAGACGGGCGTCGATGGGCTCAGGAGGTCGAAGGGGCCGGTTCCAGGAGCGCCTCGACGAATGACTCGGCGTCGAAAGGCGCCATGTCCTCCAGCCCTTCACCCGTGCCTATGAATAGGATGGGGACGTCCAGCTGCTCTTTGATGGCCAGCACGATGCCGCCCTTGGCGGTGCCGTCCAGCTTGGCCAACACGATCCCCGTGCAGCTCACCGCCTCGGTGAAGTACCGCGCCTGGCCGAGGCCGTTGTGGCCGGTGGTCGCGTCCAGAGTCAGCAGGACCTGGTGCGGGGCCGCCGGGTCGAGCCTGCTGATGACCCTGCGGACCTTCTTGAGCTCGTCCATCAGGTTGGACTTGGTGTGGAGGCGGCCCGCCGTGTCGACTATCAGCACGTCCGCCCCCCGGGCCCGGGCCGCCTGGAAGGCGTCGAAAGCCACGGCTCCCGGGTCCCCCCCTGGCTGATGGCTGACCACGTCCACCCCGACACGCTCCCCCCAGAGCTGGATCTGGTCGATGGCCGCGGCCCGGAAGGTGTCCCCGGCGGCCAGGATGACCTTCTTCCCCGCCGCCTTGAAGTGGTACGCCAGCTTGGCGATGCTGGTCGTCTTGCCCGAGCCGTTGACGCCCACGACCAGGACCACGAAGGGTGAGGGGTGGTCGGTGGACTCCAGCCAAACGTCCTCCGCCCGGTCGTCGGCTAGCCTGGCTGAGATGTCGCGCTTCAGGACGTCCATCAGGTCGCCCTGCTCCCGGACGCTTCGCTGCCCGGCCTCGTCTCGAAGCCTCTCCACCAGGCTCAGGGTGGTCTCCACGCCCACGTCGGCGGACAGGAGCGCCTCCTCCAACTCCTCCCAGACCTCCTCGTCCAAGCGGCCCGCCCCCAGGAGCCGGGCCACCCGGCCGAACCAGGACTCGCGGCTCCGTTTGACCCCCGCCTCGGTAGCCTCCGGGACTTCCGCCGGTTCCGTCGAAGCAGTCCCAGCATTTTTAGGTGCGGGCGCCTTCCAGCCGTCTCAGGGCTTCACGGGCGGCCTGCCTCTGGGCGTCTACCTTGCGCGTTCCCCGCCCCCTGCCGAGAACCTCGCCGTTCATGACCACCTCCGCCTCGAACTCCTTGCTGTTGTCCCGGCCCTCTTCCCCCACCGTCCGGTAGCGAGGGGGAGCGTTTCCCATGCGCTGGGCCACCTCCTGGAGTCGGGACTTGGGGTCTTCGGGTATGCCCGAGGAGAGCACCCGTTCCGTTTCCCCGTCCATCAGGCCGATGACGAGCTTCCGGGCCTGGTCGAACCCCCGGTCCAGGAAGGTGGCGCCCACGATGGCCTCCAGGGCCGCCGCCAGGTTAGTGTCCCGGTTCGCGCCGCCACTGGACGCCTCACCCCGGCCCAGCTTCAGGTGCTGCCCCACCTGCAGCCCGCGGGCCACCCGGGCAAGGGTGTTGCCGCTGACCAGGGACGACCGGAGCTTGGTCATCTGTCCCTCGGGCAGGTCCGGACAACGGTGGAACAGCTCCGCGGTGACCGCCGCGCCCAGCACCGCGTCGCCCAGAAACTCCAGCCTGTCGTACGAAACGAGGGCCGGCCCCGACGGGCCGGCCTCGTTGATGTACGATGGATGGATCAGGGCCTGCTCCAGCAGGGCCGGGTCCCTGAACTTTAGACCCAATGTCCTTTCCAGGGGGGTCGCGCGGCGCACCACGGGTCCCTCTAGGCGAACACTCCCTTGGGCCAGGGGGGCTGCGGGCGCTTCACCTCGCCGATGAACTTCCACTTGCTCATCACGTCGGTGAGGTCCTCGAACATGCCGACGGCGTCCTCGTCGGGCGGCACGTAGGCCTTCACGAACGCGGACGCGCCGTTGGGGAAGATGAAGGTGGGCACGCCGAACACGCCGTGCTCCTCGACGGCCTCCATGTGGCTCTTCCCCGTCTCGGGTATGATGGTCGGGTCTTTCATGTCCTCCCGGAACCGCGCCATGTCCAGCCCTGCGGTCCGGGCGGCGTCCAGGATCACGTTCTCGTCCGAGAGGTCCTTCCGGTCCTCGTGCCTGGCCCTGAGCATCGCCAGCATGAACGCCTCGAGGCCCGCGGTGCCCTGCCTAGCCGCGGCCTCGGCCGCGGCGAAGGCCTGGAGTCCCAGGGTGGCGCTGTCCTCCTCCTGCTCCCATGCCTTCCACTCGGGTCCTTCATTGCTGTTGGTCTGGGCCAGGTAGAAGGGTTTCCAGTCTATGTCCAGGTTGTCACCGTACGTCTCTCGCACCTTCGCAAGCCACACGGCCGCGTTGTAGACGTAGGGTCAACGGAAGTCGTAGTAGGCCTTCACTTTCACAGGTTCCATAGAGCACCTCCTATCGAGCGGATTGTACCCGGCGGGCGTCCAAAAGTCAAAGACCGCGGCCCCCTCCCCGGGCCGGTCCGGACCGTGTCGGGGTTTGACAGGAACGGCTCCGTTCCCGTATCTTCTTCCCATTCTCGGACTCCTTGTTGGGAGGTGCTTCCTTGCCTCTAGGATGGGCCATAATCAGTCCCGGACACTATCCCGAGACCACCTTTGCCCCGAGCATCCGGGCGGCCGATGACGCGGAGCTGGTGGCCGTATGCAGCAGGGATATGGACCGCGCCCAGGCCTTTGCCGAACGCCACGGCGCATCGGCCGCCTACGACTCGGTGGAGGAGCTGGTCAAGGACCCCAGGGTAGACGTGGTATACATCGCGTCGCCCAACAACCTCCACAGCCCCTACACCCAGACGGCCGCCAGTGCCGGCAAGCACGTGCTGTGTGAGAAGCCCATGGCCCTGACCCCTGGGGACGCCGCGGACATGATACGCGCGTGCCGGGCCAATGGCGTCAAGCTGGGCCTGGGGTTCGAGTCGGTCCACCATCCCGGGTACCAGAAGTCCCGGCAGATGGTAAAGGACGGGGTTGTGGGCACCGTCTCCCTGGCCCAGGCCCAGTGGGCCGGGGGCACCCGGGGCGTATTGGAGCCGCCCGCCCGCAGCGGAGGCCTGAACGAGTGGTGGGAGACGCCGGAGCTGGTGGGAGGCGCCTCGGCCATGATGGGACAGGGAGTCCACGCCGTCAACGCCCTCCGGTACCTGCTGGACGACGAGGTGGTCGAGGTGGCGGCGATGACCGACGGCCAGAGGGCGGAGAAGGCCCTGGAGCACCTGGCAGCCATCCTGCTCCGGTTCGACGGCGGCGCCATCGGGATGGCCGTTTGCGGGCGCAAGATGCCCGACATGAAGGCTGACGCCGTCGTCTACGGGAGCGACGGCCGCATCGTGCTGGAGAACACCATGGGCATACCCCTCCAGGGCAAGCTGGAGGTGGTCAGCGAGACGGTCAACAGTGTCGAGGAGTGGGAGACCGACCCCCTGGGCACGACCAGGGAGCAGGTGGAGGCCTTCAACCGCGCCGTGCGTAAAGACACCGAGCCCTACTCCTCGGGGGTCGACGGCCTCAGGGTCGTGGAGGTGACGGTGGCCGTCATCGAGGCCGCGACCACGGGCAGGACCGTCCAGGTCCAGCGGGTCGACGTGTAAGGGACCGGGCCCCGGGGCACGCGCCCCCGTCTATCTGGGCACCACGGAGAGGCTGATGTGGGAGGGGCGCTGGGAGTCGTGGAACACGGTCTGCAGCGCCGGCTTGGGTGCGGCGTCCGAGGCGATGGCGGCCCCGGTGTTGGTGTTCCGGTCGAAGCGCGGGAAGTTACTGCTGGAAACCTCCACGCGGATCCTGTGCCCCGCCTTGAACACGTTGCTGGTCGCCCACAGGTCGATGGCGTACCGGTAGGCCCGTCCGGGTTCGATGAAGCTGGCCGACGCGGTGGAGTCCCGGTACCGCGCCCGGACTATCCCGTCGGTGATGTTGCGTGTGCAACCATGGTCGCACACGTCCACCAGCTTGGCCGTGAAATCGGTGTCCGTGGCCGAGGACGCGGCCCATAGGGTCACCGTCACCGGGCCCGTCACCTCCACCTCCTTTTCCAGCGGCGGCGTCGAGTAGACCAGCACGTCCTCCCGTGCCTCCACGTCGCCCTGGTCGAAGGCGCCGTAGGGCATGAAGTACGGGTTGCAGCACAGGGCGCCTCCCCTGGTTGGCGCCGGGTTGGCCGGGTTGTACAGGAACACGTCCGGCGGCTCCTGGCCGGGGGCCTCGGTGCTGAGGCTGCCGTCCCCGCGCAGCGAGTTGGCGCCTCCACCGCTGTGGAGGTAGTAGTCGACGGACCGGGCCCTGGCGGGGGGCCACTCCTCCTCGGAGCGCCACGAGTCGTCCCCCATGACGAATATGCGGACCGGCGGCCCGTCCATCACGCCGTTGTCGATGCCCTTCAGCCAATGGTCGTACCACCTGTAGTGCAGGCCGTCCAGGTCCACGGCCAGGGCGTCCGCCGCCAGCCCAAAGTAGTGGCTCCCGGCCGTGCTGCCGCTGCGGGAGCCGTGGACCCAGGGCCCCACGATCATCCTCTGTCCGTTGCGGCCTTCGTCCCCGGCCGCCTTCTCCCGCATGCCCAGGTAGTTGCGTATGGTCCCTCCCAGGAAGATGTCGTACCAGCCGCCGATGTGATAGGCGGGGACGTTGAGCCTGGAGTGGTTCTCCTCGATGGAGAGGGCCTTCCAGTAGTCGTCGTATTCCGGGTGGGCCAGCCAGTCGTAGAAATAGTCGGCCAGGCCGCCCTTGAGGTGAGGGAAGTCGGCCATGGGCATGTGCCGGAAGGCCTCCTCCATCCCGTCGACGGCCCGGACCAGGTCCTGGCGCGTCTGGTCCGACAGGCCCAGCCTGCCGCCCAGGTTGTCAAAGTTGGCCAGCGTGAGCTGGGCCAGGGTCCAGGAGACGTTGAACCCCAGCTCGAAGGCGCCCCCCTGGTACGTCCAGCCCTCGTGGTAGTTGGATGCCGTCACGTTGGGGACGATGGTCGTCAGGTGCGGCGGTTGGGAGAGGGCCGCAAGCCACTGGGTGGCCCCCACGTAGGACGCGCCGTACATCCCGACCTTGCCCGAGGACCAGGGCTGGGCCGCCGCCCACTCCACCGTGTCGTACCCGTCGTCGATCTCGTTGCGGAAGGCGTAGAACTCCCCCTCCGAGGCGTATCTGCCTCTGACGTCCTGGATGACCGTGGCGTATCCCCGCTTGGCGGACTTCAACGGGTCCAGGCTCAGCATGCCGCCGGGGGCCGCCTTGTCGTAGGGGGTCCGCTGCAGCAGGACGGGGTACGGGCCAGGGCCGTCGGGTCGGTACAGGTCGGCCCGCAGCACCGTTCCATCGCGCATGGGCACGGCCAGATCGGTCTCCACTCTCAGGGCATGGGAGTCGGCCATGGGGCACCTCCGGAAGTCCGCGTAGGGACGGTTAGGATCCCGGCTCTATGATCTTGTAGATGGTGTGGGAGCGGTTCTTGGTGAAGGGCCTCACCGTGTCCTTCCAAGTTCCCGTGTCCGAAGCCTTCTTCCACTCGGGAGAGCTGGGAAGGTCGGCCCTGTCCATCTCGTACAGGGCTGCGTACTTGGGCATCCCCTCGGTGTCGGTCTCGTATCTTGTGACGTTGCCGACCCCGGGCACCTTGCTGATCTCCGGGATGTGCTCCTTGTCGTAGATCTCGTTGAAGTGGGCCTCCTTGTCTTCGTCCACGTCCATTCTCACCAGGTACAGGTACTTCGCTGCCAAAGCTCTTCCTCCGCTCTCCTTGTCTCCCTAGGGCCGGCGCGCCGGACGGCGGCGCCGGGCATGTTGGAGCGTCTATAATCTAACCCACCGGGCCGGTGGTGGCAAGGTGGGCGCGGGGTTATGCTACACTTGCACGGTCCTGGTATGCTTAGTTGCCGCCTTCCCTTCGCCCTCGTAGTCCTGCTTGCCGGCTGCTTGCTGGCTGCCGGGTGCGACGTCCGGCCGGCGTCGGGGCCTCAGCCGACGCGCACCCTCACCTTCCCCGAGGTGTACACCGACGTCAGCGCCCGGGACCTGAAGATGATCTCCGTTATTCCCAGGGACGCCATACGCGCGATCCTGGACCCGTCGTACCTCGACGCCGAGGAGGCGGAGGAGCAGTTCTCCGCCGACGAGATGGTGATAGGGCTATCCGTCGGCGGGGAGCACCGGGCCTACTCGGTGCCCCAGCTCAGCCGCCACGAGATCGTTAACGACGTCCTGGGCGGGACCCCCATCGCCGTCACCTGGTGACCCCTCTGCTACACGGGCATCGTGTATGCCCGTGAGACCGGGGAGCACACCCTCACCTTCGGGGTCTCGGGGAACCTGATCATGAACGGGCTGGTCATGTACGACCACCAGACCGACAGCCTGTGGAGCCAGGTGCTTGGCGAGGCCGTGAGTGGGCCCCTGGAGGGCCGTCGTCTGGAGGTGCTGCCCGCTCTCCAGACGACCTGGAGGTCCTGGCTGGAGCTGTATCCCGACACTACCGCCCTGGACAAGGGGGGCGGTTTCGAGAGGGACAAGTACACCATCTACTACTCCATCTCCCGGGCGGGCCTCCAGGGTGAGTGGCGCGAGGACGACCGGCTGGGGGCCAAGGAGCTGGTCCTGGGCTTGGAGTCGGGCGGCGAGGCGCGGGCGTACCCCTTCCGGCGGTTGGGGGAGGAACCCCTGGTCAACGACCGGTTCCAGGGAAGGCCCGTGCTGGTCGTGTTCGACGCCGCGTCGGAGACGGGAGTGGTCTACGATCGAAAGTTGGACGACACCGTCCTGACTTTCCGGTTGGAGCAAGGGAGGGCCGGTCCCGGGGCCATCATGGTGGACCGGCAGACGGGGACCCGGTGGACCGCCATTACCGGGGAGGCCTTGGAAGGGGAGCTGTCGGGCGCCAAACTGGAGAGGGTCCCCTCCCACTACTCCTTCTGGTTCGCCTGGAAGGACTACCACCCGGAGACCGAGGTCTACGAGTAGGCCCGAGGGGCCGACACCCCGTCAGGCCGGGCCCTTTGCCGCCCCGCCGGGCGGGCGTGGCCCTTACGCCAACTCCCCGATGGTCAGCCAGTAGTAGGCCAGGTAGGAGCCCGCCGCGATCATGAACACCGCGCTGAAGGGCTGGAACAGGGGAAGGGCCTTGCGCAGGCCCGTGACCACAGCCCTCTTGAACAGGGCCATGCTGATTGTCAGGATCAGTATCACCAGCCCCATTCCCAGTGCGTACAGCATGAACTGGCCCAGGGCCTGCAGAACGTGGGATGCCGCCTGGGTGGTGAAGACCACCGTCAAGAATATGGGCAGCGAGCAGCCCAGGGATGCCAGCCCGTAGCTGAGGCCGAAGAGGAAGTAGCCCCTTACGCCCACCTGGTTGGGGTTGCCCACGTGGGAGGCCGCACGGCCGGCGAAGCTCACGTACAGCTTGCCCCCGCCCAGGATCCACGACCCCACCAGGGCCAGGATGACTCCGATGCTGAAGCCCACCCAGGGGAAGACTTCGACGATGGAGCGGATGCCCTGGTCGATGGCCATGCCGATGGCGCCGAAGAGGAGGACGAACCCCGCCGTGACCGTCAGCCCCACCAGGAAGGCGTTGGCCAGCATGCGCAGGGGACTCCGGTTGTCCTCGGCCTGTCCCTCGGACCCCAGGTACAGGCCGAGGTACGCCGGGAGCATGGCGAACCCGCACGGGTTGACGGCGGAGGCCATCCCCGCCACGAAGGCGAAGCCCAGGGGCAGCAGGGTGAGCCTGTCGGTAGCCCTGCCCGAGAGGCCCTCCACGAAGCCGTTGACTCCGCCGGTGACCGCCGACTCCCCCGTGAGGAACGCGCCGATGACCGCGGCTCCCAGGGCCAGCAGCCCCACCGTCATGGGTAACGCGAAGCTTCGCAGGTGTGCTGCGCTGGGTAGCTGGATCGTCTTCAGTGTACTTACCATAACCCACTCGTCCGAAAGCTGTGTCCAGGGGGCTGCCGTACGGGCGCTACCCGGCGGCCGCGCCCGGGCCGTCGCGCGACGGGGTCAGCATGTCCAACGCGATCTCGACGACCTTCTCCTTGTTGATGATTCCAGACCACTTGCGGAACACCTGGCCGTCGGCCGTGATGAACACGGTGGTGGGCATGCTGAACACGCCGTACTCGGTGACCACCGAGCCATCGTCGGTGGAGCCAGTCGGGTACGTGATGTTCAGCGCCTCGATCAGCCCCCGGCCGGTGTCATTCGAGCCCAACCTTGTGAAGGGGCCCACGTCGATGCCGAGGAGGGTGATCTCGTCGCCGTACTCGTCGTGGAACTCCTGCAGGTCGGGCATCTCGGCCCTACAGGGCGGACACAGCCCCGCCCAGAAGTTCAGCACGATGGGCCGGCCCAGCAGGTCCGAGAGCCGGACGGAGTCCAAGCCCTCGAAGACGGCGCCGCCGTAGGGGGAGATCTCGAAGTCCATGGCCGCGTCCAGCTTGGCCTCGGAGCTCTCGGACTCTACCGGCTCCGGCTGGAAGGCAGCGTCCGGCGTGGTCCCGGCCTCCCTTCCGCCGCACCCGGCCAGCGCCGTCAGCACCGCCAGCGAGGCGACGGCCAGGGCTGCCATGAGCGCCCTTATCATCATGCGGCCCTTCGTCTCGATGTCTCTACCTCATCCGTGAGACCTGGCTGAAGTAGGAGGACAGGGCCCTGATTCCTCCGGAGGCCTGGCCCCAGTCGTAGTGCTCGTTGGGTCCATGGTAGCCGTGGTCCGGGAGGCTGAACCCCATGAGGACCAGGGGCGCCTTCAGGTAGTCCCGCATCGTCACGACGGCCCCTATGGAGCCCCCCTCCCGGATGAACGCGGGGTCCCGGTCGAAGCCGAAGCGGATGGCCTGGCGGGCCGCGTCGGCGTAGGGGCCCCGAAAGTCTCCCAGGTAGGGCCGAAGGGAGCCAGCGGCGTGCACCTCCACGTCTGGGTTGATCTCCTTGACGTGGGCCGCCAGCAGATCCATCGCCTCGTCGGGGTCCTGGTCCGGCACCAGCCTCATGCTGACCTTGGCCTCGGCCCTGGGCGGCACCACCGTCTTCACCCCGGGCCCCAGGTAGCCACCCGTGACGCCGTGGACCTCGAAGGTGGGCCGGCACCAGATGCGGTCCATGACCTCCCCCGCGTCCCCGGTCCGCAGCTTGTACAGGCCGTGGGCCTCCACGAACTTGCCCAGGTCGAAGCCCGAGGAGAGGAAGCTCTCCATCTCCTCGCCGCTGGCGGGGACCACCCGGTCGTAGAAGCCCGGAATGGTAACCTCGCCCGTCCGGGCGTCGTAGCAGCGGCCGATGACCTGGCACAGCTCGCCGACGGGGTTGCGGGCGGCCCCTCCCGTCAGTCCCGAGTGGGCGTCGTTGCGGGCCGTCTCCAGGACGAGCCTGGCCGCCTGGAGGCCCCGGAGGCCGTAGGGGATGGCCGGGGTGTCACGGGACAGCCACACCGTGTCCGAGACCACCACCGAGTCGGTATCGACGCCCGACCCCTGGCCCTTGACGAACTCCTCGAAGTGGGGGCTCCCTATCTCCTCCTCCAACTCCCATATGAAGTGGACGTTCACAGGGATGCCGGCCTCCTGGGCGTACCGGGCGGCCATCAGCGCCGTGAGGGCCGGGCCCTTGTCGTCGGTGCACCCCCTGCCGTCGTAGCGGCCGTCCCGGGCGCCGAAGGAGAACGGGTCGCGGGTCCACTCGGGCTCCTGGGCCGGTTGCACGTCCAGGTGGTTGTAGACGGTCACGGTCGGGTCGGAAGGGTCCGATAGGAACTTGCCCAGTACGACGGGGTTTCCCGACGTTTCCACTATCTCGGCGGAGGTGGCCCCGGCCGCGCGGAGGTACTCCACGGCTACGGCCGCTCCCTTCCGTATATCCACGGCGTGCTCCGGGTCGGCGCTGACCGTCGGCACCTCCACGATGCCGCCCAGCATCTCCTCGAGATCGGCGCGAACGCCGGGTACGAAGGAACTCAGGCCATTCAGAGCGGGGTCATCCATGGTGACGGCCTCCTACCCGTTATTACGCCCGCCCTGGACGATCAGTTTTCCCTGTCCGGGCGAGGCGGTTGGCGCCGGCGGCCCCCGGCTACGGGGTGGCCGGCGACCCTTCCAAGACAGAGGAGAAGAAGTCCAGGACCAGGCGGTTGAAGAGGTCGGGCTTCTCGAAGTACACCGAGTGGCCCGCCCCGGGGACCCTCTCCAGTCGGGAGCCGGGGATCAGGTCCCGGGACCGCTCCATCGCCGGCGGGGGCATCACCTGGTCCTCCTCGCCCACGATGAGCAGGGTGGGCACCCGCATCCCGGCGAGGTCCTCGGCCTTGGGCCCCTCGCCGCTGGTGAAGCCGTTGGGCTCCGGGTCTCGGGGCGGGTTCAGCAGGTTGATCTCCTGGTACAGGAACGCCCCGGCGGGGTCGCCGTCCCGGAAGCCGGCCGACATCGCCCTCAGGGTCACGTCCTTCGGGGCCTTCCGGTTCCGGATGGTCTCCACCACCGCGGGGTCTCCGATGCCCCCGGTGGTGTCCGCCAGCACCAGCCCCATGGTCCTCTCGGGGTGGGCCAAGGCGAAGCCGAGGCACGTGAGTCCGCCCATGGACTGGGCCACCAGAAAGGCCCGCTGGACCTCCAGGTGGTCCAGCAACCCCCGCAGGTCGTCCACGAAAGCCTCCCGACCGATGGAGCCCCTGGGGTTGAGGGACCGGCCCCAGCCCCGGTGGTCGAAGGTTATGCACCGGAAGGTGGGGGAGAAGACGGGCACCTGTTGCCACCAGCTAATGTGGTTGCCGCCCTTGCCGTGAGCGAACACCACCGCGGGACCCTCTCCGGATGTCTCGTAGTAGATGTCTATGCCGTTTACGGGCGCGGTCGGCATTCCTCGCTTCTCCCGGACGGTGAGCTCCGGCTCCTCTGGCGGCGGTCCACGGGTCTCCCAAGAAAAACACGAAGAAACAGGCCTGGTTTCCTGCGCCTTCGTGCCTTCGGGTGCCGGGGTTAACCCAGTGCCTGGGTCGGACGCGTCAGCGGTAGTTCTTCAGGGTCGAGAGGTCTTTGTTCTTGAAGTAGTCGTAGTTGAGGGCGATGAAGCTTTCCCACTCCTCGGGCACCGAGTCCTCGGCGAAAATCGCCGTCACTGGGCACACGGGCTCGCACGCGGCGCAGTCGATGCACTCGTCGGGGCTGATGTAGAACATCTCGTCTTCGTCGGTAGTGTAGATGCAGTCCACCGGGCAGACGTCCACACAGGCCCCGTCCTTAACACCCACACAGGGTTCGGCGATGATATACGTCATGGACTCCCGCTCCTCCTTAGCTGCTGGCCATATCCAGGGTATACGGTAGATTGCCGGTTCCGAGCCTCCATAGGCGCGAGTATTATAACATGCTCTAAGGCTGTTGTGACACCTGTTCGGTGTTTGCACCAACTGTTAGCGTGTTTAGGTAGTCCTGGAGGATAACCGCGGCCGCCGCCGCGTCCACCTTCTCCCGCTCCCGCGACGGCTCGACTCCGGCCTGGCGCAGCCGCCGCTCGGCCTCGGCCGTGGAGAAGCGCTCGTCGACCCTGTGAATGGGAAGACTCGTCCTCCGGCCCAGGGCCTGGATGAAGCCATTGACCTTTTTGGCCTGGGGCCCCTCCCGTCCGTTCAGCGAAAGGGGCACTCCCACCACCAGCCGGTCGGCGTTACGCTCCGTGGCGTGGACGATGACGGCGTCGATGTCGCTGTCCCGCCGGGTACGCCGTATGGCGCCCAGTGGGACGGCGAAGAGGTTGGACGGGTCGCTGAATGCGAGGCCGATGCGCCGGTCTCCCACGTCCAGGCACAGGATGGTCAACGCGCTATCCCGGCGGCCTCAGGACAGGCCCTGGCGCACCAGGCCGGGCACCTTCCCCAGGGCCTCCTCCAGCTTGTCGGCCCTCTTGCCCCGGCCTGGGCCATCTCGGGCCGTCCGCCGCCGCCCCCGCCCATGACCTTGGCAGTGTCCCTGGCGATGGCGCCCGCGTCGAGTCCCCTGGCGACCAGGTCGGGAGTCACCATAGCCACCAGCGAGGGCCGTCCGTCCTCCAGCGCGGCCAGGACCACCACAGCGCTGGACAGCTTCTCCTTCAGCCAGTCGCCCATCTGCCGCATGCCCTCGGTGTTGGTCGCCGAGGTCCTGGCGGACACGACCCTCACACCGTCCACGTCCGCCGCGGAGGAGAGGAGGTCCCGGGCCTCCCGGAGCAGGCTCTCCCGCTCCAGCGTGGCCAACCGCTTTCGCATCCGGTCGACGTCCTCGATGAAGCTGTCCATGCGCTGCTCCAGGTCCACCAGGGGCGTCTCCAGCTTGCGGGACAGGGACTCCAGGGTCGCGGTGCGCTGGAGGAATAGCTCCTCGGCGGCGCGGCCTGCCACCGCCTCGACCCGGCGCATGCCCCCGCCGATGCTGGACTCGCCGACGACGAAGAGGGGGCCTATCTGCCCCGTGGCGGCCACGTGAGTGCCGCCGCACACCTCGACGCTGAAGGCGTCTCCGTCGGACATCTCCACCACGCGCACCGTCTCGCCGTACCGGTCGCCGAAGAAGGCCAGCGCCCCGTCGTTCACCGCCTGGGTCAGGGTGCTCTCACGGGTGCTCACCGACAGGTTGTCCCGCACCTTCGTGTTGACCAGCCCCTGTATCTCCCGGAGCTCCTCCCCGGCCAGGGGGCTGACGTGGCTGTAGTCGAAGCGCAGGCGGTCGGCGGTCACCAGGGAGCCGGCCTGCCTCACGTGGGCCCCCAGCACCTGGCGGAGGCCCGCGTGCAGGAGGTGGGTGGCGCTGTGGTTGCGGGCCGTGTCCAGGCGCCGCGACGGGTCCACCGAGGCAGCCACCGGGTCTCCCAGGGACAGGTCGCCCTCGGCGACCACGCCCCGGTGCACGATGAGCCCGGCCACCGGCGCCTGCGTGTCCTCGACGCGCACGAGGCCGTTGGGCCCCCTGATGGTCCCCGCGTCCCCCACCTGGCCGCCCCCTTCGGCGTAGAAGGGCGTGTCCCTGAGCACCATCTCCACGGTCTGCCCAAGGGTGGCATGGCCCACCGGCGCGTCGTCCACCAGCAGCGCGGTGACCACCGATTCCCGGTGGAGCTCGTCGTACCCCACGAAGAGCACCCGGTCTACCCCCAGGTTCTCGTACGTGGTGAGCATCTCCATGGCCCCGGAGAAGGCGTGGGCGGCCCTGGCCCGCTCCCGCTGGGCGTCCATCTCCCGCTGGAACCCCTCCGTGTCCACGTCGAAGCCCTGCTCCCGGGCCATCTCGGCGGTGAGCTCCGGCGGAAAGCCGTAGGTGTCGTAGAGGGTGAACACGTCGTTACCGGGCACCCGCGCCGGGGCCGAGTCGCCGGCCCGTTCCGCGCCATCTTCCAGGGACGCCAGAATCCCGTTCAGGATCCCGCTTCCCCGCTCGAAGGCGTGGCCGAACCGCTCCTCCTCCAGGTCCACCACGCGGATGATGAAGTCCCGGTTGGTGGCCAGCTCCGGATATGGGCCCTGGAACCGGATGATTGCGGCGTCAACCACACGGGCCAGGAACGGCCCGTCCAGGCCCAGCCGGCGTCCGTAGCGTATGGCCCGGCGTATCACCCGCCGCAGCACGTAGCCCCGGCCCTCGTTGCCGGGGACGACGCCGTCGGCGATGAGGAAGGCGGCGGCCCGGGAGTGCTCGGCCACCACCCTCAGGGCGTAGTCGTCGTCCCGGTCCCGTCCGTAGGTCCTGTCCGCGAGCCCGCATGCCACGTCCAGGATCGGCTGGAACAGGTCCGTCTCGTACAGGTTCTGCTTGCCCTGGAGGATGGCCGCGGCCCGCTCCAGCCCCATGCCCGTGTCGATGCTGGGGGCGGGAAGGGGCGTACGGTTCCCCTCCAGGTCCTGGTAGTACTGCATGAACACCAGGTTCCACAGCTCGACGAAGCGCTCGCAGTCGTGGTTGGGGTGGCACTGGGGGTCGCCGCAGGCGTACTCCTCGCCGTTGTCGTAGTGGATCTCGCTGCAGGGCCCGCAGGGGCCCTCCTTGCCGGCCGGGCCCCACCAGTTGTCCTCGTTCCCGTACCGGTAGATCCGCTCCTCGGGCAGCCCCACGTCGTCCTTCCAGTGGCGGAAGGCCTCCTCGTCGTCCAGGTATATGGTGGCGTAGAGCCGGTCCGGGGGAAGCCCGAAGCGCCGGGTGACGAACTCCCAGCAGAAGGCTATGGCGTCCTTCTTGAAGTAATCGCCGATGCTGAAGTTCCCCAGCATCTCGAAGAAGGTCAGGTGCTTGTGGTCGCCCACCTCGTCGATGTCGGTCGTCCGGAAGCTCTTCTGGCTGGACGTCAGCCGCTTGGACGGGGGGGTGGACTCGCCCATGAAGAAGGGCTTGAAGGGCACCATGCCCGCGCTGGTGAAGAGCAGCGTGGGGTCTCCCGCAGGCACCAAGGACGCGCTGGGCATGGGGGTGTGCCCCAGCCCCTCGAAGAACTCCAGGAACCCCTTGCGGATTTCGTCTCCCGTCATCACAACGTCACCTAATATACCAACGCCCGCGACACGGTCTACAACGGCGGCGGCGATGGCGGGCCCGATTTCGGGCTTGCCAGCCGTCCCGCCGAGCGAAGCCGAGGGTCGAACGGGCAGGCTGTAGATTGACCATCCGGGCCCGGTGCCTTAGAATCATCTTGTGGGGAAACCCCGAAGGAGAGCGAATGCACTCGAGTATAATCAGCAGGATAGAGAAGGCCCGCACCTACGCGGAGGAGAAAGAGCGCGTTAACATAACCACCCTGAGCGCCACCTTCCGCGGGAACCACAGCAAATACGAGCTGAGCCTGGACGAGGCCGGCTGGCACTGCTCGTGCAGCTCCTTCGGCGTGCGGGCCATGTGCAGCCACACCATGGCCGTGGAGCGGATGCTGGAGGGGATGGTGAGGGCCCAGGAGACGCGTTCCATCTCGTAGGGCCTGCAGGGGCTCGTTGTGGATGCCCATGCCTCAGGCCGTTCTTCGGACCCATATCCGTCCGGGCGGGTGTAACTCAGCGGTAGAGTGTTTGCTTCCCAAGCAAAAAGTCGTGGGTTCGAATCCCATCACCCGCTCCACCTTTTATAGCTACGATTCAGGCTGGCCTCGTGGAAGTCCTGTGACTCATCCGGTGGGTTCCACCGCTTTGTCTCCGAAAGGGCGTCTTCTATAGTGGCCCGGAGTTCCGAAGGAAAGTAGTCATCACTACCAACATCGTGGTTCAACTTGTCGAATAGCGCATGTTGAAGTGGCTGAAGGACTTCTTGGGAGGCCCCTCGGAACAACCGCAGGTCTCCCCGGCACAAGACACACTGCCCGAGTCCTGGCGCGAGTTGAAGACGCGGGTCTTCAGCACACGGCACTTTGATGTGGCCATCGTTGGTGAGTCTCAGTACCAGGATGTCCTCCGACGCGCCAAGAACAGCGCTAAGGACTACGGCGGGACGGCCCACGTCACGGCCGTTCTGGCAAGGGAGCCGGACAACCAATATGATCCTGGCGCGGTGAAGGTCATGAACGGAGCCCTCGAAACCATAGGCTACCTGAGCCGGGAGTTGGCTGCACAGTATCGGTCCGCCGTCGAGCTGTGGGAGGCGGAGGGCTACCACATTCGCTGTCAAGCCAGGTTGTCCGGTGGCGAGGGTAGGCGGCGCAACATAGGCGCGTGGCTGGACCTGGACATTCCCGCCGCCATCGAGGCCAAATTCCACGACCCTCGCACACGTAGGTAAAATGCCGATTCGCCAGTCAACACCAGCAACTCGAAGGACAACCGGACCGACTGGCACCACGTCAACATCAAGTGCGTTGCGGGAGTCGAGCCGCCGGATCGTCAACCGAGCGGCGCCGCCCTCAGATTTCCCCGCTAGGACTACGACGCGCCACCTAATCGGGGGTCTAGCCCTGGGGATGGCCCCGCCCACCCCTGCTCCTACAGGCCCTCTCCGGCCCTCCTAGCGCCGTCTTTTCTCCTGTATCCAAACCTCGACAGCGACGAATGGGAGCCGGGTGATCCTGGGGACGGCTTCCCTGTCAGTCATCACCGTTTTGCTCCTCCCAAAGTAGGCTCTTTCGTGCGTGGAGAAGGCCGCCCTGGGAGCTATTGGTGAACGTCGGCACCTGCCCGGGTTGTTTTGCCTCGAGGCGGGGATAGGGAGTCTCAGCGTCTTGATACGCCAGCCAAGCGGCCATGAACTTCTCGCAGGCTGGTAAAGATGTCATGCTTATCTTTTGTGGAAGTGGTGTATAGAAGAAAATACCTCGGCCCTCGAGCCTTGGCAATCTCGTCCGATATTCGGTCTAGCCTATTGACGAGCATTCTCAATATGTCTTTCAGGCTTGCGTGGCGCTGAAGGGATGCCTTTTTTCCTCGCTGAGAAGCTAATCCACGTATCCAAACCACGCTTATTTTGGCAGCGGACAATAGGTGCTCGTGTTCTGTCCTGGCTCTGGTGTCTTTAGTAATCCAAGTCTGGCCGAGTCGCCCCATTTCAGGTATGAGGTCTTCGTCTCGTGTCCCTTTGTCGGGCAGAACAATGGGAAAGCCCACCTCTTGAAGCACTAGGCCTATGCTACGCGGTAAGCTCTCGTCGTAGCAGTAAGAGACTTGTCTAGGCGGCGAGCTTCTTTTCCCAGGCAATCGCTGCCTCAACTTGTTCCACAGGCAATTGATAGGCCGTTGCGACGCGCTCCGGCGGGTCCCCCGCCTCGGCGAGCGCCCATAGGACTTGCGTGGCTATTCGAGTTCCTTTCAGGCAAGGTTCACCAAAAGAGACTCTCGGGTCAAGCACAATGCCTTCTTGTGGCTCCCATGCCTCGGGACGTTCATCCTCGTCGAATACCAAGTTATGCATCGGCCCCACGAAGAGGTCCACGAAGTCGAAGGCTGATTGCCAGTTCTTGCTGATAGCGATGGGGATGTTGTTTTCCCGAATATAGATGTGCAATCCAGAAATCCATATCGGTTCCATGGCAAATGGGTGAGACCAACCCCGTGCCTTCTGGAGTTCACGATGTGCCGTTCGTACTTCTCGTGATGTGACCCCGTGCGCACGAAACGCCCGCGATCAACCTCAAGCTAACAAGGTCAAGGAACGTTAGGGCCACATCTTCCCCGCTAAGTCCGATGAGGTATTGCCCTGTCAGGCCGTCTCTAACCCATCGAAAAAGTTGGTGAGTTGTAACCTGTGTGTCGTTGGGAGCAGTGGCGTGGATAAGTGCTACGGCGTCTACAACAGGGTAAACCCCGGCATGTGTTGGTCTCTTGATAGTCCCGACCACCATTGTGCCCTCCCTTGTGGCGTGGTGAACGTGGGTGGATTATCAGGTACCTGGTCTAGGGCGTCAAGAGTCAGTCGCCTTCGCCTCCACGGTTGTCGGTAGACAATCCCACAGTAGATTGTTGGGCGCTGGCTCCACGTCCTCAGGATCCAAGACCCTTGGTGTGTGTGTTTGAGTAGGTGGACTGGCGATACCGTCCTTTTCCAGCCCGATTTTGTATCTGAAAACGCCCCTATGAATCCTGCGCCGTAGGGTCTCGTGTAGCATTCCCGGGGCCTAGCGGCGGCGCCGGTGACCGTGGTAGCTGATGGAGGTCGGCACCATGCAAGCGAATGGCGGTCTCCCCATGATGGGGTGTCCATTGCTCCCCTAGTCCGGCGAAGCTGCCATCTGTTCGGCGCGGCGGGCGATCGCCTTTGCGAGCCCGCCAAAAATCCAGGAGTGCATGGGGTACAACGCGTACCAATAGGCCAGGCCGGCCAGTCCCCTGGGGCTGAACGCCGCCGTTTGCTCCAGATGGGTTGTGCCATCCTCCGCTTGCCACACATGGTATTGGAGCCAGGCCCGGCCTGGGAGCTTCATCTCGGCCCTCAGCCGGATTAAGCGGTCCGTTTTCAGGTCTTCCACCCGCCAGAAATCCACGGCGTCGCCGACACGCAGGTCATCGGGATGGCGTCGTCCCCGTCTTAGACCGGCGCCGCCAAGCAGGCGGTCCACCATCCCACGTAGACGCCACGTCCAGTTGGCGAAGTACCAGCCGCGGTCCCCCGCCTATGCCGGCAACCACTCGGTAGACGTCCCGCGCCGGGGCTGCAACCCTGCGGCGTCGACGCTCGATAATCATCCCTTCCCGAGACTCCAAGCGGACCGGTCTCTCCGGCTCTCCAGTCGTGCCCGTGGCGTCGCTCCAGGAAGTGTCTATGCGTCCCTCGTCGAGCTCCCTGGTCACGCTGACGACGGCCGAGGCGCAGCTCTGAGGCTCGATGTGGGGGAACAGGGCGCCGGCCAGAGCGTTGGTCACGACGACGTCGTTGCGGAGCCCCTCTATGAGACTTGCGGAGATGCCGGCAGGGATGGGAGTCATCCAATGCACCCAATAGGAGGACAGTCGAGGTGTCAGGACAGGGACGGACACCAGCAGTCTTCTGAGGCCCCTCGCCTCGGCATAGCTGAGCATCAGCCCCTTGTAGGTGGTCACGTCCTTCCCGCCAATCTCGATGGTGAGCCCAGTGCTCTCCGGTACGTCCAGGGCAGAAGCCAGATATGCCAGCAAGTCATCGACGGCAATGGGCTGGATGCGGGAGTGGATCCACTTGGGGCAAACCATAACGGGCAGCCGCTCCACGAGACAGCGAATCATCTCGAAAGAGATGCTGCCTGATCCGATGACCACGGCAGCCCTGAATTCCGTTACGGGAACGCCGCTCTCCCTGAGCGCGTCTCCCGTCTCTTGGCGTGAGCGCAGGTGCGGGGAGAGATTGGATTCCGGGTCCCCCAACCCACCGAGGTAGATGATTCGGTCCACTCCTGCTCTACTGGACTCCTGGCCGAATGTGCGTGCGGCCACAAGGTCCAGCTCGTGGAATTTGAGACCCTTGTACATGCTGTGGACCAGGTAATAGGCGGAGTCCACCCCAGCCAACGCCCTCGACAGGGTATCTGGGCAGAGAACGTCGCCTACCGCTACCTCCACCTGGTCAGACCAGGAACGGGAGAGAGCCCGCGCCTGACTGCGTACGAGGACGCGTACGCGGTGCCCCGCTTCGACCAGCCGGGGCACCAATCTTCCTCCTATGTACCCCGTGGCTCCGGTGACCAGGATCGTTTGAGGGCTGACCATCCGACTCACCATCGTGACTTCAGCAACGGCTGGATACGCATGGCATTATAGACAGGGACAACGTGGTGAGTGCAAGCCGTGGCCGGCTGAGACGAAGGCGTAAGTCCCCCAGAGTGTTGGCAACCGGCAGGAATGCGACACCGTGAGCCCCGGGAGACCGGAGGTTGGATGGAGGCCTTGGAAGCTCCCTGAGGGCCCTGTTATGCTGTATGTGCCGTTCGTTGGTCCGGGCCCGGCATTCCACACCCACTATGCATCTGGGAGGGGCTCGGATGAATGGGACATGTCCGGTCGGGACCCGATGTCAGCAAACAGGAGGATACGTTGGGATTCTCATATCTAAAACCGCGCCGCGAGATGTTGCTCACTGCCATATTGGTCGTTGTGGCCATCCTGGCGAGCCCCGTGGCGGCGTTCGCACGGGATGGATCTGAGGGCGATTTCAGCTTCGATTTCGAGAGCGGGGACGAGGGATGGACGGTCGGGTTCGCAGACCTGCCCGTCGACTACGATCAGTCGATCTACGAGCTGGCCCACGGGCATCGCCCGCTTCCCGACGGTCTTGAAGGCAGCGGCATCTACGTCCAGGGCCACAACCGCAGCGACGACCTGTTCATGTTCCTGAAGAGGCGGGTTGATGGGCTGAGGCCGAACACGGTATATGCGGTCTCCGTGTCCGTGGACCTCGCCACCAACGTGCCGGCCGGGTTGATCGGTATAGGCGGGTCGCCCGGAGAGAGCGTCTTCGTGAAGGCGGGAGCGTCCACCGTCGAGCCGGTGGCCGGGGAGGACGGCAACGGGTACCTCAGGATGAACATCGACAAGGGCAACCAGTCCAGGGACGGCGAGTCCATGGTGGTCCTGGGTAATGTGGCCCACCGGGAGGTGGCGGACGCGGAGTACCGCATCAAGACCCTGGACAACGCCGGCCTGCCTCTGAGTGTGACTACGGACGAGGAGGGACGGTCATGGTTGATCGTCGGCACCGACTCCGGCTTCGAGGGTCTGACCATGCTCTACTACTCTCGCATCTCTTACACGCTGATCACCGTGGAGCCTCCAAGGACCGGGGGCTATGCGCCGCCCTTCTGGGCGCCGGCCATGATGGCGGGAATCGGCGCAGCCCTGGCCGGTCTGGGGCTGGTTGTGCTGCGTTTGCGCCCACGACGGTAGTGGAGAGGGGCGAGACATGCCGCGCCATCACCCGCTCCAACCATAAGGCTGGGCAATAGGAAGGACCGCAGGCCGTGGGGCCTGCGGTCCTCTGTCTGCCTGGTGCTTCCGGGCCGGGCTACCGGACCTTGGGGGCGATCTCCGCGATGAAGTTGGTGGCCGTGCTGATGCCGTGGTGCTCCCCGATCCTCCGCATGGAGTTGCTTAGCTCGGGCCGCTTGGCCACGTACTCCCTCACCTGCTCCATCGTCAGCCCCTTCTCCTCCAGGAGCTCGTCCACCTCCTGCCGGGCCTTCATGCGGGCCTCGTACAGCTTCATCTGGACGCGGCTCTTCACGTTAACCTCTCCGTCCCCCGAGGTCTCGATGGGGATGAAGATGGCGTCCTTGTAGTCCGCCACCACCCGGCTCTGCACGCCGTCGCTCATCGTGCTGGGCATGCAGCCGAAGGGCTTGAGGGAGACCACCATCTGGGCGTGCTTGTCGGCCGTGGCCATGATGTTCTTGCCGATTTCCAGGTGGCCCTCGCCGCCCTTCAGGTGGGTGTCGTAGTAGGCCCGGGCGTAGTCGGCCAGCTTCTGCTGGTTGGGCAGGGAGTCGGTCTTGAAGCCCAGGGCCCACCGGTACAGGTTGTACCAGTTGCGGAAGAAGACCTTGGCCAGCTTGAGCTTCCGTATGGTCTTCTTCTTCTCGGGCTCGATCCTCAGCCGGTCCTCCGCCCCCTGCTTGGCCGCCCATATCAGGTACTCGATCCAGGTGCCTATGGGCTCCACCATCACCTCGGCGCCCTCGGACTCCAGCCACCGGAACATGTGGTAGTTGCCATCTCCCTCGGTGGTCTGGGCCCAGAACTCGCCGGTGATCTTCACCTTGGGCTTCACGCGGGTGTAGTCCACCGGGATGGCCTTGAACATCTTGCGCACCTTGCGCAGGGAGCGGAACACCGACTTGCCGTCGCGGAGGGCGTCGCCCATGATCCTCTTGGCGTCCTCGATCACCTGGTCGGTCTGGCCCCTGTTCACCTCGTAGGGGCGTATCTTGTAGCCCAGCTCGTTGATCATGTCCCCGACCATGATGGACTTGAGGAGGGTGATGGCGAACTTGGCGTTCAGCTCCAGCGCGTCGTCTCCGCCTTCCGTCTGGTTCAGGCCGCCCGACTGCTGGAACAGGAGGACACGGAACTTGTCGAAGCCCGAGTCCCGGAGCGCCTTGCGGTACTCGGACTCGTACATGCCGAAGCGGCAGGGGCCACAGGCTCCGGCGGTGACGAACACGTACCTGTCCTCGATATCCTCTTCGCCCGCTTCCTTGAGCTCCTTCAGGTACTTGACCAGGTTGCCCACGGTGTAGTAGGTGGGGTTGCACTGGCCCCGGTTGCCGTACTCCTTGCCGACGGCCAAGCTGTCGTTGTCCGGACACGGAAGGGGACGCAACTTGTACCCCAGGCCCCTCATGGCGTCTGCGGCAAGCTCTTCGTGGGCCAGAGTCAGGCCGCCGAAGAGGATGGTAGTGGACTCCTTCTGGTCCTTGGTCCAGCGGCCCTCCTTGGGCTTGTGGAAGTGCTTCCCGTTCTTCTTGCCCAGGCCCATCTCCTCCCGGAGCTGCCTCTCGTAGTCACGGGTCTTGGCCTCGATCTCCTCTTTGTCCATCACTTTAGCCATGTCGGTCCTCCTGAGATGGTTACTGTTTCGGTTGCCTGCCAGGTCCCGCCTAGTCCGCGGCGACCTCTTCCTCAACCTTGGTCTCAACCTTGGGGGGCTCGGTCTTGGGTTTCCTGGGCAGGTCGATGCCCAGGAGCATGACGGGCCGTGCCTCCTCCCCCTCAGCCGGCGGGGGCACGGAGTAATCGGGCAGCTCGTCCAGCTTCAGGAAGGCGTTGGGCGAGGAGTCCTTGCCGGGAGCCCCGCAGGCAGCCGCGCCACTGGCGGTCTCCTCCTCGGGGGCGTCGTTGGCCGTATTCTCGGCCCGGATGCGGTCGTAGGCGGCCGTGTCCAGGCTCTCGGCCATGGCGTCCCCGTTCTCCGCGGGCCCGTTGGACCGTAGGGCCGCCACCGTCATGGGGGCGTGGTTGCCGTTGCCGTTACCGTTGGCCGACGCCAGGTCGAAGGCCACGGGCTGCCAGGCGTCCGTACCGTGGTGGGCCATGCCCACCTCGTCCACCGGGTGCTCGTAGTGCCTCCGGACCAGCCTGGACGAGTTGCCGCTGATCTGGACGTGGCCGGAAGCCGCCTCCACGTCCTTGGCCGCCTTTCGGGCCGCCCTATCGGCCGCCTTTTCGCTGGCCCGTTCCAGGTGGGCCTTGTAGGCGTCCACCATCTGCTGCAGCTCTCCCTCGGAGTTCCTCAGCCGCTGCAGGTACTCCTGGTACCGCTTGAGGAAGTAGTCGATGGTCTCCACCCGTATCTTTATGGAGCCGGTGGGCTTGTTCTCGTCGATGTCGTGGAAGGTGAAATACGGGGTGCCCGACGACTCGATGATGTTCTCTATCGTGTTGTAGACGGGGGCGTCGTGGCCGCACTTGAAGCTGGATAGGTCGATGGCCACCAGGTTGGGGTGGCGGGCCACGTACTTGGCCCCCCACACCTTCATGTTGGTGTTCTCGCTGTAGCAGTTCTTCCACACGTCGGTGATGTCCTTGGGGTCGGCTATCACGCCTTCCTGCACCTCGTCCCCGAAGAGCCGGTCCAGGAGGTCCTCGTCCTGGGGCAGCGAGTCGACGCTGAAGATGGGGTAGCCGTTCTTCTGGATCTCCGACATGATCTCGTGGTTCAGTCCCGGGTCGTTGTGGTAGGGGCGCCCCAGCATCACCACGCCGACCTTGCCCTCATCCTCCAGCTTGTCCAGCACCTTCCGGGCCTCGCCCCGCAGGGAGACGTCGAAGTACCGTCGCCACACCTCGAAGGCGATGGACATCGCCTCCCTGTTCTCCTCTTCGGTGACCTTCAGCACGTCGCTGAAGCAGTCGTACATCTGCAGCTCGAACATGGGCAGGTCCTTCATGTCGAAGCCGGGGGCCACGTAGCGGATGTTGTTCTCGGCGAAGGTGTCGCCCTCCTTGGTGAAGGCGGCCTTGCACACCTCGGGGCTGATGGACACGGTGGGGCAGGCCGCGCTGTCCTGGGTGTTGACCAGGTTGGTGGGCAGCTTGTTGATGATGGGGAAGAAGATGATGTCCTGCGGCCGCTGGACCGGCGCCTGGGGCTCCGGCTCCTCCGCCCCTTCCGCGGCCTTGGCCTTGTGGGGCGCCGCGCGCTCCGGCGCCGTCAGCTTCTCGATCAGGTTGTGGATGTGGGCGATGGCAACCTTGCTGGGGAAGCACTGGTCGATGGAGCCCCGCCGGGAGCCCTTGTACCACATCAGCGGGTCCGTGTAGTCCGAGTACATGATCTGCCGGAAGCCCACCCCCAGGGCCTCGAAGTAGGCCTGGAAGAACGGGGCCAGCGTGTACATGTTCAACACCCTGGGCATGGCTATGCGCACCTTGGAGCGCATCTCCCGCACCTCGGCGGGCGCCTTGGCCGCGGCGGCCGGCGGCGCGACGGGCGCTTCGGCCGTCTGGCGGCGGAACAGGGAACGAAGGCCCCTGCGCCTCTCGGGGCGGGCCGGGCCGGGAAGGGCCTCTCCCTCCGCCTCCTGCGGGTCGTCCTGGATGGAGCTGACCTTGGGGTGGCTGAAGCTGCGGAAGGCCTCGGTGGAGGCCTTCTCCACGAAGTTGGGGTTGGCCTTCTTGATCTGGTCCAGCCTGGCCTTGATGGCCTTCATGTCCTCCATCTTCTCCACCGTGCCCTTCTCGCAGGTGGCGATGATGAAGCGGCGGCTGTCACCCTGGGGGGTCTGGGTGTCGATGTAAGTCCGCAGGCACTTGTTCTTGCAGAAGGAGCAGCGGGTGGACTCGTCCCTGGTGGAGGTGAACTCCAGGTTCTCGGCGGCCTTGAGGCCAATGAAGCTGGAGTCCCGCTCGGAGATCACCCGTATGGCTTCCAGGGCGGCCCCGATGGCGCCGCTCTCCCCGGTGAACTGGTGCACCCGCACGGTGGCGCCCGGTACCTTGGACTTGATGAAGTCGTACTGGGACTTGACTGCCGCCAGGTTGTGCTGGGTGCCGCCCTGGAGCACGAAGGTGGTCCCGAACTTGTTCAGGTTGGGCTCGGCCACCACGTAGAGCCAGATGTTCTTGGGCAGCACCTTGGCCAGGCCGGCCATGATTTCCCGCTTCTCCCAGCCGAGCTGCTGGAAGTTGACTATGTCCGTCTCCATGAACACCGCGCACCCGTACCCGAAGACGGGAAGCCTCTCGGCGTCGAAGGCCACGTCGGCGAACTCCGCCACCGAGTAGCCGAACTTGGCGGCGGTGCTCTGCAGGAAGTAGCCGTTGCCGGCCGAGCACTGGGTGTTGAGCTTGAAGTCTTTTACCTTGCCGTCCCTCAGCACGATGACCTTGATGTCCTGGCCGCCCACGTCCACGATGACGTCCACGTCGTCATAGTAGTGCAGGGCGGACTTGGTGTGGGCCACCGTCTCAACGATGGCTACGTCGGCCTCCAGGGTCTCCTTCAGCATGTCCTTGGCGTAGCCCGTGGTCCCCACGCCCAGCACGTTCAGGGTGGCCCCCTGGTTCTCCACGTACTCCCTCAGGTCCGCCAGTATGTCCTGGGTGTCGGCCAGGGGGTTGCCCTTGGACAGCTGGTACGCCTTGGCCAGGAGCTTGCCGTCCCGGTCCATCAACACGCCCTTGGTGGAGGTGGAGCCTCCGTCGACGCCTATGAACGCCTGGACCTCCTCGCCGGGGGAGAACTCCACCGGGTCCCAGGGCGTGATGGCGAACAGCTTCCTGAACTCATCCAGCTCCTCGGGGCTGCGGGCCAGGCCCACGTCTCCCGAGGCCTCCCGCATCTTGGTGCGGCCGAACTCGATGAAGCTCTCCAGCTCCTCGGTCCCCTTGAATATCCCCACGTCCGGGTCCTCGCTCTTGCCGTAGAGCACCGAGCCGATGGCCGCGTAGTACTGGGCGTTGTCCGGCACCACGATGAGGTCCGCCGGATCTACCCCCTCGGGCAGCTGGACCTTGCGCTCCTCCCAGATCTTGGGGATGTTATGCTTCCAGCAGTCCCTCATGGCGGGGATGAAGGTGTTGGGCCCCCCCAGCAGGAGCACCGTGGGCCGTAGGGTGTTGCCCCGGGTCAGCACGCTCAGGTTCTGCTGCACGATGGCTTCGAACAGGGACGCCATCAGCTCCGGCGGGTTGACGCCGCTCTTCTGGAGCCCGTTGATGTCCGTCTCGGCGAAGACGCCGCACTTGCCGGCCACCGGGTGGAGCTTGACGTCGTAGTACGCCAGTCCGACCATCTCCTCGCCACTCAGGCCCAGCTTGGCGTTGATCTTGTCGATCACCGCCCCGGTGCCCCCCGCGCACTTGTCGTTCATGCTGGGGACCTTGCGCTTCTTGCCCGTCTCGGGGTCGGTGAACCAGATGATGATCTTGGCGTCCTGGCCGCCCAGCTCGATGACCGAGCCCGCGTCCGGGTACAGGTGCTCCACCGCCAGGGAGACGGCGTTGACCTCCTGGACGAACTTGGCCCCGATGTAGTCCTTGAGCATGTTGCCGCCGCTGCCGGTGATGAAGATGCGGATACGCTCGTGGGGCAGGTCGGGGAACGCCCCGGTTATGCGGTTGAGGAAGTCGAACACCTTCTCCGGCTGCTTGGTCTGGTGGCGCTCGTAGTCCTTCCAGAGGATGGTGTCGTCCCTGGGGTCCATGACTACGGCCTTCACCGTGGTGGACCCGACGTCCAGGCCGATCAGGACCTCGTCGTAGCCCCCAGCGGCGCCCGTTGCGGCCCCGGTAGTTCGCAGCTCTGGACTTGCCGTTACATCAGCCATTACTATCCTCACGACCCCAGCGGGGTGGGTTTTCTATGCGCGGCCCGCGGCGGTCCCGGCCTGCGGCCGCCGGGCGCTCTCCACCAGATGGGCTTGGGAGCTGGTCAGGAGCCCCCGTATTCCGAACTCTATCAAGTCCTGCACCAGCTCCTCCGTGGGAGGCTGGCTCTGGCCCTCGGAGGTTACCTGGAGCACGACCTCTTTCACCGCTCCGATCATCGAGTAGGCCGTTACCCGGGTGTTGCAGGGACGGACCAGCCCCATCGCGATGCCCAGCTTCAGGGACCGGTCGATGACGTCGGCGACCTGACCGTAAAACTCGTTGACCTTCGCCTCCACGGCCGGGTCCGAGCCGATGCCGCCGTGCAGCAGGATCCGGCTCAGGTGGCGTTCCTTGAGGACCAACGTCAGGACCCGGGTGAGGTTGTCCCTTATCTGGGCTAGGGGAGGAGGGGCCCCAGGCCCCAGGGTCACCGGCCTTATGCACTCTCGCAGGCGAAGGAGGAACGAGTCCAGGATGCTCTGGAATATGTGCTGCTTGTTGTCGAAGTACTGGTAGAAGGTGCTTCGGGAGATACTGGCCTCGGCGACGATGTCGGAAATGGTGGTGGCGTGGTAGCCACCCCGGGCAAAGGCTCTTTCCGCGCATTCCGACAGGAGCTGCCTCCGTCCGTCCTTTAGCTGGTTGTTCATCGAGGCGGTCCCTCCCACAAGAGGACGGTAACCCGATGCGTTGCCCGGGACTCTGCCCGACTTAGACTGAATGTTAGGTACTGGCTGCCGCCATTGTCAAAACAAAAGTCAATAATATGACCAAATTTGGGCTTCTCGGCCAAATCCCGGCCGGGAGTGGGGGCGTCGAGGGGCCAAACGGAGGTCACAATCCGAGGGAAGCGGCCGTCGCGAGGACGGTCGCCGTCCCGGTCACGGTGTGGAGAGGCGGCGTATGCTGTTGCCGTCCCGCCGCCAGCGGCTGCGCAGAAAGTCGCTGGCGTCCAGGAGGCCCTGGAGGTTCTTGAACCTGGAGGAGCTTACCTTGGAGACTCCCAGCACCTTGGAGGCGTCGGCGGCAGCCTTGGAGCCGGACAAGACCCCCCCGGACACCCGCGCCCACGCCTCGTGGAGCCGGTAGTCCCAGCCCTCGGCTTCATGGGGTACTTCCTCCCGGTGCCCGCCGTCGGCCCGTCCCCGGTGTTGGTTGTGGTTGGAGGCCAGCTCCACCCAGATGTCTGTACCACCCTTGGGGCGCCGGGTCGTGACCGAGGACGACGAGTTGAGGAACTGAGTGAAGGTGCGGTAGCCCAGCGCGCGGAAATCGAACCCCGGGTCCATCCGTCGCAGGGTGTTGTGGAGCTTGCCCGCGACCACCTCCCCGTGGTCGTCCATGGAGGCGTCCATGGCGCGGTTCAGCAGCGACTCGGGGTCGTCCAGCGCGCTCTGGCCGCTGGACGACGGCGCCCCCTCGTCCAGGTAGATGTACCGGTCGCACGAGCGGATGAGGGCCGGGGACGCGACCCCCCGCCGGCCCGCCCCTATCACCGTCTTCCCCGCCGCCCTGAGGACGCTGACCAGGGGCAGAAAGTCCGAGTCCGAGGAGACTATGGCGAAGGTGTCCAGGGGCGATTTGTAGAGCAGCTCTATCGCGTCTATGGCCAGGCAGATGTCGCTGGCGTTCTTGCTGGACCCGGGAGTCCGGAAATAATGCTTGGCCTCGATGCCCAGCTCCAGCATCTGGCTCGCCTTGTCGCCGGCCTTGGACCAGTCGGCGTAGGCGCGCTTGACTATGAGCCGGCCCATGTCGGATAGCTGGTCGAAGAGAGAGAGGACGGGCGATAGGCCCACGTTTTCGTAATCGATGAGTACGCCTATCTGTGCTTCAGCCACCGGTAACCTCCCACCCTCGAGTCCAGCCCTTTTATCCATGAGACCCTACGCAACCGGGAGACCCTACGCAACCGGCCTGGCCGGGGAGCCCCCCGTTCGGGGCGGCCCGGCTCAGGAGCCGCGGCGTTGCTTGTAGCGCTTCCTCTTGGGGATCCGCTTGCGCGCGTCTAGCTGCTTCAGCGCCTGTTTGGCGATGGAGGGGTTGGCCGGGTAGTGGACGCCGATCTTCCACCGGGCCACCGTCACCCGCTTCAGCCCCAGGTCGTCCGCGATGGCGGCCACCGTCCAACCCTTGGCCTGCAACCGGGACAGGACCTCCTGGATGTCGTTCATGCCGCCTAATATATTACACCTGGTATCGGTTGTCAATTCAGTGCGGGCCACGTTTTGGGTCGGCACGAACGTTACGGGCCATATCGTTTGAGTCCTGTCCGGACCGGGGGCGCGAACCCCGTTATTCTAGGAATGGTCTGAATGATCCCCTGGCCCACCGGCGGGTGGGGACTCCTTGCCCGCGCGGAGCGCGGGGTGGGAGGGTGGGCACAACAACCGGGGAGGGGCCCAGGGCTGTTCAGAGCATCCCTAGTGACTATCCCACCAGCAGCGGGTCCCGGGAGAAGGACATAGCCCGGAAGGCCTCGGCGTACTCGAAGCCGGTCCCATGGGTCCGGGCCACCCGCCGGGCGGACTCTCGGACCCGCGCCCGGACCCTGTCGGGGTCAGTCATCTGGGAGGCGTGCTTCAGCAGGGTCTCGATCTTCCTGTCCACCGTGGCGCTCACGTCCACGAAGGTGTCCGGCGCCTCGCTACCCCACATGTAGACGTGGGACACCTCGTGGGGGTGCAGCCCCTCGTCGGCCATGTGGTCGGGAAAGTACAGCGGCCGCCATGCGTAGGTGGCCACGGCGTCCACGGTCACCTGGCCGCTGATCCGGTGGTCCCTGTGGGAGTGGCTGACAAGCCGGAAGGGGTCCATGCACATGACCACGTCGGGCCTGTGGCGGCGTATCTCGCGCACCACCTCTTCACGGAACCGGCGGTCGTCCTCCAGGGCTCCGTCGGGGTGGCGCAGGAACACCACGTCCTTGACCCCCAGCACCCTGGCGGCCTCGAGCTGCTCCCTCTCCCGGGTCTGGGCCAGCCGGGGCGGGGTCATCTCCAGGTCGGTGGTGCCCTTGTCCCCGTTCGTGCACAGCAGGTAGACCACCTCCGCCCCCCCGTCTATCCACCTGGCCACGGTGGCCCCGCAGCCCCCCTCGGCGTCGTCCGGGTGGGGAGTCACCAGCAGCACCCTGTTCGGGACCATCGGCATGGGCACGGCTCCTCTCGTCAAGACTCGGCGGCCTCGGTCCGGTCCGGCACTTTGACGTACAGCCTGCTATGTTCGGGCAATTCAGTCAAATATGCAACCCGCCCCACGCCGGATTCCGCCTCGGACGCGCCCCGGCGGTGGGCGACGAATCGCCGCCGCGTCGTCCCGATGGGCACCGCCGTCGTCCCGGCGAAGGCCGGGACCCAGGGGTGGGGGTAGGTGCATGCCCGCCTGCGAAGACCGTTGCAGGGACGTCATACTCGCGAGAGCGGGGATCCAAATCCTTGGGATCTAGCGGAGACCTACGTCGTGGCGGGGAGAAGGACAGGCACGGCGCAACGACCCGGCCCAGGGACTCAACAGGGGGTGATGCGAGGGATGGACGGGGAACGGCTCCCCTAGGCGAGCTGACGGCTAAGCCTGGGGCTCCGGCCGACGGCCACGCCTTCTCTCACGCTTCGGGATCGATGGCCCCATCCAGCTCCGTGTCCCGCAGTGCCTTTTAGGAAGTCTCCGACGCGGTCCAAGTGCAGCTTGACCGTTGCCGAGTCCATCCAACGGCACAACCTACTCTTCGGGCCAGTCATGATCGCGGGCCAACCGGAGACAGATGCGCTGGATTTGCCGGGCGTCGCGCCGGTATTCTGCCAACTCCTCCGCCATGCGCTCCTGCTGCTCCGAGAACCGCTGCTGTTGCTGCTGCAACGCCGCTTGGTTCGTGGCCATCTCCACCAGGAGCGTGGCGACCTGGGCAAGCTGCCCCTCAATTCGGTCCAGTCGCTCTGTGGCCATCGGCTGGTCCCTACTTTCTGCTCCTCGTCGCTTCTATAACCCCAGTATACACTGTCAGAGGGACATGGAGGGTTTCGCGCCTGGGGCCGATTCCACCCTTGTTCGTTCCATAAGGGGGAACGAATCTGGACTGCTGCCGCCGACCCCGGCAAGGGACCGCGGCCCGGCCGCGGGTCTGTTGACTGGGGACTGGACGTCGTGTGTAATGTTGGCAGCCTGAAGTCAATGGAGGCGAGCGGTGGCGCTGAAGCGATGCATAATCGAGATGGGTGTGGGTGTGGACCTGCACGGCGGAGACTACACCAAGGCCGCCCGGAGGGCCGTGGCCAACGCCCTGTGGCACAACAGCCTCTCCTTCCCCCGGGCCGTGGGCAAAGGTCCCGAGGCCATGCAGGTCGACGTGACCATCGCCGTGGCCCGGCCCGACTCGGTCGATGGCGACGCCGTCCTGAGCGTCCTCCCCTATGGCGAGCGGCGCATCCAGGTGGTGAAGGGCGGGCTGGACATACCCAGTGAGGACGGCTCCGACGTGACCATCATGGCCAACGCGGCGGTGGTGGTCAGCATGGAGCTGTAAGCGCTGCCCCGGCCCAGGCCTCATGCAAAGCCGGGCGGGACCGGGGCGGAATCGGGGGCGTGCATGCCGGAGGAGTTCGTGGTGGTTGCCAAGACGGACCAGTTGCCGCCGGGCAGGATGATGCTCGTGGAGCTTGGCCGGTTCGAGCGCATCCTGCTGGTCAACGTCAACGGCGCCTACCACGCGGTGGACGAGTTGTGTCCCCACTCGGGCGCCGCCCTCTCCGAGGGAGACCTGTATGGCGAGGTCGTGGAGTGCCCCCTCCACAGCAGCCTCTTCCGGGTCAGCAACGGCGAGTGCCTGACCCCCCCGGCCTCCGAGGACCTGACGGTCTACCAGGTGCGGGTCGAGGGCGACGACGTCCTGGTCGGTCCGCCCGCCTCCTAGGGCCGTGCGCCGGCTTGGGGGCCTAGCTCTCCGGGAGGGTCCCGAGGCCCCGCTCGAACTCCCTCAGTGCCTCCCGCTGCCGGCGCCGCAGGGCCACGCCCCAGCGCACGCTCCTTATGACGGCCAGAGCCGAGTCCATGTCGTAACCCCGGGTCATGAGGACGCAGGCGGCCAGGGAGACGCTGCGGCCGATGCCGTCCTTGCAGTGGACCAGGGCCTTTCCGCCCTCTCCAAGCTCGTCCAGCACCCACCGGGCGCCCTGTTGGAGCTGCTCCTGGGTAGGCGGGTGCATGTTCCTCACGGGCAGGTGGAGGAAGCCGATGCCGTGGCGGGCCAGCAGCTCCGGGTCGTCGCTGCCCTCCTGGCGCATGTCCACGACGGCGGTGACGCCCAGGTCCGATAGCTGGGGGAAGTGGCGGGGATGGAGGCTCCCGGAGACCGCCAGGTCGTCCGCGACCCATGCCATGTCGGGGCCGGGCCTCCCCAGGGCGCGGGCGTACCTCCAGGCGCGGATGGGGGTCCTTCTACTGGGTATCACGGGCTACTGGGTATCACGGGCTACTGGGTATCACGGGCTACTGGGTATCACGGGCTGCTGGGCATCACGGGCCGGCCGCCTAGAGGCTGGGGCTGCCCTCCTGGGAGAACTCCGGCGACCTGAACACCGTGTTGGCGATGTTCATGGCCGAGCGGGCGGCCAGGATGCCCACGAAGAAGGCCAGGTGCATGAACAGCTCCAGCACCTCCCCCCTGGTTATCCCGTTGCGGAGGCCGCCCTCGATGGTGCGGCGGACCCACTGGTCGTACCGGCCCTCGCCCACCTGCACCGACAGGGCGCAGATGATGCGGCTCTTGATGTCCAGGTGGGGCCGGGTCCAGATGGCTCCCCACAGGTACTCGTTCATCAGGAGGTCCAGGTCGTGCTCCTCCGAGGTCGGGTCCACCGTGTAGTAGCCGAAGACGTCGGGGTTCAGCTCCCGGTGCTTGGCCAGGCCCATTTCATAGAGCTCTTCGGGAGTGATGGTCTTGTCGTAGCTCGACTCTCCCACGTAGTGGATGTTTTCCTCTTCGAACACCTCCTTGGCCACCAGCAGGGCGTTGTAGCCGCTGGAGATGCCCGCGTAGAAGGTGCACTGCATGAGTATCTCGACGATCTCCTGGGGGGTCAGGCCGACGTTGAGGGCCGTCCTGAGGTGGGCCCTGATCTGCGCTTCGCTGCGCAGGACGACCACCGCCGAGAGTGTGCCCACGGCCCGGTGCTTCATGCTCAGGCCAGGCCGGTTCCAGATGGAGCCGTACAGGCACTCGGTGGTGATCCTGTACAGGTCGGGGGCCAGCTCGTAGGCAGCGGGCACCGAGCCCCTGAACACCCTGCCTTCCCCGCCGCCCAGGCGCGTCCGCATCGAGATGCCTTCTTGAAACCGCTCGTCCAGAGTGGGCATATTTCCTCAGTTCCTCCCTTGTCTCGAAAGAATCCGGGTCTTGAAAGAATCCGGCGTCCCTATCCTTGGCCGGGGATAAACATAACACAAACCGTGCCTGCCGCCAATGGGCTTTGCCGCTCCCGGTCAGGTGTGCTCTCCGGGGGGGCTAGGGGCCCAGTATCCGGGCCTTCTGGGCGTCGAACTCCTGTCGGGTGAGATAGCCGCGGTCCACCAGCCCGGCGAGCCGCTCCAGCCTGTCCACCGGGTCGCCGGGCCCGGCCCCCGCGGGAACGACCAGGTCCCGGTCCACGTGGGCCGCCGAGGCGGCGCCGCACAGGCCCATCGCTATGTCCAGCTCGTCCCTGAATATCTCCAGGACGTGGCGCATCCCCGCCTCCCCGTCGATGGCGAGGCCCCAGAAGATGGGCCTGCCTATAAACACGGCCCGGGCGCCCAGGGCCAGCGCCTTGACCACGTCGGCGCCTCGCCGGATGCCGCCGTCCATGTACACCTCGATGCTGCCGCCAACGGCGTCGGCGATCTCCGGCAGCATCTCCATGCTGCCCGTCGACCCCTCCAGGGAGTGTCCGCCGTGGTTGGAGACGATGAGGCCGTCCATGCCGTGCTCCACGCACAGCCGGGCGTCCTCCGCCGTCTGGATTCCCTTGATCACCATGGGCATGGAGGTGATGCTGCGCAGCCACTCCATGTCGGACCAGGCAATGGCCATCTCGTAGCTGTCGTGCATGGCGTACCTGCTTGGCGAGTCCCAGAGGTCCGTCCCCTCGAAGTTCTTCAGGACCCGCTCGGCGGGCACCTGGTAGGCGTAGCGGGTGTCCCGCTCCCTGGACCGCGCCGGCAGGTTGTCCACCGTGACCACCAGGCCGGTGTACCCGGCATCCTCGGCCCGCCGCACCAGGGTCTCCGTCACCTCCCGCTGCCGCAGGAAGTAGAGCTGGAACCAGATGGGGCCCGTGGACGCCTGGGCCACCTCTTCGATGCTGTAGGTGGACGCCGTGCTGAGGCACATGACCGTGCCCATGGACCCCGCGGCCCTCACCGACGCCAGCTCGCCGTCGGGGTGGGCCCGTTGGTGGAACCCCGAGGGGGCCAGCATCACCGGGAGCGCGATCTCCTGGCCCAGGACCCGGGTCGACAACTCCCTCTTGCCGATCCCGGCCAATACCCGGGGCCTCAGCTTGGTGGCCTGGATGGCGTCCAGGTTGTTGGTGTTGGTAATCCAGTCGGGGGCCCCGTAGGCGCCGAACCACCTGTTGAACAGGGCGCTGGGAATGATTTCGCTGGCCCGGGCCTCGTAATCGAGAACGCTCAGCAGGGGTATCGTAGACTCCATCCCGTCTCCTTTCCGGGCCTCGGCGGAGGGTGGGCTTCGGCTGGGCAATCATACGTGCAGGGCTGGGGCGTGTCAACGAAGGCCCAGGAGCCCCGTTGCCCGTTGACCGGGCCGCTCGCACGGCCTATCATGGGCGCCGGCATGTTGCCCGCCCCGGACCGTCCGTCCATGCCCGAGAGCTACGGCCTGAGGGACCCGCGACACGAGGCTACGCCCCTGTCGTGGGACTGGGTCGTGGATAGGATGTCCAGGGCCCGCAGCTACTGGCTGGCGACCAGCCGACGCGACGGCGCGCCCCACGTGGTGCCCGTCTGGGGGCTCTGGTTCGAGGGGGGCTTCTGCTTCTTCACCGATGGGGCGTCCCTGAAGTCTCGCAACGCCCGACGGGACCCCAGGGCGGCCGTCCACCTGGAGAGCGGGGACGAAGTCGTGGTAATGCACGGAAGGCTCGACCCTGCGAGGGACCCCGCGAGCCTAGGCCGGGCGGCCCGCGCCTACGAGGCCAAGTACGGGGTGGACGTGGCTGCCGTCGGGGACGGGCCCGTGATGTACCGCCTGACCCATACCAAGGTCCTGGCATGGGACGAGGGAGACTTCCCCAGGACCGCGACCCGGTGGAGGTTCCCTCTCACGGGGGCGGCCTAGAGCAGGTCGTTGGCGACCATCACCTTGCGCAGGGCGCCGCTCAGCCCCAGCAGGTCGGAGTAGTCCAGGTGGCTCCCGAAGCGTTGTAGGATGGCCTGGGCCTTCACCGGCCTGGCCCGGAGGTATAGTCGCTTGCCCTCCTCCGTCGCCAGCGCGTAGTAGCCGCGGCGGTCCGCCGGGAACGGCTCCCGTTGCACCAGGCCCGCCGTTACCATCCGGTCGATGAGGCGGGTGAGCCCGCTGCGGCTCAGCATCACCGCGTCGGCGAGCTGCTGCATACGCACCCGCTCCCCCGGCGCGTTGCTCAGCTCCTCCAGCACGTCGAAGTAGCTCAGGGTCAGGCCGTGGGTGCGTTGGAGCTCCTCGTCCAGCGACTTCATGAGCGACCCCACCGTCCTCGCCATCGCTTGCCAGGCGGCTATGACGTGTGGCTCCAAGTCCCTGTTCATGGAGCTACTATAGCACGGTGCGGTTGTGGTCACAACTACTTCCGGAACAACCGTCGCGGCTCCTGTGGTCGTGGAGGCAGCCAATGGCGGGCAAGCCGCCCGAGGGCCGCCGGGCAATCATGTCGGCGAGGCGTTCTCGGCCGAGGGCGCCTATTGTGGCAGCAGCGGCAGCACCTCTTCCGAGATGAGCTGCAGGTACTCGATCCTGGCCGAGTGCTCCGCGGGCAGGTTCAGGAACCCCAGGCCGATGTATCCCACGCCGTCCTCGTCGTGGGCCCGGGCTATCTGCTCGGCGCACTCCTGGGGGCTGCCCGCGATGGCCCAGTCGGCTAGGTCCCGCTCTCCCGACAGCCCCAGGTCCACCGAGTTCCGCTCCTGCATGTTCCAGCCGCCGTACATGCCCGCCTTCTTCTCCGCCGCCTCCCTCGCCTCGCGGAAGGCGGTCTCCCGGTCCCTGGCGATGGCTATGGTCCGGTTGGCCCCCAGGAGCCCTGTCTTGCCCTCCTCCGCCAGCGCTTCCTTGTACACCTGTGCCAGGTAGCTGACGTCCTTCCAGCCCTGCTGGGGTCCCAGAAGGCAGGCGTCGGCCATGATGGCGGCGCGGCGGGTGGCCCGCCGGCTCTGGGCCGCGACCCAGATGGGAGGGTGGGGCTTCTGCACCGGCGTTATGGCGACCTTGGCGTCGTGCACCTGCCAGAAGTCACCCTCGAAGCTGACCCGTTCTCCCGACCAGAGCATCCTCATCAGCTTCAGGGACTCCTCGAACCGGGCCACCCGCTCCCGGCGGTTGGTGCCCGTGGCCTCCAGCTCCGTCTCGCGGTAGCCCAGGCCCACACCCAGCACGAACCTGCCGTTGCTTATGTGGTCGATGCTGATCACCTGCTCGGCCAGGTGCACCGGGTTGTGCATGGGCAACAGGATTATCCCGGTGATGAGCTTCAGCCCCTCGGTGGCAGGGACCATGCGGGCCAGCAGGGGTATCGGCTCCAGCCAGATGTTGGGGTGGGCTACCCAGTGCTGGGGCGCGTACACACCCATGAACCCCCACGACCTGGCCCGCCCCAGCAGGTCCACCGCGTCTTCCACCTGGTGGTAGGTGCTCCGGTCCCTCGAGTCCACGAAGTCCTTCAGGTACAGTCCAACGTCCATGAGTGTCGCCTCCGCTGGTGTGCCGCCTCCAAATGAAGTGCCGACGGGCGGCCTCTTGTCGGCGTTAGTTGCTAGGTAAACTTTGGCAGGACCTTCTCGCCGAAGAGCTTCATCGACGCTTCGACCTTGTCCTGGGGCATCTCGCCCACGTTCACGTTGAGCATCAGGTTGCGGACTCCCGCGTCCCGCAGCTCCGCCAGCTGCTCCGCGACCCTCTTCGGAGAGCCTGCCAGGAAGGCGTGCTCGTACTGGTCCCGGGCGCTGACCTTCCCGGCGTTGGGGTTCACCGGCGACTTGGGGTCGGGCGCGAGGATGGACCCTGGGTTGTACTTGACCCTGGCCTCCATGATGAAGTCTCGATACCGCTTCAGGTGGACCCTGGCCGGCTCCTCGGCCTCCTCGTCCGTCTCCGTCACGTAGAGCCCCCGCTGGCACCAGGTCTCGTCCAGGGCCCCCTCCACCTCGCTCTCGCTGAAGCCTGCTCCCAGCATCGTCTCCCCGTACCTCTGCAGGCGGTCTTTCAGCGTGTCGGCGGCCTCGATCCCTATGAGGATGGGACGCCCTATGGAGGCCATCTCCATGGCGGAGCCGTCGGAGATGCATGCCCTTACGATGGGAGGGTGGGGCTTCTGGTAGGGCTGGGGACGGAGCATGGGGAACGCCCCCTTCCAGAATCGCCCCTCGTGGCGCACGTCCTCCCCCGTCCAGGCCTTGACCAGCAGCTCTTCGGCCTCGGGCAGCATGTCCCGGGCATCCTCCATGGCCAGGCCGAAGCCGATGTACTCGTACTCGTTGTAGGCGGAGCCCCTTCCGATGCCCACCGTCAGCCGGCCGTGGCTCAGGTGGTCCAGCAGGGCCGTCTGCGCGGCCAGCCGCACGGGATGGTGCATGGCCATCTCCACCACCGCGAACCCGATGCGCACCTTCCGGGTCCGGGCCGCCACCGCCGCGCCGAAGACCACCGGGTCCGCGTAGGCCACTCCGCCGTCGAAGTGGTGCTCCGTAAGCCATACCGCGTGCATTCCGATCTCCTCGGCCAGCAGCACCTCCCGCATGCTGTTGTCGATGACGTCGTGGTCCCGCTTGTGGTCGTGGCTGACCGAGAAAGTGAAGGTGCCGAATCTCATCTCCCGCTCCTTATACCTGTCCCCGTCCGGGCCGGGCCCGATGCCGCCTAGCCCACCCGGACGTACTTGTCGACGCTCTTCTCGTCTTCGACGGCTGTGTAGATGTCCCCGTGTCCGTCCACCCAAAGGCCGTGGGCCTTGCGGGACTCCCAGGACGCCAGCACATTGCCGTCCCTGTCCAGGACGCTGATCTGCGGCGGTCCGTCGGGCCGCACGGTGCGCCGACCCTGGTCGTCCTTGAGGGCGCTGCCGCTGCCCGTGGGCGGCGGGTAGCCCTCGTACCGGTGGCTGATGTTGAACCCGAACTGGCTGACGTAGAAGGCCCCTTCGGAGTCAATGGCTATGTCCGTGGGGGGGCGCAGGTCCGTCCACACCGAGACCACGTTCCCGTCGACGTCGAACACCTGGACCCTGGAGTTCTCCCGGTCGCACACGTAGACTCGGCCGTCGCCGTCCACCAGGATCCCGTGGGGCAGGTGGAACTGGTTGGGCTCCATCTTGCCGGGGTCTCCCCAGGAGGAGATGAGACGCCCGCCGGCGGTGAACCGGTGCACGCGGCAGTTCTTCTCGCCGTCGGCCGCGTACAGCTCTCCCGAGGGCGCGGGCACCAGGCCGGTGGGGTGGTTGAACGGTGGGGCGGCCCTTGGCACCAGGTCGCCGTAGACGTCTGTCCCAGAGTCCGAGTGCCGGCCCCGCTTCCCGATGATCTGCAGCATCCTCCCGTCCAGCGTGTACCGCATGGCCACCGAGTCGTCGGTGTCCGTCAGGTAGATGACGTCGTCCTGTATGTAGCAGCCGTGGGGCCGTATGAACGAGCCGTGCCCCCAGGTGCCGACATATCTGCCGTCCCTTTCGAACACCCACACGGGCGGCTCCCCCCGTTGGAACACGTACACCCGGTCCTGGGAGTCCGTGGCCACGCTGCTGGTGGTGCTCAGGGAGAAGCCGGGAGGCAGCTTAGGCCAGTCCTGGACCAGCTCGTAGGTGTACTTGCCGCGGCCGACGGTGGTCATCTTTGGTCACCTCGTTGTACCGAACTGGGGGTAGCCCACTGTGGGTACCGATGTGGGCCTATATTATCACAGTGACACGGGGGTGGTGACGGGAGGCGAGGGGAAGGTGCTAAACTTGGATATATGGTCCTCTCACTGTTCCATCCATTGGTCCGGGAATGGTTCGCGAGGAGGTTCGACGCCCCCACCGACGCCCAGGATGTGGGCTGGCCGGCCATATCCCAGGGCCGGCATACCCTCATCGCGGCGCCCACCGGCTCGGGCAAGACCCTGGCCGCCTTCCTCACCTGCATCGACTCCCTGGTGCGCCAGGCGTTGGACGGAGGCCTGCCCGACGAGACCCGGGTGGTGTACGTTTCGCCCCTCAAGGCCCTGTCCAACGACATCCAGAAGAACCTGGCCGTGCCCCTGGAGGAGATAGGCGCCCTGGCCCAAGAGATGGGGCTGGACCTGCCAGAGATCAGGACCGCCGTCCGCACGGGCGATACCAAGGCCTCCGAGCGTCAGAAGATGGCCAGGACCCCGCCCCACATCCTGATCACCACCCCCGAGTCCCTGTACATCCTTCTGACGTCCAAGAGCGGGCGCGCCGGCCTCAAGGACACTCGGACGCTGATCCTGGACGAGATCCACGCCGTGGCCGACGACAAGAGGGGCTCACACCTGTCCCTCTCCGTAGAGAGGCTGTGCGAGCTGGCCGATGGGCCGGTCACCCGCATCGGGCTCTCGGCCACCCAGAGGCCCATAGACGACGTCGCCCGCTTCCTGGTGGGCAACGAGAACGTCGCCGAGGACGGCACGCCGAGCTGCACCATCGTGGACACCGGCCACGCCAGGACCGTGGACCTGGGCGTCAGCATGCCCCAACAGCAGGAGCTGGGGCCCATCGCCACCCATGAGCTGTGGGCCGAGACCCTGGACTCGGTGGCGGAGCTGGTGAGGGGCCATCGCACGACCCTGGTCTTCGTCAACACTCGTCGTCTGGCCGAGCGGGTGGCCCACCAGCTCTCGGTGCGTCTCGGCGAGGAGGCGGTCGCCACCCACCATGGCAGCCTGTCCCGGGCCACCCGTTTGGCAGCGGAGGAGAGGCTCAAGAAGGGCCAGGTGAAAGTGTGCGTAGCCACCGCCTCCCTGGAGCTGGGCATCGACGTGGGCGTCGTCGACCTCGTTTGCCAGATCGGCTCCCCCCGGTCCATCGGGTTGCTGCTCCAACGGATCGGGCGATCGGGGCACCACCTGGGAGCGGTGCCCAAAGGACGGGTGTTCCCCCTGACCCGGGACGAGCTCGTAGAGTGCGCCGCCCTGCTGCGGGCCGTGCGCCGCCGCAACCTGGACACGCTACGAATCCCGGACTGGCCGCTGGACGTGCTGGCCCAGCAGATGGTTGCCGCATGTGCCCTGGAAGAGTGGAGCGAAGACGGGCTCTACGATATGTGTCGCCGGGCCTACCCCTACCGGGGCCTGACCAGGGAGTCGTTCGACGGCGTGGTCGAGGTGCTGTCCCAGGGGTATGCGCCTCGTCACGGGCGGGCCAGGGCCTGGCTCCACCGGGACGGCGTCGCGGGCCGCCTCAAGGGACGCCGGGGAGCGAGGATAGCGGCCCTGACCAGCGGCGGGGCCATTCCCGACAACGCCGACTACGAGGTGGTGGCCGACCCCGAGGGCGTCTTCGTGGGGACGGTGAACGAGGACTTCGCCATCGAGAGCATGGCCGGCGACGTGTTCCTCCTGGGAAACACGCCGTGGAGGATAACCAGGGTGGAGAGCGGCCGGGTCCGTGTCGTGGACGCCCAGGGCCAGAGCCCCACGATACCCTTCTGGCTGGGAGAGGCTCCGGGCCGCACCGGGGAGCTATCCCAGGAGGTCAGCGAGCTGCGGGAGGAGATCGACAGGCGCCTGGGCGACCCCGGCGCGGGGCCCGGTACAGGGGAGGACTGGCTGGTGACGGAGACCGGCGTGCCCCCGGACGCCGCCCGGCAGCTCATCGCCTACGTCGAGGAGGGGAAGCGCGTCCTGGGGCTGGTCCCCACCGGCCGGCGCATCGTCGCCGAGCGCTTCTTCGACGAGACCGGCGGCATGCAGCTGGTCATCCACTCCCCCCTGGGGTCTCGCATCAACCGGGCCTGGGGGATGGCGCTCCGAAAGAGCATCTGCCGCCGCTTCGACTTCGAGCTCCAGGCGTCGGCCACCGACGACGGCATCAACTTCTCCCTGGGGCCGTCCCTCTCCTTTCCCGTCTCGGAGGTGTTCTCCTACGTGGACTCCAAGCGGGCCGAGGAGGTCCTTACCCAGGCGGTGCTGCAGGCGCCCATCTTCGGGACCAGGTGGCGGTGGGACGCCACCCGCGCCCTGGCGATCCTGCGGCACACCGGCGGCCGGAAGGTGCCCTCTCCCCTGCAGAGGATGCGGTCCGACGACCTGCTGGCCGCCGTGTTCCCAGCTCAGGTGGCCTGCCAGGACAACGCCGTGGCCGAGGACATCGAGGTGCCCGACCACCCTCTGGTGTTCGAGACGGTGCGGGACTGCCTCACCGAGGCGATGGACCTTAGGGGCCTCGAGTCCGTGTTGGCGGAGGTCCAGGCGGGCACCATAGAGGTGCACGCCAGGGACACGCTGCAGCCGTCGGTCTTCGCCCACCAGGTCCTCAACGCCATGCCCTACGCCTTTCTGGACGACGCGCCCCTGGAGGAGCGCCGGGCACGGGCCGTCTCGCTGCGAAGGGCGCTCCCCGAGGATGCCCGGGACCTGGGCGCCCTCGACCAGGGGGCCATCGAGGACGAGTCCAGGAACGCCTGGCCCCCGGTCCGGGACGCCGACGAGCTGCACGATGCCCTCTCAGTGCTAGGAGTGATGCCCCTGGAGGACGCGGCCCGGGGCCACCCCCAGGGCGACCAGGACCAGGTGTGCCAATGGTTCGAGGAGCTGTCCCGCGCGGGCCGGGCCCACCGCATCGAGATCTATGGGGAAGGAGCAGACGAGGGCCCGTGGGTCGCGTGGGCGCCCGCGGAGTGGGCCGCTCAGGCGGCAGCCGTCTACCCTGCCGCCAGGTGGCGACCCCCGCTGCCAGAGGTTGTCTCGTCCAGGGATGAGGACGCGGACGAGGCTTTGCTGGCCCTGGTCCGAGGGCGCGCCGAGTGCTGGGGCCCCTTCACTGTCGACGAGATGTCCGCCGCGCTGGCCCTGGGTCGCGGCGCCCTGGAGATAGCCCTGGCAAGCATGGAGGTAGAGGGCCTGGTGCTGAAGGGCCGGTTCCGTCCGGGTATGGAGGTGGAGGAATACTGCGACAGGCGCATCCTGGCCCGCATTCACAGGAGCACCATAGGACGCCTGCGCAAGCAGGTGGAGCCCGTGCCCCCCGCCGCCTTCCTCCGTTTCCTGCTGCGCTGGCATCACGTGTACCCCGGGTCCCAGCTCCAGGGTGAGGCGGGGCTGCTGGAGGCCGTCGAGGCCCTCCAGGGCTTCGAGTCGGCCTGCGGGGCCTGGGAGCAAGACCTGCTTCCGGCCCGGGTGGGAGGGTATACGCCCGCCATGCTGGACCGGCTGTGCCTGGAGGGCGAGGTGGTATGGGGCCGCCTGTCCCGTCACGAGGAGAACGGGAACGGCGGGGGCCGGGGGCCCCTGACCAGGAACACGCCGGTCAGCATCGCCCTCCGCGATGCGCTGGGCTGGCTTCTCGGCGACGGGTCCGACGGCGCTGACGGCTTCGACGGCGCCGCCGGGGAGGTGCTGGCCTACCTCGACCGGAGAGGCGCGTCCTTCCTGTCCGAGATCGTGGCCGCTACCCGCCGTCTGCCGGCGGACGTGGAGGCGGCCATGTGGACACTGGCCGCGGCTGGGAGGGTCACGTCGGACAGCATGGAGCCCCTGCGCCGCCGGATCGACGGGAAGCCGGTGCACGGCCGGCGCGGCTCAAGGGCCAGGCGATGGGTCGGGGTCCGTAACAGGGGGTACAGCCGGTGGTCGCTGCTGGAAGCGGCCGCTCCCCAGGAGGACGTCTCCGACGCCCTGGCCCGCCAGCTGCTGCGAAGGTACGGGGTCCTGTGCCCCGAGCTCCTGGCCCGGGAGGCCAACGCGCCCCGTTGGAGGGACCTGGTGCGCATTCTGCGGCGGATGGAGGCCCGCGGCGAGATACGGGGTGGACGCTTCGTGGCGGGCTACGTGGGGGAGCAGTTCGCGTTGCCCGAGGCCGTGGAGATGCTCCGGGCGGAGAGGAGCCCCGAGGGAGAGGGACGTTGGGTGGTGGTGTCCGCCTGCGACCCCCTGAACCTGGTCGGCGTCCTCACGCCGGGAGACCGGGTGGCCGCGACCCTGGGCAACCGCGTCGCGTTCAGGGACGGCGTTCCCATGTGCTCCCTGCAGGGCGGCGCCCCGGTGCCCCTGGCGTCCCTCGACGACGCGACCCTGGAGCACGCCACGTCGCTGCTGCTTGCCAGGCCCAGTGGCCGTGGGGCCCGTGGCCATCGTGAAACGGGCGTGAGGGCCCCGGCAGGGTCCCGCTAACCGCGGCGGCCGGAGTCAGGCCCGTTCGTCCGTCGGCACTGCCTGATAGATGACGCTGGGCTCCCTTGCCAGGACGCCCTGCTCCGCGAGGCCGTTCACTCGGGCCTCCGGTATGCCCAGAATGTCCTGGCAGACGTGCCGCGTGTGCTCTCCGAAGAGGGGCGTCGGCGACCGGTTGTCCACGACGCTGCGGGAGAACTTCCAGGGACGCCCCGGGTACTCGAAGGCGCCCCCGTCTGGGTCGTCGACGGTGTCGTAGAACCCCCTCGTCCGCAGGTGCGGGTCGCCGTACAGGTCGCCGGCCTTCAGGACGGCCCCCGCGGGGACGCCCTGGTGCTGCATCGCCTCCATCGCGGCGGTGGGGGAGCGGAGGGAGGTCCAAGCTTCGATGATGGGTGTCAGGTCCTCCTGGTTCCGGTGCCGGGCCTCGGCGGTGGCGAACCTGGGGTCACACCCCAGGTCCGGCCTGCCGATGACGGCGCATAGGCCCTTCCACTCGTCGTCGTCTCTGACGGCCAGCGCCACCCAGCGGTCCTCCCCGGCGCAGCGGAACACGCCGTGGGGGGCGTAGTTTGGATGGCGGTTGGCGGCGGGCTCCTGGACCCGCCCGTTCATGCTATAGTCCATCACCACGTCTCCGATGGCCGCCACGGCCAGCTCCCGCTGGGCTAGGTCGATCCACACCCCCTTTCCCGTCCGGCGCCTGTACAGCAGGGCCGCCAGGGTGAGCCCCACGGCGCTGTAGGGGGTCAGGAAGTCGGGCAGGTTTGGCCCGGAGAAGTCGGGCCAGTCTCCCGGGTAGCCCGTGATGCTCATCAGGCCGCTCATGTACTCCAGGGTGGCCCCGGCCGAGCCGAAGGCCGCTTCGGGCCCGAAGGCGCCTTGGCTGGTGAGAGACACCTGGATGATGGACGGGTTGGCCCGGCGCAGGCTCTCGTAGCCCAGGTCGTAGGAGTCCAACACTCCCGTTCGGAAGTTCTCCAGCACCACGTCGCTGATCCGCACCAGGTCCAGGAAGATGGCTCTGCCCTCGGGGAACTTCAGATCCAGGGAGAGGCCGAGCTTCGACCGGTTGCGCTCGTTGATCATGCCCGACCGGTTCCAGGGACGCTCTCCCGGGTCGCCGCCGGGGTAGATGTCCCGCGCCTGGAAGCGCAGGGGGTCGGGCCGGCTCCCGGCCTCCACCTTTATCACCTCGGCGCCCATCTCGCCCAGGAACCGGCCGGCCAGCGGCCCGGCCATGAACATGCCCAGGTCCAGGACTCGTACGTCAGCGAGAGGGTAGGTCATGCGGTCTTGGCGATCCATCATTAGGAAGCGGGCATCAGGGAGCTGGCATCGAGCAGGCGAGGCGGTCCATGGCTGGTCAGACCACCCCGCTCTCGCGCAGGCCGTCCAGCTCCGAAGGGGTGCGCCCCAGTTCCCGGCAGAAGACGTCGAGGTTGTGCTCCCCCAGGGCCGGGGCGGGCCCCAGCTCCGGAGAGAGGTCGTCGACCTTGTAGGGTGCGCCGGGATAGCGCTGCGCCCCGGCCACTGGGTGGGGCACCTCCTGGAAGAAGCCCCGGTACTGGAGCTGGGGTGACAGGAACAGGTCGGGGATCTTCGCCAGGTATCCCGCCGTGACCCGTTCCTTCTGGGCGGCCTGGTATATCTCCTCCTGGGTGTGCTCGATGGTCCACTGGATCACTATGGTGTCCAGCAGCTCCGCGTTCTCCCTGCGGGCGTGGAAGGTGGAGAACATCGGGTCCACAGCCAGCTCGGGGCGTCCTATCAGCCGGCAGATGCGTCCCCAGAAGGCGTCGAACATGAGCTGTATGGATACGTAGCCGTCCTTGCACGGGTACACGAGCTGCTGGTAGCCCCGCTCCTGCATCTGTCCGGTGTAGGCGTATCTGCAGAACAGTTCCACGTGGGAGAGGGCCAGCGCGTCCCGTATGGACACCTCGACGACCTGGCCCGTGCCGCTGAGCTCGGCCTCGTACACGCCGGCCATGGTCGCGCCGAAGGCGGCGTATCCCCCCAGGAACTGCCCCGGCTCGCCGCCGAACTTCACCGGCTCCCGGTCGGGCCGTCCCAACAGGTTGACGTGGCCGCTCATGGCCATGTCGGTGAGCTCCACGCCCCGGTGGTGCTCGTAGGGGCCTCCTCTGCCAAGGTGGGACACCATGGTCACGACGAGTCCGGGAGTGTCCCGTCCAAGGGATTCCAAGTCCAGCCCCAGGCGGTCTGCCTCCCCCGTCGACACGTCGGTGATGACCGCGTTGGCCCCCGAGCAAAGCTCCCGGAAGATGTCGCGTCCGGCGTCGGAGTCCAGGTCCAGGGTGACCGAGCGTTTGCCCAGGTTCAGGTAGAGGAAGGTGCCGCTGGCGTCCGGGTCGGGCCTGTCGCCGGGAAAGGGGCCCGTCTCCCGGGATGAGATGCCGCCTGGCGGCTCCACCAGGACCACGTCCGCCCCCAGGTCGGCCATCTGCCGGGCGGCGAAATTCCCGGCGATGCCCCGGGATACGTCGAGTACCCGCACTCCCTCCAGCAGCTTTACGGCCACTTGCATCTGCTTGCTCTGCGGCGGGGACGCCCGACTACCACCGGGGAGGGCGCTTATCCAGGAAGGCCCGCCCGCCCTCGTCCGCCTCGGCGGAGGAGGCTGCGCCCCGGACGTATGACACGTACTCCATGGAGGACTTCAGGTCCGATATGAGGGCGTTCTGTATGGCCTTCTTGGTGAACTTCAGGGCCGAGGGAGGGCCTGCCGCCAAGCGCTCCGCCACCTCCATGGTCCGGTCCATGAGCCGGTCGTCGGGCACCACCTCGGAGACCAGGTTGTACTTCAGCGCCTCCGCCGAGTCGATGGTCTCGCCCAGGAGTATCTTGTGCACCGCGGGACCAAGGTGCATCAGCCTGGGAAGGAACCACACCTCGCAGCTGCACACCAGCCCCCTGCGGGCGTAGATGCAGTGGAAGGCGGCGGACTCGGAGGCGATGCGGATGTCCGCCGCCAGGGCCAGCCCGAAGCCCGCGCCGGCTGCGGCGCCGTTGACCGCGGCGACCACCGGCTTCTCCACCATCTCGATCAGGTCCTGGGGGATGGCGCTGGCCCGCTGGGGCGTCGCCCCCGGCTTGGAGTACTCCTCCAGTATCTCCCGCAGCACTCCCACGTCCTCGCCCGTGCAGAAACCCCGTCCGGCCCCGGTAATCACCAGGGACCGTGCGTCGGGGTCCCGGTTGAACTCGCGCCAGCACCGGCGTATCTCGTCCTCCATGGGCGGCCACAGGGCGTTCAGCTTGTTGGGCCGGTTCAACGTCAGGACGCCAACCCTGCCCCTCTTTTCGTACGTGATGTCGGAGTAGTCGGCCATCGGTCCTCCTTGGCAGCTCGGCGGGAAGCTCGGCACCCCTGGGGGAGCTGGGCGCCCCCGGAAAGTCGGGCGTAGTGTACCAAATCGGAGTATGACCGTCCATGCCAGGGCGCCTGTGCTCCGCCGCCGCCCATCGTTGACACGCCCCTGGCCCCAAACTACACTCCCCCGTGTCCGGCCCATCCCACGTCCACTCCCCTGCCGAGAGGAGCAGCCATGAAGCGGATAACCCTCGACTTCAGCAAGCAGTGCAGCGGCGAACCCGGCAAGGGCCACAACCGGTGGCACCCGGACATCCCTCCCGCCCTTCGCGTCCAGCAGGGGGAGGAGGTCGTGATGGACACCCGGGACGGGCTGGACCTCCAGATCACGCCCGGCATGGTCTCCTCGGACCTGGAGAACGTCGTTCTGAGCAGCAGCCACGCCCTGACCGGGCCGGTCTACGTGGAGGGCGCCGGGCCCGGGGACCTGCTGGAGGTCACGGTGCTGGGCATAGAGCCCGGCTCCTTCGGCTTCACCACCATACTGCCCGGGTTCGGGCTGCTCCGCGGCGTGTTCGAGCGGCCCTACCTGGTGAAGTGGGACATTCGGGACGGCTACGCGACCTCCGCCGAGCTTCCCGGGGTCCGCGTCCCCGACGCGTCGTTCATGGGCGTGATGGGAGTCGCCCCCTCCCACGAGCTGATGCGGCGCATCGCGGCTAGGGAGAGCGACCTGCTGGGACGGGGCGGCTTCGTGATGCCCCCGGACCCGACCCATGCGGTGCCGGACTCGGAGCCCATCGCCTCCCAGGGGTTGCGCACCATCCCTCCCCGTGAGAACGGCGGCAACATGGACACCAAGCAGATGACCGCGGGTGTCCGTCTGCTCCTACCGGTGTTCGTGGAGGGCGCCCTGTTCTCGGCGGGCGACGCCCACTTCGCCCAGGGAGACGGAGAGTCGTGCGGCACCGCCGTCGAAATGAGTGCGACCCTCCGGGCAAGCTTCCGGGTGCGCAAGGGGGAGGCCCGGGAGCGCAACGTAAGCGTACCCATGTACGAGCGGGACGACTTCTTCACCACGCCCGAGATGGCGGCGCCCCGCCGGTTCCTGGCCACCACCGGCTACCCCTTTTCCGATGACAGCAACGAGTCCGAGGATGTGACTCTGGCGGCCCGAAACGCGGTCCTGAACATGATCGACCTTCTGGTCCACAGGGGATGGACGCGGGAGCAAGCTTACTGCATATGCAGCGTGGCAGTGGACCTGAAGATCAGTGAGATCGTGGACCTGCCCAACGTGATGGTCTCGGCCTTCCTGCCCCTGGACATATTTACATAACGTCTGTTGATAAGCGCCCATCGTTCCGGTATCCTGACCCCGTATCCTGCCGGTATCCGGCCCGTATCTGGTAGAGGCCCGTATCTGGTAAAGGATGGTGGAGAATGAAGTACGACGTCATCGTGGTCGGAGCCGGCACCGCGGGCTGCGTGGCCGCGGCCCGGCTCGCCGAGGACCCGGCGCGGTCGGTCCTCCTCCTGGAGGCGGGCCCCGACTACCCGGACCTGGACAGCCTGCCTGACGACGTGAAGATAGGCTACACCCGGGACGCCGAGGTGCAGGGCGCTCCCCACAACTGGGCCCTGGAAGCGGTGATGACCCCCGAGCGGGGCGTCATACACGTGGCCCAGGGCAAGGTCATCGGCGGATCGGGCTCCATCAACGGCCAGACGTACCTGAGAGGGCTGCCAGAGGACTACGACCTCTGGGCGTCCTGGGGCAGTCCCGAGTGGTCATATGTCAACGTGCTGCCCTACTTCAGGAAGCTGGAGACCGACGCGGACATCCACGACGACTTCCACGGCTCCGAGGGCCCTATTCCCATCCTTCGACGGCTGGACGTGGAGCGGCCGCCGATCCAGCAGGCCCTTTACGACGCGTCCAGGGCCCTGGGATTCCCCGACGACCACGACATGAACGGTCCCAACACCGGGGGAGTCGGGGCGGTCCCCATGAACAACCCCGAAGGCATCCGCATGAGCACGGCGGTCACCCACCTGAACCCCGCCCGCCACCGTCTCAACCTCACCGTCAGGGGCAATGCGTACACCAGGCGAGTGGTCTTCGACCGCAAGCGGGCGGTGGGCGTGGAAGTGGAGAGCGGCGGCGAGATATTCACCCTGGGGGCCGACGAGGTGGTGCTCAGTGCCGGGGGGGTCAGGTCCCCCCACCTCCTGCTGCTCTCCGGCGTCGGGCCCGCACGGCAGCTCCAGGACGTGGGGGTGCCCCTGGTCCACGACCTGCCCGGCGTGGGGCAGAACCTGAGGAATCACCCCAACGCCGCCGTGTCCCTGAAGCTCAGGGATGGGGTCCATGTCGAGCCGGACAACCTCTTCCAGCGCACGATCCTCCGGTACACCTCCGAGGGGTCCGACGACCCCAACGACATGAACCTCATGATCAGCGCCCAGTACCTGCCCATCAGCGGCGAGGAGATACCCGAGGGGACCATTCGACTCGCCTGCTCCCTGCAGCTTCCCGCCTCCTACGGCGAGGTGCGGCTGTCCACCGCAGACCCCGGCGTGCAGCCGTACTTCGAGTACAGGTACCTGTCGGACCCCTGGGACCGGCAGCGCATGAGAGACGGCATCCGCCTCTGCCTGCGTCTGGCCGAGACTCTGGCCTTCCGGGCCATCGTGACCGGTCGCGTCCTTCCGACGGACGCCGATTTGGCCTCCGACGATGCCCTGGACGCCTGGCTGGTGAGGAACCTGGGCACGGCCAGGCACATATCGGGCACTTGCAAGATCGGGCCTTCGTCGGACCCCATGGCAGTCGTCGACCAGTACCTGCGAGTCCATGGCCTGGAGGGAATCCGGGTGGCCGACGCGTCTGTGATGCCCCAGGTGCCCCGGGCCAACACCAACGCCACGGCCGCCATGATAGGGGAGCGGGCCGGTGACTGGGCGGGCCGGTCCCAGGCCTAGCAGGGGCTTGGGACGTGGCGCAGTCTATCGGGGGGCGCAGGCCCGGATGATCTCCATCGCCTCGGCCTTGGCCTGGGCCCCCGAGGTGTTGGGGAAGATGATGGGCAGGTCGATTCCGGCGGCCCGGTAGGCGTCCAGGCTGGCGCGGCACTCCTCGGCAGTGCCCACCAGCGTTATGCTGTCGATCAGGGGCTTGGGCACCAGGGCCAGCGACCCGGGCACGTCTCCCTCCTCCCAGGCCCGGCGTACCTCCTCCAGCTCGTCCGCGTAGCCCGCCTCCGCCATCAGCCGGCGGTACCTGGGGAACCGGCCCACGTAGCTGGCTATGGCCATCCGCATGGAGTCCCGGGCCCGGTCCTTGTCATCGGAGACGGCGCAAGGGATCATTGTTGCCACGTCCACCTCCGAAGGGTCCCTGCCGGCCCGCCTGGCCCCCTCCGCCACGTGTCCGGCGGCTGTCCTGCAGTACTCCACAGTGGTCCAGACCAGAAGGGCCCCCTGGGCGATCTCTCCGCAGACCTCCAGCATCCGTGGGAACACCGCGGCGGCGTAGACGGGCAGCTCTTTCCTATGAGGCTCGAACCACAGCTTGAAGTTGTCGATGTCGTATATCTCTCCCCGGTACGACACCTCGCCGTCCCTGAGCAGGGTCCGCACTATGTCTATGCACTCCCGCATGCGTTGGACGGGGCGTCCGAAGGTCAGGCCGTGCTCCGGCTCCACCTGCACCTTGTGGCTGGAGCCGAGGCCCAGTATGAAACGCCCCTGGGAGTACAGGTCCACGGTGGCGGCGGCCATGGCTATGGTGGGCGCAGACCGCACGAAGACGCTGCTGATGCTGGTGCCCAGGAGAATGCGGTCGGTGGCGGCGGCGCAGGCGGTCAGGATGGAGAACTGGTCTCCGCCGTGCCCCTCGGCCATCCATGCCGACTCGTACCCCACCTCCTCCGCCAGCCTAACGCACTCCACGACCTCGCCGGGCTGCAGCCCCTCGGCGAAAGCCACTCCCATTCGCTCCATCTGTGCTACCTCCGTCCTTCCCGTGCGCTGGGAGCCCTTCCCAGTCAGTCCTTCAGCTCCCCGTCAGTCCTTCAGCTCGATGAGGATGTTCTTGTACTCGCTGTCGTTGTGGTTGAGGATCCGGTGGACCTGGTGGTCGGTGTGGTACTGCCACTGGCCGACCTCCGAGGAGCCGGGCAGGGTGGTCCCGTCCTCAAGCTCCAGGGTGGTGGGGTCTCCGGCCACCCGGACCGTGATGTAGTCCCGCTCGTGCAGGTGCCACGGGCACGACCCGCCGGGTTCGATGACCAGGTTCCATATCTTCACTCGCTCGTTCTCGAACAGCACCGTGGACGCAATCGGTCCCAAAGGCTCGTTTCCCCTGGGCATATGGTCACCTCCTGCTGTGGACCCGGCGCGGTCCCCCTGGCCGCGTCCGTATGGCAGGGCATATTATACCCATGGCCTGACGGAGGTGTCATCCGGCGGCCCGCCCGCCGCGCCGCCGGCGCTCGTTGACAGCCGAGTTGGGGCGTCACTAGAATACCGGCACACGGCGGCTACGCTGGAGGGCGGCATGACCGGTCCCCGTCTGGACCCCGTTACGACCGAGGTGATCAGCAACGCCTTCGTCTCCACCGCCGACGAGATGCTAGCGGCGCTGATCAAGTCCGCGTACTCCACCAATATCAAGGAGCGGCAGGACTGCTCCAGCGTGGTCATGGACGCCAACGGCGACGTGGTGTGCATCGGGGACATCAGCCAGCCCATCCACATCTCCTCCTTCATGTTCACCGGCGGCGCCATCCTGGACCGGCACCCTGCCCACACCCTCCGGGACGGCGACGTGTTCATGGTGAACGACCCGTACTCTGGAGGGCCGTCCCACCTGGCCGACGTCACCTTCGTCGGGCCCGTGTTCCACCGGGGCCGGTTCCTGGGGTTCGTGGGGAACACCGGGCACTGGCCCGACGTGGGCGGCAAGGCCCCGGGGCAGTGCGCCCTGGGCGATTCCACCGAGATATTCCAGGAGGCCATCCGGCTCCCTCCCATACGCATCCACCGTGCCGGGGAGCTGAACCGGGAGGTCCTGGAGACGGTCCTGCTGAACGTCCGGGACCCGGGCAGCCGGGAGGGGGACATTCGCGCCCAGATAGGCTCTGTGCACCTGGGAGTCAGGCGCATGCAGGAGCTGGCCGAGCGCCACGGCGCCGACGTGCTGGGCATGGCGATGGAGGAGTCCCACCGGGTGTCCGAGGCCAAGATACGGCACGGCATCCTCAGTCTCCGGGAGGGCGCCTACCAGGCCGTCGACTACATGGACGACGATATGGACAGCGACGAGCCCATCCCAATGAAGGCGAGCATCACCGTGCGCCACCGGCCGGAGCCGGTCATCTCCCTGGACTTCACGGGCACCGGCGGGCCAGCCCGCTGGGGGATCAACTGCCCCTACTCGGCCACCGCGGCCATGGTCGGCTGGGTGCTCAGGTCTGTGCTGGACCCCACCGCCCTGGCCAGCGCGGGGTTCTGGAGGGCAGTGGACCTGACGGTGCCCGAAGGCTGCCTGCTCAACGCCATGCCGCCGTCGCCGGTGGGGGCCCGGTCGGAGGTGTGCGCCGTGCTGCCGGACCTCTTGCTGGCCGCGCTGCAGCCGGCGGTCGACCGGCAGGTGGTGGCAGGGTCCCACGGGGTCCACGGCATGGGGTTCAGCAGCCGGCGGGCCCCCAACTTCATCTACTACGAGACGGTGGCGGGCGGTGGAGGGGCGAGGGAGACCAAGGACGGAATTGACGGCATCTGGGAGACATCCAACCTGCCCATCGAGGCGATGGAGTCCGAGTTCCCCATGATGGCGGACATGCTGGAGTACGTGCCCGACTCGGCTGGCCCGGGCCGGTTCAGGGGCGGGGTGGGCGTCCGAAAGGAGTACCGCCTTCTGGTGGACGCCTACGTGGCCACTCACTCCAACCGGCACACGGTCGCCGCACAGGGACTCACCGGGGGCGGCGAGGGCGCCACCACCAGCATCGTGCATAATCCGGCCTCCGATGGGCCTGGCTCGGAGGGGGCCGTGGAGCTGCCCCGGGAGGGCACCTTCATCCCCGTGGCCGGTCAGGACGTGGTGACCATCGTCTCGGGAGGGGGAGGGGGATTTGGCGACCCCCTGGATCGGTCCCTGGACCTGGTCTTCGGGGACTTCCTGAACGGCAAGGTTACCCGCGAGGGAGCTCGGGAAGGGTACGGCGTGGTCGTAGAGGGGGAGGGGGGAGTGCCCCGGCTGGACCGGGAGGCGACGGAGCTGCTCCGCCGGGAGATGCGGGCGGCCCGCGCCTAGACCGTTGTTTTCCTCGTAGTGCACCGGCCCCGCCCGGAACGGCAGGGGCGTGGACCGTGCCGATGGGATATACTGGTCTGGTCATGCCCCAGGAGTTTCCCAAGCTGAGGCCCCTCAACGTCCGCTGGATCACTTGGCGGGGCCAGCCCGTCCTCTCTCTCAGTGACCCATTGCGGCTGGCGGGAGGAACGGCGCTGGTCCCCCAGGCCGTCGCCCCGCTGCTGGCGCTGTGTGATGGGACGCGCGACTCCGACGCGCTGCGGGCGGGGTTCATGCTGCGCACCGGCTCCAACATCATGCCCAGCCAGGTGGAGGAGCTGATACGCAGCCTGGACGAGGCGCTGCTCCTGGACAGCCCGAGGTTTCGGCAGGTGCTCTCCGAGACCCGGGAGGCGTACCGGGCGGCGCCCTTCAGGAAGCCCGCCCTTGCCGGCGGCGGCTACCCGGCGGACCCCCGGGAGCTGCTGGACGTCATGGACGCCTACTGCAGGGAGTCGGAGGGCCCGGTCGACTCCGTCGCGGGCGTGCAGGGCGTGGTCAGTCCGCACATCGACTACACGAGGGGGTGGCGGACCTACGCCCGCACCTGGATTCCCTTGAGACAGGCCGTGGAGGACGCGGAGCTTGTGATCATTCTGGGCACGGACCACTCCGGCTCTCCGGGCAGCCTGACCCTGACTCGCCAAAGCTATGCAACACCATGGGGCACCCTCCCCACCGACACCGGAGTCGTGGACCGCGTGGCGGGTGTCCTGGGCGAGGAGGCGGCCTTCTCCCAGGAGGTCCACCACGTCGGGGAGCACTCCATCGAGCTGGCCGCCGTCTGGCTGCACTACATGGCCGGCCGGGAGCCCAAGCGCGTGGTGCCGGTGCTATGCGGGGCCCATGAGTCTCTGCTGGAGGCCGGAGATGGCGAGGCTTCCAGGGTATGGCAGGCCGTCGACGTGCTGGCCGAAGAGGCTCGGGGAGGGGCGACGCTGGTGGTGGCCGCCGGTGACCTGAGCCACGTAGGCCCCGCCTTCGGAGACCCGGACCCCCTGGACCACGGCGGCCAAGGCCGGGATACGCTCGTCGGACGAAAGGTGGCTGGAGTCGGCCTGCGACGGCGGGGACGCGGGGCTGGGCGACCACATCCGTACGGAGGGGGATCGGACGCGCATCTGTGGCGCGGCCCCCATCCATTTCATGGTCCGGATGCTGGGGGAGGCCAGGGGCGCCGTGGTCCACTACGACCAGTGTCCCGCAGACGAGGAGTTCGGCTCACTGGTGTCCATAGCGGGCGTGCACTACGGCTAGCGCTGGTGCACCCTTACCGCCGTACTCGCGCGAACTTGCGTAGAGTCTTCACCTCCCGGGGCGGGTCCATGTACCGGCCCCGGATGGTGTAGCCGACGTCGCAGACGTACAGGTCGCCCCGTGAGTCGACGTCGATCCCGTGGGGGGCGATGAACTGGTCCGGGCCCTCGCCCTCCTCCGGGCGGCCGAAGCGCGTCAGCAGGTTTCCCCCCTTGTCGTACACGCCCACCCTGTGTCCGAGGCCCGGGCAGTCCTCCACGTTCTCGAAGCCGTTCAGCTCGCCGATGATGACGTGGTCCTCGGGGTCGATGCATATGCAGGTGGGCCGGTGGATGTTGTTCCACATGGTGACGAAGTTGCCCTGGGAGTCGAAGATCTGGATGCGGTGGTTGTCCCGGTCGCAGACGTAGACCAGGTCGTCGCCGTCGACGTACAGGTTGTGGGGGGTTACGAACTCGCCCGCGTCGATGCCCGGCGCGCCCCAGGACAGGACGTGCTTGCCGTCGGGTGAATACCGGTGGACGCGGTAGTTGGCGTAGCCGTCGGATATGTACAAGTCTCCCGTCACCGGGGAGACGGCGGCCTGGGTGGGCCGGTTGAAGGGAAGCCCTCCCCACTTGGGGGCCGGCTTGAAGGCCTCCCCTATGGTCATGAGCAGTTTCCCCTCGGGGGTGAACTTCTGGATGGTCCCCATCTTGTCGTCCACGCAGTATACGGAGTCGTCGGGACCTATGCGGATGCCGTGGGTGCGGTCGGAGAACATACCCTGACCCCAGGTCCGCAGCACGTTCCCGTGCCGGTCGCAGACGATTACGGGGTGCTCACCCCGGTTGAACAGGTACACCTGGTCGCGGGAGTCCACGGCCACCCCGGGGACCTCGATGAAGGACCATCCCTCGGGGAGCTTCTCCCAGTTCTCGACGGGTTGGTACAGCAGGTCTCCGGCGCCCAGAGTCATCGTCATGGGTGTGTCGCCTCCTGTCAGGCTATCCCGATGCTAGGAGATCCCGGCCAGGGCGTCGACCAGCGCGCGGTCGGCTTCGGTGATGGGCAGCGTCACTCCGGCATCCCGGAACTCCCCCGCCCTGGACACCACCTCCTCCACGTCGCCGTAGCAGCCCAGGCTCTCCACCAGCTTATTGGATATGAGCCTGGCCCCCTCCATGACCTGGGCCTGGGTGGCGGGGAACGGGATCACCTCCTTGAGCCTGGAGGCCAGCTCGGGATCGACCTCGGTGGGGCCCTCCACGTGAGGCTGCTGGGCGATGTACTGGGCGATGCGGGGCTTGTCGAAGTCCAGGGCGGCCTGCCTGTCCCGGTTCACCCGCAGGGGCAGCGGCTTCACACGCTCGATGGCGTCCATGGACCTGCCCGCCGCCTCGGCCCCCTTCCGTATCTCCTCCACTGCCCTTCTCGTGGCGCCGACGGTGTGGTTGCTGTTCAGGATCACCCCGTCGGCGATGCGCCCCGCCAGGCGGAGCATCTGCGGGCCCACGGCGGCCACGAATATCTTTACGTCGTGGCCACCTAGGCCGTCGTGGTCCAGGAACACATCCTCCAGGTGGACGTACTCGCCCAGGTATGTCACGGGGGCGTCCCTCTTCAGCAGCAGCCTGACGGACTCCACCACCTCGCGCATGGCCCGTATCGCCCTCTCACGCTTCACCCCAACGTTCGTGGCAAGGGGCTCCCACCAGGCCCCGAGGCCCAGGATGATGCGTCCGGGGGCGTTGGCGTCCAGGGTGGCGAAGGTCTGGGCTATGAGGGCGGGGTTCCTGGTCCAGAGGGGAATGACCGCCGTGCCCATCTTCATCCGCTCGGTTACGGCGGAGTAGGCGCCCAGCGGGGTTACCGCGTCGGCCGTTAGCCTCGTCTCTATGACCCAGGAGGAGTCCACCCCCAGCCGGTCGGCGTACCTGGCCAGCTCCAGGTTCTCCCGGACTCCCATGGGCGGCAGCCTCAAACCGTAACGAATGCCGGGGTCTGGCATGGTACCCTCCTAGTCCAATCTCGGGGGGCCGCAGCGGTCCCGGTTTGACCAACGCGTCCGCCACGGACCCATGGCGCCCGCGGGTATGCTGCGGCCCGGGCGGATGCTGCGGATTCTATCGTGCAGGCGTTCCCAGGCGCAAGTTGACTGGAATGCGGTTACTGGCTAGTATGTATCAAGTTGGACCCATTCCACGTTGGCGGAAGTGACGGTTGCAAGACCCTGAAGGCCGGCTGAGGGAAGCCGTACAGCTCACCCGGGTGGTAAGGCTGCCGAGGCAGTATCTGGCCACCTTTGGGGTCACGAGGCTCCACTACTACGTGGTGACCAAGCCCCTGTACCAGGAGCTGGTGCCCGGCAAGGATGAGACGGTGGTCCGGGAGGGCACGGTGGTGGCCGAGCGTCCCGCGATGGTCACTCCCACGTATATGCTCAACCTTGACGGGTTCGGCGACGACGCCCGGAGGTACATGGAGGACCTGGTGCGGAGACTGGGCCCCAACAGCCCGGGCCTGCTGTACCAGTATCGGAACGAGCCGGAGGGGATGGAGATAGTGGGCGACGAGGTATCGGCCGTGGCCCAGCGGATCGCCGGAGACCTGGACAGCCGCAGCGTGGACCTGGCCTCGGTTATCCAGGGAGTGGACGAGCTGTGGGACGTGTCCCTGCTGAAGTTCATCTACGAGTATACCGCGGCCTCCCTTTCGTCCAACCTGGGAGAGATGAAGACCATGGGCCTGCTGGAGCCCGACCCGGGCACGGACCTGCCCGGGGCGCGGTGAAGAAGATCGAGGAGATGTTCCAGCAGGTGCGCCAGGGGCTGGACCCGGCCGTCCTCAAGACGGAGCTGGACCGTTGGGGCCTGTTCGAGCAATACCAGGACCGGTTCTTCGCGGCAGTGATTGGGCGGTAAACGGTGGGCAGCCGAATTGATGGGAGGCGTTGACGATGTACGTGGTTAGAGACGGGGAAGTTGACTACCGCCGGATAAAGAGCGTCCAGGGGCTGGCCACCAAGGGGGACATCAAGGTGAAGCCTATGTATGGCGCAGAGAACATGGTTATGATCAAGATGCACCTGCCGCCCGGGGCGGGCTCGCCCCCCCACACCCACGAGCACGAGTCCCTCTGCTACGTGGTGCAGGGCAAGGTGCAGGTCGTAATAGAAGACGAGACCCACGTGCTCGAAGCCGGGGACGTCTGCCGGCACCCCGAGGGCGTGGTCCACGGCATCCAGGGGCTGGAGGACTCCATCGTGCTGGAGATCAAGTCGCCTGCCCAACCCCTGGAGCAGTTCCTGGCCACGGGCGAGTAGGCCGTGGAGAGACTTGCCACGTTAGTCTGCTGTCGTTGACCCTCTCTTCGGGGCCGTGCTAAACTCGCTTGTAGCATTGCTCCGGTCCACGGGGACGCTGCGGCTTGCGGCCGCCGGGCGACACCGCTGAGGAGGGTTTCATGGGTTTGAAGGCACGGGAGAACGCTTTCGTGGTGGTGCAGCTCACCGGGGGCAACGACGCGTTGAACACCGTCATTCCCCACGGAGACGGCCTCTACTACGATTTCCGGCCCAACATCTCCATCCCCCAGGAAGAGGTCCTTGCCATAGATGGCAACGTGGGCTTCAACCCGGCTATGCGCTCCGTCAAGAGGCTGTGGGACGAGGGCAATGTGGCGGTCATCCAGGGCATCGGATACAACAACCCCAACCGCTCCCACTTCCGCTCCATGGACATCTGGCACACGGCCGAGCCCGACGCCATCGGCACCGAGGGCTGGCTGGGCCGCACCATCAGGGACCTGGACCCCCAGGGCGACAACGTGCTCACCGCCATCAACTTCGGCCGCGGCCTTCCCAGGGCGCTGGCCTGCCGAGACGTGGCCGTCACCTCCGTCGGCGACTTGGCAACCTACGGCCTGTACCCGGACCTGGAGGGCGACCCGTGGCAGAAGTACGCGCTGGACGCCTTCTCTCGGATGTACGGCCCCGAGGGAGACAGGGGTCTGGTCTTGGAGTTCCTGGCCCAGACGGGAGGGGGCGCCCTGAGGGGCGCCGAGGTCCTGAAGACGGCCTCCGAAGGGTACCAGTCGACGGTGGAGTACGGCTCCAGCCCCATAGCCCAGCGGCTGAGGGACATTTCCCGGGTCCTGTGCGCTGACGTGGGGACACGGGTCTACTACACGCAGCACGGCAACTTCGACACCCACTCGGGCCTGCGGTCCGACCACGGCCGGCTATGGAATGAGGTGGACGGCGCGGTGGGGGACTTCTGGGACGACGTGAAGGAGCACGGCCGGGAGGACCAGGCCGTCATGATGATCTTCACCGAGTTCGGACGCCGCATCGCGGACAACGGCACGGGATGTGACCACGGCGCCGGGGGCGTGGCCCTGGTGATCGGCGGCGCGGTCAAGGGAGGCCTTTACGGCGAGTTCCCGTCCCTGAAGCCCGGCGACCAGATCGAGGGCGACATGAAGCCCAACAACGACTTCCGCAGCACGTACTCGACGGTCCTGGAGCGGTGGCTGGGCGTCGAAGCGGCGCCCATCGTCAACGGCGGCTTCGAGCAGCTCGACTTTCTAGACAGATAGACATCCGAGTCCCATACATATCAGGAGGACACGGCATGGGTGATAGAGACTTGGACCTGATGGCGCACCTTGCGAGGCGGGCGGGCTTCGGGGCGACCCGGGAAGAGCTGGAGAGGAACCTGGCCCAAGGCTACGAAGCGACCGTGGAGGAGCTTCTGAACCCGGGCGACCGCGGGAGCATGCCCGACGACCTGATACGCCGCTACCACGTGGACCAGTCGGAGGCCCGGATGCTGGCCTCCACGGGCGCGACCTGGATATACCGCATGGTCACCACCCGGTGTCCCCTCGAGGAGAAGATGGCCCTGTTCTGGCACGGGCTGTTCGCCACCGGCTACACCAAGCTGAACCAGGCCCGGACCCTGCTGAACCAGGTGGACATGTTCCGGCGTTGCGGCCTGGGCAGGTTCCCCGACCTGCTGGTGGAGCTGTCCAAGGACCCGGCCATGATCATCTGGCTGGACAATCAGGACAACCACAAGGACGCCATCAACGAGAACTACGGCCGGGAGCTCCTGGAGCTGTTCTCCATGGGCATAGGCAACTACACCGAGGAGGACATCAAGGAGTGCAGCCGGGCGTTCACCGGGTGGACGCTGAAAAACGCCGAGTTCATGGCCATGCGCGCCTCCAAGGACTCCATCTGGCCCTACGGCCGTATAGCGTGGCACTTCGAGTACAGGGACCATGACCACGACCACGGCGAAAAGACCTTCCTGGGAGAGACGGGCAAGTTCAACGGCGAGGACATAATTGACATAATCGTCCGGCAGGAGGCCACCGCCGAGTTCGTGTGCCGGCGTCTGTTCCAGTACTTCGCCTCCGACGAGGTCGACGACCAAGGGCGGGAGACCATCAACCGGATGAAGGCCTCCTACTTCGACTCCGGCTACGAGATTAGGCCGGTGCTCCGGACTTTGTTCAACTCCGACTACTTCAAGTCCGACCGGGCCCGCTACTCTCGGGTGAAGGGTCCCGTCGAGCTCCTGGTTGGCGCCATCCGCATGGCGGGGAGCTACCAGAAGCCTACGTTCGGCGCGCAGAAGCTTGCCGACCAGGCGCTCTACATGGGCCAGGGCCTCCTCCAGCCGCCGACGGTCGAGGGTTGGCACGAGGGTATGGAGTGGATCGACAGCGGGTCCTTGGTGGAGCGGGTCAATTTCGCCGCCAGGGAGCTGTCCGACGTCCGGAACCCGGGGGTGCGCTCCATCATCGACAGGCTGGCTGTCGACGGGGACGGCGTCCTGAGCCCGGAGAAGCTGGTGGACAAGTGTCTGGACCTGATGGGCCCCATCTCCGTGTCCGAGGGCACGGCATCGTCGCTGGTCGCCCTGGCGGAGCGGGATGGAGAGCTGGACCTGAGGGAACACCAAGAGGGGGACGACTCAGAGCGGCGCGTGGGAAACATGCTGAGGCTGATCGCCTCCACCAAGGAGTACCAGCTCGCCTGATGCCCCTCGCCCAGGAGAACCGACCGTGACTACACAGGCTCCCGCATTCACCCTGGACTACGTCAAGACCATCGGCATCGTCACCGCGGCGTTCAGTGGAAGGGGCTTCTGCAACCCTTACGACGCGGCCATCGCCAGCGATGGCCGCATCTTCGTCCTCAACCGGTGCGACCCGGACCGGGCGCCGGCCATCAGGGTGGGTATATGCAACCTGGACGAGGAGTACCTGGGTGAGTTTGGAGGCGGGAGCGGCTCCGGTGACGGCCAGTTCGTCTGGCCCGTGGGCGTGGCGCTGGACAGCCGAGAGCGCGCCTACGTCACCGACGAGCACCTCCATCGGGTGACGGTCTTCGATGGCTCAGGCGCCTTCCTGGCCAAGTGGGGCGTCCACGGGTCGGGGGCAGGCCAGATGGACGGGCCCGCCGGTATCGCCGTGGATGCCGACGACAACCTCTACGTAGTCGACCAGAACAATGGCCGCGTGCAGAAGTTCTCACCGGACGGTGAGTACATCCTGGGGTGGGGGAAGAACGGGGCCGGCGAGGGGGAGCTCAGCCTTCCCTGGGGCATAGGAATCGATTCCGAGGGCTACGTGTACGTGGCAGACTGGCGGAACGACCGGGTCCAGAAGTTCACCCCGGGGGGAGAGTTCGTGGCGTCCTACGGCGGCCCGGGGGACGGCGGCGGACGGTTCAACCGGCCCTCCAGCGTGGCCGTCGACGCCCAGGGGTACATCTACGTCGCCGACTGGGGCAACGAGCAGGTGCAGGTGTTGGGTCCCGACGGCTCCTTTCAGCTAAGTCTCAGGGGCCAGGCGACGCTGTCCAAGTGGGCGGACGAGTACTACGCGGTGAACCCCGAGGAGAAGGCGGAAAGGGACCGGGCCCAGCTGGTGCCCGACCTTCCGGAGCACCTCAGGGAGCCGTATCACGTCTCATCGCAGACGGAGCCGTACTTCTGGGGGCCGGTGTCGGTGAAGGTCGACGCGCAGCAACGCCTTTACGTCGTAGAGAGCAACCGCCACCGGGTCCAGGTATACCAGAAGGGATAGCTTCTGTCCGGGCCTCTGGGCAGCCGCTAACTGCCCACGATGTCGCGCATGATTCCCCTAAAGCGGACCAGCTCCAGGGGCTTGCTGCAGTAGCGGCTGGGATGAATGCCCAGCTCCCGGATGAGGGGACGCTCGGCCCTGGTTACGGTTAATATGATGACGGGAATGTCCTTCAGCGCGGGGTCCGCCCCCATCTCCGCCAGGACCTCCCGCCCGTCCTTCTTGGGCAGGCCAAGGTCCAGGATCACCAGGTCGGGCAGAGCCGTGGCGGCTTCGAGACCTGCCCCGCGCAGGTAATCCATCGCCGCTTCTCCGTCTTCGAGGACGCTCACGTCGTAGTGGTACTCCGACTGGCCCAGGGTCCTCCGAGTCAGCTCGGCGTCACCTGGATTGTCCTCCACTATCAGAACCTTGACAGGTCTCTCTGCCGTTCCCAATGTCATACAACAGTCCCTCCGCCCAATCTACCGCCGGCCGGGTGAGTGCCGCCGGCTGGTTGCCGTTCCCCAGGGATGCTCTGAACAACCCAGGCGCATCCCGGGTTGTTGAGGCCACCCTCCCACGCCGCGCTCGGCACGGGCAGGGAATTTCCACCCACCCGGTGGACGGTTAGCGTACTGGTTCAGGCCATTCCTAGGTCTGCGAGACGACGTCCGCGCGGGCTAGGTCGGTGGCCGAGTGGGCTATGATCTCTGCCAGAGTGTCGGCCCCCACGTGGGCCATGTTCAGCACGATGTTGTAGAGGGTCGGATCGTTGGGGTCCACTTTGAAGAACTTCCTGAAATAGGCGACCCTGGCCCTCTCCATGTTGTCGGCATGCTCCTCGGCCTCCTCGAGGCTGAGGTGCTCCCTCTCCTGGATGTTCCGTATCCGCACTTCCAACGGGGCGACCAGGCCGACGTGGAGCACGCCGGGGAAGTCCTTCAGGAACATGGTCGAACCTCGCCCGATGATGACCACGTTGCCCCCGGCTGCCAGGTCCCTTATGACCGAGCCGGTCGCCTCGATGAAATGCTCGTCGTTCAGCCGTTGGGCCGCGGTCAAGGGCTCCTGGGCCAGATCGGTGTAGTCCTCGCCGAGAACGTAGTCCACGTTGTAGAAGGCGTAGGGCTCCCCGGCGCCGCTGGACATTGCCGAGCGCTCCAGCATGGTCTGAAGGAACTGCGCAATGCGGGCCCTCAGGGGGATCCGACCATGCTTGATCTCCAGGACCTGCACGGTGGTGCCCATGGTCCTGGCGGCGTCGGCGAGTATGGCGCGGTCCACGTAGTCGGCGTCCAGCAGCTTGGCCACGATGACGCCGACCTCGGGCGCCCCCGCCCCTATGGGCCCTTCCACGGTTACTACAGGCATTTCTTCCTCCTGACTACCCCCGGCTGACTACTCCCGGGCTGACTACTCCCGGAAGCTGCCGACGTTCTAGGGCTTCTTCCGTCGCCGAGGTCGCCCTTTTCCTCTCCGGAGCCGGCCGTTCCCTCGCGGGAATCGCCCTTTCCGAAGGAAGCCCGGCTCCGGCTACTCACGCCGGTGCGGCTCAGCCGGTGCGTATGACGCTCTCCAGGAAGGCCTTGATCCGAATCCGGTCTGGAGGCTTGCGGCAGTAGCGGCTGGGATGGATGCCCGACTCGGCGAGCTGGGTTGACTCCGCTTGAAGGGTCGTCAGCAACATGACGGGGATCCCCTTCAGGTTGGGGTCTTCATTGATGTCCTTGAGCACTCCCCATCCGTCCTTGTTGGGCATCTTGAGGTCCAGGAAGATGGCGTCGGGGCGGGGCACGTTGGCGTGCTCGCCCTCGTTTCGCAGCATCGCGATCGCCACCTCTCCGTCCTCGGCAACCGTCACGTTGTGGTTGTAGGGAGCGTTCCCAAGGGCTCGCTGGGTCAGCTCGACGTCCGCCGGGTTGTCCTCCACTATGAGGACCTCGATTGGCCTCTCGGGCGTTCCTAACGTCATTTTGAAACCTCCCTCCACGATGCTGTGTCCCATTGGCTCCTTTGGCTCGTCCGGCTATTTCCGGGGTCGACAGCGGACTTGGTCCGGGGTCCGGTCGCCTCTCATCTCATGTTCGCCCCCTCCCCGGCCTCCAGAGCCGTTCTGTTATAACACCGGAATCGTGAATCGGAAGGCCGATCCGGCTCCGGGCTCCGACTCCACCCAGATCCTCCCCCCGTGGCGCTGCACCACCTTGCTGCACAGGGCAAGGCCGATGCCCGTCCCGGGGTATTCGGACCTGTGGTGGAGGCGTTGAAACATCTGGAATATGCGCTCGGAGTGGCTCGGATCGATGCCGATGCCGTTGTCCCGGACCGAGAAGACCCAGTCGCCTTCCATCTGCGTGGTGGACACGTGGACGTGGGGCATTGCCTCCCCCCGGAACTTGATCCCGTTGCTGATCAGGTTCTGAAAGACCTGGGCCAGCTGGGTGCCGTCTCCCATCACTTGGGGGAGGGGGTCGTGGGTCACCCTGGCGCTGACGTCCTCGATGGCTCCCGCCAGGTCTCCGAGCACCAGCTCCAGCACCTCATTGCAGTCCACCGGCTCCAGGGGGGCGGGCTCGTTTCCGATCCGCGAGTAGGCCAGGAGGTCGTCTATGAGGGCCTTCATGCGGGTGGCGCCGTCTACGATGTAGCCGACGTACCGGTCGGCGTCGCCGTCCAGCCGGTCCCCGTAGTCCTCGGTCAGGATCTGTATGTAGCTCGTGATCATCCTCAGGGGCTCCTGGAGGTCGTGGGAGGCGGCGGAGGCGAACTGCTCCAGCTCCACGTTGGAGCGGGCCAGCTCCTCTTCGGCCCTTACCCGCTGGGCGTAGAGCTGAGTGTTGGCGATGGCCCCCGCGATCTGCTCCCCTATCCTCGTGCCCAGCCTCAGGTCCCTGTCGGAGTAGGCGCCGTCGGACATGGACGCCAGGTTCATCACCGCCACCACCTCACCCTTGGCCATGAGGGGGACGGAGAGGAAGGAGCGAAACCCGACCCTGACGCTGGGCGATAGGCCTGGAAACCGGGCCGTCAGCTCCTCTGGCTCTATGCCCTGGACGATCAGGGCCTCCCTGCGCCTGGTAGCAGCCTCGGCCAGAGACCCGGGGAAGGTCAGCACGTCGCCCGTTTCCCGGCCCGGCACGTCGGCGCCGCCCGACTTGTACTCGATGGGAGCCACGCCCTCTTCCTGGTCTACGACCATGATGATTATCCGGTCGAAGGCGATAACCTTCGCCGCCTCCACGGCGAAGCTCTCGTAGACGTCCTGGATATCGAAGGTCGAGCTGATGAGCTGCCCTATGCGCGCCATGACCATGTTTTCCGCGGCCAGGTTCGATATCTGCCGCTGTATTCGGTGCCGCTCGATGGCGTAGTTGATGGAGCGGCCAAGCAGGTGTTCGTCCACCTGGCCCTTCACCAGGTAGTCCTGCCCGCCCTGGCGCACCAGCTCCGCGCCCACGGTCTCGTCGTCCAGGCCCGTGAGGACGAGTATCGGCACGTCGGGCACCCGTTCGTGGACCCGGTGGAAGGTGTCTGCCGCCGAGCTGTCCGGCAGGGACAGGTCCAGGAGCAGCACATCGAAGTCGTCGGCCTGCAGGAGCTCGAACCCCGAGGACAGCCGGTCGGCGTGCGCCACCCGGAACGAGCCGGCCGCGGCGTCCCGCAGCGCCCGGCGCATGAACAGGGCGTCGTCGGGGTTGTCCTCTATCAGCAGGACCTTGACCACCATTTCAGCCGGCCTCCCCGGGGCAGGGCAGCTTGACGACGCTCAGCCAGAAGCTGTCGAAGCTCCGTATCACCCTGACGAACTCGTCGGGGTCCACGGGCTTGGGCACGTAGGCGTTGGCGTGCAGGTTGTAGCTCTTCAGTATGTCCTGCTCGGCCTCGGAGGTGGTCAGTACGATGACGGGTATGGACTTGAGATGCTCGTCGGACTTGACCTCGGCGAGCACTTCCCTGCCGTCCTTCCTGGGCATGTTGAGGTCCAGCAGGACGATACCGGGACGAGGCGCGTCGGAGTACTGCCCCCTCTGGTACAGGAATTCCATGGCCTCGACGCCGTCCCGGACCACGTGCAGGTTGTTGAGCATCCTGCCTTCGTCCAGGGCCTTTCTGGTCAGGAGCACGTCGTCGGGGTCGTCCTCCACCAGCAGTATCTCGATGGGTATGCCGCCCGTGGACATCCCTACGCTATCTGCCTTTCTCTGTTGTCGGGCGCCACCGCCTCTTGGCGATGGTCCTCGTCCTGGGGGACCGTGAAGTAGAACACCGAGCCCCGGCCAACCTGGGACTCGACCCAGATGCGCCCCCCCAGCCGCTGGGCGGCCTTCTTGCAGATGGCCAGCCCGATGCCCGTCCCCGAGTACTCGTCCCTGGAGTGGAGCCTCTGGAATACGCCGAATATGCGTTCCGAGTATTGGGGGTCGATGCCGATGCCGTTGTCCCGGACGGAGAAGACCCACTCTCCGGGCTCGCTGTTGAGACCGATACGTGGACCCTGGGCGACTCGTCGCCCCGGTACTTGATGGCGTTCCCCGTCAGGTTGCGGATGACCTGGCGGAAGAGGGACGGGTCCATTCTCAGACTGGGCAGAGGGTCGTGGGTCACGACGGCGCCGGCTTCCTCGATGGCGAGCTGGAGGGTCTCCATCTCGTCGTCGAACACGGCCTGGCAGTCGGTCTCCTCCTCGGACACCTCCCGTCCAACCCGGGAGTAGGCCAGCAGGTCGTCGATCAGGGTCTTCATCCTGCCGGCGGCGTTGGACAGCCTCCGGACGTAGTCGTGCCCCTCCTCGTCCAGCTTGTCCCCGTACTCTTTGGTCAGGAACTTGGAGAACCCCACGATGGACCGCAGGGGAGTCTGCAGGTCGTGGGAGGCCACGTAGGCGAACTCGGCCAGGTCCGAGTTGGACCGCTCCAGCTCCCTGGAGTTTCGTTCCAGGGCTTCGGAGGCCTCCAATACCTGTCGATGAAGCTGGGCGTTGGCGACGACTCCCGATATCTGGACGGTGAGCCGCTGGGCGAGGTCCACCTCCCTGGTCGAGTAGGCCCCTGGGGTGGTGGACGAGAAGTTCAGGGTGCCTATCACGCGCCCGTCGAAGGTCAGGGGGGCGTTGAGGAAAGTGCGGATGCCCGAGCGGAAGAGGTTCACGTTGCCGGGGAACCTTCGGGCGACCTCCTCCTCGGTCTCGGCCGTGAAGAGGGCAGGGGCGCCAGACCGTGTGGCGGCCTCTATCACGGACCCGGCCAGTGGGACGACCTCACCCTGGGGACGGGACTCCTGCAGGCCGGTGGCGTAGACCCTGCGATAGTAGCCCTCCTCCACGTCCGCCAACTCGCCGGTGAGGGTGATGGCCAGCCTGTCGCAGGAGACCAGCTTGCGGACCTCCTGGGCGAACCCCTCGTACACCTCGTCGATGTCCAGGTTGGAGCCGAGGATACGCCCGATCTCCGCCAGGGCCTCGAGCTCCCGGTCCCTCTCCTCCAGTCTGGCGTAGAGGAGGGCGTTGGCGATGGCCCCGGTGATGTGGGCGGCCACGTTCTTCGCCATGCGGACGTGCTCCTCCACGTAGGCGTCGACGCTGGTGGAGGTGAAGTTGAGGCTGCCGATGACCTGGTCGTTGTGGATGAGGGGCACCACCAGCAGGGTCCTTATGCCGGCCTTGAAGGCGGGCAGGTTGCCCGGGAAGAGGCGGGCCACCTCGTCCTCGCGCTCGGTGGAGAAGAGCTGGGTCGACCGGAAGTGGATGGCAGCGGATACCACCGAGCCCTCCAAAGGGACCAAGTCTCCCGGTTGCCTGTGGGCCATGAGCCCTGCCGAGTAGGCTACCTTGTTGGTGTTCTCCGGGACGTCGATCAGGGCGTTGGTGAGCCCGATGGCCAGCCTGTCGAAGGGGATCAGCCGTCCCACCTCTTCGGCGAAACGCTGGTAGACCTGCTCGATGTGCAGGTCGGAGGCGACGATCCGGCCGATCTCTGCGATCACCCGGTTCTCCTCGGCCAGCCACCGCTCCGCCCGCAGGGCTTGCCTCGGGTCCCTCTGGGGGACGCCGTCCTTGGCTTCAGGGCCGGCGGGCCGGTCCGTTGCCGGTACGCCGGCCGTCGGGCTAAGGCTCTCCAGTTCGACACCCAGGGGCTTTTCTGCGTCCACGTAAAACGACTCCCAGGTCCCGGGGCCCCGGATTACGCCTTGAGCTGGAGCCGGCGAGGGGATTCGAACCCTTGACCTGCGGTTTACGAAACCGCTGCTCTACCACTGAGCTACGCCGGCCACCATACTGGAATTGTATCTGAAACAGGTGCATCAGGAAACCCCCAGCGGGAATCAGGGGCCGCTCGTTGACACGCCCCTGCCTGCCGGGTACAGTGGGGCCACGTGACGCCAGAGGGGCAGGGCCTGGCTGGAAATGCAACGAGGTGCGAAATGTATACGACGGACATGTACGAGGGTATGCTTGCCGAGACCGTCGGCATCCAGGGCCATAACGGCGAGGTGATCAACGCCTACCTGGCCCGCCCCCTGGGTACCGGCCCCTTCCCCGGGGTCGTGCTGACCCACCACGCGCCCGGTTGGGACGAGCTGTACAGGGAGTTCACCCGCAAGTTCGCCCATCACGGCTACGTCGCCATCTCTCCCAACCTCTACTACCGGGCGGGGCACGGGACGCCGGAGGACGTGACCGCCAAGGTCCGGGCCGACGGGGGCGTTGCCGACGATCAGGTGCTGGGAGACCTGGAGGGCTCCATGAGGTTCCTGCGATCGCTGCCGTACAGCAGCGGCAAGGTGGGTGTGTTCGGCACGTGCTCCGGGGGCAGGCAGACGTACCTGGCGGCGTGCCGGGTGCAGGGCTTCGACGCGGCTGTGGACTGCTGGGGCGGCAGGGTGGTCATGTCCAAGGACGAGCTGACGCCGAAGCAGCCCGTGGCCCCCATCGAGTACACTAAGGACCTGTCCTGCCCGCTGCTGGGGCTCTTCGGGGAGGACGACACCAACCCTCCGCCTGACCAGGTAGAGCAGCACGAGGAGGAGCTCAAGAAGCACAACAAGACCTACGAGTTCCACATGTACCCCAACGCGGGCCACGGGTTCTTCTACTACGACAGGGCCATGTACAGGCAGGAGCAGGCGGTGGACGGCTGGGAGAAGCTGTTCGCCTTCCTGCGGAAGCACCTGTCATAGCCCGTTGCCCGGCGGCGATGCGGCAGCAGTGGAACAGGCCGATTGGAGAGGCGCTTCATGTGTACGATGATCGTCGAGAAAACGAAGATTCAGGGCTGCGGAAGGGGGGCCGGCGGGTGGTTCCCCCTGCGCCAGGCGAACGTGTCCTACGACCACCCGTACCGGATGCCCCTGGACCACGCCCTGAGCATCGACTTCGTCAATCCTGAGCAGGGCCTGGGCGCAAGGATAGCGGTGGAGCTGGACCCCGAGTCGGCGCGGCAGCTTGCCGAGGCGATACTGTCCGCCCTCCGGCAGGGGGAGACCAGCGCGGCCATCCAGGAGACGGCCCCGCCGGCCGTCCCGGTCCAGGGGTAGCCGTTCCTCATCGACGGGCACACCCCATCTACGAGCACGCCCTATCTACGAGCAAGATGGAGCGGGGCTCTTCCCAGCGGACGGTAAGGGTGTGGTAGCGGCTCGCGGGGCGTCGGGGCCGTGATCGACGTCAGTCCCGGCCGGCTTTCCATTGGGCCGTGGCGGATACACTACTCGTGGGTCATGGTGACGCTGGCCGGGGTGATGTGGACGATCAGCTCCTCCATCCGCTTCGCCGCCACTCCCCTCATACCCCACCTCCAGGCCCCAGGCGGGTTCGGCTGGAGCTACGGCGCCATCGCCTTTGCCTTCACACTGCAGTGGCTGGTCTCCGGGCTGCTGGGCCCCGTCATGGGCTGGGTCGGCGACAGGTCCGGCGTCCGGCGCACCATGGTGGTGGGGTCCCTCCTGTTCATCGCGGGCATGCTGCTGACGGGCGTCATGACCCACCTCTGGCAATTCTACCTCTCCTTCGGGCTCCTGCTGGGCGCCTCCATGGCAATCTTCCAGGTGCCCCTGGTGTCGGGAGTCACGGTCTGGTTCAGGACGCACCTCGGGCTGGCCATGGGCGGCCTGCAGGGGTTCCAGGTGATGGGGACGGCGCTGCTAATCCCCCTGATGGCCTACCTCATCAGCGAGTTCGGGCTGAAGCAGACCTTCTGGCTGCCCGGCATAGTGGGCGGGGCCGTCCTGCTCTTGCTCATACGGCCATTCTACAACGAGCCCGCGGAGATAGGCCTGAGGCCCTTCGGGGCGCCGGAGACGGAGCCTGTGAAGAGGCTGCAGACGGACGACACCGCCAAGATAAGGACCCGTGTGTTCTTCGGGCAGGCCCGGCGCACCGGCGCCTTCTGGAACCTGATAGGGATCCACTTCTGGGGCTGCATGGGCCACAACATCTTCATCGTGTTCATGATTGCCATGGCCGTCGACGCGGGCCTGTCCCGGGAGATGGCGGTGGGAGCTTACATAACCTTGACGGTCTTCAGCATGATCGCCCGGTTCCTGGTGCCTATAGTGGCGGACCGCTTCGGCACCAAGAGCGTGCTGACGGTCTGCTTTGTGCTACAGGCGTTCCCGCCGCTGCTCCTGCTGCTGTACCAGGACCCGTGGGCCTTCTACCTGTTCGCCGGCCTCTTCGGGATAGGCCTGGGAGGCGAGGTGCCCGCGTTTCCCATCATCAACCGCCAGTACTTCGGCGGTGCCCCCATAGGCACGGTGTACGGCTGGCAGATGCTGGGGAACGGCGTCGGCATGGCCCTGGGGCCGCTGGCAGGGGGGTTCCTGTGGGACCTGACGGGCGATTTCGCCAGCGCGGTGGCGCTGTCAGCCGTGCTGAGCCTCGCCGGACTAGTCTCGGTCCTGCTTCTGCCGCCCACGTCCCGGGGGCTGACGCCCGACTGGGAGAGGCTTCTGCCGCCCGCGCTGCGGTCTTCCTGATAGCGGGCGGATAGCGGGCGTCTAGCTGACCTGTATTACTCCGACCTCGTCGCGGATCTCCAGGTCGGTGCCGAAGGGCAGTGAGAGCCTTTTGAAGAGGTCCAGCACCTCGTGGGCCACCTCGCCCTGCGCCAAGACGGGCCGACCCCTCTGGGAGCGGGGACGCTTGAAGCCCAGGTCGATGGGGTGGAGCCTTATCTCCCGGAGCTGCCTGGCCTCGAAGGTGACCGTAGCCACGGCGTTGCGCCACCGGAAGGGCTGTACGGCGAAGTCCCTCCACTCGTCCAGGTGCTCCCTGCCCGACCGGGCGTCGAAGAAGTCCGCGGGGGTCGCCTCCCAGCCCAGGGACACGCGCTGCATGTTCTCCCACGGCATCCAGGCCACGGTGTCGTTCTGCAGCGTCAGGTGGGCCAGGCTGTAGAATATGGGCTTGCCTTTGTAGACCTCTATGCCCCGGTCCACGTGGGGCCCGTGGCCGGAGACGACGTCGGCGCCGGCGTCGATGCAGGCGTGGGCGAAGTCAACGATGAGGTCCGACGGGTCGTCGCCCGTCTTGCCGTTCTCGTGGGTGTGGACGCTCACGATGACCCAGTCGGCCTGGCGTCGCGCGTCGCGCACCCGCTGGAGGTTGCCTTCCAGGTCCTCCTGGTCCGCCACATGACGGGTCTCGAAGGTCTCACCCACCACGAAGGTGCAGCCGTTGGGCTCCGGGTACTGGTACTCGTTGTTCAGGTTGGGCAGGAAGAACTGGGTGTCGGTGTCCTGGTCGAACTGCCCCTGCCACGGGTTGGACCCGCGATGGGCCTTCAGCTCCTCCAGGCCCAGCCCCTGGCTCATCCGGCGCAGGGCGTCGAAGACGGGACGGTCGACGGTGTACCGGGTGGTGTACCGGAGCAGGTTGGCCCCCGGACGGCCCGCGCCGTCCCGCCACTGCTCCCCCGCCCGCATCCCCTGGGGCCCCGAAGAGGTGACGGAGATCAGCGCCACGCGTCCCCTGGCGGTGTCCAGGTACACGGGGGCGCGGGCCTCGGTGAGGTTCCGCCCCGTGCCGGCGTGGGGCATCTCGTACTGGTCCAGGTACCGGATGTTGGTGAGGATGCCGTTTTCGCCGAAGTCGTAGGCGTGGTTGTTGGCGCAGGCCACCATGTCGACGCCCAGGTACCTGAGCTCCCTGATGAGCCTGGGGTCGGCCCGCATGTAGGTGCCGCCGGGTCTGGCCGTGGGCGGGTCCTCGTAGTTGTGGAACAGCATTTCGGCGTTGGTGACGGTGACGTCGCCCCCGTGGAGCAGGTCCACCAGCTTCAGGAACCTGGGCTCCTGGAAGGCCGACATGCTCCGGGTGATGATGGAGTCGCCGGTGACCACTATCTGAAAGTCGCCGCTCTCGGCGTTGTACAGCATGGCTCCCTCCTTTAGTCGCCACGGCTAGTCACCACGGGGTCACCGCGGGGGCCACCGTCCGGCGCTGGTGCAGGCGCGGCTCCCTGGAATCGCCGCCCGGCCGCGCGGCGTTGACGGCACGTGTGAATGGGGCCTAGTTGGGGACCCAGGCCAGGGCGTGGACGATGCCCCACTCCCTGGACACCTCGGACCACGAGCCCCCGGCGTCGGAGCTGACGAACACCTGGCCGTTGATGCTGCTGGCCGCCAGGAAGGCGGGGTCGGAGGGGTGGGTGGCGAGGTTGTGGACGGTGCCGTTGGGCTTCACAGTGAGGGGTATCGCCTCCCAGGTGCGGCCCATGTCGGTGGAGCGGTGAAGGGCCCCGGCGCCGCCGTAGGCGCCCTCCCCGCTGCCCATGTACACGACGTTGGGATCGTCCTCCTTGACCGCCACGACGCGGCAGTAGGGCAGGCTGACCTGTGGAGCGGCGCCCACGGCCTCCCAGGTGAGGCCGTCGTCCGTGCTGGAGAACACCTCCCCCGGGGTGATGGTCAGGAGGGTCTTGGGAGGGCCCGGGATGACGGCCATGTGGTGGATGTCGGGGTCGGTGATTCCGGCCTCCACCGTCTCCCACGTGTCGCCTCCGTCGGCGCTGTGCCGGACCCCGTCCACCTCGATGCCCGCCCAGACGCTGTCGTGGTCCGACGGGTCTACCAGGAGGGCCGTGACCCTGGGCACCACGACGTTGGGGCACTCGTCGACCAGGTTCACGCTGAGCCTGTCCCAGCTCCGGCCGGCGTCCCGGGTGCGAAAGAGGGCCGACGGCCGGGTCCCCGCGAAGATGGTGTCCGGGTCGACCGGGTCCACGGCGAGGGCCCAGATGGGCGCCTCGTTCATGGGAGACTCCAGCTTCTCCCAGCTATCGCCCCCGTCCCCGGTGCGGTAGAGGCCGGTGTCGGTCCCCGCGTAGACGGTGGCGTGGTCCCTGGGGTGGACGGCGAAGGCCCGCACCTCGCTCTCTCCGCTGACGCCGAACCGGCCGGGCCGGACCTGAAGCCGCGACCTGTCCCAGGTATCCCCCCCGTCCCTGCTGCGCCATATACCCTGTCCGATGGTCCCCACGAAAATGGTGACATCCTTGCCCATAGCCGTCTCCCCTTCTCGATGGTGGTGGGGTCCATTCTAGCAGGGCCGCCGAGTCCCGGCCAACCCGCGGGCCGCACGAACGGATCCGTCGGCCGTGGGCTAGAGTATACGGTCCACGGGCTTGTTCACCCAGGCGCTCATCTCGTGGGCCGCGGTGACCGCCTCCGCCGGGCATACGTACTCCGGGGCAAGCCGGTCCACGGACGCGACCCCCAGCAGGGCCATGGCTATGACCAGCTCGTCCTCCAGGATTTCCAGGACCCTTACGACTCCGGCCCGGCCGGCGGCCGCCAGGCCCCATGCCTGGAGGCGCCCGATGGCCACCGCGTCGGCCCCCAGGGCCAGGGCCTTGGCCACGTCGCTGCCCCGCTGGATTCCGCCGTCCAGGACGATGCGGGCCCTTGCGCCGACGGCCTGCACGACGTCTCCCAGCATTTCCATCGTGCCGAGGCCGTGGTCAAGCTGGCGTCCGCCGTGGTTGGAGACCCATATCACGTCCACGCCGTGCTCCACGGCCAGGACGGCGTCCTCGGGAGTCGCCACGCCCTTGAGGATGAAGGGGAGGCCGGCGTAGTCCTTTATCCGCGCCATCTTGTCCCAGGTGAGGGAGGCCGAGTGGGCCGGGTCCCAGGGGCGGCGCCTGGTGGGGGGAGTCCAGCGGCTGAGCATCTGGCGCTCCCGGCGGCTGTAACGGGCGGTGTCGACGGTGAGGCAGAGGGCGGCGTAGCCCGACTGCCTGGCCCTGTCGACCATGTCCTTGGTCCAGTCCCAGTCCCCGTGCACGTATAGCTGGAAGACCTTGGAGCCGCCGGCGCTGGCCGCGATCTCCTCCAGGGATGGCTCGGTGACGGAGCTGACCACCTGCACCGTCCCGAACTCGGCGGCGGCCTGGGCCGAGGCGCGCCCGCCCTCGGGAGTGAAGACCTGGAGCGAGCCGATGGGGGCGAGCATCACCGGGATGCGCATGGGGTGGCCCAGGAAGGTGGTGGAGGGGTCGGCGCCGGAGACGTCCACCAGGATCCGGGGTCGGAAGGCCAGTCGGTCGAAGGCCAGGCGGTTGCGCCGCATGGTGGTCTCCGACTCGGACCCGCCCACGAGGTAGTCCCAGGGGCCCTGGTCCAGATTGCGCCGGGCCGCCTGGATGATCTCTTCGTTGGTCACGAAATCCGCGGTCACTCACCTCTCCTGGCCTGCCGGAACGGGGCCATGGACCGGCCGTCCGCCCGACCCTCTGCCGGGCCGGGGCTAGGGATGATCTGAACAACCCTGGGCCCCTCCCGGGTTTTGAGCCCACTCTCCCACTCCGCTCTCCGCGCGGGCAAGGAATCCCCACCTACCGGCGAACGGCCGGCGGACTCATTCCGGCCATTCTTAGGGCCCATCCTTATGGCAACGATATGTTCTCCTCGGCCTTGGTCATCATCTCCAGCACCGCGGGACGGCCCTCCCGGTTGGCGGAGAGCCCTCGCTCTATGGCGGGGCCGATGTCATGGGGAGCCCGTACCTGCTCGGAATAGGCCCCCAGCCCCTCGGCTACCTTCGCGTACTCTCCACCCAACCGGTTGCTGCCCCACTGCTCGGATGCGTAGGGCATGGTGGAGTCGTAGTGGGTCATCACGCCGTTGTTCAGGACGATGGTCAGGATGGGAATGCGGGAGCGGGACGCGGTCTCGATGTCCATACCGGCCATGCCGAAGGCCGCGTCGCCCATGAAGTTCACCACCTGCTTCTCGGGGGCCGCCATCTTGGCCCCCATGGCGAGGCCAAGGCCGTAGCCAAGCTGGGTGGACTTGCCCCAGCCGATATATCCCCTGGGCTTGACGACGGGCCAGAAGGGGACGAGCTGTTCCCTAGGGTAACCGGAGTCGTGGGTGACGATGGTGTTGGCCACGTCTACGGCCCGGGCCAGCTCGTGGATCACGCGATAGGGGTTTATGGGCACCTCGTCGGAGGTCAGGCGGGGCCGCCACTCGGCCATCCAGGCCTCCTTGACCTTCGCTATCTCCGCGGCCACCCCGTTGACGTCTCCCCGGCCGTGGGCCCCTACCTGACGCTTCACCTCGTCGATGATCTGCCGCAGCACGACCTTGGCGTCCCCCACCGCGCCCAGGTGGACGCGGTAGTCCTTGTTCAGGTCCTCGGGGCAGTTGGTGCACTGGGCCAGGGTCGCGCCGTCGGGCATGGGCGTGGTGAAGTTGGACTTGGTGAGGCTGGTCCCCACGCCCAGCACGAAGTCGGCCTTCTTCAGGAAGTGGCCCACCATTAGGGTGCGGGTCCGGGCGCCGGTCCCCAGGGCAAAGCGGTGGTCCTCGGGAAAGGCGCTCTTCCCCGCCAGGGTGGTCATTACGGGGACGCTGACGAGCTCGGAGAGCTCCACCAGCTCGTCGGATGCCTCGGCGTAGAGGGCCCCCTGGCCGGCGTTGACGACGGGGCATGACGCCCTGAGGAGGGCGGTGACCAGGTCCCGAACGTCATCGGGGTCGGCCCCGGACCTGAAAGGGCGCACCGGCGTGTAGTGGAAGGCACTGTCGTCCACCTCCTGGCCGGCCACGTCGGAGGGCAGCTCCAGCATCACCGGGCCGCGGCGGCCGTGCCGGAGCTGGGTGAAGGCCATGCCCATCAGCTCCGGGACCCGGTCCAGCCGGTTGATGTTGGCCCGCCACTTGGTGACGCCTCCGTAGTTCTTCACCGACTCGAAGTTGGGATGCACCCAGATCCTGTGGGTGGCGGGGCCGCCGGGCAGCAGCAGTATGGGCACCGAGTCGGCGTAGGCCTGGGCCACCCCGGCGAAGGCGTTCTCGGCGCCCGGGCCCTCCTGCATGGTGAAGACGCCGACGGCGTTGCCGTTGCTGACGCGGCTGAAGCCGTCGGCCATGTTGACTCCGGCCCTCTCCTGGCGGGCGAGGATGGGCCTGATGCCCTCCCGCGTGCCCGCGTCTATCAGGGTCTGGGCCGGGAAGCAGGCCATCCAGTCCACGCCCTCGGCCTTCAGTATCCTGGCCACCATCTCGTCGCCTCTCATGGGCACCTCCTTACGCAGCGGCGTGGGCACCGGGCCGCAGCGGCATGGGCACCGGGTCCCGGACTTCCGCAGCGGTCTCTATGTTAGCCAAGAACCGGCGGCCTGAACAGACCCAGAAAGACCGGCGGGACGGCGGGGCGCCGGGCTCAGGTCCTGTGGGCCTCGGGCGGCGCGCCTTCCAGGAAGGTGGTACGGTCGAAGGGGTCGGCCGAGGGGAAGAACCCCAAAACGCGCGCGGGCACCGATCCCACGCTGGTGAAGCCGTGGGGCGCGCCGGGCGGGACCAACAGGGTGTGGTCCGCTCCCACTCGATGGACCTGGTCCCCCAGGCGGACCTCCAGGGTCCCTTCGAGGACGACTATCGCCTCGTCCTCCTCGTGGTAGTGTAAGGGGGCGCCGGCCCCCTGCCCGATGATGGCGTAGCTCAGGCTGGTGCTGGTGGTGCCGTCTCCGGGCCGGGTGATGTCCCACTTGTGGTAGTTGGGCCTCCACGGCGTCTCCGGCAGCTCGTTGTGGTCGACGATGGGCATGATGCTCCCTTCGGAGGGTTGTCGAGGCGGGACCCCGGGCGATGGTACCATAACGGGGCTCCGGCCTGCATCGGGGAGGCGCTATTGACACGGCGCACCTCTTCGAATCACAATTCTGGCGAATCACAAATTCCGGCAGCCAATGCGGCCATGGCAGCCGCGGTGGAGGTGACGCGTGGCACAGGATGATCACCGGACGCGGGTCTACGTGGGACTGGGAGGCGAGGGCGACTACGTCGGCCAGGGCGGCCTGTACCGGTTCGATGGGGGAGAGTGGACGGAGGCGCAGAGTGGCCTTCCCGCCGAGCCCCAGGTCCGGGCGCTGCTGGTCCACCCCGACGACCCGCGCATAGTATACGCCGGGACCCAGGCGGGGGTGTACCGGAGCGATGACCGAGGAGACCACTGGGAGGCGCTGGAGCCGGCGGCGGAGGGGACAGACGTGTGGTCTCTGGCGTTTCATCCGACCAGCCCCGACGTGATGTACGCCGGGTACCATCCCTTCGACATACGGCGCTCGGAGGACGGCGGCGCGACGTGGCGAAGCACGTCGACGGAGGGGGTGGTGTTCCCCCATATCACGACGCAGGTGCCGCCCTTCGACAAGCGGGTCATCGGCATCGCGGCCGACCCGTCGGATCCCAACGACGTGTACGCGGCCATCGAGGTCGGCGGACTGCTGGCCAGCCGGGACGGCGGGGATAGCTGGGAGTCGATAACCGACGGGCCTCACACCGACATCCACACCCTGGACCTGCACGGGGTGACCCTGAGCCCGGCGGCCCCAGGGACGGTTTACATAATAACCCGCATAGCGACCTTCCGGAGCAGGGACAGGGGCGCCCACTGGGAGCACGTGGTCATGGACGAGCTGTTCCCAGGGGGCTGCTACTCCCGGCAGCTACTGGTCGCGCCCGACGACGCCAGGACCATGTATCTGGCCACCGGAGCCGGAGGGGCGCCTCCCCCAAGGGGACCGTGGAAGAGGCGGCCCTGTACAGGACCCGGGACATCGGCGAGACGTGGGAGCGCGTCGACCTTGGGGCCGCCCCGCGCAGCCGGATGTACGGCGTCGCCGTGGACCGGGCCGAGCCGTCCCGGGTGTACTGCTGCGCCGGACTGGGTGAGCTCTTCTCCAGCCACGACCGTGGCGAGACCTGGAGCATGAGCGTGCTCCCCGCCGAGCTTTCCAGAAGCCGGCACGTGTACGCCACGGCCTGCGGGTAGGACGCCGCGCCGTCGGTGCGTAGCATACTAGCGGGTTGTATAATGTATCCCGAGGCCGGGGCATCCCGTTTCGCGTCCGGCCGCTAACTTACTGAGAGGTGAAGAAATGGCGCTCGAGGAGAACGGCGGCGGCCTGACGTCGACCCTGGCGTCCTTCTACTCGGGCCTGGAGTATGAAGACCTGTCGCCAACGGAGGTGGACAGGGCCAAGTACTTCTGCCTTGACTACCTGGGCGTCGCCATCCGCGGGGCCCTCACCCCGTCGTCCAAGGTGGTCCAGTCAGCCGTCAAGACGCTGAGCCCCGACGGCGGTTCGGTGATCATGGGCTCGACTTTGCGGGCGTCCCCGGAGTACGCCGCCCTGTCCAACGGAGCGGCGGCCCACAGCATCGAGATGGACGACGTGCAGAACGACTCGTCGCTTCATCCCGCGGTGGCCACGTTCCCCGCGGCCTTCGCCTGCGCCGACCTGTTGGGAGACCGGGGCGACCCGCCCGTGGACGGGCGTCGTTTCATCGCGGCCATAACCGCCGGATACGACGTGATGGTCCGCATCGGCAAGGGCCTGGACCCCCGGAGGCACTATGCCCGAGGGTTCCATCCCACCGGGACGTGTGGCACCTTCGGGGCGGCGGTGGTGGCGGCGCGGCTGCTGGGCCTGGACGCCCGCGAGACGGCGTGGGCCATGGGCGTGGCGGGCAGCCAGGCGGCGGGCTCCCTGGAGTTCCTGGCCGACGGCGCCTGGACCAAGCGGATGCACCCGGGATGGGCAGCGCACAGCGGGATCATCGCGGCCCTCCTGTCCAGCCGGGGGTTCGTTGCTCCGACAACTATCCTGGAGGGCCGGGACGGGTTCCTTCATGGGTACACGGACGACGCCGACGAGACGAAGGTGCTGGAGGGGCTGGGAGAGACCTTCTACATAGACAAGGTGAGCATCAAGCCCCACGCTTGTTGCAGATACAACCAGGGGCCCCTGGACTGCATCCTGGAGATAGTGCGGGAGAACGGCCTCTCCCACGTCGACGTGGAGAGCGTGACGGTGGGCGTGCTGCAGGCGGGATACAACGTGGTGGCGGCCCCGGCGGAGCAGAAACGCAACCCCAAGAACGTGGTGGACGCCCAGTTCAGCATGCCTTTCGGCGCCGCGGTGGCCATCCTCAATGGACGGGCAACCCTGGACGAGTACACGGAGGAGAGCCTGTCCGATCCCCTGGTAAAGGAGCTCATGGACAGGGTCGTCTGCGTGCAGGACCCGGCGTTGGAGGTCAACTATCCCAGCCGCTGGCCCGCGTGGGCCGAGGTGACCACCGGCGACGGGCGCACCCTGAGGGCGGAGATCGAGTTTCCCAAGGGAGACCCGGAGAACGCCCTGTCCTGGGAGGAGATCAAGGACAAGTTCCGCAGCCTGACCGGGCCGGTGATTTCCGCAGACAGGCAGGAGGCGATCATCGCCTCGGTGGACTCCCTGGAGTCCCTGGAGGACGTGCGGGACCTGGCGGCCCTGACGGCGCTCTAGGGGCGGCCCAAGCTCTCGCGACCGATGTCTTCTACGTCTTCCAATGGCGGCAGACCCAGCCCGCCCCTGGCGGGGATACGGGTCTTGGACCTCTCCCAGGCGCTGGCGGGTCCCGTCTCGGGCCGCATCCTGGCGGACCTGGGCGCCGAGGTGATCAAGGTGGAGGTGCCGGAGGTGGGGGAGGTGGCCCGCCGCATGGGGACCTCCTACCTTAACGGCGAGAGCCTCTACTATATGACCTTCAACCGGAGCAAGAAGGGCGTCACCCTGAACCTGCGCACCACCGAGGGACGCCGGGTGTTCGCCGACCTGGTCCGGGTCTCCGACGTGGTGCTGGACAACTTCAGGCCCGGCGTCACGACCCGCCTGGGAGTGGACTTCGATACGCTGAAAGAGATAAACCCGACCATCGTCTGCTGCTCCGTGTCCGGGTTCGGCGCCGACGGGCCCTACAGCGCCCGCCCGGTGTTCGACTCGGTGGTCCAGGCGCTGTCCGGGGCGATGAGCGTTACCGGGGAGCCCGGCGGGACGCCGGCCGTGATGGGGTTCGCCGTCACGGACATCGGCGGCGGCTACGGGGCCACGGTGGGGCTTCTGGCCGCCCTCTTCGCCCGGGAGCGGACGGGGATGGGCCAGAGGGTGGACCTGAGCCTGCTGGACGTGCAGCTCACCTTCCAGGGACACCTGACCGAGGCCTACCTGGGACGGGGGGTCATACCCGAGGCCGGGGGGTCGGTCCAGTCGGCCAACCTGCCCAACGGCGCCTTCAGGACGAGGGACGGCCGGTACGTGCAGATACACTGCGCCACCCAGAAGTTCTACGAGGAGCTGGCGGCCGCCCTGTCGGAGAGCGTCCCCGAGCTGGAGGGGCTCCCCGACGACGGGCGGTTCAACACGATGGAGGGCCGGCGGAAGCACTGGGGTGAGCTGAAGGCGGTGCTGGACGGGGCCTTCGCCACGAAGACGGCCCAGGAATGGGTGGACGTGCTGGCGGAAAGGCTGCCGATAGCCCCGGTGAACAACGTGGCACAGGCGCTGGAGGACCCGCAGATCGGCCACCGGAACATGGTGGTGGAGGTGGACCACCCGGTGGCCGGGAAGTACCGGATGCCGGGAAACCCCATAAAGATGGGACAGGAAGAGGTGTTCCAGCCGGCCCCGGCCCTGGGGCAGCACAACGGCGAGGTCCTGGGAGGCCTGCTGGGCTACACCGAGGAGCAGATCGACGCCATGGCGCAGCGGGGGGTCGTCTAGTCCCGGGGGCCCGGGGCTGGCCCTCCAGTAGACTGCCAGGAGGTAAGGATGCCGACGTACGAGTACTACTGTGGTCCCTGCCAGCAACGCTACGAGATGCGGCGGGCCATGGCGGAGCGTAACGACCCCGCGCCGTGCCCCGTCTGCGGCGCGTCCGGGGAGCGGCAGCTGGAGTCCTTCGCCTTCAAGTACGAGGGCCACTACTACTCCGGCCACAGGGACGAGGTCCGACGGACGGACCCCCACGACTAGGGTTCGGTCATTGGCCCGGGGTTGGCCAAGTATCCGGCAGGATGGTGGACCAGAGATGCCAGTGTACGAGTACGCCTGCGAGAGCTGCGGTCACGGCTACGAGTCGGTAAGGCCCCTGTCTCGGAGGGACGACCCCGCTCCGTGCCCGGAGTGTGGCTCCCAGGGGCGGCGTCAGCTATCGGCCTTTGCGTTCAAGGACGGACGGTTCGGTGGGTTCTTCAAGGCGGGGGCGCCAGGGGCCAAGCCGCCGGCCCCAGGCACCGGCCGGGACGCGGTGGGCTAGCCCGCCTCGGACTCCCTCCGCGCCGCGCACTCCATGCAGGAGCACAGGCCCCTGAGGACCTCGTACGTGTATATCCCCGTGTAGTGGGTGTCGCTCCAGAGGAACTCCACGGCGTAGTTGCCGACCATCATGTAGTCCACGGCGCGCACGTCCTGGGGGACCGTGTCGGGGTCCAGGCGCGGCGCGTTGGTCCACTCGTCGATGCAGTGGGCGCAGGGACATCGCAGGCGGAGGAAACGGTGGGGGTAGAGGCTGCGGTGCCCGTCCTTCCACAGAATGCGGATTCCCCGCTCCTCGAGGGTCACTGTCTCGGGCGCGATGCTGGTGCTCAACCCGGCGCCTCCCGAATATGCTTGCGGAGTAGGTCCACGTCCGCGTTTGGCCCTGGTCCTAGTGGAGACATTATATATCACGGCGGGTGATTCCTCGCCTGCGGCTCGGAATGACACGCGGGAGGGGCTCGGAACGACATGTGGGAGGGGCTCGGAATGGCAAGTTGGGTGCGGTTGACACGCGGGCGGATTGGTGTATAATCTCCTGGAACTGGTCATACCAACAGACCACCAGTCCAAACATGGTAGATTTCGCGGCGATAAAGCAGAAGAGGGTCTACGAGGACATCGTGGGCCAGGTGCAGGCGTTGATCCAGGACGGGCTCCTGCGACCCGGAGACCGCCTGCCCTCCGAAAGGGAGCTGGCGGAGCGTTTCCAGGTGAGCCGGAGCTCCCTGAGGGAGGCGATCCGGGCCCTGGAGCTGCAGGGCCTGGTGGTGAGCCGCCCGGGGGCCGGCACCTTCGTCAGCACCGAGAGCGTTGAGACCATCCTCTCCATCATCGAGGGGTCCATCAACGGGTCCAGCGACTACCTTGCCGATATCTTCGAGGTGCGGCACCTGTTGGAGCCTCAGATCGCGGCCCTGGCGGCGGAACGGGCGACCCGGGAGGACATCCAGAGCATGGCCCGCTCCCTAGAGGAGCAGGCGGCGCAGATAGACCGCGGCGAGACGGGGGTCGAGGGGGACACGGCCTTCCACTTCGCCATGGCGCGGGCCACCCACAACCAGACGCTGGTGCGGGTCATGTCCACCATCGCCGACATCGTCCGCCAGTCCCGGGACCAGTCCCTCCAGAACCCGGGGCGCCCCCAGAGGTCCCTGGCCTCCCACCGGCGCATCCTGCAGATGATCACCAGGGGCGAGGCGGAGGCCGCCAGGCCCGCCATGGAGCGCCACCTTTCGGACGTGGAGCCCCCGAGCGTTCAGCAGTCGGCTGGCCTAGGTTACCGGCAGGCGGACGGCCCAACGCTATGGCCGTAGTGGTCGCAGTAGACATAAGAGAGATCTAGGAGGTGAGGGCATGACCAAGGTGGCTGTGGAGGTGGTCTACCGGGGGATCTTCCAAAAGACCCTGGCCACCAACATAACCAGGGGTATCGTATTTGCGGCCCGGAGGGAGGGCAAGGTCGGCCTTGCGTTCGGGCGCTACGGCGACTCCCCGGAGCGAAACGGGATCCCCGCCAAGCGGTTCGCCGTGGTGGCCGACACCCAGGAGGAGTTGGAGGAGAACCTGGCCATGTACGAGGCCGGGGACGTGGACGTTACGGTGGTGGTGGACGACACCCTGTGCAAGGGGGTCGAGTCGTGGGGCTGGTACGGACTCCAGCCCATCAACGCGCTGACCAAGACCAACGGCACCGTGCTGGTCACCTCGATGCAGGGGCGCGACGACCTCGTAAGGGACACCCACCAGAAGGACGCCCCATACAGGCTGGGAGTGGTGAAGGGCACGGTCAGCTTCTCCGGGCTGTGGGTGTACAAGGACGACCACACCGACGCCCGCATCCTGGGGGCCCTTCCCAAGGTGTGCCCGGAGCTGGTGAGCATCGACTCGATGGCCGAGGCGATCCTCGAGCAGTGGAAGGACGAGGTCAAGGTCGACTCGGCCCGCAAGGCCCACGACCGGACGGACACCAGGGTCGTGGAGCCCGGCGAGGGCAACTCGGAGACCCCCTTCAGCTTCGACCTGCCCGGGTGGACCAACATGGAGGAAGGGATCGTCATCCGGGGCATCGAGCAGGGGACCGGCTTCCGTGAGGGGAGCGAGGGATACGAGCCCAAGAGGAACCCGTACTTCAAGAAGTACAGCACCCGGAGCATGAGGCCGGTCATCGACTTCGAGACCTGCATCAAGTGCACCCTCTGCTGGCTGCAGTGCCCCGACACCTGCTTCGACGTGACTCCCGACGGCCTCTACGACGCCAACATGGACTCCTGCTGCGGCTGCGGGGTCTGCGAGGCGGTGTGCCCCGTACCGGACTGCGTCACCATGGTGGGGGAGAAGCACTTTACCGACAACTCCAGCCAGTGGGAGGCGTGGCAGAAGAACAAGGACGAGTACAACAAGTGGATGAAAGACCTGGTCCAGGAGCAGAAGCAGGATAGCCGGTCCCACGGCTTCCACCACGTGGGCCAGTACAAGGAAGAGATCGCCCAGATGGAGGAGGTGTAATGGCAACCGCACAGACCGTAGAGCGAGAGGAGCTTATAAGCGGTAGCGAGGCCATCGCCATCGCCTGTGCGATGGCGGACGTGGACGTCATCACCGCCTACCCCATCCGTCCCTACGACACGGTGATGCAGTACGTGTCCAAGCTGGTGGCCGACGGGGAGCTGGACTGCGAATTCATCGTTGCCGAGAGCGAGCACTCCCAGTTCGAGATCGTGAAGCACGCCAGCTCCGTGGGGGCCCGGGTCTTCTGCGGGTCCAGCGGCGTGGGGTGGTTCTACGCCTTCGAGGCGATAACGGTGACCGCAGGGCTGCGGCTGCCGGTGGTGGCCATGGTGGGGAACAGGGCCCTGGACGACCCGGGGGCCTTCGGCGTGGAACACAACGACGCGCTGGCGGTCCGGGACCTGGGCTGGATGCTCAACTGGGTGGCGACGGCGCAGGAGGCCTTCGACACGGCCCTTATGGCCTGGAGGATTGCCGAGGACCGGCGGGTGTTCCTGCCCTGCGCCATCAGCACCGACGGCTCCTTCCTCACCCACTCCCAGGCGTTAGTGCGGGTGCCCGAGCAGGCGCTGGTGGACAAGTTCCTGCCCCAGTACGACCGGGCAGAGCTGCAGCTTCACCCGGACAACCCGATCACCGTCGCCCCCCAGGTCAACGAGGACTGGCTGATGGAGCTCCGGAAGCAGACGGACGAGGCGATGCGCCGCTCCAAGGGAGTGATCGAGGAGGTCCACGAGGAGTTCAAGTCCATCTTCGGCAGGGGGGACCCTAGCCCCTTCTACGAGGAGTACATGACCGACGACGCCGAGGTGGTGTTCGTGGGAATGGGGACTCTGGCGATGCCCGTCCGCGTGGCCGTGCGGAGGATGCGCGAGCAGGGCGTGAAGGTCGGGTTCGTGCGCATCAAGTGGTTCCGGCCCTTCGCCACCGAGGAGATCAGGCAGTGCCTCTCCCGGTTCAAGGCCGTCGGGGTCATCGACAGGGACTACTCCTTGGGAGCCCCCGCGAACGGCGGGACCCTGTTCCAGGAGGTGAGGTCCGCGCTGTACCCGCTGGAGAAGCGCCCCCTGGTGCTCAGCTTCATCGCCGGACTGGGCGGCCGGGAGGTCAGGGTAAACGACGTGACTCTGATGTTCCAGATACTGAAGGACGGCCTGGAGACGGGCAAGGTCGAGGTGGAGAATCACTGGATCGGGGTAAGGAGGTAGCGATGACTCAGATGGTGGACCTGCCAATCGTAAAGGGAGTCAAGAACATACCCATCGAGGAGATGTTCACGTCCGGCCACCGGACGTGCCAGGGGTGCGAGTCGGCGCTGGTGATGCGGCTCATGGTCAAGGCCTCGGGAGACAGGACCATCGTGGTGGGCAGCACCGGCTGCATGTACGTGGCCAACACCACGTACTACACGACGCCCTGGGTCGTGCCGTGGATGCACACCCAGCTCGGGTCCTCGGGCTCGGCGGCTACGGGCACCGCCGCCGGACTGAAGGCGCTGATGCGCAAGGGCAAGATGAAGGACGAGCCCATCAACGTCATCGCCTTCTGCGGCGACGGCGGCGGCATGGACATGGGCCTCTCGGCCATCTCCGCCTCCCTGACCCACCCGGAGTACAACCACCTGGTGCTCCTGTACGACAACGAGTCGTACGCCAACACGGACATCCAGGTGTCGGGCGGCTCCCCGTGGGGGGCGAACTCCACCTTCAGCCCTCCGGGCAAGGTGAAGCGCATCATGAACACCCGGTGGAAGAAGAACATGGTGCCAATGCTGGCGGCAGGGCACCCCGAGTGCCGCTACCTGGCCACGGCCTGCGGCTCCTACGGGCTGGACATGACCAACAAGGTGCGGCGTTCCCTGACCATCGGAGGGCCCACGTTCATCCACAGCATCGACCCGTGCCCCAAGGGCTGGGACTACGACCCCAAGTTCTCCCACGAGCTTGGGATGCTGTCGGTAGAGACGGGCCTGTGGGTGCTGTACGAGATCATCGACGGGGAGCTGATCCTCAACGGCCCCTCCAAGGCCATCGCCAAGGGCATGAGGCGGCGCAAGCCGGTGGAGGAGTACCTGGTCCGCCAGGGCCGCTTCGCCCACTTCACCCCCGAGGACACCAAGTACGTCCAGGACAAGGTGGACGAGATGTGGGAGCGGTGGTGGGGCCCCGGGATCATTCCCATAAACATCAAGGAGGAGTGACGGCCACTCCATTGGACAGAAGCTTACCGGCCTTCCTCTCTAAAGGGGGAAGGTCGGGTTCATATCCGGCAGGGAGGCGGGACCATGGTAGAGAGCAAGCTACGGGGCGACGAGATCGAGGAGCTTCAGGACCTGGCGTCAGCCCATTTCTGGCCCCACGCCCGGCAGATCGGCGACATGTTCGGGGATATGGGCATCAGGCTGGTCGCCAGCGCCGAGGGCTCGTGGATAGTGGACGCGGAGGGGGAGCGGTGGTTCGATACCCTGGCCGGCATGTGGCTGAAGAACATCGGCCACGGCCGCCGGGAGATCGCCGACGCCGTCTACCGGCAGATGCTGGACGTCAGCTACACCCCCGGGGGCACCGTCAGCCCGGCCACCGTCAACCTGGCGGCCAAGGTGGCCAGCCTGGCGCCCGACAAGGAGTCCCGGGTCTTCTTCGTTAGCGGGGGCTCCGAGGCGGTGGAGACCGCGTTGAAGATGGCCAAGCAGTACCACAACAACAGGGGTGAGCCGGGGCGCTGGAAGGTGATCAGCAGGAGGGGTTCCTATCACGGCGCGACCCACGGCTGCATCAGCCTTGGCGGGGGCGGGGCTCCCCCGCCAGGGAACTCCTTCGGACCTCTGGTGCCTGGGAACATCCACGTGGCCCAGCCCAACGAGTACCGTTGCACATTCTGTCGCGACAGGGGCGGCTGCAACCTGGAGTGCGCCCAGGACGTGGGCCGCGCCATAGAGCACGAGGGCCCAGCCTCCGTGGCGGCCTTCATCGGGGAGCCCATCTCGGCCGCGGCCGGCATTCACGTTCCCCATCCCGAGTACTGGCCGACCATCCGGGAGATATGCGACAAGCACGGCGTGCTGATGATATGCGACGAGGTGATCACCGGGTTCGGGCGGACCGGGAAGATGTTCGCCACCGAGCACTGGGACGTGACTCCCGACATATTCACCGTGGCCAAGGCGATGACCAGCGGGTACCTGCCCATCGGCGGGACCATCGCGACCAAGAAGGTGGCCGACGCCTTCTCCGGCGACGCCGACAGCACCTTCCGGCATCTGATCACCTTCGGAGGGAACCCGGCCTGCTGTGCCGCGGGTCTGGCCAACCTGGAGATCATGGAGAACGAGGGGATGGTGGAGAACTCGGCGCGGATGGGGGACTACCTGTTCGAGAGCCTCCAGACCCTGTACGAGTACCCCATCGTGGGGGACGTGCGCGGCGGCAAGGGCCTGATCTGCGGCGTGGAGCTGGTCAAGAACCGGGACACCAGGGAGAAGTTCGCCCCGGAGGACAAGCTGGCCGAGAAGCTGACTCCCATAGTGGCCAGGCACGGGCTGCTGGGGCGGTTCGGCGACATCGTTCCCATCTCGCCTCCCCTGTGCGTGACCAAGGACGAGATCGACTTCCTGGTCAAGGCCATAGGGGACTCCATAGCGGAGCTGCAGACCACCATGTAGCCGCTGAGGCCGCCGTCCTCAGCCGGGCCGGGTCAGGGCCATGTACCTCCGGGCGATTGACATAACGTCGGTCCGAAAACACCCATGCCTCTGGCCCCGTACGGACCTCGGGGGCCGGACCGATGAGGGACTGAGCCGACCGTTCCCGTCCCGATTGCAGTCGATGGGACACGGCCGGCGTGGGTTATAGTGTGCAGGGGCCCCAGTCCGGGCCCCACGCGAGACGCTAGGTGACTTCCAAGAGCTATGACATCATCACCGTGGGAGGTGGGTTGGGTGGCTGCGCCGTGGCCGGGGCGATGGCCCGCAAGGGCGCCCGGGTGCTGGTCCTGGAGGCGGAGACGGCCTTCCGCGACCGGGTGAGGGGCGAGGCGCTGATGCCCTGGGGGGTTGCCGAGGCCCGGCGGCTGGGCATATACGACGCCATCATGGACTCCGCCGGCCATCGCCTCGCCTGGTGGGACAACTACCACGGGCAAAAGCGCACCTCCCACGTGGACCTGCCCAGGGTCACTCCCCAGCGGGCCCCCGTGGTCACCTTCTACCACCCCCGGATGCAGGATGCGATGGTCGCGTGGGCGGCGCTGGCCGGGGCGAAGGTGAGTCGCGGGGCCAGGGCGGTGGAGGTGAGACCGGGAGCTAGTCCCTCGGTGGTGGTCGACGTGAACGGCCGCAGGAGCGACGTCCGGGCCCGGCTGGTAGTCGGCGCCGACGGGAGGGCGTCCAGGGTCAGGACATGGGCCGGGTTTCGGGCCCGGCAGGACCGGGACCACAACCTGATCGCCGGGGTGCTATACGACGACATGCCCGTGGACGACGGGGCGGCCCACTTCTTCCTGAGCTCGGGCATAGGCCGCAGCGTCCTGCTGTTTCCCCAGGGAAGCGGCCGGGTACGGGCCTACGTCTGCTACCCCAGCGCGTCGGCGTACCGCCTGAGCGGAGACGGGGACCTGGAGCGATTCGTAAAGGACTCGGTGGACACCGGAGCGCCCGGGGAGCCGTACGCGCAGGCACGGGCGGCGGGGCCCCTGGCGACCTTCGACGGGGCGCCGACCTGGGTGAAGCACCCCTTCGACGACGGCGTGGCCCTGATAGGGGACGCCGCCGCCGCCAGCGACCCGACGTGGGGCCAGGGCCTCTCTATGGCCCTGCGAGACGCCCGGCTGCTGCGGGACAGGCTGCTGGCGGAAGACGACTGGGACGCGGCCGGCCACGCCTACGCGTCGGACCACGACGCCTACTATGAAGTGCTCCACAAGATGGAGGACTGGAACAGCCGGATGCTGTTGGGAACGGGGTCGGAGGCGGACGCGCTGAGGGCCAGGGCCCTGCCACTGTGGAAAGAGGACCGCACCCGGCGCCCGGACACCTTCATAACCGGCCCGGACCACCCGGCGGACGAGACCGTCCGAAGGCGGTTCTTCGGAGAAGAGTAAGGGGGACAGGATGGAAAGGCCCACTTTTCGGGACGTACTGGAAGCCCGGCACACCATCGCGCCGTACGTGGCGCGCACGCCGCTGCACCACTACGCGGCGCTGAGCGAGAGCGTTGGCGCCGAGGTCCGTCTGAAGCACGAGAACCACCACCCGCTGGGGTCGTTCAAGGCGCGCGGCGGCATAAACCTCCTGGCCCACATGAGCCAGGAGGAGCGGGACAGGGGCCTGATAACCGCCTCGTCGGGCAACCATGGCCAGTCCATCGCCTACGCCTGCCGGGTGTTCGGCGCCAGGGCGGTCATCGGCCTGCCGGAGAACGCCAACCCGCTGAAGGTGCGGTCCATGAAGAACCTGGGAGCCGAGATAGTCTTCCACGGCGCCCACTTCGACGAGGCCCGGCAGCACTGCGAGCGGCTGGCCAAGGAGGAGGGGTACCGGTACGTCCACGCCGTGAACGAGCCCCTGCTGGTGGCGGGGGTCGCTACGGAGACCCTGGAGATCATCGAGGAGTTCCCGGACGTGGAGTACATATTCGTGCCCCTGGGCGGCGGCAGCGGGGCCAGCGGGGCGTGCATCGTCGCCAAGGCCGTCAACCCGGCCATCAAGGTGATCGCCGTCCAGTCGGCCCAGGCCCCCGCGGGCTACCTGTCGTGGAAGGAGCGCCGCATCCTCGAGGCCCCGATGAAGTCCATCGCCGAGGGGCTGGCCACGGCCAACGCCTACGAGCTGACCCAGGGGATCCTTTGGGACATGCTGGACGACTTCCTGCTGGTGGATGACGAGGAGATCCGCCGGGCCATCGCCGTCCTGGTGGAGAAGGCTCACACCCTGGCCGAGGCGGCGGGGGCCGCCTCCGTGGCCGGCGTCATCAAGCAGAAGGAGCACCTCCAGGGCAAGAAGGTGGCGGCCATCGTCACCGGCGGGAACATCACGTTGGAGCAGCTGCGGGAGGCGTTGGAGGAATACCGAGGGCCGGTTTAGCGGTTCTCTGACTTCCGGTCGAACCACCTGGCCAGCTCGTCGCGCTCGAAGGTCGGCAGGGGGACCAGCTCGTGGGCGGTGGTGCTTATCATGCTGACGCCCTCTTCGGGGCCGGTGACGTGGCCGATCTCGTAGGCGTCGATGCCCTCCCGCTCCAGGGCGGTCACCAGCGCGGGCACGTTCTCGGGCGCCAGGGTGACCAGCAACGCCCCCGAGGCCAGCAGGCCCAGGGGGTCCAGGCCCAGGGCCTCGCAGACCTCCAGGCACTCGGGAAGGACCGGGATGCTGCCCTCCTCCACCGCCAATCCCACTCCGGCGGCGCGGGCCACCTCCGCCAGGCCCGTGGCCAGCCCTCCCTCGGTGGGGTCGTGGAGGGAGTGTACCTCCGCCGCAGCGCAAGCCACCAGGGCGTCCCGCACCACGCTGATGCCCGGGGACAACAGCAGGTCCCTGGTCCTGGAGACGGTCTCCGCAGCGACACCGGCCTGCTCCAGATCATCCGGAGCATCTCTGGCCAGGAGGGCGGCGCCCTCTATGGCGACGCCCTTGGTGACTACGATGCTGTCACCCTCCATCGCCCCCCGGGTCGTTATCTGCTTGCCCTTGTCTACTTCCCCCAGCATGAATCCGGCGATGACTGGGCGCTCGACGGTAGCGGTTATCTCGCTGTGGCCTCCCACCAGAGTGATCCCCAGGGACTGACAGGCCTCCAGCAGCTGGCCGAAAACGGCCTCGGCCTGGGCTTCCTCGAAACCCTGGGGAGCCAGCAGGGTGGCCAGGAACCACCGGGGGGTGGCGCCGGAGCAGGCCACGTCGTTGGCGTTGACGTGCACCGCGTACCAGCCGATCAGATCCGAGGCGAAGGTTATGGGGTCGGACTTGGCCACCAGTATTCGGTCGCCCATGTCGATAAGGGCGGCGTCCTCCCCAAGGGCCGGACCGAGGAGTACTCGGTCGTCCGTGGATGGGACGGCGGCCAGCAGCCGGTGCAGCAGCTCCGGGGGGAACTTACCCTGCTTCATGACATGGGCCGTGCCTCTCCTGAAGTGACGTACAGCGTCTCGGTGGTCTGCATCGTGGACTCGAAGGGATAAGACGCCGGCTGCCGCTGGCGGGCCGAAAGCCCACGGCGAGATTACACGATGTGCTGGGTCCGTGTCCACCTGACAACTGCACGTTGCGTGAAGGGGGCCCACCGAGTATATTACTTGGTGGTCTTTTTCTGGGCCGGGGCTATAGACATAAAGCATGGAGTACATTTTTACTTTTCTATGGAGCATGGCCCCGGTATGCGAGCTGCGATGCGCCATCCCCCTGGGAATGGAGAGCTACGACCTGCCCTTTGTGGGCCACAGGGGCTACGACCTGCCCTGGTATGGGGTACTGCCGGTGGCCGTGGCGGGAAACCTGGTACCGGCGCTCTTCTGGCTGACGGCGCTGCCCGTCCTGGGGAGGGTGGTTACCGCCGTGCCCAACCCCATAGGGCGCCTGCTGCTGTGGCGCAGCGAGCAGCTCAGGCGGCGCAACATGGAGCGGTATCACAGGCACGGGGCCGTGGTCCTGGTGGGGCTCGTTGCCATACCCCTGCCGTTGACCGGGGTCTGGACGGGCTGCCTGGCCGCCTGGGCGCTGGAGATCCCCTTCTCCAAAGCCCTTCCGCCAATAGCCCTCGGAGCGGTGATAGCGGGGGGCGTGGTCACGGGCCTGACGGCCCTGGGACTAGCTGCGGCCGGCTAGTACCGAGGCCCGCGGTACCCTGTTCTAATCAGGTTTGAGAAAAGTTTAAGAAGTTATTGACAAACGTTCAGGCCTATGTTACCATGCCTCTTGAAGTCCAATCCGCTACCTAGAGGAGGCGCAAATGGCCAGGAAGACCAAGTTGATGCTCAGGGTGGAGGAGACCTATTCGAGGCCGTTGGAGAGGCTGCTGCCGGAGATGGTCAATGAGAAGGGGCTATCGCTTACAGCGCAGGACCTGGGGGTCAGCAAGGCCACGCTGGGTTACTGGCTGCTGAAACTGGGGATCAACGTCCGCCGAGTGGCGCTGGCCCCGGGGGAGACCCTGGAAGTGAAGCGCGCAAGCTGACGAGATACAGGATCAGTCGTCAGGGTCTCCCGACCGTGACGATGCGATTTCGGGACGGTACGGTGGCCTCCTTCGCGGGGCCACCGACTTTTTTGTGGAGCCAGGCCATGAGGGTCCCCGAGGGCCGCTCCGGGCCTTCCTGCGCATCCCACGGGCCCGTTGACGATAATCGAGGGATGCATCTATACTACAGCACACCTAGAGAGGGGAGCGGGAAATGAGACTGTCGTGCCTACAGGAGAACCTGAGCAAGGGGCTGGCCGTGGTGGGACGGGCCGTCCCCACGCGCACCACTCTGCCCATCACCCAGAACGTTCTCCTGGCGACCGACCGCTCGATGCTGAGGCTGTCCGCCACCAACCTGGAGCTGGCCATCACGACGTGGGTCGGGGCCATGGTCGAGGAGGAGGGCAGCGTCACGGTCCCCGCCAGGCTCCTGAGCGAGTTCGTGGGCTCCCTGCCCGCAGAGCGGATCGACGTATCCATGGAGCCGGGCCAGGCCACCCTCCGGCTGGCGTGCGCCCGCAACGACGCCAGGGTCAACGGCGTTGACGCCGATGAGTTCCCGCCCATACCCACCGTGGACGAGGGCATGGTAGCCAAGGTGGACGCCCAGGCCCTGAGGACGGCCATCAACCAGGTGGTGTTCGCCGCGGCCACCGAGGAGTCGCGGCCCGTCCTCACCGGCGTGAAGCTGGAGATGGAGGAGAGCCAGTTCACCATGGCCGCGGCCGACGGGTTCCGGCTGGCCGTGCACCGGGGAGAGCTTCTGGAGCCCGTGGGTGAGCCGGTGAGCACCATCGTGCCCGCCAGGACCTTCAACGAGCTGAACAGGTTCCTGGGCGACCAGGAGGACCCAGTCGAGATGACGGTAACCCAGGCCAAGGGCCAGATCCTCTTCCGGCTGACCGACGTGGAGGTGGTGTCCCAGCTCATACAGGGTACGTTCCCGAACTACTCGCAGCTAATACCCCAGAGCTACCAGACGCGGACGGTGTTCGGCCTGCAGGGGCTGCTCAGGGCCGCCAGGAGCGCCTCCATCTTCGCCCGGGACGGCAGTGGCATCGTCCGTCTTCAGGTGGTGCCGGGAGCCGAAGAGGGGTCCGGGGAGGACGGCGCGGGGCGGCCGGGCAAGGTGGTCATATCCGCCCGGGCCGAGGAGATGGGAGACAACCAGGACGAGGTGGACACGCTGGTGGAGGGGGGCGAGTCCAAGATCGCCTTCAACAGCAAGTACCTGCTGGACGTCCTCCAGGTCATGAACCTGCCGGAGGTGGCCTTGGAGACCAGCTCTCCTTCGAGCCCCGGCGTCTTCAAGCCAACGGACTCGGACAGCTACGTGCACGTGGTCATGCCCATGTTCGTTCAGTGGTGAGGCGCGTCCCCCGCCGCCTTGCTCATTAGCCGGCGCACCATCGGCTCGAAGGTCTCCAGCCCCAGCGTGTCGTAGTCCGGGTCGAAAGAAGGCTGGTCCCACCGTTCGCAGAACCGCACGGCCGTTTCGTAGAAGGGATGGCCCCGAAACCGGTCCCTGGCGTTGCGGTCGCCGCCCAGGTGGTGGGCGTAGTAGTAGGTCTGGAACAGCCCGTGGTGCCGCAGTACCCAGTGGGCCTCCTCGGACACGTAGGGTTTCAGCAAGGCGGCTGCCATCTCGCTGTGGTTGAGGGGCGCCAGCAAGTCCCCGATGTCGTGCAGCAGCGCCACCACCACCATCTCCTCGCCGGCCCCGTCCCGGTGGGCGCGGGTGGCGCACTGCAGCGAGTGCTGCAGCCGGTCGATGCGGTAGCCGCCCAAAGAGTGCTCCAGCTCCATCAGGTGCCGCAGCACCCGGTCGGCGGTACCGGCGGCGTGCTCCCTCTCCAGGCCTTCGAGGAGCAGGTAGTCCTCGCGGGTGCCGTCCGCCATTCTCGTGAAGCCAACGGTTTCCATGAGTGCGTCCTCCGGGTCCATGCCAGGGCATGGGAGTTGACTGATACCGGCAATTCTACCAGAATTGGCCCTGGCGCCCCCGGCAGACCCCTGGGTAGGCGCCGGGCGGCACCACTCTTCGACCACGGGAGGAAGGCGCCATGAGACTGCGAGACCGGGTGGCGTTGATCACGGGCGCGGGAAGGGGCATCGGCCGGGAGATCGCGGTGGCCTACGCGCGCGAGGGCGCCCGCTTGGCCCTGGCGGCCCGTACCCTGGAGGACCTGGAGGAGACGGCGCGTCAGGTACGCGATCTGGGGGCCGCGGTACTCGTCGTTCCCACCGACGTTACCGACCGCTCCCAGGTGGAGGAGATGGTGCGCGGGACGGTGGACCGCTTCTCCGGCCTGGACGTCCTGGTCAACAACGCCGGTCTGCCCGGGCCGGTGGGACCCCTGCAGAAAAACGACGTGGACTACTGGCGCCGGACCATCGAGGTGAACATAATCGGCGTCTTCCTCTGCTGCCGGGCGGCCCTTCCGGTGATGCTGTCTCGTGGGAGAGGGAGGATCGTCAACGTGTACGGGGGGAGGGGACGCAACCTCACAGCCTACGGCGCATCGAAGGTCGCCGTAGCGGACATCACGGAGACGCTGGCGACGGAGCTGGCCGGCACCAACATCCGAGTGAACGCCCTGAGCCCCGGCTCCATCCACACGCGCATGTGGGAGGAGACCAGGGACGCCGCCCGGGCCGTCGGAGACACGGAGCTGTTCGAGCTGGGCCAGCGTGTGACCAGCGGGGGAGGCGCCTCGATCCAACGGGCCGCGGAGCTGGCGGTAATCCTGGGCGGCGACGAGGCGGGAGAGCTGAACGGGCGGGTGGTCTCGTCGGTGACGGAGGACCTGTCCACCCTGGCCCAACGGGCGCCGGAGCTCATGGCGTCGAAGGCTGGGACCCTGAAGCTGCTGGGCTCCTAGGCAGGAGTCTCGCATCGACGTATAACGCAAGGAGGCCTGATCCATGCCCCACGAGGAGCCCTACGACCTGGCGCCGCTGGACCCGCTGCGGGACTGGTACTCCAACACCATCTGGGGCAAACGGGTGGACGATGACGACAGCCTGTTCGAGGTGATGAGCCTGCAGGTGTTCCAGGCGGGGCTCACGTGGCGCATGATACTCAACAAGCGGGACGCCTTCCGGTCGGCGTTCTGCAACTGGAGCATCGAGGCCGTAGCCCGGTTCGGGCCCACGGAGGTGCAGTCCCTGGTGAACGACCCCGGGATAATCCGGAACCGGCGGAAGATACAGGCCGTCGTGGAGAACGCCCGGACCGTCTTGTCGCTCCGGGAGGAGCACGGGAGCTTCTGCAGGTGGTTCTACGACATCCTGCCGGGAGCGGAATACCCGGCCCTCCAGAAGGCGCTGCGGGCGACCTTCAGCTTCATGGGCCCGGAGATATCGCGCATGTGGCTGATGGCCTCGGGCCGCATCACCCGCGAGGAGGGCGACAGGTACCGCCCGCGGCCGGCCCCGGGCCGGTCGGTAGGATAGGACCCAGGTGCGGTACCGTCCGCCGGTACCAGCGGCACTATGAGTACCGTCAGGCGGTACCAGGCTGCACATATACCGCTGGGGGGCGCGATTGGGGCACGGTCCCACCGGAAAACACACGGAAGGGAGGCGACATGACCAAGAGCCACGAACCCTTTATGAGGGTCGCGATAGAGGAGGCCCGGAGAGGGGAGTCGGAGGGGAACGTCCCCGTGGGCGGGGTTCTGGTCAGGGACGGGGAGGTCGTGGCCAGGGGCCACAACACCGTCACCACCAGCCTGGACCTGACGGCCCACGGGGAGGCCGCCACTCTGCGAGAGGCCGGCCTCGCCCTCGGCGACGTGGACCTGCGCGGGTGCACCCTCTACAGCACGATGGAGCCCTGCCCGATGTGCTGCGGCGCCATACTGGTGTCCAGGGTCAGCACGCTGGTCCTGGGGGCGCGCATCACCGAGGCGTCGGGAAGCAAGGCCTTCGGCGAGTACAGCGTGGAGGCGATGCTGGACATGGCCCTGTGGCGGGGGGACCTGGAGCTGGTGACCGGCGTGCTCCTGGAGGAGTGCCGGGAGATCCGCAGCGCGTGGCGGAGGCAGTATCCCGACAGGAGCGTGTTTGGCTGGAGGGACCGGGCGTAGGTGGATACCCTGCCGGACCACCTGAGGCATGGGCTGGACCTGGTGTTCGTGGGCCTGAACCCGTCGCCCCGCTCCGTTGCGGTGGGGCACTACTTCGGGAATCCGAGAAACCGGTTCTGGGCGGCGTTCAACCTGGCGGAGCTGGCGTCGGTGGAGGTGTCCGCGGAGGACGACGGCACGCTGCTGGAGCACGGCATCGGCTTCACCGACCTGGTGAAGAGGCCGACGCCGGGCGTGTCCCATCTGAAGGCCGCGGACTACCGTGAGGGCTCTCCCATCCTCAAGGCCAAGCTGGAGCAGTACCGGCCCAGGGTCGCCTGCTTCCACGGCGTCACGGTTTACCGGCACTACCTCCGGTACGCCGAGGGCGCCGTCGAGGAGCCGAGCCCGGGCCCTCAGGAACGCCTGGTGGGCGAGACAAAGCTGTTCGTGACGCCCAACCCCAGCCCGGCCAACGCCCGGTTCTCCCTGGAGGACCTGGCCGGCTGGTACCGGGAGCTGAGGGCCTTCGTCCAAGGGGCCAAAGGAGGATAGGCATGGCGTTGCCCGACACCGGCTACGTGGACCTGACCCCGGACATGAGGATATGCAGGCTGCTGACCGGCATGTGGCAGGTCTCCGGCGCCCACGGGCCCATCGACCCGGCAGCGGCGGTGGAGTCCATGGTCCGCTACCACGAAGCAGGCTTCACCACCTGGGACATGGCGGACCACTACGGCCCGGCGGAGGAGTTCCTGGGCGAGTTTCGCCGGCGCTTGGCGGCATCCCGGGGGGAGGGCGCACTCGAGGACCTGCGGGCGTTCACCAAGTGGGTGCCCCGTCCCGGGCCCATGTCCCGCCCCGTGGTGGAAGCGGCAATCGACCGGTCCCTGGAGAGGATGGGAGTCGACGCCCTGGACCTGCTGCAGTTCCACTGGTGGGAGTACGGGGACGAAAGGTACCTTGACGCCTTCGCCCACATGTCGGACCTGGTTGACGAGGGCAGGATCAGGCACCTGGCGCTGACCAACTTCGACACGGAGCACCTGGCCGTGCTGCTGGACGGAGGGTTCCGGGTGGTGTCGAACCAGGTCCAGTACTCGCTGATAGACCGGCGGCCGGAGGTCCGTATGGCCCCGTTCTGCGGCGAGCGGGGCGTGGGGCTGCTGGCCTACGGGACCCTGTGCGGCGGACTGCTTTCGGAGCGCTTCCTGGGGCGGCCCGAGCCCGGCCGGGCCGAGCTGTCCACGGCCAGCCTGAGGAAGTACAAGCAGATGGTGGACGCCTGGGGTGGCTGGGACCTGTTCCAAGAGCTGCTCTCGGTCCTGCTTGGCATCGCCGCCAAGCACGGCGCCAGCATCGGCAACGTGGCGGTGCGGTACGTGCTGGACAGGCCGGCGGTGGCGGGAGTCATAGTGGGCGCCAGGCTCGGCGTCTCCGAGCACATCGCCGAGAACGCCCGCGTCTTCAACCTGGCCCTGGACGGCGACGACCACGACCGGATCGAGGCGGTCCTTGGCAGGTCCAGGGACCTGTTCGGCCTCATAGGGGACTGCGGGGACGAGTACCGGGCGTAGGCTCGTCTACTCGCTGGCGGCTTCGTCCGGCCGCAACTGTCCCTGGAGCGCCTCCAGGACGGCGCACGCGGACTGGCCGATCTCGATCTCGTTGGTTGTCAGCGCCGCCTCGTTGCGCTCCAGGATGTCTCGTACAAGCCCGGCCACGCCTCCCAGGGACTTGGCAATGGACGCCCTGCTTGCCTTCAGGTCTGGTGTCACTCCGAGCCTCCCTTCATTGCGGGACAGTGGGACCGGCCCCCGACGTCGTCCGGAGAGCCCCTCCCAGCCCTTCGAGCCGAGTTGGGGCCGCAAACTCGGCCTGGACCCGTGTACGCGAGGTGCGAGGGGCTTCTACGGGCGGATGACCGGGAGCGGGTGTGGGTGTGCCGTCACCGTGGGGAGCGGACTCCTTGGGACAACCGGAACCGGACAAGCCTTTCGAGGAGCGGCGCTCCGAATGCAACTGCCGGGCCACTGGCGGCGGCACAAGTAACAGCTCTCGCCTGACGATACGCTTTCAGCTACAGCCGCCGGGGAGGCGAGTGCCGCCGCTGACGCTCCCGGCGTCTACCGGGCCTGCTTCTCCCAAAGGGCTTTCAGGACGTTGCCGGGAGACATGGGGAGGGCGTTCATCCGGACGCCCACCGCGTTGTGGATGGCGTTGGCGACGGCGGCCATGGGCGGGACGATGGGGCACTCTCCCACCCCCCGAACGCCGTAGGGATGGCCGGGGTTCGCCACCTCGACTATGACCGTGTCGATCATGGGGAGGTCCAGGCTGGTGGGCATGCGGTAGTCCAGGAAGCTGGAGTTGGCCATCTCCCCCTTGTCGTTGTAGAAGTACTCCTCGTTGAGGGCCCAGCCGACTCCCTGGGAGACGCCGCCCTGGATCTGTCCCTCCACGTAGCTCGGATGGACCGCCTTGCCCACGTCCTGGACGGCGGTGTAGCGCAGGATGTCCACCTTGCCGGTGTCCGGGTCGACCTCCACGTCCACAATGTGGACGGCGAAAGCCGCCCCCACGCCGCCGGGCTCCACGTTGGCCCGGCCGGTGATGGGCCCACCGGTGCCGTTCAGCCTGCGCGCCAGGTCCTTGAAGGTCATGCGGAGCTCCGAGTCGGACTTGTGGAAGATGGCGCCGTCGGCGTAGTCCACGTCCTCGGGGGCCACGTCCCAGATGGTGGCGGCGCGTTCTATCATCTGACGGCGCACGTCGTGGGCCGCCTCGTAGCAGGCCCAGCCCGTCTTGAAGGCCACGCCGCTGCCGCCGGTGTTGGAGGTGTAGCCTATGGAGTCGGTGTCGCCGACCATGGGATGGACGTCCTCGGCGGGGATCCCCAGCACCTCGGCGCACTGCTGGGCGGACACGGCCCGGGTGCCCCCGATGTCCGCCGAACCCTCCACGAGGCTCACGGTGCCGTCGGCGTTGACGGCCGCCGTGGCGCTGGAGGCGCCGGTGTTGTTACGCCAGAAGCCCCCGGCGACGCCCCTTCCCCGGTTGGGCCCTTCCAGGGGGGCGGAGTAGTGGTCGTGGTCCTTGGCGGCCTGGACGGTCTCCACGCACCCGATCCTGGGAAACCTGGGGCCGGTCACCTGGCGGGTGCCCTCCTTGGACGCGTTCAGGAGCCTGAACTCCAGCGGGTCCATGTTCAGCTTCTTGCATATCTCGTCCAGGACCTGCTCGAAGCCGAAGGTAGCCGCGGGGACACCGGGCGCGCGGTAGGCGGCGACCTTCGGCCTGTTGGTGACGACGTCCAGGCCCTCCACGCGGGCGTTGGGGATGTCGTAGGAGCCGTACACGCAGGCGGCGCCGCCGCTGGCCGGGGACCCGGGGAAAGCGCCGGCGTCGTACAGGAGCTGGCTATCGGCGGCGGTCATGCGGCCGTCCTTGGTGACCCCCACCTTGACCCGGATGTACCCTCCCGAGGTCGGGCCCGTGCCCTCGAACACCTCGGTCCGGCTCATGGTCAGCTTCACGGGACGACCGGTCTTCCTGGAGAGCACGGCGGCCACGGGCTCCAGGTAGTAGGTCAGCTTGCCGCCGAACCCGCCCCCGATCTCCATGGGGATCACCCTTATGCTGGACACGGGGATGGCCAGGACGCTGGCCACCGTGTCCCGGGCGCCGAAGTGGCCCTGGGAGCTGCACCAGATGGTGATCCTGTCGTCGGCGGCCCAGTGGGCCGTGGCGCTGTGGGGCTCGATGTATCCCTGGTGCACCGCCTCGGTCTTGAACTCCCTCTCCACCACGATGTCGGCGTCGTTGAAGCCCTGCTCCAGGTCTCCGATCTCGACGGTGAAGCGGTTGGCCAGGTTGCTGGACTTGCCCTGGTCGTCCTCCCTGCGCAGGCCCCCGGCCCTGGTGGCGAAGCTGGCTATGGTGGCCAGGCGCTCGTGGAGGACGGGCGCGTCGTCCTTCAACGCTTCGACGGCGTCCATCACGGGGGGCAGGACCTCGTACTCCACGTCGATGAGGGAGAGGGCCTCCTCGGCGACGTGGGGGCTGGTGGCGGCCACGGCGGCTACGGCGTGGCCCTTGTACAGCGCCTTGTCCGTGGCCAGGGTGTTGTTGCTGGTGAACAGGGGGTTCTGCATCGCCCCCTCGGCCAGGTCCTCGGCGAGGCCCAGGGGTTGGGGAAAGTCGGCGGCGGTTACCACGGCGCGCACCTCTGGGTGGGCCAGCGCCCGGCTGGCGTCGATGGACTTGATGCGCGCGTGGGAGTAGGGGCTCCGCAGCACTTTCCCGTAGAGTAGGCCCGGCAGGCTTATGTCGTCGCCGTACTGGGCCCGCCCAGTGACCTTGTCCGTGCCATCGTGGCGTATGGGCCTGGTTCCGACGACGTTGTACTCCTTGGTGGCCAGAACGATGTTGGAGTCCATCTGCAGATCACCTCCGAAGGGGGACGGAATCGGCCGACGGCGCACAGGGCCCTGCCCATTTGAAGGCGGGGGCGGCGCTCGGCCACCGCCATTTTAGTTGCACCCTTCGGGCAGCGTCAAGGAGAGCCTGGCACGGGGGCTTTACATAACGGCTACCGGGTAGTCCCCGGTGCCGAGTTGACGGTGATACTGCCCCACCGTAGAATGGCCCCGCCCGGCCGGAACGGCTGTTCGGGCATAGCTGCAGCAGAGACGAGGTGGCGGACAATGAAGAGGTTCGAGGAGTACGCGAACAAGTACGAAACGGTACGGATGGAGCGGCGGGACGGCATCCTCCAGGCCACCCTCCACACAGGCGGGCAGAGCATGGTGTGGGCCGAGGTGCCCCACCGGGAGGTGGGATACGCCTTCGCCGACATCGGCAGCGACCCCGAGAACAAGGTCGTGATACTCACCGGCACGGGAGACGCCTTCATCGCCCGGGGGCCGGGGCCGAAGCCGCCCTGGGCCATGGCGCCTGAGGACTCGGACCGGGAGTGGGATGTCCACGAGCTTTGGGACAAGACCTACTGGGAGGGCAAGAAGCTGCTGATGAACCTGCTGGACATCGAGGTGCCGGTGATCAGCGCGGTGAACGGCTCGGCGCGGGTGCACTCGGAGATTCCACTGCTCTGCGACATAGTCCTGGCCGACGAGAGGACGGTGTTCCAGGACGGCGGTCACTTTCCCCGGGGCATACCGTCGGCCGACGGCGTGCACATCGTCTTTCCCCTGCTCATGGGCTGGAACCGCGGCAGGTACTTCCTCCTCACCGGCCAGGAGATAGACGCCAAGCAGGCCCTGGACCTGGGCCTGGTGAACGAGGTGCTGCCGCCGGACAGGCTGCTGCCCCGGGCGTGGGAGCTGGCCGAGCAGCTCGCCAAGCAGCCTACGTTGAACCTGCGATACACCCGGGTGGCCCTTACCATGCACCTGAAGAGGATGCTCCAGGACTACCTGGGCTACGGCCTGGCCGTGGAGGGGCTTGCCGCGGTGCAGCAGGAGCTGAGACGGGGCAGCTAGCGGCTGAAGCGCAGGGCCTGGTCGACGATGTCCAGCCCCACGGACTCGCCCCAGGCGGCCAGCAGCTGCTTGGTGACGGGCCCGGGCTTGCCGTCGCCGATGGTGCGCCGGTCCACCATGGTGCAGGGGAGCACGCATAGGCTCGTGCTGGTGAAGAAGGCCTCGTCGGCGTTGTACAGGTCGTAGGGCTGGAGGTTTTCCTCGGAGACGGGGATGTCCAGCTGCCGGGCCAGGTCGAACACCATTCCCTGGGAGACTCCCTGCAGTATGCTGCGCTGCCCCGGCCACCGGAGGACTCCGTCGGTGACCATGAACAGGTTGGAGGAGATGCCCTCGGTGATGTTGCCGTCGATATCCAGCAGGATGGGCCAGGACTCGGGGTCGACGTCGCCGGCCTCCAGGTCGGCCATGTTGAAGTTCATGCGGCTGTAGTGCTTTATCTTCGGGTCCAGGGAGTCCACGGGGTAGCTGCGGGTCCTGGGTATGACGCCGTGGAGCCCGCCGTCGTAGTACCTGGTGTACCTGGCGAAGTCGATGGCGGAGACCTTCACGCAGACCGTAGGTGGGCCGGCTGTCCGGGCCGATGACCCGGGTCCCCGGGTGACGAACTGGGTCACTGTGAAGTCCCCCACCTCCTCCCTCAGGTGGGCGTTCTTCCGGATGGCCTCCTCGCTGATCTCGGTCATCTGCTCGGGGGGCATGCCCACGTCGATGCGCACGTACTTGAGGGAGCGGTACAGACGGTCGATGTGGTCCTTCATACGGAAGCTCTTGCCGTTGAAGGTGCGGGCCACATCGTAGATGACGTCCCCCAGTCGAAACCCCCGGTCATCGGGGCTTATCTTCACCTGGCTATATGGCATCCACTCCCCGTTGAAATATGCCGTGTAGTCGGCCATTGCCATCCTCCTTGTCCAGCGTGGTCTAGTCCAGCGTGGTCTAGCGTGCCGTGCCGTCGGCGAACAGGCGGGCGATGTTGCCGCCCCAGATCAGGTCCATGTGGTGGGGCGGGATGAAGCTGCAGTACTTCATGTACTCGCGGCACTGCCGGTAGGTGCAGTACCGCTCCACGTTGGGCATGTCGCTGCCCCAGACCATGTGCTCCGGTCCCAGGCGCCGGTACATCTGCCTGATGATGGGCTGGAACTCCTTGAAGGGGTAGTCCCATTTCCATCCCTCGACGATGGGGAATGTCACCTCCACCATCAGGTTCGGGGCCGACAGCGTGTCCCACAGCTCCTGGGGGAAACGCACTCCCCTGGGGCCCCGGAAGTAGTCGAATGGGAAGCCGTTGGTGTAGACGCAGGGGATCTCGGGGTACCGCTTCAGCCAGCGGCCCAGGGCGGCCATGGACGAGAGGTAGGAGGCGCGGCTGGGCTCGGGTTGGGGAGTGTTCCAGAAGACCGGTATCTTCCGGTCCCTGACGTGCTCCCAGAAGGGCTGGAACAGCCGGTGGTCCACGGTCTCGCTGCGCCCGTTCAGGGCGATGTTCTGGGTATCGAACCAGAGGGCGTGGAGGCCCAGGTCGTCCAGGGCGTGGTCTAGGGCGGCGACCTGGCTCTTGTGGTGGGCCCTCCACTCGTCCACGCTGGCGGTGCCCCAGAACCGGTCCGGGTACCGTTTCAGCGCCTTGGAGATGTACTGGTTGAGCTTGCCGTAGAGATGGCCGTTGTGGATGACCGCGCGGGACACGCCGGCGTGATTCATCTGGGCCACTCCCACCTCGGGCGAGGCTGACAGGTCCGTGAGCAGTGGCGGCAGGTACTGCTTGTAGTAGTCCACGCCATCGGCGGTCCACATCAGCCGGCCGAACCCGCCCGAGCGAAAATCCCTGTCGGAGAGCCCGTTCAGCGTGTAGTCCGGCTCGTCTATGAGGACCTGCTGCTGGACCACCGAAGCGTCCTCCGTCTTCCTGACCGGCAGGTGGTGCAGGGCGAGGCCCCGTTGCATGTAGCGGGCGTGGTGCCGGGCACTGGGGTGTCCCGAGGCGCCGCCCATGGGAGGAAAGATGTGGAAGTGGGCGTCTACTATCATCTGCTGGCTCCTTGTGAATGCCCCACCGGGCCGGCGTGCGCCCGGCCTCCCTTGCGGGGCGACAGGGGGAGAGGCGTCAGCCCGCCAGGGAGAGGCCGGCCCCCTTGACGAGGTTGTGGAACTCCGCCCTGGTCTCCTCCCTGGTCTGGGGACCCGGGTGCCTGACCAGCGGACAGGATATTAGGCCCCGCTGGTGAAGGGCGTACTTCCTGATGGCCACGCCGATGCCCTCCTGGAACTCGAACAGCAGCATGGGCAGGAACTTGTAGAAGACGGCTTCGGCCTTGTCCCGGTCGCCCTCGGCCATGTGCCGGTATATGTCCACCAACACCTGAGGGAAGGCGAACCCGGTCATGGCGCCGGCCGACCCCCGGGCCAGCTCGTCCAGCAGGAACACGCCGCCCAGGCCGCCGAAGATGGCCATCTTGTCGCCGATGAGGTTCCTGATGGCGGTGATCTTGGTGGGGGTGGGCGGGTCTTCCAGTTTCAGATACCTGGCGCTGGGTATGCCTTCTGCGAGACGGGCGATGAAGGCCGGCGCCATGTCCACTCCCGACGTCTGGGGATAGTCCTGGACGACGATGGGGATGTCGATGGCCTCGCTTATCCGCTGGAAGTGGGTGAACAGGGAGTCGGGGTTGGGCTTGCCCAGGGGCGGGGCCGAGACCATGACCGCCGCGGCCCCCATGTCCTGGGCCTCGCGGCAGCGGGCGATGGCCGCGCTGGTGCTTGCGGCGGTGGCCCCAAGGGTCACCGGCATGCCCGCCGCGCTCTCTATGACCGCCCTGGCGACTATTCGGCGCTCCTCGTCGGTGAGCCGGGCGGCCTCGCCGGTTACGCCGAGGGCGACTACACCCTGGCAGCCGGTCTTAGCGGCCTCCTCCACCAGGGCGGGTATGGAGGCGGCGTCCACGTCCTCGTTCTCGTCGAAGGGAGTCGCCAGCATCCAGTGTACGCCCGAGAACCCGTTCTGCATGGCCGCCTCCGATTCAGGGTCCGGTGCGGGGTCCCGCCCGGTCCGAGAGTGTCTACCGTCGGGCGTATCTTACTTTATGGTGGGGGAGGTCGCAAGATGGGAGGGGCGCCCCTCCAGTGCGTCGGACACGCGGCGGGCTGGGCATATGGCGCCCAGGCTGGCGGTGTTGTATGATTGGGCCAACATTCAGCCAACGGAGGTGGAGCAATGGCCATTCGGACGCGCATAGGTGTCATGGTGCCCTCGACGAACACGTCGTGCGAGGCGGACTTCCAGATGGTGGCCCCCGAGGGGGTGACGATCCACGGCCATCGCATGTGGACGACCAACGACGCCGAGGGCGGGGAGTCCATGGAGGTGATGAACGCCGACATAGAGACCGCCGCCAAGTACCTGTCGACGGCCAAGGTGGAGGCCATCGCCTACGGGTGCACCACCGGCAGCTTCTACAAGGGGCCCGGCTGGGACGAGGAGATGATCCGGCTCATCGAGAGCACCGCCGGCGTGCCGGCGGCCTCCACCAGCGCCGCCGTGACCGAGGCGCTGAATTTCTTCGGCGCGAAGAAGCTGTCCATCGCCACCCCCTACCCCGATTGGAACAACCAGAAGCTGAGGGACTACATGACGGCCCAGGGCTTCGAGGTGCTGAACCTGGAGGGGGAGCCGTGGGCGTCGAAGGCGGGCAACCAGGGCATCAACGACCAGGACCCCGAGGTGATCGTGGACTTCGCGTCGAGTATCTGCCATCCGGACGCCGACGTCCTGTTCTGCTCCTGCACCGCGTGGCGCTCGGTGGAGGCGGTGGACGAGCTGGAGAGGCGCACCGGCAAGCCGGTCGTGACCTCCAACCAGGCCACCATCTGGGCGACTTTCCGCAAGGTGGGCATCAAGACGCCCATCAAGGGCTACGGAAAGCTCCTGGAGAGCCTGGGGGCCGCGGTACCGGCGTAGGGACCAGGCCCCCGGACACACTCCGGGCGTGTGTCGCCGGAAATTTTCCCGGAAACGTAGGCGCGGCCGCACAGGCGGCCGCGCCTACTGCTGGAGGCCCAGGGCGAAGGTGTAGCCCATCATTCTCTTGGCCTTACCCGGGGCTCCTCGTTCCACGGGTACGCGGCCAAGACCTCCCCGGAAGTGGAGCCGGGCCAGTCCAGTCCCCATAGGTCTCTGGCTGATCACGGTATCCGGCGACGTAACTCTCTATGGCTTTCCTGTCTCGCCGACGCGGCAGCAACACCGCGGCTGCACGGCGAAAGAGCCTGCTTTTCGTTACCCACATGTCCAATGCTCCTTCTCGATGGCCGGGCTTGATGGCCGGGCCTGATGGCTGGGTGGTCACCCCACCTTGACCAGCTTCTGCAGGGACCGCAGGCCTCCCGAGCTGTCCACCAGCCCGTCGTAGCGGTCCCCCTCGGTCTCGCTGCGGGAGGTCTCGGCCAGGTATATGTCCCCCCTGGAGTCCACGGCGATGGCGTGGGGAGCGTAGAAGCGCCCGGGCTCACCTCCAAAGGTCTGGTCTCCCAACCGGGCCAGCACCTTGCCGTCCATGTCCAGCACGCTGATCCTGGGCCCGATGCGCATGCCGGCCACGTTGGTGGAGACCCCCGAGAATAGCTCGCCGACGTAGGCAAGAGGCTCCCCGGTCCGGGAGGTGCACACGCAGTTGGCCCGGGCGAAGTTGACCCACTGGGCCTCGTACCGGCCGTTGGGGTCGAAGACCTGTATGCGCTTGTTCTGCCGGTCGGCCACGTATACCCAGCCGTCGCGGTCCGTGGCGATGTTGTGCACCACGTTGAACTGGCCCGGGTCGGTGCCCGACTCTCCCCAGGAGAAGAGGGGCCTGCCGTTGGGGTCGTACTTGTGGACCCGGGCGTCGCTGTAGCCGTCGGATATGTAGATGTCCCCGTTCCTGGGATCGATGGCCGCGTGGCTCGGGTTGTTGAAGGGCAGGCCACTCATGACGGGAGTCGGCCGTCCGGGTGTGCCGATGGTCAGGAGCTCCTTGCCCTCGGGGGTGAACTTGCGCAGCACGTACTGGCCCTTGTCGACGCAGTACACCGAGTCGTCGGGCCCGATGGTGACGCCGTGGGGCGTGGTGAAGAGACCGTCGCCCCAGGCCCGTATCACGTTCCCCTCCCGGTCCATCACGATGACGGGGTGGTTGCCGCGGTTGAACACCAGCAGGTTGTCGTGGGAGTCCACCGCCACCGCCGTGGCCTCGTCGTTGTAGCCCCATCCCTCGGGCAGCTTGCCCCAGTCATCTCCCGACACCTGGTAGGTGAACGGCTCCTGGCCCAGTACTACCATCCTGCTCCCTCCGTCGCCGATTGCCCGGACCCACACGGGCCGAGGTCAAGCTGAGTTTAACATAACGCGCGGGTCGAAGATGACAACTCTCTAGACGTGTGATGTAATGGGGCCTACGCCAGAGGCGGGCATAGGGGCCGGTGGGGCCGCGAAGGGGAGTCTATGGTCGACGCGCACCAGGGGGGGACACAGGTCAACATCCCGGTGGAGGGGATGACCTGCGCCGCTTGTGTGATGCACGTGGAAAAGGCCTTGGGCGAGGTGCCCGGGGTCCACGGGGTGTCGGTCAACCTGGCCACGGACAGGGCCGCAGTGGAGGTGGCGGAAGGCGAGGTGCCATGGGAGTCCCTGCGTGAGGCCGTGGCCGGCGCCGGATACAGGGTGCCCGTCACCAGGACCGTGCTCGACATAGAAGGCATGACCTGTGCCGCGTGCGTGACCCACGTGGAAGAGGCCCTGAAGGGAGTGCCGGGCGTGACAGGCGCCGCGGTGAACCTGGCCACGGAGAAGGCCACCGTGGACCACGTGACGGGAGCGGCCGGTCCGGCTGACTTCAGCGATGCCGTCGGCAGGGCCGGGTACCGTGCGGCGGCCGCGAGAGACGGCGCCGGTGGCGCCGGACAGGACGTGGAGAGGCTCTCCAGGGTAAGGGAGGTCCGGGAGATCCGTGGCAGGCTCGCGTTGGCTGGGACGGCGGCCATCGCGCTGTTCCTGGGGACCTTCGACGGCCTGCCCTGGACCTCGACCCTGATGGACCTTACCTTCTATCCCTTCCTGCTGTGGGCCGTCGCCACGCCGGTGCAGCTCTGGGCCGGTTGGGGCTTCTACGCCTCGGGAGTCCCCGCCCTCAGGCGCGGCGCCGCCAACATGCACACCCTCATCGCCCTGGGCACCAGCGTCGCCTACGGCTACAGCGTCGCGGTGGTGCTCATCGACGCGCTGTCCCCGGAGGTCCTGTCCAACGCCGGCATAGAACCGGCGGTCTACTTCGACACGGCGGCGATAATCATCGCGCTAATCCTGCTGGGGCGCTTCCTGGAGGCCCGGGCCAGGGGCCGGACCTCCGAGGCCATACGGCGCCTCATGGGGCTTCGACCCAACACCGCACGGGTGGTCCGAGACGGCCGGGAGGTGGACGTGCCAGTGGAGGAGGTGGCGCTGGGGGACCTGGTCTCGGTGAGGCCCGGGGAGAAGGTCCCCGTGGACGGCGAGGTGACGGAGGGCTCCTCCAGCGTGGACGAGTCGATGCTCACGGGCGAGAGCATGCCGGTGGACAAGCATCCCGGGCAGCCGGTGTACGGCGCCACGCTGAACCTGGACGGGGCCTTGCGGTTTACGGCTACCAAGGTGGGCAAGGACACGGTGCTTGCCCAGATCATTCGCCTGGTGGAGGAGGCCCAGGGCTCCAAGGCCCCTATCCAGCGGCTGGTGGACCGGGTGACGGCCTACTTCGTGCCGGCGGTGATGGCCGTCGCGCTGGCGGCGTTCCTGTTCTGGCTGCTGCTGGGACCAAGCCCGGCGCTGACGTTTGCCGTACTGGTCTTCGTCGCGGTGTTGATAATCGCCTGCCCCTGCGCCCTGGGCCTGGCGACGCCGACGGCCATCATCGTGGGGACTGGCAAGGGGGCCGAGCACGGCGTGTTGGTCCGCGGCGCCGACGCGCTGGAGCGGGCCCGGCGGGTGGACACGGTGGTGTTGGACAAGACGGGCACACTCACCACCGGGAAGCCCGTGGTGACCGACCTGATAGCCGTCGATATGCCCGAGGAGGAGCTGCTGAGTCTGGCGGCCTCGGTGGAGCAAGGCTCGGAGCATCCCATCGGCGAGGCCATCGTCGGGGAGGCGCGGTCCCGGGGCCTGTACCTGGAGGACGCGGCGGACCTGAGGGCCGTAGCCGGTCGGGGAGTCGAGGCCGTGCTCGACGGCCGGGTCGTCCGCATCGGCAACAGGGGCTTCATGGACTCCATGGGGCTGGACCCCGGCGGGCTGCAGTCCCGTGGCCAGGCCCTCGCCGAGCAGGGCAAGACGTCCATGTTCGTGGCCGTCGACGACAGGACGGTGGGCATCGTCGCAGTGTCCGACACCCCCAAGCCCACGACCCGGGAAGCCGTGGGCCAGCTGAAGGGCATGGGTCTGGAGGTGGTCATGCTGACCGGGGACAACGCGCGGGCAGCAGAGGCCGTCGCCGGGCAGGTTGGCGTGAAACGGGTGGAGGCCGAGGTCCTGCCCCAGGACAAGGCCCAGGCGGTGCGGCGGCTCCAGGAGCAGGGGGCGGTGGTGGCCATGGTGGGCGACGGGATCAATGACGCCCCCGCCCTGGCCCAGGCCGACGTGGGGATCGCCATGGGCACGGGCACCGACGTGGCGATGGAGTCGGCTGACATAACCCTCATGCGGGGAGACCTGAGAGGAGTGACCACCGCCCTCGAGCTGAGCCGAAAGACCATACGGACCATCCAGCAGAACCTCTTCTGGGCGTTCTTCTACAACGTGATGCTCATACCCATAGCCGCCGGCGCCCTCTACCCGGTGTTCGACGCGGCCGGGGGGTGCCAGGGAGCATGGAGTTCTTCTTTGGCGACCGGGGGTTCCTCAACCCCGTGCTGGCCGCCCTGGCCATGGCCTTCAGCTCGGTGTCGGTGGTGAGCAACTCACTTCGCCTTCGCCTGGCCAGGATGTAGCCGAGAACAGGAGGGCAGACACCATGGCAACCGCGGTCGACCCCATCTGCAAGATGGACGTGGACACGGACTCGCCCCCGGGCGGCCGCAGCGACCACAACGGTACGACCTACTACTTCTGCGCGCCTGGGTGCAAGGTGGCCTTCGACAAGGAGCCGGAGAGGTATCTGGACGGGCCGCCGGAGACTCCGGCCCCGGCGAAGGGCTCCTTCTTCAGCAGGCTCTTCCGCCGCGGGTCCTGAGGCTGGCAGGCTGGGGGAGGCCCAGGGTCCGGGGCCGTCATGACCGGCGGAGACGGTTGACGGGCTCGTTTGCCTTGACGTCCCGCTCTCCCGGGTTACAATTGGCGTGAGGCTCGACCACCTATCGGTGCAAGTAAGGAGGTGCTGCCATGCCGTTCTATACCAGGGGAGACGTCCGCATCCGCTACGAGGAGGTCGGTTCCGGTTTCCCCCTTCTCGTCACCCCCGGCGGGGGCTTGAACTCGGCAGTGGAAAAGTGGCCTGAACAGGTGTTCAACGCGATGGATGAGTTCAAGGACGACTTCCGCTGCATCACGATGGACCAGCGCAACGCCAGCGGGGGAGAGTCCAGCGGGCCGGTGCAGCTCGAGGACCCGTGGGGAGGATTCGCCGACGACCAGCTGGGGCTGATGGACCACTTGGGGATACGGGAGTTCCTGTTCATGGGCTACTGCATCGGGGGCCCCTTCGCCCTCAAGCTCATCGAGCGGGCGCCCGACCGGGTCTTGGCCGCGGTGCTCTGCCAGCCCGTTGGGCACGCTCCGAAGACGCCCGACGCCATGTACGATTCCGGGCGGGAGCTCTGGGGCCCCGAGCTGTGCGCCCGGCGGCCCGACGTGACCATGGAGACCGTGGAGCAGTACCTGCACAACCTCTACCGCATCCAGCCGGACTTCATGTACAGCGTGTCGCGGGAGTTCGCGCGCTCTTGCCAGACGCCCATGCTGGTGATGCCCGACGACACCCCGTCCCACTCCTACGAGGCCGCCATGGACCTGGTGGAGCTGGCCCCCAAGGCCCAGGCCACGGTGTACCCCTGGAAGGAGTCGCCGGACATAAAGGCGAGGACGATAGGCCAGGTGCGAGACTTCCTCAAGGCGCACCAGCCCGCGCAAATCGCCGGCTGAAGGGGAGCGGCAGGGGACGTTGGGGAGGTGGCTGCCCGGCCAGGATTCGAACCTGGGTCAGGGGAGCCAAAGTCCCCTGTGCTACCACTACACCACCGGGCACCGGGCTTTCGTCGCCGACGAAAGCCCTGCGGACTCCATTATCGCATACGGCTGCCGGGGGAGAAAGATCGACGGGTGCCCCCGGCCATCGCATATGACTAGCTACGGTCCATGCTTCGGGTAGCCCCCGCCTGGCTGGCGGGATACGCCGGGCTCATCCTGGCCGTGGCCGTCGTGGTCAACCTGATAACCCAGCTATCCCGGGTGGCCTACGGCCTGGTGCTCCCCTCCATGGAAGACGGGCTCGGCCTGTCCCACTTCCAGGCCGGGGGGCTGATCACCGTCACGTCCCTGATGGGGATAGCGTCGGCCTTCGTGTTCGGGATGCTGGCGCCCCGGTACGGGAGCCGGATCATCATTGGGATGGCGGCCCTGGTCAACGCCGTGGCGATGGCGTTGCTGGGCGCCTCCTTCGACTATCTCTTTGCCCTGGCCATGTGCGCCGTCATGGGCTTCACCATCCAGGGATGCACGACGCCGGTGATGGGGCTCCTCTCCGTCTGGTTCGACTCGCAGAACCGCGGCACCGCGGCGGGAATCGCCGCGGCGGGCGGCGGGGCCAGCTTCGTGGTCATAGGGACGCTGGTGCCGTGGCTCACGGGACGGGACCCGGTGGACGGGTGGCGGCATACGTGGTACGCGCTGGCGGTTATCGTGGCCATCGTGGGCGTGGTGTCCCTGCTGTTCCTGCGGGACCGGCCGCGGGACTCTGGGAGCCGCAGGGCCACCCGGGGGGCCTGGCCGCTGGAGGCCTACAGGGAGCCCCTGGTATGGCTCATTGCGCTGCTGGCCTTCTGCTCCGGCTGGACCACGGGTGTCTATACGACATTCTTCGGACTCTACCTGGAGGAGCGGGAAGTGGGTCTGTCCACCATCGGCCTGCTGTTCACGCTTCTGGGGCCGTTGGGGATCGTCAGCGGGGTCTTCTGGGGGACCGTTTCGGACAGGCTTGGCCGGGGCGCCGGGTTCTTACTCTCCTTTGCTACCCTGGGCGCTGGCAGCCTGCTGTTCTGGGTTGCGCCGCTGATGCCGGGGTTCCTGGCTTCGGCGGTGCTGGTGGGGCTGAGCTTCCGGGCGGCTTACATAATATGCGCCGCTTCGGCGGGAGACTACGTGCCGCCCCAGTTCTCCGCCGCGGCCTTTGGGCTCATGGGGATGGGGGCCGGGCTGGGGAACGCCCTGGGACCCCTGCTTGCGGGCCACATAGCAGACGCCACGGAGGTCCGGTGGGTCTTCGTCCTGGCGACGGGGGCAGCGGCCTTCGCCGTGGCGTCGTCGACTTTCCTGAAGGACCCCCGGGCCCGAGGAGCCCCCGCTTCCGAGGAAGGTGCGGACCGGGTCCAGTTTACGGACCGGAGATCTTCCTGACCACGGGCTCCAGCCGAGTCACCATCTGGGAAAGCCGGCCCGATACGACCATCAGCGCGTCCTCGTCCAGGTCCGAGAAGGGGATGGCCTGGTGCACTCTCGTCCAGGAGCGGACCCACTCCTCGGGCTGCACTTCGGGTCCCAGGGAAGCGACCGTCTGGGCGTACCGGCCCCTCAGCTCGTCCAGGTAGCGGCGGTTGAGGTCGGCCTCCCCCTCGAAGTGGAGTCCCACCTCTACGCTGCCGTGCCTCCGGCGCACCCACACCTCGTAGTGGACCTTGGGGTTGCCGTAATGGACCTTGATCAGGGATCCCACCGGGCCCAGGACATTCACGTCGCGCAGCGGAGCTGGCAGTTGCATGCGCAACAACTCCACAACTTCCACCAGGAACTCCTTGGTCTTGAGGCGTTTGTCCTGCATGCGACCGCCCTGCGCCGGCCGGATTGTCGCCCGCGCCCGCTAGCCTCGCCGCGACACTACCAGGTGGCGGAACAGCTCGCCCACGTCCCGCTTCTCTTCGATGCTCCAGAGCCATTCCAGGGCCCGGGACTGCTGGTCCTCGGTGATGAGGTGCGCCGTCATGTCCCGGAACTTGCGCTCGATGCCGTCCTCGTCTATGGGGTCCTGGGGGAACCCCGTGGTGTAGCCGACAGTTGCGCTGTACTTGTTGCCCGACTTGTCGACGGCTTCGACGGCCGTCATGGACTCGGCGGGATAGGCGGCGCTGAACTCGGGCTCCTCCTGGACGCGCACCCGCTGCATAAAGGCGTGGATGTCCGGGTCGTGAATCTTGGCCTCGGTGAACTGGTCCATGCCGACGCCGCCCTCCCTGAGGCCCACGGCGACGCAGTAGGGCAGGCTGAGGTTGGCGGTCTTGTGCCCGTTGGGGCGCCACCGGTCCGGCCTGCCGCACACCTCGTTGGTATAGGAGTTGGTGGTCACCAGCACCTCGGCTATCTCCGCGTCCTGCGGAAGCTGGCCATGTATGCGGACGGCGGCCTCGGCGGCGGTCTGCGTATGGGAGCAGGTGGTGTAGCGCTTGACGATGGTGTTGTTGAGGCGGAACCCCCCGTCGCCATCGCCAAGGGCGGGCATGGGGAAGGGACCCGAGATGGCGTCGAAGAAGCCGTAGGTGCCCTCGAAGGGGTCCAGGGGGCCGTCCATGCCCTCCCTGGCAAGCAGGGCCGCGAAGACTCCCTGCCGGACGGCGTTGGGGTCGGCGCAGGCGTGCCACAGGGGGACCTGGTCGCCCCTGGTGATGACTCCCAGGGACGCGTGGGAGGCCAGGGCGATGGAGATGGCGTGGCCGGTCTGCTCCTGGGAGAGGCCCAGGACCCTGGACACGGCGGCGGCGCTGGCTATGGGGCCCCAGGTGGCGTTGTACCACCGGGAGTCGCCCCAGGAGATGTTGGCGACGTCGCAGAGGCCGCAGTAGACCTCGTAGGCCGCTACGGTGGCAGCTATGACGGTCTTGCCGTCGGCCCCGGCCATCTCCGCCGCCGCCAGCACGCCGGGAAGCTGGTCGCTGGGGTGCCCCGAGTCCAGGGAGTGGTAGGTGTCGTTGCAGTCCAGGAAGCGGACCATGGCGCTGTTGGCGAAGGCGGCAAGCTCGGGAGAGGAGCGGTGGTCCGTGCCTATGACGGTGCTGCCCGGGTTGCCGTCGGAGCCGGCCGCCACGGCCCGGACCATCCTGCCCACCGGGTAGTCGTAGGCGGCCAGGCCGCAGGCCAGGGAGTCGATGAGCCGTATCTTGGTCTGCCGCACCGTCTCCGGGTCGATGTCCTCGTAGTCCAGCTCCCGGGAGTACCGGCTGATTCCCTCGGTCATGGCGTCCATGGCATTCCTCCCTTGTCGTGCAAGCTCACCCGTCCAGATTGCAGACGTCCAGGGCCGTCAGGGCCAGGACCCTGGCCACCTGCTCCATGTCGCTTATGCTGGAGGATTCGTCGGGGACGGTGGCCGACTCGGAGCCGCCGCCCGGGCCGTAGAGTACGCAGGGCACCCCCGCCTTCCACAGGTGGCAGGTGTCGTCGCCGGTGTAGGAGTAGGGAAGCACCGTGCCCACCGCCTGGGGCTCCCGTCCGGTGATGGTGCGATACTGGCGCAGCAGGCACTGGAGTATGTACTCGTCCCTGGGCAGGTCGAAGGGCTCCATCACCATGCTGAACACCTTGTGCTCGGGGGGAGGCGGCATCTCGATCTCGTACCTGAAGTCCGGGTTATCGTCCTTCAGCGCGTCCAGTGCGGCGCTGATGTCCGCCTTGACCGAGGAGGATGTCATGCCGGGGAGGTAGCGCACGTCGACGATCACCGTGCAGAAGTCGGAGACGAAGTTGGGGCCGCAGAGGTCGTAGTCCCTGCCCCGGCCGCCGATGATGGTGCCGACGTTGACGCGGGGCAGGGCGGGGAGGTCGGCCCTGGGGGTGTGGGTGAACCGCACGCCCTTGATGGCCGGGATGGCCTGGAGCATCATCTCGATGGCGTCCACGGCCTCCTCCATGCGGCTGATGTGCCTGGAGTTGCCGATGGTGTGCACGGCCAGCTCCACCACGCCGGCGCTGACCGTCACCACGTTGTCGGCCCCGAAGGGCTCGGGGACGACGGCCATGTCCGTCAACGGGCCGTGCTGGCACAGGTAGGTGGTGCCCACGCCTCCCTGGAGCTCACCCACCACGAAGGCCAGCACCAGGTCGCCCTTGAGCCTCACCCCCGAGCGGCGTATGCACTCCGCGGCCTCCATCAGGGAGGCGACGCCGGCCTTCATGTTGCGGATGCCGCCGCCGTAGAGGCGGTCCCCCTCGATGCTGGGAGTCCAAGGGTCGCGCTTCCAGTTCAGGGCCAGGGGGTCGATGTCTATGTGGCCGTTGAGCATCAGGGACTTTCCGCTGCCCGTGCCCCTGAGGGTGGCGATGGTCTGGAACCTGCCCGGCTCCACCTCCTGCAGCTGCACCTCGTAGCCGCGCTGCTCCAGAAGACCGGCGATGTAGCGGGCCACCTCGGTCTCTTCGGTCTTGAAGCTGGGGATCCGGACGAGCTGTTGGGCGACCTCCAGCATGGCGTCCCGGTCGAAGGCGTCGAGCACCCTCCGGGGGTCGGCTGTCGCCATGGCTAACCTCCCTACAGGCCCGTCTGCCAGTAACGCTTGCCCTGGGAGCGGACGACCCGCCCGAATCCGGGCAGGGGAAAGTGACACGATACGACTGTGGAGCCCTCCGCTTCGACCTGGTCCAGCAGCTTGCGGCGGGTGGCGGTGGCCGTGTCCCAGTCGACGTCGAAGCGGGAGTTCCAGTCCTCCTCGGTCACCTGGGCGGGATGTATGAGCACGTCCCCCTGGATGTTGGCGCGCTCGCCGCCGGAGGTGACCACGACGCTCATGTGGCCGGGGGTGTGGCCGGGGGTGTGGACGGCCTTCACCTCGTCGGTGAGGTCGAAGTCCCCGGATACGGTGTCCAGGAGGCCCTGCTCGTCCAGCGGGTCCACGAACATATGTATGAACCGGTACGTCTGGGCCGCCTGGACCTCCTCCTTGCGGAAGTGCTCCAGGTCCGCCTCGTGGCATACGTAGCGGGCGTTGGGGAAGGTGGGGACCCAGCCGTCGCCGCGCCGAATCGTGTTCCAGCCCACGTGGTCCAGGTGCAGGTGGGAGAGAAACACGATGTCGACGTCGTCGGCCGTGACCCTGCGCGTGGCCAGGTCCAGCATCAGCTCGCCTCGCCTGCCGCCGATGGCACTGACCGGGCCGGGGCCGAAGCCGGTGTCGATGAGGACTGTCTTGCCCTGGGAGCGCACCAGGTAGCAGGCGACCTCCAGGCGCATGCCGTCCCCGTCGAAGGCGTCGGGGTACAGCTCCGCGTAGGCCTTCCAGGCGTCGGGGGGGACCTTGGGCCACAGCTCCTGCATGGGGGCGCCCATGCCCATGTTCATGTCCGAGAGGGCCAGTATCTCCGCGTTGCCTACCTGCATCCTGAAGCTTCCCACGGCTGGCCTCCTTACACCGAGTCCCCGGGCCACCGAGTCCCCGCGTCACCGGCAGTCTATATCGGCCCGTGAGGCCAGTCAAGCGAGGGCCTGGGGACGCCCGCCGGCGCTTGAACGGGGGCGAACGCGGCCCTATACTGCCCATATTGGACCCGCCATTGGAGTGACGTCGTCGTGTGTCGAAGCATCAAGACCCTGAGGCGCGCCGGGGAGCCCGCGACCGACGAGGAGGTCCGGGCCGCGGCCCTGCAGTTCGTGCGCAAGATCAGCGGGTACCGGGCGCCCTCCCAGGCCAACGAGGAGGCCTTCGACGGCGCCGTGGACGAGGTCTCCGCCGCCTGCCACCGCCTCCTGGAGTCGTTGAGGCCGTATGCCCGGTCGGGCGAGGGGAGGTAGCGCGGTGGGCGGCGGGAACAGGCCCCTGCGGCTCATGTCGTGGAACGTCAACGGCCTTAGGGCGGTCCACAAGAAGGGCTTTCTGGACTGGCTGGCCGGGGCCGCTCCCGATGTCCTGTGCCTTCAGGAGACCAAGGTGTCCGATGGGCAGGTCCCCGACGAGCTCCTGAACGTGGCCGGCTACTCGGCCTACTTCGCCTTCCCCGAGCGCAAGGGGTACAGTGGCGCCGCCCTGTACTCCAGGACCGAGCCGGGGAGTGTTGCCCTCGGGTTCGGCGTGGATGAGTTCGACCGGGAGGGCCGTACCATAGTCGCGGACTACGGGGACTTCGTCCTGCTGAACAGCTACTTCCCCAACGGACGTTCATCTCGCGACCGCCTTAGATACAAGATGGAGTTCTACGACGCGTTCCTGGAGTACGCCCGAGGTCTGACGGCCCAGGGGCGGCACGTGGTCATCTGCGGCGACGTCAACACGGCCCACAGGGAGATAGACCTGGCCCGCCCCAAACAGAACTCACGCCTGTCGGGGTTCTTGCCCGAGGAGCGACGGTGGATCGACAGGCTTCTGCAGGAGGGCTTCGTCGACACCCTCAGGATGTTCAACGACCAGCCGGGGCAGTACACCTACTGGGACACGATGACCGCCGCCAGGGAGCGCAACGTGGGCTGGAGGATAGACTACTTCTTCGTGAGCGAGTCGCTGGCCCCCAGCGTCACCGGGGCGGGCATCCTTCCCGAGGTGATGGGCTCGGACCACTGTCCCATCGTCCTTGACATAACGTTACCGGGACCCGGGCCCGTTGGCTAGAGCGCCCTAGCCCATCCCCCTGGGCCGGTAGTTGAGCGCCTCGCTCACATGGTCGACGGTGATGGCAGTAGAGCCTGCCAGGTCGGCGATGGTGCGAGAGAGCTTGAGTATCCGGTGGAACCCCCGGGCCGACAGATCGAGCTGCTTCATCGCCAGCTGGAGGAGGCCCGTGGCGTTCTCCTCGGTCCGGCAGTAGCTCCACACCTCCTCGGGGCCCATCTCCGAGTTGCTGGCCAGCTGGGTGCCCTGGAACCGGGAGCGCTGCAGGTCTCGCGCGTCCTCCACTCGGCGGCGCACCTGGGTGGAGCCGTCCTCAGCGCCCTCGGTTACCAGCTTCTCGTACTCCACCGGTGGGACCTCTATGAAGATGTCGATCCTGTCCAGGAGCGGCCCGCTGATGCGCTTCTGGTACCTGGCCACCGCCCCGGGCGAGCACACGCAGGCCCTGGTGGGGTGGTTGTAGTAGCCGCAGGGACAGGGGTTCATGGCCCCGATGAGGGAGAAGTTGGCCGGATAGGACATCGACCCCCCGACGCGGCTGATGGTGACCATCTTGTCCTCCATGGGCTGGCGCAGGGACTCCAGCGCGGCGTGGCCGAACTCGGGCAGCTCGTCCAGGAAGAGGACGCCCCGGTGGCTCAGGGTGATCTCCCCGGGCCGGGGCAGCCTTCCGCCGCCGACCAGGCCGGCGTTGGAGATGGTGTAGTGGGGCGAGCGGAAGGGCCGCCGGGCCATCAGAGGCCTGTCGATGGGCAGCAGCCCCCCGACGCTGTAGATCTTGGTGACCTCCAGGGCCTCCTCGGCGGTCATCCGGGGCAGTATCGACGGCATGGCCCTCGCCAGGAGGGTCTTGCCGCTGCCGGGGGGCCCGCTCATCAGGAGGTTGTGTCCCCCCGCCGCCGCCACCTCCAGGGCGCGTTTGGCGTTGTCCTGGCCGCGGATGTGGGAGAGGTCGGCGCCGGCGTGGTCCTGGTCCTCGTCGGTCAGCCGGAGACTGGGCCTGTCCACGGCGCTCATGGGCGCCTCGCCCCGGAAGTGGCCCAGCAGGTCCGAGAGGTTGGCCGTCGGCATCACGTCGATGCCTTCGACCAACGCCGCCTCCTTGGAGTCGACGGCGGGGACGAAGACCGAGTCGAAGTCCCGGTCCCTGGCCACGGATACCATGGGCAGGATGCCGCCGGTATGACGGAGGCCACCGTCCAGGGACAGCTCGCCCAGGAATAGGGCCGACTCGGGAGCGCCGGAGAGCTGCCCGGAGGACAGCAGGATGCCCAGGGCGATGGGCAGGTCGTAGGAAGGGCCCGCCTTGCGGGTGTCCGCGGGCGCCAGGTTCACGGTGATCCGGCGCATGGGAAACTCGCAGCCGGAGTTCCTGATGGCGGCCCTGACACGCTCCCTGGCCTCCTGGACGGCGGTGTCGGGCAGGCCCACGATGGAGAAGGATGGCAGACCCGGGGAGATGTCCACCTCCACCGAGACGATGTAGCCGTCGAGCCCTTCGACGGCACAGGTACTGACCGTGGCCAGCATGGGACCTCCCGCGTCCACCGGATTCCGTAACCAATATAGAAACCCCGGGCCGGGCAGTCAATAAGCGGATGGCGCGGGGCCGGGGACCCCGGGGGCGTCGGCCTCCTCTTAGGAGGCGCTGGAGACGGTGACCTGCTGCCCCGAGGGCACCTGCTTGAACAGCGCGGGGTCGCCCAGGAGCTTGCCGACCACCGTGACGGCGCTGGCGGGGCGGATCTCGTCGCCCTGGCTGGCGGGGGTTGGGCCGAAGAATATGCAGAAGGCCTTGCCGGGAGGCCAGTAGCCCAGGTCGCCCAGCTCCACCGTGTCCTGGCCCTTCTCCAGCTCCTTCGCGACGGGTATGCCGAAGTATATCTCGTCCCCCCAGGTGTTGCCTCGCGCCCCGAAGGGGAGGGCGTCCCATATGGCCCGGGCGGTGTCGGTGTCGTTCAGCTCGGCCTCCATCGCCACGACGCCGGCGTCGATGTGGACCCTGAGGGTTGCATTGCTGGACATCTATGGCCCTCCGTCTGAGAGTCAGGTGCAAACGAGTGGACAAGGGCATGATATCGGAGGTACGGGCCAACGTCCAGCGGGCGGCGCCGGGGCGACCCTCGCCCTCTCCCGCGGGGAGAGGGGAGTACGGGGGGAAGTTGCCGGTCGCTAGTCGCCGGGCGCCGGACTGGGGGCGCTGGCCCTCTGGGCCATGGGGTTCTTGGAGAAGAGGAACATGAGGCCGCCCAGGACCGATACCACGGCCACGGCGAGGAACGGGGGGTTGTAGCTACCCCACACGTCCCGGTAGACACCCACGAGGAGGGGCGCCATCAGGATGGTGATGTTCATGGGAATCTGGGACATGCCGAGGATGGTCGCATAGGCTTTCCGGCCGAAGTAGTCCCCCCTGATGGCCAGGGTCAACGGGTTGCGTCCGCCGTCCCCGATCCCAAAGACGACGGCGAACAGGAAGGCCATGGGAGCGCTGTGGGTTAACGTAATGGCAAACACCGAGGCGGCCTGAATTACCGAGGACACGAATATGGCCCAGTTCTTGGGCAGATGGTCCCCTATGTATCCGCCTATGGGATGGCATACCATGGAGGTGGCGATGTAGGTGGTAATGACCCAGGCGGCGGTCTGCAGGGAGAGTCCGAACTCCTCGTCGGTGAGCATGAGGGCCAGGTGGGCGGACAGGGTCACCAGCAGGGCGACGGTGAAGGCGTGGCCGAAGCTTACCAGCCAGAAGGCGGGGGTCCTCAGGGCCTCCCTGGCCGTCAGGCCGGTGTCCTGGGCCTGGAATTGGGAGGGTTGGGCCGCGGTGGAGCCGGCGGCGGTCTGCGCCTCGGGGCCGGGGAGGCCGTCGGGATACTGGCCGTACTCCTCGGGCCGGTTTCGTATCACCATGTACAGGGGAACGGCGAGGGCGAGGACGACGCCCCCCAGGATGGACGCGGTCATGCGCCATCCCAGACGGTCGGCGTCGGGGTCCACCGCCCACGCGATGGCGGGGACCAGCACCAGGGCTCCCAACCGGTTGCCCACGTTGGCCCACGCCACAGCGGTGGACCGTCTGCGCAGAAACCAGTTGTTCAGCGCGGTCACCATGGGAATCCAGCTGCCGAGACCGTTGCCAAAGGACATGATGACGTAGGTGAGGTAGAACATCCATAGGGAGTGCGTCTGGCCGAAGAGGAAGTACCCCGGACCCAGGATGGAGAGGCCGATGAGCACCATACGCCGGGTGCCGAGACGGTCGCTGAGGTACCCCTCGACCGGCCCCAGGAACCCCGCCTCGGCCCGGCTGAGCACGAAGGCGAAGGATAGCTGGGTGCGGCTCCATTGGAACTGGCGCTCCAGCGCCACGCTCCAGACTCCCAGGGCGTGGAACAGGGGGACGCTGCCCAGGGACATGATCAGGCCGGTGAGGCCCACCAGCCACCACCCGTAGAAGACCCTCGGGCGTTTTTCCTGTCCCTGACTCGTCATTCGACCTCCACCGGGTCTCGCGACGCCGGACCGCAGGCCCAATGGTAACACACGGCCCGCCCAGCGTTGGCCGGGCGCAGCGGCCCTTGACCCATTCCAGTCCAGCTTATATAGTGGCTCCGGGCGGGCCGGACCTTGCTCGCCTACAGCCAACAGAATCCCGGAGGGATGCGCCATGACGGTGACCGTGGGAAGCGGCGACCTGACGTTTCAACCCCTGGAGGAGTGGGAGAAGCTGCCCGAGGGCTGGAGCCTGCACGAGTGCCCCGGCGTGGCCGTGGACTCCCAGGACAACGTGTACGTACTGACCCGGGGAGAGCACCCCATCATCGTGTTCGATCGGGATGGCAACTTCCTCCGCTCCTTTGGCGAGGGCCTGTTCAGCAACCGGACCCACGGCCTGTACATCGCCCACGACGACTCGGTGCTGGTGGCCGACGACGGGATACACACGATCCAGAAGTTCAGCGCCCAGGGCGAGAAGCTGATGGAGATCGGCGAGAGGAACAACCCCGCGCCCAAGTGGAGCGGGGAGCCCTTCAACCGGCCCACGTCGGCGGCGATCATGCCCAGCAACGGGGACGTGTACGTGTCAGACGGCTACGGCAACTCCCGCATCCACGTCTACTCGGCGACGGGCGAGTATAAGCTCTCATGGGGCAGCCCGGGCATCGACGCCGGCCAGTTCATTCGTCCCCACAACATTGCCGTGGACGCCAAGGACCGGGTGCTGGTTGCGGACCGGGAGGCCCACCGGGTGCAGGTGTTCGACGCGCAGGGCAAGTTCATCACCATGTGGAGCAACATCCACCGTCCCGACGCCATGGTCCTCCGGGACGGCATGGTGTTCGTCGGCGAGCTGAACGGCATGACGGGCGTCGACGACGCCCCCGGGCTGGGGCACAGGGTGGGTGTCTACGACCTGGAGGGGAAGCTCCTGGAGCGGTTCGGCGACGAGGAGGAGGGCGAGGGGCCCGGCCAGTTCATCGCGCCCCACGGCGTCGCCGTGGACTCCCGCGGAGACCTGTACGTGTCCGAGGTCGCCTACACCATCCGGGGACAGTACATGGACCCGCCCAGGGAGCCCAAGAGCCTCAAGAAGCTGCTCAGGAAGCGATAGGGGCCCCTCAGCAAGGCCCAGAGGCTCAGAAGAGGGCCAGGGGGTTCACCGGTGAGCCGGTGGCGTTCTTGAACCTCAGGGGCGCCACCGAGAACATGAACTCCCAGCGGCCCAGGCGGGTGCAGACCTCGTTCAGCTCCTCGAAGTTGCCCGCGTCTATCAGCCACAGCCCCATGGCCACCTGGCCCACCTTGTGAACTGGCTGCCGGTTCCCCGGGTATCCGCTGGGCACCACGTCCTCCGAGGCGTCCGCCGCGAGGATGGAGACCCCCCTCTCGTGCACCCAGGGCATGCTCGCGACGTGCAGGCCGGGGCGGTCGGGCGCGGGAGGTGGACCCAGCTTCAGCCGTCTCCTGTACCATCCAAGCCTCAGGAGCAGCGCGTCCCCCTCCTTGACGCGCACTCCCTGGGCCTCCTCGGCCGCCTCCAGGTCCTCGGGGAACACGCCTTCGCCGGCCTCCAGCCACTCCACGCCCCGTACCCTGGTGATGTCCAGCATCACGCCCCGGGTAACGATGCCGTCCTGGGCGTTGTCTACGGCGCACACCGTCGCCCTGTCCCGGACGTTTATCAGCGACGCGGGCCGGCCGTTGTACATCTTGCCGTCCCAGAACTGATGGCAGAGGCTGTCCAGGTGGGTCACAGTGAGGCCGTGGAAGGAGAGGCCCATGAAGTCCGAGGCGCTCTCGTTGGTGCCCTCGGGCGTCTCCCCGGTGTTCACCATGTAGTGGAGCGGCGGTATGCTGGTCACGTCGGGGGCCATCTCCGGGACGATGAGCCTGGAGCAGGTCACGCTTATGCCTTCCCGCACCAGGGATGCCGCCTGGGCCCGCTTCTCCGGCGTGATAAGGTTCAGGGTGCCTAGCTGGTCGTCGGGCCCCCAACGCCCCCAGTTGCTGAGGGACGTCATGTATCCCAGCACCTCTTCCTCCGAGGGTATCCGCCTGGTTGACATAACCACCTCCTGTCGGGCCGCCTTGGATGATGCCGTCGTGGGGTAGTCTAGCACGGCCGGGCGCCTCCGGGCACCGGGGGCCCGGAGGGCCGTCGATTGACACTCCCAAGGGCGGCTGCTAGCATAGCCCTAGCCTGGAGCAGGCGGCGAGAGAGGCAAATGACAGGAATCAGGACCTTCGGCTCGTACATACCCCGGTACCGTCTCGGCAAGGAGACGGCGGGCTGGTCGTCGCCGGGCGAGAAGGCCGTCGCCAACTTCGACGAGGACAGCGTGACCATGGCCGTGGCCGCGGGCCTCAACTGCCTGCGCGGCGTGGACCGGAGCAGCGTCGACGGCCTGATCTTCGCCAGCACGACTCCCCCGTACGCGGAGAAGCAGTGCGCTTCGATAGTCGCCACTGCCTTGGACCTGCGCCGGGACATCTTCGCCGCCGACGTTACCGGCGTGCTGAGGTGCGGCACCACGGCCCTGAAGATGGCCATGGACTCCATCGGAGCGGGCTCCGCCCGCCAGGTGCTGGTGGTGGCGTCGGACACGCGCCTGGGCGCGCCGAGAAGCGACGTGGAGCGCAACCTGGGCGACGGCGCCGCGGCACTGCTCCTCTCCAACGACGGTACCGCCGCCACCGTAGAGGGTACCCACTCCATCACCGAGAACATGCTGGACGTGTGGCGCTCCCAGGGAGACCCCTTCGTCCGGTCCTGGGAGGACCGGTTCATGAACGAAGAGGGCCTGGAGCGCATCCTGCCCGAGTCCGTGGGGGAGTTCATGGCCAAGCAGGGCCTCACCCCCAGGGACTTCTCCAAGGTCGGCTTCCACTCCCCCGACGCCCGCCGCTACTCCCAGCTGGGACGCCGCATGGGGTTCGCCCCGGAGCAGCTCCAGGACCCCCTGTTCGGGAAGGTGGGCAACACGGGCGCCGCCCACCCGCTGATGCTGCTGGTCGGGGCCCTGGAGGAGGCCAAGGAGGGGGACCTGGTCCTTACGGCCAGCTACGGGGACGGCAGCGACGCCTTCGCCTTCCGCGTAGCGTCCCCGGCCGCATCCAACGGGGGCCGGGGAGTCCAGGCCCAGGTGGAGTCCAAGGCGGTCGTTCCCAGCTACGAGACCTACGCCCGTTGGCGGGAGGTCTGGGCCTCGGACGCGGCCAGGCGGCCGCCCCCCGCGGTGCCCTCGGTGACGGCGCTGTGGCGGGAGACGGAGCAGAACCTGCGCCTCTACGGCGCCAGGTGCAACCGGTGCGGGTTCACCCAGTACCCGCCCCAGAGGGTGTGCGCCGAGTGCCTGGCCAGGGACGATTCCGAGCCGGTCCGCCTGTCGGACAAGAGGGGCACGGTCTTCACCTACTCCATGGACTACCTGGCGGGCACCACGGACACGCCGCTGGTGATCACCGTGGTGAACTTCGAGGGCGGCGGCCGGATGCTCTGCATGATGACCGACCGTGAGCTGGACGAGGTCCAGGTCGGCATGCCTGTGGAGATGAGCTTCCGCAAGCTGCGGGTGGTCGGCGGCATACACAACTACTACTGGAAATCGGTACCGGTACGAGGGTAACGGCAAACACCGCGTTGACATAACAGGAGGGGCCATGCAGGGAATCAAGGACCGGGTGGCGATCATCGGGATGGGGTGCACCAAGTTCGGGGAGCGTTGGGAGTCGGGCCCGGCAGACCTGATCGTCGAGGCGGCCTACGAGGCCTACGAGGACGCCGGAATCGACCCCAAGGACGTGCAGGCCGCCTGGCTGGGCACCGTTCAGACCTTCCGAACGGGGCAGCCCCTGGCCCAGGCCCTGAAGCTGGACTACGTCCCCATAACGCGGGTGGAGAACGCCTGCGCCACGGCCACCGACGCCTTCAGGAACGCCAGCTACGCGGTGGCGGCAGGTGTCTACGACATCGTCCTGGCCCTGGGCGTGGAGAAGCTGAAGGACTCGGGCTTCTCGGGTTTGGCCGTCGGCGAGGGGGTCACCAGCGGCGTGGAGCCTCCGACTCCTCCGCCGTCCCAGTTCGCCATGGCGGCCACCCGGTACTTCCATCACTACGGCATCCCATACGAAGAGGGCAAGCGGGTGCTGGCCCAGATCGCCTCCAAGAACCACCACAACGGGACCCTGAACCCCAAGGCCCACTTCCAGCGCGAGGTGAGCGTGGAGCAGATAATGAAGGCCCCCATGATCGCCTGGCCCCTGGGCCTGTACGACTGCTGCGGCGTCAGCGACGGAGCGGCGGCGGCCATCATCACGACCCCGGAGATCGCCAGGAGCTTCCGGCGGGACTACGTGCTCGTGAAGGGCCTGGGCCTGGCGGTTGGCTCCTTTGGGATGCTCCGGGACGACTGGGACTTCGTGCACTTCCCGGAGAACGTGAGAGCGGCCCAGGCCGCCTACCAGGAGGCGGAGGTAACCGCCCCCCGGGAGGAGGTCGACCTGGCCATCGTCCACGACTGCTTCACCATCACCGAGCTGATAATAGCCGAGGACCTGGGCTTCAGCGCCAGGGGCAGGGGCAGGGACGACGTGGAGGCCGGCGCCTTCACCCTGGAGGGGGACCTGCCGATAAACACCGACGGCGGGCTGAAGTGCTTCGGCCACCCCATCGGGGCCAGCGGCATCCGGATGATCTACGAGGTGTACAAGCAGCTCCAGGGCCAGGCGGGCCAGCGGCAGCTCCAGAAGGCCGACCTGGGGCTTACCCACAACCTCGGCGGGCGGCCGGGGTCGTTCACCGCATCCGTCTCGCTTTTCGGCCGGGCGGAGTAAAAACCGGGTCGCAACGTTATGTCAACAGTCCCCAGGGCTGGTATTCACATAACGTATGTTGTGCGAACCAACTAGTAAAACCGGCTAGGGGCCGGCCTCAGCCCGGCGAGGCGCCGACGGTTGCCCGGAGCAGCCCCATGGCGTCCAGCCGGGTCTCGATCTCCTCCAGCAGGGCGTCCAGGTTCCAGCCCTTCGCCGCCGACACCAGCACCGTCGCCTCCCGCGGCAGCGACCCGTCGACCGCGCCGTCGGGGTGAAGGCCGTCCCGGGGGGGCGAGGTCATAAGGTCCATCTTGTTGACCACCAGCAGCCGGGTCGTGTCTCCCAGGCCCATCTCATCCAGGACCTCGTCGACGACCTGGGACTGCTCGGGGGCCTTGGGGTGGGTTATGTCCACCACGTGCAGCAGCAGGTCCGCTTCCTGCAGCTCTTCCAGGGTCGCGCGGAAGGCCACCGATACCGCCGGGGGCATCTTGTGGATGAACCCCACCGTATCGGTGATGAGGGCCTGGGCCCCCTTGGGCAGCCAGATGCGCCGGGTCACGGGGTCCAGGGTGGAGAATAGCTGGTCCTGGACGGTCACCCCGGCCCTGCTCAGGGCGTTGAAAAGGGTGCTCTTCCCGGCGTTGGTGTACCCCACTAAGGACACGACGGGCAGCCGGGCCTGCTTCCGCCGGGCCATGTAGGAGGACCGGCGGCGGCGAACCAGGTCCAGCTCTCGCTCCAGCCGCTGGATCCTCCTGCGGATCAGGCGGCGGTCCGTCTCCAGCTGGCTCTCGCCGGGGCCCCGGGTGCCGATGCCGCCTCCCAGCCGCTCCAGGTGGGACCACTGTCCCGCCAGGCGGGGAAAAATGTACCGGTGCTGGGCAAGCTCCACCTGCAGCTGGCCCTCGCGGGTCCTGGCATGGCGGGAGAAGATGTCCAGGATCAGGGCCGTGCGGTCGATTATCTTGACCTGGAGCCGGGTCTCCAGGTTGCGCTGCTGGGTGGGGGAAAGCTCGTCGTCGCAGATCACCACCGTGGCCTGCTCCCGGCTGCGGAGCTCCTCCAGCTCTTCCAGCTTGCCGGGGCCCACGTAGGTGCGGCTGCCCTTGTCCAGCCGCTGCCCTATGGAGCCGACCACCTCTGCGCCGGCGGTCTGGGCCAGCATGGCCAGCTCCTGGAGGGACTCGTCCAGGCTCCACAGTGCGTTCCGAACCCGCGATGCGACGCCAACCAGGACGGCGCGCTCCGTTTCGGGTCCCGTGGATATGGGCTTTCTGGCTATGCCGCTAGGCTCCCTGGGGAGGTGGTATCTTCCACGACGCCAGGCGCTCCACGCCCGTATCGACCCGCTCGTCGGGGGTGGTCAGGGAAAACCGGATGTATCCCTCGCCGTATTCGCCATAGCTGGAGCCGGGGGTTACGACGATGGCCCTCTCCTCGAGGAGGCGTCCGGCGAACTCGGCCGAGGTGTAGCCCTCGGGCACCCGGGCCCACACGTACAGGCAGGCCTGGGGCGGGGTCACGCGGAGGCCCAGGTCTTTGAGCACGCCCACGAGCTTGTCCCGGCGCCTCTGGTATATCCGGTTGTTCTCGGCTATCGGCTCCTGGGACCCGGACAGGGCCTCCATGGCCATCTCCTGGATGGCCTGGGGGATGCCCGAGTCCAGGTTGGACTTGATCTGGAACAGGGCCTTGATCATGTCGGCGTTGCCCACGGCCATGGCGATGCGCCATCCCGTCATGTTGAAGCACTTGGACAGGGAGTGGAACTCCAGCCCCACGTCCATGGCGCCCTCGACCTCCAGGAAGCTGGGGGCGACGTACCCGTCGTAGACCACCTCGCTGTAGGCCGCGTCGTGCATCACCGCGATCCCGTGCCTCCGGGCGAACTCGACGACCCGGCGGTAGTAGTCCTTGTCGGCCACGCCGGCGGTGGGGTTGTTGGGGTAGTTGATCCACATGACCCTGGCGTCCCGGGCCACGTCCTCGGGTATGGCATCCAGGTCCGGCAGCCACCCATTCTCCTCGAGGAGGGGCATCCGGTAGCTCTCTCCGCCGGCGAACATGGTCCCCACGGCATAGACGGGGTAGGCGGGATCGGGGACCAGCGCCACGTCGCCGGGGTCCAGGAAGCAGAAGGCGGCGTGGCCGATGCCCTCCTTGGCGCCGATCAGGGGCAGGACCTCGGTGTCCGGGTCCAGCTTGACGGAGAAGCGCTTCTCGTACCAGTCGGCGATGGCGCGCCGCATCTCCGGGAGGCCGTCGGTCTCGGGATAGCGGTGGTTGGGGGCCTTGTGGGAAGCCTCCACGAGACGGTCGATGATGTGGGACGGGGTCGGGATGTCCGGGTCGCCGATGCCGAAGGTCACCACGTCCTCGCCTGCCGCCCGCTTCTCCGCCAGGATGCGGGATATCTCCACGAAGGGGTAGGGCGCCAGCTTGTCCAGCCGCTTGGAGAACCTCATGCTATCTCGCTCCACCTATTGAGTCCACTCTCCCCGGAACACCTCCACCGCGTCCCCCTCCAGGTACACCTGCCCCCGGCCGTCCCAGCTCACGTTGAGGGTGCCGCCCGGAAGCGTTATGTCAACCACGTCCCCCGTGTGCCCCAGGATCCGGGAGGCCACCCCGATGGCGCAGGCGCCGGTGCCGCAGGCCATGGTCTCGCCCGAGCCGCGCTCCCATACCCGGGCCGTGAGGCGTCCATCCCGGCAAGGTTCACGATCTCGAAGTTGACGCGATTGGGGAACATGGGATGGTGCTCCACCTGCGGGCCCAGGACGTGCAGGGGGAACCGGTCGACGGGCTCTTCCAGGAAGGCCACCGCATGGGGGTTGCCCATGGAAACGAAGCTGAGCTTCAGGCGGGCTTCGCCAATCTCCAGCGGGTAGTTGACGACGGCCCCCGACATCCTCTCCCCTGCCCCGTCGGCGAGCTCCACGGGCACCTCCGCCGGGGCCAGGCGGGGCTCACCCATGGCAACCCGGGCCCTGACGACGGCGTCGCCCTCCAGCACGGGCTCGATGTCCCTGACGCCGGAGAGGGTCTCGACCCGGACCGGGGACGAGCCGGCGGGGACCATGCCCCTGTCCACCGCGTGCTTGACGAAGCAGCGGATGCCGTTGCCGCACATCTCTCCCTCGGAGCCGTCGGCGTTGAACATACGCATCTTCAGGTCCGCCTCCTGGGAAGGGAGGAACAGGATGATGCCGTCCCCGCCTACGCCGAAATGACGGTCGCTCATCGACCGGGAGAGGGACGGCCAATCGGTGAGGGCCAGGCTCTCGTCCCTGGCGTCGATGAAGATGTAGTCGTTCCCGGCTCCCTGCATCTTGGTGAACTTCATCTCATGCTCCCCTCCGGGAGATGCCCCGGGGTGACGCTATTCTATCATAGGGATGCGTGGGGGGCCCCATGGCTCTCACGCAGCTCCGCCGCCAGCCCCCGGACCCTCTGGACCGCCTGGGGACCGGCGTCGGTCCAGCGGATATCCGCTGGTCCCCGGCACGAAACCAGGTAAGCTGACGCCTGGCAAGGCCGTGGGTCGCGTACTTGATGCGCTGGACCGCGTCGGACAGGGGGAGGCCAGAGGTCAGGTGCAGTACCATCTCGCGGTATCCCACGCTGGACATGGAGGGCAGGTCGGGCGTGTACCCCATGGAAAGGAGGCGCCCGGTCTCGGCCAGCAGCCCGCGCTCCATCATGGAGTCGACCCGGGCGTCTATCCTCTCGTAGAGGGTCCGGCGGTCCAGGGTCAGGCCGACTACCTCGAATACATATGGGGCTGGTCCTTTGCGCCTGATCTGGCCCGAGGGGGGCAGGCCGGTGGCCTCGTAGACCTCCAAGGCCCGAATCACCCGGCGGGGGTTGCGGCCGTCTACGGTGTCTCGGGCCTGCGGGTCCACCTCCAGCAGGCGGCGAAACAGGGCCTGCGGACCGTGTAGCCCGGCCTCCTCCTCCAAGCTCTTGCGCAGGGCGTGGTTGGGGGGCACCCTGGGAGGCCTCCAGCCCTCCAGGAGGGACCAGACGTACTGGCCGGATCCCCCCACCAGGATGGGCAGCTTGCCTCGCCGGTGGACGTCGCCGATGGCCCGGGAGGCCAGGCACATGAACCTGTCCAGGCCGAAGGCCTCGTCGGGGTCCAGGATGCTCACCAGGTGATGGGGGACCAGGGCCCGCTGCTCAGCCGTGGCCTTGGCCGTGCCGATGTCCATGTGCCGGTACACCTGACGGCTGTCGGCGTTGACCACCTCCCCGTCCAGCTCCAGGGCCAGGCGTACGGCCAGGTCGGTCTTGCCGACGGCCGTAGGTCCTACGATGGAGAGGAGGGGTATCCCTGTCGCCTGGGGCTCGGGCAAGGCGGTGAGTCAGCTGCCGGCCTTGGTGGCGGCGACTGTCCGAGCTATCTCGACGAACTGGTCTGCCCTCAGGCTGGCCCCGCCCACCAGGGCCCCGTGGACGCTTTCCAGCCCGGCGAAGGCCTCCACGTTGCCCGGGCTGACGCTCCCGCCGTACAGCAGGCGTACCTGGGCCGCCGGGTCACGGGTGTACAGCTCCCGGAGGGTGGGCAGGACCACACCGCCCATGATCTCCGAGGCGGTGTCAGGGGTGGCGGCCACGCCGGTGCCGATGGCCCACACGGGCTCGTAGGCTATGGCCAGGTCCATGATGTTATGTAAACCCTGTAAGGCGCCCCGTACCTGCCCCGCCACCACATCCGCGGCCTTTCCCGACTCCCTCTGCTCCAGGGTCTCGCCGACGCACACGATGGGCCGCAGGCCTGCCCTGAATGCGGCCTTCACCTTCAGGTTCACGGCCTCGTCGGTCTCCCCGAAGTGCTGTCGGCGCTCCGAGTGTCCCAGGACCACGTAGTCGCAGAGTCCCGCCAGCATACCCGGGGCCACCTCCCCTGTGTAGGCCCCCTGGTCCCGGTGATGCATGTTCTGGGCCCCCAGCTTGATGGAGGTGCCCCGCAGGACCCGGGCCACGGGATCCAGGGACACGAAGGGTGGACAGATGACCTTCTCCACGCCGGAGACGCCGTCCAGGCCCTCCACCAGCTCCAGGGCGAGCCTGAGGGCCTCGGTGACCGTGGTGTGCATCTTCCAGTTGCCCGCTACGATTGGCAACGGCATGGCTACGGCCCGAACTTGGTGATCTTGCCGGCGTGGGCCAGGCCTAGGAGCATCGCCTGGGTGGCTGGCATGCGGCCCAGGGAGCCGGCCGCGAAGGCGCGCTCCGAGAAGCCGTGCACGCCCTCTCCGAGAGTCCAGCCGGAGTGAACGAGGAAGGGCACCGGGTGCCAGCTATGCCCGCCGTAGATGGCAGGCGTGGAGTGGTCCCCGGCTACCATCAGCGCGTCCGGGTCCAGCTCCAGCAGGCGGGGAAGCTGGGTGTCCAGCTCCTCCAGGGCCCTCACCTTGGCGTCGAAATCGCCGTCCTCCCCCGCGGCGTCCGCCGGCTTGTAGTGGATGTAGAAGAAGTCGTGGTCCTCGTAGTGATCCCTCAGGGTATTGACCTCTTCGGCAAAGGTCCTTCCCGTGGGGATTACCTTCATTCCCGCGATGGTCGCCAGGCCCCGGTACATGGGGTATGCGGCAATGGCCGCGGGATTGAGCCGGTAGACCCCGCCCATGGACGGCAGGCGGGGGAGGCTGGAGAAGCCGCGCAGGAGGACCATGTTCGCCCGCTCCTCGTTTCTCAGGACCTCAGCCGCCCGCGTCACGAACTCCCGCACCGCCGAGGCCGCCTTCTCGGCCTCGGGAGCCAGCGCCTCGGCCTGGAGGGCCGGAACGCCCGTGGCCTGGGGGTCGGTCTCCGCTATGCGGTCGCTCAGTCCCTCTCCCCTGACGTGGAGGACGAACCTGTACCCCTCCACCGGGTAGACGCGCAGGTCCACGCCGTCCACCTCGATCCCGTCCAGCTCACGGCACAGGGGTATGGATACCTCCGAGGCGATGCGGCCGGCGCGGCGGTCCACAAGGCGTCCGGCCGAGTCAACGGTGCAGAAGTTGCCTCTTGCCGCCACGTCCCCTTCCCGCAGGTCCACGTCTATCCCCAGGGCCTCCATGGCCCCCCTGCCTATGTAGTAGCTCAGCGGATCGTATCCGAACAGGGCCAGGTGGCCGGGACCGCTGCCGGGGGTTACGCCGGGCAGGACGGGTACGGTGAAGCCGCAGGCGCTCCGTTGCGCCAGCAGGTCCAGGTTGGGCACGGACGCCGTCTCCAGCTCGGACAGGCGCGTTTCAGGGTGAGGTAGACCCCCCAGCCCGTCCACCACCAGCATGACGAGCTTGGATGGAGTGGAAACGTATGAGTCCCTTATGGCGTCTACGTCGATCATGCTTCGCGTTTCATCTCCGGGTTACTCGTCCGGCAGGGCGGCGATCCCCGGCAGCTCCTTTCCCCCCAGGAACTCCAGCGAAGCCCCGCCCCCAGTGGATACGTGGGTCATCCGCTCCGCCAGGCCCAGCTCTTCCACGGCCTCGGCGGTGGAGCCGCCCCCGACTATGGTGGTGGCCTCCAGGTCCGCGACGGCCTCTCCGACCCGCCGTGTCCCCTCCTTGAACGAAGGGAACTCGAAGACTCCCATTGGGCCGTTCCAGACCACCGTCCGGCAGCCGTCGAGCCCCTGGGCGAAGGCGGAGGAGCTCCTTTCACCGATGTCCATGACGTACCAGCCGTCGGGTACCTCGTCGGCCCGTACCGTGCGGACGTGGGCGGGGCTGCCGGTGAATCCGTCCGATACGACCACGTCCTCTGGCAGGTGGACGGCGATGCCACCATCCCTCGCCCTCTCCAGAATCCGGGAGGCGAACTCGACCCTGTCTTCCTCGACTATCGAGGCGCCAGTCTGGTGTCCCTGGCTCTTGAGAAAGGTGACGGCCATGCCGCCGCCTATGAAGAGGCGGTCCAGGTTGGGCAGAAGGTTCTCCAGCACCAGTATCTTGTCGCTGACCTTGGCGCCTCCCATGACGGCGGCCAGGGGCTTTTGCGGGGCCGACAGGGCCCTCCCCAGCATCTCCATCTCCCGTTGCATGAGGAGGCCGGCCGCGGAGGGCAGATGGGTGGGCACGCCCGTCGTGGACGCGTGGGCCCGGTGGGCCACGGCGAAGGCGTCCATGACAAACGCGTCAGCCAGGGATGCCAGGGACCGGGCGAAGTCCGGATCGTTCTTCTCCTCACCGGGGTGGAACCTGAGGTTCTCCAGCATGACGGCCGTGCCCGGCTCCATGGCTTCCACCGCGGTCTCCACTGCGGGACCGACGCAATCGGGCAGGCTGCGCACGGGTCTCCCCAGGAGCGCTGACAGCCTGTCGGCCACCGGCGCCATGCGCAGGTCCTCCACGACCTTGCCCCTGGGCCTGCCCAGGTGGGAGCAGAGGACGGCCCTGCAACGGCGGTCCAGCAGGCGGCGTATGGTGGGAATGGTGGCCTTGAGGCGGTGGTCGTAGTCCGCGAGCCGCTCCCTGCCCTGCTCGATGGGGACGTTGAAGTCCACGCGCACCAGGGCGCGCTTGCCCGCGACGTCCAGGGCATCCATCGTCCGCTTGGTCATGCCGGCTGCGCCTCGTCCGTCATCTCCTGAAGCAGACGCTCCAGGGTCGCCCGTCCCACGCTGGAGATGGGCGCTCCCGACAGGGAGTCGACGGCCCTCTCGCAGTGGGAGGCCAGGAGCTTCCTGCTGGACTCCATGGCGTGGGCCTCCTCCAGGATCTCCACCATGCGGTGTACGTCTTCCGGGTCCAGGATGCGCTTGAAGTACATGGCGCCGAGCTCGCGCTTGAGGGCGGGCTCGCCCGACTCCAGGGCATGCACGATCGGCAGGAGCTTCTTCTTGTTCAGGAGGCTGTCCGATGGCCCGTCCTGCCCGGAGCTGCCGGCAAGGTCCCGTATGTCCTGGGCCATCTGCCAGGCGATGCCTATCTGTCTGCCGCAATTATGTAAAGCGGTCACCACCGGCTCGTCCCCGGTGGCCACCAGGGCGCCCAGGCCCATGGCGCAGCCCACCAGCGCGCCGGACTTGCGCTCGGCCATGCGTTCGTAGAAGTCGACGCTGGGGTCGAGCCTTTCCTGGAAGTCCAGGTCCATGTGTTGTCCCTCGCAGAGGCTCAGTGAGGACTGGTCCAGGAGCTGCATCGCCTTCAGGACAGTGTCCACCGGGGTCCCCCGCTCGTGCAGCCGCATCAGGGTGATGCGCGCCATGGCGTGCATGCCGTCGCCCGCGTTGATCGCCTGGCCCGGGCCCCATATCCACCACACCGTCGGCCTGTGGCCCCGGTTGGGGCTGCCGGCCTGGACGTCCTCGTGCATCAGAGCGTACTGGTGGACGAGGACCACCGCCGCGGCGGGTATCAGCGCCGGGGAGAACTCCCCCGACAGCGACTCGCAGGCCAGCAGGCACAGGTACGGGTGCAGGCCCTCCACGGACAGGGACGACATGGACGTGCCGTGCTCGTCGACGCCGCCGAGCTGGTAGAGCAGCATGTTGTGTAGCAGACCGTCCTGGCCCTCCAGGGAGCTTCGTACCTCTCGCTCCAGGGCGGGCCCGTAGGCGGCGGGAAAAATCTCGGAGAGTCTCGGCATCCTAGCTGGACTCGCCCGGGCCCCGGGTGCCGCCGCCGTTCTCCAGCGCGGATATCTTCCCCAGTCTCCGCACGTGCCGCCCGCCCTCGAACTCGGTGGTCAGGTAGGCCACGGTTATCTCCCTGGCCAGCCACTCGCCCACCACCCCTCCTCCCATGCACAACACGTTGGCGTCGTTGTGCTGGCGGGCCATCTTGGCGCTGATGGGCTCGGCGCAGAGGGCGGCCCTCACCCCGGGGACCTTGTTGGCGGTGATGCTCATGCCGATGCCCGTGCCGCAGATGAGGACTCCCCGGTCGGCCTGGCCGCTGGCGACGGCGGCAGCGACCAGGGACGCCACGTCGGGGTAGTCCACCTGCTCCCCGGCCCCGCACCCCATGTCCACGTGCTCGTGACCCAGCTCGGCGAATACCGGGGCGACGGCTTGCTTCAGGGGGTAGCCCCTGTGGTCGCTACCTACGGCTATGCGCAATCTCCTCCGCCTCCTCTGCCTCAGTCGATGGACGTGCCGCACGCCCGCTCCAGTGCCTCCCGTGGGACCGCGCCGGCGCGGAGAACGGCGGGCCGAGCGCCCGAGAGGTCCAGTATCGTCGACGGAGCGCCCAGCGGGGATGGTCCCGCGTCTATGATGTAGTCCACGTCCCCTCCCAGCGACTCCCTGACCTGCCCGGCGGTGACCGGGTCGGGCCCGTCCGTCCGGTTGGCGCTGGTGCCCGTGATGGGGTGTCCCACTGACCGCGCCAGGGCCCTGGGGACGGGATGGTCGGGGATCCGGACCGCCACGGTGTCGAGGCCGCCGGTGGCTATGGCCGGTACCCTGGAGGACCTTCTGAGCACCAGGGTCAGGGGCCCCGGCCAGAACTCCCCGGCCAGGGCCAGGGCCAGACCGGTTATGTCAACGGCGACCATGTCCAGGTCTGCCGTATCCGCGATGAGCAGGGGAAGACCGGAGCTGGATGCCCGACCCTTGATGTCGAAGACCCGTCCGACAGCCTCGGGAGAGAAGGCGTCGGCCCCCAGGCCGTACAGCGTGTCGGTGGGGAACACCACGACGCCTCCGCGCCTGAGACATCGGATGGGCTCTTCCAGGGCTGCGTCAGAAATCTGGCCGTTTTGCGTGGTCATTGGGCCCCGGGATCGGGGGGCGTGGAATGGGTGGGGGTGCCTTGACTGAGTATAGCACAGGTGCTAATCTTGGGTCGAGTTCAGCCCGCCCCAAAGAGGAGCCAGTGGAGGAAAGCCCCCAGCCTTCCAGCAGGCGAATATCGACCAGTGACGACCTGGAGGTTTCCGCCTACCTGGAGATCGCCGGGGGCAAAGAGGGTGGCAGGGAGGCCCCGGAGAGGGACCCCAAGAGCACCGAGGGCGGCATACTCATCGTCGACTTCGGCTCCCAGTACTCCCGTTTGATCGCCCGCCGGGTCCGGGAGCACAAAGTCTACTGCGAGATCGTTTCGCCGGAGGCCTCCTGGGACGAGGCCGGCAGGATCAATCCCAGGGGCATCATACTCTCCGGGGGCCCCTCCAGCGTCCACGACCTTGGGGCGCCGTTGGCCCCCACGTGGGTCTACCAACACTCCCTGCCCGTCCTGGGGATATGCTATGGCATGCAGGTGCTTGCCCATCAGCTTGGCGGCAAGGTCGGGGCCAGCGAGAAGCGCGAGTACGGCCACTCGGTCCTCTACCATAGCATGGATGAGTCACCCCTGCTGGCCGGCCTCCCGGCCTCGATGCCCATCTGGATGAGCCATGGGGACAACATCGAGGAGATGCCCCCGGGCTTCAAAGCCCTTGGCCACACGGACAACTCCCCCGTGGCGGTGATGAGCGACGAGGGCGGGATGTTCGGACTCCAGTTCCACCCCGAGGTCGTCCATACGGTCCACGGCAAGACCATCTTGGAGAACTTCCTGTTCCGGGTCTGCGGGTGCACGGGCAACTGGACCCCGGAGAACTTCGTGGCCCAGTCCGTCAGCTCCATCCGGGAGCAGGTGGGTGAGGGGCGGGTCATCTGCGCCCTCTCGGGAGGAGTGGACTCGGCGGTGGCCGCCGCCCTGGTACATGCCGCTGTGGGCGACCAGATCACCTGCATATTCGTCAACAACGGCCTCATGCGGCTGGAGGAGCCCGAGCGGGTGCTCGATACCTTCAGGCGGAACATGGGTCTCAACATGCTGTACATCGACGCCGCCGACCGGTTCGTAGACCGGCTGGAGGGCATAACCGACCCCGAGGAGAAGCGCAAGACCGTGGGGGAGGAGTTCATCCACGTCTTCGAGGAGGCGGCGGCTGAGCTGGAGAACACTGAGTACCTGGCCCAGGGGACCCTGTACCCCGACGTCATCGAGAGCCGTACGCCTGAGACCCAGGCGGCGGCCCGGATCAAGACTCACCACAACGTGGGGGGCCTCCCCAGCGACATGAAGCTGCAGCTCGTGGAGCCGCTGCGATACCTGTTCAAGGACGAGGTGCGGGATGTGGGCATAGCCCTGGGCCTCCCCCCCGAGATCGTCTACCGCCAACCCTTCCCGGGACCCGGTCTGGCCATCCGCATCATAGGCGAGGTGACCCCTGAGAAGCTGGACGTCCTGCGCCGGTGCGACTGGATTGTCATAGATGAGATAAAGGGCGCTAACCTGTACCGGGAGCTGTGGCAGACCTTCGCCGTGCTCACCGGCAGCAGGAGCGTGGGCGTGATGGGTGACGATCGCACCTATAGCCATGTGGTGGCCATCCGGGCCGTCAGCAGCCAGGACGCTATGACCGCCGACTGGGTGCGCCTGCCCTACGAGGTGCTGGCGCGCATCTCCAACCGCATCGTCAACGAGGTTCCGCAGGTCAACCGGGTGGTCTACGACATCACCAGCAAGCCGCCGGGCACCATAGAGTGGGAGTAGACGTGATGGGCGGGCGTGGGGAGGTCCGGGGCGTGTTGACTTCCAAGAGAGCGACGATTGACCACCGGAGGTAGGGAGGCGGACCTGGGCGGAGGTAGGCTGAAGGTCCTGGTGGTGGGGTCCGGCGCCAGGGAGCATGCCATAGCGTGGCGCCTGAGCCGGAGCCCCAGGTTAGGCGCACTGTACGCGGCGCCGGGGAACGGGGGCACGGCCACACTGTGCACAAACCTGGAGGGGTCCGCCGAGGACCCCCAGGGCTTGGCCCGCCTGGCCGAGGAGCACGCGGTGGACGTCACCATCGTCGGGCCGGAGCAGCCCTTGGCCGCCGGCGTGGTGGACCTGTTCGAGAGTCGGGGCCTGAAGGCCTTCGGGCCCACCAGGGCCGCGGCGCAGATCGAGGCCAGCAAGTCCTTCGCCAGGGAGCTCATGGCCCGCAACGGGGTCCCCTCGCCCGACTTCCGGGTCTTCGACGACTACGGCCTCGCCCGGGAGTTCCTGTCCGGGCACGGGGGGCCGGTGGTGGTGAAGGCCGACGGGCTGGCGGCGGGCAAGGGCGTGACCGTCTGCAGGAGCTCGGCCCAGGCCCTGGAGGCGTTGAGCGCCTGCATGGTGAGCCGGTCCTTTGGCCCAGCGGGCGACAAGGTCGTCGTCGAGGAGTGCATGGAAGGCCCGGAGGTCAGCGTCTTCGCCTTCACCGACGGCACTCACCTGTCGCCCATGGTCGCCGCCTGCGACTACAAGCGGCTGGGCGACGGGGACGACGGCCCCAACACCGGTGGCATGGGCAGCTACGCTCCCCCCGAGCTCTGGTCGGCGGGCCTGGAGGAGCGGGTGCGCCGAGAGATCATGGAGCCGGTGCTGCGGGCCCTCCGGGAGTCCGGCGCTCCCTATAGGGGGGTGCTATACGCGGGCCTGATGCTGACGGAGACCGGACCAAGGGTCCTCGAGTTCAATTGCCGCCTTGGAGACCCGGAAACCCAGGTTATCCTGCCCCTGATGAGGACAGATCTGCTGGACGTGGCCCTGGCTTGCATCGATGGCGGGCTGGACCGGATGCCCATCGAGTGGGACGGTGGCGCCTGCGCCGGTGTGGTCCTGGCGTCGGGCGGCTACCCTGGGGCCTACCGGAAGGGACTCCCCATACACGGCTTGGAGGACGTGGACGAGGACGTCCTCGTGTTCCACGCCGGAACGAAACGTACGAGTCCGGAGCGCGACGCCCCCGCAGTCACGGACGGGGGCCGCGTCATGACCGTGGTGGGGCTGGGCCCGGCTCTGGCGCAGGCGAGGGAAAGGGCATATGATAATGTGTCCAAGATTCAGTTCGACGGGGCCCGCTACCGCAGGGACATAGGCCTGCTGCAAGGGGCGGCCGTCGCCTAGGCCGCGATCACGGTTGGACAATCACATCTGGAATAGAAAGGAAGTCCCGAATGCCGCTGGTTGGTGTGATAATGGGCAGCTCGTCCGACGAGCCCACGGTCAACGAAACGGTCAAGGTCCTGGAGGAGTTGGGAGTGGACTACGAGGTCAGGGTCATGTCGGCCCACCGGGCGCCCGACCGGGTCCGGGAGTACGCGACCACCGCTCGTGACCGGGGCATCGAGGTATTCATCGCCGCCGCGGGAGGGGCCGCCGCCCTGCCCGGCGTCCTCGCCTCGTGGTCGACCCTTCCCGTAATCGGCGTACCCCTGGCAAGCAGCGATCTCAAGGGCCTGGACGCCCTCATGGCCGTGGCCCAGATGCCCCCGGGCATACCGGTGGCCTGCGTTGCCATAGGCTCGTGGGGGGCGCGCAACGCCGCCTACCTGGCCGCCGAGATACTGGGGATCAAGCACGACGACATCAGGGAATCGTATGAGCGCTACAGGGCAAGACTCCGCGAGCGCTAGCGCCGTCCGCTGGGCCGGGAAGCCCCCCGCTGTGCTCTGCGACTTCGACGATACCACCGCAGAAGAGAACGTCGCCTCCCTACTGCTGTCTCGGTTCGGCAACCACGAGGGGTGGGAGAGGCTCCGGCAGGCCCACCGGGAGAAGCGGATCGGCCTGAGGGAGTACCAGGAGCGGGCTTTCCGCACGGTGACCGCCGGCAGGGATGCTATGCAGGCCCACGTGAAGGAGACGGCGACCCTGAGGGCCCACTTCAAGGACCTCTGGAGCTACTGCCGGGCCAGGCAGGTGCCGGTGGCGATAGTGACCGTGGGGCTGGACTTTTACGTGGACGCACTCCTGGAGAGGGAGGGGCTGCAGGAGATACCCAGGTACTCGGTGGAGACCGAGTTCACGCCCCAGGGCATCGCCTACCACTACCCTCATCCCTGGGAGAGCGCGGGGGGCTCCACCGAGGAGCAGTGCGGTCTCTTCGGCAACTGCAAGTGCCGGGCGCTGATGGAGCACCGCAGGCGAGGCTATACCATCCTCTACGTCGGTGACGGCCGGTCCGACTTCTGCCCTGCATCCATCGCGGACCGGGTCTTCGCCCACGGGCCCCTGGCGGAGCTGATGGACGAGCGGCAGATGCCCTACACGCCCTTCCGGGACTTCCGGGACATGCTGGAGGCGCTCCGGGCCATGGAACGCCCCGCAGATGACGAGAACGAAGCACCGTTGGGAGGCTCCGGATGATCGACCGCTACTCCAGGCCGGAGATGAAGAGGGTCTGGTCCGACGAGAACAAGTACGGCAAGTGGCTTGAGGTGGAGCTCGCCGCCTGCGAGGCCTGGGCGGAGGAGGGTGTGATCCCATGGGAGGACATGGAGAGGCTTCGTAAGGCCCGGTACGACCACCAGCGCATGCAGGAGGTGTTCGAGCGCACCCGTCACGACGTGACGGCCTTCCTCGCCGCCGTGAGCGGCGGCCTGGGGGAGGAGGGCCGCTGGCTCCACCTGGGGCTGACCTCCAGCGACGTGATGGACACGGCCCTCAGCCTGCAGCTCATGGAGGCCGGCGAGATACTGGCCCGTGAAGTGGACGACTTGCGTCAGGCCTTGGGAGAGGCCGCCGTCCAATACAGGGACACGTCGATGATGGGCCGGACCCACGGAGTGCACGCCGAGCCCACGACCTTCGGGCTGAAGCTGGCCCTGTGGTGGGAGGAGGTGGGCCGCCAGCGCCGGCGCCTGGACCAGGCCCTGTCCAGCGTTCGGGTGGGGAAGATATCGGGCGCCGTGGGCACCCACGCCACGGTGCCGCCCGCCGTGGAGGAGAGGGTGTGCTCCAAGCTGGGAATCGAGGCGGCGCCCGTCTCCAACCAGGTCGTCCAGAGGGACCGGCACGCCCATTTCGTGCTGACCCTGGCGCTGATAGCCGCGTCCCTGGAGAAGTTCGCCACGGAGTTCCGGCACCTCCAGCGCAGCGAGGTGCGCGAGGTGGAAGAGCCCTTCGGCCAGGGGCAGACGGGCTCCTCTTCCATGCCCCACAAGCGCAACCCAGAGCTGTCCGAGCGGGTGTGCGGCCTGGCGAGGCTGATACGGGGGCACAGCGTCACCGCGCTGGAGAACGTGGCCCTCTGGCACGAACGGGACATCAGCCACTCCTCGGCCGAGCGGCTGATCCTGCCCGACTCCTGCCTGGCCTTGGACTACATCCTCTCCATCTGCACCCGGGTCGTGCGGGGCATGAGGGTGTACCCCAATCGGATGCGGCAGAACATGGAGAGCACGCGGGGCATCCTGTTCAGCCAGCGCGTGCTCCTGGCGTTGGTCGAAAAGGGCCTCTCCAGGGAGGACGCCTACGAGCTGGTCCAGCGCAACGCCATGCGTAGCTGGGACGAGGAGTCCGACTTTCGGGGCCTCCTGGAATCCGACTCATCGGTGGCCTCGTATTTGTCCAGCGAAGAGATGGCCGAGATATTCGACTACGGGTACTACACCAGGTACGTCCGTGAGACCTTCGACAGGATCGGCCTGCAGGACGGCCACTCGACGCCGGCCCCGACTGCCGGCGCGGGGGCCGGCAGGATATGAGGGCTTTGGTGGTGCACACTATTGACGGAGGGTTGATTTCGGAATGATTGTAGAGACAACTATGCCGGGGCTTCTCTATCGGGGGAAGGTCCGGGACACCTACGACCTGGGAGACGGACTCCTGCTGATGGTCTCCACCGACCGTATATCCGCCTTCGACGTGGTGCTGCCGGGCGGGATACCGCACAAGGGTCTGGTGCTGGCCCACATCTCCAGGTTCTGGTTCGATCGGACCGCGGACCTCATAGACAACCACTTCGTCGCCATGGCCGGAGACGCCTCAGGCATGGTCATGCCCGAGGGGCTCTCTCACGAGATCGCCCGGCAGTCCATGGTGGTAAAGCGGGCCCAGCGCCTGGACGTGGAGTGCATCGTACGGGGCTATCTGGCCGGGTCGGCCTGGGCCGAATACCGGCGTTCGGGCACCGTGTGGGGCCAGCAGATGCCACAGGGCCTGGTGGAGGGCCAGGAGCTGCCCGAGCCGATGTTCACCCCGACCACCAAGGCGGACGTGGGCCACGACGAGAACATGACCCCGGACCAGGTACTGGACATGTTCGGAGCGGATATGGCCCGGCAGCTCGAGGAGAAAAGCCTGGCCATCTACAGCTCCGCCAACGAATACGCCCGGAGCAAGGGGATCATCCTGGTGGACACCAAGATGGAGTTCGGCCTGCTGGACGGGCGTCTCATCCTAATAGACGAGCTTCTGACGCCGGACTCCAGCCGGTTCTGGGACGCGTCGGGCTACGAGCCGGGCCGGTCGCTGCCCAACTTCGACAAGCAGTACGTCCGGGACTGGCTGGACTCCCAGGGCTGGGACCACGAGCCACCGGCGCCCGAGCTCCCGCCCGAGATCGTGGAGAGGACCTCAAAACGGTACCTGGAGGCCCACCGGCGCCTCACCGGCGAAGAGCTTTCCCTGGACTAAACGGCGCACGACTGTCATCGAAGGAGCCCTGAATAAAGTTGCCCGAGTCACGGCACCGAAGAAGCAGCAGAAGGACCCCCAGACGGAGAAGAGGCGCCCCCAACCAGGAACAGCAGCCAAGCAGGGGGCGATGGATGCGGGCCGCCACGCGCCGCAGGCTGCGGCGTTGGGCCCTGCTGGGGGCGTCGGCAACCATCGCCGTGCTGGTCATCGCGGGGCTGGCGCTGTCGTCGTACACGGGCGGCGCCCCGGCCCAGCCCGGCAGCGACGCGCTGGAGTACACCGAGGGAGTGGGGACCCCCGTGGACCTCATGACGTCGGTGGACCACCGGCCCGTGGGCGAGTTCATCAGCTACAGCACCACGCCTCCCACGTCGGGACCGCACTGGGGCACTCCCGAGTGGGCCGAATGCGGCATTCACGAGGCGCAGGTCCCCGACGAGCGAGTCGTCCACAACATGGAGCACGGGCAGGTGGTCATCAGCTACAACCTCCCCAACGAGGAAGACGTAGCCCGGCTGTTGGACGTGGCCGAAGGCCTGCCGGACATGGAGAGCTGGACCGTGGTGCGCCCCTACGACAAGATCGAAGAGGGCACAGTGGCCGTGACGGCATGGGGCGTCATGGACATCGTCCAGGGTGTGGACGAGGACCGGATAAGGCGGTTCTACACGGAGTACGCCCGCAACCGGTTCAGCGAGGAGACGAGACAGGCGGGGCCCCTTCGCTGCACCAGTGTGGTCAGCTAGGATGTTCCTGGCCAGGGTCTACATCGCCCTGAAGCCGACGGTCAACGATCCCCAGGGACAGACGGTCCTCGGCAGCCTCAGGACCCTTGGCTTCGAGTCCACGGAGAGCGTCAGGGTGGGGAAGTACATCGAGGTCAGGATTCGGGAGGAGGACCGCGGGGCCGCCGGCCGCGCGGTGGAGGAGATGTGCCGGCGGCTGCTGGCCAACCCGGTCATCGAGCAGTACCGGTTCGACCTGGAGGAGCTTCCCTAGCCCTCTATCGTCCCTTTGGTGCTGGGCACCTGCCCCGGCGCCCGCGGGTCCATCTCACAGGCGTACCGCAACGCCTTGGCCAACGCCTTGAACATCGCCTCGGCCTTGTGGTGCCCGTTGGTGCCGGTCTCGGTCCGGGCATGGAGGTTGATGCGCGCCTCGATGGCGAAGCTCTCCAGGAAATGTCGGACGAGGTCGCCTGGCAGCGTTTCCACCATGTCGCCCACTAGGGACGCGTCGATACTGGCGTAGCCCCGTCCGCTCAGGTCCACGGCCACCGTCGCCAGGGTCTCATCCAGAGGGACGACGGCGTGTCCCATGCGGCGTATCCCGCTACCGTCGCCCAGCGCCTCCCGGAAGGCCCTCCCCAGGGTTATGCCCGTGTCCTCGACCAGGTGGTGCCAGCCGGTGTCCAGGTCTCCCCGGGCGTTGAGGGTTATGTCAATCAGACCGTGCCGGGAGAGTTGGGCCACCAGGTGGTCCAGCATGCCGTTGCCCGTGGATACCTGGTACTTGCCCTCTCCGTCCAAGTCGATGGAGAGGGAGACGGACGTCTCTCCCGTGCTCCGCTCCAGGCTGGCTCGACGCGGCGCCATCGCCCGGCCCTAGGCCAGCTCCTTCATCGTGTCCGAGAGGGCGTCGACCAGGGCATCCGTCTCGTGGGGCAGCCCCACGCTGGCGCGGATGTGGTCGACCAGCCTTGGGGTGGAGAAGTGACGCACGAAGACGCCCCGGCGGCACAGGCCCTCGAAGACCGCCCGGCCCTTGCCCTCGGGTAGCTGGCACAAAATGAAGTTGGCCTGGGATGGCCACGGCTTGACGCCGGGGATGCCATCTATGAGAGAGAACATCCTCTCCCGCTCGGCCACGATGGACTGGACCCGCTCGATGAGCACGGACTTGTCCTCCAGCGACGCCATGAGCGCGATCTCCGCGGCCACGTTGACGTTGTATGGGGGCTTTACGGCCATCATGGTCTGGGCCATCTCCGGGTCCATCACCCCCAGTCCAATGCGCAGGCCCGCCAGGCCCGCCCACTTGCTGAAGGTGCGCAGCACCATCAGGTTCGGGTATTCTTGGACCAGGGGCATGACCGTCCGGCCGCAGAACTCGTAGTATGTCTCGTCCACGACCACCAGCACCCCGGTCTCCAGGAGGCTGCGGACCTGCCACTCCTGGGCGATGTTGCCCGTGGGGTTGTTGGGAGAGGCGAACAGCACGGCCCGGGTCCTGGAGTCCAGGGCCAGCTTGGTGGCCTCCACGTCGATCTCGAAGGAGTCGTCTCTGGGCACGCTGACCACCTCGCCGCCGCAGATGTTGGCGCAGATGGCGTACATGCCGAAGGTGGGCGTCGGGTCCAGGATGCGGTCCCCCGGGGCCAGGACCATGCGCAGGGTGAGGTCGATGATCTCGTCGCTGCCGTTGCCGGCCACGATGCGCTCCGGGTCCACGTCCAGGTAGTCCGACAGGACGGCGCGGACCTGGTGCTGGTCGGGGTCGGGGTACCGGTTATACTGGTCGTAGCTGCCCAGCGTCTCGGTGACCCTGGGAGACGAGCTGTAGGGGTTCTCGTTCCCGTTGAGCCGGACCACCTTGTCGGGAGGTATGCCGGCCCTCTCGGCCAGCACCTCGGAGGACTCCACAGCCTCGTACCGCTTCATGGCCCTGATGTGGTCCTGCACGAGGTCCATCACTTCTCCCAAGGCTTCGAACCCCCTTTTCGTATCATCACCACCGGGCCCATGTCATCGCCGCCGGGCCCATGTCATCACCGTTGGGTCAGTCACCGGCCTTTGCTCCGTTTCCCCGCTCGGGGCCCAGCCTTATCTCGACGGCGCGGGCGTGCCCGGTCATGCCCTCCGCCCGGGCGATGACCGCCGCCGCCCGCGCCAGCTCCGGGTAGTCCGCGGGCTTGAGGGCCACCACGGGCATGGTCTTGAGGAAGTGGTGCACGCTCAGGGCCGAGTTGAAACGGGCCGTGCCCCCGGTGGGCATGACGTGGCTGGGGCCCGCCATGTAGTCCCCCATCACCTCGGGGGAGAACTCGCCCAGGAACACCCCGCCCGCGTGGGTGACCTTGCCGGCCCAGTGCCAGGGCTCCTCCACCATCAGGCAGAGGTGCTCGGGAGCTATGGCGTTGGCCAGCTCGATGGCGTCGTCCATGGTGTCCAAGAGGACGGCCCGCCCCCGGGCCTCCATCGAGGCCCGGGCCATGTCGGCCCGCTCCATGCCCTGGATCTGGCTCTCCAGTACGGACTCGACCTGACCGAGCAGCGCAGCGGAGGTGGTGACGAGTATCGGCGCCGCCAGCGGGTCGTGCTCGGCCTGGGCCAGGAGGTCCGCGGCGCAGAAGGCCGGGTTGGCCGTCTCGTCGGCCACGATGACGGTCTCGGTGGGGCCGTACAGGCCGTCGATGTCCACCGACCCGTATACCATCTGCTTGGCCAGGGTGACGAACACGTTGCCGGGGCCGCAGATCTTGTCCACCTTGGGCACCGAGGCGGTGCCGAAGGCCATGGCGCCTATGGCCTGTGCTCCCCCCACGCGGAACACACGGTCCACGCCCGCGATGTCCGCGGCAGCCAGCAGGGCGGGGTCCGGATCGCCGTCCTTTCCCGAGGAGGGGCTGCTGAGGACCACTTCCTTGACTCCCGCTACCCGCGCCGGTATCGCCGTCATCAGGACTGTGGAGGGATACGTGGCCGAGCCGCCGGGGGCGTAGATGCCCACCCGCTCCAGGGGCACGACCAGCTCGCCCAGACCGGACGCCAGGTCCACCCAGCTGCGCCGGGCCGTAGCCCGGTGAAACTCCTCTACCCTGGCGGCCGACAGCTCCAGGGCCGCCACCAGCTCGGCGGAGACGTGGTCCCTGGCCCGTGCGACTCGCTCGGCCGGGACCTCCACGCGCCACGCCGGGTCCTGCGGAGCCCCGTCCAGGACGTGGGCGTAGTGGCGGACCGCGTCGTCCCCCCTGTGCCGGACATCGTCCAGGATACGCTGGACCACCTGCACCGGCGAGAGCCTCTCGCCGAACACCTCGACGGTCCTGGCTTCGACGCTCCGGGGGAGGGAGTCTGCCTGCGAGGGGTCTACCCTCCAGGCCTCTTTCCCGGCCTCCGCCCGCCCCTTTATCACCCTAAGGAGCATCCAGGTACTCCCTTACGAGCCTCGTCGACTCTTCCACCGCCGTCCGCCGGTAGTCGGCGATCTTCTCCCTGGGGACCAGGCGGTGTACGCGCTCCAGCCCCTCGGGGACGCAGCTCAGGAATTCTTCGACCAGGTCGGCGGCCTCGGTGCTGTCCTTGTACATGCGCCGGGCGGCCCCCCGGAGACGGTCCCAGGTGTATTCCCAGGTGGTGAACTCCGACACCCATTCCCGCCAACGGGCCAGGGTCTCGGGGTCGATGAACTCCACCGCGACGCCCTCCTCGGCGCCCTCCAGGGCGCGTCGGAGCCCCTCCATGTCTCCCATCTGCTCCCGGGCCGCCATGTCCATGTCCAGCTGCAGGGCCCGGTCCCAGATGTTGCCCACGATGCGGTCCCCGGGCTCATCGGGTCCGTCGAAGTAGGTGCGGTATATCTCCAGTATCCAGGCCTCGTCCGCCACCAGGTGAGTGATGTATCCCGCCAGGAACGCCCTGGTGGCGTCGCTCACTCCTCCGCTGTTGGAAGCGGCCAGGGCCGGGTGCTCCCGGAACAGCCCCTGCACTCCGGACCCGATCTCCGTGATGGAGAGCGGCGCGAAGTGGGTATCGTCCCGGGCCCATTTGGTCATGATCCTGATGTCGGGAGAGGTGGAGCCCAACAGGAAGGTCCCCATGGCCGAGTCGATGGCAGGATCGGATAGCCTGGACGCCGCCTCGCTGGCCAGGAGCATGTGTGTAGGCAGGTTGGGCAAGCTAGCCTTCCTCCAGCCGGTCGAGAAGCCTCTGGTACGCCGGGGAGCTTCCCTCGAACAGGTAGCTTATCTGGGAGGCGAATATGTCGGTGCCCCCGGAGTCGCGCAGATGGTCCACGGCCTCCAGGAGCTGCTCCCTGGGCACCACCAAGCTTACGGACCAAGCCTCCTCTTCGCGTACATTATACACGCTGGAGATGGTGGGCCCCTCCAGCCCCGCAAGGTCGGCCTTGGAGAGTATCCTGGCGCCCACCGCCTCGGCCGAGTCTCCCCGGACGTTGGCCGTCAGGTGGTAGAAGGAGCCGGCGCGCAGGTGTCCCTCCATCAGCTCCAGGATGTTTCTGGCCAGCTCCAGTGCCCTTGGAGACTCCTTCAAAAGCTTGCGGTTCCCTATGAGGCAGGCCTGGGAGGCCAGGACGGAGCCCTCGGCCAGGGTCTTGAGCCGGTTCTCGCGGAGGGTGACTCCGCTGGCCGTCAGGTCGGCGATCACGTCGGCGTACCCCGCCTCGGGCGCGGCCTCCAGGCTGCCGCTGGCCTGGACCAGAGCGAAGTAGTTGATGCCCCGGCTGTAGAGGAAGGTCCTCACCAGCCGCGGGTACTTGGTCGCGATGCGGAGCTGCCGGCCCGTCTGCCGGAACTCCACGGCCAGGTCGGCCAGGTCGTCCGTGGAGACCACGTCGAGCCACGACTCGGGCACGGCGATGACCAGGTCGCACTGGCCAAAGCTCAGGTCCTCGATGAGCTGCACGACGGGGCTTCCCTCCCGGCGGCTCTCCAGGAACCGGTCCAGGCCCGTTATGCCCAGCTCCGCGCTCCCCTCCTCCATCTTCTGCGTGATATCGCCCGTGCGCTGGAAAAGGACAGTGGCGCCGGGCAGGGCGTTGATGGTTGCCATATAGCGCCGGGCGCTTGGGCGGTCGACGGCCATTCCGCACGACTTGAGGAAGGCCAGGGTGGGCTCGTAAAGGTCGCCGTCGCTGGGAAGGGCGACCCTTATGCCGGCGTCGCCGGGCCGGGCGCTGCCGCGGGTCGTACGGCTCTCCCTGGGGAGGTGGTCCGCCCGTACCGTGTCGGCCCTCACGCGACTCCCTCGGGGCGGCGCCGGCCGGAGGCGTCCGCCGTGCTATGGCTGGTGGACTCTCCCGACGTGTCCACCTCCACCACCTGGTCGATGCCCCGGGCCCGCGCGTAGTCGAGGCCCTGCTCGAGGTCCATGCCGCGGACGTCCATCTCGACGCGCTTGCCCGAGCGCCGCAGGCCGTCTGCCAGGTGGGCGGCGTGCCGGTAGCCCTGGACCGTCGCGGCCAGGACCAACACGTCGGGGGCTCTGCGGGCGATGTCCGTCTCCGCGGAGGCCGTCACTTCCAGGAGCTTCTCGGCAGTGTAGGCGAAGCCCAGGGCCGGGAGGTTCGACCCGCCGCCCAGGGCCCGGGCGAGGCCGTCGTACCGTCCGCCGCCACCCAGGGAGCCGTCGCACCCGTCCAGGGTAATCTCGAAGACGGTGCCGGTGTAATATGCCAGGCCCCGTGTCAGACCAAAGTCCAGGCTCACGGCGTCAGCGGGCAGGCCCCGGGCCTCGGCGATGGGGATGACCTCTTTGATCCCGTCCAGGGCCGAGGCGTCCAGGCCCGCGTCGCCGATGACCTCTTCGGCGCGATGGATGGACGAAGCTGGCTCCCCCCGTATGGACCCAAGCTGGGAGGCCAGCTCCAGTCCCCGGTGCAGCCTGTCGGGGTCGTCCGCCCCGGTGAACCGGCGGAGGAGCCGGTCGACGATCTCGGCGGGGTCCCGCTGGGCGGGCGAGCCCAGCTCCTCCCGCCGCATCAACGACTCCAACAGGTCCCGGGCCCCCTCGGCCGGCAGGCCGTCCGGGGAGCGGCCGTCCCTCATGGGCGTCCTGAGTATGTGGAGGGCCTCTGCCCGCTGCCGCACCCGGGTCATGCCTGCCGTGCCGTCCGCCAGGTCCGGGATGCTGGCCAGTATGAACCCCACGGCCCTGTCCGACAGCTCCAGGGCCTCCAGGAGCCGGTACAGGACGCCCTGGTCCGTCATCACCATCCTGTGACCCTCGATCCCCAGATGGGCGAGGGCGCCGTGGCTGATGGAGAGTATCTCGGCGTCGGCCCTGACGTCCACCGAGCCCAGCAGCTCCGCCCCTACCTGGGTGAACTGCCGCGGGACCTCGGACCGGTCCCCGTAGCGGAACACGGGCCCGGAGTATTGGACGCGCACGGGAAGGCTGGGCGCGTCGCCCTCCAGGTAGTGCCGCACCACCGACGAGGTGTACTCGGGCCTGAGGCTGACCTGGTTGCCACCGGGGTCGGTGAACGTGTACATGCGGGCGGCCAGCTCGCCGCCCGACTTGCGCAGGAACAGCTCGGTGGGCTCCAGGATGGGAGTCTCCAGGAGGGCGTAGCCCTGGGCGGAGAGGAACTCCCTGAAGCGTTCCTGCAGCCGGCGCAGCACTGCCAGGGACTCCTCACCGGTGTCGGGCATGCCGTGTAGGCGGTCTAGTCGGTCCATGGCTGAACCAGGGTATTGTACACCAGCCGCCGTTGGACATGGAATAGAGGCGAGGACGCCTAAGAATGGGTGGGATTCCTTGCCTGCGCGGAGCGTGGGGTGGGAGGGTGGGATCAATAGCCCGGGATGGGCCCTGGTGGCTGTTCAGAGCATCCCTAGGGGTGGGCCATCAGGCCGCCGTCCACGTATACCGGCTGGCCCGTGGTGTAGTCGCAGGAGTCGGAGGCCAGGTACACCAGCAGCGGGCCTATGTCCCTGGGATGTCCCTTGCGGCGAAGGGGGATGTAGCGGTCCAGAAGCTCCCTCGGCGTCTCCTCCGAAGGCTCCTCGGAGGTGAACCAGCCGGTGCCGATGGCGTTGATGCGGACCCCGCTGCGGCCCCATTCCAGGGCTAGCGACCTGGTGAGCTGGAGCACCGCACCCTGACTCGCGCAGTAGACCGACGAGTTCCACAGGCCTCTCTCGGCCAGGCCGGAGGTTATGTTAACGATACGGCCCTTCCCGGCCTGGACCATCTCTCTCCCCACCTCCCGGCACATGAGAAAGACCGGCCTGACGTTGCGGTCCATCACGGCCTGAAACTCGGAGAGGTCGACCTGGGTCGCGGGCTTCGCGAACAGGGTCTGGAAGTTGTTGACCAGTATGTCTATCCGGCCCCACTCCGCGATTGCATCGGAAACGGCGGCCTGGACGGCGGCTTCCTCCGCGGCGTCGCATACAACGCCCGAGGCGTCCCGCCGTCCCGACGTCGCCCGGAACAGCTCTTCGTAGGAGGAGGCCAACACCCTGACCGTCGCCCCGGCCTCCTCCAGGGCCTTTACCAGGAAGGGGGTCAGGGTCGTGGTCCTGTTGGACTCCCGTGTAGCCAGGACCGCCGTCTTTCCCTCCAGGCTGAACTCTTCCAGTACGGTCACTGTTCCTCCACGTCCACGCTGGCGCCTGCGGCGGCCAGGCGGGGGCCCTATTCCGGGTCCAGCGGTATGATGGGGGCGTGTCCCGTGGGCGCCAAGCCCCCGGCCAAGCCGCCGCCGTCCAGGGTGATGGTCTCGCCGTTCATGTAGTCCGACGCGTCCGAGGCCAGGAACACCGCGATGGGACCCATGTCCTCGGGCGTGCCCAGCTTGCCCGTGGGTATGAACTCTCCCGACTTGGGCAGGGCGTCTCGCATGGAGTCCGTTCCCCGGGTGGGTATGAACCCCGGCACGATGGTGTTGGCCGTGACGCCGTACCGTCCCAGGCTCATCGCCAGGGTGCGGGTGAGCTGGATGACGCCACCCTTGCTGCAGGTGTAGGCGTACATGTCCCGTCCGCCCCGGAGGCCGTATCCCGACGCCACGTTGACGATCTTCCCGCGGCCCTGGTCCACCATCTGCCTGGCCACGGCGCGGGCGCAGTAGAAGGCGCCGGTCAGGTTGGTGTCTATGCCCGCGCGCCACTCCTCGTCGGTGATGTCCCATATGGGCGCATGGACGTTCTCGGCCGTCCGGCCCGCGTTGTTGACCAGCACGTCCACCCTGCCCAGCACGTCCCGGGCGACGGCCACCATGCGCTCCACCTGGGCCGAGTCGCTGACGTCGGTGGAGACTGCCACCGCCCGGCGGCCCAGACCCTCCACCTCGGCGGCGGCCTCGTCGATGGGGGCCTGCCTCCTGCCCGCGATGACCAAGTCCGCCCCGGCCCTGGCCAGGGCGCGGACCATCGCCCGGCCCAGGCCGGTGCCTCCTCCGGTCACCACTATGGACCTTCCGTCCAGGCTCAGCTTGTCAAGCATCTTCGATATGGGGCATTGGTGGCAGTCCAGCCGAGGCTGTCCATGTCAGGGGGCCTGCCTACGGCGCCCGTTGGAGGCGCCTTGCAGGCAGAGAAGCCGGTGAGCACCGCCGACAGGACAATATCCCGCCTTGCGAGCAATGCTCGTATCAACGAAGCACATCGCGCTCATGCAATGCCACGCGCGAAAGGTTATCGGCGGAGCGTAAACCTTCGCTGCGGGCCCGGATAGCCTCTAACGTTTCGTCCTGAAGTTTGCGTAGGCGATCGAATCGAGTCTCCGAAGTCCGGCCTTGAACAAGTTCAACCAAGTAAGAGCGGACCAGGGCGGAGACCGAAGTCCCGGCCTCCGCAGCCTTGATGCGGGAGAGCCGATAGGTCTCTTCATCTACAGATACGGTGATCTTCTTCATCGTCGTGGCCTCACCATTCCTGTGGTCAACATCATAGGAGATATGTTCAGAATAGTGCAATGTCCAATTTGGTCGGCTGCACCGGGGACTTCACTTGGTGACCAAGTCCGACCGCTGCTTGCGGAGTGAGGGGAATCAGTCCAGGTGGGAGGTCACCTCTCCGGCTGGGAGGGTGACCAGCCGGCCGTCGTCGCGGCGCAGCAACAGGGCTCCCAGCGGGTCCACGTCCTCCGCGCCGCCCACGTGTATCTCGTCTCCCCAACGGACCTCCACCCTCCGTCCCAGGGTCTCCAGCAGGCCCTTCCACTCGGCGACCACGTCCACCGCGGCCCCGGCCTCCGAAGGCTGCCCAGCCGCGACGTAGAGGGTGTCCAGCTCGTGCAGCAGCTGCCTCAGGACCCGCTCCCTGTCGACGGCCTTCCCCGCTTCGATGTTCAGGGTGGTGGCGATCTCCGCCAGCCCTTCGACCGAGTGGACGTCCAGGGCGATGTTGACGCCTATTCCTACGACGGCGTACTCCACCTGGTTTCCTCGCATGGTGTTCTCCACGAGGATCCCGCTGACTTTCTTGCCCCCCAGCCGGACGTCGTTGGGCCACTTGATGGTGGGGGTGAGCCCGGTGGTCTTCCGGATGGCCCGCACGGCGGCGACGCCGGACATGATGCTCAGCAGCGGGAGCGCCCGGGCCGAGGGGCGAAACAGGATGGACATGTGTATGTTCCCGTGGCCCGAGACCCACTGCCTCTGGAACCGTCCCCGGCCCGCGGTCTGGGTCTCCGTCAGGACGGCGGTCCCGTCGTCGGCGCCCTGTTCGGCCAGCCGGGCCGCCTCGTCCTGGGTGGAGGAAAGGCTCTTGAAGTAGGATATCCTCCGGCCTACGACGCGGGTGTGGAGTCCGTCCCGGAGCATGCCGGGCACCGGGTTCTTGGCCGGCAGGGGTGTCACCCTAAGGCGACTCCTCCTCGGCAGCATCCTCGTCGCCCCCGTCTTCTTCCTCTTCTTCCTCTTCTTCCTCTTCTTCCTCGTCCTCGTCGTCATCGAAGTCTTCGTCCAGGTCATCTTCGTCGTCGAACTCGTCGTCGTCTTCCTCGGGCTCCGGGGTGGTGGCGGCGTCGGAGAGGGAAGCCAGGCCGATGATGGCCTTGCCGCCCACCAGGCGTCCGTTCTCTTCGGTGGAGAGGTAAACGTCGCACTCGGCCAGGTAC
>OZ219929.1:0-108220 GCA_964291465.2 Dehalococcoidia bacterium | reverse complement strand
GGGCCAGACCATAGACGTATGCCTGGCCGACACGGGCTACAGCTACACTGAGATACCCATCACGGCGTACACCGGCGGAGGGGAGCTGCCCAGGCGCGGAGAGTCGGCGGCCCCGCCCAGCGGGGCGTACCCGTGCAAGGACGGATGGGTCCTCATCTCCGCCGGCGACCAGCACCAGTGGCCCAGGGTGTGCCGGGCGCTGGGCAGGCCCGAGTGGATGGAGGACGACAGGTTCACCGAGCGGCACAACAGGTCCAGGAACGGCGACACGGTGGACGCGGCGGTCCGGGAGGTGCTGGCGGACATGACCATGCGGGAGGGCATCGAGCACTTCACGGCCCACGACGTTACGGCGGCGCCGGTCAACACCATCGCCCAGGCCGCCGAGGACCCCCACCCGTGGGAACGCGGAGCCCTGGTCGAGGTGCCCGACCCCATCGCCGGGAAGATCAACGTCTCCGGAGACTTCTGGCACTTCAGCAGGACCCCGGCGGTGGTCGGCCCCACCCCCATGCCGGGCGAGCACACCGACGAGCTGCTGACCGGCCTTCTGGACTACACGCCGGAGCAGCTCGACGAGATGCGGGCCGAGCAGGTCCTGGGATAGGGTGTTGGGGCGCTCCGGCAACACAACACAAGAGGGGGACGAGGACCATGGCAACACCGGACGGCATACTATCGGAGCTGATCAGGCAGACTAGAAACGGCGAGATTGCCTGGAAGGACGTGACCATCGCCGTTGTCGCCGGGGTGGACAACTACACGTTCACGATCAACAAGAACCCCGCGAAGGACTCGGCCCATCACTCGGTGACCGTCAGCGTAGCCACCGACAACCGCGGGACCAAGAGGGAGATAAGCATCCGCCCTTCGCAGGCGGTCGACGAGCTGTACGACCTCGTGCTGGAACGATTGAAGCAGGCCTCCCAGGAGAGCGAAGAGACGATGCTGCAGGAGGTCCTGGACGGCCTCCGCCAGCGGAAGTAATCTACGCAGTGATCCGTAGCTGCATCCCCAAGGCACGGGTGATTCGCATCACCGTAGCGAAGGATGGGTTGCCATCTTCCGACAGAGCCTTGTAGAGGCCCTTCCGAGTCATGCCAACATCGAGGGCCAGGCGGCTCATGTTGTGGGCACGCGCGATATCGTTCAGGGCCGCGCGAATCAGGCTGCCGTCGCCCGGGTCCTCCTCCGCTGCCGCTTCGAGATAGAGACAGGCGTCTTCTTTGGTGCGCAGGCGCTCCGTTACGTCCCACTTGGTAAAGGTCTCAGCCATGATCTACCTCTCCCTTGCCAGCAGTTTGGCTCGCGCGATATCGCGCTCCTGGCTATCTTTGTTTCCACCGCAAAGGAGTACAACAACGGTATCGCCTTCGCGGATGAAATAGAGCCGGTATCCGGGACCGTGGTGGATACGCATCTCGAATACCCCACCGCCGACGGGCCGGACATCGCCGATGTGGCCCATAGACACCCTTCTCAAACGGGCATCGATCCTGGCGACCGCCCGCCGGTCACGCAAGCCTTCAATCCATCGCTTGAAGGTTCCGCTCTCTACTATTTCTATCATGCCGTATTGTATACCACGGTACTCATCTCATCAATGGGCAGGTTCATTCCGACGTACGGCGGCCTGGAATGAACGTGGCACAAGCCGCCCCTACCACGAACCCATAGCCCCAACAAACCACAATATGGAGGTGTAGCCGTGTACGACCTGCTGCTGAAGGGCGGGACGCTGGTCGATCCGTCGCAGGACCTGCGGGGCCGGCAGGACGTGGCCATCCGCGACGGGAATATAGCCGCCATACAGGCCGGCATTCCCAACGAAGACGCCGCCCGGGTCATCGACGTGTCGGGCAAGATCGTGGCCCCGGGGCTGATAGACCTGCACACCCACGTCCTCGACTCCTTCACCCGCATCGGGGTGCAGGCCGACCTCGGAGGCGTCTACGCCGGCGTCACCACCATGGTGGACGCGGGAAGCGCCGCTGCGCGACCTTCGCCGCCATGCCGCGGCACATCATCCCCAACTGCCATACCGAGATCATCCCGCTGATGCACATCTGCCAGACGGGCCTGGCCACCACGCCGGACATCATCGCCGAGAGCGCCATCGACTTCGAGGGGACCCTCAGGGCCGTGGAGCAACACCGGGGGCTGGTCCGCGGCATCAAGTGCCGCATGGTCTCGCCCGCCCTGGAGATATTCGGCATGGAGATGCCCAGGCTGGCCAAGCGGGCGGCCAAGGAGAGCGGCCTGAAGCTCATGGCCCACATCGGCGACCCCGAGGAACGCTACGACCCCAACGTCATACGGCAGCTCCTGCCCATCATGGAGGAGGGGGACATCATCACCCACTTCTTCACGACCCTGCCCGGCGGCGTCCTGGATGCCAACGGCAAGCTGGTCCCCGAGGCGAAGGAAGCGGCGGACCGGGGCGTATGGCTGGACACGGCCCACGGGCGCCAGAACTTCGGCTTCGACCAGGGCCGCCGCATCATAGACCAAGGGCTGCTCCCCCACTGCATCAGCACTGACCTGACGGCGCCGGGCAGGCTGGACCCGGTCCACGGCCTGGTGGAGATCATGACACGCTTCCTGGGGCTGGGCTTCACCGTGGAGCAGGTCGGTGACCATGTGCACCGCCAACCCCGCCAAGGCCATCGGCGAGGACCACCGCCTGGGCAGCCTGGCCGTGGGGCGCCAGGCCGACGTATCGGTGCTGGAGCTGAGGGAGGGCGACTGGGTAGTGTACGACGTGCCCGGCGAGACGCTGAGAGTGGACAAGGCCTTCCTCCCCTTCGTCACCGTGAAACGGGGCCAGGTGTTCGCCCCCGAGTTCGGCCCGCGCCCCTGGGGCTGGGAGCCCGACCGGGCCTAGGGGCGTTTCAGCCCCGCCAGCAGACGCCGCAGCCTCCCGCGCAACGAACGCCGGCGCACGAGGTTCCCGGCCACGAACTGCGTCACCTCCGGCCGCCCTGCTACGATGGGGCGGCTCCATCCCCGCAGGGCCTTCAGGCTGGGACGCCCGCCGTCCCAGGAGGGGCCGAGGGTCTCCAGGGGCCGCCACGGCCCTGCACGCTCGGGCCCCACCAGCACGGACCCTCCCGACTCCGCCACAACCAGGACGCCCGCCGCCACGTCCCACAGCTTCGGGGCGCCCAGGAGCACGTACTGGAACACACCCGTGGCGGCCATTCCCAGCTCGTAGGCGATGCTGCCCGTTACCCTCGGCTCGCCCAGCTTGCCCCTCAGCGGGCGTCGCACTCGGAAGCCGCCCCCGAAGGACCCGGGCAGGCCCGTTAGACGGTTGGGGCGCGGCCCGTCCTGGGGGGACGGGGCGATGGGGGCGTCTCCGTCCCAGGCGCCGCCGCCCCTCCTTGCGTGGAGCACGCGGCCCGAACCATCCCCGGGCCAGGGCAGGAACAGCGCGGCGGCCGCGGGCTCGCCACGGTGCAGCACTCCCACGGAGACCGCGTACACCGGCAGCCCGTTCAGGAAGTTGGTGGTGCCGTCCAGGGGATCGAGCACCCACAGGAAGTCCGAAGATGGGGCCTCGTCACTCTCGGCGTCCTCCTCCCCCAGCACCTCATGGTCGGGGAACCGGGCCAGGATCCTATCTCTCAGGTACTCCTGGGCCTCCTTGTCGGCCTGGGTGACGGGGTCTCGCTCCTTCTTCTCGTCCTTGTAGTCCACCTGGATGGAGCCGCCGAAATAGCCCTGGAGCAGATCGCCCGCGCCCCTGGCGGCGTCTGCCGCCAGGGACTCCAGCTCCCGGGCCAGGGTGTCGTCCAGAGGGTGGGCCAGCGTCGTCCTCCCCGGCGGCGTTCGGCGGCGCCAAGTCTCCCGATTATAGCAGCAGGCCCGAGTCGGTTGTCAGCACACCCACCGTGTCATATAATCCTCCCGCGCCGGAGCCGGCCTTTCGACGCTCCCGCGCACCGCCAAACCTTGCCCCGTGGGAGGTCTCTCGATGCCAAAGGACAAGCAGGCCTATGAGCTGACCCTGGAGGTGGACCAGATGAATTTCCTGCGCTCGGCCGCCGAGAAGTACGGCATATCCGACGAGAGCAAGGCCGCGCGCGTGGTCATGGACTACGTTATGTCCGACCGCGACATCCAGGACAGCGTATTCAGCGAGGTCCGATGCCTCCGTTGCGGATGACGTCCCCGCCATCCAGCGACGTCGCCGCCGGCGAGGCCGTCCGCCGCTCCTGGCTCCTGGTGCCCCTTTCCGACAGGGCCGCCATAGAGGACGCCTGGACCCGGGGAGCGGACGTGGTCTTGCTCGACCTGGCGGAGATGGTGGCAGAGGTGGACAAGCCCGCCGCCAGGGACGGGGCCAGGCAGGCCGTGGAGTCGGTCTCCAAAGGCGGCGCGGAGGTGTTCCTCCTCACCGACCGGGAGCTCCTCTACGCCGACCTCAGGGCCTCGGTGTGCCGCGGCCTGGCCGGCGTCGTCATACGGCTTGAGTCGGCCGATGAAGCCGCGGAGGCGGACCGCCTCCTGTCGCAGATGGAGGAGGAGCAGGGCCTGTTACCCGGCGCCCTCCGGATGGTGCCCGCGCTGGAGACGGCCCTGGGCAACTTCAACGCCATGGAGATCGCCCGGGCGAGCCCGAGGGTATGGGGCTTGACCCTGGGCCGCGCCGACCTGGAGATGGACCTCCGTCCGGAGCCCTCGGGAGAGCTCCACATGATGCCCTACCTGATGCAGCGCCTCATCGCCGCTGCCAACGCGGCCGGCGTCGTGCCGCTGGGCGCCTGGTGGAGGGCCCCGGCCCGGGGACTCGCCGCGAGTCCGGAGGATACCCTGGAGGCCGCCCGGCGGGGAAGAGCCATCGGCTTCCAGGGCTCCATATGCCTGCAGAGCGACCAGGTGAAGCCGCTCAACCTGGGGTACGCTCCGGACCCGGAGGACGTCGCCGAGGCCGACGCCGTGGTCCGGGCCTGGGAGCAGGCAGAGCGTGACGGCAAGGCCCTGGCCCGCGTGGACGCCCGGACGGTGGACCTGGCCACGGCACGGGCCGCCCGGGGGCTGATCGCCCGGTCCCGGGCCTGTACGGCCAGGGACGGCTCCAAGGCCCGGGCCGTCGAGCAGGCCAGGGAGGACGCGGAGGAGGGCGGAGCCCCATGACCAGTAGAGCCGTCCGACGGTCCGGATTGACCATGCCGGTGAACACCCCACGATTCGTGGACCGGGCGTGGACCAGGGGATGCGACTACATAAACCTGGACCTGGAGGACTCGGTCCCCGAATGGAGGAAGCCCCACGCCAGGACACTGGTGAAGGAGGCCATCGGCAAGGTCTCCAAGGGCGGGGCCGAGGTGTTTACCCGAATCAACCACGACTACGTCCAGGCGGACCTGGAGGCCATCGTCTGGCCGGGCCTCGACCGTGTCAACTATCCCAAGGCCGAGACGGCCGACGAGATCCGGAAGCTGGACCGGATCATTACCCGCCTGGAGAGGGAGCGGGGCATAAGGCCCGGCACCGTGCAGATAGGGGCCAACATCGAGACGGCCACGGGCGTGGTCAACGGGTACGAGATGGCCGCCGCCAGCCCCCGTATCGTAGACCTGGGCGGAGGGACGGGCTACGACATGTCCCGAGACCTGGGCATCGAGATGTTCGTGGGGTTCGACCAGTTCGTGTACAGCAAGGGGGAGCTGGAGCTGGCCGCCCGGGTCCTTGGCCTGGAGCCGACCAACATGCCCTTCGTCGCCAACACCACCGGCAGCGTCAGCGACCCCGACCGCGCCTTCCAGGAGGCGGACACCGCCAGGAAGTGCGGCCTCCGCCACGGCAGCGGCCTCCATCCCAACGTGGTGGAGCCCCAGATACGCGGGTTGACGCCGCCTCCCGACGAGGTGGAGGACGCCCGCGGCGTGCTGGAGGCCTACCGGCGGCTGGTGTCCCAGGGCAAGACCTGGGAAGAGGTGAACGGGAGGGTGGTCGACAAGTACGAGGCGCGGAAGGCCCGGGAGCTCCTGGAGTGGGCCGAAGCCTGCGCCGAGCGGGACCGGGAGAAGGCCGAGGCGGTCTCGCGCACCAGGGCCGCGGAAGAGCCCGGGGAGTCCGCCTGATGCCACGCCCGGAACATACCCTGGACTTCGTCCGCCGCTCCAACCTGGTCGTGCCCCTGACCGACGGAGAGGCCCTGGCGTCCCTGGAATCGTCCAAGGGCGCCTGGGAAAGTCATCCCGACGCTGTGACCCTTGACCTGGAGGACGGCGTCCCCGATTCCCGCAAGGCCGAGGCCCGCGCCGCCGTTCGCGAGGCAATTCCCAGGGCCGCCGCCGGGGCCTCGGAGGTGTTCGTGCGTGTGAACCCGCCCTTCCTCCACGCCGACCTGGAGGCGGGCATATGGGAGGGCGTCTCGGGCATCGTGCTTCCCAAGGTCGGGACTGCCGGGGATGTGGCGGCAGCCGCCCAGGTCCTGCTGGAGATGGAGAGACTCCGGGGGATCAGGGAAGGCTCTCTGGAGATCATAGCGCTGCTGGGGTCGGCCCTGGGCGTGTGGAACGTCCGGGAGATCGTCGCCGCCGACCCGAGGGTGACCCAGGTCGGTCTGGCAGAGACGGACTTCTGCACGGACATAGGCGTTTGGCCCTCCACCACGCACGACCCGCTGGAGTTCGCCGCGGGCCGGCTGATCATGGAAGCCACCCACGCCGGAGTCCAGCCGGTGGGCATCGCCCGCCCCCTGGACCTGGCGGCGACGGACCCCGGCCGGGACGATGTCTTCCGGATGGCAACGGACGGGAGGAACATGGGATTCAAGGGCGTCCTGTGCCGCGACGCCTCGTGGCTGGAGCCGGTCAACGCGGCCATGACACCGGCCCCGGAGCTCGTGGAGTACTATACCCAGGTTAGAGAGGTGTTCGCCCAGGCCGTGGCGGCAGGCACGGCGGCGGTGCCTTTTGCCGGCCGGATGATCGACGTGCCCGTGGACGAGTGGGCCAAGGACGTGCTGCGCAGGTCCGCCGCCTGCCGGGCCAGGGACGGCGAGAAGCGGCGGGCCCTGGAGGCGTAAGGCCTGCCCCCGGCCTTTGCGCCCGCCTTTGCCCCCGCCCTTGGAAGACGCTATAATCGGCCCAACCGACGCTGCGGTCGAACTCCCCCCACTCCAAGGAGGCCCGGTAATGACGGCGAGCGAAACCGTGACCCTGTTGGACCCATCCGCCGAGGACGTGCCGGAGGAGCACGCCCTGGCGGCCCGGCTGGCCTCGCTCCAGGGGACCACCATCGGGCTGGTGGACAACACGAAGCACAACTCCGACGTGTTCCTCGAAAACATGGAAGCCCTCCTGAGAGACCGGTACGGCGTGTCCCAGGTCGTGTACCGCCGCAAGGCCAACGCCAACACCCCGGCGCCGCCCGACCTCATAGACCAGGTCGCCGCCCCGTGCGACGCGGTGATCCACGCGGTAGCCGATTGAGGGTCCTGCACGTCGTGGGGTCTCCACGACGGAATAGAGACCGAGAAGAGGGGCGTTCCCTCCGTAACGGTGATCACCAACGCCTTCACCCGCCTGGCCCGGCTCAGGGGTGAGACCCTGGGGATGCCGGCCCATCCCGTGGTGGTGATTGGCCACCCCATAGCCAGCAAGAAGCCCGACGACATCGCGGAGATGGCCTTGGGGGCCCTGCCCGACATCGTTCGGTCCCTCACCGGCGGGACCTCCTCCTGATGCCATCTAACCCGCTGATGCCATCCAACCCGCAGCTAAGGTCGCGGCGGCTCCAGGTATCGGCCTCCCCGGAAGCCATAAACGACCTGTACTACCAGCGCGGCTGGACCGACGGCCTGCCCATCGTGCCCCCCTCCGAGGACCGCGTCGTCGAGATGCTCCGAAGCTGCGAGCTGGACCCGTCGGAAGTCCTGGGGCGCTTCCCCCCCGGCGACGGCACAGCCACCGTCGAGAAGGTCGCCATCAACGCCGTCATGGCAGGGTGTGACCCCAGCTACTTCCCGGTGGTCCTGGCAGCCGTGCAGGGTGTCTGCACCGAGGGGTTCAACGTCGGCGGCATCCAGTCCACCACCGGAGGGGCAGCCCCGCTGGTGATCGTCAACGGCCCGGCGGCAGCCCGGCTGCAGGTCAACGCCGACACCGGGGTCTTCGGCCACGGCTACCGGGCCAACGCCACCATAGGCAGGGCCCTGCGCCTTGTCATGCGCAACATAGGAGGCGCCATACCGGGAGTGACGGACAAGTCGACCCTGGGTCACCCCGGCAAGTACACCATGTGTATCGCCGAGAACGAGGGCCGCAGCCCCTGGGACCCCCTGCACGTGGAGCGGGGCTACCCCGCGGGGACCAGCGCCGTCACCGTCGTGGGGGTCACGGGCTTCCACCAGATCAGCGACATGACCGTCACGTCGGGCCGGGACGTACTCGACACCATCTGCAGCTCGCTGGTCAGCCCCGGCAACATGGGCCACTACGTCATCGGCCGCGAGACCCACATGCTCCTGGTCATCGGGCCCGAGCACGCCCAGGAGATGCACGAGGATGGGTTCGGCAAGGACGACGTCAAGGCCTACGTGATGGAGAACGCCCGGATGCCCGTCGGCCGCCTCCGGGGTCGGGGTTACTGGTCCAGCCGCACCTGGCCCACGTGGGTCAACGAGCACGACGACAGCTTCATGGTCCCGCCCGTGTCCTCGCCCCGGAACATACTCATAGTCGTGGCGGGCGGCGACGGGAGGCACTCGGCGTGGCTCCCCACCTGGTCCACCACCCGGGCCGCTACCGTCCCGGTATCGGACTGAACCGGGTCCACGGCACTACCGAGCATCCCTCCCGCCGATGGCGGCCTTGTCATCAGGCAAGCAAGCTGTGGTATCCTACCACCGGAATCGGCTGCTCCCACACTGGTTCCGCCGGCTCCAGATACTTCCAGGAGTTGTTTTCGGCATGCGCTTCTTGATGGACCGGTGGCGGCGTATCGGCGCACGGCTCTACCTGGCCCTGGGATTCGCGGTGGTGCTGACCCTGGTGTCGGCTGCGGTGGGTGTCTACTACTTCGAGCAGAGCGGCGACGTCAACTACGAAGTGCAGTCGGAGACCGTACCGGCCCTGGAAGGGTCCTGGACCGCCGCTCGGGAGGCGGAGCGCCTACGTAGTCTGGGCCTGGAGGTGGTGGCCGAATCTGAGTCCGGGTTCCAGGGCCTGGAAGCGGACGCCGTCGCCAGCTCTCTGCAACGGTTGGAGACCGCTCTGGGCGAGGTGACCCTAGTCCCGGCCCTGACGTCCAACGCCCAGGCCGTCAACGACGCGGCCTACGACCTGGCCGGGATCATCGACAACCTTGCGGCGAACCGGAGCGACCTGCTGAGCGCCAACGAGTCCGCCGCCGGCTATCGGTTGCGCCTGGCGACGACCTCCTCCGACGTCGGCGCGTCCGAGGCGGCCATGGCCGTGTTGAGGCAGGCGCTGCAAGCAAACGACGAGGCCACCCTCCGGACCCTGTGGGACGAGTTCAACAGGTTCGACGCAGCCGGCATCGACCCCGCCGTGGCAGCCCTGGGAGAGGGCGAGGGAGCATTCTACGTCCGCGGCCTGCAGCTTGCGTTGGAAGCGAACGTCAGGGACCTGGCGGCCTCCTTCGACGTGTCCAGCGCGGCCCTGGATGAGTCGGTATCGGGCTTGCTGGCGGCCTCCCAGGCCCACTCTTCGGATACGCTGGGCCTGGCCGTCAGCAGCTTCGACGAAGGACGGACCCTCCTGACGGGCATCAGCGTGATCAGCGTGATCGTGGCTACCCTGGCGGCCTGGCTGTGGGTCGGCAACGGTATGGTGCGTCGGCTTTCGCGAATGTCCGACCGCATGCGGGGGATGGCGGACGGAGACCTGGAGACGCCGGTGCCGGAAGTGGGGACCGACGAGATCGGCGAGCTGGCCGGAGCCCTGGAGGTCTTCCGGCAACAGGCCTTGGAAGTCCAGCGTCTAAACCTCGTGGAGCAGCTCAACGAGGAGCTGCGACAGACCAACGAGGAGCTGCAGCACCTGCAGGCCCGCCTCGTGGCCCAGGAGAAGCTGGCCGCCCTGGGAGAGCTGGTGTCCGGCGTGGCCCACGAGATCAGCAACCCCCTCAACTTCGTCAACAACTTCTCCGAAGGCTCCATCGACCTGTACAGGGAGCTGACGGAGATGCTGGAGAACTACCGGGACAGGATGTCGAAAGACGATTCGGCCCTGCTGGACGAGATCAGCCAGGAGCTGACCGACAGCCTGAACCGCGTGCTTGCCAACGGGGGGCGGGCGCTGGCCATCGTGGAGCGTATGCGCAGCTTCGGAGTCGTGGGCGGAGACCCGATGATGACCGACTTGAACTCCGAGCTCCGGAACGCCGTTCAGGCGGGATTCGAGACCTTCGAAGAAGAGTGGCCGGACTTCGCCGTGAGACGGGTGTTCGACCTGGACTCATCGTTGGGTGAGGTGCTGCTGGTGCAGCACGACTTCGGGGAAGCGGTCCTGAGCCTGGTGTCCAATGCCTTCCATGCCATGCGGCAGAAGCGGGAAGCCGTGGGCGACGCCTACGAGCCGGTCCTGTCCGTTTCGACCCGCTTGGTCGACGACACCGCCGAGATACGGGTCCGGGATAATGGTCCCGGGATCGCCGATGACGTCATTAGCCACATATTCAACCCCTTCTTCTCCACGCGGGACGGCGCGGCGGGGGCCGGACTGGGCCTGCCCATCGCAGCCGACGTGGCCCGGCGGATGGGGGGCGACCTGTCCGTGGACACGGTGTACGGGGAGTACGCCGAGTTCACCATGACCCTGCCGGCTACGGCGCCCACGGCCCCGGTCCCAGAGCTTCAGGAAGTCGACTGACCGGCTGGCCGGACCCACACCGTTTTCGGGACAGACCCCCGCGTCAGCGTCGCACGGGGATGGTCTTCGGTCCCCCGCCTACGCGGTAGCTGTCAAAGACGCGATTGACCTCAACTCGAATGGTCCGGCTTGTCACGGTCACGCCGTCGCGGTCCACCGAGTAGATCATGGTCCGGGTCTCGTGGCCGGCGCGAAACACGAAGGCGATGAGCCCGTCCGCCAACGGGCCCTTCGACGAGGGACGGGGGCACCCGGAGACTGCGGACAATGGGCCAAGCCATTGCCATCACGATGCTCTAGGCGCCAATGGCCCATGCGTCGACGGGCCTGGAGTCAAGCCACGGGCCGCTACATATGCGGTTGTATCGAGGCCGCCACCGACAGCTCGATGTCCCGGATCGCCTGGGACATCGCCTGACCGATGAGGTCCAGCTTGCGTACCTGCTCTATGCGTGGAGCGGCCCTGTCCCGCTCCTGCCTGGACAGCAGCCCGTTGAAGATGCCGCACGCGTCGGCGAGGCAGATGATCACCACGTCACGCGGGTGCGGGATGTCGTCGCTGAACAGCACCCCCATGATGCGCAGCTTCACCTCGCGCTCCACCTCTCCCTGGATGGCAGGATAGCGCCTGGACCGGAACACCCACAGGAAACGGTCGTCCCGGCATTCCAGTATACCTTGGGCTACCAGTCGGGCGAGCGCCTCCTCGCGGATCTCCTGGGCCCGGTTCGCCGTCCGCTCCACCCAGTAGCGGGCGTTGTGCTTCTCTCCCTCCTCTATGTCGGCCAGCGTGGGGTCGAGCAGGCTGTCGCCCACCGGCGTGGCGTCCAGCAGCAACAAGTTCTCCAGGTCGGTGTCGATCCGGTTCTCCAGCGCCAGGTCCATGAGCACGCCGCCGGCCAGAGCGTAGTCGAAGGACCAGCTCGGCACGTGGGCGAACCTCCCGTCATCGTCGTTGAGCAGGAGCAGGATAATTTCCTCGGCGAATCTCAGCATGATACTTGCACACTCTCCGTCCCGTGAGTGGGAATATGGGCCATTATAGCCTACCTGACGACCGCGGCGCTATGCGGCCTTACTCCAATTGCCTGGCAGCCCTCCCCGATGTATCATCTATACTGGGGCCGTGGACAACCGAGTTACGGTTTCCGCAAGGGCTCCACAGCTCCTCCAATATGGACGCTTCTCGGGGCGTGGCGCAGCGGTAGCGCGCCTGGTTTGGGACCAGGAGGTCGGCAGTTCGAACCTGCCCGCCCCGACCACCGCTAGGAGGGCACCACCGCTGTGACGGTGATCTCCACCAGCATCTCGGGCCTCATCAGCTCCGCCTTGACCGTCGTACGCGACGGGTAGTCGCTGGGAAAGAATTTGCGGTACTCTTCGTTGTAGGCGGCGAAATAGCCGGCGTCGGTGAGGTACGACGTGACGGCCACCACGTTGCTCAGGGACGTACCCGCCTCCTGCAGGATGGTATCGATGGTCTCCAGGCAGCTCCTCACCTGCGCCCTGATGTCCGGGTCGAGCTGGCCAGTTGCCGGGTTGGGGCTGGCCGGCGTGCCCGATACGAACACGAAGTCCCCCGCCCGGATGGCCCGCGAGAGAGGACTGCCCGAATCGGGCAACCCGGGCGGCCTGATCACCGTCTTTTGCGCCATGATGCACCCTCCTTTTCCTCGTGGCTAGTCCCGTTCCTCGTTGCTAGTGACGCCGACGCAGCCCCCCGGCGTCTCTCCGGCTATCCAAGCTGCTCGTAGACCTGGCGGTCCAGGGTGACCTTGGGCGAGCTCATGTAGAGCCGTCGGTTCGACGCCGGACCGACCACGGCGCCGGCCACGCTCAGCAAGGCGTAGGCGTCGTTGGGCGTCATGCCCTTCTCCTCCACCAGCACGTCCAGCATCTCCTTCACGGCCCGGGTCAGACATTCGGTCAGGTCTCCGTCGTTCTTGTCATGGCCCAGGATGACGAAGTCGCTCCGTGTCAACGCCCGTGGCGACTTCAGGTTGCGCCCCTTCTCCACGGTAACGCGGATGTGTACCTCCAGCTGCGCCTCCGCCGCCGTGCCGGCCATGGTGGCCTCGCCCGCGGCCGCGTGGCCGTCGCCCATTACCAGCAGACCCCCCGGGACCAGTACGGGGAGGTGGAGCGTCGTGCCCTCACCGAGGTCGTGCAGGTCTATATCGCCCCCATGGGGCCCGATGCGCCCCGAGGGGTGGAGCACGTAGGTGGGCGTGGTGGCCACCATCCCCATGTCGGGGCTGAGGGGTATCCTGATGCCGCCGGGAAAGGCCAGGTGGTCGCCCTCGATGGGCATGAAGGTCACGTGTATGTCCGGGAACTCCTCGTCCAGGTAGCCACTGCCCGGCCTCTGCCGCTGGATGGCGTGGTCGATGGGCGTCATGCGTATGAAGTCGATCTTCAGCGCGTCGCCGGGCACGGCGTCCCGCACGTAGATGGGGCCCGTAGCAGGTATGGGCAGGGCCGACGGGTCGGGCCCCAGCTCGAACCTCTGGTGGATGGACTCCGAGTCCTGCAGGCCCTGGAACACGTCCCAGGTCTCCACTATCAGCTCCTCTCCCGACTCGATGGTTATGGCCGGCGGCGCGTCGGGGTCGAGGTCGTACACGTGTTTATCCTTGGTGAGCCGTTTCATCGAAGCCCTCCTGTGGCCTGAGTGGACCGCCTCTCGGGTACGCTCGATGGGGCCGGCTGCGGCGCCGGCCAGTCTCGGCGCGTACGGAGATTATACTTCATGTCCGGAACAGGGTCATTCCTTCGCCGGGTAAATCAAGCCAGCCCGACGCCGGCTGATGATGTTCAAGCCACGGCTTTGGACTATAATTGAGTGGCCGCATATCTCGACCAGACGGCATCGGCAACACGACCTCCAATGCGACCCACGCCAAGTAGATCCACCACCATACCGGCGGCGGTTGCCGTCGTGGTGGCGCTGGCCGCCGCCCTCTTCGCAGCTTGTTCGGGAGCGGACCCGGCGGAGCCCGACGTCACGGCCACGGCCCGGTTCCGGCCATGGCCGCTGGGAGACCTGGGCGTGTACACCGTCCAGGTCGCCTTCGACCAGGCGGGCGAATGGGGGATGGACATATCCGTCGACGGCACCAGGGTACCCCACTCTTCGGCGACCGACCGGAGCCCCGGTTCGCCCGTGTTGTCGGCAACGGTGATATCCACCGATCTGGGAGTGGGGACCAACCGCGTAGCCTTCGCCATACGGGACCGTGCCTCCAACACCACGGTCAGAAGCCCCGAGGCGGTGGTATCCCTCTACGGGCCGGGGAGCGTCGCCGGCGACGTCACCACGACCATCCAGGTGAAGGAGAAGAGCAGCACACCCGCCATCGGCTCGCCGGCCCCCGCCTCGGTGAACAAGACGGGCCGCGACGTGCAGGCCCTGGACCGCCTGACCACCGCGCCCGCCCCCGACCCGGACCTGTACCGGATGACGATACGAGAGGCGCTGGCCTCGGGCATGCCCCTGGTGCTCTCCTTCGCCACGCCCGGCTACTGCCAGACGGCCACGTGCGGTCCCCAGGTGGAGGTGCTGTCGGAGGTCAAGGAACGGTACCGGGGACGGGCCAACTTCATCCACGTGGAGGTGTTCGACGACCCCCACGAGATCCAGGGGGACCTGGGCAGGGCCCGGGCGGTGCCGTCGGTGGGTGAGTGGGGCCTGCCCACCGAGCCGTGGACGTTCATCGTCGACGGCGGCGGCGCGGTGTCCGCCAAGTTGGAGGCCTTCGCCACCGCCGAAGAGATCGAGGAGGGCCTCGCCTCGGTGCTCCGGTAGGCCCGGCTCAGTCCGCCAGTCCCACGACCAGCAACCCGTCCCGGGTCTCCCTGTAGGTTACGGTCACGGGCTGGCCGAATGCCTGATGCTCCCTGAGATGCGCCGGGGTGAAGCCCGCGAACCCGTCGGCATAGAACTCCCACCGGTCGCCCGCCTCGTCCACGATGGCCAGCAGCTCAAGCTCGGTAATGGACTTGGCCTGCACCTCCACGACCATGCCCCGGACCGTCATCGTATCCTCTGGACCGGTGGATGGGCCGTTGCATGCGATGGCAAGTGAGGCGAGTATCGCCGCCGCGACCGCCCGGGACATGCCGCGAACGCACGGGGAGGTCGCGGGGCGCCGGAGCCGCGCCGCCACGGCGGCTACCAGACCGGTTCGGTGTCGTTGGCGTTGTTGTTGGTGAGGCGGGTCTGGTTGCGGTCCTCGACGTTCATGACGAATATCTCGCCCGTGTCGTAGATGTAGGAAACGAAGGCGAGCATCTTCCCGTCGGGAGACCACACCGGCGACTCGTCCACGGCCTCGTTGGACGTGTACCTGGTAACCCCGGCGCCGTCGGCCTTCATCACGTAGATCTCCGGGTTCCCGTCGCGCTCGGACACGAAGGCAATCTTCAGGCCGTCGGGGGACCAGGATGGCGAGTGGTCGGCGCTGTCGTTGTGGGTCAGCCGCGTCTGGCTCGACCCGTCGGAGTTCATCACGTAGATCTCCTGGTTACCGTCCCTCTCCGACGTGTAGACTATCTTTCGGTTGTCCGGGGACCACCGAGCATCGTAGTCCTGGAAGCTGGTGAGCCGCATCAGGTTGACGCCGTCCGGGTTGCGGATCATGATCCCGGGGCCCTCCTCACCGGTGTTGGGGACAAAGGCCAGCCACCGGCCGTCGGAGGACCATCCGTCCAGTCTCAGCTCGGCGAACTCACCCGAGGTGATCCTCGTGATGCCTGTCTTGGACCCATCGGTGCCGATGACGTACACCTCGGGCTGTCCCGAACGGTCGGAGATGAAGGCGATGCGAGACCCGTCGGGGGACCACCAGTGCATGTGATCCGCCCCGGGGCTGTGGGTCAGCCGCTGGGGCCTGGCTTCCTCTGGCCCCACCTGAAGACGGTTTATCTCCGGGTCTCCCGACTCCTCGGAGACGAAGGCCACCCACTTCCTGTCGGGGGACCACAGGGGACGGCTGTCGACCGCGTTGTTGACCGTGAGCCGGGTCTGTTCCGATCCGTCGACGTTCACGGTGTATATCTCCGGATTCCCGTCCCTGTCTGATACGAAGGCTAACTTCTGGTCCTCACCACCGGAGCAGCCCATGGCCAGGAGAAGCATCACACAGCCCGCTACGGCGGCCAGCAGACGCAGTCTCAGGCGGACCGGTCCGTTCCCATCCGAGCGGGAGGTGGTTGACGCCCTGGCCTCGCCACCGGCTCCCGGGCCAAAGTTCTCGAACAATTTCCCACCCCCACCGAGGTTGCTGATATCGATTTTAGCAAAAGGCAGGATTTAAGACACGTTTAAGAATGGGCCAAAAAATGCGAAAACTCGGCGACAGGGGAAACCTGCGTCAGCTTCGGGGGGCCAGGGTCGTGAGCACGGGGTTTATGAAGGTGATGGCCCGGTTGAGCATCGGATGGTCCATGAGCCTGGCGATCACGCCGCTGTGCCAGTCGAAGGACAGGGACTGGAGGTCCGCCAGCTCCTCGAAGACCCTGTCGCTGGCAAACATGTGCATCAGCAGGTTGATCTGCCAGTCCTTGAGCACCTCGAACATGCGGCGGGCGGAGTACCCCACGTCCATCTCGTGGGCCAGGAGGTCCTTCCACTCCCGCTCGTAGGCCGACAGTCGGTTGGAGGAAAGGTCTCCCCGCGTGAACGCCCGGTGGAGGGTGCCCGCGGCGATCTCGCTGGCCAGCAGGGCGTAATAGATGCCGCCGCCCGTGGTCGGCTTGAGCTGGCCGGCCGAGTCCCCTACGGCCAGGACCCCGTCGCCGAAGGTGCGCGCCAGGGGGCGGAGGGGCACGCCCCACCTGGCCGGGGCCCTGGTTACCAGCGTCACCTTCCCCTGCATCTGCAGGCGGAGTACCAGCTTCTGCAGGTGGCCCAGACCCCGCCTCCGACACAGCAGCCCGACCAGCGCCCTTCCGCCGGAGGTGGGGACCATCCAGGCGAAGAAGCCGGGAGCGACTCGTTGACCGAAATAGACGTGAATGTCCTCCACTCCGGGGGCCATCACCTCCGCCTGGACCCCCGTCGCGAAGTCGCCCACGCGCCCCAGCCCCACTCGGCCGGTGAGGTCCGAGCCGAACCCGCTGGCCAGCACCAGCGCCCTGGCCTTCAGGGTGCACCCGCCCGAGCCGTTGACGGTCTGTACCCTCCAGCCCTGGTCCTCGGAGACCACCTCCGTGGCCCTGTGCCCCAGCAGGTACTCGGCGCCCGCGTTCCTTGCCTTCTCCGCCAGGGAGTCCACGTATGAGACTCGGTCCACCACGTGGGCTTGGACTTCCTGTCTGCCCAGCCTCACCGCCTCGCCCCCGGGAGCGGCCACCACGGCCCCCTTGACGTCGCGGTGGACCAACCCAGGGTCGATGGGGAACCGGGCCAGGCACTCCCGGCCGACTATGCCGGTGCACAGTTTGTCGCCGATGCGCCGGGTCAGATCGACCACCACCACGTCGTATCCCCGGTCGGCCAGGTTGAAGGCCGTGTTGTTGCCGGCGGGTCCCGCACCCACCACTATGACATCCCTCATGAAAGGCACCTCCAGAGGCCCTTCCGCCCGCTGGCCGAGTGCGGGAGGCTATACCGGGAACGCGGGCCGATTATACTATCAGGCCCCTGGGTTCGCCACACGGCCGCTCCACAACCTGCGACGGTATCCATAGCACCGATTCTCCCATATAATCTAGGAGCAATACCGACCGAGGAGGCGACCAATGGCCACATTGACCCTGGCAGAAGCGGAGCAGATCCTGGCGGCGGCCAAGGCCAAGATACTGGGATGGGGCGTTGGCATGAGCGTGTCGGTTGTCGACGCGAGGGGAGACCTGATCGCCATGTTCCGGGTCGACGGAGCCCTCTGGAGGACCGCCCTGGTCTCGCGCGGCAAGGCGGCAGCGGCGGCGGCCTTCGGCAGGCCCAGCGGCGAGCTGGCGGACAACGCCGTCATACGGTCCCTTACCACCATCGAGGGCGGCCACTTCGTCCCCGGCAAGGGGGCCCTGCCCGTGTTCAAGGACGGCCAGGTGGTCGGCGCGGTAGGGGGCAGCGGCGGCACCGCCGAGCAGGACGAGGAAGCGGCCCTGACGGGCATACAGGCCGCTGGCCTCTCCGCCACCGCCTAGTCCTCCGGCGCCGGTACCGACATCCGGCCTGGCACCGGGGCCGGGGGCACGGCCCTAGCCCTGCTCCAGGTCCTTGGCCAGCCTGTCATGCTCAGCCGCGGCGTCGGCGTCTTCCAGGTCCGTGTAAACGGTGGACATCAGATTGTGGACGTCGGCGGCGATGGCTCCCGCCACGTCCGCCTCCAGGCTCTCCTGGAGGACCTCCAGCGCCCGGTCCAGCTCCTGCAGCCGGTGGTAGGCCACGCCCTTGAGGTACAGGGGACGGGCGGCGGCCGGCGAGCCCTCGGTCCTGGCAAGATACCTGTCGAGGGTTGCCAGCGCCTCCTCCTCGGCCTTGGCGTCCAGCTGCGCTGCGGCCCGGGCCTCGTACGCGGCGAACAGGTGCCGGCGCACCTCGCTCTCGATTCCGCCGGTGTCGGGCTGGTCCAAGCTCTTCTCGAAGGCGTCGATGGCCTCTTCACGCTGGTCGAGACCCTCGTGTGCCAGGCCCAGGACGTACAGTGACTGCGCCCTCTCCTTCGATGTGGGCGCCTTGGCCATCGTCTCTTCGAACCCCTCCACGGCGTCCTGGTGCATTCCAAGACGCACCTGGGACTGGCGGAGCAGGTACTCCTGCTGCCACGACTTGGGCAGCATGCCCGTCAGCTCCTCGTAGTAGCGGATGGCCTCGTCACCCAGGCCCTCGTAGTCCAGCAGGGCCAGCGCCATGGCAGAGTTGGCCACGACCAGCTTGTTCTGGGCGGCGTCCCCATTCTTCAACAACCCCCGCCGGGCGATGAGGTACGACTCCTCCGCACACCCGGCGAAGCTCCCGTCCGCCACCCGGTGCCTCCCCTCTCGCGGCTCCAGGGAGAAGTACTCCTCGCACGACTGGAAGTCACCCTGGTTCTCGATCGCGAACTTCCTGTAGCCGTCGTAGACCCGGGCGAGGTTGTGGTAGTAGACGGGCACGTCCGGGGCCTTGGCGACCGCCCGGGACATGAGCCGGTGACCTGCTCGCAGGTCCCCCTGGGACAGCTTCTCGGCCGCGGACCCGGCGATGGCGGCCGCCCAGGCGTAGTCCACGTTCTTGTCCCAGGACAGCCAGCCCACCAACACGATGACCGCCGACATCACCCCCAGGACAAGCGCCCTCATCGGAGATATGGCGGCCCCCAGGCCGGCGGCGCTCCTGGCCCTGCGCTCCCGCTGCCGCCTGGCCCGTCGCTCCCGCCTCCCGGCACCCCGCTGGACCTCGGCCGCCGCCGGGGCCTGCCCAGCGGCCGGCCCATCGCACCGAGCCATCACCGACGGCAGGACCACCAGGACGGCCAGCAGGACCCAGAACGTGACCAGGTCCGGCTCCCGGGCCACCCCGACCATCATCTCGGACACCCGGCCCGACACGGTAGCCATGAGGGCGATCAGTATCCACCTGTGGGCCGTGGAGAGCCGCTCCCGGCTGCGCCAGAGCTGGGCCGCACCCACGGCGAAGAAAGACACGACAAGGCCTACGGAAGCGAACCCGCCCAGTATCCCCTGCTCCACGAAATGGTGCACGAAGAAGTTATGGGCCTGGCTCAGGAGGCCGCCCCGCACGCTCTCCAGGGGAAACGTGTACTTGAACAGCTCGGGGCCGTAGCCGACCAGGGGCCGGACCAGGCCGTACGACAACTCCTCGTACTCGAACCACGGGCGGTCCCTGACGAGCCTCCACGAGGCCGCCCAGATGTCGTTTCGGAAGCTCAGCCCCCGGCCCTCCGGTCCGGCGGGGACCACGGTGGCAACCGTGTCCCCAGCCTCCCTTTCGGCCACGTCCTCGGCAGGCGGCTGGGCGCCCGACGATACGTTGGGGACCAGCCCGCCAACCAGCAGGGCTATCACCACCACCGACGCCAGCACCAGGGCGACCCTGGCGGCCCTGGCCACCTCCCGCCTGGACCTGTCCCACGCCGCCAGCAGCGGCCCGATCCCGCCGATCAGCGCCGCGCCGGCGTTCCGAACCGCTGCGGAGAGACGGACCCGCCAGCCCACGGTGAGCCCGGAGGAGGCCCGTGGCGTCTGGAGCCGGGCCTCCCTCCATCTGTCCCGTGCGTCCAGTAGGACCCCTGGCTCGCGCACCGCCAGCGCCAGCAGTCCCAAGAGCCCGACCGCGCCGAAGACCGCCAGGAGCGCCCGGGCATCCAGGAACGCCAGGTCGCGGAAGGCCAGCTTCACCGTCCCCGCGGGAGAGTAGCTGTAGGTCACGACCAGCAGGGAGACCAGCAGGGCCGAGCCCACCAGCAGGAGGGTCTTGCCGAAGTCCCGCACTCCTTCCGAGAATCTGTCGGGGAACATGGCCGCCAGGATGCTGGAGAACGCGAGTATCCCAACCAGGGCTGCCAGCACGCGGACCATCGAGACGCCCGCAAAGCCCCCGATGCCGATCACGTCCACCTGCGCCGCCACGACGGCCGCGGTGAGCACGACTATAGAGCAGGTCAGCAGCAGGAGGTCGGCCGGTAGGGCCCGTCGCCTGACTGCGCCCTCCAGCGCGTCGAAGGCCGCGGGCAACCCCAGGAGCGCCACCAGGCCGGCCGGAACGCCGATGAGCCAGGAGCCCCGGGAGTCCGTGAACCACACCGCCAGCAGGTGACCTGCGCCGACCACGAGGGTCAGGAGCACGACGGCTGCCGCCCGCCCGGAGGTCAGGCCCCAGGTCTCCAGCAGGGCCCGGGCCAGCCCCAGGCTCAGCAGGCCGGTGCCTACCAGGGCGGCCCCGGTAAAGACCGGGTTGGCCATCGTCGACGCAACACGCATGCTGCCCGCCTCGCCGACGTTCAACAGGTCGCCCTCGTACCTCTGGACTATCCCGTACACCGCCACGAGAAAACCGGCCGTCATGATCACCGCCAGCAGACGGTAGAGCTGCTGCCTGGTCTTCAGGTGTGTGACGATGACGGCGAAGAGAACGAAGTAGGACAGGGTCGTGTACAGCGAGTACCCGAACTGGCCCGAGACCTCACCCCAGAGACTGATGAAAAAAGACTGGGACAGTGCTGTGGCGATGATGGCCGCCACGACATATATCGTGGCGGCCACGACTATCCAGCGGCTGGGCTGCTCCATCAGCCAGCCCCGGAGCCTGGCTAAGGGCCGCGACGCCTGCGGGGGGCGAGTCAGTCCCCCTTTCAGCAGCCACTCGACGGCCCAGAGGATAACCATGACGCCGGCCAGCAGGCGCAGCGCCGTCGTCTTGGGCACCTCGACGTAGGCGTTCACCGCCTCCGACGACATGAAGTCAGTAGGGACGAATATCAGGGGGACCAGGGCCACCGTCAGGAGCCACGTAGCCTCCAGGGCTCCGGCCAACCGGCCGGCCCAGAGGAGGGCAGGGGTGGGCGCCGTCCCGTTAGCGGCCGCCATCGACTCCGTCCCGACACGGTTCCATCACGCAATAGTGTAGCAGGACTCGCAAATAAAGGCCGCGGCCCCTCGGCGCCGTCGAGGACAAGGCCCCAAAAAAGGCCATCAGGGTGCCATTACGTTCTTTTTCTGCGCATATGATTTATGGTATTGTAGTATCAGTTAGCGACGCATCCGGTCGAGAGTCAGGGCGTCCTATTTCGAACGTGGAAGAAGTCAAGGGAGCCCGTCTCCGCCGCTCGTCGCCAGCGGTCCCGGCAGTGGAGTCCGGCCGACGCGAGACCGGCAACGGTCCCGCTGCCATGAGGCCGACGCCGGCGGGGCACGCAGCCCGGAGGGACCAAACGCCTTACCTGTTCAAGCCGTTTAACAGTCTGATAGACGCCGTAGGTCGGGTGCCTGCGTCCACGATGGTGGCGGGCACCATCGGGCTCGTCGTGGGCCTGGTGGTAGCAGCCTTGATCTCCGTGCCGCTGTTCAACCTGGACGGCTGGATGTCCTGGGGAGTGCCCCTGGCCATCACCGGCTTCCTGGGCTCCCTGGGACTGTTGATCGGGGCCGGCCGCGAGCGGGACATGCGCAGGTTCTTCCCCCGCGACGCGACGGAAGAGCCCTACGCCAACGCCCTGACCGGCAACATCCTGGTGGACACCAGCGCCATCATAGACGGCCGGATCGCCGACCTCGGCCAGACGGGGTTCCTCCAGGGCACCCTGGTCATACCCGGCTTCGTCCTCGACGAGCTGCGCCACATAGCCGACTCCAGCAACTCCCTGAGGCGGAACCGGGGCCGCCGCGGCCTGGAGGCCCTGGCCAAGATACGCAAGGAGACCAGCGTGCCCATCCAGGTGCTGGACGCCTCCCTGCTCAACGGCACCGAGGTGGACGGCCAGCTCGTCAAGCTGGCCAAGGCCATGGAAGCCCCCATCCTCACCACCGATTTCAACCTCAACCGCGTGGCCGAAGTCCACGGCATCCGCGTCCTCAACGTGAACGAGCTCGCCAACGCCCTCAAGCCCATGGTGATTCCCGGCGAGAACCTGACGGTCAACATCATCCAGGAAGGCAAAGAGATGGGACAGGGCGTTGCGTTCCTGGACGACGGCACGATGGTGGTGGTCGAGGGAGGCCGCAGGTACCTCAACAGCTTCCGCGACGTCACCGTCACCAGGGTGCTCCAGACCGCGGCCGGGCGGATAATCTTCGCCCACCCCAAGGTAGAATAACGGCCCAGGATGCCCGTCCCCGACACGACCACGGGTAGCACGGCGGCCCGGGCCGCCGCATCCCTTGCCAACGGTTCCCTGGGTGTCGTAGTGGTGGCCGCCGGACAGAGCCGCCGCATGGCCGGCGTGGACAAGATCTTCGCCGACGTCCTGGGCACGCCCCTCATAGCCCACACGGTCGAGGCCCTGCAGGCCAGTCCCCTGGTGGACGAGATGGTCCTGGTCCTGTCCTCCGAGAAGGTCCCCCTGGGCAGGTCGCTGGCCAGGGACCGGGCGTGGACGAAGCTCCCGCCCCAGTCCGTCTGCGCCGGGGGCGGCCGGAGGCAAGACTCGGTCCGGCTGGGTCTGGAGCGTCTGTCCCCCTGCCGCTGGGTCGCCGTCCATGACGGGGCCCGGCCGTGCGTGGACGGCGACACCCTCCGGCGCGGGCTGGAGGCAGCCTCGCAGTCCGGCGCCGCCGTGGCCGCCGTCCCCTCCAAGGACACCATCAAGGTCGTCACCGAGGGGAGCAGGGTGGAAGCCACCCCTCCCCGGGAGACCCTGTGGCTGGTCCAGACCCCCCAGGTGTTCCTGTACGACATCCTTCTCGAAGCCCACCGGGCCTGCGATGAAGACGTCACTGACGACGCGTCCATGGTCGAGCGTCTGGGACACGACGTCCACGTTTTCATGGGCTCCTACGCCAACCTGAAGGTGACCAGCCGGGAGGACATGGACATAGCCGAGGCGCTCCTCCGGAGCAGGGCCAGGGGCAGCCGGCAGCCGGCGGCCGATGGCTGACCGTGTCGGCATCGGGTTCGACGCCCACCCCCTGGTCCAGGGGCGCGCGCTGGTGGTGGGCGGCGTGCAGATTCCCCACCACCTGGGCCTCTCGGGCCACAGCGACGGCGACGTGCTGGTCCACGCCATCATGGACGCTCTGCTGGGGGCCGCGGGCCTGGGAGACAAGGGCGCCCATTTCCCGCCCTCCGACCCCCGGTACGAGGGTGCGGACAGCCTGGGCCTCCTGGCCGCCGTGGCCCGCCTTCTATCCCGGGCGCGTTGGCGCGTCGTAAACGTTGATGCTACAATATTGGCTCAAAGTCCCAGGCTGGGCCCTTTCATCGACACCATGAAGGAAAAGGTCGGCGAGGCCATCTCCGTCCCCCCCGCCAACGTCAGCATCAAGGCGACCACCACGGACCACCTGGGCTTCGTGGGCAGAGAGGAAGGCATGTCGGCCTACGCCGTGGCGCTCCTGGAGGAAATCCCGTGAAGCTCTACAACACCCTCAGCGGCGAGCTGGAGGAGTTCACCCCGTCGGGCGACGTCGTAAAGATGTATGTCTGCGGCATCACCCCGTACGCTCCCTGCCACCTGGGCCACGCCATGAGCTACGTCATCTTCGACGTACTGAGACGCTACCTGGAGTACCTGGGTCACGACGTGCAGCACGTCCAGAACTTCACCGACGTGGACGACAAGATCATCCAGAGGTCCCTGGAGGAGGGCACCTCCCCCGACGAGCTGGCCGACAGGCACATAGCCGAGTACATGCGCAGCATGGACGCCCTCAACGTGAAACGGGCGGCGGTGTATCCACGGGCCACCCGGGAGATACCCAAGATCATCGAGGTGACCGGCTCCCTCATCGACAAGGGTTACGCCTACCCCTCCGACGGCGATGTGTACTTCCGGGTCAGCAGATCGCCCATGTACGGGAAGCTGAGCCACAGGAGCCTGGACGGCATGATGGCGGGCGCCCGGGTGGAGGTGGACCAGTCCAAGGAGAACCCCATGGACTTCGTCCTCTGGAAGGGCGCAAAGCCGGGAGAGCCATCATGGGAGAGCCCCTGGGGCCCCGGCAGGCCCGGCTGGCACATCGAGTGCACGGCCATGGCCCTCAGCTACCTGGGTGAGACCTTGGACATCCACGGAGGCGGCCAGGACCTGATCTTCCCCCACCACGAGAACGAGACGGCCCAGAGCGAGGCCTACACCGGCAAGGAGCCCTTCACCCGCCACTGGGTGCACAACGGCCTCCTCCACATGGGCCATGACAAGATGAGCAAGTCCCTGGGCAACCTGGTCTCTCTCCAGGAGAGCCTGCGCCGATACAGCCCCGACACCCTGCGCATCTTCTTTCTCAGCTCCCACTACCGGAGCCCCCTCACGTACAACGACACGGGCCTGCCCTCCACGGACCGCCTTCGCAACGCCCTGCGCCAGGCGGGGGCCGACGGCGGGGAGGTCCTGGACCCGGCCCCATTCAAGACCCGGTTCCTGGAGGCCATGGACGCGGACCTGAACACTCCCCAGGCGCTGGCCGTGCTCTTCGACCTGGCCCGGGCCATCAACCGGGGCAGGGAGTCCGGGCTCGCCTTGGGCCATGCCCAGGATACCCTCAGGTCCCTCGGGGGCGTCCTGGGACTGACCTTCGAGCAGCCGTCGGACCAGGGCCGTGACGACGGAAGCCCCTTCATCGACCTGCTGGTGGAAGTACGGACGACGCTGAGGGCGGCCAAACAGTACCAGCTTGCCGACGAAATACGCTCCCGCCTTACCGACCTCGGAGTGGCCGTGGAGGACGGCGCCGGCGGCTCCACCTGGACGTACCGGTAGCCGCACCTCCCAGGGCCATGCTTCCCAGCGACCTGATCCCATCCCTGGTCCGGCTCTTGGGCGCGGTGAACGTGCTTACGGACCCGCCCGACCTGGACCGGTACTCCGCCGACGCCCTCTCCCCGTCCCGGGTCTACTCCGGCGGCGCCGTGCTGGAGCGCATGGCCGACGTGGTGGTCGTACCCCGGTCGGCGGACCAGGTGGCCCGGGTGGTGCAGCTCGCCAGGCAGCACCGGGTCCCCGTCGTTCCCTACGGCGGCGGCACCGGCGTCATGGGCGCGGCCGCGCCCATCCAGGGCGGCATCGTCATCGACATGAAGGGCCTCGACCGCATCGTGGATATCAACCCCACCGACCTGACTGCGACGGTGGAGGCCGGCGTGGTCCTGGAGGACCTGGCCCGGGCCCTGAAGGGCCACGGACTGATGCTGGGCCACGACCCCTGGAGCGTGCCCATCGCCACCGTCGCCGGCGCCATATCCACCAACGGGGTCGGGTACCTGGGGGCCAGCCACGGCCCCATGGGAGACCAGGTCCTGGGGCTGGAGGTGGTGCTGCCGTCAGGCGAGACGCTGGCCACCCGGGCCATCCCAAAATACTCGGCGGGACCCAACCTGAACCACCTCTTCATCGGCTCGGAAGGCGTCTTCGGCATAATCACCAGGGCCACCCTACGCGTCTGGCGGGAGCCCGAGAAGCGCGCCTTCGCTACGATGGCCTTCCCCGACTTCGACAGGGGATTCGAGGCCGTGGCCGAGCTCTTCGCCCTGGGCCTGAAACCATCCCTCGTGGACCTCTCCGAGGAGGACGGCTCGGGCGTCCGGCTGTTCATCATGTACGAGGGATACTCCCAGGGTGTCGACGCCGCCGAAGCCAGGTCGCTGGAGGTCTGCCGGGCCTTCGGAGGCAATGACATCGGCCCTTCGGAGACCGTATCCTACTGGCGCACCCGCCACCGGGCCGGGGAGAGCTACAAGCGCGAAATGCTCGGACAGCCTCGACAGGTGCGTTGGGGCCGCCACGGCAGGAGCTTCGACTATCTCCACGTAGCGCTGCCCACGTCCAGGGTGCTGCCCTTCAGGCGCGAGTGCGACGGCATTCTCGCGGCCGGTGGAGCCAGGGCCGTCGAGTACGCCATCTGGACCAGGCCGGAGCTGTTCTCCCTGCTCCTGGTGCCCGACGGCGACTCCGCCGGAGCCGACCTGCGCAGTTTGGGCGAGACCGTCGACCGAATACTGGTCCTGGCCCAGGACATGGGCGGGGCGATGGAGTACTGCCACGGGGTCGGAATAAAGCTGGCCCATCTCCTGTCCAGGGAGATGGGCCAAGGCTTCGACGTGGCCAGGGCCGTCAAGGCCGCCCTGGACCCCTACAACATCATGAACCCGGGAAAGCTGTACTAGAGACTGGGGCCCTAGGCGGCGGTGGCCGAGGCGGCGGCCTTGGTGAAGGTCAGCCCGTCGCCCCCCACCTCCACGTACACGTGGTCCCCCGCCTTGAACTCCCCGGTCAGAATCGCCGTGGACAGGGGGTTCTCCAGATACCTGCGCACGGCCCGGCGTATGGGCCTGGCGCCGAACGTGGGGTCGAACCCCTCCTGGGCCAGCCACTTGACCGCGCCGGCGTCCAGCTCGAAGGTTATCTGCCGCTCCTCCAGACGCTGCAGCACCTCGGCGGCCATCAGGCCCACGATGCTCTCGATCTGCTCCTGGGTTAGCGGGTCGAAGATGATGATCTCGTCGATCCGGTTCAGGAACTCGGGCCGGAACGCCCTCTTCAGCGCGTCCTGGACCGACTCCCGGAGGCGCTGGTCGTCCACGGCCTCCCTCCCGTCGCTGCGGAACCCGAAGGCCTGCCGGCCCGCTTCGCCCGTGCCCAGGTTGCTGGTCATGATCACCACCGTGTTGCGGCAGTCGACCGTGCGGCCGTGGCCGTCGGTGAGCCGCCCGTCCTCCAGCACCTGCAGCAGGAGGTTGAACACCTCTGGATGGGCCTTCTCGATCTCGTCGAACAGCACCACTCTGAAGGGATGACGCCGTATCGCCTCGGTGAGCTGCCCCCCGTCGTCGAATCCCACGTAGCCCGGCGGCGCTCCGATGAGGCGCGACACCGTGTGCTTCTCCATGTACTCGGACATGTCGATCCGGATCATGTTGGCCTCGTCGTCGAACAGGAACTCGGACAGGGCCCGGGCCAGCTCCGTCTTGCCCACCCCGGTGGGTCCCAGGAAGATGAAGCTGCCTATTGGCCGCTTCGGGTCGCTCAGCCCGGACCGCGACCGCCGTATCGCCTCGGCGACGGCGACCACCGCCTTGTCCTGGCCCACCACCCGCTCGTGCAGGCTCTCCTCCATGTGCAGAAGACGCTGGGCCTCCCCCTCCAGGAGGTTGGACACTGGTATGCCGGTCCACTTGGAGATGAGGCCGGCGATGTCCGCCTCGTCCACGATCATGTCGGTCTTGTTGTCCTTCAGCCAGTCGTCCCGGTCCCGGTTGTAGTCCTCCTCCAGGCGAAGGCGCTCGGTCCTGAGCCGCGCCGCCTCCTCGTACTCCGACCGCTGGGCGGCGGCATCCTCTTCATTGGCCAGCTCCTGCACGCGCCTCTCCCTCGACTTCAGGGCGGCCGGTAGGCTCTCGACGTCGATGCGCAGCTTGCTGGCGGCTTCGTCTATGAGGTCCACCGCCTTGTCCGGCAGGCGGCGGTCGGCGATGTACCTGTGGCTCAGCCGTGAAGACGCGAGCAGGGCCGAGTCCTCGATCTGCACCTTGTGATGGGCCTCGTACCTGGGCCTCAGGGCCCGCAGGATCTCCACGGTGTCGTCGACGGTGGGCTCCTCCAGGTACACGGCCTGGAACCGCCTCTCCAGGGCCGAGTCCTTCTCGATGTACCGCCGGTACTCCTGGATGGTGGTCGCGCCGATGCACTGGAGCTCTCCCCGCTGCAGCGCCGGCTTCAGGAGGTTGCTGGCGTCGATGGCCCCTTCGGCCCCGCCGGCGCCCACGACGGTGTGTATCTCGTCGATGAACAAGATCACCTCGCCCTGGGCGCTCTTCACCTCGTCCATTACGGCCTTCAAGCGCTCCTCGAACTGGCCACGGAACTGGCTGCCAGCCACCAGGGCCCCCATGTCCAACGCCAGCACCCGCCGGTCCTTGAGCACGTCCGGCACGTCGCCGACCATGATGCGCTGGGCCAGGCCCTCGGCGATGGCCGTCTTGCCCACGCCTGCCTCTCCTATTATCACCGGGTTGTTCTTCTTGCGCCGCGTGAGGGTCTGCATGACGCGCCGGATCTCTTCGTCCCGACCCACCACGGGGTCCAGCTTTCCCTGGCGCGCCAGCTCCGTCAGGTCGACGCTGTACCGCTCCAGGGAGCGGTACTTGCTCTCGGCGCGGGGGTCGGTGACCCTGTGGCTGCCCCTTATCTGCATCAGGGCGCGGTACACCTTCTCCTGGTCCAGGCCGTGGGCGCTCAGGATGCGGGCCGCCTCCCCCTCACGCTCGATGGTCGCGCCTATCAGCAGGTGCTCGGCGCCGATGAACTCGTCCTTCAGGCGTTCGGCCTCGACCCTGGCGTTCTCCAGCAAGCGGCCCGCCCTGGGAGTGGCATAGATGGCGGTGGACTCGTTGACCACCTTCGGCGACCGGTCCAGCGCCTCCCGCAGCTCGTCCTTCACCGCCTCGGCCGACACCTCCAGCTCCTTCAGGATGTCCTGGGGCAGTCCCTGGTCCAGCTCCAGCAGGGACAGCAGGACGTGCTCCACGTCCCACTGGCTGTGTTTGAACTTCCGGACGATCTCCTGGGAGTTGGACAGCACCTGCTGTGCCTGCTCCGTGAATTTCTCTGGTGTCAACATCTCCTCGTCTACCTCCTGCTGCGGTCTGACGGCGGCCGAGAGGCCACGGCGCGTCTACGCCCGGACCTGACTCTCCTCGGCCCCGGAGGCGAGGGCAGACCGGAGCCTGCCGACCTCGTCCACGAGCTGCTGGTTCCTCTTCTCCAGCTGATTGATGCGCGTCATCAGCTTGAGGACGACCTCCACCCCCGCCAGGTTGATGCCCAGGTCCTCGGTCAACGCCTTGATGCGCTTCAGATTGGCTATGTCGCTGGGAGAGTAGAGGCGGCGCCTCCCCTGGGAACGGGGAATCCGCACCAGCCCCACCCTTTCGTAGTACCTCAACGTCTGAGCGTGGACCCCCACCATGCGCGCCGCCACGCTGATTACGTAGCACGGCTCGTCGTCCACCGGCCTTTGGGTAGTCACTTAGATCGCCTCCCCGCCCGACCGGATACGCCTGAGCTCCGCGAAGAGCTCCCGCTCCCGGTCGGTCAACTCACTGGGCAGCACCGCCCTGACGGTGGCGTACAGGTCGCCCCGGTCCTTGGGGTTGCCGAGCTGGGGCATACCCTGGCCCGCCAGCCGGAAGGTCTGCCCGTTCTGGGTCTCGGGCGACACCGTCAGCATCACCTTGCCCTTGAGGGTCGTGACGGGCACCTCCGCCCCCAGCACCAGGTCCTCCAGGGGGACCTGAACGTCGGTGTACAGGTCGGACCCCGAGCGTCGGAAGCCGGGGTGGGAGCGGACCGTCACCTCGAGGTTGACGTCCCGGCGGCGGCCGGTGCCCCGCGACAGGTGTATCGTCGACCCAGTGTCGACCCCGGGCGGCACCTTCACCTCCAGGCTCTGCCCGCCATCCGCCTCGCCGGGCTCCGATATCCGGATCCGCCTGGTGGTGCCGCGGAAGGCCTCCTCCAGGCTCACCTCCACCGGGTAGCGGACCGCCGCCCGGGCGAACCCCCGGCGCCCGCCGCCGGAGAACAGGTCGTCGAAGAGGTTCCCGGTGGACACGCCTCCAAAACCGAAGGCGTCGCCCGGCACTCGGCCCTCGGTGAACCAATGGTCGAACCCGCCGCCCCGCGACGCCCGGGCCCGCTCGATGTCATCGGCATGCTTCCAATCGTGGCCGTAGGCGTCGTACTTGCGACGCTTCTCCGGGTCCGATAGGACCTCGTGGGCCTCGTTTACCTGCTTGAACCTCTCCTCGGCCTCCTTGTTGCCAGGGTTCACGTCGGGATGGAGCTGACGGGCCAGCTTCCTGTAGGCCTGCCTAATCTCCTTCTCAGACGTGTCCCTGGAAACGCCCAGCAGCGAGTAGAAGTCTTCGGTTGTTGCCATGAGTCACACCTGCTATGGAAATGGTACCTTATATAATGCATGAATGTCAATTAGTTGTTATGTATAGAGTCATATATCATAGTAACTATCTATCAATAACTTGACAAGATACACTCAAGTTTCTATAATAGGCCTTGAAAGGTCACCCAAGCCTTATCAAGACAAGAGGAGGACACACAACATGTTGCTGAAGCGATGGGAGCCGTTCGGGGACTTCAGGCGGGGCGAAAGCGAGTTCGACCGTTTCTGGCGGAGGGCCTTCCCGCGGACCTACTTCCGCCGGCCCGTGGCCAGCTACTTCGGGCCCGTAGCCGTCGACGTATACGAGGAGGGGGACAAGCTGGTGGTCCGCGCCACACTGCCCGGCGTGAAGCCCGAGGACGTGGACGCCTCCATCACGAACGACACCCTCACCATCGAGGCCAAGAGCACGCTGGAGGAAGAGGTCAAGCAGGAGGAGTACCTCCACCGGGAGCACCGCTTCGGGAAGTTCCACCGCGTGGTGAGACTGCCCAAGGGGCTGAACACCGACGAGGCCGAGGCCGCCTACGAGAACGGCGTCCTCACCGTCAGAATGCCCAGGGCGGAGGAGGCCGGGAAGAGGATCCTCGAGATCAACGTCAATGCCCTGGAGGGCTCCAAGTCCTAGTCCAGGGCCGGCCGTCGGGCCCTCTCCTCTTGTGAACGGAGAGGGCCCGGTAGCTCCAAAACGGGTCCGGGCTCCGTATTGGAACCAACAAGGGTCCCGGCAGTTGCTGCCGGGACCCTTGTTTGTCGTTCGAGCCGTAACCGCACCGCGGCAGCCGGTACGCAAGCGGGACCGGAGAACAGTCAACCTGCGGACGCCGGCCTATGCTCGAGGCCGAAACCCTCTGAGGAGCACTGCGGGAAGTCGCTTCAGGGTCTGGTTCAGGGGGTCTACTTCTATTCCCACCGACTCCAGCGCGGTGACGCCCAGCAGCGGCTCGGCGTCCTCCCCACCGAACACGATGGTCCCCCAGGTGAACTCCCCCATGAACTCGATTCTCGCACCGGTGACGTCGAGGCTGACCTCGTGCCCATCGGCCAACACGTACCTGCGCCGTGCTTCGCTAACCAGACCTATGGACTCGAGGTGCTGCCTGGGCACAAGGCAGTCGGTTGCTCCCGTGTCCACCAGGAAGAGCCCCTGCCACACGCGGTCGGGGTCGGCCGGGTTTCGTATAGCCACGGTTACGCGCGTCGCTCCCATTTCACGACCTCTTCGGCGAGACTTTCTATCCCTGATTATACCAGAGCTGATGCTCTTCCCGGTCCGCTTGCCGCGCCCACGGCTTTATTGACATCCCATAGGGGCTCTGCTACCATCGGCAATACTGTTCCAGCCTAAAGAGGACGGGCAACCGGGTTTTCACACCGTGTCATTCGTAAAGTGCCTCCGTTGCCGTGAATGCGGCAGAGAGTACCCCGCCGAGCCCCTCAACGTCTGCGATTTCTGCTTCGGCCCCCTGGAGCTGGACTACGACTACGACGGGATAGGCAACACCGTCAGCCGGGAACGGGTCGCGGGCGGCCCCCTTACCATCTGGCGCTACCAGGACCTCCTGCCCGTGGACGCCTGCGACGCGGTGGACATCGGCGCCGGTTTCACCCCCCTGGTCAGGTCGAAGAACCTGGGCAAGCTCCTGGGACTGGACAACCTGTACCTCAAGAACGACAGCGTCAACCCCTCCTACTCCTTCAAGGACAGGGTCGTCTCCGTCGCGGCCACCAAGGCCCGCGAGTTCGGGTTCGAGACCCTGGCCTGCGCCTCCACCGGCAACCTCGCCTGCGCCGTGGCGGCCCACGCGGCCCGCGCCGGCATGAAGGCCGTGGTGTTCATGCCCTCGGACCTGGAACGCGGCAAGGTCGTTGGCGCCGCCATCTACGCGCCCGTCGTCATAGCCGTGGACGGCAGCTACGATGACGTCAACCGCCTGTGCAGCGAGGTGGCGGACAACTACCCCTGGGCCTTCGTCAACATCAACATGCGCCCCTACTACGCCGAGGGCAGCAAGACCCTGGGGTTCGAGGTGGCCGAGCAGCTTGGATGGAGGCTCCCCGAGCACTGCGTGGTCCCCGGGGCCTCGGGCGCCCTCTACACCAAGATATGGAGAGGCTTCCACGAGTTCGCCTCCATGGGCCTGGTGGACGGACCGGTAGACACCAGGATGCACCTGACCCAGGCCATGGGCTGCTCCCCCATCGTGCAGGCCTTCAACAACGAGGAGGACGTCGTCCGCCCCGTGAGGCCGAACACGGTGGCCAAGTCCCTGGCGATAGGCAACCCCGCCGACGGAATCTACGCACTGAAGACCCTGCACGAGTCCAGGGGCACGGGCTACGCCGTCCCAGAAGAAGAGGTCGCCGAGGGGATGAAGCTCCTGGCCGAGACCGAGGGTATATTCACGGAGACGGCCGGGGGCGTCGTCGTGTCAGGTCTCCGTTACCTGGCCGAGACCGGCGCCATCAAGCGCGATGAGCTGACCGTGGCGTACATCACGGGCAACGGACTCAAGACCCAGGAGGCGGTGGAGGACGTGGTCCATCCCCTGCCCGTAACCCCCACCATGAGCTCCTTCGAGGAGGCCATCAAGGCCGTCGGCTCCAACGGCAAGTAAGGGAGAGAAGGTACAGATGAGCGGCATCTTGGTTCGAATTCCCACACCTCTGCGCCGTATGGCCAACGGGCAGGACAAGGTCGAGATAGAGGCGTCCAACCTGGGTGAGATCATAGACAGGCTGGAGTCGGACTACCCGGGGTTCAAGGAGCGCCTGCTGGACGAGTCGGGGGAGTTGCGCTACTTCGTGAACATCTACATAAACGGCGAAGACGTCCGGTTCCTCCAGGGGACCGACACGTCCACCAAGTCCGGAGACGAGGTCAGCATCGTTCCGGCCGTCGCCGGCGGCTGCTAGCGGCCATCCCGCCCCTGGGCGGGCCCGCTGGACCCCAGCATTCCCCTAGCCCGCATCCACGCCTCCTTGTTGCTCTGCCTGGCCCCTTCGTCCGTCGGAGTGAACGAAGCCAGGAAGTCTCGGCGAAAGGCCTCGAACTCCCCCTCGGCGATCGCCCGCCTCATGTCCTCCATCAACCGCAGGACGAAGCGAAGGTTGTGCATCGACGCCAGTCTCAGCCCCAGGACCTCCTTCGTTTTGAACAGGTGGTGCAGGTAGGCCGCCGAAAACCGGCGGCAGGCGTAGCAATCGCAGTCGTCCTGGACGGGACCGGCCACTTCCCGAAACCGCCCGCTGGTAATGTCCACGCGGCCCTGGGGCGTGTATAGGGCGCCGTTGCGCGCCACCCTGGTCGGCAGGGCGCAGTCGAACATATCGACGCCCCGGTAGACGCACTCCACCAGGTCCTCGGGTGCGCCAACCCCCATCAGGTACCTGGGCCTGTCCGCCGGCAGGAGCGGCGTCACCAGCTCCGCTACGGCGTACATCTCCGCCTTGGACTCCCCCACCGCCAGCCCTCCGATGGCGTACCCGTCGAAGTCCAGCGACGTGACGTACTCCGCGGACTCTCTCCGCATGTCCTCGAACACGCCCCCCTGGACTATGCCGAAGAGGGCCCCGCTCTCCCCCTGCGGATAGCCGCGCCTGGCGTCCCGGCAACGGAGGGCCCAGCGGTGGGTGCGCTGCATGGCCAGCCCCACAGCGTCCCGCCCTTCTCCCACGGCTATGCACTGGTCCAGGCACATGATGATGTCGGCCCCCAGGCCCAGCTGGTCGCGCATGGACGACTCGGGGGTCAACAGGTGCTCGCTGCCGTCTATGTGAGAGCGGAACAGGAGACCGTCCTCGGTCAGCCGCCCCAGTCTGCCCAGGCTGAAGGCCTGAAAGCCTCCGCTGTCGGTAAGCATCGGGCCATCCCACCCGGAGAAGGAGTGGAGGCCGCCCAGCTGGCGGACCAGCTCAACCCCGGGACGGAGGCCCAGGTGGTACGCGTTGGCCAGGACTATGCGGGCGCCTATCTCCTCGACCTCGTCGGGTCCCAGCGCCTTGACGCTGCCCTGGGTGGCCACCGGCATGAATGCCGGCGTGGGTGCCAGTCCATGAGACGTGGCCAGCAGGCCCGCCCGGGCCGACCCACAGGTGTGCTCTACGTGGAACTTCAAGGACGGGTCCATGTTTGCGATGCGGCGCCGGTGTCCAGCCGGGAGGGAAGCCCGGGGATCAACCGAGGACCCAGGTGTACGCGATACTGATGCCCAGTATGAGCGCCGCCCCGGCGGTCACGACGAGGACCGCGACGGCGGATGTGGACACCCTGCGGGGACGGGCAGGCCTGCCCTCCCGCTCGGCGATCTCCGCCGGAGGGATGTTCAACACCTCCCGGGCCCTCATCTCCTCCTCCGCGAGGACGTATAGGGCGTGAGGCACGTTGGTTGGCAGCCCCAACGCCCCGGAGCCTGCTACCAGGGACCGGACGACGCAGCCGATGAGCTGCTGGTTTAGGCGCTGCTCCGCAAGCCGGGCCAGCGACTCGTTCTGGTACACCGCCAGCCTGACCTGTCTGCTTCTACCGGGGCCACCACCCATCGGCCTGCCGTCCTCCCGCGCCCGCGCGACAACCCGCCCGGAAACCGCCGCGCGCGTATTACATCAGCCCTGTAAGGATATGATAGAATATCCCCATGCAGCAACAGGAGCAGTATCAGCCGATACACGCTGACCGGCACGGGTCGTCCTTCAACCTGACCCTGGTGATAGCCTTGGTGGTGCTGGCCATGGGCATAGTGATCGCCCAGGACCCGCTCATGGTGGCCGTCGGACTTGCCGTCGCCGCCTTCAGCTGGCTGACGACACCGGGCCAGTACATGCTATACCCCGACAGGCTCATAATCGCCTACGGAAAGCCAAGGATACGCCACGTGCTCTTCCGGGACATCGCGGAAGTACAGATGCTCAAGTTCGCCTTCGGCTCCAGGTTGCTGGTGCGCCTCCACAAGGGCAGCCGCCTCCTGATACAGCCCAGGGACGCCGAGGAGTTCGAGAGCAGGTTCCAGGGGGCCCTGGAGAGCTACATGCAGCAGTATGGCGGCCCCCAGGAGGAGCAGCAGGAACAGCAGCAGCAATCCCCCCAGGGAGAGCCCCCGTACCAGCAGCCCGACGACCAGGACAACTGGCGTTCACGGGAATAGGGCCGCCGCCCACTCGGCCGCCTTGGCCGTTACGGTAGACGCTCCCCCCCTGTTTCTTAGCGGCGGTGTCTGCGGCGCCGGATGGCGGGATACTCTCCGGCGTCCAGTACCCAGGCTATCCGGTGGACCAGGGCCGCCACCTCCTCCTCGTCCAGAAGATCCATCAGCTCCGCCACGTCGCCGTCGGGCCTGACCAGGCGTCGCAAGAACCCCGACAGCGCCTCCAGCAGGTGGCCCGGGATGGCCTCGCCCCCGAAGTCCCAGATCACCGTCCGGACCTTCATCGCCGAGTTGAACGTCAGCCCGTGGTCTATGCCCCACACCTTGCCCGCCGTGTCCCGCAGGAAGTGCACCGCCTTGCGGTCGGCGTTGTTACTGACCAGGTCGAAGCACGCCATGGTGCGCAGGGCATCCGGGTCGGTCTCCCGCAGGTCGTAGTAGGTTACCCGGGGGTCGTGGTCCACGTAGTACTGCAGGGACCCGATGCCGTGGGGGCCTTCCCGGATCACGGTCAGGGGTATGAAGTCCCACCCCAGGGCCCGGCTGAACAGGTAGGCCGCGTACTCTCGTTTGTAGAGGGTGTGGTCCGGGAAGTCCCAGAGGGGGATCTCGCCGTCCCGGGGCTTGTAGATGGCCAGGCACTCTGCGTTGGAGTCCCGCACCCTGGCCACGAACGTGTAGTTGGACCCCCAGGGATGGAGCTGCAGGGAGGTGATCTCCCCCCGGCTCATCAGACGCGTGACGTGTTCCGGCGAGTCCAGAGGCATTGCTGGTCTAGCTGCCGGGGACGATCACGCCGGCATCAGAAGTCCACGGGCCCGTGCCCGTTGGCCCGGGGGCACATGTGGCCGTCGGCGTCGATGGGCTTGCCGCACAGGAAGCACCGGGGCCTGCCGGCCGCGCAGACCTTCAGGGCCTCGGCCGCCAGCTCCCGCCCCTGGCTGGCGGTGAGCCAGAAGCTCAGGGTGGCCATGTCTTCGTCCTGGCCCTCGTCTTCGGCCCCAGCGTCGTGGGCCAGCAACAGAAAGCACTTGTTCGCGCCGTCATGGCCCAGGGCCAGCCTGCCGACCTTGAACTCCACGTTGGTGGGGCCGCCGCTCCACTGGGGTTCGGGCGCCGCGCCGCCCGGTTCCTCGTCGGTATCCGACAATGAGCTGCCGATCTCCTGGATGTAGATGGCAAGCTGGTAGAGCTGCTCCTTCTCCAGCCACAGGGACGCCGATGCCTCCCCCGATTCCAGGATGAGCCGGAAGGTCCTCTTGCCCGGCTCGCCGATGGCCTCCGGCGTAACCCGCGAGGGACTCCCGAACCTGTATTTCGCGTTGCTTGCGTCCATATCCCGCTATCCGGCCACTCTCCGGCGTCCTGCGTCTACCCTGGGGGCCTGCAGACTTCGCCCTATCCGAAGGCGCGGCGGTGGGAGGCGGCGGTCTCGGAGCACGTGATGAACTCCAGCAGGGCCGCCCGCCCATCCTCTGTGGCCTGCTTGGCCCGCCTTATCGCCGGACCTATCTCCGACGGTTTCTCCACCCTCTCCGAGTAGCCTCCCATGGCCTTGGCCATGTCCGCGTAGTTGCCCCCTATGTCTCGCGTGTTGTACAGGTCGTGGGACACGCGCATCTGATTGGTCTCTGCGGCCATGGTCGAGTTGTTGGAGACCATGGTCAGGATGGGCACCCCGGCCCGGGACGCGGTCTCGAAGTCCAGCCCCACCATGCCGAAGGCGGCGTCTCCCATCCAGTTGATGCACAGCTTGTCCGGGTCGGCCAGCTTGGCTCCCATCGCCAGGCCCAACCCCGTGCCCAGGCCGTGGGACTTCCCCCAGCCCAGGTACGTTCGCGGTCCGGCGGCGCGGTAGAAGGGTATCATCTGGTCCCTGGGGCTTCCAGAGTCGTGGGTGACGATGGCCTCCGAGGGGTCCACCGTCTTCATCAGGTCCCATATGACCCGGTACGGGGTCATGGGAGTCTCGTCGGAGGTCAGCTTGGGCATCCACTCGGCCAGCCAGGCGTCCCGGGCGGCCTTGACCTGCGCGGCCCGCTCGCCGTCGGCGGGGCGGCCCTTGCCCAGCCTGTCCTTCACCGCCTCGATGAATTGGAGCAGCACCAGCCGGGCGTCGCCGATGATGGGATGGTCGATGGTATAGTCCTTGTTGATGTCCCGGGGGTCGTTGGTAGCCTGGACCATCACCTTGCCAGGGGGGATGGTAATGGTCATGCCGTGCCTGGTGAAGCTGGTGCCCACCCCGAACACCAGGTCCGCGTCCTTCAGGAAGGTCACCACCGGGCCCGCCGAGGTGGCTCCCCCCGTGCCCAGCGCAAGGGGATGGTCCTCGGGGAAGGCGCTCTTGCCCACCAGGGTGGTCATCACCGGCGCCTGGACCAGCTCCGCAAGCTGCTTGAGCTCCTCGCAGGCGCCCGCGTACATGACGCCCTGGCCTGCGTATATCACCGGGGACTTCGCCGCCAGCAACGCCCGCGCCGCGTCGTCCACGTCCCTGGGGTTGGCCGCCGGACACGTGGCGCGCACCGGCTGGTACTTGGCCACAGCCTCGTCCGCCTCCTCCAGGGCGATGTCCGACGGGATCTCCACCATCACCGGCCCAGGCCGTCCCATCTTCAGGTTGCTGAAGGCCCGCCGCATGATCTCGGAGACCCTCTCCGACGTGTTGATCCGCTCCACCGTCTTGGTAACGGGCTCGTATGCCCGCACCGAGTCGAAGTGGGGTGGCACCCCCGTCCTCGCCCCCGGGTGCCCCGCCGGGAGCAGCAGCATGGGCACCGAGTCCGAGTAGGCCGTGGCCACCCCCGAGAAAGCGTTCTCCGCCCCGGGTCCGTACTGCATGGCGAACACGCCCGGAGGCCGGCCGTCGGTCACCCGGCTGAACCCGTCGGCTATGCCGACGCCCACGCGCTCCTGCCGGCACACGATGGGGCGTATCTTCGCGCCGGCCGCGGCCTCGATGATAGGGGTCGTGGGGTAGCACGGAAGGTAGTCCACCCCCTCCTTCTTCAGTATCTCAGCTATGGCGTCGACCACCTTCATCGCGGCCTCCTATCCGTCGTCGCCGGCACGGTCCGGTGGGCTGCGGCGAACGGTACCATTGTAACCGTCCCCGCAGACCCCGGCAAGGAACCACGAGAGAGAGAAGATACGGGGCTTCCCACTGTCCACCCCTCCCTCGATCGGAGGAGACAAGAGACAGCGCACCCGGAATCTCATATTGACAACATAGGGACCGGGCTGCTATAAGGTAACCGGAATGCCCCCTGGCGTCCTTTCGTGCTGACCGAGTCCCTTATCCAACCATAGGGCGAATGCCCGGCAGGCAAGAGAGACTTTGGCAGACGGAGCATGTCAGGTGAGTATGGAGAAGCCGGAGGAAGGTCCCTTCCCCGGCTTCTCCTTTACATCCATTGAGTAAGCGCGGAAGACGTTATGGCTCGCTTGGCGATATTCATAGACGGCGGATACGTCGACAAGTTGGCATCCGAGTTCTCGATCTGGGTTGACTATGGCAAGTTCGTTCACGAGGTTGTCGAAGTCATCTCACGTAGGACTGCGGGGCCTTTGGACCTGTTGAGGACGTACTACTACAACTGCCTTCCCTACCAGAGTTCGCCTCCAACTGATTCCGAGCAAGAGCAATTCGCCCGCGCGCGCCGCTTTTTCAAAGCCCTGACCCGGCTTGACCGATTCCTGGTTAGGGAAGGGCGGTTGGCTTTTCGCGGGATTGACGATCAAGGTAAGCCCATGTTCCAGCAGAAGCGTATCGACTTGCTACTTGGCCTTGATTTCGCGCTCCTCAGTGGCAAGCACCAGATTACGCACGCGGTATTGGTCGCCGGAGATAGCGACTTCATACCCGCCGTAGACATAGCCAAACAGGAAGGGATCGTCGTGTGCCTTTTCCACGGACCTGCCAGGAACAACAGAGGTGAGTCAACATATGCGCAGGAACTCTGGCTCTCGGCAGACGATCGATTCGAACTAACTCGAGATTTCATGAACCGCATTGCGAGGTAGCTCATCCCAACTCTCCCCTGGCCAGGGAACCCCAGCTCTCCTTGACTCTTGCGCGAACGCCCTCTTACCATTGACCTGAGAGTCACGACAGGTGACCCGGATTTTGCGGCGGCGTGGGTCAACGACAAGTCAGGGGGTGGCACCTATGAAACGTTGGGCAGGGGTCGTGCTGGCGGCGGGCAGAGGCGCCCGGATGAAGTCCGGCACACCCAAGGCTCTCCACAAGGTCTGCGGCAGGGAGATGGTGACCTATCCCGTGGCCGCGATGAAAGGCGCGGGCATCGGCCGTGTCGCCGTCGTGGTCTCCCCCGGCAACGCCGAGGCCGTGGGAGGGCTGCTAGGGGAGTCCGTGGAATACGTCCTCCAGCAGGAGCCGAGGGGCACCGGGGACGCCTTGCTGCGGGCCGCCGACCTGCTGAGGGACCATGCCGACCACGTCCTGGTCATGGGCGCCGATACTCCACTGGTCAGGGCCGGGACCCTCCTGGAGCTGTCCCAACGCCACCTGGCCGGGGGGTCTCTGGTCACCCTCCTCTCCGCCGTGTGCGACCCGCGGGACGGACTGGGCATGGTGGAGCGAGACGCCGCAGGAAGGGTCTCGGGCGTGTGCGAGTTCCAGGACCTCCCGCCCGGGGACGCCGCCGGGCCCTACGAGGCCAACGCCGGAGTCTACTGCTTCCGGGCCCCGTGGATGTGGGAGAGCCTTCAGGAGGTAGGGCCCTCCCCCGGCGGCGAGGTCTACCTCACGTCCCTCATACCCATGGCGGCCTCCAGGCCCCGGGGCGTCGGCGGCCTCCTGGTCCAGGACCCCTTGGAGGTGATGGGCGTCAACGACCGCAGGCACCTGGCCCGGGCGGAGGCCGAGGCCAGGAGCAGGGTCCGGGACCACTGGATGCTGGAGGGGGTGACCCTGGTAGACCCCGCCTCGATCTTCCTGGACGCCTCGGTGGTCCTGGGTCGGGACACGGTGGTCCACCCCAACACCATGGTGCTGGGCGCCTCCACCATCGGGGAGTCCTGTACCATCGGACCGGGGGCTGTCATCCGAGACTCGTCCATCGGCGACGGGTCCCGCGTGGTGGCGTCCTTCGTGGAAGGGGCCACCATCGAGGCGTCGGTGGAGGTCGGCCCCTTCAGCCGTCTCCGTCCGGGGGCCTACCTGGAAACGGGGGTGCACCTGGGCAACTTCGTGGAAGTGAAGGAGAGCCGCCTGGAACGTGGAGTCGCCGCCGGGCACTTCAGCTACATCGGGGACGCGTCCATCGGGGCCGGCGTCAACCTGGGTGCGGGCATGATAACGTGCAATTACGACGGGGTCGAGAAGCATCGGACCGTGGTGGGCGAAGGCGCCTTCATCGGCTGCGACACCATGCTCGTCGCTCCCGTCAGCGTGGGCCCGGGGGCGGTGACCGGGGCCGGGGCGGTGGTGACCGGGGACGTCCCTCCGGGTAGACTGGCGGTGGGTGTACCTGCTAGAATAGTAGAGAGTAAGAGGTCTCATTCCACTTGAACAGGCCGCCAACCGGAGACCCGATCCATCCACGTTCCCCAGAGTAGGGAGCACGGCAGGGCTTGGATACCGACGATTTATCTTCCAGCCTTTCCCTGGCACTCTTCCTCGTGCTCTTCTTCTACCTGGGAATGGCCCGGGGCCACGCCACGTCCGGTAGCCAGCCGGCGCCCGCCGGACCCGCTTCCCGCGGCCTGCTTGCCCTGAGGTACCTGCGGCTGGCGGCGGTGGTCGCTGCCGCCCTCTCGTTCCAGGTGCTGCTGCTGGGCACGGCGTCCCCTGGGATAGCAGTCCACGCCGGCGCCGCCCTGGGTTTCCTGGCACTCATGGTGCTTCTGGAGGGCGCCGCAGGCATCGCGTCCCGGCGGTTGCCCTCCGTTGCCAGCGTCCTGGCCTCCCCCCTTCTGGGCCTCCTCCGCATCCGGGCCGCCAGGCTCCCACAGGCGCCGGACAACGGCGCCGAGGGCGCCGGGGACGAAGCGGCCGACGCCGAGGGCGACCCCGACTCCACCACCGTCGTCATCACCGAGCAGGGCCCGGCCACGCTGGATGACCGGGAACGCCTGATGATCCGCTCCATCCTCCGCCTCGACGAGTCGACTGCCAGTGAGGTCATGGTGCCCCGGGTGGACATGGTGGCCGTGGACGCCGGCACGTCCCTGAGCGCCGTGGCCGGCACGATGCAGGAGCACGGCCACAGCCGCATTCCCGTCTACACGGGGACCACCGACAACATCATCGGCGTCGTCCACTCCCGCGACCTTCTGCCCTTCCTGGCCCGCACCGATGAGCACCCTCCCCTGGCCGAGGTGACCCGCCCCCCATTCTTCACGCCCGAGTCCAAGCGTCTCGACGACCTCTTGCGGGAGATGCAGGACAAGCGCGTCCACATGGCCATGGTCGTGGACGAATACGGCGGCGTGGAGGGGCTGGTAACACTGGAGGACCTGCTGGAGGAGATCGTCGGCGAGATCGAGGACGAGTTCTCCCCGGGCATGGAGCCCAGGGTCGTGCCCATGGCCAACGGCGACATAATCGCCGACGCGCGGGTGAGCCTGGAGTACCTGTCAGACCTGCTGTCGAGCCCCTTGCGACTGGACGACGTGGACACCGTGGGGGGCCTGGTCTACACATCCCTGGGCAAGATACCCCAGATGGGGGACTCGGTGACGCACGACGGGCTGCGGATAGAGGTCGTGTCCCTGCTGGGCCGCCGTATCCGCAAGCTCAAGCTCAGCCGGACCCAGGGGTGACGGCCGCCGCAAGCCGCCGCGGCCGCCGTCTCCGGGGACAAATATAGGGGCCTCTATGAAGAGGCCCCTACTCACGATCGGGTTGCTGACCCTTGGGACTACCGCTTCTTTTGGTCCACCACTACCAGTGGCGCGCTGGCGATGTGGCCGCTGCCCGCGGTCCGGGCCACGATGGTGTAGACGCCCTGGGTGAGGGTATCGGGAAGCCCGCCGGTGGCCGTGGCGTTGGTGGTATCGGCGAGGAATGCTCCCGCCGAGTTCGCCTGGCCGCCTTCCAGTACGATGTTGGGGCCGCTACCAGTCACTATCTCGAACAGCACCCACTCATTGGGCTGGAAGCCGGCGCCCGCGACCTGAAGGGTGCCGCCCACCTCGATCTGCATGGGTATGGGCTGGATTTCCACGACCGAGGTCTGTACCTGGGCACTGGGGCCGGGGTTGTTTGCGGCCCAGGCGACGCCGCTTATCAACGTAACAACCGCAAGGACAAGAGCTATGATAGACAGCCTAGTAGTCAGATACCGCCTCATCGGGCCTCCTTTATGCGTCCGACCAGGGTCTCGCAGGCGACCGCACCCCTCCCGAATATCCTCGTTCCCTGGGCGCAGGCGAGGTCACGCATAATCATATTAGCAGCCCCTACGGATGTCAAGGGCTTACAGTACGCTGTGACCGGGAGTTTTCCACCGCGGGCAAACCCCACCCTCCCGTCTCCGTCGATGGCTCGGAGCCCGTCATGGCCTCGACGGGTCCCGGCAGCTAGGAGCGGTCTGAATAACTCTGCCGGCTGCTAACCAGCGGCGGGGGCCTTGCCCGCGCGGAGCGCGGGACGGGAGGGTGGGCTCAAGAAACGGCGTGGGGCCTCGACGTGGTCCAGAGTATCCCTAGACCCTGACGAAGGCGATCAGGGCTCCCGAGAGCACGCGGGTCGAGGCCATCGCCAGGAACACCACCTCCCACGGCGCGCCCGCCATTTCCAACACGATGCTGAAGATGACTGCCTGGAGGCCTGCGTACAGGTAGCCGTGGGCGTCCAACACCCCCGATGAGGTGCCGGCCATGTGCCGTCCCGCGATGTCCACGGCCAGCGCCCCCATGGGCGACAGGCTCATGGCGAACCCTGCAGCCAGAAGAAGGACGGCGCCCAGGTACAGGTTGTCCGGGGGCGCCAGGGCGATGCCGACCAACGCCAGGGCACTGATGCCGCAGGACGCCATCACCACGGGCCGCCGGGCACTCTTCAGCAGCTTGTCCGAGACCAGGCCCCCCAGGACAGGCGCCGCCAGGTATCCCGCGGGCAGGGCCGTGGTGACCAGCACCGTCGACGTTATGTCCAGTCCCGCCCTCTCGAAGTAGTACAGCGGCACCCAGGTGGTCAGGCCGTAGCGCACCACGTTCTCCAACCCCTTCACGTGGCAGGCGATCTGGAACTGGACGTCCGTCAGGAGTCGCGAGTAGGGCCCCAAGCCCCGAAGACGCCCCTGTCCCAGCTCCTCGGCCCTGGCCGACACCCGGTCCTCCTCCACGTAGTCCGGCAGGCCCACGTCCCTCGGGCGGTCCCGGCTCAGCACGTAGAAGAGCACGCCCATACCGGCTATCGCCAGGGGAGGATAGCGAAAGGCGGCCCGCCATCCCAGCTCGCTCACCACCCACCCGGTTGCCAGCCACATCAGCAGCATGGCCCCGCCGGCGGACATCATCACGATGCCCATGGCCCTGCCCCGTTCCCCCCGGGGCCACCACTGGGATATGAGGGCAATCCCCGGGCTCCAGCACGCGGCGTTGACGAAGCCGTTGACGCACCACGGCAGGGCGAAGCTGAGGGTGGAGGTCCCGTAGCTGGCCGCCCAGTTGAGACCCGCCGTCAGGCACGCCCCCAGCATCACCCAGAGGCGCATGCCGTACGCCTCCGCCAGGCGTCCGTGGACCAGGTCGCCCAGGGCGAAACCCCAGAGCAGCAGCGCGTTGATGACCCCTATCTGGATGTGGCCAAGCTCGAGGTCCTCCTTGATGACGGGGGCTGCGGGCCAGAAGTTGAACCGCCCCAGGTACACGAACAGATAGAACCCGGCAAAGGCAAGGAGCACCCGCCACTTCCACCGGTTGTAGGATGCGGGGACACCGGGGTGATGGTCAGCGCTGCCCCTCTCGCCCATTTCGATATTGTGGGAGGCGCCCCCCGACAGGTCAAGATTGGATGCGAAGCCGGGACGAATGGGCGCAACGGGTTCCCGATTCGGGCCCATCTCGGCTATAATGCCTCCAGTCCGGAGAGGTGGCCGAGTGGACGAAGGCGCCGCTCTCGAAAAGCGGTATACCTCCGGGTATCGTGGGTTCGAATCCCACCCTCTCCGCCAGACATAGGTATACAATCGGCCTGATTAGCGTCTTGTTATCACTCTAGATACGATAGGCTTACTACAGCCGAAATGAACCCCCCTGACCCTGCGGGAGGCTGGGAGCGTCCGCTTCACACACCTCTTCGTGAAGGGATATAATCGCACCGTATCATGGAGTTTTGGTCGACCAATTGGGGGGACGCGGTCACAGCAGGCGGAATCATCATCTCATTCGTCGGCTTCATTTGGGCCATAAAGGTGGCCCGTGGTGCAAGATCTGCCTCAAAGGCGGCGGAAGAGGCAGCGAGTGCGACTAAGGACCAAATCACCCACCATTTGCAGGCAGCAGAGTTACAGCGAGCCATTGGGCTGATCAATCGTATCAAGGCGTTGCATGAGAGTGGCCGGTGGGACGCGGCTGGGCAGCATTATCAACCGTTAAGAGCGATGCTCTCAGATGTCATAGTCCGTTGTACCGAGGATCAGGGAGATGTTCGTGACAAACTGGCGATAGCGAGAACGATAGTCAATACGATGGAGAATCTCCTCCGCCGCTACGATAGCTCGACTATCCCCGAGCAGGACCAGTTCAGCCTGAATCAAAGACTGAATGACATCCAAAGTAACTTAGAAGAATTGGCCAGCAGCGTCGGTTTTGGCGGTTCACAAGGAGGGACGAGATGATCGAGTTGGGTCAAATTCTAGCCGGATTAATTCGACGAACAACGGAAGGGAAAATGAAATGGAGCCGCACCGCTGAACGTGATAGCTTCACGTCGTCAGTGCAGGCAATCTCAGTGGTGGTTGTACGAGTTGCTACTCTCTCAGGCTACCGTTACCGCCTCGACATACTAGATGAATCGGGGGAGCCTGTTGAGTCCCTCACGCATCGGGATACGGCTGTTGCGAATGAGCAATTGGAGAGGCTTTACGTTCTAGCTCGACGTTCAGCCCATAATATTGATGCTACTTTGGAAAGGCTGGCTAGGGGGCTTGAGTTGTAGTCGGAACTAAACCGTTGGACAGTGATGGACAACAGGCGGGGCGGACATCCTCCGCCAGACCCCAGCCCTCGGGTAGCAGCGTTCGCCAGTCCCCAGAGTTCCCCCACACCAACGCCCCAGACTAATGCAAGGAGACATCCCATGTCCCAAGACATCCTGGTGGAGCAGCGAGACGGCATCGCCACCGTCACGTTCAACAGGCCGGAGCAGCGCAACGCCATCAACTACTCCATGTGGCTGGACCTGCACCGCATCTCCGTGGACCTGGAGACGGCGGACGATGTGCGCGTAGTGGTCTTCCGGGGGGCCGGCGACGAGGCCTTCTCCGCCGGGGCGGACATCAAGGACTTCGACCTCTACCGGAACAACTCGGCCAAGGCCCGGGTGTACGCATCGGCTGTGGAGGGGGCCATGGACGCCATCGAGGCCCTGTCCAAGCCCACCCTGTGCCTCATCAAGGGCTACTGCGTGGGCGGCGGGTTCGAGCTGACCCACGCCTGCGACGTGCGCATCGCTTCGGACACGGCCAGGGTGGGCATCACCGCGGCGCGGTTGGGCATCTGCATCGGCTACCGGGAGATGCGCCGGCTGGTCCAGACGGCGGGCCGCTCAGCCGCCATGGACATCCTGCTGACGGCCCGCCTCATCGACGCCCGCGAGGCCCTGCACCTGGGGCTGGTCAGCCGAGTGGTCGAGTCCGCCCAGGTCGACGAGCACGTCTACGACACCGCCGCCAGGATAGCACGGCTGGCCCCCCTGTCCCACAGGGCCCACAAGGAGGTGGTCAGGACGGTCGGCGAGGACCCGGGCCTGACGGCCCTGACCCCGGCGCAGGAGGCCTTGCCCTTCGACCACTTCGACAGCGCGGATTTCCTGGAGGGCAGGGCCGCGTTCCTGGAGAAGCGCCGGGCGGAGTTCCAGGGAGAGTAGTCCGGGCGCGGGCCGCCGGCAATGGTCCTAATAGGTCCGCCGGCCGTCCACTAGTGGGTGGGGCTTCCTTCCAGATTTCCATTCATTGCCCGCGCGGAGCGCGGGGTGGCGGGGTGGGTCCAACAACCCGGGAGGAGCCGGGTTCTTCAGAGCATCCCTAGGGCGAGTACCTCTTCTCCAGCTCCAGCCACTCGTCGGTGCGTAGCATGTCCTTGTAGAGCCCGCCGTCCATCCTGGGGTTGCGGTCGAAGTAGCCCTTGGTGGTCCCCGTGTCCCGCAGCTCCTTCAGCACCTGGTGAATGGCCGACACAGACGCCTGGACGGCGTCCCCCGGGTAGATGAATATCTTGTATCCCAGGCGCTCGATCTGCTCGACGGTCACGTCCGTGGGCAGGGCCAAGCCCAGGGTCGGACCGCTGACCTCCCGGCACACCCGGCGGTGGGCCTCCAGCACCCTCTCCACGGGGAGGTCCATGTAGGCCTGCCCGTCGATCTTCCATATCTGGGGCATGGCCACGTCGGCCCCGGCCTCCAGGTACAGGTTGCTCCGCTCCACCAGCTCCTCCAGGGATATCTCGTCGGCGTCGCTGCGGGCGATTATCACGAAGTCCGGGTCGGTCCGGGCGTCCAGCGCGGCCTTCACCATGCCCAGGGCCCTGTCCCGGGGCAGGATGCGGCGGGACTTGACACTGGGGCTGTTGGGCGGCGTCTCCTGGTCCTCGATGTGGATGGCCGCCACCCCGGCCTTCTCGAACTCCCTCACCGCCCGGGCCATGTTCACGTAGCTGCCGAAGCCCGCCTCACCGTCGCAGATAACCGGGACCCCGGCTGCGTCGGCTATGCGGCCCACCTGAATCGTCGTCTCCGTCAGGGTCTTCAGGCCGATGTCCGGGTGCCCCAGCATGGAGGCCTCCATGCCCGACCCGGTGACATACAGAGCCTTGAATCCCAGGTGCCGGACCACCAGCCCCGACAGGGCGTCCACGCAGCCGGGGGCCACCAGCATCCCGGGCTCCGCCAGCAGGCTCCTGAGCTGGGTCGTGGCTCGCATGGCATTCCCCCTCGTCAACCCGGCAGGCGGGCAGGTCTCCAGAATGCCGGGAGTATAGGACCCGGCCCATGGGGTGTCAACCGAGCCGACCGAGTCAACGGCCTTGTGGCATCACCGCGGCTCGGTTAACATATGGGCATCTTCAGCAGGAGGCAGATATGTCTGAGAGGCCCTTCATAACCTTCGCCCAGGCCCAAGCCGCCATCAAGGCCATGTCCGACAAGGCAAGCGAGCCCCCGGGCACCCCCGTGGCCATGGCCATCGTCGACGACACGGGCAACCTCATCGCGTACGCGAAGATGGACAACCTGCGGATGTTCAGCCGGCGCCACGCCCTGCGCAAGGCCTACACCTGCGCCACCATGGGGGCCGACTCCGGCGCCCACGGCGATGGGCTGCGGAGCCAGGGCAGGAGCATCAGCGACATGGGAGACCACATGCTGACCCCCAACCAGGGCGGGGTCGTCGTCCGCTCCAAGGACGGGGTCATCATGGGCGGCATCGGCGTCGGCGGCTACCCCGACGGCCAGGACGACGAGAAGCTGGCCCGTGTCGGCCTGGAGGCGATGAACATCTAGCCCGGCCCGGCGAACGGTCCGCGCCGACACGGCCACTGAATCCGGTGGGAGGTTCCCTATGACCCCCATGACAGATGAAGCGCCCATAGCCGACGAGACTATCCAGGTGCTCCGGCAGATCCCCACCCAGACCCTCATCGACGCGCTATGGGTCAAGGAGTGGCCCTCCACCTACATCCAGGGGGCGCGGCCGCTGCAGCAGGGCCAGAGCATGGCCGGCCGCGCCGTGACTTTGCGGTTCGTCCCCCACCGGCCCGACCTGTTCCGCGACAAGCCCAAGGGCGTGGAGTCCGCCGAGTACGTCGCCTTCGAGCTGTGCGGGCCCGGCGAGGTCCTGGTCATCGACGCCATGGGCTGGAAGTACAGCTCCGTGGGCGGCGACATCAAGTTCATGCGCCTCTGGCAGCGGCAGATCGGCGGCCTCGTTACCGACGGCGGGGTCAGGGACAGCGTGGCCCTCAAGGAGTACGGGTTCCCCGTCTACTCCGCCAGCACCACGGCCAAGCAGGGCCCCTCGGACTTCTGGCCCTGGCAGGTCAACGACGCCATCCAGTGCGGCGGGGTCCTAGTGCGCCCGGGCGACGCCGTGGTCGGGGACGACGACGGCGCTGTCGTGGTGCCCCGCTCCATGGTCGACGAGGTCATCAGGATAGCCCACGAGCGCGAGGAGGTGGAGGAGGTCATCAAGGCCCAGCTTGCCGTGGAGCAGTGCTCGCCCGGCAAGTACTACCCCTTCAACGAACGCACCTGGCAGCTCTTCGAGGAGAAGACCGGCAAGAAAAGAGGAGGTTAGACGCCATGGCAATGCCCGGAAAGTACCTGTTCATCGCCACCATGAACGTGGACGCGGAGAAGGACGCCATCTTCAACGAGGTATACGACAAGGAGCACGTCCCCTACCTGGAGCAGGTCCCCGGGGTGATATCCGTGGCCCGCTTCTCCAAGCGGGAGCTGAGGCTGCGCCTGGCCGGGGAGACCAAGACCATAGAGTACCCCGGCGAGCCCAGGTACCACGCCCTTTACGAGATCGAGAGCCCCGAGGTCCTCACCAGCGACACCTTCGCCGAAGCCGTCGAAGCTGGCCGCTGGCCCGCCGAGGTCCGTCCCTACACCCGGGACCGCCGCCACGTGCTCCTGGAGCGCATCTAGCCCCCACGCGGGTCCGTGGACCGTTCACCGCGGCCCCCCGCAACGGCACTCCGACACCGCCCCCGCGCCCGACCGCCGGGGCGGCGGAGGCCTGTCCTATGCCGGGGGGCTGTCGCCACCAGGGGCTATCCGCAATAGGGGAGCTATCGCCAAAGGTAAGGAGGCTCCATGTACGTCATCATAGCGCCCATCCAGATCAAGGACGGCCACAAGGCGGAGTTCATAGAGGCCATGCTGGACGACGCCCGCGGCTCCGTGGAGAACGAGCCCGGCTGCCTGCGGTTCGACGTGGTCCAGGACGCCGGCGACCCCAACCGGATATGGCTGTACGAGGTGTACACGGACGAGGCCGCCTTCCAGGCCCACACCCAGGCCCCTCACTTCATCAGGTGGCGGGACACCGTCAAGGACTGGCGGGAAGAGGGGATACAGGGAGCGGCCCGGGGCAGCCACAACATATGGCCCCCGGACTCCGAGTGGAAATAGGGGCCTTCACGCGGCGCAGCAGGCGGCCCTGCAGGCCGTGAGCCCGAGGAAGCAGCCCCGGCAGGAGCATAGCTGGGGCCCTACCTTGCCCTGCTCACCCCGTATGCACTCAACGCCCTCACGCAGGAGCCACGGCAGGAGCAGCAGGGCCGTCGCGGCGTCCAGCCACCACCAGCCCAACGCGGCGTTGGCAGCCAGGCCGATCAGCAGCGTAGCCGAGAGGCAGGCACAGGCGAGGGTCTCCTTCGCCTCGATGGCAAGGGACTGGAGACCTCCCCTCGCCGCTACCCGCAGCTTCCAAAGGGCCAGCCCGGGCATGAGCACCACCGAGGCGACGGCTATCCCGATGCCCACCAGGGACTGCTCGGCGCCGCTCCTCTGTGCGATGACCAACGCGGACTGGAAGACGATGGCAGCCGACAGCGCCAGGAAAGTAACGCCAATGAACCGCACCGTCCGCCGCTCCACCACCTCCCCGCGCTCCGGGTCCGCTATCCCGAGCCTCCACAGCACCACGGAGGCCGCGGCCGTCTCGATGTAGCTGTCCGCTCCGAAGGCCACCAGGGCCACGCTGCCCGCGCGGATACCCGCCAACAGGGCGAGGACTCCCTCCGCGACGTTGTACAGTATCGTGAACGCGAGCAGGGACCTGGCTATGAGGAGCACTACGCACCAAAGCCGGCGCCCCGGGTCTCCATGAGCTCGTTGAGGCGCCGGTCGAACTCTCCCTTGATCAGGACGGCGTCGCAGCCGGCGCTCCTGGCCTCCGCCAGCAGGGCGACCTCCGAGTGGGGCCCGTAGGCTACGACCCTCGGCCCCTTTTCCCCGTCTTTCACGAGGCCCTGGACGATGGCCGTCCAGGTCTCCCGCTCGATCTCCAGGTCCACCAGGACCAGCGGCACGCGCCCGGCATCCATCTCGCGATGAAATGCCGCCTCCGAAGCCACCTGCACTACATCCAGCTCGGACGCCGACCCGGCGTTCTCCACCCGGGGCACGAAGAACAGGTTCTTGGTGACGATCAGCGCGGTTTCCCGTGCGGTCAAGGGGCCCTCCATATCGGAATGCCTGGGCACGCCAGCCTGATTGGGGCAGTTTACCATCCCAGTCCCCCACGCCGCCAGTGGGTGCCCGCCGGTCGTGGCGACCCACGGTCCGCGGCTGTTGACGCTCACCGCGCCCCACACTACACTACCTTCGTCACCTCCGGCCATCGTCACCCACAGACCATCGTCACCCACAGCGAGGAAGGGGGCCACCGTGGACCGAGCCGACATCCCTTTTCTATCCGCCACCCAGCTCTCCCAAGCCATACGCGATAGGGACGTGTCACCCGTCGAGGCGCTGGAGTCCTACCTGGACCGCATCGACGACCTGGACCACCGCTTCAACGCCTACCTGACCGTGTGCCGCAAGGAGGCCCTGGCGGCGGCCCGGGAGGCCGAGCGGGAGATAGCCGCGGGCGGCTACCGGGGGGCCATGCACGGGGTCCCCGTGGCCGTCAAGGACCAGATGTGGACCAAGGGCGTCCGCACCACCGGCGGCTCCACCTTCTTCGCCGACTTCTTTCCCGAGGAGGACTCCACGCCGATAGCCAACCTGAAGGCCGCCGGCGGCATCCTCCTGGGCAAGACCAATCTCACCGAGTTCGCCATAGGCGGCGCCCAGCGTTTCGCCTTCGGACGTAACCCCTGGGACCTGGACAGGTTCACCGGCGGCTCCAGCATGGGCTCCGCCTCGGCCACCGCGGCCTTCCTCTGCGCCACCTCCCTGGGCGAGGACACCGGGGGCTCCATCCGGCGGCCCGCCGCCTGGTGCGGCATCGTGGGCCTGCGGCCGAGCTGGGGCCGCGTCAGCCGCTACGGTCTCATGCCCGGCTCCTGGTCCATGGACCAGGTCGGTCCCATCTCCCGCACGGTGTCCGACGCCGCCATCACCCTGGGCGCCATCGCCGGCCACGACCCCAGGGACCCCTACACCTGGGACGTCCCCGTGCCCGACTACACCGCGGCCCTGACCGGCGACATAAAGGGCCTGCGCGTCGGCCTGGTGGCCAACCTGACCCGGTGGGACCAGGTCGACCCGGAGGTCACCTCCGCCGTCCAGAAGGCCGCGGAGACCCTGGGGCAGCTTGGCGCCACCGTCGGGGAGCACTCCCTCCCCCTGGGCAGGGATACCGGGACCATGGCCCACGTGCTCATCAACACCGAGGCCGCCGTCTACCACCGGGAGCGCCTCAGGACCGGGCTTCAGCAGTTCGGACGCTCCAACCGGACGGGCCTCCTCGCCGCCAGCGTCATGCCGGCCCAGGCCTACTACAAGGTCCAGAAGCTGCGGTCCCTGGTCCGGCAACAGGTGCTGGAGGCCCTGGACGAGTACGATGTCCTGGTGATGCCCACGGCCAAGACGGCGGCGCCCCTGGTGGGAGACGACCCGGTGATCACCAGCAAGGAGATGGCCGCCTCCCAGGCCCCGGTGCTCACCCGTCCCTTCAACCTGGCCGGATGCCCCGCCCTCTCCATCAACTGCGGGTTCACCGCGTCGGGCCTGCCCATCGGCTTCCAGATAGGCGGAAAGCCCTTCGACGAGAAGACGGTGCTGCGAGTGGCCCACGCCTACGAGCAGGCCACCCCCTGGCACACCATGAGACCGCCCACCGCGTAAGGGCTGCCACCGCAGCGAGGTGCGTTAGTTGCCGTTCCGACAGGGCCGCTTTTGCGTCAACCCGCGTTAACGACCGTTACGCAATGGACTAATACCATGAGGTCAGATTGACAAGAAACCAGACTGCGGAAACGGCGTAGAGCAGCACCACTACAGAGTACAGGACGATGCTCGCCTGCCGCAGCATCCGCCGTCGCGTATCCCACAGGATCAGCACCGCCCCCACTGCCGTCAAAACCCCGACGTCTAACACCAACCCCAGCCAGAAAAACGCTGTGGTGGCGATGTACGGGGCACCGTCCGGCAGAACACCTTCCACCACGCCGACCACCACCAGCCCCATTGCCGCACCGAGCAGGATGCGGCCCACGGCGAACACTATGACCGCCAAGAGCCAACGAGACTGCATTGGTCCTCCTTGGCCGGATTCTACCAGAGGCTAGGACTACTGCACCTCCCTGCCAGCCCCCCTCGCCTTGACGCTCCCATGGGCCGGTGCTACACTCTCCCCACTCCCGGACACGACCCACCAGCGGGGTGCGCAACTATGCCGGACACACTGATCACTCCCCAGGTCCAGGCGCTCATCGGGCACGAGACCCCTCCCCAGCGGAACCGCTTCCCCATTAGCGAGGAGATGTGCTACGACCTGGCCGACGCCACCGAGGACCCCAATCCCCTCTACGTCGACCCCGAGTACGCCACCGGCTCCCGCTTCGGCGGCATCCTCTGCCCGCCCCTGGCCACCTGGAAGGACATCGCGCCGCCCATAGGGTTCTTCGGCGCGGGCCAGGAGTCCCACTTCCAGGTGCCCCTGCCCTTCAACAGCTACGGCCTCAACGGCGGCAGCGACTGGCAGTTCCTCCGGCCCGCCTACGCGGGAGACTGGATCACCCGCCACTTTCGCATCATGGACATCTACGAGAAGCAGGGGCGCTCCGGCGCCCTGGTCTTCGTGGTGCGCCGCGAGGTGCAGACCAACCAACGGGACGAGATCGTCAACACCGACAGGCACGTCAGCATACACCGCGCCCTCCCCAAGGGCGAACGGCCGGACCAGGTCGTCAACGCCCGGGACCACCTGGAGACGGTCCGCATCTCTCCCCCCGACTCCGACCGCCCCTTCGAGCGCCCCGGGGCGAGACGGGACCCCCAGCGCTCCTTCGAGGACGTTCAGGTGGGAGACGCCCTACCTCCAGTGGTCAAGGGCCCCATGACCACCACCCACCTGGTGCGCTGGGCGGCCGCCAACGGCAACTACGCCCGCATCCACTGGGACCTGCCCTTCGCCCAAATGCGCCAGGGCATGGCTAACGTGGTGGTCAACGGCTCCCTGAAGAACCAGTTCCTGGGCCAGCTCTGCATCGCGTTCGCCGGAGACGCGGGCTGGTTCAAGCGCTTCTACGTCGAGCACAGGGGCATGGACTACCCCGGCGACGTGCTCACCGCCTCGGGGACCGTGACCGGCAAGCGCGAGCGTGACGGCTTCGGGTACGTCGACTGCGACGTCCAGCTCACCAACAACCGCGGCGAGCGTACGGCCAACGGCTGGGCCACCATCGTCCTGCCCAGGAAGGGGCAGACCCTCCCCCTCGTCTGGGACGAGGAGGAGTAGATGCCCGGAGGCGTGCTGGAGGGGGTCCGGGTGCTGGACCTGGGCCACCACGTCTCGGGTCCCTTCTGCTCCAAGCTGCTGGCCGACTACGGCGCCGACGTAATCAAGGTCGAGCCCCCCTCGGGAGACGTGGCCCGCAAGACCGGCCCCTTCGCCGGCGACGTGCCCCACCCCGAGAAGAGCATTCCCTTCCTTTACCTGAACACCAACAAGCGCGGCATCACCCTGGACGTGGCCTGCGACACGGGCAGGAAAATCCTCGCTGGCCTCGCGGTGGAGACCGACGTCCTGGTGCACAACCACCCTCCCCTCCAGGCCGCGTCCATGGGCCTGGACTACGCCACACTGTCCGAGGCCAACCCCGGGCTGGTGGTGACGGCGATAACTCCCTTCGGACAGACGGGCCCCTACCGGGACCGCCAGGCCACGGACATCGTCACCTGCGCCCTCAGCGGCATGATGTACCACTCGGGCGACTCGGACCGGGAGCCCCTGCGCAACGCCCTGGACCAGTCCCTCTACGTCGCCGGGGCCAACGCAGCGGCCGCGTCCCTGGTGGCCCTTTTCCAGCGCCTCTCCATCGGCGCGGGACAGCACGTGGACGTATCCGTCATGGAGTGCCTTGCCACCCACCTGGTCCAGGCCGTGCCCTACTACAGCTACATGGGGGCCATCAAGGGCCGCCGGGCGGTGGCCGGGTCGGGGTTCGAGGAGCTGATGCCAGCCAAGGACGGCTACGTGGTCCCCTCGGTCCAGGGCTCCCAGCCCTGGTCCACCGTGGCCGGCCTCATCGGGCTGGAGGCCCTGCACGACGACCGCTTCTCCACAGGCGCCGGACGCATCGAGCACGGCGAGGAGCTGAAGGGCCTCCTCATAGAGGGCCTGTCTCACTGGGAGCGCCACCCCCTCTTCCAGGCCTCGGGCGAGAGCCGCCTGGTCTTCGGGATGGCCCAGGACGCCGGGGACCTGTACGACTGCCCTCACCTGGCCCAGCGGGAGTTCTTCGTCGACGTGGACCACCCCGAGACCGGACCAGCCCGGTATCCCGGCGGCGGCCCCCGTTTCCTGCAGGGAGGGTTCGAAGTGCGCCGGGCCGCGCCGCTCCTGGGTGAGCACAACGCCGAGGTCCTCGGAGACCTTGGCTACACGGCCGAAGACCTGGCATCCCTCCGAGGCCTGGGGGTCATCTAGAGTGCTCCCGGACCGCCCTCCAGCCCCCCTCTGCCCACGGCGGGCGGCCAACGGCCCCCATCGTCATTCTCTCGGCGTTAGCCGCTCTCCCCTCTCCCCGCGGGAGAGGGGCAGGGGGTGAGGGCGTTGACCTTGCCCCTCTCGGGCATACGAGTGGTCGACATGAGCCGGGTGTTCGCCATGCCCTACTGTGGCGCCTACCTGGCCGACCTGGGCGCCGAGGTCATCAAGGTCGAGTCCTCCCACTCCCGGTTCATGGAGACCACGCGGCTCACCAACGCCCCCTTCCCCGACAACGACCCCGGCGAGCGCTGGTGGGAGCGCAACGGCACCTTCCAGACCCTGAACCGGGGCAAGCGCAGCCTGACCCTGGACTTCCGCTCCGAAGAGGCCCTTGCCATCCTGAAGAGGCTGGTGGCCGTCAGCGATGTGGTCCTGGAGAACTTCACGCCAAGGGTGATGCGCAGGTTCGGCCTCGACTATCCCAACCTCAAGGCCGTCAAGCCCGACCTGATAATGGTCTCCAACACCGGCTTCGGGCACAGCGGACCGTGGAGCAGCTTCGGCGCCATGGCCTCCTCCCTGGAGCCCACCCACGGGACGGGGGCGTTCATGGGATACCTGGAGCCCGACGACGCCGGCCGCCTGGGTCCCGGCTCCGTACCCAACAAGGTCGGCAACTCCTACACCGATTTTCTGGCCACCTGGACGGCCCTCTTCGGGGTCATGGCCTGCCTCATCCACCGGCGGCGCACCGGCGAGGGAAACTGGATCGACCTGGCCATGTACCAGGTGGGGGTGTCCTTCATCGGGGCCGGGCTGCTGGACTTCACCTTCAACGGGCGACGCGGCCGGCGGCCGGGCAACCGCCACCCCGCCATGGCGCCCCACGGCTGCTACCCCTGCAGGGGCCCCGACGAGTGGGTCACCCTGGCCGTGCGCGACGACACCGAGTGGCAGGGCCTGTGCCGGGTCCTGGGGCAGCCGTCCCTGGCCTCCGATCCCCGGTTCGCGGACCTTCTGGCCCGCATCGAGAACCACGACGCGCTGGACGCCATCATCTCCGGCTGGACGGCCGGCCGAGGCCAGTACCAGGTGGCCGAGGAGCTCCAAGCCGCCGGCATCCCCGCTGGGCCGGTGCTCAACGCCCGCAGCATGATGTCGGACCCACACCTCCGCGCCCGCGGCTTCTTCGAGGCCGCGGCCCATCCTCCCGAGACCGGCATCGGCCCGAGGGAGTACATGGGCCGGGGCTGGAAGCTGTCCGGGGCCACTCCCCGCATCCAGACCCCGGCCCCCATGTTGGGTGAGGCCAACGACTACGCTCTCCGCCAGGTCCTGGGGATGTCTCCCGGCGAGATCGACGTCCTGAAGGCGGCCGAGGTGGTGGGCGACGCCCCCGTGGGAGGCGGTCCTCCAGGCACCGTCCCGCTGGACCGCCAGGTTGACCTGGGCTGGCTGGTCGACCACGACCCCGATTACAAGGGACACCCCGAGATCTCCACCACCGGTTAGGAGGCGGCAATGGCAAGGGTAGGGTTTATCGGACTGGGCACCATGGGAGGCAGCATGGCCTACAACGCCCTGCAGGGCGGCAACGAGATGGTGGTCCATGACATTCGCAGGGAGGTGGCGACCCGCCACCTGGAGGCCGGAGCCGTCTGGGCCGACACACCAAGGGAGGTCGCCGAAGCCTCCGACATCGTCTTTACCTCCCTACCCGGCCCCGTCGAGGTGGATGCCGTGGCCCTGGGCGAAGACGGCCTGGTCGAGGGGCTGTCCCGGGACAAGGTCTACTTCGACCTGAGCACCAACTCCCCCACGGCGATCCGCCGCATCCACGCGGCCCTGGGAGAGAAGGGCATACACGTCCTCGACGCGCCCGTCAGCGGCGGTCCCCGGGGCGCCGCCTCCAGGAACCTTGCCATCTGGGTCGGCGGCGACAGGGCCGTCTTCGACAGCTGCAAGCCCGTCCTCGACTCCATCGGCGACAAGGCCTACTACGTCGGGCCCATAGGCTGCGGGGCCGTCGCCAAGCTGGTGCACAACTGCGCCGGATACATCTTCCAGACGGGCATCGCCGAGGTGTTCACCATGGGAGTCAAGGCGGGCGTCGACCCCCTGGCCCTGTGGCAAGCCGTGCGCCGGGGCGCCCAGGGACGCCGCGGCCCCTTCGAAGGCCTGCCCGAGCACCTGCTTCCCGGACACTTCGACCCGCCGGACTTCGCCCTGCGCCTGGCCCGGAAGGACGTGGACCTGGCCGTCTCCGTGGGGCGCGAGTACGATGTCCCCATGCGGCTGGCCAACCTGGTCCTCATGGAGATGACCGAGGCGCTGAACCGCGGCTGGGGCCACCTGGACTCCCGCGTGCCCATGACCCTCCAGGAGGAGCGCGCCGGCGTGCAGGTGCGCGTCCCCCGGGAGGCCCTCGACCGCGCCCTGGAAGCCGAGGGGTAGGAAGCCGAGGGATAGAAGGAATGGCCGGCAGCCGGCGCATCGTCGACGACAAAGGCGGCTCCAAGGACTTCGTGCTGCCCAAGACGTCAGAAACGCCCATCGACCCCACCGGCTTCCAGCTGGTCACATGACTGATACTCCCCCCGGAAGTTGACCCTCCATGATCCGGTCCTTTGGGGACAGGAACACTGAGGAGCTCTTCAGGACCGAACGGAACCGCCGCTTCGCCTTCATTGCCAGGCCTGCGTTGCGCAAATTGATCCAGCTGAACCAGGCCAGATCCCTGGGTGACCTCGCGGCCAACCCGGCAACCACCTGGAGGCCCTGCTGGGAGGTCTATCCGGTTTCCGCTCGATTCGCATCAACGATCAATGGCGCCTTGTCTTCCGGTGGACGGACTCCGGCCCGGAAGGCGTTTCCATTGTGGACTACCATTGACAAGGACCCATATAACGTCATACGTTATACCCATGCAGGAGCCAATCACACCCGGTGAGATTCTCATGGAAGAGTACCTCCGGCCGATGGGTATTTCCCAGAACGCCATGTCACGCGCCATCGGAGTTTCACCCCGGGCAATCAACGAGATCGTTCATGGCAAGCGCGCGATAACGCCCGCGATGTCCATTCGCTTCGGGGCCTTCTTCGGACAGTCCGACGAGTTCTGGCACGGCATCCAGGTCGAATGCGACTTCCGGCGCCTGGCCCACGCCAGGCCAAGGCTCACCGCCGGTATCCGCCCGGCCTCGACCCTGGCAAAGTCTCCGCAACCCTGACCCGTCTCGGCCTTGTCGGCGAGAGACTCAGCATGAACACAGATCTCCTTGAGCGAATCCAACGTCTATTGCCATCGTCAGAAACAGTCTGTGGCCAGACGGAGGAGATAGCAGCAGTGGAGGGGCGGCAGCCGCCGTCCCCCCGAAACAAGGCACTTAAGCCCCCGCCAGGTGGCGCGCCAACGCCGCCTGGGTTATCATGGAAGGACGCAACGGAGAGGTGCTGGAGTGGTCGAACAGGCGCGTCTGGAAAGCGCGTAGGGGCCTCAAGCCTCTCGTGGGTTCGAATCCCACCCTCTCCGCCACCCATCCCCCACCCCCGCCCGCCCTCGGGCGGCCCGCTCTCCACTCACCTACAGACCCGGCCACCGCGTCATTGTTACGACATTCGCCGTGTGCTACGATAGTAACGCCATGACCGACGTGAAGCACTGGGTGGCCCTCAGCCTGATACCCAATCTCGGCGCCGTCAGGTTCCGCCTCCTGGAGGACCACTTCAGGTCCCTGGAGGCCGCCTGGACCGCAAGCCTGGGGCAGCTCAAGGCCGCCGGCATCGACGACAAGACCGCCAGGGCCATCGTCACCCACCGGGCCGACATCTCCCCCGACGGCGAGATGGAGAAGCTGCAGAAGGCCGGCGTCCGAGCCCTGACCTGGAACGACTCCTCCTACCCGCCCAGGCTCAAGGAGATACACGACCCTCCCCCGGTGCTCTACGTACGGGGCGAGATTCTCCCCGAGGACGAGCGCTCCGTGGCGGTGGTGGGCACCAGGAAGGCGACGTCGTACGGCCGGGAGGCGGCCGCGACCCTGTCGCGAAGCCTGGCCGCCAGCGGCGTCACCATAGTCAGCGGCCTGGCCCGGGGCATCGACTCCGTCGCCCACCGGGCCGCCCTGGAGGGCGAGGGCCGCACCATCGCCGTCTTCGGCTGCGGCCTGGACGTCATCTACCCCCCAGAGCATCGAAAGCTCGCCAGGGACATACTGGACCAGGGGGCCCTGGTCAGCGAGCACCCGCTGGGCACCAGGCCCGACGCCCGCCACTTTCCCCGCCGCAACCGCCTCATCAGCGGCATGACCCTGGGCACCCTGGTCGTGGAGGCGGGGGAGATTAGCGGCGCCCTGCTCACCGTCCGGCAGGCCCTGGAGCAGAACCGTGAGGTCTTCTGCGTGCCGGGGAGCATCTTCTCACCCGTCAGCAGGGGCACTAACGCCCTCATCCAGGAGGGCGCCAAGCTGGTCATGGGCCACACGGACATCCTCGAGGAGCTGAACCTGACGGTGGTCTCTCACCAGATCGAGATGAGGGAGATGCTGCACCCGGCAGACGGCAACGAGTCGGCGCTGCTGGCCCACCTGGGCCACGAGCCCGTCCACATCGACGAAGTCCGGCGCCGCTCGGGGCTGCCCATCGCCGTGGTCAGCAGCACCCTCTCAATGATGGAGCTCAAGGGGATGGTCCGGCAGGTCGGCGGCATGAACTACACACGCATCCGGGAGGCCGTGGCTGGGTATGGCAGCTAGCACCAAGACCGGGAGCGGCACACGCTCCTCCAACAGCAAGAAGGCCTCCAAGGCCAAGTCCACGAAGGGCAAGCCCGCAGGCTCCACCCGGAGCTCCAACGGCGGCAGCCTAGTCATCGTGGAGTCGCCGGCCAAGGCCCGCACCATCGAGAGGATCCTGGGAGACGGGTACCTCATCCGGGCCTCCCGCGGGCACGTGCGCGACCTGCCCAAGGGCAAGCTGGGCGTGGACCTGGAGAGCAGCTTCGACCCCTCCTACACGGTGGTGAAGGACAAGCAGGACGTGGTCCGGGAGCTGAAGGACCTGGGCTCCAAGGCCCCGTCCATCTACCTGGCCACCGACCCCGACCGGGAGGGCGAGGCCATCTCGTGGCACCTGGTCAAGGCCGCCGACTGGGACAAGGGCGGCAAGCCCCTGCACCGGGTCGTGTTCCACGAGATCACCCGGGACGCCGTAAAGGAGGCCTTCGAGCACCCCCGGACGCTGGACATGGAGCTGGTCAACGCCCAGCAGGCCCGGCGCATACTCGACCGCCTGGTGGGATACCAGATCAGCCCCCTGCTCTGGAAGAAGGTCCAGAGGGGTCTCTCCGCCGGAAGGGTCCAGTCCGTGGCCCTCAGGATGGTCGTCGACCGGGAGAAGGAGATCCGCGCCTTCGTGCCCCGGGAGTACTGGACCATCGAGGCCAGGCTCAGAAAGGCGGAGGCAACCAAGGCGAAGCGGGACGAGGCGTTCACCGCCCTTCTCCACTCCATCAAGGGTCAGAAGGGCAAGCTCAAGATAGAGAACGGGGACCGCGCCCGGGAGATTGAGGCTGACCTGAAGGACGCCCGGTACTCGGTCTCCCAGGTGAAGACACGGGAGGTGAAGCAGTCCCCCGCCCCGCCCTTCATCACCAGCACCCTCCAGCAGGAGGCCTTCCGCAAGCTCCGGTTCTCCGCCAAGCGCACCATGATGGCCGCCCAGCAGCTCTACGAGGGCGTGGCCCTGGGCAACGAGGGGTCCGTGGGCCTCATAACCTACATGCGGACAGACTCCACCAACGTGACCCCCGCCTCCATCCAGGAAGCCCGGGGGTACATCAAGGCGAGGTTCGGAGAGGAATACCTTCCCGACAAGCCCAGGGTGTTCAGGAGGAAGGCCAAGGGGGCCCAGGAGGCCCACGAGGCCATCCGCCCCACCTCCATCACCAGGACTCCCGACCAGCTCAAGGCGCACCTCTCCAGGGACCAGCACCGGCTGTACGACCTCATATGGAGGCGAATGCTGGCCAGCCAGATGGCCGAGGCCCGCTCCGACTCCACCACCGTCGAGACCGAGGCCGGGGAGACGGCCTCCCAGAAGACATACCTGTTCAGGTCCACGGGATCGGTGCTGACCTTCCCCGGGTTCCGTACCCTGTACATGGAGAGCGTGGACGACAGTGAGGAGGAGGCCGGGAAGGGCCCTCCCGCCGGCCTCAAGACGGGCGACCCCCTGAGCTGCCTGGGCATCGACCCCAAGCAGCACTTCACCCAGCCCCCTCCCAGGTACACCGAAGCCAGCCTCATCAAGAGCCTGGAGGAGAAGGGCATCGGCAGGCCCAGCACCTACGCTCCCATAATCTCCACCATCATGGACCGCCACTACGTGGTCAAGGAGGAGGGCAAGCTGGCCCCCACCTCCCTGGGAGAGACCGTCTGCGACCTCCTCATCGGTTACTTCACCGATATCATGGACACCAACTTCACCGCCAGGATGGAGGACGAGCTGGACGAAGTGGCCCGCGGCGAGCGCCAGTGGGTGCCCATGCTGGAGGACTTTTACGGCCCGTTCCAGAAGGCCCTGGACGTGGCGACGGAGGACATGCCCCGCGTCAGAGTCGAGGAGGCCACCGACGAGGTCTGTGACAAGTGCGGCAAACCCATGGTGATAAAGATGGGCCGCTTCGGCAGGTTCCTCTCTTGCTCCGGCTTCCCCGAGTGCCGCAACGCCCAGCCCATTCCTTCGGAGGGCAACGGGGCCCGCGAAGCCTCCTCCGAGAGCCAGGCCCCGGAGACCACCGACGAGGTCTGCAGCAAGTGCGGCAAGCCCATGGAGATCAGGACGGGTAGGTTCGGCAAGTTCATAGCCTGCACCGACTACCCAACGTGCAAGACCTCCAAGCCGATCCTGAACAAGGTCGGAGTCCCGTGCCCGCGCTGCGGCGGGGACCTGGTCCAGCGCCGCGGCAGAGGCCGGGGCCGCGTGTTCTACGGCTGCTCCCGGTACCCCGACTGCGACTTCCTGGTCAACCAGCGGCCCCTGCCCGAGCCATGCCCGGAGTGTGAGGGCCTCATGGTCCAGTCGGGCCGCAGCGGCGCCCGCTGCACCACGTGCGCCTGGAAGGGCGACGCTCCGGCACCCGAAGAGGCGTTGGCCCGAAGCTGATGTCTAGCGAACCGACCGTCCAGGCCTCCGACGAAGCCCTCGACCTGCTATGCCGGTTCGGCGAGAGCCTGAAGGGGCAAAAGGGGCGCTCGGAGAACACCGTCAGGGTCTACACCACGGACCTCCGCCCCTTTTTGTCCTTCATGGAGGCCCAGGGCCTGCACCTACGTGAGCTGAACCGTCATCACCTGCGCCGGTACCTGGCCTGGCTCTCCACCTCCGCCAGGGGCGACGAGGGCGGCTACGCCCGGGTCAGCGTGGCCCGCAAGCTCGTCGCCCTGCGGTCCTTCTACCGCTTCCTGGTACAGGAGAAGGTGATCGCGTCCAACCCCATCCCCAGGGGCCGCACCTTCAACATCAAGGTCGAGAAGCGGCTCCCAACATTCCTCGACAGGGCCGAGGTCGACCGCCTCCTCGACGCCCCCGACTCCTCCACACCCCTGGGCCTCCGCGACCGCGCCATGATGGACGTCTTCTACTCGGCGGGAGTGCGCCTGGCGGAGATCCACGGCATGGACGTGGGCAGTGTGGACCTGGGCGCGGGAGAGGTGAAGGTGCTGGGAAAGGGGTCCCGCGAGCGCATGGCCCTGCTGGGTAGGCCCGCCCTTGCCTCCCTGGAGACGTACCTGAAATCGGGCCGGCCCAAGCTGGCCGAGGCGGCGGAGACGGCCCTGTTCGTCAACCGCGACGGCCGGAGGCTGTCCCGCCGCGGGGTGGAGAAGACGGTGGCCAAGTACGCCATGGTCGCGGCGACGCGGCCGGGTGTGCACCCCCACACCCTCCGCCACACCTTCGCCACCCACCTGATGGACGGGGGCGCCGACCTGAGGGTCGTACAGTCTCTCCTCGGGCACTCCAGCCCCGCCACCACCCAGATATACACCCACGTCAGCCAGCGGGAGGCCAGGGCCGAGTACCTGACCACCCACCCCATGGCCAGGGCCCCAAGGGAAGATGAAGACGCCGATGGCTAGGTACCTGGTCATCAACGGGCCCAACCTCAACGCCCTGGGAAGGCGGCCGTCGGGCCACTACGGCACCAAGACCCTTGCCGAGATCGAGGCGTCGGTGGCCGAGAAAGCAAGCGCCCTGGGGGTCGAGGTCGAGTTCTTCCAGTCGAACCACGAGGGCGCCATGGTAGACTACATCCAGGGCAGCTCGGGCGACGCCCAGGGCATGGTCATCAACGCCGGCGCGCTGACCCACTACGGATACTCCCTGCGGGACGCCGTGGCCGACGCCGGTCTGCCCGTGGTGGAGGTACACATCAGCAACATACACGCCCGGGAACGTTGGCGGCGGCGCTCCGTGCTCTCCGACGTGGTCCGGGGGCAGATCGCCGGCCTGGGCTGGCGGGGATACGTCGCCGCTCTGGAGGTCCTGTCCCAGCTAGTCGCCGAAGAGGAGAAAGCATGAACAGCCGTCTGGACCACCTTCACCGACAGCTCGACGAGAAAGGGTTGGACGCCATCCTCATCTCCACCCCCGAAAACCGGCGCTACATGTCCGGCTTCACCGGCTCGGCGGGCTACCTGCTGGTCTCCCGGGACCACGCCGCCCTGGCCACGGACTTCCGCTACACGGAGCAAGCCGGCAACCAGTCCCCGGACTTCCAGGTGGTGAAGGTCGGCGCCGACTGGACCTGGCTTCGAGACCTGGTCAGGGAGTACAGCCACAAGCGCCTGGGCTTCGAGAGCGAGCACGTCACCGTCGCCACATACCGGCAGATATCCAAGGCGCTGAAGGACCTGCCCTCGGAGGACAGGCCCGCCCTGGCCGCCACTTCGGGGATCGTCGAGGGGCTCAGGACAGTCAAGGACCGGGAAGAGATGGACCTGCTGCAGAAGGCCATAGACGCGTCGGACGCCGCCATGGACCTCGTCACGCCGACGATACGGCCCGGCGAGACGGAGCGGGAGATAGCCTGGCGGATGGAGGTGGCCATGCGCGAAGCCGGCGCCGACTCCCTGAGCTTCGACACCATCGTCGCCGCCGGGCCCAACGGGGCCATGCCCCACCACCGGCCCTCGGACCGGCCCGTCGCCGAGGGAGAGCCCATCGTCATCGACATGGGCGCCACGGTGGGCGGCTACTGCAGCGACCTCACTCGCACCGTGTGCATCGGGGAGCCCGACGACACCTTCCGCAAGGTGTACGACATCGTCCTTGGCTCCCAGCTCACCGCCATCGCCACCGTCCAGACGGGCATGACCGCCGGGGAAGCCGACGCCCTGTCCCGCGACGTCATCGCGGAAGCGGGCTACGGCGACAATTTCGGGCACAGCCTCGGCCACGGCGTCGGCCTGTTCATCCACGAGTATCCCAGGGTCGGCCCCAAGTCCCAGAGCCCACTGGAGGCCGGCATGGTGTTCACGGTGGAGCCCGGCATATACCTCTCCGGATGGGGAGGAGTCCGCATCGAGGACATAGTCGTGCTGGGCGAGGACGGGGCCACCGTGCTGAGCAAAGCGAAGAAGTAGGTCCTTTCCCTCGGCCAGAGAGGGGGTGATCACATGGCAACACTGGACGAGCGGGTCTCTCGCATCGAGGGCGTCATCGACCAGATGAACGAGAGGCTCGGGAATCTGGAGCACGGCCAAAGGGCTTTAGACGATAAGGTCACTGACACCGAACGTTCCCTGCGTACCGAGATGCGCAGCAACTTCCGCTGGACCCTCGGCATCACCATTGCGATGTGGGTCACCATCATGGGCGCCATAATCGGAACCTTGCTGGCGAGCTAGCTTTCCTGGGGAGGGGCCATGACCATTAACTTCGGGGACCTGAGAAGAGGTGTCGCGATAGAGGTGGACGGCCAGCCCTACGAGGTGGTCGACTACGAGAGGCACAAGATGCAGCAACGCGCCCCCGTGACCCGCCTCAAGCTGAAGAACATGCGCGACGGCAAGGTCATCGAGCGCACCTTCCAGAGCTACACCACCGAGTTCTCCCTGGCCCAGGTGGACACGAAACCCGCCCAGTACCTCTTCTCCGACGGCCGTTTCTACACCTTCATGGACATGGAGACCTACGACCAGTACCCCCTCACCAGGGAGCAGCTCGGAGGGACCGTGTCCTACCTGCGGGAGGAGACCGTCGTGGACGTGGTGTTCTACAACGGGCAGGTCATCGACATACGGCTCCCCACCTTCGTCGAGCTGAAGGTCACCGATACGCCCCCGGGCTTCAAGGGCGACACCGCCCAGGGGGGCACCAAGCCCGCCACGCTGGAGACGGGAGTATCCATCCAGGTGCCCCTCTTCATCAGCAACGGCGAGACCGTCCGCATAGACACCCGAAGCGGCGAGTACATCGAGCGGGCCTGACGGGACCTGCTGACGAGAACGGGTCGACAACCACCATCGGGACGTGATTGGGGTGGCGGATACTTGACGCCAGCGACGCGATGAAGTCAATCGACCACATAACCGTCAGAGGCTTCAAGAGCATCGCGTCCGTCGAGGAGCTGGATCTTGGTCCGTTGACGGTGCTCATCGGGCCCAACGGCTCCGGCAAGTCCAACTTCATCGGCGTGTTCGCATTCTTGAAGGCCCTTGGGGAAGGTCGGTTGAGGGATTATGTCATCAAGGCCGGCGGCGCTGACAGGGTGCTGCACTTCGGGTCACGAGTCACCAGTGACCTGCATATCAGCGTCTCTCTCCAGAAGGGACTAATCCGATACGAGATCTTTCTTGAGCCGACCCACGACGACCAACTGTTCGCGGAGAGTGAAGTCGTTCATGGCCAGGACAAAGAGGGCGGTCCCCGGTGGGACGTGGAAGGAATCATAAACTCGCGGCGGGAAGCCGCCATAAGTGAGTTGGACTCAACAGGAATGGTATCGCCCATCCGGCGACACCTCGATAGCTGGCGGCTCTATCACTTCCACGACACCGGTCCCAACTCTCCGATGAAGAAGACGGCCGACGTCAACGACAACCAGCATCTCCGCACCGACGGCTCCAATCTGGCAGCCTTCCTTTACTTTCTAGGTGAGAAGCACAAGGATTCCTACAATACGATCACTGGGACGGTCCGGCAGGTGGCACCCTTCTTCCAGGATTTCCTACTCGAGCCCCAGCGACTGAACCCGGACAAGATCAGGCTGGAGTGGAGACACACGGGGACGGATGCCTATTTCGATGCGTCCTCGCTATCGGACGGAACGCTGCGATTCATGGCCCTGGCAACCCTGTTCCTCCAGCCCCAGGAATACAGGCCATCGGTGACCCTCGTGGACGAGCCCGAGCTGGGCATGCACCCCTACGCGATTACCCTGCTGGCCGCGCTGATGAAGCAGGCCTCGACGCAAGCCCAGGTCATCGTTTCCACCCAGTCATCCTTGCTGCTGGACCACTTCGAGCCGGAGGACGTGCTGGTGGCGGAACGGGTCGACGGGGCCACCCAATTCACCCGGCTCGATTCCTCCGAGCTGGAGTCCTGGCTGGAAAGCTACAGCCTGGGCCAGCTCTGGGAGAAGAACGAGCTCGGCGGGCGTCCGGCGAGAGAATAGCGGATGCCCCGTGTACTGGTGCACGTCGAAGGCCAGACGGAGGAGAGGTTCGTAAAGCAAGTCCTGGCGCCCCACCTGTACAGCGTTGGATACACCCATGTCGGCGCCCGCCTCCTCGGGAACGCCCGCCAGCGGAGCCGGCGCGGCGGAATCCGGCCGTGGCACTCGGTTCGGGCCGACATCTTGAAGCACCTGGCGGCAAACCAGGAAACCCTCGCGACCACCATGGTAGACTACTATGGGCTGCCGGATACCTGGCCCGGTAGGGGGCAAGCCGGAGCGCGGAACACCTTGAGCGAGCGGGCAGCCTCGGTGGAGGAAGCGGTACTGGACGATATCTCGGGCTCGCTTGGCGATGATTTCGACCGGCGCCGCTTTGTCCCGTACGTGGTGATGCACGAGTTCGAGGGGCTTCTGTTCAGCGACCCTGACAGATTTGCCCAAAGTATCGGCAGGTTTGACTTGGCAGACAAGCTTCAAGGAATTCGAGACGAATTTCAGAGCCCCGAGGAGATCAACGACTCGCAGGATACCGCTCCGTCCAGGCGGGTCCGCTACCTGTTCGAAGGCTACCAGAAGCCCCTGATGGGCGTCTTGGCGGTGGAGGCAATCGGGCTCGACGCCATTCGCGCCGAATGCCCTCTGTTCAGCGGGTGGGTCCGCAAGCTCGAGGACCGGGCCAGGTCATAGCCCATGCCGGTCTACACCGTATCCCAGATCACACGCTACCTGAGGGAGTCCCTGGAGCGGGACTCCCTCCTGGCCGACCTGTGGATCAGCGGCGAGGTCTTCAACCTGCGCCGCCACTCCTCGGGCAACAACTACCTCACCATCAAGGACTCCCAGAGCCAGATCCGTTGCGTCATGTTCCGAAACGGCAGGGGCGCGGACCTGCTGGCGGAGGGCAGCCTGGTCCTCGCCCACGGCCGCATCTCCCTCTTCGAGGCCCGGGGCGACCTGCAGATGGTCGCCGACCTGATCATGCCCGAAGGCACCGGCCCCCTCTACCTGGAGTTGGAACGCCTGAAGATGCGGCTGGAGGAGGAGGGGCTGTTCGAGCCCTCGCGGAAACGGCCCCTGCCCAGGTTCCCCAGGGTCGTGGGGCTGGTCACCTCCCCAACGGGCGCCGTGGTCCACGACGTGCGCAGCGTGATCGCGCGCCGTTACCCCCTGGTAGAGCTGCGCCTCGCCCCGGCCCAGGTGCAGGGTGACGGCGCGGCCCGGAGCATCGTGTCCGCCATCGACGGCCTCAACGGCGAGGGCCTCGCCGACGTCATCATAATCGCCAGGGGCGGCGGCTCCATCGAGGAGCTGTGGGCATTCAACGAGGAGACCGTGGCCAGGGCCGTCTACGCCAGCCGCATCCCCATCGTCAGCGCCGTCGGCCACGAACGCGACTGGACCGTGGCCGACTACGTGGCCGACGTGAGGGCCCCAACCCCCTCCGTCGCCGGCGAGCTGGCCGTGCCCGACGGAGCCGCCCTCCTCCACGACCTCCAGAGCCGGAGCGCCGGCCTGTCCCGGACCTTCGCAAAGCTCGTGACCTCCCGTCGCACCGACGTGGAGGCCCGGGCCAGGGACCTGGCCATCCGCGCGCCGGACCTGACCGCCCTCGCCCACAGGCTCGAGGACCTGTCCCGATCCGCCGCCGCGTCCATGTCGCAGCTCCTGTCCCAGATGAAGCAGAACGTCGAGGGCCGCCGCATCGGCCTCCAGGCCCTTGAGCCCCATGCCATCCTGGACCGCGGCTACGCCATCGTGGAGAAGATGCCCAACTCCCAGGTCGTCTCTCGAAAGAGCCATGTTGCCGTCGGCGACGAGCTCAAGATCACCGTGACCGACGGGGCCGTCGAAGCCACCGCCGGCAAAAGGGGGCCCAAGCCGCAACGCCGGAGGCGGGCCGAGACCACCGCGGGGGCCAGGCTCTTCTAGCCGGAGTCGCAGCCATGCAGTCATCCTGTCCACAAGCCGGCGGCCAACCCGAGGGCGACCCCCAGGCGCCTGGCCTGTCTTTCGAGGACGCCTACACGCGCCTGGAGGAGACCGTCCGCGCCCTGGAATCGGGGGAGCTTACCCTGGAGGCGGCCACGAACCTCTACGAGGAGGGGATGCGCCTGGTGCAGCTATGCGGCCGGCTGCTCTCCGAGGCCGAGCTCAGGATGACCAGGCTCCGCGAGGCCCACACCACTGGACCGACGGACGGACCCCTCTTCCCCGACGAGGAGTAGCGTGCTCGGGGTCGACGCTGACACCCATACCCGCCTCCCGCTGCTTCGCCTCGCCCCGGTTTATGTCAAGCCGCAGTCCGCGTTGGGGCTCCCGTGCTCAGGATAGGCTGGTTCTCCACCGGCAGGGGGCCCGGGTCGTTGGGCCTGCTGGACCATGTCCAGGGTCTCATCGCCGCGGGCCGCCTGGACGCCCGCATGGAGTTCGTCTTCACCAACCGCGAGCCCGGCGAGGCCGAGGGCAGCGACCGCTTCCTGCGGCGGGTACGCGACTACGGGCTTCCCCTCGTCTACCACTCCTCCCGCAAGGCGCGCCGGATCCTTGGAGGACCCATCTCGGAACGCCGGGGCGAATACGACCGTCAGGTCATCTCCCGCCTGGACGGGTTCGGACCGGATGTGTGCGTCCTTGCGGGGTACATGCTCATCGTCGGCCCCGAGATGTGCCGCCGGTACACCATGCTCAACCTGCATCCGGCCCTGCCGACGGGCCCCGTCGGCGCCTGGCAGGAGGTCATCTGGCAGCTCATCGAGGCCCGGTCGGACACCACCGGCGCCATGGTCCACCTGGTGACCGAGGAGGTGGACCGGGGTCCCATGGTCTCCTACGTCAGCATACCCATCCGGGGCCCCGCCTTCGACGCCGGTTGGAGGGACCTGGAGGGCCGGTCCATCGGCGGGCTCGAGGATGACCCGGGTGAGGACCTTCCCCTGTTCCGCCTCATCCGCCACGAGGGCTACCGCCGGGAGCCGCACCTGCTGACGGCGACCCTGGACGCCGTCGCCAACGGACGCGTCCGGATAGAGCACGGGACCGTGCTAGACGCCTCGGGAGCGCCCACGGACGGGCTCTGCCTCAACGACGAGGTGGAGCGGGCCCTCGCCGCCTCCTCCCATGATGGTGGCGGACCCGTGACGGCCTAGAGCCGACCAGCTCCTCGAGAGCGCCGGACCACACCCTTCGACAAGCTGGACGCCCGACTGCCAAGAGCGATAAGCCCCAGGGCGGGGCCTTCCCTGCCGCGCGCAGCGGGGGGCGGGAGGGTGGGCCAACAACTGCGGGGTGGGGCTACGGCTGAACTGCAACCACTTGAAGGAAAAGGGCGGCGCCTTCCAGATGCGCCGGGAGCTCTACGCCAGGCGCCGGTACTCTATGGGGAACTCCAGGCACTGGCCGGTGCCCGTCAGGAGCGCCGGCGGCGTCCGGCCGCTGATGCACTCCTCGTCCACGATGCACCGCTCCGCCTCTTTCAGCGAGGGCAGCTCGTACATCACGTCCAGCAGCGTCTCCTCGATTATGCCGCGAAGGCCCCGGGCCCCCGTTGCCCGGGTGATGGCCTTCTGTGCGGCCGCCTCCAGCGCCTTGGGCGTAAAGGACAGCTCCACGTTGTCCATGCTGAAGAGCTGCTCGTACTGCTTGACGATGGCGTTCTTCGGCTCCGTCAGGACCCTCACCAGCGCCGACTGGTCCAGGGAGTCCAGGTAGGTCGTGACTGGGAACCTCCCCACCAGCTCCGGTATGAAGCCGTACTGCAGCAGGTCGGCGGCCGTCAGGTGGTCCAGCACGTTCGGGTCCGCGGGCCCCTTCGCTCCGTTGGACCCATTCCCTCCCCACGACTCGGCCGGCCTGAAGCCCATCTTGCCGTTGCCCCGGGCCAGCCTCCGCTCCACGATCTCGTCGAGCCCGCCGAAGGCCCCGCCGCCGATGAACAGGATGTTGTGCGTGCTTATCTGCAGGAACTCCTGGTACGGGTGCTTGCGTCCTCCCTGCGGGGGGACGTTGGCCGAGCACCCCTCCACTATCTTCAGCAGCTCCTGTTGGACGCCCTCGCCCGAGACGTCCCTGGTTATGGACCGGTTGGGGCCCTCTTTTCGGGCTATCTTGTCTATCTCGTCTATGTAGACGATCCCCCGCTCCGCCCGGGACATGTCCCAGTCCGCCGCCTGGATCAGCCTCAGCAGTATGTTCTCCACGTCTTCGCCCACGTACCCCGACTCCGTCAGGGACGTGGCGTCGGCGATGGCGAAGGGTACGTCCAGCATCCGGGCCAGCGTCTGGGCCAGCAGCGTCTTGCCCGAGCCCGTCGGGCCCATCAAGAGGATGTTGGTCTTCTCGATCTCGATGTCCGACTCGGGAGCTCCGTTCCACACCCGCTTGTAGTGGTTGTAGACGGCCACGCTCAGGACCTTCTTGGCCTGCTCCTGTCCGACCACGTAGCCGTCGAGGGCGTCGTTTATGGCCCGGGGCACGGGGAGCTTCCGGTGCCGGACGGTGCCGCGCTTGGTGGAGGATGAGGAGTTCTGGTCGATTACCTGCTTGCAGGCGCGGACGCACTCGTAGCAGATGAAGACCCGGCCGGGACCGGCGACCAGACGGTTGGAGTCGGTCTCGCCCTTCCTGCAGAAGGAGCACTGATAGACCCTTCTACCGTCCCTGCTACTGGCCAAGCCCCATCTCCGATCAGAGCCCCGAGTTCAGCCTTGTGACGGCCGGCGCCATTCGGCCGGCCGGCCGCGGTCGCGTCGTCTCCTCGCGAAGGCCCGAGGTGACGCCCGCCCTGTGCCGGGCTATTCCTGGCCTCCGGGGCTGTCGCCGTTCTCCGAGGCCGAGGAGCCGCCCAGCACCTCGTCCACTATCCCGTACTCCATAGCCTGGTCCGCCGGGAGATAGTAGTCCCTGTCGGTGTCCCGGGCGATCTTCTCATAGGCCTGCCCGGTGTGCTCCGACAGCACGTTGCGTATCTTGTCCTGCATCCTCAGTATCTCCCGGGCCGCGATCTCGATGTCGCTGGCCTGCCCCTGGGCCCCGCCCATGGGCTGGTGCATGTGCACCGTCGCGTTGGGGAGAGCGTAACGCTTGCCCTTCTCTCCACCGCTCAGCAGCACCGTGGCCATGCTGGCGGCCATCCCCACGCAGATCGTCGACACGTCGGGCTTTATGAGCTGCATCGTATCGTAGATGGCCAGCCCCGAGCTTATCACCCCGCCCGGGCTGTTGATGTACAGGCTTATGTCCCTCTCCGGGTCCTCCCGCTCCAGGTACAGAAGCTGGGCCACGATCACGTTGGCAACGTGATCCGTTATGGGCGTCCCCAGAAAGATGATCCGCTCCTTCAGCAGCAGGGAGTATATGTCGAAGGCCCTCTCCCCGCGGGGGCTGGTCTCGATCACCATCGGTATGATGTTGCTAGGGTTCATTGTCACCGGAGCTCCCTCCTTCTTGGTCGGACGCCCCTGCTTGGTCGGACGTCCCTGCTTGGTCGGACGTCCCTGCCGGCGTCTCATCGGACGTGGATTGGGCCGACTCCTCGGCTGCCTCCTGCCCGGGTTCCTCGGCGCTCGCCGTGGGCGGCTCCGCGGCCGTTTCCGTTTCCTCGGCGGCCCCCGTCACGATCTGCCCCAGGCGCTCCAGCGTCCTCCGGGTCAGCACCGTGCCTTGTATGGAGACCCGGGCATTTTCCGACGAGAAGGCCCGCCGTAGGGCCTCTCCCGACTCCCCCGCGCCGGAGGTCAGCCGTTCCACCTCGGCGTCCACGTCGTCGGGCGAGACCTCGATGCCCTCCTCCTTGGCTATCTGCCTCACGACCAGGTACCGGGTCAGCCGTTCCCGGGCGGCGGGCCGGAGCTCGTCCTGCAGCTCGTCCCGGGACTTTCCCTCGTTGCGAAGGTACTCGTCCACGTCCATGCGGCGGCTCTGCTGCGCGCTGACCTGCTCGTCGATCATCTGCTCGATCTCGCGGTCCATCGCCAGGTCGGGCATCTCGACGCTGGCCCCCTTGACCACCTCGTCCAGGGCCTTGGACTCCAGCTCCCGTTGGGCGATGCGCTCCGACTGCTCCTTCAGGTCCTCCAGGACGCTGGCCCGGAGCTCCTCCATCGTTTCGTAGCCGTCGCCCACGCCCTTGGCAAACTCGTCGTCCAGGTCGGCCAGTCCCTTCTCCTTTATCTCCAGCACCCTGACCTTGAACTGGCACTCCTTGCCCGCTATCGCCGTCTGGGGATAGTCTTCGGGCACGTTCAGGCTGAACTCCCTGTCTTCGTCCGCGTTCATCCCCTCCAGGTACACCGAGAACCCTGGGAAGGGGCTGGGGTTGTCCTGGGCGGGTATGAAGTCTACGCCCTTGTCGTCCATCACCTGGTCGCCCGCGATGACACCCTCTACGTCCAGGGTCACCAGGTCGCCGAACTTGACGCCCCGTTCCACGGGCTGCCACGGGGCCGACTCGTACCGCAGCCGCTCTATGACCTCGTCCACCCGCTCCTCCGTCACCTCCGCCAGGTCGGGCTGAAGGCGCACGCTGCGGAAGTCGCCCAGGTCCACCAGGGGCTCCAGCGGCAGCGTGGCTTTGAAGGAGACGGGGTCGGTCTCGACCAGGTCGAGCTGCGGGTCGCCGAACACCTGGAGGTCCTGCTCCTGGAGGGCCTTGTCGAGGGCGTCCTGGACGATCTGGTCCAGGCTCTCCTGGATGAGGGCCTCCCTGCCGACGTAGTTCTGCACCAGGTAGCGGGGGGCCTTCCCCTTGCGGAAGCCGGGAATGACCACCCGGTTCACAACGCGGCGGTAGGAGCGTTCTAAAGAGGGTTCGAGGTCCGTGTCATCTAGCTCTACGGTAAGGACGACCTGGCGTGGCGCCGTGTCTTCCCTGGAGACTTTCAACTACATCGGCTCCTACGGGTGGTGCCATATGGGATTATATCATAACGACTAGTTTGTGAAAAGTTTCTCCTACTCCCCCGACTTCCTCCGCAATTCGCCGCACGGCGGGAGCCTCAGCGCACCAGCCCCAGCCCCAGCTCCCGGAGCTGGGCCTCCCCCACCGGCGACGGCGCACCGAAGAGCAGGTCGGACCCGCTCTGCGTCTTGGGAAAGGCTATGACGTCCCGGATCGACGGCGCCCCGGCCAGGATGGCCACCAGCCGGTCGATGCCGGGAGCGATGCCCCCGTGGGGCGGCGCCCCGAACTCGAACGCCTCCAGCAGATGGCTGAACCTCGCCTGTACGTCCTCGGCAGTGTAGCCCAGCACCTGGAATATCCTCTCCTGCAGGTCCCGTCGATGCACGCGGATGCTGCCGCTGGCCAGCTCGCTGCCGTTGCAGACCAGGTCGTAGGCCCGGGACTTGATTCCTCCCATGTCCACCTCTCCCGCTCCCGGCCTGGAGGTCACGTCCAGGTTGCCCGAGTAGACCAGGTCCACGAACTCCTCCGCTGGAGACGTGAACGGGTGGTGGGAGGACTCCCACCTGCCCGACTCCTCGTGCCACTCGAACAGGGGGAAGTCCCGGACGAAGGCGAAGGCCAGGGCGTCCGGGTCGGCCAGCCCCAGCCAGTCTCCCATCTCGTTGCGCAGGGCGCTCAGGGGAGGGTTTATCTCCCGGTCAGGGCCCGCCAGGAGCAGGAGAAGGTCTCCCGGGCCTCCGGAGAGGCGGCGGGCCAGCTCCGCGGCCGCCTCCGGGGTCATCCGCAAGCCCGGGGCGAATTGCAGGTCATCCTCCGTCAGCTCCTCCAGGGGATGTCCTGGGCCGATGCGCACGTGGCTCAGGCCCCGGGCGCCGTGCCGCCGGGCCAGCTCCTCCAGGTCCCTCAGCTCCCGGTTGCTCGTCCCGCCCAGGCCCGCCGCCGCGAAGCCCCTGACCCGGCCGCCCCCCTTCACCACCTGGTGGAACACCCGGAAGTCCGTCTTCATGGCTAGGTCCGTGACGTCTCCGATCTCCATCCCGAAGCGCAGGTCCGGCTTGTCGGTGCCGTAGCGCTCGACGACCTCGTCGTAGGCCAGACGCGGGAAGGGCGAGGTGAGCCTCTTGCCGGGAGCGACGGCCCTGATCATGGTCGTGTACAGCTCCTCGGTCAGGTCCAGAACGTCCTTCTCATCGACGAAGCTCATCTCCAGGTCGAGCTGGGTGAACTCGGGCTGGCGGTCGGCCCTCAGGTCCTCGTCCCGGAAGCACCGGGCGATCTGGAAGTACCGCTCAACGCCGGCGACCATCAGCAGCTGCTTGAGCTGCTGCGGCGATTGAGGCAGGGCGTAGAAGTTGCCGCTCTGCAGCCGGCTGGGCACCAGGAAGTCACGGGCCCCCTCGGGGGTGCTCTTCAGGAGTATGGGCGTCTCGATCTCCAGGAAGCCCCGCTGGTCCAGGAAGTCCCGGATGTGCTTTACCACCCGGTGCCGGAGGGCCAGTATCTCCTGCATGCGGGGCCTGCGCAGGTCCAGGTAGCGGTACCTCAGGCGGAGAGGCTCCTCGGCGTCGGACTCCTCGTTGACGTAGAAGGGCGGCGTCCGGGAGGGGTTCAGTACCCGGGCCTCCCCCGCCACCACCTCTACGGAGCCCGAGGCGATGTCGGGGTTCTGCGCCTCGGGCGGCCTTTCCGACACGGCTCCCTCCACCGTTATGACCCACTCAGACCGCACCTGCTCGGCCACGGCGTGGGGCTCCGGGGCCAGCTCCGGATTGAACACCACCTGCACCACCCCCGACCGGTCTCGCAGGTCGATGAAGACCAGCCCGCCGTGGTTCCTTCTCCGGTTCACCCAACCCGACAGCGTCACCCGTTGCCCTACCTGCTCCAGTCCCAGCTCACCGCAGCCAGCGCTCTTATACACTCGGCCCGCTAACCTCCGTCTCCTATATTCGGGCGTCTCCCATACTCGGGCGTCTCCTATAATCGGACGTCCCCTATACTCTGGATCATGCCCCCGATGTCCCGTACTTCCGGCTGCAGGAAGCCCTTCACCGCCCCGTGGAGCGCATCGGGATCGCCTATGGGCGCCAGGCACACGGTGTTCAGGCACACGTAGGCCTGGGGCGACTCCGCCGCCGGATATCCCGCCTGCGCCAGTCTGTCCGGGTCCTCCGGATCGATGAACCTCACCTCGGTGTGGGGGTACGGTACCGTGGCCGCCGCCCTCAGCATGCTCCGGGTCTCCGCCCGGTGCGGCGGACCTACCACGCTCACCTCCACGGGCGGGTTCATGAACGCCTCCAGCGCCAGCGCGTACTGGGCCGCCGCCCCCCTGTGCCGCCGGGCCACCGGCGCCAGCGCGGCCAGGGCGCCCCGGGCCCTCTCCCTGTACCCGCTCTCGAAGGTCGCGTTGTGGAGGCGGACCAACGCCCGGGCCGCTGCCGAGTTGTCGGCGAGGGGCTTGTCCCTGAACCTCAGGCTCCCCACCGCCTCGGGGTCCTCGGCAAGGTCGAAGAACCCGCCACCTTCATGGTCCGAGAGCCGGTCGACCATCTCGTCGGCCAGTCGCCGGGCGCATTCCAGGTAGCGAGGCGACGCCGTCTCCCCGTGGGCGTCCAGCAGGGCGTTCACCAGCTCGGCGTAGTCCATCAGCAGGGCCGGGATGCCGCCGGCATCCCCGGGCACGTACGAGTGCCGAAGCGGCCAGGGGCCCGCCTGCTCCAGCAGGAAGTCGAGACACCCGACGGCCGCCTCCCGCATGGACGGCGAGGCCAGGACCCACGCTCCTTTCAAGAAGACCGACGCCGCCCGGGCGTTGAGGGACGTGTACAGTACCCCGTCCACCGCGGGCGAGCCCCGTTGCTGCCTCTCCTTCAGGGGCAGTGCATAGTACCCTTCGTCGGCGTCCTGGCTCCCGAAGAACATCCCCGTCCCCTTGGCGTACAGGTGGGCCAGCAGGTAGTCCACCACCCCGGAGGCCACGCGCCGGTACTCTTCTCGCCCCGTCACCAGGTGGGCCCGCGCGTACAGGTCCGCCAGCTCCAGGTTGTCCCCGAGCATCTTCTCGTAGTGGGGCGCCGACCAGTCCCGGGCCGTGGAGTACCTGAAGAAGCCGCCCTCCTCGGTGTCGTACAGGCCGCCCCGGGCCATCCCCTCCAGCGTCCGCTCCACCATCTCCAACCGTGCCCCGTCGCCCGTGACCAGGTAGCTGTGGAGCAGCAGGTCCAGGGCCGGCGCCGCGGGGAACTTGGGCTGCGTCCCGAACCCGCCGTGCTCGCGGTCGTAGCCGGCCTCCACCGCCTCCACCACCTCGTCGACGATGGAAGCGTCCGGCTCTTCGGCGGCGGTGGCCGCCCCGGGCCTCTTCGCCAACCTGTCCCGCGCCTTCAGGCCCCTGTCCAGCAGGGTCTGCCTCTCCCCGGCCCACGCCGAGGCTCCCCGCTCCAGCGTGGTGAGGAGACGGGATGCGTCCATGTACGTGTAACCAGCGATCACGTCGCCCTCGGGCGTCAGCAGGGCGACGGTGGGCCACCCGCCCATGTTGTACCGGGCGTTCACGTCGGGGCGCTGGTCGCTGTCCACCCGCACCGGCACGTACCTCTCGTTGGCCAGCCGGATCACCTCCGGGTCCGAGAGGGCCGTCTCGTCCATCACGTGGCACCAGTGGCACCACACGGCGGATATGGACAGCAGCACCGGCTTGTCCTCCAGCCTGGCCCGGTCGAAGGCGGCCGCGCTCCACTCCTGCCAGTGGATTTCATGGGCCTGGTTGGGCCTGGGTGAGAAGCGGAAAGGAGACACTCGGATCTCGGCTGGACCGGACTTGGCGGGTTCCACGGAGCGTAGCACAGGGCAGGCCCCTTTTCAATACGAATGACGCCGGTCATCTGGTATAATGAGAGTCAACATTCCCCTGGGGACGAGCCGCTCCCCAACGGTGGGCAGACAGCCTTCGGGACATCACGGAGGGCGCCAATGCTTCCAGAAGTAAGCCTCAGCGACATTACCAGGGAAGACGTGGCCAGAATGGCCGAATGGCTCCAGGACAAGGAGGTCAACGCCTCCTGGTACGGCACCGACGAGAAGGGTGAGCCGCTCCACATCGGCTACACACCCTCCCAGATGGTCGACGCCTCGGAGGAGCACTGGCAGGAGGTGTTCCACAGCGACGTCCGGAAGATCTACTCGGTGCACTCGGCCAACGGCGACCACATCGGCGAGGGCCAGATACTCATCGAAGCCCCCCTGTGGGAGGCCCAGCTATTCATCCTGGTCGGCCGCAAGGAGCTCTGGTACCGGGGGTACGGGACCGCGGGCCTCGTCCACCTCCTTGGACCTGGCCTTCTACACCTACAACCTTCACCGCGCCTGGGTCGACATCCCAGAGTACAACCTGCCCGCCCTTCACATGTGCGAGCGCATCGGATTCAAGCTCGAGGGCCGCCTCAGGGGCACCCACCCCAAGGACGGAGAGTGGCACGATTCCCTGGCCATGGGACTGCTCACCGAGGAGTACGTACGGCGTCGGGCCCGCCTGATGGAGCCCGAGCCGGCGGGCTAGCACCCGGTTGGACGAACCCGAGTACACCGGACATACGCCGGGCCACCGTCGCCCCGAGCCCGGCGAAGGGCTGGCCCCGGTCTCCTTTCTGGTCCTCCTGTACCGCACCCGCCGGCCCCTGGTCAACATGGCCCTCATCGCGGCCAGCACCCTGGTGTTCCTCTACGAGATCGTCCTGGGCGGCCTCCAGGGGCTGGGGGAGCTGGGCTCCACCGACCGGCTGAACATCTTCCTCCTCACCTACGGGCTGGTCCCCTTCGACTTGACCCGCGCCGGCGACCTCAGGCCCGTTTTCGACTCCTCGGGCGTCCTCAGGGACATCAACCCTCCCTTCTCCGTCTGGACCTCGGTGTTCACATCCATGTTCATCCACGGCAGCCTGCTCCACCTGGTGGGCAACATGCTGTTCCTGTGGGGCTTCGGCGGGCGGCTGGAGGAGAAGCTGGGCCACGTCAAGTACCTGCTCTTCTACCTGGCGGCGGGAGTGGCCGCCGTCTGGACCCAGGTGGCCGTGGACATGGACTCCCCGGCGCCCCTGATAGGCGCCAGCGGCGCCATCGCCGGCGTGGTGGGCGCCTACCTCCTGACCTTCCGGTATCCCAACACCATCTGGCTGGTGATCGTCTTCTTCATCCTGCCCATGATCGTCGGTCCCATCGGGGCCGGGGTGGTCTCCTCGGGCGCCACGGTGGCCTACATGGCCCATCTGGGAGGCCTCGCCGCCGGCGGGCTGATGATCTCGGGGTACAAGCTCCTCATCGGAGAGTCCCTGCGGCCCCCCGCTGGCCCCGGCGCTGGCCCCGGCGCTGGCCCCGGCGCTGGCCCCGGCGCTGGCCCCGCCACTGGATGGAGGCCCACACGGTTCTGGCGTTGACATGCTCCCCATCTCCGACATCAGCCTCTACCAGACCCACAGGCCCTACGTCAACATCGCCCTCATAGCCCTCAACACCATCGTCTTCGCCTACTCTGTCCTTCTCAACGACTTCGACCTCTTCCGGTTCAACTACATGTTCGGGCTCATACCGGCGGAGCTCGCCGCCGGGCGGGTGCTGGAGGGCGTCCGTGTGCTCACTCCCACGGGCCCCGTGGACGTGGACATCGCCTCGCCCATCGGCCCATGGGGCACCGTATTCACCTCCATGTTCATGCACGGCGGCTGGATGCACTTCATCGGCAACATGCTGTTCCTGTGGGTGTTCGGCGACAACCTGGAGGCCCGCCTGGGCCACGTCAAGTACCTCCTCTTCTACCTCGGTTGCGGCATCGTCGCCGTCTGGGCCCACGTCGTCACCGACGTCGACTCCACCGTCCCCCTCATCGGCGCCAGCGGCGCCATCTCGGGAGTCCTGGGCGCGTACCTGGTGCTCTACCCCTACAACCGGGTGACCACCCTTATCTTCATGCTCTTCATCACCGTCATCCGCAGCTGCCGGCGGTCCTGCTGGCCCACGTGGGGTTCTGGTTCGTGCTCCAGCCCCTCCTGCCCAGGGGCTCTTCCAGGGAGTGGGCTCCCTGGGCCCCGGCTCCGGGGGAAGCTTCGTGGCCTACATGGCCCACGTCGGCGGCTTCGTCGCCGGTGTCCTGGCCATGGCCCTGTACAAGCTGGCGGTGGGCGAGCCCCTCCTGCCCAGGGGCCGCCGGTGCCAAGCACCGGCGACGACCCAACGGTCACCGAGTCAGAGCGGGAGCGGCCGTCAGGCGGGGCCGGTACTGAACCTTCCGTGACCCTCCCGACGGCCGCGCCAACGGGCTCACGTTGACCCTCCCATAGGGCTATGCTAACCTAGTAGCTGTCCGGGACAAGTTCCCAGGCGTGCTCAGGCATGAGAGACCCTGTCCAAGGAGCTGCATAGCCAACATGGACCTGACGGACCGCAAGCTGCTCAACATAGTGCAGTCCCGGTTTCCCCTGGCGCCCGAGCCCTGTCCAAGGAGCTACCGGGAGATAGGCGAGACCCTGGACATCTCCGAGGACGCGGTCCTCGGCCACCTGGAGGACCTCCGCCGCCAGAACGTCGTCCGCCAGATCAGCGCCATCTTCGACACCAGGCGGCTGGGGTACAAGACCAGCCTGGTCGCCATGGCCTTCGACCCCGAGTCCCTGCACCAGGGGGCCCTGGCCATCAACGAGCATCCCGGCGTAAGCCACAACTACGCCCGGGAGGGCTCCTTCTACAACCTCTGGTTCACCGTGGCCGTCCCCCCCGGCGACAGCATCGACGAGACCGTGGAGGCGATGCGGGAGAGGACCGCCGCCCGGTCCTGCCGCATCATGCCCACCATCCGGTTCTTCAAGATCGGCGTCAACTTCGACATGGTCAAGGGCGTGAGCGCCGCCTACCAGTACAGCCCCGACGGCTACGACGGCGCCGCCCGCCGGGAGGACTGGAACACGCCCGTGGCCCTGAGCGAGTTCGACATACGCGCCATCCGGGAGCTCCAGGAGGACCTGCCCATGGTGCCCAGGCCCTTCGACGGCATGGCGGCCCGTCTGGAGGTGTCCCTCCCGGGCCTGTTCGACATCGCCCGGGAGTTCCAGGAGCGTCGCATCATGCGGCGTTACAGCGCCGTGCTCCACCACCGGAGGGCCGGCTTCACCCACAACGGCATGGGAGTGTGGCGGGTCCCCTCGGAGCAGTCCGATGAGGTGGGCATGAAGATGGCGGCCCACCCCGCCGTCACCCACTGCTACGAGAGGCCCACCTTCCCCGACTGGCCCTACTCCCACTTCACCATGATCCACGCCACGTCCAAGGAGGGCTGCGAGGAGGTGGCCCGGGAGATCTCCGACGCCACGGCCGTCAGCGATTACCTGATGCTGTACAGCACCCGGGAGTACAAGAAGACCCGGGTCAGGTACTTCGTCTAGGGGAGAGGCAGTTGCCCCCGTACTACCCCGTGTTCCTGGACCTGAAGGGCCGCGCGTGCGTGATCGTGGGCGGCGGCGAGATCGCCGAGCGCAAGATCGCCGGCCTGCTGGAGTGCGGCGCGGTCATCACCATGGTCAGCCCCCAGGTTACCCCCGGCATCCGCGCCCATGCCGACGCGGGCGATATCCGCTGGGAGGCCCGCGAGTACGTCGACGGCGACCTGAAGGGCGCCTTCCTGGCCATCGCCTCCACCGACGACGAGGACGTCAACCGGGCGGTGCACGAGGAGGCCTCCCGGGAGGGGATAGTCCTCAACGTGGTGGACCGGACGGCCCTGTGCAGCTTCATCGCCCCCGCCGTGGTGCGCCGGGGCGAGGTCACCGTGGCCCTGTCCACCGGGGGCGCCAGCCCGGCCCTGGCCCGCAAGCTGAGGGAGACCCTGGAAAAGAGCGAGGTGCTGGAGTACGCCTCCCTGGCGGGCGTCCTCTCCTCCGCACGGGCCGAGATCAAGCGCCTGGGCGTCGCCGTCCATCCCGACCGGTGGCAGGAGTGCATAGACGGAGAGCTCCTGGCCCTGGTGCAGGGCGGCAGGTCCGACGAGGCCCTGGCCCGGCTGCTCCATATGCTGGTGGACGGCCGGGAGCAGGCCGCCGCAACCCGTCCGTGAACCGGGGCCCGGTCCCGAGGACTCCCCAGCCATGACCCAGCATCCCCCCGAGTCCACGCCCCAACCAGACCGGAAGCCCGTGCTGGTCGGCACCCGGGGCAGCGGCCTGGCCCTGCGCCAGACCGAGGAGGTGCTGGAACGCCTGCGCACTCTGAATCCCGAGCGCGAGTTCCACGTGGTCACCATCCGCACCCAGGGCGACGCCTCCCCCAACGCGCCCCTGGCGGGCCTGGGCCGGGGGATCTTCGTCAAGGAGATCGAAGGGGCCATCCTCCGGGGCGAGATAGACATGGCCGTCCACAGCCTCAAGGACATGCCCACGGCCCTCCCCGAAGGGCTCGCCCTGGGCGCAGTCTGCCGGCGGGCCAACCCCAGGGACGCCCTGGTGAACCGCTGGGGCTGCCGACTGGAGGAGCTGCCCGAGGGCGCTCGAATCGGCACCAGCAGCCCCCGGAGGGCGTCCCAGCTCCGGTCCCTGCGACCCGACGTGCAGGTGCTGCCCATCCGCGGCAACGTGGACACCAGGCTGCGAAAGACCCGGGGCGACGACTACGACGGCGCCATACTAGCCACCGCCGGGCTCGAAAGGCTGGGACTCCAGGACGAGGTCTCGGAGCACCTCTCCGTCAACGACTTCGTGCCCGCCCCCGGGCAGGGAGTCCTGGCTGTGGAGGTCCGGAGCGACGACGACGGCGCCCGGGCCCTGCTGTCGGAGCTGGAGCACCACGAGACCAGGCGCTCCATCACCGCCGAGCGCGCCTTCCTGGAAGCCCTGGGAGGGGGATGCCAGGTGCCGGTGGGCGCCTACGCCCGCTGCGATGGGGACACCATGGTCCTGACCCTGTACCTGGGCTCCGAGGACGGCGCCCGGGCCTTCCGAGCCAAGGTCCGGGGCCGGGCCGGCAACCCCCACGAGACGGCCCTGGACGGCTACCAACGGCTGGTCGAGCGGGGCGCCGGCGCCCTGATCCGGGAGGCCCGCGGCTAGTGCCTTCCGGCAAGGTCTACCTGATAGGCGCCGGGCCGGGGGACCCGGGGCTCATCACCGTCAGGGGCCTCGGCCTCCTGCAGCGGGCCGAGGTGGTGGTACACGACCGTCTCGTGGACGGCCGCCTCCTGGAGCAGGCCGCGCCCGGGGCCGAGATGGTCTACGTGGGCAAGGCTCCCGGACGCCGGGCCATGGAGCAGGCAATGCCATCAACGACCTCCTGGTCGACCGCGCTGGCCTGGGCAAGCTGGTGGCGCGTCTGAAGGGGGGTGACCCCTTCGTCTTCGGCAGGGGAGGAGAGGAGGCCCTGGCACTGGCCGCGGCGGGGGTCCCCTTCGAGGTCGTGCCGGGAGTCACCTCGGCGGTCGCCGCCCCCGCCTACGCCGGGATACCCGTGACCCACCGGGGCCTGGCCGGCTCCTTCACCGTCGTCACCGGCAGCGAGGACCCGTCCAAGGACGAGTCCTCCGTGGACTGGGCCCGGCTGGCGAAGACCGGCGGGACCCTGGTCGTGCTCATGGGCTGGACCTCCCTGGAGCCCATCACCGAAGCCCTCGCCCGGGGAGGCATGGACCGGGATACCCCCGCGGCGCTGGTGCAGTGGGGCACCGAGCCCCATCAACGCTCCGTCACCGGCACCCTGGGGAACATCCTACCCCGGGCCCGGGAAGCCGGCCTGGCTCCCCGGTGGCCATGGTCTTCGGCCCCGTGGTGGAGCTTCGCAGGGACATCCAGTGGTTCGAAGCCCAACCCCTCTTCGGGAAGCGGATCATCGTCACCCGCTCCCGGTCCCAGGCGTCGGTGCTGTCCCGCATGCTGGCCGAAGCCGGCGCCTACCCCATCGAGCTCCCCACCATCCGGACCGTGCCCCCCGAGAGCTACTCCGAGCTGGACGGGGCCATCCGCTCCCTCTCCGGCTACGACTGGGCCGTTCTCACCAGCGCCAACGGCGTGGACGCCCTCTTCGGCAGAATGACTGCCCTTGGCCTGGACTCACGGGCCTTGGGAGGCGTCAGGGTCGCGGCCATCGGTCCGGCCACGGCCCAGGCCCTGGCCCGGCACGGAATTCGGGCGGACCTGGTGCCCGGCCAATACGTGGCCGAGTCCGTCGTCGCCGAGATGGAACGTCTGGGAGTCCGGGGGGCCCGGGTCCTGCTGGCCAGGGCCGACGTCGGGCGAAAAGCCCTGCCCGAGGGCCTCTCCCGACTGGGGGCCGCGGTGGACGACGTGACGGCCTACCGGACCGTCGCCCCCGAGGAGGGCCGCCTGCGGGCCGCCGAGCTGCTGGCCGGGGACACGCCGGACCTCATCACCTTCACCTCCTCCTCCACCGTCACCAACCTGCTTGCCCTCCTGGACGGCGACACGTCCCTGGTGCGCGACCTGCCCTCCGCCTGCATCGGGCCCATCACCGCCTCCACCGCCCGGGAGAGGGGGCTCAGGGTGGAGATCGAGGCCGGGGAGTACACCGTGCCCGGCCTCGTCCGGGCCATCACCGAGCACTACGGGTGACACCGCTCCCTTGACAGGCCCGAGCCCCCTTCCTCAAACTGGTATCCGTATGACCACGCCGGAGGCCGGCCCCCCTCGGCGGCAACCCCTTGGCAGCCGACGACGACGAGGCGCCGGGTGTTTTCGCCCAAGAGCCATTGCCATGAAATCCATCCGTCACTCCCCCGAAACCGAGAGTCCAAGGCCCTCGACGTGGATTCCCGCGTGCGGGGAATGACGATGGGTATACGTCCTTCTGCTTCATCCCTTGTGTGGCCCTGGCAAGGCCATAGTGATTCCGAGCCGCAAGCGAGGAATCTAAGCGCCGGCCCGGCGCTGGATGTTTCGCTCCCATGACGTATTTGTCCCTTATTTGTTCCTCCCCTGGAACAATTCCGCCCCCACGCCTGGGGACCATAGGGCTCGCGCCTGGGGCGTATTCGATCTTACCCGTTCCAACGGAGGAACGAATCCCCGCAGCCCTGGGCATGCCGGGGGCCTGACGCCGAGGCCCCCGAACCTGCCCATATGGCCCGGTCACGGGGAATTGGTATAATGGGAGCGGGGCACGTTCGGACGTTGGGCCCAGCATAAGCGCGCCGCAAGCGCGGCGTTCCCACCGGACACGAGAGTGAACGACACGCGAGGGTGAACGACAAAGGAGGCAGGCCAAGATGGTAGCCTTTCCAGAGCTCCGTATGAGACGGCTCAGGGAGCTGGAGCCGATGCGGGTCCTATCCCGGGAGACCCGCCTCTCTCCCAGCGACTTCATCTACCCCATATTCGTCACCCACGGCAGGGACCTGCGGGAGCCCATAGAGCCCATGCCCGGCTGCTACCAGCTCTCCATCGACCACCTCCTCGCCGAGGTGACCGAGGCGGCGGAACTGGGGATTCCCGGCGTGCTCCTCTTCGGCATTCCCCAGAACAAGGACCCCTGGGCCCGGGAGGCCTACGACGAGCAGGGGATCATCCAGGAGGCCATCCGGGTGATCAAGCAGGCCGTGCCCGACATGCTGGTGATCACCGACGTGTGCCTGTGCGAGTACACCGACCACGGGCACTGCGGCATCGTCGACGGCGGCCGCGTGGACAACGACGCCACCCTGGAGCTGCTGGCCCGCACCGCCCTCTCCCACACCCTGGCCGGCGCAGACGTGGTCGCCCCCTCGGCCATGATGGACGGCCAGGTCAAGGCCATACGCACCACCCTGGACCAGAACCGATTCAAGGACGTGCCCATCATCGCCTACGCCGCCAAGTACGCCTCCGCCTTCTACGGCCCCTTCCGCGTCGCCGCCGAGTCCGCCCCCTCCTTCGGCGACCGGCGCGGCTACCAGATGGACCCGGCCAACCGCCGCATGGCCATGCGCGAGATAGAGCTGGACATCGAGGAGGGCGCCGACGTCGTCATGGTCAAGCCGGCCCTCGCCTATCTGGACGTCATAGCCAGGGCAAGAGACAGCTTCAACTACCCAATAGCCGCCTACAACGTCAGCGGCGAGTTCTCCATGCTGAAGGCCGCCTCGGCCAACGGCTGGCTGGACGAGCAGCGCGCGGCCGTCGAGGTCCTCACCGCCATCAAGCGCGCCGGCGCCGACGTCATCCTCAGCTACTACGCCAAGGACGTGGCCCGCTGGCTCCGGGAGGACGGCTTCCGGTAGGTACATCGGCTCCCCTTCGCAGCCTGCTGAAATAGGGGAATGTGTAGAGGCACAGGCGTCGCTCACAGAAGTTGACGCCGGGATGGTTAGGTGGTACCGTGAGATGGAAGCGCCGAGTGTCCGGAGCACGTCGTCCCGCTTAAGGGATGGACGCCGGTCATAGCGGCGCTGCTGTCTTTCGATTACCATTCACCCAGCCATATCGTGAAGGCTGAGGGTGTCTCCCACTTGTTGAAGACCCAGCCATCCGGCAGAAACGGTTCATCCTGCTTCATGCCGAGCTTGCCCTTCACCAAGCGGACAAGTTGCTGCTTATCTCGCCCCCGGCCAGACGTTCCGTTGTGATATCCCATGTGGGTCTTGAAATCGTTCTTTGTCTTCCAATAGACACAAGAAAATACGGTTCTCATGGACCATCGCTTTGGAAGCGAGTGGGGTCGAATAGCTAATGTGGCTCTCCCCGGACCTCACTCTTGGACCAGCTCTCCGCCGCCCCCGGATTACCTGGCTAGCGGCACGGCAGCCCCTCGTCAGACGGGTGGCAGAGTATTTCAGTCCAGCCCACGTTAAGGAGTTGTCCATAACTGTTGCCGCCTATTGGGCAGCATATCTCGTGTACCTGTTCGCGGGGCGTGTGGTGTATTCGGACTTCGAGGCCACCGCAATGGCAAATGCCTGGAGCGTTATCGAATTCGAACGGCAAATCGGGCTTTTCTGGGAACCTGCCTGGCAGGAATGGGTGACCGGCGTTGCCCTGCCCGTGGTGGGCGAAGGTGGGGCAGCTCTTTTGTTCAATTGGGTCTACATTCTCATATTTGCGCCCCTGATGGGCACGCTCGCCGTAACTCTTTACGTCCAGAACCGGGCGGCATACCGCCATTACCGAAAGGTCTTTCTGCTCAGCTATGGCCTTGCGATAGTGATATTCATAGCGTTTCCACTGGCTCCGCCCCGGATGATTCCGGACCACTTCCTGGACACCATTGCGGTATTTGGACCTGAAGGATACGGCACCCGGGAAATGGGGAGGTTCTACAACGCCTATGCCGCAATGCCCAGCCTGCACTTTGGCTGGGCCGTGGTGTTCGGCGTCATATTCCTGAGGGCCCCCAATATGCTGGTCAAGATATGCGGCCTCGCCTATCCCGCTCTGATGTTGACGGCCATCATCCTGACGGCCAATCACTACATCATCGACGCCATTGGAGCTGGGTTGGTGATACTGGCCTCGTTCCTGGTCATAGAGCTACACCTGTGGGACCGCGTGGTCGGCCTTGCGAAATCCCTCGTATCCGTTGGAGAGCCCGGCTTGGTTCGAACGAAGACGAGACATTACCCTGCAACCGAGAGCTATCAGACCTGACAGTGACGCGCAGGAGACGGTAGGGTGATCTGGCCGTACCCGGCAGCGGTCGTGATCAGCTACCTGGTGGGGAGCTTACCCACTGCGTGGCTGGTGGTGCACCGCGTCTCCGGCCGGGGTTCTGATGTACGGTATCTCGGAGACGGCAACGTGGGAGCGACCAACGCGGGACGGCTGATTGGAGTTCGCTGGGGAGTTCTGGTGGCGTTGGTAGACATGGCCAAGGGCATGGCGATTGTCTCGGTCTCCAACCTATTGGACGGGACAGCAGCAGTGCAGCATATCTCCGTCCTCGGAATGCTGAGCGGCGCCAGCGCCATGGCCGGCCACATATGGCCTGTTTGGCTCCGTTTCCGCGGTGGGCGCGGCGCTGCCACTGCCATCGGTATCGGCGGCACGGCCCTGACTGCTCCGATGTTGATCATGGCGCTACCCACCGCGCTGATACTGATTCTGACGCGCAACACCAGCATTGCTTTCGGAGTTTTCTACTTCTGGTCGTTGGTGATCGCCAAGGCGTTTCTCGGAGTGTCGTGGGGGCCTGTACTGTATTGCTGGGGCCTGTTCGCAGTGGTTGCCCTCACCGACCCCAGGCTCAGAAGGTTTAGAAATCCGAGTCCCGGGAACAGCAGGACTGGGACCCTGTAACAGAGAGGAGCCTCCGAAAATGGGAATGCCGGCCAATCCATCAGCCGACGGCTGTCGGCTGCCCCCTGGCCCCCCCGAACTGCCCGTGGTGGGCCAGCTTTTTCGCTACTGGCTCGATCCCGTTGGCCTCATGAAAGTCGCCGCCGGTTACGGCGACCTGGTCACGATGTCGGTGAAGCCTTGGCTGGTCTACCTCGTAAATCACCCGGAGCTGATTCGGGAACTCCTGGTCGCCAACCACCAGCGCATCGGACGTTGGCGCAACGTCGAAGCCATGAAGTACCTGATGGGAGACGGGCTGGTAACTTCCGAGGACCCACTGCACCTGACCCAGCGGCGGTTGATGCAGCCCGTATTTCACCAACAGCAGATCAAGGGATACGCCACTATCATGACCGATCACGCCGTCCAACACATGGAGGGCTGGCGGGACGAGAGACGCGTCGACATGGCGCGGGAAATGCGTGACCTGACCTTGAAGATCGTGGTCAGGACCCTGTTCAGCATCGATAGTGCGGACGACATCCAGCGGTTGGGGGCCGCCTTTGAGATGTCCAATCGGTACATGAGCGCCCGCTTCACTCAGTACGAGCGTATGCGGGACCTTCTGCACCGCCTGCCGCTCCCATTCAGCAATCGCTTCAAACGCCACCTGGACTACGTGGACCGGAAGGTGTTCGGCATGATCGAGCAGCGGAGACAGGTTGAAGATCAAGGAAATGACCTTCTGTCACTGCTTCTCTCGGTGGCCGACCTGCCAAGGGACGACGGGAGTCCGGGCGTCATGACCGACCGGCAGATACGCGACGAGATCGTTACCATGTTCGCCGTGGGTCACGAAACCGTCACCACGGCGCTGACTTGGACCTGGTACCTGCTGGCAACCCACCCCGAGATGCAGGCCAAGTTCCATGCGGAGTTGGACGACGTCCTGGAGGGCCGCCCCCCGGAACTGTCAGACCTCCCGAAACTGGTCTTCACCACACAGGTGTTTAAAGAATCGATGCGTCTCTACCCGCCAATCTGGCGAATGGGTCGGGTGGCCCTGGAGCCTTTCGAGCTGGCCGGATACGACATCCCGGTCGGGGCCATGTTCTGCATCCCCACCCTTATCAGTCACCACGACGCTCGATATTTCGACGAACCCATGGAATTCCGGCCAGAACGCTGGTCTCCTGAGTTTGAAGAGGAGTTGCACCAGTTCGCTTACTATCCCTTTGGAGGGGGGCCCCGCTTGTGCATTGGCGAGGGGTTTGCATGGATGGAAGCCCAGCTCATATTGGCTACCTTGGGCCAGCGGTGGCGGATGCGCCGTGATTCGGGTCACCACGCGAAACTGACTCCCCTCATTTCGCTGCGACCCAAAGGCGGTATGCCCATGTTCTTGGAGCGCCGCGGGTAAACCATGCATGGCTGGGTGTTCTGACCCGGTCGAAGACGCAGCTCGTACTGGGCTACAACGGGTCCCATTACGCGGGCATTCTCACTGGACATCAAACACTGGGCACCTGGAGGTTGAAATGGCGCGGACCAGCATAGGCAGCTCTTTGGTTAGACATATACGTGGGTCTCTGATTAGCGGGTCACTGCTCCTCCTGCCAGTCGCCCTGACCTATTTGATAGTCAGCTTCGTGTTCGATCTGGCGGATGGTGTCCTGGGGCCCTGGATTGAGTGGATCGCCGGGCAGTTCGGTGTTGACTTGTCTTTGCCGGGTCCCGGCATCGCTGCCGCGGTCATCGTCGTGTACCTGATAGGAGCTCTCGTATCTCTAAGGCTCGGCAAGAAGGCGGTCAACTGGGCCCGGGCATCCCTGTTGCGGATACCGCTCATCGGGACGGTCTATTCAGCCAACCGGCAACTAATAGAGTCCTTTTCGGGCACCAGCGTTACCGGCTTCAAGCGGGTAGTGCTGGCGCAGTTCCCCAGGGCCGGTACATGGAGCCTTGGCTTCCTAACCGGGATAATTGATACGGACGGCGGGGAGAAACTGATCATGACATACGTGCCTACCGCGCCGCTCCCTAACTCCGGATTCGTAGTACTGATGCCGCCCCAGGACGTGCTGGACACGAACCTCACGGTACCTGATGCCATGCAGCTCATATTCTCCGGGGGCATCGTCTCCCCTACGACGGTCAAGACAAAGATGATAGACGTGTCGGAGGTCGAAAAACAGATTCGGCAGGATGGACCTTCCGGCTAACCCGAGGTCGACCCGGAAGGGAGCTTGCGAACCTCCATCCGACCGCTGATTTTGGATGCAGCATAGGCAGCCCTCACCAGGAGAGACCGTGAGACCCTAATCAACATCGTCCGCATCAGACCCGTGCCAAATGGAGCGCCGCATGCCGTGGTCCCCCTTCAGGGTCCTTGACACCGCTCGAACCCTGGACTCGAATGGTGTTGCGCCACCGAAATCCTGGTACAATCACGGCAGCCATCACGACACGGGGAGGTGGACCATGATCGACCTGATAGTAAGGGGCGGGCAGGTGGTCACGCCCTGGGGCGTGGGCGAATGGGACGTGGCCGTGGAGGGAGAGAGGATCGCCGCCGTGGCGGCCCCCGGCTCCCTGCCCGGCGACGTGGGCCGGGTCGTCGACGCCTCGGGCAAGATAGTCGTGCCCGGAGGCATCGAGCCCCACTCCCACGTGGCCATGCCCATCTGGACCTCCGTCACGGGGCACCCCCACATGGCCCCCGCCAGGCCCATGACTCCGCCCGCGGAGACTGCTCCCCCCGACGAGGCCAGCCGGTCGGCCCTCTTCGGAGGCACCACCACCATCATGGACTTCGCCCACGTGGAGCCCGGCAGCGACATCTTCTCCGCCATCGAGGAGAAGAACGGCAGGTGGCAGGGTAATTCCTACTGCGACTACACCTACCACTGCATGCTCCTGGGCGACATCTCCCAGAAGACCATCTCCCAGGTGCCCGAGGCCATCCAGTCTGGCTTCCCCACCTTCAAGATATTCACCACCGACATCATGCCCCAGTCCCGCATCCCCCCAGGCGTGGGCTGGCAGGCCCGCATGGGGCACATATCGGCCATCATGGAGCAGGCGGCCGCCAACGGGGGCCTCTTGACCGTCCACTCCGAGGACGACGACATGGTCCAGTACAACTACGCCAAACTGGACCGGGAAGAGCGCACCGAGTGGTTCAACATCTACGAGGTGCACACCAACATGGTGGAGGACGTCTCCTTCCGCCGCGTGCTGCGCCTGGCCGAGTGGACCGGCGCGGCGGTGTACTTCGTCCACGTCAGCGCCAAAGAAGGCGTCAGCTCCATCCTGGAGGCCCGGGGTAAAGGCCTCCCCGTCTACGGCGAGACCCTGCACAACTACGCCTGCTTCAACGCCGAGGACTACAAGAAGCCCGACGGCATGAAGTACCACACCTACCCGTCCCTCAAGTCCGAGGAGGACCGTCAGGCGCTGTGGGAGGGGCTCGTCAAGGGGGGCCTCAACACCATCGCCACCGACGAGTTCTGTTCCTCCTACTCGGTGAAGACCCACGGCAAGAGCATCAACGACATGACCGGCGGCCACAACGGCACCGAGGCCCGCATGGGCATCACCTACAGCGTCGGCGTGGGGGACCTGGGAATGTCCCTCCAGCGCTTCGTCGACGTCACCTCGGCCAACGCCGCCAAGATCATGGGCATGTATCCCAGGAAGGGCGCCATCGCCCCGGGCAGCGACGCCGACATAGTCCTGATAGACCCCACCATCGACAGGAACCTGGACCTGAGCGACCTGCACATCAGCGACTACAGCATCTGGGAGGGGTGGCCCATCCACGGCTGGCCCGTGACCACCATCCTCAGGGGCAAGGTCGTGGTCGAGAACGGCCGGTTCTCCGGCGCCCCGGGAGGGGGCATGCTCATCCCCCGCAAGATCGACGCCGACGTCCTAAACCGGCCCGCCTGCTAGGTTGACCGACGCCATTGCCTACACATAACAATGCTCATGAATCCGCCAAGAGGCACAACCAAAGGGTTCGCTTATCGGACCCTAATCAATCTAAATGCGTTCAACCAAGCTTACAAAAAGGGCATGTTAAAGGATGTCCACCCCGTTACCCAACTCGTGAATTCGATGCTGGGATTAGTGGTGGTTCCGAAGGCATGGAGCCAGGACTATGAATTGTGGCAAAAACCCCTCACGGATCCTCAAATCAAAGGCTGGCCGAAGTGGGATATCTCACTTGATAAACCTAGCGGTAATAACCCCAAGACTGAAACCTTAGCAGTTCTTATTCAACATCTCCGAAACGCTGCGGCACATGGTCTCTTTGAGTTTGACGGCTGCGCCGAATCCCATGACCTTAAGAAAGTGGTCTTTGTGGCGAAAGATAGGCCGAATCCGGAGGCCGAGATAAACTGGCGGGCCACCATACGGGGCGACAAGCTTCTTGCTTTTTGCCTCCAGTTGGCGGACGCTATCGCCCAGCAACATGAAGGAGGGCAGCCATGATTGACCTGCTGATCAGGGGCGGACAGGTGGTCACGCCGTGGGGCGTGGGAGACTGGGACGTGGCCGTGGAGGGGGAGAAGATCGCCGCCGTGGCCTCGCCAGGCTCCCTGCCCGGCGACGTGGGCAGGGTCATGGACGCCGCCGGCAAGATAGTCGTCCCCGGGGGCATCGAGCCCCACGCCCACATCGGCTTCCCCGTGCCGGGCCGCCCAGGCGTGGAGTCCGCCGGGCCCGAGCCGGCCAGCCGCGCGGCCCTCTTCGGCGGCACCACCACCGTCACCGACTTCGCCATGGTCCACCCGGGCATGGACATCCCCCAGGCCATAGCCGCCAAGGAGGCCCGCTGGCGGGGCCAGGGCTACTGCGACCACTCCTACCACTGCACGCTTCTGGGCAACTTCCAGCAGAACGTGGTGGACCAGGTCAAGGAGGCCATCCAGTCAGGCTACCCCACCTTCAAGATGTTCACCACCAACATCCGCCAGTCGGCGGGCTGGGAGGACGACAGGCACTGGATGGCCCGCATGGGCCACGTCAACGCCGCGATGGAGCAGGCGGCCGCCCACGGCGGCATGATGTTCATCCACTCCGAGGACGACGACATCGTCCAGTACATGTACAAGAAGCTGACCGAGGAGGAGCGGACCCAGTGGTACTACATCCACGAGATACATAACAACATGTCCGAGGACGTCTCCTTCCGGCGCATCCTCAAGATGGCCGAGTGGACCGGCGCGGCCACCTACTTCGTCCACGTCAGCGCCAAGGAGGGCGTCCGGGCCCTGGAGGAGGCCAGGGGCCGCGGCCTCCCCCTGTACGCCGAGACCCTGCACAACTACGTCAGCTTCACCGCCGACGATTACCGGCGGGAGAACGGCCCCATCTACCACACCTACCCATCCCTCAAGTCCGAGGAGGACCGGCTGGCCCTCTGGGACGGCCTGCTCAAGGGCACCATTAGCTGTATGGCCACCGACGGCTCCTGCACCGACTTCAGCATGAAGATGTCCGGAAAGACCATCCTGGACGTCACCGGCGGCCACCACGGCGTCGAGACCCGCATGGGCATAACCTATGGCGAGGGCGTGGTCAAGCGCGGCATGTCCCTCCGCCACTTCGTCGACGCCACCTCCACCAACGCCGCCAAGATTATGGGCTACTACCCACGCAAGGGGGCCATCGCCCCCGGCAGCGACGCCGACATCGTCTTCATCGACCCCACCATCCACAAGGACCTGGAGCTCTCGGACCTGCACCTGGGAGACTACAGCGTCTGGGAGGGCTGGGAGATCAACGGGTGGCCCGTGACCACCATCCTCAGGGGCAAGGTGATGGTGGAGAACGGCCAGTTCTTCGGGACCCCCGGCGACGGCAAGCGTATACCCAGAAAGGTCGGTTCCGACATCCTCAACCGGCCGCTGTGCTAGCCGGGCGCCCCCTACCCCTTGGGGGAGGTCTTCGGGCACGGCCTCATCCACCCCGGTCCGCCGCGTCTGGCAGCAGCGCCAGCAGCTCCTTCACGGCCCCGATGCCGTCGGATACGTCGTCGGCGCCCAGCCACCCCTCGTAGAAGTTGGAGTGCAAGCTGTTGGCCACGTGGAACAACCGGCGCATTTCTGGCCGGCCAGTCTCGACCGCCATGTTGCCGATCACCCGGAACAGCTCCCTGTGCCCGCTGTGCTCCCAGCCTCGTTTTTCGGCGACGGCCTTGACCGCGTGCGCCGCCGCTCCCCAGGCCTTCTCGGAGGCTTGAAGGAGGTCGCCGGCGCTGGCGTACTCTTCAGCTTTCGATATGAACTGGCGGCTGATTGACGCGTGGTCCGTCGTTTCGGCCATCCTCTTTTCCCCCTTGGCAGCTGGTCGGAGAGGTCGCACCTGAATTATAGCCGACGGGGGTTCCCATTGCGAAGCCGGGGCCAAGGGGCTAAAATGTCAGGGTTGAAATCGGACGCTTAAGGAGGGCCCCCAAGAATGCTGAACAGCCTTATCAAGGTAGTCGACCGGGTGTTCCCGGCCCGAATCGCCCACGCCCACTGCGACATCCCCTGCGGCATATACGACCCCATCGGCGCCAAGATCGCCGCCCAGACGGTGCAGAAGATGGTCATGCGCATACAGGCCCTGGAGGAGGGCGCCGACCACTTGGCCTACGCCAACACCATGTCCCGCTACATCGCCGTCAAGGAGCAGCACGCCGACGTCTGCAAGAACGAGCTGGACATCCTCTGGCACGACTACTTCCGGCCCGAGCACGTGGAGCAGAACCCGGACATCCACACCCAAATATGGAACGCCAACAAGCTCTGCTCCAGGAACAAGCAGGCCGTGGACCTGGACGCCGCCAAGGAGCTGGTGGCCACCGTGGACAAGATCGCCGCGATATACTGGGCCACCAAGAACGTGGAGTACAAGGACGACCTGGCCGAGGCCCGCTTCGGGGCCTAGGCGGCTCCTGGACCATCACGCTCCACGGGATCCGGCATGATTCCCGCAAAATGGGGCCGCCCTTGAGAAGAGCCATCGAGGGCGGCCCTCTCTATTGGCTGCCATGGCTGGTGGCCTCCGTTCCCTTCGTGGTCCGCGGGGACAGCATGTGCCCCAACTTCGCCCCCGACCAGTACGTCCTGGTGCGCCGTCTGCGCCGGGGCAGGGGACCGGTCAGGGGGGACGTCGTCGTATTCCGGCACCACCTGCGGCCCGGGATGAACCTCCTCAAGCGCGTGGTAGGCTTGCCCGGCGACCGCGTCAGGGTCCGGCATGGCCGCGTCTACGTCGACGGGAGAATGCTGGACGAGCCCTACCTGCCCTCCGCGTCCCGTCCCGTTGACGGGGACGGGACGCCCGACGCGCCCGGACGACCCGACGCCGACGTGGAATGGGCCCTCCACGACGGCCAGTATTTCGTGCTGGGGGACAACCGCGACCCCTGCCATCCCGGCCGCCCCGACGACAGCCGCCGGTTCGGCCCGGTGGAGCTGACCTCCATCGTGGGCGCCGCCTGGTTCAGGTACTGGCCGCCCGGCGCCTGGGGCCCCCTGCCCTCCACGCCTGCAGGTACAGCCTGAACAGCTCCCGCCGCCACCTGCCATCGGGCCGGGCCCTCCTGCCGCGCGGAGCGCTCTAGTACTTGAACTCCTCACGCACCGGGCTGAAGATGTCCAGCGCCACCGCCCGGCCCGAGATGGACCTGGCCTTGTGCTCCACGTTCCCGGGAATGATGTACATGTCCCCCGGCTTCAGCACCCGCGCCTCCCCGGCGATCTCCATCTCCATCTCCCCCTCCACCACGATGCCCCCCTGCTCGTGGGGATGGGTGTGGTTAGGGACCGCCGAGTCGGGCCCGATCTCCACGTAGGACAGGAGCATGTTCTGGCCCCAGAAGGTCTTCGTGGTCACGCCCGGCGCCAGCTCCTTGGCCTCCCTGCCCTTCGCGTCGTGGAAATACATCGCCGCCTCCTAATCGACCTGCTCGGCCCCCTTGTCCCGGGGGGCCGGGTTACCATTAAACCACGCCCTCCGCGGCTTGGCGACCCGCCGGCCTCGAGTTGCCACGGTCTGGGGCCTGGAGTAGAATGGGCCATCCGGACGGCGCCAAGGGCGGGCGAAAGCGCCGGCCCCAGCGTCCCCCGATCCAAGGGTTTCTAAGGAGGCCTCATGGCAAAGGGCGAAGCGGACTTCAACAACAGGTTCACCAGCACCTTCGGGTTCCCCTCGGAGCGCGCCGCCACCAAGGTGAAGGACAGCCTCACCGAGCCCGTGCGCCGGTTCATCCAGGAGTCCCCCTTCCTGGTCATGGCCACCAGCGACCGGGAGGGCAGGTGCGATGCCTCCCCCAAGGGCGGCAAGCCCGGGTTCGTCCGCGTGCTGGACGACCGGCATCTTCTGGTGCCCGACGTGGCCGGCAACAAGCTGTTCCAGTCGTACCTGAACATGGACGAGAACCCCTACGTGGGCCTCTGCTTCTTCATCCCCGGCATCGCCGACATCGTGCGGGTCAACGGCACGGTCTCCATGGTTACCAGGGAGGAGCTGGACCGCCACCAGGTGGAGGAGTCCATGTACAATCCCGACGGCTACCGGGGCGTCCAGCAGGGCATCATCGTCGAGATCGAGGAGTCCTTCGGCCACTGCCCCCGCGCCCTCAGCTACTCCGACTTCTGGGACCCCGAACGCATCCGGGAGAAACGGGGCACGCCGCACCCGGTCCGCATGCCTCCCGCAGTTCCCACCCCCGCCCACACGTAGAGAGGTGCCATGGTGGACAAAGCAGACATACCCTTCCTATCCGCGACGGAGCTGGCGGCCCTCATCGAGAAGCGGGAAGTCTCCCCTGTGGAGGCCACCGAAGCGTACCTCGAGCGCATCCAGCGGGTCGACGGCAAGCTGAGCTCCTACATAACGGTCTCGGGCGACCACGCCCTGCGCGCGGCGAAGGCGGCCGAGGACGAGATCGCCTCCGGCGGCTACCGCGGCCCCATGCACGGCATCCCCTACGCCGTCAAGGACCAGTTCAACACCCGGGGCATACTCACCACCGGCGGCTCGTCGATACTCGCCGACTTCGTCCCCGACGACGACGCCACCGTCATCGCCAACCTCGACAGGGCCGGGGCCATCCTCCTGGGCAAGCTCAACATGAGCGAGTTTGCCATGGGCACGGCGGTGGCCCACCCCTACGGCGTGCCCCACAATCCCTGGGACCTGGGGCGGAATCCCGGCACCTCCAGCAGCGGCTCCGGCGCTGCCACCGCCGCGTTCCTGTGCGCCACCTCCCTGGGCGAGGACACCGGGGGCTCCATCCGCGGGCCGGGCGCCTTCTCCGGCGTCGTGGGCCTCAGGCCCAGCTTCGGCCGGGTCAGCCGCCACGGCATGATCGGCGCCGTCTGGTCCATGGACATGGCCGGGCCCATCTCCCGGACCGTCGAGGACTGCGCCATAACCCTGGGGGCCATCGCCGGCCACGATCCCAACGACCGCTACACCTGGGACACGCCGGTCCCCGACTACCTGGCAGCCCTGGACGGCAGCGTCGCGGGCATGAGGATCGGCGTGGTCCGGGAGCGGATGCACGACGACCAGATGGACGGGGAGGTCCAGGCGGCCGTCCTGAAGGCGGCCTCCACCCTGGGTGAGCTCGGGGCCTCCGTGGAGGAGGTCTCCGTGTCTCTGGCGCCCCACTGTGGCGTCATATTCAACGGCATCGCCTACCCCGAGGGCGCCTCGGTCCACCACCGGAACATAAGGGAGCGCCTGGGGGACTACGACCACAACATTCAGATACGAAACCTGACGGGGAGCATCCTTCCCGCCCAGGCCTACTACAAGGCCCAGAAGCTGAGGCAGGTGGTCCGCAGGCAGGTGCTGGACGCCCTGGAAAGGGTCGACGTGCTGCTTCTGCCCACCTCCCCCATCCTGGCGCCCCCGATACGCACCCGCGCCGGTGTGGACAGCAAGGAGCACCTCATGGCGGACCTGATGGGGCGGAATAGCTGGACCACCCCCTTCAACCTGGCCGGGGTCCCCGCCATCTCCGTCCCCTGCGGCTTCTCCGCCGACCCGGTGCTGCCCATCGGCCTCCAGCTGGCCGGCCGTCCATTCGAGGAAGCCACGGTCATGAGGGCGGCCCACGCCTACCAGCAGGCCACCGACTGGCACACCCGGCGCCCGCCGGTATAGGTGTGGGGCCCGGCGCCTTCGGCCCATCGGAGCAAATAGCGGATGTCCAACGCCGCGTCGTCGCCTGCACCCTCTGCCCCCGGCTGGTGGAGTACCGGGAGCGCGTGGCCCGCACCAAGAGGCGCATGTACCGGGAGGCCGACTACTGGGGCCGGCCCCTGCCCGGGTTCGGCGACCCCCAGGCCCGGCTGCTGCTGGTGGGCCTTGCCCCGGCGGCCCACGGCGGAAACCGCACCGGGCGCATGTTCACCGGGGACCGCAGCGGGGACTGGCTGTACGGCGCCCTCCACGCCTTCGGCTTCGCCAGCCAGCCCACCTCCAGGCACAGGGACGACGGCCTCGCGCTGAAGGACGCCTACGTGACCGCGGCGATACGCTGCGCCCCGCCCGCCAACAAGCCCCTGCGCGACGAGCTGTTGAGCTGCCGCCCCTACCTGCTGGCCGAGCTCGAGTCCCTGACCAGGCTGGAGGTCGTCGTCGCGCTGGGACGCATCGCCTTCGACGCCTACCTGGCCGCCTACCGGGTCTTCCTTGGAGCCGACGCGCCCCCCTTCCCCAAGCCCGCCTTCAGCCACGGCGGCGTCCAGCCCCTGCCCGGCGGAGTCACCCTCGTCTCCTCCTACCACCCCAGCCAGCAGAACACCCAGACCGGCCGCCTCACCACCGAGATGTTCCACGGCGTCTTCGCCACCGTCCGCAGCCTGCTGGACGGGGACGAAGTGTAACGATGATATCCGTCTGTAGGCGTCAATGACTTGACCTTCGTTTCCGCTTCCTCTATACTCTATACTCCATACATGGAAACCAACCGGGCCAAGATAGAGCGGAGACTGCAGCGCGAGGGCTGGACACTCCTGAGGCACGGTCGGAGGCATGACATCTTCTGGCACCCCACCATCCAGAAGACCATCCTGCTTCCCAGGCATCGGGTTATCTCCGAGCCAACGGCCCGCTCCATAGCTCGGGCAGCCGGATGGTAGGAAGGAAAGACCTGTGACCAAGTATCCGGTGACCATACATGGGGAATTGGGGGCCTATGGCGTCTTGGTCCCCGACATGGAACCCCTGGGGGTCTGCTGTGCCATGGGCGCCACGGTGGACGAGGCCTTGGAGAACGCGGTGGAAGCGCTTGCCGACTTCGTGGAGTGCGCCCAGGAGCACGGCCAAGTCATTCCAGGGCCGAGCCCCATCGAGGACATCAGCTTGGAACCCGGCTGGATGGTGGCCTATATACCTTTGCGCATTTCGGTGGCGGTGTAATCCGACCATTTTCCTTTGTCAATCAACACACGACAACATAGGAGCATACGGTGACGCGTGACCGCACCCTGATAATGCGTGTACTGTTAACCGCGGAGGGATGTGAGGCAGATACTTTCGTGGGGCTAGATGATTTGGCAGACATGCCGGGAGAGAGCTTACAACCGGTCTATCCGACTGCATTCGTCAGATACCAGGTAGAGCTATGCAGAGAAGCAGGATTTCTGGTTTCCGGAGGGCTGGGAGATTCAGACAGAATCGGCCAACTAACTTGGCTGGGCCACAATGTCCTGAATGAACTACGGCGAGGCGCACAGTTAGAAGCTCTACCATTTGTCAGTCATTAGGAAGGATGAGTGATGACAACACCAGACGAACTATTGGTCGTGAACGTTACTACCACCGATGGCGTTACCACGAGCCACAGACCTCTTAGTTTGCCAGAAGATGACGATTACTCAAGGCACGAGATTGCGGACATCGCTACATACATTGAAGCTGCTCTTTTCGGCGAATCACCCATTCTGATTCTGGCCGGTCCGACAGTGCATTACAGGGCTGATCACATAGTTCGCATAAGTTTTCAGGGGCCCAAGGCACGTGAGGTAGAAGGGAGCATCTCCGATAGGTCTCACCGCCCGGGGTGAAAGGCTCCCTCCGCCAGGGCAGCCCCAGCACGTGGGAGGTCACCGTCCACCCAGGCCACGACCTTCTAGGGCAGACGACGGCGCAACTACGCCCCCCAGCCAACCGCCACCTCACACCCCAGCCCTCCGCAGCGGCGCGGGCGGCGGCTTCGGGTCTCCCAGGAACAGGAACAGCCCCGACCCCAGCAGGCACACCACCGCCACCCCCGCGAACGCCGTGTCGTAGCTGATGTACCCGGCTACCACCGGCGCGGTGAACAGGAACACGTTCATTATCACCATGCCCAGCCCCGTTATGGTGGCGTAGTCCTTCCGGCCGAAGTAGGTGCCCCTTATGGCCGAGGTGAGCGGGTTGCGGCCGCCGAACCCGACTCCCAGGAGGACGGCGAAGAGGAACACCAGCAAGGCGTCGTCTCCGGCCACCAGCAGGACGGCCACCGCCCCGGACTGCAGGGCCGAGAAGCCGAACAGCGCGTACCTGACCGGCACCCGGCTACCCACGTACCCTCCCACCAGCACGAACACCGCGTTCAGCCCCGTGTAGGTGGACACCACCAGCCCGATGGTGCCCAGCGAGAAGCCCCGGTCGTCCAGCATGAGCCCCAGGTGCACCATTATCGTCACGATCACGATGGACGACGCGCCGTGCCCCATGCTGATGAACCAGAAGGCCTTCGTCCGGACGGCCTGCCGCCACGTGTAGTCCATCTCGCCGTCGCTGGCGGCCCCGGCCTGCGGGCCTTCGGGCCGCCTTGCCTCCGCCGGGGCGCCGTCGGGCACGAGCCCCAGGTCCTCGGGCCGGTCCCTCACCAGCCGCGAGATCGGGAAGGCCAGGCCGGCGATTATCAGGCCTATGGCCGCCGCGGTGGCACGCCACCCGTACCGCTCCGGGTCCTCCACCGCCGTCCCTCCGATGGACCAGGCCATCAGAGGCGGCACCACTATCCCGCCGACGGCAAACCCCTCCTGGACGATGGACATGGCCAGGGTGCGCTTGCGGATGAACCAGGAGTTCATCACCGTCATCATGGGCAGCCAGGTGCCCAGGGCCGCCCCCAGGCTCATCATGATGAACACCAGGTAGAGCTGCCACAGCTCCCGGACCTGGCTGAAGAGGATGAACCCGCCCCCCAGTATCAGGCACCCGGCCAGCACCATGCGCCGGGGCCCCAGCCGGTCTATGAGGAGGCCCTCCAGCGGGCCCAGCAGGCCGCCCTCCACCCGGGTCAGGGCGAAGGCCCACACCAGCTGGTCCTTGGTCCACCCCAGGCGCGCCCGGATCACCGGGTTCCATACGGGCATGCCCTGGAAGAAGGGCACCGTCCCCAGGGCCATCACCACCGCGCCCAGGACGGCCAGCCACCAGCCGTAGTACATCCCCCTGGTGCGCCTGAGGAGGTCTGCCGGCCCGCCTGTCCCGATCACGACCGTCTGCCCATAGGTGGCTAGCATATCCCCGCGGGGCGCGGGCCGCAAGCCGCGGCTACCCTTGACAAACACAACCCGCTGGGCCAAACTCTCAGTGTCGGCGGCGCCCCAGCCGGCCCCCCTCCCCGGACCGCCGCCCACCCGGACCCGGCAACCCCCTCACACTGACGGAGGCCGAAAGGCGATGACGACAACGCAAAACTGGACCGAGGAGTTCGTCGACGTGGGCGGCACCAAGACCCAGGTCCTCAAGGGAGGCAGCGGGCCGCCCCTGCTGCTCCTCCACGGAGCCAGGGGCAACCACCGCTGGATGGACTACCACGACGCCCTGGCCGAGCACTACACGGTCTACGCCTCCTCCCACCCGGGCTACGATAAGACCCCACGGCCCCCCTGGGTGAGCACCATCAACGACGTGGCCCACTTTTACGTCGGCTTCATGCGGAGCGCGGGCCTGGAGGACGCCGTCCTCATGGGCTTCTCCATGGGCGGATGGATCGCCGCCGAGCTGGCGGCCATGGACTCCCACAGGATAAAGGCCCTGGTGCTGGTCAATGCCGTGGGCGTCCGGCCCCAGGTGGGGGAGATCGCCGAGACCCTTATGGTGTCCCCGGAGCAGACCCAGGAGCTCATCTACCACGACCAGAGCAAGGCGCCCGAGGCGCCCTACCTCTCCCCAGAGGAGGACGTCCAGTGGAGGAACCGGGAGATGGCGTCGCGGCTGTGCTGGAAGCCGTACATGCACAACCCGGTGCTGCCCGAATACCTCAAGCTGGTGGAGGTTCCGTCCCTGATAGTCTGGGGCCGCGAAGACGGCATCGTCCCCCTCAACGCCGGCGAGATCTATCACCAGTCCCTGAAGGGTTCGACCTTACGCATCATCGAGGAGTGCGGCCACTCTCCCCAGTTCGAGAAGCCCCAGGAGTTCCTCGACGCCACGCTGGAGTTCCTCTCCAAGCTTTGATCGCCGCCCCACCGGGACGGGGTACGGGCGCCGCGCCCAACCCCACGATAACCGCCACGGTCGACAAAGGAGGGACCCCATGGCCCAGCAGCTAGCCAGGCCGACGGACAAGGTCGAGGTCTACTGGTTCTCGGAGCAGCCCTACGGCCCCGTCACCGACCAGGACCTGGAGAAGTACGACTCCGGCCGCCTGGGCTTCCCTAACCGCTACTTCGACCCCCATGAGGCCCACCGGCTCTACAACGAGTACCACGAGCAGTACGCCCTGGCCGACGAAGTGGGATTCGACGGCATCATGAGCAACGAGCACCACGCCTCCTACTGGTGCATGAAACCGTCGGTCAACCTGGACGCGGCGGTCATCGCCAAGCTGACCAAGAACGTCAAGATAGCCATCCTGGGCAACGTCATCGCCATCAACGACCCCGTCCGCATGGCCGAGGAGCTGGCCATGCTGGACTGCTACTCCAACGGCCGCATAATCTCCGGCTTCGTGCGGGGCACCGCCGTCGAGTCGCTCCAGGGCGGCATCGACCCCACGGAGAACCGGGAGCGGTTCGAGGAGGCCCACGACCTCATCCTCAAGTGCTGGACCGAGCCCGGGCCCTTCCGCTACGAAGGTGAGCACTACCACTACCGCGCCGTGAACCCCTGGGTGCTGCCCATCCAGAAGCCCCATCCCGACATCTGGTTCCCCGGCACCGGCAGCCCCGAGAGCGTGGTCTGGGCGGCCACCCACCAGTACCCGTACATGAACCTGGGCGCCCTGGTGGACACCACCGAGTGGCTCAAGCAGGTGTACATCGAGACGGCCCAGGAGGTCGGGTTCAAGCCCGGGCCCGGCAACTTCGGGTACCTCCTCCGGGCCCTGGTGGCGGACACCGACGAGGAGGCTGTGGAGATCGGCCGCGAGTTCATGTGGACCATCGGGCACCGCCAGCGCGGCCCCAGGGAGCACAACGACCCCCCCGGCTACCAGTCCAGGGCGGCCGTGGAGGTCAAGGCCAAGCGGCCCATCGGCAACGTGGCCGGCGGCGGCGGGCTGGGCGTCGGCATGTCCTACGAGGAGCTCCAGGGCGTCAACAACATCATCGTCGGCAACCCCGACACCGTCACCCGGAAGCTGACCGAGGTCATCCAGCGCCTCAGCCCCGGCTATCTGCACATCTACGGCAACGAAGGGGCCATGGAGCACAAGCACGTGATGCGCTCCATCGAGCTCATGGGCAAAGAGGTCATCCCGGCCCTGCACGAGATCCAGCTCCAGCCCTACGAGTAGCGCCCCGAGGGAGACCCTATACCCGGAGTAAGTCCCAGGGGCCGCCGCCGTTCGCAGACTCCACGCCGCCGGAGGAGCAGCCATGGCCCGTGATCTGTCCGATTTCGTATCTCCCGGGGAGCCCCGACTCCTGGCCGGCGGGTTCCAGTTCACCGAGGGCCCCGTGTGGCATCCCGACGGGTACCTGCTGTTCAGCGACATACCCGCCGACACCATATATCGGCTGGCCCCCGGCGGCGCCGCCGAGCCCCACATCCGCCCCAGCCGCCAGTCCAACGGCCTGACCTACGACCGCCGGGGACGGCTGGTAGTCTGCGAGCACGCCGGGCGGCAGGTGTCCCGCCAGGGGCCCGGCGGCACCATGGAGACCGTCGTCGACAGCCACGACGGCAAGCGCCTCAACAGCCCCAACGACGTGGTGGTCCATTCCGGCGGCGCCATCTACTTCACCGACCCTCCCTACGGCATCCTACCGGACCCCGGAGAGCAGGGCTTCAACGGCGTCTACCGCATAGACCTTGACGGCAACCTGTCGCTGCTCATCTCGGACTTCGACCGGCCCAACGGCCTGGCCTTCTCACCCGACGAATCGGTCCTGTACATCGACGACACGGCGCGGCGGCACGTCCGGGCCTTCGACATGGGCCCCGACGGGTCCCTCTCCAACGACCGGGTGTTCGTGGACATGGACGTGGAGGCCGAGGGCAACCCCGACGGGATGAAGGTGGACGTGGAGGGGAACCTGTACATCACCGGAGGGGGCGGCCTGTGGGTCGTGGAGCCCGGGGGCCGCCACGTGGGCACCGTCGCCTTCCCCGAGCTGCCAGCCAACGTGACCTTCGGCGGCCCCGACAACCGCACCATCTACGTCACCGCCCGCACCTCGGTCTACAGCGTCCAGGGCAGGGTCCCCGGGGTGAAGGTCGTCTAGGGGTACGCCTCGGGCATTCGCTGAACATGCGTCCCGGAGGTGCGCCTCCGCCGCCCTCCGCGCCGCCCCTAGGTCCTGACGCGGCTCCTCAGCCACGCGCTCAGCAGGTCCACACCGATCACCAGCAGCACGTACCACATCAGCAGCAGGGCCACGTCGGTGTAGTGGAAGAAGCTCATGCTCAGCCGGAAGTCCCGTCCCAGGCCCCCCGCGCTCACGAATCCGACCACGATGGTGGTGCGGATGACCACCTCCCAACGGTACAGGGTGTAGGTGATGAGCTGGGGCAGCACCTGGGGCAGTATTCCGTAGGCCATCATCTGGAAGGGCCGCGCCCCGGCGCCCTGCAGGGACCTGGCCGGACGGGTGTCCAGGTCCTCCACCACCTCGGCCGACAGCTTGCCCAGTATGCCGTAGTTATGTAAAGCCAGCGCCAGGGCCCCGGGGAGTATCCCGGGAGACAGGAAGAAGACGATGATCATCGCCCACACCAGCTCCGGCACCCCCCGGGTCAGCACGAACAATCCCCTGACCAGGAAATACATCCCCCTCCAGAGCACCGCCCCCCGGCCCGCCGGGACCAGCTCCCCCATGGCCACGTTCCGGGCCGCGGGAAGCACCGTCAGCAGCACCCCTGCCGCCGCCAGGGTGATGGCGAGGATGCTCATGGCCAGCGTCTCCGAGGCCAGCACCCCGGCTTCGGCCCACGCCCCGGCGTCCAGGAACGCCGGAGTCCCGGCGGCGCCCTCCCCGGCCAGCTCGCCCAGGAAGCGCCGGGCCCCGGACCACGCGGAGCCGGTGAACAGCGCGCCGAACCCCCCGGCGCCGTCCGCCAGGACGAAGGCCCAGGAAGCCGCAGCCAACGCAACGAACCCGACCATTGACAGCCGGACGGCATCCGCCCCCCGCAGCGCGGCGAGGGGACCGCGCCATCCCGGGCCTGCCGGCGGCATCCAACCCGGCCGGGTGCTCACTGCACCAACCGCCTTCTGACCATGGAGCTCCACAGGTCCACCAGGAGGACCAGGCCCGTCAGGAACAGCAGCAGCGTCCACACCTGGCCGAACAGCAGGTCGTCCAGCGATAGCTGGATCTGGTATCCCAGGCCGGCGATTCCCACGAAGCTCATGACGGCGGCCGCCCGGATGGCGCACTCGAAGCGGTAGAAGGTGTAGCTGAGCATGTCCGGGAGCGCCATGGGGAGCCTGCCGTAGAGGAGCACCTTCCACTCTCCCGCGCCCGAGGCCCGGAGGGCCTGCAGGGGCTCCCGGGGCACGTCGTTCAGGATGTCGGAGTAGATCCGGCCCAGGATGCCCCCGTAGGGGATCGCCAGGGCCAGTATCGCCGCCATGGGAGACAGTCCCACGGCCACCACGAACAGCCACGCCCAAACCAGCTCGTGTATGGACCGCTGAACGGCGAGCAGCCCCCGCGTCCCTACCACCAGGGGCCACCGCACGGACCGGGAGCGGGCCAGGACCCCCGAGGCCGCCACGCCGAGGGCTAGGCCCAGCCCCACGGCCAGGGTTATCCCCGCCACGGCATAGGCCACCGTGTACCAGGTGGCCTCCAGCACCACCTTTAGAAACGATGGCGAGAGGTCGAGGCTGAACAGGGCGCCGAAGAAGTCGCCGGCCGCCGCCGCCCCGCCCGTGTGGACCACCGACCCGGTCCAGTCCACCTCCCACATGCTCCACCCCAAGGCGGCCAGGAGCAGCAGGCTCAGCAGACCCCGGCCCTGGAGGAGGCCGGACCTACTGGGCGGAGTCGAGGCCCTCGATGTCATACAGCCTCTCTAGGACGTCGTCGGTCACGTCTTCCACGGGAGAGTCGAACTGCACCTGGCCGTTGCGCAGCCCGATGGCGCGGTCGAAGTACCTACGGGTCAGGTCCACCGAGTGGAGACTGGCCACCAGCGTCCTGCCGGAGTCGGCGGCCACCTCCGCCAGCAGCTTGGTCAGGTCCTCGGCCCGGGCCGGGTCCAGGGAGGCGACGGGCTCGTCGGCGAGAATGGCCTTGGGGGTCTGCACCAGCAGACGGGCCATGGCCACCCTCTGCTGCTCGCCGCCCGAGAGGGTCGAAGTCCTCTCGTACAGCTTGTCCCCGATGCCGAGCCTGTCCAGTGCGTCCAGCGCCACGTGCCGCTCCCTGGGCGACACCAGGGACAGGAGGGAACGCAGGGTTCCCCACCGGCCCAGGTTGCCCGCCAGCACGTTGTGCACCACGGCCAGGTGAGGCACCAGGTCGAACTGCTGGTGCATGACGCCCACGAGGCCCGCCAGCTCCCGGCCCGGGCCCAGGTGGGCTAGGGGCCTGTCGTCGATGGTGATGACTCCATGGTCCGGCTGGATCACGCCCCCCAACAGATGGAGCAACGTCGTCTTGCCGCTGCCGCTGGGACCCAGCACCGCCACCTTCTCTCCCGCGTCTATGCGCATGGACAGGGGCGCCAGGGCGACGGACCGTGGATAGGCCTTCCCCACCCCCTCCAGCAGGAACATGGGGGCCCGTCCGTTCACCTGGCCGTTCATCGGATGATCCCCAGCCCCCGGGCCACGTCCTCTATCGCGTCGTAGTTGGCGTTGTCGCTGGGAACGAACCCCTGGGCCTGGAAGAGGTCCAGTATCTCCTTCTCCTTCTCCTGGGACGGGCTGAGGGACAGGAGGGCGGACTTGAGGCGCTGGGTGAACCCGTCCCCGAAGGCCTGGTCCAGGTCGCCGCGGACGCTCCAGTTGTAGTCGAAGTAGGGCGGGGTGGTGAAGAACACGCTGACCTTGTCCAGGTCGACTTTCCCGTCATCCACGGCCTGCTGCCACACCGCCTCGTTGAGGGCGCCGGCCTGAAAGCTCCCGCTCTCCACCAGCTTCCACGTCTTGTCGTGGGAGCCCGAGTAGCCCGGCAGCCCCTCGAAGTCCGAGTCGGCGTCGACCCCGGCCTGGGACAGGAAGTGGCGGGGCATCAGGTGGCCCGAGGTGGAGCTCTCGCTGCCGAAGGTGAAGGTGAGCCCCTTCAGCTCATCCAGCGAGGCTGACCTGGAGGTCCGGCCTGGCCACGAAGACCGAGTGGAACTCCCTGTCCCTGGGGCGCTGGGCGATGGCCCTGGCCCCCGGGGACGCGTCCCGCGCCTGCACGCCGGTGAGGCCGCCGAACCAGCCCAGGTGCACGTCGCCGTTCTTGAACGCCGTCACCAACGCCGCGTAGTCCACACTGGCGACGTACTCTACCTCGACTTTCAGCTCCTCCCGCAGGTAGTCCGCCACGGTGTTGAACCTGCGGGTCAGCTTGGCTGCCTCCTGGTCCGGGATTCCCCCGATGTGCAGCACCTCGGTGGAGCCCTCCCCGCCGCAACCGCCCAGGGCGGCCGACGCGGCCA
>OZ219928.1:0-492070 GCA_964291465.2 Dehalococcoidia bacterium | reverse complement strand
GCACGACCACGGCCGGGTGGCCGTGGGCCAGGGCGAACAGGGCGGCGGTGATGACGCCCGCGGGACCACCCCGCACGCGCCCGCCAGGCCCGGAAGACGTACCCCCGGAAGAATACCTCCTCGGTGAAGGGAATCCACAGCACCACGAGCAGGTAGTGACCAGCACCGCCGGCCCTCCCAAGGCGATGTCTGCGGGGAGGTCCGGAGGCTTCAGCGTCTCCCACCCGGCCAGGTCGACGACTCCCGTATAGGCGGCGGTGAACGCCAGGCTGGCCGCCAGGCCCGCAACGGGCAGGACCCACTGGGCGAGACCGGGCCTGGTGGGCGGCCTCAATCCCAGGGCGCTGGAGGGGGCGTTGTAGCGGAGGGGCCCAGGACCCAGGCCACCGAGAGCATGATCACGCCGCCGATGCCCCCGACGACCACCAGGCCCACCCCCACGTCGGGCTCCCCGGCGAGGACGGAATAGAAGACGAATGTGACGACCACCGCCGCGAAGGCCGTGAAGACGCCGACGACAACGTCGCCGGCCTTCCACGGGACCGCGAACCGGGTATCTTCTCCGGGCTTGTCACCGGCGTAAACGCCCCTATGACTCCACGACCGGCCACGGGTAGTGGCCGGTCGTCGGACGGCTCCTGGTAGCTACGGCACCGAGGATGATAGCACGGGGGTGATTTGGGCTGCAACACGGGGGCTAGGGCGGCATGGGGGCGCAATTTGGCAGGAGTGGGGGCCCGGTGTAAACTGTACCCACCCCGGAGGTGATCGTTGGCCCTTTTCGAGCACGGCAGGCGGGTGAGGCAGGAGGCGGAGGCCCCTCTTGCCGCCCGAATGAGGCCTCGCTCCTTCGACGAGTTCATCGGCCAGGACCACGTCATCGGCCACGACAAGGTGCTGCGCCGGGCCATCGAGGCGGACCAGGCCCCCTCCTTCATCCTGTGGGGGCCGCCGGGAAGCGGGAAGACGACCCTGGCCAACCTGGTCGCCACCGCCACCGACTCCCACTTCGAGCCCCTGAGCGCCGTCACATCCGGCGTGGCGGACCTCCGGCGCATAGTGGCCGAGTCCGGGGAGCGCCGGGCGATGTACGGCCGGCGGACCATCCTGTTCGTCGACGAGATACACCGGTTCAACAAGGCCCAGCAGGACGTGATCCTCCCCCACGTGGAGAACGGCACCTTCACGTTCATCGGGGCCACCACCGAGAACCCATCTTTCGAGGTCATCTCACCCCTGCTGTCCCGGTGCAGGGTGTTCACCCTGGAACAGCTCTCCGAAGAGGACGTGGCGGGCATCGTCCGGAAGGCGCTGGCCGACCCGGAGCGCGGACTGGGCCGGATGGCCGTAGAGTTGGCGGAGGGCGCCGCCGCCATGCTGGTGAACGTGGCCAACGGGGACGCCAGGGTGGCGTTGAACGGAGTGGAGACGGCCGTCCACGCCACGGTCCCCGACGCCGACGGGGTACGCCGCGTGGACCTGAAGACCGTAGAGGACGCCCTCCAGCGGCGGTCCATCCTGTACGACAGGGCCGGCGACCAGCACTACGACACCATCTCGGCGTTCATCAAGTCGGTGCGTGGCTCCGCGCCCGACGCCGCCCTCTACTGGCTGGGGCGGATGGTCGAGGCCGGAGAGGACCCGATGTTCATCGCCCGCCGGCTGGTGGTCCTGGCCTCGGAGGACATCGGCCTGGCCGACCCCGCAGCTTTGTCCCTGGCGGTGGCGGCCCAGCAGGCGGTGCACTTCATCGGAATGCCCGAGGGCAGGATTCCGCTGGCGGAGGCCACGGTCTACCTGGCGATGGCCCCCAAGAGCAACTCGGCCTACGCCGCCCTGAACCGGGCCATGGAGGACGTGCGCAAGAGCCGCCACGACCCCGTTCCCCTGCACTTGAGGAACGCCGCTACGGGCCTGATGGCCCGGATGGGGTACGGCAAGGGGTACAAGTACTCCCACGACTACGAGGACCACTTCACCCCCCAGGAGTACCTGCCGGCGGCCCTGCAGGGCCGCCGGTACTACGAGCCGTCCCAGGAGGGGGTGGAGGCGGAGATGAAGCGGCGCCTCGCAGATCGGTGGGGAGACACCTAGGAGGACGAGCCTTGCAGTCGATACCGACACGCGCCAGCCTGATCAAGGAAGAGGCCCGGGCCGGGGAGGCCATGGTGGCCACCAAGGACATAACGGCCACCCGCGCCGGCCTGGAGATGCTCCGGTCCGGCGGCAACGCCGTCGATGCGGCGGTGGCCGCCTGCCTGACGGTGGGAGTCGTGGAGCCGGCCTCCAGCGGCATCGGGGGCGGGGGTTACCTCGTCTACCAGGTCGACGGCAAGGGGGGCGTGGTGGGCTTCCCCATGCGGGGGCCCATGGCGGCCAGGCCCGACATGTACCGCCTGACTGGGGAGAGCGCCGTGGGGAGCTTCGGCTGGCCCGGGGTGGAGGGGGACGAGAACCTGGAGGGTTTTCGCTCCATCGCGGTGCCCGGGGCCGTGGCGGGGCTCTGCGAGGCCCACCGGCGCATGGGCCGCCTGCCCCTGGAGGAGGTGGTCGCCCCGGCGGCGCGGGCGGCGCGGGAGGGGTTCACTCCAAGCTGGTTCTTCCTCTACGCCCAGGGCCTGCTGGCGGGAAAGCTGTTCCGATACGAGGAGCTGAGACGGGTGTTCATGCCCGGCGGAGAGATGCCCACCGGGGACGTGGCGGACCCGCCGGTGCTCCGGCAGCCGGACCTGGCGGAGGTGCTGGACGCCATCGGCCGGGAGGGGCCCGACGCCTACTACAAGGGCGACGTGGCCGGCGCCATCGTCTCGGGCATTCAGGAAAACGGCGGCATCCTGTCCAGGGAGGACCTGGCCTCGTACCAGCCCTTCCTCTGGGAGGGCGGCCTGGAGCTCCAGTACAGGGGGCACACCGTCCGGGTGCCTCCTCACGCGTGCGCGGGCATCACCAGCGCCATGACGCTGAAGCTGCTGGAGGGCTTCGACCTGGGCGCCATGGGGCACAACTCGGCGGAGATGCTGCACGCCTACATCTCCAGCGCGAGGCTGGCCTACGCGGACCGGTTCGCCTACGTGGCGGACCCGGAGTTCGCCGACGTACCTTGGAAGGGCCTGCTGTCGGAGGAGTACGCCAGGCGGCGCCGGGCGTCCATCGACGGCGCCGCTCCCGCGCGGTACGAGCCGGGAGACCCGTGGGCCGAAGAGGGCCGGAGCGCGGGGGCCAGGCTGGAGGCCAGCCTGCCCGCGTGGGACGGGGGCACGACCCACCTGTGCGTGATGGACGCCGAGGGCAACGCGGTATCCATCACCAACACCATAATGTCCGGCTTTGGCTCGGGCGTGGTGCCCAAGGGCACGGGCATCGTCATGAACAACGGCATGATGTGGTTCGACCCGGCGCCGGGTCGCATCAACTCCATCATGCCGGGCAAGTTCGCGCTGAACAACATGACCCCGGCGCTGGTGCTGGACAGCGACGGCGTCAGGGCTGCCCTGGGCGCGTCGGGAGGCCGGCGCATCACCAACTGCGTGACCCAGCTCATCGTCAAGATGCTGGACTTCGGAATGGGCCCCCAGGAGGCCATCGAGTCGCCCCGGGTGGACTGCAGCATGCCCTTCACGAGCCTGGACCCCCGGATCTCCCAGGAGGTGAGGATGGAGCTGGAGGCCCGGGGACACCGGCTCCAGGTCATCGGGGAGAACATCGTGCAGACGGGGTTCGCCAGCTTCGCCAGCCCAGCGGCCATCCTCCACAACGAGGACGGCTCCTTCAGCGGGGGCGTGGACACCTTCCACTCGGCCTACGCCGAGGGGCTCTGAGCTGGAACCGGAGCTGGCCTAGCCGCGGGCCCTCCTCCGGGGCATGCGGGTGAGCCGCATGAGCTCCCCGACGCCGGAGAGCCGGTCCACCTCCCACAGCATGGCCAGGAGGCGCTCCACCCGCCTGGGTGGCAGGGTGCGGGCGGCCAGGGCCCGGAACTTGGCCTCCAGCTGGGAGTCGGTTATGGGGTTCTGAGGGGCGCCGGTGGCGTGGGGCACCTTCTCGGTGTAAGAGCGGCCGTCCTTCAGCGTAATGGTGACCTCGGCGGCGTCCTCGGGCATGGCGCCGTCGACCTCGGCCTGTATACGGCTTCGGAGGGCCGCCACCTGGGGGTCGACGACCCGGGCGTCGGTGTACTGGGCGGGGAACGCCGCGCTGTCGATGAAGCCCACGGCCATGGAGTGCTGGAAGGAGAACTTCCCCTCCAGACCGATCTTGGGGTCGGGCCTGTCCATCAGCTCCAGGACCAGGGGCTGGACCCTGGCGTCCACGCGCTCCACCTGATCGGCCGGCTCCCCGACCCGGGACCGCAGGGCGATCATGGCGTCGATGAGGGGATGGGCCACCACCCCACAGGCGTAGGGCTTCAGCCCGTTCATCCGCAGCTCCCACCGTTCTCCCAGGCCCCGAGTGACCTCCGCCAGGTCGTGCTCCCGGGACATGACGGCGGCGAAGCCCCGGCGCCCCTCGAGTATCCGGGTGGCCGACGTGAAGCCCCGGCCCGCCAGGAGGGCCCCCAAAACGCCCGCCCGGGCCGCCATGCCGGGATGGAAGGGCTTGGTCATGGAGCCCATCACCTCCCGCACGCCCGCTGCCTGGGTGCCCGCCACCCCCATCCCGTGGACCATCTGCCCGGTTGAGAGGCCCATCAGCCGGCCGGCGGCGGCCACGGAGCCGAACACCCCGCAGGTGCTGGTGATGTGGAAGCCGGCGTTGTAGTGGGCGGGGTGCACCGCCATTCCGATGCGGCAGCAGGCCTCCATACCCAGCACCGAGGCGGCCAGGAGCTCGCCGCCGGTGGACCCGTGGTGCTCCCCCGCGGCCAGGGACGACGGCAGGGTGGGGGAGGAGGGGTGGATGACCGTTGGGAAGTGAGTGTCATCGTAGTCTTCCAGGTGCCCCAGGTAGCCGTTGGCCAGGGCCGCGTTCTGCAGGGAGGTGCGCATCCCCACGCCCAGGACCGAGGCGTTGGGCCTACCTCCCTCGTTGCGAAACACGTCCAGCATGATGTCCAGGGACGGGTCCCCGGCCGCGTACAGGGCGACGCCCAGGAAGTTGATGAGGCACCGTTTTCCCTCGTGGAGCACGGGCCCCGGTATAGCTTCCGCGGGCGTCTCGACGACGAATCGCGCCAGGTCTTCCGTGACGTTCATGGCCGGCTACCTCGGTGGTATGAGTGGAGGAGGCGAATCCGGGCGCCCCATCCCTGGGTCCAGGCCTTCGCCGGGACGGCGATGGGGGACACACCGTTGCCGGGGCGCCGGGATGGAATTGTTCCTCCGGAGGAACAATTAAGGGTCAAATCGGCCACGGGTACGAAGGCCTCCAGTCCTCGGTGGGAGCGGCCGTCGAGGGGATGCCATCGAGGGAGTCCTGACCATCGGAATGATGTCGACACGGATATCAGTTTGGGGAACGGGCCTCGGGCTTGTCAAGGGAGACGCGTCACCGGCAGGGAATGTCGGCACGCTCGAGTCAGCGGAAAACAGCAAAGAGAGGCAATATAACGATTTCATATTGTTCACTGTACTTATATGCCTAATATTGTGAAATTATTCCTAAAGAATACAGCTATTGACAAGTCCATTTACACCATGCTAACTTCTGCAAATGTCCATCTCCCGCCACAGGGAGACGGTTTCCATAGATATTCAGGGGGTGCCGTCATGGCTCATATCAGGTTGCCCAAGATCAGATGGTTGATATTCGCCTCGGTGATAGCGGTCCTGCTGGTGGGCGTCGCCTGCGGTGAGGAGGCCACCGAGGCGCCGACCACCGCCCCCGTGGCGACGACTCCGCCGGAAGCCACGATGGCTCCAGCCACGACGGCTCCCGCCGCCACCACGGCTCCCGCCACCACCGCCCCGGGGGTTACCCAAGCTGCCCCCACGGCAGCCCCACAGCCGACGCCCACACCGATGACCGACCAGCCCGAGCTGGGAGCCAAGCTGACCTTCGCCCTGAACAACTTCGGCAACGAGCGCATAAACCCCAACAACGCCACCAAAGAGGGCGGTATGGGCGGCTTGATCCACATGTCCGACTTCCTGATGGGGGTCACGCCGGACAACGTGCTGTCCAACGCCTGGGGCTGGGCCGACTCCTGGGAGCAGGTGGACGGCGCCACCTGGGACATCATCATGAAACAGGACATCGTAGACCACGACGGTTTCGAGGTCGACGCCGAGGACTGCGTTTGGATTACCAACCACTGGGCTTCCGATGAGGGCAACACCCCCGGCGGCGCCATCAGCCCCGGCTGGAGAGTGATCTTCGACCGCACCGAGGCCCTGGACAAGTACCACTGCCGCATACACCTGAAGCAGAACTACGCCTTCGTGTTCAACATTCTCCCTCCCATCGGCGGGGCGGACCTGTACGCCTGGCCCAAGCGGGGATACGTGGAGATCGCCGGCGGCGACGACGGCAAGTTCGAGGAGATCGGCGCTCCCATGACCGGGTTCGCCAAGCTCGTCGAGCGCAGGCTCGGCCAGTTCTGGCGTCTCGAAAAGTTCGACGAGTACTACGCCGACGAGGAGTTCCACTTCAAGTTCCGCGAGATGGAGACCCTCCTGGCGGCCGAGGACGCGCCGCGCCTGGCCCTGGTGAAGACGGGAGCCGCGGACATAGCCAACATGTCCGGCCCGTACGTGGAGGAGATACGGGCGGCGGGCCTGGTGGTGGACGGGCCCGAGAAGGTGGACATCGTCTACCAGGGCTTCTACCAGACCTACGACCCCGGCCACTGTACCAACAAGCTGGAGGTGCGGAAGGCGATGAACCTGGCCGTGGACGCCGACGCCATCATGGCCGGACTCTGGCCGGTTGGGACGGCGGAGAGGGCCATCACGGCCTTCACCAGCCCCCACGACGAGAGCTGGAACCCGGCGTTGCAGCCCTACGGCTACGACCCCGATGAGGCCAGGCGGCTCCTGGAGGAATCCGGCTGCGCCGGCTTCAAGTTCATCTCCTACGGCTACGCCTTCGCCCAGGGCCCGGAGATGAGGGACATGACCGACGCCATCGTCACCTACCTGCAGGGCGTGGGCATCGACGCCGATTTCGTCCCCATCGACCCGGTCCCCATAACCCAAAAGAGGCTGGAAGAGAAGTTCGGCGCCGCGGACGGCCCGCCGGTCAGCGGCTCCCACTGGCAGCTCGGGGCGCGCAACTTCGCCGACAAGATCCGCGTCCACGGGCTCTGCGCCAGCCAGGGCGGCTCGGTGTGCAACATTCCCGAGCCCGACCTGTGGCAGCAGAAGATGCTGGACTACGCGGCGATAATGGACCCCGTGGAGCGGCGGAAAGTCGCACAAGTTATGGGCCAGGAGCTGTATGACCTGTACCTGGGAATACCCATCGCCTACCGCAACGCCATCTGGGCCCTGAACCCGGACACCCTGTGCGGAGAGTGGCAGCCCATCAACGGCACGCCGGCCCACCCGATGTTCAACACGCTCACCCCCTGCGACAACTAGGACCCGCACGAGGACGGATAGGCCAAGGGGAGACCCTTAAAAGGGGGGCCGCCACAAGAACGGCGGCCCCCTCTCCTTGTCCGGGGCCTCCGGGGCCGGGTCTCCAAGGCCCGGGCGGGCACCGTCCGGCCGACTTGACGCAGAACGGGGCGCTCCATAGACTACGGGCAGAGCGGGGCGGCGGACCGCGCCGGAGAAGGGGGAGCCATGACCGGAACGATCCCGTCGGAAGACGAGGTCCTCGGCTACTTCGAGTCCCTGTCCAACTGGGGGCGGTGGGGCGAAGAGGACCAGATGGGCACCCTGAACCTGATCACGCCGGAGAAGACCAGGCGTGCCACGGGACTGGTGCAGGAGGGGACGACCCTGAGCTGCGCCCGGACGCTGCGGTACGAAGCGGCCCCCGACGTTCCCGTTCCCCCCTTGCACTACATGATCGAGAGCGGCGAGGGATGGTCCCACGGGGCCAACCCCAGAGCCTCCAGCGACTTCATCGGCGTGGCGTTTCACGGGCACTTCGTGACCCACATGGACAGCCTGGCCCACTTCTTCTGGGAGGGCAAGCTATACAACGGGCGTCCGGCGCACCTGATCTCCACCAGGCTGGGTGCCACCGCCGAGTCCATCGAGCTGGTGAAGAACGGCGTGGTGACCCGCGGGGTGCTGGTGGACGTGCCCATGGTCCGGGGGACGGACTGGGTGGAGCGAGGGCAGGGGGTCACCCGGGAGGACATCGAGGCCGCAGAGGCCCGCTGCGGGTTCACGGTCGAGGAGGGGGACGTTCTCCTGGTGCGCACAGGGCAGCTACGGCGGCGGGAGGTGGAGGGACCGGCGGACCCCAACGCCGCCGGGTCCACGGCCTGCGGGGCGAGCTGCCTGCCCCTGTTCCACCAGCGCGGCATCGCCGTCATCGGCTCCGACACGGGCAACGACGTCATGCCCAGCCCCTACGCCAAGGTCACCAATCCCATCCACCAAGTGGGCATCGTGGCCATGGGCCTGTGGATACTGGACAACGCCAACCTGGAAGACCTGGCACGGGCCTGCCGGGAGCGCAACCGGTGGGAGTTCCTCATCAACATAAACCCGTTGCGAATGCACAACGCCACGGGCTCTCCCGTGAACCCGGTGGCGGTCTTCTAGTGCCCCTCCCCGGGCCATTGAGCCCACCCTACCACCCCACGCTCCGCGCGGGCTCCATCTCGCCGATGACCCGGTAGGCGTTGATGGGGACCCCAAGGAACTCCCGGCCCAGTGGTGGACCGGCACTCGGCGGGAGACGGACGGACTCATTCGACGGACATGTGAGAGAATCTGACGGGGAGGTACCGGCCATGCCAAGACTCGAGGGCAAGGTCGCCATCATCAGCGGGGGCGCCCGGGGGATGGGCGCCTCGGAAGCGAAGCTGTTCGCCAAAGAGGGCGCCAAGGTCGTCTTCGGGGACATTCTGGACGACGAGGGCAAGCGGGTGGAGGCGGAGATCCACGAGACGGGCGGCGACGCCCTCTACGTGCACCTGGATGTGACCCGGGAGGCGGACTGGCTGGCGGCGGTGGAGCTGGCGACGGGCAGGTACGGCAAGCTGGACATCCTGGTGAACAACGCGGGCATCGGGGGCGGCGGCAGGATAGAGGAGACGACCCTCGAGGAGTGGCAGCGGGTGATGGACGTGAACTCCAAGGGCGTGTTCCTGGGCACGAAGGCGGCCATCCCGGCTATGCGGGCGGCGGGGGGAGGCTCCATCATCAACATCTCGTCCCAGCTTGGGATAGTGGCCGTGGAGACCAGCAGCGCCCAGTACATCGCATCCAAGGGGGCGGTGCGGCTGTTCACCAAGGCAACGGCGGTGCAGTACGCGGGGGAGGGCATCAGGGCCAACTCGGTGCACCCGGGCCCCATCGCCACGCCGATGACGGAGGCGTCCCGGTCCAACGCGGAGCAGGCGGCGTTCATGGTCTCCCGCATACCCCTGGGGCGTTGGGCCGAGCCCGAGGAGGTCGCCTACGGGGTGCTGTACCTGGCCTCGGACGAGGCCTCGTTCGTGACCGGCTCGGAGCTGGTCATCGACGGGGGTTGGACGGCCCGGTAGCCGTCCCCGGCCGCTCCAACCGGTCGGGGCAACCGTGCCCGGCCTGGGCGGCGCCTTGGGGCGTGAGGGCTAGCTGTCGGCTGCGCGGGTGGAGATGGGCCGCTGCGCCTGGTTGGCGGCGATCTCCTCCACGTCCCACAGCCGGGAGAAGTTGAGGGCCCGGGGGCAGTGGCCGTAGGACTCCTCCACCTCGATGATGATGCCCTGGAGGTGCTTGGCGTTGTCGTCGGGCTCGTACAGGGACAACTCGACGTTCCGCCGGGCCAGGTCCTCTTTGTCGGTGAATGTGACGCGGCCGTTGACCCTGACGGTGTCGGTGACCCCGGGGATGAAGAACACCAGGCCCACGTGGGGGTTGCTGTCCAGGTTCTGGTAGCTCTGGAACAGCTTGTTCCCGGCGACGTCGGGAAGCAGCAGGCGCGTGTCGTCCAGCACCCGGACGAAACCGGGCTTGCCGCCCTTGGGCGAGGCGTCCATGTGGCCCTCGCGGTCTCCCGAGGCCATGACCAGGAAGGGAGAGCGGCCGATGAACTCCTGGACGTAGGCCGTCATGTAGGGCTTGACCTTGGTCACGGCCCGGCCCTTGGGGTAGCCGAAGGCCTCGGCGAAACGGTTCTGATTCGTCGTTTGCGTGGTGGCCATGGTGCCTCCTCGGGGCTGGCGTTTCACCAATTCTACCCCCAGGTCACTGGCAAGTAAAGGAAAGGCATTACGCGGGACTGGGGTGGCGCGCCGGGAGCCTGGCAGGGAGCTTTGCATCGATGGACACACGGCTGACGGAATTGTAGAATCTAGACCTGCCCAGCATTGCAAAAGCCTACCATGTACCTATGTTATTTCGACGAGTCTGGAGACCCTTCGAGGGAGGACCGATGAGGGACATCGATACGGCAGGCGCAACGCAGGAAGGCGGAGCCATGATGGCTCCCGGTTGGCCCCGCGAGGAAATGGCCCGGCTCGGCGACGAGATATACGAGCGGGACATTCGCCCTCAGGTCGAAGCGGACAACCATGGGAAGGTCATCGCCATCGACGTGGACAGCGGGGAATACGCCATTGCCGACACGGCCAGCGCGGCTGCAAAGCGTCTGCGGGAACAGCGCCCGGACGCCCATGTCTGGTTGATGCGGGTCGGATACCGGACGCTGCGTCACTTCGGGGGCGGTTCCTTGCGGAGAACCGGGTGATCGAGGGGGTCGTGAGCGACGCCTATGAGGCGGTCATCACCCTTCTCCTACGAGGCCAGACGGGGCAAGAGCGCGAGATTCAGGTTGTGATAGACACCGGCTACAACGGTTTCCTGAGCTTGCCCCCGGCGTTGGTCGCAGAGTTGGGGCTACCGTTGGTGGGTACGAGTCAGGCGACCCTAGCTAATGGGGTCGTGGAGACGTTCAATGTCCACGATGTTACTGTGCTATGGGACGGTCTGCCGAGAGCCGTCGAGGCTGACGCGGTGGGGCCGACGGCGCTTGCGGGTATGCTGCTGCTCGACCGCCATAGCCTATACTTGGAGATCACCAACGGAGGGCGGGTAGTCATTGAACCTACAGAATGACCACAGAGCTTGGCGACGCACGTCACCTCAAGGTAAATTCGCCGAAAGGCGGGCCGCCCGGGATAGCGAGTGAAAAGGGCAACATTGACCACGGAATTCGGAATTCGCATCATAGACTCTCACAACACACACAGATGGACAAGCAAGACATCCCCTTCCTGACGGCGGCCCGCCTCTCGGACCTGGTCCGCTCCGGTGAGGTCTCCCCCGTGGAGGCTGTGGAGGCCTATTTGGACCGCATCGACGACCAGGACTTCAGGTACAACGCCTACCTGACGGTGTGCCGGGAGCGGGCGATGGCCGAGGCGAGGCAGGCCCAGGAGGAGATCGCCCGGGGGAACTACCTGGGCCCGATGCACGGCATCCCCGTGGCCGTCAAGGACCAGCTCTGGACCAGGGGCGTGCGGTCGACCGGCGGATGCCGCTTCCTGGCAGACTCGGTGCCCGACGAGGACGCCACCATAGTGGCCAACCTGGGGCGGGCCGGGGCGGTCCTCCTGGGCAAGACCAACATGACCGAGCTGGCCATAACAGGGTACGCCCACCAGTACAGCACGCCACGCAACCCGTGGGACCTGGACATGTACACGGGAGGGTCCAGCAGCGGCTCCGCGGCCGCCACCGGCGCCTTCCTGTGCGCCACCTCCCTGGGGGAGGACACGGGCGGGTCCATCCGCTGGCCGTCGAGCTGGTGCGGCCTGTCGGGGCTGAGGCCGACGTGGGGAAGGGTCAGCCGCTACGGCGTCATGTCCGGCTCCTGGTCGATGGACACCTTCGGCCCCATGTCCCGGTCGGCGGAGGACGCGGCCATGACCCTCACCGCCATCGCGGGCCGCGACCCGAAGGACCCGTACACCTGGAACGCCCCCGTGCCGGACTACAGGGCCGCCTTGACGGGGGACGTCTCCGGCATGCGGGTCGGGCTAATAACGGAGCTCTCCCACGGCCCGGTGGTGGACGAGCAGGTGTCCGCCGCCGTGGTGGAGGCGGCCTCGGCGCTGGGCGGCATGGGGGCGGCCGTGGAGGAGGTCTCCCTGCCGCTGACGGTCCACTCCCAGGTCATCACCACAACCCACATCGGCGTGGAGTCGGCCCTGGACCACGCCAAGCGGCTCCGAAGGGAGCCCGGGGCATACGGCCACGCCGTGCGCATAGGGCTGACCACGGGCAGCCTGGTCCCCGCCCAAGCCTACTACAAGGCCCAGAAGGTGAGGAGCATGATACGGCGGCAGGTGCTGGAGGCGTTGGACAGGTACGACGTGCTGGCCCTGGCCACCATCGCCATCCCCGCCGTCCCAATCAGGGACGACGGGCCCATCACCGGGAAGGAGCAGGTGCTGGGCTCGCTGCCCCTGCTCACCCCGTCGTTCAACCTGGCCAGCTGCCCGGCCATGTCGGTGCCCTGCGGCTTCACGGACGGGAACATGCCGATCGGGTTCCAGATAGCCGGACGGCCCGGGGAGGACGGCACGGTGCTGAACGTGGCCCACGCCTACCAGCAGGGCACGGGCTGGCACACCATGCGGCCGGCGGCCGTATAGCGGAGGTACGAGACCATGAGCCTGCCACCCTACAGGGTATCCTACAGCCCGATCATAGAGCGTCCGCCCGTCAGGTGGCCCAACGGGGCCCGCGTGGCGGTGTGGGTCGCGCCCAACGTGGAACACTACGAGTACCTGCCCGACTACGACGATCTGCGCAATCCGTGGCCCCGGACGCCGCACCCCGACGCCCGGGAGTACTCCTACCCCGACTACGGCAACAGGGTGGGCTTCTGGCGGATGCTGGAGGTGCTGGACAAGCACAACATCAAGGCCTGTCCCTCGCTGAACCTGGCCGTGCTGGAGCACTTCCCGGAGATCCGCGACGCCATGGTGGAGCGGGACTGGGACTACATGAGCCACGGAATGTACAACACCCGGTTCCTTCACGCGGTCTCCGAGGAGGAGGAGCGGGAGTTCTACCGGGACAGCGTCGAGACCCTGAAGAGGGAGACGGGGAAGCAGCTCAAGGGGATGTTCGGGCCCAACGGCTCCAGCAGCCTCCACAGCCCGGACCTGATGGCCGAGGCCGGGCTGATATACCACTGCGACTGGATGCACGACGACCAGCCGGTGCCCATCCAGGTGAAGGGCGGCGGGAAGTTCGTCTCGGTGCCCTACTCCATCGAGACCAACGACGGGGGCACCTTTAGGGCGAGCCATGAAGGGGACTATTTCGCGAAGATCTGCAAGGCCCAGTTCGACCAGCTCTACAAGGAGGGGGCCGAGAGCGGCCGGGTCATGTGCGTCGCCCTGCACCCGTTCCGGATCGGCCAGCCCCACCGGGTGAGGTACCTGGACGAGCTGCTCGGCCACATCATGTCCCACGACGCCGTATGGCAGACGACGGCGGACGAGATCGCCGAGTACTACATCGCCAACTGCTACGACGAGGCGATGGAGTACGCCGACCGCCTAGCCGGAGCCGGGTACTGACGACGGGGCCCGGCACGTCGCTCAGCTCGTCAAAGGAGTGAAACCGTAGACGCCACCGAGCTTTGCTACCTGAGCGCGGGAGAGCTCTCCCGCCTGATCCGGGACGGGGAGGTCTCTCCCGTGGAGGTCACCGAGGCCCACCTGGCGCGGATCGAGGCGCTGGAGCCGCGTCTGAACTCGTTCATCACCCGGCTGCCCGAGAGGGCCATGGAGTCGGCCCGGGAGGCTGAGCGGGAGATCCGGGCGGGGCGCTACCGGGGCCCGCTGCACGGCATCCCCGTGGGCCTGAAGGACCTGTACCATGTAAGGGGAGTACCCAACACCGCGGGGTCCCGCATCTTCCACGACTTCGTCCCCGACACGGACTCGGAGGTCGCGGCCCGGTTCGAGGCGGCGGGGGCGGTGCTGATGGGCAAGCTGAGCCTGGACCAGTTCGCGGCGGGCATCGCGGGGCAGCACAGCCCGGACTACGGCGTCATGCACAACCCATGGAACACCGACCTGGTGGCCGGGGGATCCAGCGGCGGGTCGGGGTCGGCGGTGGCGGCGGGGCAGTGTGTCCTGGCCATGGGGACGGACACGGGGGGCTCGATCCGGGCGCCCGCGGCCCTGTGCGGCATCGTGGGGTTGAAGCCGACCTACGGCCGGGTGAGCCGCCGGGGGATCACCGTGTTCTCGTGGGGGCTGGACCACGCCGGACCCATGGCCCGCACGGTGGAGGACATCGCCCTGGCCATGAATGTCCTGGCCGGACACGATCCCCAGGACCCGACCTCGGTCGACGCGCCCGTGCCGGACTACACGCTGGCGCTGACGGGGGACATACGCGGGCTGAGGGTCGGAGTGCCCCGGGAGTATTTCCAGGCGCCACTGGACCCCCTGGTGGAGCGCACGGTGCGCGCCGCCATCGACCGGCTGGCCGGCCTGGGAGCCGAGGTCACCGAGGTGTCGTGGCCCCTGTACGTGAACACCAACGACATCGGAAACACGATCCACAGGTGCGAGGCGGCGTCCCTCCACTGGGAGCTGACGCGGGCGCGGGGACCGGAGATACACCCGACGGTGCGGGGGATGCTGGAGGCGGGGACCTTCGTCTCGGCGCCGGACTATATGCTGGCCCAGCGTGCCCGCACGGCGTTCACGCGCCAGTGCCTGGACCTGCTACGGGAAGTGGACCTGCTGGCCGGGCCCATGGAGCCGGTCACCGCCCACCGCATCGGAGAGACGGAGGTGAGGGTGGGCGAAGTCGTGCTCGGCTCGTCGCCCGCCCTGACCCAGTACACGAGGCCCTTCAACCTCACCGGCTTCCCGGCTATCACCGTTCCCTGCGGGTCCGGCGACGGCGGCATGCCCATCGGCCTGCAGCTTGCCGGGCGCCCCTTCGACGAGGAGACGGTACTCCGGGCGGCCCACGCCTACGAGCAGGCCACCGAGTGGCACCACAGGCGCCCGCCCATCTAGACGGCGGGGGCTACAGCCTGGGCAGCACGTCCCTGGAGAGGCGCTCCATCTGCTCCATCTGGTCGAAGATGGGGTTGACCATCAGCAGGTCGACGCCCTCGTCGACCACCTGGGAGAGAGCCTCGATGCACTCATCCTCGGAGCCGATGACAGTCACGTCGAGGGCCCTCTCGGAAGTGCCGTAGTGCCTGGCGAACCAGTCCCTGGTCCTCTCGAACTCGCCCCGCTTGTCCGTCGTGACCGCCACGTACACCCGCTTGGACAGGGCGAAGGAGGCCGGGTCCCGTCCCTCCTCCTCGAGGATGCGCCTCAGCAGCGCCATCTCCCCCTTGAACTCGGCGGTGGTGGAGTTTCCCGCGCCCATCCAGCCGTCGCCCATGCGGACGGCCCTCCTGAGGGCGGCCTCCGAGTGGGCGCCGAACCAGAGGGGAGGGTGGGGCCGCTGGACCGTGGCCGAGTTGGTCACCAGGTCCTCCACCTGCCAGAAGCGGCCCCGGAAGGTGACCCGCTCCTGGGACCAGAGGGACTTCATGAGCCCGATGCCCTCCTCGAAGAGGGTCACCCTCCGCCCGGCGGGGAGGCCGAAGGCGGAGTACGCGGCCGTGCTTCCTCCTATGCCGACTCCGACGATGGCCCGTCCGCCGGATAGCTGGTCCAGGGCCGCTATGCTCTTGGCCAGGGGTATGGGAGGGGCCAGGGCCGTCAGCATCACGGAGGTCCCCAGCTTGAGGGCGCCGGTGAAGGCCGCGGCGTAGGTGAGCAGAGGCAGCGCGTCCAGGGTCGGGAGGCCGCCCAGCATGCGCTCCTGCACCCAGCCGCTGTCGTAGCCCAGCTCCTCGGCCCGTGTCACGAAGCCTGCGATGGCCGCAGGGTCGAAGGCCCCGTCCAGGGACACCTGGGGTATGCCGATTCCGAACTTGACTCCCGTTTTTCCGGCCATGGACGGCATCCCTCCCAAGGGCAGCGTTGCTCGTGACATTGTATATTATGCTCCATGGGTTTGCCACGGACATTCGCTTTGACCCCGGTGCGCATTGAACCTGCCGGGTAGTTGGGCCGGCGGGTCCGGCCGCCTGATGGCGGCCTTCCGGTTCCCGGACTTCCGGGTGCTGTGGCTCACCACGGTGGCCAACCAGGTGGGCATGGGCATGCAGCAGGTGCTGCTGGGGTGGCTGATCTTCGACATGACGGGCTCGGCCGGCATGGTCGGGTTGGTCTTCGCCGCCAGGGCCGCTCCCAACGTGGTCATCGGGTTCGTGGCGGGATCCATCGCCGACCGGTTCGACCGCCGGGCCCTGCTGTTCCTGACATCGTGGCTGACAGGGATTATGGCGGGGGTGGTCGCCGCCCTCCTGTATGCGGACAGCCTGGACGAGTGGCACCTGATCCTGACGGCGTTCCTGATGGGGGCGCTCCTGTCTTTCTACATCACCGCCAGGCAGGCGTACGTTTACGACGTGGTGGGAGAGTCCAACGCCATCAACGGGATAGGCCTGATAACGGTGGCGCAGAACGTGGGCGGGGTGCTGGGGGCGCTGCTGGCCGGGGCGGCCATCCAGTGGTTCGGACCGGGCGCCGGCTTCGCGACCATGGGCGCCGCATACGCGGCGGCCGGGCTCGCGGTCTACGGCTTGCGGAACCGCGGCGACGCGGCCCCCCAGTTCACCGAGCCCGTGTGGCAGAACCTGGTCGGGTACTTCAGGTCGCTGAAGACCAACAGGACGCTGGTGATACTGATCGGCACGACGGCCCTGGCCGAGATCTTCGGCTTCTCCCACCAGGTAATCCTGCCGGTGCTCACCGAGGAGGTGCTGAAGGTGGGGGCAGCGGGCCTAGGGGTGCTCACCGCCTTCAAGTTCGTGGGAGGAACGCTGGGAGTGGTGGTGGTCACGGCCCTGTGGAGGATACCTCGGAGGGGCATCCTTCTGCTGGTATTCCTGGCGGGATTCGGGCTGGGGCAGGTGCTCCTTTCCCAGGTCCCCGGGTTCCTGCTGGCGGTGGTGATGGTCGCCTTCATCAACGTGATGGCGACGGCGACGGACGTCATGCACCACACCCTGCTCCAGCTCAGCGTGCCCAACGAGGAGAGGGGCAGGGCCATGGGCTCCTGGATAGTGGGCCTGGGCGCGTCTCCCCTGGGGCACTTGGAGATCGGGTACATAAGCGACGCGACCAGTCCCCGGCTGTCGCTGCTGATCAACGGCGTCGCCCTGGCGTCCATGGCCCTGGTGATGGGGCTGATCATACCAAGGCTGCGGCGGATCTAGTGCCCTGTCTCCGACAGTTCGCTGTATTCTCAGGCCCCTCCCCGGGTTATTGAGCCCACCCGGTAATCGAGTCAACCCGGGCCCCGCGCTCCGCGCGGGCAAGGAATTCCCACCCACCGGTGTCAGCGGACCTAGTAAGGGCATCCCGAGTCCGGAAGGGCGGGGGATGCCTCGGATGTCCGCTCCATGGCGCAGCTCTTCAATGAGGGGAGTGTGCGGGTGGGGAGAATGGTGCCGCCGGGTGCTATAATTTAGGACACAAGCATCGCCCCGAAGGAGGCGCCCCATGGCCGCGACGCGAGTCCGTCAGCCCATCGAGCGGAACATAGCCATGGAGCTGGTCCGAGTGACCGAGGCGGCGGCCCTGTCCGCGTCCAGGTACATGGGCATGGGCAACAAGGAGCTGGTTGACCAGGCGGCGGTGGACGCCATGCGGTTCACCCTCGGCTCGGTGCCCATGGATGGGACGGTGGTGATAGGTGAGGGGGAGAAGGACGAGGCGCCGATGCTGTACATCGGCGAGCGTATCGGCGACGGCTCGGCCCCCGAGGTGGACATCGCGGTGGACCCGATAGACGGCACCACCCTCCTATCCAAGGGGCTTCCCGGGGCCATCGCCGCCGTGGCCCTGTCCTCCAGGGGGACCATGATCGTCCCCCGGGAGACCGCGTACATGAACAAGATTGCGGTGGGCAGGGACGCGCGGGACGCGGTGGACATCGATGCTTCGGTGGAGGACAACCTGAGAAACGTAGCGGAGGCCCTAGGCCGCAGGGTGCAAGAGGTGACGGTGGTGGTCCTGGACCGTCCCCGCCACGAGCAGCTCCTGGCCGACATCCGGGACGCCGGCGCCAGGGTGAAGCTCATCACCGACGGCGACGTGGCGGCCGGCATCCAGGCGGCGCTGCCCGACAGCGGCGTGGACGTGCTCATGGGCATCGGTGGCACCCCCGAGGGGGTGCTGACGGCGGCGGCCATCCGCTGCATAGGCGGGGCGATCCAGGGCAAGGCGTGGCCCCGCAACGACGCGGAGCGGGAGGCGGCCGAGGCGGCCGGGCTGGACCTGGAGAGGGTATACAACACCGAGGACCTGGTGGGAGGGGAGGACGTGTTCTTCTCCGCCACGGGGGCCAGCTCCGGCGAGCTTCTGAACGGCGTCAAGGTGCTCGCGGGGGGCGCCGAGACTTACTCACTGGTGATGCGGTCGCGGTCGGGCACCATCCGGTGGATCGACTCGCAACACGACTTCACACGCCTGGACAAGATCCGCTTCGAGGGCTGAGACAGGCACCGCCTGGCCGGGGAACGGACCGGCTATCGCGGTTACGGACTAGGCCGCGTACTCTCCACGCCGGGCCGCGCCGGTGGCCTGGGCCCGCTCGTAGAAGGCCTGCTGGGCCGCCTCGCCGTTCTGGGCCTTCCCCGCCCAGGCCTTCAGCGGCGCCGCCTGGAGGCCCCGGCCGTAGGAGAAGCTGAGCTCCCAGGGCGCGCGGGCGGCGGGCGCCTGGCGGTTGATGGCGTCCAGGTTGACCGTGGCCTCCTCGTCGGGCTGGCCGCCGGAGAGGAAGACGATACCGGGCACCGCGGCGGGCACGGCCCTCTTGAAGCAGGCGATGGTCTTCTCCGCCACCTCCTCGGGTCCCGCCCGGTCGGCCGCGGATGCGCCCGACAGCACCATGTTGGGCTTCAGCAGTATGCCCTCCAGGGCCACTCGCTGGCTGCCGAGCTGGTAGAAGGTCTCCCGCAGGGTGGCCTCGGTGGCGTCGAAGCAGCGGTCGATGTCGTGGTCCCCGTCCATGAGCACCTCGGGCTCGACGATGGGGACCAGCCCCGCCTGCTGGCTGAGGGCGGCGAACCGGGCCAGGGCGTGGGCGTTGACGTCGATGCAGTGGGCGCTGGGGATACCGGGTCCTATAGTGATGACGGCCCGCCACTTGGTAAACCGGGCCCCCATCTCGGCATACTCGGCAAGCCGCTCCCCCAGGCCGTCCAGGCCCTCGGTCAGCAGCTCGCCGGCAGCGCCGGGCACGGGCTTGGTGCCCTTGTCCACCTTGATGCCGGGGAAGATGCCCTGGCCGGAGAGCACGTCGACGAGGGGAGTGCCGTCGGCGGCGTCCTGGCGTATGGTCTCGTCGTACAGTATGACGCCGCTGATGTACTCGGCGACCCCGCCAGTCCTGAAGAGCAGCTCCCGGTAGTCGCGGCGGTTCTCCTCGGTGGACTCCACCTTGATGGAGTCGAAGCGCCTCTTGATGGTCCTGGTGCTCTCGTCGGCGGCGAGAATGCCCTTGCCCGGCGCCACCAGGGCCTGGGCGGTGCTGGCGAGATGGTCGATGTCCATGGTGGACCTCCCTGCTGACTTATCCTGACGCCACGGGACCGGGCGCCGGCTTGCGGGCCCGGGCGGGGGCAGCCTCCTAGGGCTCCTCCCAGTCTATCACCCCGGCGTCCTTGAAGCCGGCGATCTGCTCCTCGGTGTATCCCAGCTCCAGGAGGATGGGCCTGGTGTGCTCTCCCCTGAGCACTCCGGGGCCCGCCTTGCCCTCGGTGTGGGAGAAGCGGAGCAGAGGGCCGTAGCGCCAGAAGCTTCCCAGCCGGGCCGTCTCCACCTGGGTGATGAAGCCGTTCTCCCGTACGTGAGGGTCCTCGTCGTAGAAGTAGTACATGCCCCGGTCCTCGGCCTTGACGCAGGCCACGTCGGCGGCGGTGAGGAGGCTTTCCCACTCCAGGGGCGCCCTGCCGGCGAAGACTCCGGCCAGCTCCGCGGCCAGGGAGTCGTCGTGCTCCAGGCGCGCCTCGGGCGTGGAGAAGCGCGGGTCGTCCAGGAGGTCCCGCCTGCCGACGGTCTCGCACAGGGCCCGCCAATCTTCTTCGAAGGGGCAGGCTAGGAAGACCCAGCCGTCGCGGGCGGGGTACAGGCGGTACAGGGCGTGGGGTCCGTAGCCGCCGGCGTCGGGGACGCGGCGGGGCGGCTTTCCCTCGTAACGGAAGAAGTCGTCGACGTTGGCGTAGGCGTTGCTGCCCAGCATACTCGCCTCGATGTACTGTCCACGGCCCGTGTGCTCCCGGGCATAGAGGCCCAGGAGCATGCCCACCGAGTTGCCCATGGCAGAGCAGTGGTCGGTGCTGCCGTCGTTGGCCCGTCCCAGCTTTCGCGACCCCTCCTCCACCTCTTCGATGGTCAGCTCCCGCTCGGGGGGAGGCAGGTTGTCCCGGCCCATCTGGGCCATTGCGCCGCCGCAGACGGCGCCTGGGATGGGCGCCATCGACGGCCTGCGGGAGTGGGGCCCGGTGGCGCCGTAGCCGCCGGAGTAGAGGTAGACCAGGCCCGGGTTGATCTCGGCCAGCTGCGAATACCCTATCCCTGTACGCTCGGGCGCGCCGGGGCGCATGCTGTGCAGGAGGATGTCAGCCCTGGCCGCCAGCTTGCGCACGATCTCCTGTCCCTCGGGGCTCTTCAGGTTGATGCACATCCCCTCGGAGCCCGCCATGGTCCGGTGGACGGCGAGGCCCCCCAGGGAGTGCCTCAGGTAGTCGCCTCCGGGCGCCTCGATCCGTATCACCCGCGCCCCCAGCTCTGACAGGATGGAGCACCCCAGCGGCCCGTTTATGACCGTCCCCAAGTCCAGCACGGTAACGCCCTCCAGCGGGTGCCTTGGCATGGGGGCAGAGGCGCCGTTGGGGCGGCCCCGGGTCGACCCGTTGAGTCCCGCCAGCACCTCCTCGGTGTGCTCGCCGGGCTCCGGGGCGGGCCACCTGGGGGCACCGGGCGTCCCCTCCATCTTGACCAGGGTGCCAAGCTGGCGCATGGCCCCGACCCGGGGATCGGTGACGTCCGCGACCTGGCCCATGTGGACCATCTGGGGATGGTCCACGCCCTCCCGGGAGGTCATGTAGGGCTCGGCGGCCACGTCGGCCGTCTGGTTGACGAAGACGTCCATCCACTCGGCCAGGGTCTTCTCCTGCATCCTCTCCAGGACCAGGCGCTCCAGGGCCTTGCGGTCGTCGTCGGGGATGTTGGGGGCCGAGGCGAACCGGGGGTCGTCGTAGACGTGGCCCAGGTCCAGGGTGTGGAGCATGGAGCGGAACAGCCTCTCGACGACGTTGGCGAGTATCATCCAGCGGCCGTCCCGGGTGCGGACGGAGAGGTAGCCCGTGGGGTTGGGGCGGCCCAGGCCGATGTAGGGGTCCTCGGGGTACCGCTCCGGGTCCTTGAGGGCCATCTGCCCCTGTATCCAGCCGCAGTGGTCGAAGGGCGTGACGGCCTGGAGCAGGCTGGTCTCCACCCGCTGCCCGCGCCCCGTGCGGTTGCGGACGTACAAAGCGGCGACGGCGCCCCGGACCAGGGCCATGGCCGCCGAGTGGCTTGCCCCCTGGACCGCCACGAAGTTGGGGCCCTCCCGGCGGTTGAGGCCGGAGAACATCATCATCCTGCCGCTCTTGGCGGCCACCACGCCCTCGTAACCCTTGTACCGTGAGTAGGGGCCCTTGGGGCCGAAGCCGGTCAGGGAGCAGTAGACCAGGTCGGACCGCTGGGCGGACAGGGTCTCGTAGTCCACCCCCAGGCGTTGCGCCACGCCGGGGCGGTAGCTCTCCACTACCACGTCGGCCTGCCCGGCCAGGCGTAGCGCATCCCGGCGGCCGTCGCCGGTCTTCAGGTCGAGGATGACGCTCTTCTTGCCCCTGTCCCACTGGAGTGCGCCGGGCCAGCGTCTGAAGGGGTCCCCGCCCGGCGGCTCCACCTTGATCACGTCCGCGCCGAAGTCGGACATGATCATCGTGGCCACGGCGCCGGGCCTGCCCCGGCTGAAATCGAGGACGGTGATGCCTTCGAAGACCTGTGCCATGGCCGCCCCCTTGGCGCCCTCGGGCGAGGTGTAACGAGTCCAGTGTAGTGACGCCCACGGCCAGCGTCAAGGGATGAGCCGGGGGCGCGCGGTTACACCGCCGGGGCTGGCTGGTACAATCAGGGCCTGTCATGGAGGTCCACCACACCCGCTCCGCCCCCCGCGCCGGCGGCGTCCCGCCGGCCCTGCGCCGATGGCTCGTCGTGGTGACGGCCGGCCTGGGCATGTACCTGATGGCCCTGGACATCTCGGTGAACGTGGCCCTGCCCACCATCACCGACCGCTTCGACACCGACATCCAGACCATCCAGTGGATCATCGTGTCATTCGTGGCGACCCGGGCGGGGTTGGCGGTGTCCGCGGGCAGCTTCGGCGACCTGTTCGGACTGAAGCGCGTCTACCTGACGGGGGCCCTCCTTTACGGCGCGGCGGTGGTCCTCATCGCCTTCTCGCCCAGTCTTGGGCTGGTATTCGGGTTCAGGGTGCTCCAGGGAGTGGGGGCCGGGAGCCTGTACGCCGTCTCCCCGGCCATCGCGGGGCAGGCGTTCGCGGTGGACCGGCGGGGGTTGGCCATGGGGGTCACGATCGCAAGCTGGGCGTTGGGCAGCATCTCCGGCACCGTCGGCATGGGGTTCCTGGTGGACGTCTTCGGCTGGCAGGCGGTGTTCCTGGCCAGGGCCCCCTTCTGCGTGCTGGCGCTGCTCTTGGGCTGGGCGGTGCTGCGGGATGCCGAGCGGGGCGGGCAGCGCCCCTCCTTCGACCTGGCGGGGGCCGTGACGCTCGTGGGGAGCATGGTATCCATCGTGCTGGCCCTGCACCTGGGCGGCCGCATGGGGTGGGGCTCCCCATTGCCCATCGTGTTCCTGGCGGCCTTTCCCTTGTTCCTGGGCGGGTTCCTGTACGCCGAGCGGAGGGCTACGTGGCCCGTGCTCGACCTGGGACTCCTGCGGCTGCTGCCATTCCTCTCGGCGTGCTCCAGCATGTTCCTGGTGCAGATGGGGGCCTTCGTCATCTGGTTCGTGTTCCCCTTCTACGTGGCCGACGGCCTGGGGCACGGGCCCCTGGCCCTGGGGGTGGTGATGGCGGTGATGGCGGCCTCCATGTCCCTGTTCGCACCCGCGGCGGGATGGCTGTCAGACAGGGTGCACCCCCGCTACGTGGGAGGGACTGGAGCGGTGATGGTTGCCGCGGGCCTGCTATGGATGGGTCAGCTCGACGAGGGGTCGTCGCTCCTGGACGTGGGCGTGCGGATCGGTGTGGTGGGCCTGGGGTTCGGCGGCTTCCAGGCGGCCGCCTACTCGCTGCTGGTGAAGTCCCTGCCAGCGGGGCGGATGGGGACGGGGTCTGGCAGCATCTCCCTCTCCCAGGCGATGGGATCCGTCATTGCCGTGGCCCTCGGGGGGTTCCTCTTCGCGCTCCGGAGCGACCACCACACGGCGGCGCTGGCCGCCGGGCAGGCCGCGGGCGCTGCGTTGGAGGTGGAGGTCCTGGTGCTGGCCTTCCAGGACACCTTCCGGGCGGCGGCGGTCACCGCGGCACTGGGGGTTCCGGCGCTGGCCCTGTCGGCGGCCTGGCTCGCGGGACGGGTGGGGGAGTGCAGGGGGAGGCCCCCGGCCAATAACGGCAACGCGGACTTGGAGGGCGGCTAGCCCGCGGGCCTGTGGGCCCGGTACCAGTCGACGACCTCCGCGCCGGTGGCGGCCCAGACTCCCTGCCGCCTGGTGATGTGGGCCAGGGCGGCGTCCAGGTATCGAATTCGGAAAGGCTGGCCTATCAGCCACGGGTGCAGGTTGAGGACAAGGAGGCGTCCGCTGCCGGCGGCGTCGGCGTACATGGCGTCGAAGGCCTCTTCCAGCATGGCCCGGTACCTGCCGACGGTCACCTTCCGGTCCCATAGGGCGTTCACGTCGTCGAGCTCCAGCATGACGGGCAGGGCGTAGGCCTCGCCCCGGGAGGTCTTCAGCGGGTAGGGCTGCTCGTCGTTGGTCCAGTCGCACACGTAGCGAATCCCGGCCTCGGCCAGGAGCTGGGGCGTCCTCGTGGACTCGCCGTACTCGGGGCCGAGCCAGCCAGCGGGGGTCGAGCCCGTCGCCGCCGTCAGGGTGTCGATGGCCTCCCGGATGTAATCCCTCTCCTCGGCCTCGGACATCCTGCTGGTGATCATGCGGCTGACGGAGACGCCGTGGCCGATGAACTCGCACCCCCGCTCTTTGCAGTAGTCAACGAGATAGGGGTAGTGTTGGGCCGTGAGGGAGTCCATGGCTATGGTGGCGGGAACGCCGTACTTCTCCAGGGTCTTCAGCACCCGGAAGATGCCGACCCGGTGCCCGTACTCCCTGTGGGAGTAGCCTATGTAGTCGGGGTAGGGGAGCCTCCAGGCCCCGCCGGACAGGGAGGACGACTGGTAGGCGCCCTCGGGGGCCTGCCACTCCATGTGCTCCAGGTTTACGATGACGCACAACGCCACGCGGGGCGTCTTCGGGCCAGCGCAGGACCCCCCGGTTGACGACGGGGGACCAGTCGTAGTGCTCGTGGTCCATGCCGAAGCGGCGCTCTGCGGGCATGATGTAGCCTCCTGCGTAGTGGGAGCCGGCGGCTTTGCTGGCCGGCTACCCGTTGAACCTCTGGGCCTGGGCCACCGCCTCATCGTAGTAGTTGGCGATGTAGTGCTCGGCGATCTCGTCGGGAGTGGTCTGCCACACTCCGTCGTGGGACATGATGTATCCCAGGGCTTCATCCAGGAACTTCACCCTGTGGGGCTGGCCCAGCAGGTAGGGGTGAATGGCGATGCACATCACCCTCCCGCTCTCGGCGCCCTCCTCGTAGAGCTGGTCGAACTGGGCCTTGCATATCTCCACGAAGTAGTCGCCCTCGTAGTGGTTGCGGAAGAGCACGCCGTCGTTGAGCTCGATGGAGTAGGGCACCGACACCATCGTCCGTCCCGACTTCACCTTGATGGGCACGGGCTCGTCGTCGTGCATCCAGTCGGAGTGGTAGATGAGGCCGGCTTCGGCCATCAGGTCGGGGCTCCGGTCGGAGCTGTAGCCGTGGGGTCCGAACATGCCCTTCAGCTGCTTGCCCGTGTGGCGCTTCAGGGTGGCGATGCAGTCCTGGTACCAGTCGCGCTCCTCCTGCTCGGACCAGGTGTTGATGTACTGGGTGTTGTATATGCCGTGGCTCATGAAGTCCCAGTTGCGTTGGACCATGGCCTCGGCGACCTCGGGGTAGTGCTCCAGCACGCCGATGTTCAGGGACACACCGCACCGGATGGAGTGCTTGTCCAGGACCTCCAGCATCCTCCAGAAGCCGACGCGGTTGCCGTAGTCCCGGTAGGAGTACTGCTGGGCGTCGGGGTAGGGGGTCCGGGGCCACGGGTTGCGCTCCCCGTCGAAGTCGGGCAGGTACTCGTAGTGCTCGACGTTGGGGGCGACCCAGAGGGCCACCCGGGCCCCTCCGGGCCACCGGATGGCGGGACGCTCCACCACGGGGCTGTAGTCCATTCTGTACGGGGGCAGCGCCATCGTGACCACCTCCTGATACCGGTGCTTCGTGCGGGCGCCGGCTCCTTGTGCGGGGCACCGGGCCGCGCCGGGCCGGCAAAATCTCGCCAACACCCGGGGCCCGGCAGCCTGCCCGGAAGCACCCTTTTGGGAGTATACTACCATACCCGCCCGGGGCCCGCCCGATGCGGCACAGCAGGCGGCGGGGAGGAAAGGCGAATTGGTCTCTTCCACCAACCAGCAACGGCCCGGCAAGCGCCCCTTCTACGGGTGGTGGATGGTGGGCGTGGCGCTGCTGGTGAACGGGATCGCCGGCGGGGCCGTATGGAGCAGCGTGGGGGTGTGGATCGAGGCCCTGGAGGTGCAGTTCGCCTGGAGCCGCACCCAGCTCGCCGGGGCCTTCTCCCTCTCCCAGCTGGAGAGCAGCTTCGTGGGACCCCTGGCGGGGTTTCTGACGGACAAGTTCGGACCCCGGCGCATGGTCCTGATTGGGCTCATCGGCATGGGGCTCGGCTTCCTGGTATTCAGCCTCACGACCAACATCGCCATATTCTACCTGGCGTTCATCATCATCATGCTGGGGGCGGGGTTGGGGACGTTTCTCCCCGTCATGACGGCGCTGAACCGGTGGTTCCTCCGGAGACGCGGGACGGCCATCGCCATAGCCGGAGAGGGCTACTTCCTCTCGGGAATCGCCATCGTGCCGATACTGGCCTGGTCCGTGACTCCCGGTCACGTGGGCTGGGAGGACACCTCCCGGTGGATAGGGTTCATAATCCTGGCGGCGGCGTGGCCAGTATCCCGGCTGGTGCGCAACCGGCCCGAGGACTCGGGCCAGTACCCCGACGGCGACGATCCCGCGGAGGTCCAGTCTCCGGCGCAGCAGACGCCGAGGGCGGAGACGGCGGCCGGCCCCGACTTCACGGTGCGCCAGGCCCTTCGCGCCCCCGCCTTCTGGTACATCACCTTCGGGCACTCCCTCTCCTCCATGCTCAACGCCGCGCTCACGGTGCACCTGATCCTCATGCTCACGGACCAGGACCTCTCCCTGCAGATGGCCTCCTTCGTGTGGTCGGTGATAATGGCGACAGGGGCCGTGTTCCAGCTGATAGGGGGCTACCTGGGAGACCGGCTGTCCAAGCGGTTGGTGCTCTTCGTGTGCGGCACCGTCCAGGCGGCCGGATTCGCCGGGTTCGCCCTTGCCGCCCTGACGGACACGCCGGAGATCGTCTTCCTCTTCGGAGTGGTGTACGGCGCGGGGTTCGGGGCCCGGATCCCGCTGACCACGGCGATCCGGGGCGACTACTTCGGGCGTAAGGCCTTCGCCTCCATCATGGGCATCTCCAGCGCCCCCATGTACCTGCTGATGCTGGTGGCGCCCCTGTTCGCCGGGGCGATGTACGACCTGACGGAGAGCTACGTGATCCCCTTCATGGTCCTGGCGGCCATGGGGTCCCTTAGCGGGATATGCTTCCTGATGGCCAAGAAGCCCGAGTGGGTGGAGCCCGCCTGGGCCGTCGGCAGGGCACGGCAGCGGGCGTAGCCGGGGGGCCCGGGGTCCTCAAGCGACCCACTGGACCACGTCTCCATTGACAAGCGCCATGCCTAGCTATATTGTTAGCTAAGCTGTCCCCGAGGAGCCTGTCATGGTAACGGTGAACGTACACGAAGCGAAGACCAACCTGTCGCGGCTGCTGGCCCAGGTGGAGGCGGGCGAGGAGGTGGTCATAGCCCGCAACGGCAAGCCTGTGGCCCGGCTGGTGGCGGTCCGAAAGACGGGCAAGCGGCAGTTCGGCTCGATGGCAGGACTCTTTACGGTGCCTGACAGCTTCTTCGATCCGCTGCCGGAGGAGGAGCTCGCCGCATGGGAGGGTGACTGCAGTTGCGACTTCTGCTCGACACCCACGCCCTGATCTGGTGGTTCGCGGGCAGCAGGCAGCTCTCGCCCGCCGTCCGGGGCGCGATGGAGGACGAGGGAACGAGGTCTTGGTGAGCGCGGCCTCTGCCTGGGAGATCACGACCCAGCACCGGCTGGGCAAGCTGCCCCACGCGGAGGCGTTGGCCCTGGACATTCCCGGAGCGATAGCGCGGCAGGGCTTTGGGGAGCTCCCCATAACCATGGATGACGCCAGCCGCGCCGGGTCACTGCCCGGGATTCACCGTGACCCCTTCGACCGGATGCTCATCGCCCAGGCGCTATCCCGCAGCCTCGTCCTCGCATCCAACGAACCGCTTTTCGACCGGTACGGAGTGCGGCGTCTGTGGTAGCAGGGAGCAGGAGTGTGAGATACGGTAGCTGAGACGGCTCAGCCGCCAGGCGGGCCGACCAGGATATCGTCGCCATCGACCCGCACGGGGTACACCGCAAGCCCCTCTCCTGCGGGCGGGCTCAGGACCTCGCCGGTCTTGACATTGAACGTGCTCCCATGCACCGGGCACAGGATCTCGTCGCCCTGGATCTGGCCGATGTTCAGGGATGCCAGGGCGTGGGGACACAGGCCGTCCACGGCGTAGTAGACCCCTTCCAGGTTTACGACGAGTATCTGCTCACCCTCCAGGCGGACGAGCTTCTTCTTGCCCGGAGCTATCTCTCCGGTCCCGGCTACCCTGACGAACTCCTTGGGCATGTCCTTCCTCCTTCCACGCCTGCACGCCGGACGCAGCCGGGGATGCCAGCGTGTACTCGTACATCGGAGATATCAGCCTCTGGGTCACTCCCGGGAGCCCTCCAGGGGCGCGAGCTGCTCCCTGGAGCCGAAGACGATAAGCAGGTCCCCGGCCTGGATGGCCGCGGCTTGTCCCGGACTCACCTCCAGCGCCCCCTCCCCTTTCTTGAGGGCCAGCACGTGGACGCCGGTGGTCTTGGCGCACTGCCCGACGGTGACGCCGTCCAGGGGCGAGCCCGGCGCCACCAGCACCTCCTCCAGGCGCTCGTCGGCGCCGCCCGAGTCAGCCAGGGAGTCGAAGTAGTCCACCGCCGCGGGCCTTATGGCCGACAGGGCCAGGCGCCTCCCGCCGAGGGAGTAGGGCGATACGACCCGGTCGGCGCCAGCCCGGCGGAGCTTCTCCTCGTTTTCGCCCAGGCCGGTCCTGGATACTATGTTCAGGGAGGGGTTCAATGCCCGCGCGGACAGGGTGATGAGGACGTTGTCGCTGTCGTTGCCCAGGGCGACGACCACGGCCCGGGCCCTGGGAGCCCCGGCGGCCAGCAGCGTCTCGTCCCTGGTGGCGTCTCCCTGCACGTAGAGGAGGCCCTGCTCGTCCAGCTCCCCCACCACCTGGGAGTCGTGGTCGAGGACGATGCAGTCGACCTTCTCCCGGACCAGCGTTGAGACGACCTGACGGCCCACCCTGCCGTAGCCGCAGACGATGACATGGCCGCGCATGCCGGCCATCCTGGTACGCATCCTTCGCCTCCTCAGGAACCCTCGGAATACCTCTTCCTCCACCACCCTGCGGGCAACCGCCGTGACGGCGTACATGGCGAGGCCGACCCCCGTGATCATCAGGAAGATGGAGAAGATGCGCCCGCCGGTGGACAGGGGGTGGACCTCCTCGTACCCCACGGTGGTGAGGGTCAGGACCATCATGTAGGCCGAGTCCAGCAGGGACCAGCCCTCGATGAACATGTACCCGACTATGCCGCCGGACGCGAGAATCAGGACCGCGCTGACGATCCTCACGGCTGGGCTGCCGGTCAAACGCCTCATCCCACGTTCGTCCTCCCCGGGCGTAGTATACGCGCCCCTTGTCCGGGTCCATTATCGGGGATGGGGCGAAACGCTGTCACGCGGGAGCGGGCCGCCGGGCCTGCGGGGTAGACCGGCCCCGTGGGGCGGTGGTAGGCTGGAGCCATCCGGCGGGCGGCCGCGACGGGCCAGGCCCAGGCCCGGGGCATCGTGGAGGGGTGGCCGAGTGGACGATGGCGGCGGTCTTGAAAACCGCTAACCGCCTATGGTGGTTCGTGGGTTCGAATCCCACCCCCTCCGCCAGAACATTGTTCCCTGGGGTTTCATAAAGTCTCAATAGCTCTCTGTATCGTAACTATAGCGCTGATACCAATTCCTTGACCAGTCCCGCGAACCCCCGTAAAATGCCACTGTATCCCACTCATCGTGTGGGGATGAATGTGGTAACGGAGGGAGCGTGGGCAAGCTCACCGCACTCGCAGCAAGGGCCCTGAGCAAACCCGGCAGGCACGGCGACGGCGACGGTCTCTACCTCAACATCGCCCCTTCGGGTAGCAAATCCTGGATCCAGCGAATCGTAATCGCTGGACGACGCCGCGACATAGGTCTGGGCCCTTACCCTGCCATCAGCTTGGCCAGCGCCCGGGCCAGCGCCCACGATAATCGCACGGCCGTTGCAGAGGGCCGCGACCCAGTTGCCGAGAAACGAGATTCCCGTGAGGCGGCCCGCAGACCGGCTCCGTCCATCCCCACCTTCGCAGAGGCGGCAGCCCGTGTCATTGAGTTGCGCCGCCCCACCTGGAGCAACGCGAAGCACGCCGCCCAGTGGGAGAACACCCTGGCCACCTACGCCCACCCCGTCATCGGGGACAAGGCTGTCGACTCCATCACCCCGTCCGATGCTCTGGCCGTGCTGACTCCCATCTGGACCACCAAGCCGGAGACCGCCAGCCGGGTCCGACAGCGGATGGAGACGGTCCTAGACTGGGCGGTCACCCACCAGTACAGGCTGGACAACCCAGCAGGGCGCTCCCTGCTCAAGGTGTTGCCGCGGGTCAAGCATCGGAAGGAGCACCTCCAGGCCTTGCCCTATGTCCAGGTACCGGACGCGGTGGCGAAGGTCAGGACGTCCACGGCCGACGTGCCGACCAGGTTGGCCTTCGAGTTCCTTGTGCTGACCGCCGGCCGCTCCGGGGAGGTTAGAGCGACCGAGTGGGGCGAGGTCGACTGGGATGCAGCCACCTGGGAGGTCCCTGCCTCTAGGATGAAGGCCAGACGTTCCCACCGGGTGCCGCTGTCCGGTAGGGCTTTGGAGATATTGGGGGAGGCGTCGCGCTTTGCTGATGGGCGGGGGCTGGTCTTCCCCGCCGCCCGCAGCGGCAACGTGATGTCCCCCATGACCTTCACCGCCCTGCTCCGTCGGCTCGGAATCCCTGCGGTCCCCCACGGGTTTCGCTCCAGCTTTCGCGACTGGGTGATCGAGCAGACATCAACGCCGTGGGCGGTGGCCGAGGCCGCCCTGGCGCACAACGTGGGCAATTCCACGGAGGCAGCTTACATGAGGTCTGACCTGTTCGACCAACGCCGGACGCTGATGGACCGGTGGGCTAAATACGTTGCAGGTGGAGTTGCACTAGAGCACGCCGATGACTCCCCAGTCCACTCCGCGGGTTCCCAGACAACCGGCGGACCCGTCCCGTCGACTTAATGACCCCCTACAGTTTGCACCTAGCAACCCTATCTCCATCCGCGCTGGGCGCAACGGCATAGGGGAACAGGGAACGCGCTGCGCCAGACCATGTGCTCCGGTGTAACAATCAGGGGTCTCGGGTCTGGGACACCCATCTTCGTAGAAGGAAGACTCAGGCAACCCAGAATAAATGTGGCCTGAGTGTCTTGTCCGGGGCCCCGAGTGGATCGCACCCGACGAGAGGCGAGGGAAGGGGCCCGAACGCCCAGAAGGAATGCTCCCTCAAAACGGCAACGGTTGCCGTTTTGGTGATGTCGTGAGGGCCAAGACGGGGGAGTGGTAGGTCAACTAGGTCCTGCTCAAATCCAATGCCACAATCTCTGTCTCCTGGTTCGGGCTATGCACGAGCAGGGCTGATGCTTGCTCGTGAACCCGAAAGTGCCGTGGCTGAACTAGGTGGCCGGGCCCTTAACCAAAAGTCGTGGGGAAACCCACTTATGGTGCAAAGCCGTTTTGATTCAGTCGTGCCTTTTGGTGCAAAGCCGCTCGGCGTAGGGGTCCAGCTTAGATCGTCGCCGCGGTCTCGGCTGGGGATGTATTGCCTCCGGGGAAGTCAGGTACTTCAGCACCATGTTTCGGGTCAGGCCCAGTTCCCGAGCAATGGCCCGGGCCGAGTAACCTTGCCCCTTCATCTTGTAGATCTCTTTCACGTCTCCACCTCTCAGCAATCTCGGCAAGCACCTCCACGTTTTCCCGTGAATCATGCTCGCCTGGTCGAGGTGGCTCAATTCCAACCTGGGGATTTTGGCTCATTTTGAAAGTTGGGGATGACAGGAGAAACCCACTTATGGTACAAAGCCGTTTTGATTCAGTCGTGCCTTTTGGTGCAAAGCCGAGGTGGACTGGACAGGTAGTCAAGTGAGAGTCCCTCTCCTAAACTAAGGGCAGCGGTTGCTGTCGAGAAGGAGTGGGGGCTACGTTGGACAGTGGAGATGCTCGAAGAATAAGAGAGAAAGGGCACTTGTGGTTCAAGCGCCACTGCCGAGATTTGGAGGTGAGAGATGCAGGTTAGGCGCTATCCTGAAGAGGACGTCCTCCTACTGATTCGGATAGCGTCATCTAGGGGTGGTGGGGGTGGCACTCTGAGAGACGATTTCGGAGTCATCTTCGGGACAGACGAGGGTGAGGAAAACGTCACCAGGGTTGACCTACATCGGGTGTCTCGCTTTCTTCCGCTGGCCGCCGAGCGGGAGTATGACGCTGAGACCGACACGTTGACGTTGGGTGACAACCCGGAAGTGGGTTACCGGATGATAGACAACGGCGACTTCGTGAGTTACCGGCAGTGGTTCGATGATGGGAGCGAGCGGGACGTAGTAGCAATAGAGGTGCGCCAGGCATCTGAACATCTGGCGCCTGCAATAGCCGCCTTGCTGTAGCCCGGGTAAGAATGCACACCAGAAACTAACCCCCCGGACTAGTCCGGGGGGGCCTCCCGAGGGACCGAGCACCAAACGCAAAGGGAACTCGCTGGGTCATTCCCAGGTCTAATCTGGTGCCCCATTGGTGGTTAGCTCAGCTGGACAGAAGACTTGCCTTGCACGCAGGACTTCTCAAGGGAAAGGTGGACCAACTTAGGTTCCTGGTCCCGGTAGCCATACGGGCGCCGGGCAAGGTACAATACAGGCTACCCGGCGGATTCCTTCCCCCGTTATGCATCCGGGTTCCTGGCGAAGCGGTAAGTGTGCGAAGCCTTCCTCTCCACCGGGGGTCCATCGGGAGCCTATAACGATTGCGGGCAGTCCTCTTCATGGCGAATACACTACTAGCTACCGCACTCCTAGTCGTTCTGGCATTCGCGGCATGCTCGGACCAAGTACCGACCGCTGTCGTGCCACCCTCGCCCATCTCAGAACTAGGGGCAACAACGGTGACAGCAAACCAGTCCGAGGAGACGCAGGAAGCAGATCAGGCTAGAGAACCGACGAACAGCAGCGACTCGGGGACCCCCGCAATGGCAACGCAGACTACGATGGCCACGGCGCCCACGCCGACGCCTAAACCCGAGCAGACTGCAGCGCCGACCCGGGTGCCAACGCCCACTGCTACTACCGTTCCCACGCCGACCCAAGCAGCGCCGACTCCGGTGCCAACGCCCACCGCTACTACCGTTCCCACCCCACCGCCACCGCCTACCCAGCCAGGGCCACTTTGGCGGGGGATCACCATCGTGGCCGAAGATCGGTGTTCGCCCTACGACCCCGATGACTATCGATACTCACCATCCGTCGAACCCAAGATCGTTGATGAACTGGGCGGCGTCTACGGCCCTTATACAGGGACGTGGTTCGGGAGCATCAAGGAGACAGACATCGAGCACATCATAGCCCGCTCCGAGGCACACGATAGCGGACTATGCGCAGCCAGCTTGGCGACCAGGAGTGAGTTCGCATCCGATCTCCTAAACCTCACCCTGGCATCTCCGAGCGTCAATCGCTATCAGAAGTCGGGCAAGGACGTGGCCGAGTGGCTCCCGGACCTGAATCAGTGCTGGTTCGTCGCCCGCACCATCCAAGTCCGCCGCGAATACGGGCTCACCATCGACCAATCTGAGGCTGACGCCATAGACAGGGTTCTTGCCGACTGCGATTCAACGGAGATGGTCGTGCTGGCAGATGGAGCCTCAACAACTGCAACCGATGCTCCGACGCCAACTGCTCCGTCAACCCCAACCCAGGGCCCTGAGGTAGACGCCTTGGCTCTTTGGGACGACAACGGAAATGGCCGGATTACCTGTGCTGAGGCGCGTGCCCACGGGATCGCGCCGGTTAGTAGGGGGCATCCCGCTTACGAATACATGCGCGACGCGGACGGAGATGGCGTAGTATGTGAATAGTGATGCGGGTTTCGTTTCCCATAGGGGTTTCACCTCTGAGGCCTTGGCTGGCAGCCAAGGCCTCAGATTGCCGCCGTCGTGCGGCTTGGGCGTATTTTGGCATAGGGATGCTGCCTCCGCGTCCTCCGCTTGGTGGTGGGTGTCCGCTTCGGTGCTTCCTTCCCCCGGGCTGCACCCTATACGGCACCGGCGAAGATTTCTTCGGCTTGGTCGAAGTCGTTGGTCGTCGCGGCTTTACCTTGACGGCGGGCGGGATCAATCTCATCGAACGAAGCGACGACCATGATGCGTCCATCTCCGCAGTGCAGGACAACTAGCGCGAATATCGCTCCGCCCATTGCCGGTCCGCCCCCGCAGGCAAGAAGATCGAGTACTCCGATACGGGCGCACGCTGGCCGTCTACAATGGCCCATACCGCCACCGTGTAGACGCCCGACCCGTGCTTCTCAATAAGCTGCCCTATGTTGGCCTCCACTCCAAAAGAGCCGCCTGCTACGTGCCATTCCGTGGCAGTAATCCATCGTCCGTGTGTCTCCGTCTCCCGCATAACCTCGCTGGCCCTTTTGGCCGACGCCCACATGCGGTGGGCCTCGTCGTAAGAGCCAGGAGGCCGGGAGTTTGGATCGACATCGTAAGGGTCGGGGCAGGGCGTTGCAGACGCTATGAAGCTATTGGACGAATAAGACCCTCCTGGGGCCGGGGGCGGCTCAGGCTGGCCACGTGTCGTCCGTTGGAGTAGCAATATGTCCGGGCGACCTGGCCCCGTGTTAGGGGAGATGGCATCGGGTCATAGTAGATTTGCACTCCCAGGTCATCTGGGGAGTAGAGTGTTGCGCCGTCTAGCAGTTGGCCTTTCATCCGTAGAACTGGGCCTTCAATCGCCGGCACCGCGTCGTACTGGATATACTCTCCCTCAAGGTGCAGCACCACATCTACCCTATGTGCCGCCCACGCAGTCCCGATGTTCACCCGGGTATACAGCGGGTTTAGGATGGCCCGTCGATGGCCAGGGCTATCCATGAAGCCGTTCATCGCATCGAGCAACTCCCGCTTGACGCCCCGATGGCGAGCCTGCGGGTTACAATAGTCTGACGCGCTAACGGTCTCCCCGTTGACCTGATACCCGCCTGCCAGCGCATAGCGCATGTAGGGCTTCAGCCCATCTAGCCCCCAATGGCTGCCGACGCAGTGTTCCAACATCGCCTCCGCGTGCAGTTGGGCCGCCGCGTTACTCCCAAGAGCCACCCCGGGCACGCCCGCCTCGCTACGGGCCTGATTGATAAGGTCCAGCATGTACTCTTTGAAGACGAGATGGCGCATATGCGGGGGCGGTATCGGTGTGGGCGCCGGAGTAGGCGTAGGCATGGGCGAAGGAACGGGGGTATCAGGCACCTCCTCGGTAGGCATGGGCCCCGGTGATGCGGCGGGCGGCGGTGAGCTGGCAGGAGCATGCGGCAGCGGCGAACCTGCCCCCCGCTCCGACAACCAAAACGCCCGGGCAGCAACACCCGCCACAATTCCGCATACCAGCAGTCCAACGCATACCCACCTGAACCAGGGGAAACGTTGGCGTTCTGGGGCCGCCCTAGTCGGGCCCCGTCCTCTCCAGCGACGTCGCACCCGCCGACCCGCCAGCCGGCACCCTGGCCGGCGCTTGGCATAGGCGAAGTCGTCAACATCGCCGTCATAGTAGTCCTCATCATAGGTGCCCACGTGCGTCGGCCTCGGCCTCTTCACTATGGAACATTACATGATGACTTGGCCGAGGAGTCAAGCCCCGGGGAAAGGTCTGAGGGGAGTGCAAAACGTGGAACAGGCCAAAGACTCTCAGTTGGACAAGCTAGCAGCTAGGAAACCCAATCTGACTCCGGTGGAACGATGTGACCACTCTTGTGCAGAACATCGGTATGCCGCTACACTCTCGTACCTGCAGGTGGAGCGCCGGAAGGTGAGCACCCCGCATGCCCGACGCTCACTGGCCCCATACGCTACCTGGAGATACCAGGCGTGGTCCCGAAGCTGAGCAAGCTTCAGGGCTTTTTTCGCGGCACATCCTGCAACATCTGCTTGTCCAGTCTCAGGTCCGCCACCAGCTGCTTCAGCTTCCTGTTCTCCTCTTCCAGGACCTTGAGCCTCCTCACCTCGGCCACACCCATCCCCAGGAACCTCTTCTTCCACCGGTAGAAGGTCTGCTCGGCGATCCCCATCTTCCGGCAGACCTCCAGGACCGGGGAATGACCCTCCTTCATGTGTGTGGTCGCCGAGGCCTGCCGCCGGATAGGAGTGACCCAGCAGACCTTCTACCGGTGGCGCACCGAGTACGGGGGTCTCAGGATAGATCAGGTCAAACGCCTAAAACAGCTGGAGTTGGAGAACAGTCGGCTAAGAAGGGCGGTGGCGGACCTGACGTTGGACAACCAGATACTGAGGGAGGCGGCGGAGGGAGGCGGCGGAGGGAAACTTCTAAGCCCTTCCCGTCGCCGCCGGTGCGTGGAGCAGGTGAAAGCGAGCCTGGGGGTCTCCGAACGGCGTGCCTGTAGGGTGCTGGGCCATCCCCGGTCCACACAGCGATACGAGCCAAGTCCTGTAGAAGACGAGAAGGCCCTCACCGAGGAGATCGTGGATCTCGCCAGCCGGTTCGGCAGGTACGGCTACCGGAGGATCACCGCCCTGCTGAATCATCGTGGTTGGGACGTGAACCACAAACAAGTGGAGAGGATATGGCGGCGGGAAGGGCTGAAGGTGCCGGCAAAGCAACCCAAGAGAGGACGTCTGTGGCTCAATGACGGCTCGTGTGTGCGTCTGCGGCCGGAGTGGAAGAATCACGTGTGGGCCTACGACTTCGTGCAGATCAGGACCCGGGACGGCAGAAGTGTGCGGCTGTTGACCATCATGGATGAGTACACCAGGGAATGCCTGACCATCAGGGGGGGAGCGCCACATACGGTCTGCTAATGTGATAGAGATCCTCGCCGAGCTGATGTTGACCAGGGGGAGTACCTGACCACATCCGCTCGGACAATGGCCCAGAGTTTACGGCCAGGGCAGTGCGTGAGTGGCTTGAGAGAGTGGGAGCCAGGACGCTGTACATCGAGCCCGGCTCACCATGGGAGAACGGCTACATCGAGAGCTTCAACGGCAAGCTGAGGGACGAGTTGCTGGACAGGGAGATCTTCTACACGCTGCTAGCGACGTTGCTGGAGTCATATCGTGCCGCTTGCAAAGCTCTAACCACCACCGAAGCGGCAGTTGCGGACCTATAGCCGTCTCCGTACAAGCACCTGTCGGGCCGCATACAGATGATGTTCGACGGCGAGAACCTCTAACTCGCACCGTCCTGTTTCTTCTTCAGTTCGGCCTCCACCCGCTGCGCCACTTCCAGTTCTGCCGTGGCTTCTTGGATCTCGATCTCCAAGTCTGTCCGTGATGTTTCTGCCTTGGCCAGCTCCGACTCGTACGTGGCCAACTCGCCGGTGAGCCGTCCGGCCTCCGACCGGGCGCTGGACAGTAGCTTCTTGGCTACCGCAATCTCCCGCGTGTAGTGTGTCGTATCGTCCTTGGCTTTCTGGAGCCCCATTTCTGCGGTGGCCAGTCGTGCCTCGACTTCGAGGCGTGCCTGTCTGGCCTTGCCGATCTCGTCGTCCCTTCCCAAGTCCTTGACCGCGTCCCACACCATTTTCCCGGCACCGAGCAATGCTATAAAGTCCATAAGGTACGCCCCCTCCGTGAGTGGATTGTGGTGACGTACCAATCATCCAGAACCCAGCATGAGCCACGAAGGGGGCATGGGCAATCCACACTCCCGGCTCATGCAAGCCTGGGGCGATGACTGGTACGTCACGGGGCGAGTATAGCACACTGGATTTCGGGCGTGCTATAGTGGAGACAGGACGATGGCTGAACGAAGCTACAGCGCAGCGGTCCCGCTTCTACAGGGGCATGTTTATGCCCTACACTCGCACTCGGGCAATATGCTGGCCGTCTCACGGATCTGATTAATGAGGGCGTCCGACAGTCCTTGGAGGAACTTTTGATGCGCCTCGTCGGGGATACACATGGTGACAGTCCTTTCGGCAACAACGGCCTCGCTGTATGAATAACATGCCCATGACATTTCTGGTTGGGGCTGCGGTCGGGTTGTTGATACTAGTCGCCACCTCTGGGGGGCAAGCCATCATCGGCGATGTCTTTCGCAGTTTCTAGGACTGGCAATGAAGAACCCTGGGCACAATCCGGCGATTTACGTGGAAGAGGTACGACAGGTAGAGGGGAGCCGTTTTCTATATCCGTTCGTATGTCATCCAGACGGTCCAGTAGTTTGCGTGTTAAGCAGTGTAGGTCCCACACAAGACGATCTTGATGGCGCACATCCCCTCGTATGGCGGCTATTAAGAGATCAACTTCACGATTGGTATAGCTATGCTCACTACAAGTATGAGAGCACGAAGGACGAGCATCGGGACCAGGCTGGTTGGGTGTAGACACTAGCTGGGAGGAGGGACCATGCCCGACGACACAATGCTCATATGCCGTAGCTGCAAGGTCGCAGCCCAAGCCGAGCTCGTCGATGAACAGATTGTCAGTATAACCTGCCCATCCTGTGGAGTCTCGGTCGAAGATGATGCGGCTGGTGAGGTGTCCCGTCAACAAGCTCGGTATCACGGCCTCAAGATGGCCCAAGATGTCATTAAAAGAGGCTTCCGCAAAAGCCGGTCGATTGAGTATAGACCGGGCCGCATTAATGACCCTGGTGGCCCATTCACCATCGGCAAACCGAACTCTTAAGGGATACGAATGGATTTGAGCCATAGTGTGCTCCCAATGTTAGGATTTCTCATTTAGCGTGAATGACCCTGAAAAGCGTCCTTTCCCCATGCGCAGGCTGCTATTCGCAGGATTCCTGGTGGTCGTCATGGCTATCTCTACCGGAGCTGCATTGGGTTTTGGGTATGCTATCGTCCAAACTGTGGACAGCAGTTTAGCGCTGGGTACAATAGCGCTGGTGGTCGCGCCGGCCTTAACGTTCGTATCTATCTTGGGTACTGTCCTTGTGAGCTTGCTACGAGATGATAGGAGTTAGCTCGTCAGCCACATGAGGCTGAATAGGCCCGCACCAACCAACACCAACAAAGCGGCCATGGCCATCAGGCCCCAGAATAAATGGGCATCACTCACGGCCCTACAACCCTCCCACTCTCGCGTTTTGCACTTCCCTCCACCTAGTTCCCATGATTGCCGGTGTAACTCAACAGGTGGTACAACTATTGGGGGCAGGTCAGCCAGCATAGACGTCCTCCCTAAGTGAGGTGGACCCGGCTATTTGGACAGGACCAGGGTAGAGTTAAGAGAGAGTCCCCGAGCTCCTCCCAGTAGTTCTGCTCCAGTGCCGGCTGAACACCTCCTTCCATCATACTCCTCATCCACGGCGCCCTGTCCCCCATGGAATACCTCGGCCGGAGTCCGGTAGCCCAGGGCCTGATGGGGCCTCAGGTAGTTGTAGAACCGGAAGTAGTCTTCCAGCCCCCTCTGGGCCTCCAGGACGCTGGCGTAGGCCTTCAAGTACACCTCTTCGCACTTCACCGTCCGCCACAGCCTCTCCAGGAAAGATGTTGTCGGAGTACCGCCCCTTCCCGTCCATGCTGATCCTCACGCCGCGGTCCTGCAGGACCTGGGTGAACTCCCGACTCGTGAACTGGCTGCCCTGGTCGGTGTTGAACACCTCCGGCTGTCCCTTGTCCAGGGCCTCCTCCAGCGCCTCGGCGCAAGAGCCAGCGTCCAGGCCGAACTCCTGGTACAACCGGGCCATCAGGGCCGCGTCACTCTTGGCCGTTGCCGAAGACGCCGGCGGCTCCTTCGATGGAGTGCCTTCTTCCAAGTCTGAATCTGGCTGGGGTGGACTTCGTACCGGGCGGCCAACTGGGCCATCGTCTCCTGGCCCTTGGCCTTCAAGACCGGGCTGTGTTTCCTTTGTCCCTGCGACATTTCCCACTCCTTCCCGACAGCAACCGCTGTCCCTGGTTTAGGAGCGGGACTCTCTATTGGCTACCCATCCAGTTGTCCGGGTCCACCTCAGTAGTCCGTTTCGCAAGATTCCTGGACAATGGCGAACCGGCTCCTAAACTCTTTGGTTGGTGGACACGCCACTCGTACCTTCTCGGCGAACCTATCTCCGTCCTCACTCTGTCCCAGGACACAGACCGGAGCTTCCACGTCTGGCCCGTGATCAATGGCCGCCGGAACCACGCGGCCTTCCCTAAACCCCTTTCAGCCTTGTCCCAGACCATCTGGTCTGCGAGCCAGAACCTGTCCGGCCCGCGATTCGCAAGTCCGGAACGGCCTGCCCATGCTTGGGATGAACTGGGCCTCCGGACGAAATTGGCCGCCTTAAGGGGCTTGCGGTCCGAACTCAGAGCTTTAGCATGAAGTGAAGGCACAGCGAATGAGGAGTTGAAGTCATGACCACAGGTAGCCCCAACCGCCTCCTGCGCCTCGGAGAGGTGCTGGCCCGTTCCGGCCTTTCCCGCAGTACATTGTACCGCCAGATGCGAGACGGTTCCTTCCCTGAGCCGCTGCGGATCGGGGTCCGTTCCGTCGGCTGGCTCGAGTCCGAGATCGAAGCTTGGCTGGCAAGCCGCCCCAGGGCTACCGACTATGCGCCTCGCTAGCCCTCCCAAAGCGGACTTGACCTCGGCGGTAGGGTCCTTGTCGCCTCCCCTGCACCATGCACGGCTCAGACCGCTGGGATACCTACTCCCCGTCTCCCCCAACCAAGAAACACCGAGCCGACCCTTATTCCAACCAATCCGGGACATGGTGGAGCCATTGTTTGATCCCAAGGACATCCAGGTCTCCGTGTTAGCGAGGGGCATCGACACCGCCGTCTGCCTTCGCTGCGGACTCTCTGACGACGACCCAAGCCCGTGCTTCGAGAGGAAGCATTCCTGGGTCCAGGCTGTATCCGACCTCATGCCCTTGGGAGACATCGCATCAATGATATGCACCTCCGATGATCTCTTCCGACGGACGGAGCGCCTGCGGGCGCTATTGCAAAGCGGCCGTACGTCCGGCTCCCCCTATACGAGGGCTAAGCGGCAACTCCCGGCCCTAGTGCCCGCTCTAGCCGCCCCGCCCGGTACAAGTCTCAAGGGCGTTGATGTGGGGAAGCATCACTCTGGCTTGTTCGGATACGACCTCGACCTGGGCAGGGGCTCCCTCGACCTTCCAGCGATGCGTGAGGCCTTGATGGACGCCAGAGGCGCGGTCATGGTCGCCACAAGCGCTGGCGGAGACGCCCTGTACGCCGTATTCGCCGGTCCCAAGGCTGAATCGGAACGGGCGTACAAGGCACACTGGCATGCAATAGCCGACACCTTCCCCGAGGTGGCCAAGGCCGCAAGTGCGGGACAATCCAAGAACAGCAACCGGCTCAGGTTCGTCGTCCACGACCCGACGGCTTGGCTTGCAGGGACCCCGGTTGAGCGGCTGGTGGGAGCCCATATTTCAGCCCTGCCCAAGGGCAGACGACGGCAACGCCCTGGACACCCACATAGATGTCGTGACCGTCCAAGTCCTTCTCCCGAGGAGGCCCCGGGACCGGCTAGCGTCCACGTTCATGAAATGGAGGCCATGCCCGCCTCGACGATGCCCACCTTGTGCGAACCACGACTCCCTTCCGGACTCTTGGACCGCGCCAAGGTTGTCAAAGAGGAAGAGCGCTGGGATTTACGTGAAGGAGTTCGTCAATGGTCGAAGAGGACCTAGGGGGTCTAGGCCCCTAAAGCCAGACAAAGCGGACACCGGGCTATACCCCGCCTCCAACCCGGCCCGCATCACATTCACCTACCGTCTAGGGGGAGGGTTTCCTGCTGCCCCTCTTGGCATGCAGATAGCCAAGTTAAACAAGCTGCACCAATCGGATAGGTGGGGAGCGCAAGGGGCCGTAAGCTCCAGCTCGGCGCTTAGTCTTAGAGCGAAAAACTTGGGCGGATGAGTGAGTTTAGGTGGTGGTAAACCTAGGGGGGGACTACGGGGGGGCCTATGGGACTACCTGTGGTTCCCGCAACAAGAACCATCGCGAAATCGTGGCTTTCCACCTCCGGCTCACCCGGTACGGCACAAGAGTTGGTGGGCGGTGTTGTTCTACTACGCCATGTAGCTCCCTCCCTTCCCGACGTTGAACGCTGGCTGGCAATCCGGCCCCGGGGAACCGGCTACACATAGCGCGAAAGTGGGGGTGCAGCAGGTTGAGACATGCCCCGCCAGGACCTGCGTCTCCGCCAACCGGAAGGAATGCACCCACAGAAAAGCTCAGGCAGACCGGGATAGACGCAATCCGCCCGGAGTCGAAGAAAGGGCTCAAGCGCCCAGAAGGGATGGTCCCTCAAAACGGCAACGGTTGCCGTTTTGCTGATATGTCGCTCAGCTGTTTGTCCGGGGGCACCAGAGTGTACGCGCGGAGCCGTAAAGGAGCCATGCCGATGACAGTCCGCGAGATGTCTCGGCTGGATCCTTCCACCGTGGCACTCTGGACAGGCCGACAGTGGACACGGCTGCGGTCGATCTCTGAGAAGCATCCCGAAGAGGTACTGGAACTGAGGTTCCGCAATGGACAGAGCGTAGGATGCACGCCAGAGCACCGGTGGCCTACGAAGGGTGGCATCATATCGGCACGCTATCTGTGGCCTCACCATGTTGTCCAAACGGGCCGCCTGCCCGATGGGCACAGAACCATCGAATGTGCCCCGGAGTTCGTGGCATTCGTGATTGGGCTGTACGTCGCAGAAGGTAACAAGGACGACCGACAGGTAAAGTTCAGTTTGCACTCATCGGAGCAGGACCTGACCAACCGCATTGGACAGGCAGCTGACTATTATGGTGCTACCTGCACGGTCCGTGATTACGGGAATTGCCGCACTGTCGCGCTTCACGGTAGAATTTTCTCGGGCGCCCTCGACACCTTCATAGTGGGTAACGGGTCCAAGCGCAAGCACCTCTCCACCACCGCCTGGTCCATGGGCAACGATTGGCTACGCGCCCTCCTGGAGGGATACCTTGCTGGTGACGGACACTATGATGGCAAGCGATGGCAGCTAGGCTTCACAGATAACGAAGCATGGGCCAACGACCTGCGGACCCTGGCCGCTCGACTTGGCGCCTCGGTCCACCTTAACTGGGCCTACCATCTCGAGACCACCACGGGCAAACGGCACCGTGGTTTCCGGGGGGATCTGCGATACAACTCTCGAGATCGCCGGTGCCCCGATGGCGAGATAGTTGGAATCCATAGGTCCAAAGGCCGCCGGTTCTACAACATTCTGATCGACGAGCCGCATGTCTTCACACTGGCCTCTGGGCTATTGACCCATGTTGGCGATCCTCCTCCTATCCTCGTTCGAAACGGTACCGGTTCCTCATCCAGGTAACCTCTACCTGAACGAAATCAGTGACCCCCGTTCTCGGTACACCAATCAAACGGTATGTGGGCCTTGCCAACTCGACCCGGATCGCTGAAACGTCGCGAGAGGCCTATCGGAGGCGAGTTCGAAGCAGGTACTACCAGAGCCTGGACTAGGGAGGTAGTAGAGGGCCCATCAGTGACTGACCCGTGGAGGCCGTCGACCCTCCGACCCTACCACGGTCCCAAGGTCCTCTGCGGCTACCCTGACTGTCCCGCCTCTGCCGACTACATTCTCATCCTTCCGATCCAGGATCCCGCCCTGCGCTGCACGGAGCAAGCCTCCACGTCCATCCACCGTCCTAAACCACAAGACCCCTAGAGGCCGTCCTGGAGGCCGTCCTGGACGCCACCAAGGGCCCGTGACGCCACCGTCCGGCGGACCCGGGGCCGGCATGTCCACTGGCCGGTCCGGGGGGCGGGTCGACGGGCTGTCTGGCGGGGGGCGAGCTCAAGCTCGCGCATGGCATGGATGAGGACGCACAAGTTACGAGCCAGGAACTTTAGCAGGACCTCGTTTGACTTGGTCTGTCTCCGACTTCGCCCGCCCCGCGTTCCCGAACTCGCCCTTCACCATGGAGAAGACCTTCTCGACCTTCGACCGCTGGCGATACCTGGCGTTGAACTCGGCCTCGTGCAGGGTGAAGAAGGCGTCCAACCGCCTCCACCTCGGCGACGCCTGTCTCGTGGTGTTGGACTTGAAGCGAATGTACCCGCGGACCCCCATAGCTCTCGATACACCCCAGGCTGGCATCCGACAGATAGCCCTTGTCGGCGGAGACCCGGCCATGGTGAACCGCCGGGCTGTGCGCTCCAAGAGCACCGGTAGCACCTGGGAGTCGTGGACGGTGCTTGCAGTGACCTGTATAGCCATCACAACTTTCGTCCTGGCACCGATGGCGATATGTGCCTACCCTTTGCCGCTTCGACTTCTCCTTACCTCACTTGGGCATCATACCAGCCTTCGGGCTCTTCCCTTGCCACCCCTATCACCGGTTCTACCACACCCCCGGCGCACAGAACTCGCCCCTTAGGGCCGGCCGTTTCGGTGAGTTGCTATAGGCGCACCCGGTCGCAGGGCACAAAAAACCCCGGCATTCACCTGAAGCCGGGGCCCCTCCGTTGGTATACTACCGCCTTGGCCATGGCCACCATCCAGGCCGCTTACGCCTCTCCCTTTCCCTCAGCCAATCGAACATGGCTTTGCCCACTCTGCCTGCTGCGACTATTGCAACAATGACGACCGGTGCTGGCCCTGACATTATGGTGCCCCCTTACGAGTGGGTTTGGCAACGTGCTACAGCCGCCAGGCCCCATGTTTGTCAACCTCGTAAGGGGGCGCAAATACCAAACCCCTTGCGTAGGCTGACAATCCCTCATGGGGAGGCCCACGGCTGTAGCGAGGCCAAGTATAGCACACGCAAAAATACCCGTGTATGAGCCTGTCTCAGAAGTCGCGGCCGTTGACAGTTCGGCATTGTAGGTGGGATAGTAAGCTCGGGCTGTTCTGCAACTACTCGGTTTCAATAGACTAACCGTACTTTTGGCCTACGAGAAGTTTGATGGGCGGCTACCGATGTCCAATTGAAAGGGATACGAGAGAGTGAGCACTGCACGACGACTCGGGCACTGGGGAGCAGCCACCACGCTTGGGGTAGCGCTGATCCTGACAGTGTTGACCTCGAATGTCCCCGTTCACGCCAGCTCATCCCCCGATTTGGAGGTGGGAACGCCAACGGTGGACGATTCGAGTCCCTACACAGGGGCGTCGTTCACCCTGTCGGCCACGGTGAGCAACGCTGGCGATGGCGAGTCGGCCGCGACAACGCTCCGCTACTACCGGTCGACGGATGCAACGATCACAACGTCGGACACGGAGTTGGGTACCGATGCGGTCGGTGCGCTGGCGGCGGCGGGCACCAGCGATCAGTCTATTGATCTAACCGCGTCGTCTACCGCGGGCACCTACTACTATGGCGCGTGCGTGGATTCTGTGACCGGGGAATCCGACGCTACGGACAACTGCTCCGCGTCGGTGACGGTTACGGTCAATGCCCGGCCGGACCTGAGGATCCTGGGCGGCACCCAATACACAGCCCCCTTGTCCCTGGGGGGAACGTTCACACTGACAGCGCGCGTGAATAACGATGGCGGCGGGGCATCCTCGGCTACAACCGTGCGCTACTACCGTTACGAAGACGATACGGTCACGACATCGGACACGGAATTGGGCACCGACTCAATCGACGCCCTGGCATCGGGGGGCTACGTCAATGAGCGGATTGAGCTCACAGCGCCAGCGTCGCCCGGCACCTACTACTACGGAGCGTGCGTGGACGCGGTGTCAGGGGAGTCGAACACAAACAATAACTGCACGGTCAATCATGGCGGTGGAGCGGGCCACCTATCGATAGTAGTATCGGAGCCTGGTCGTCCAAACCTGAGAGTGCATCGCGCCAGGGCAAGCGACAGCAACCCGGTAGCGGGAGAAACCTTCACCCTGTCGGCGCGTGTGCTCAACGACGGTTCCGGGGAATCCCCGGCCACAACCCTGCGGTACTACCGCTCCACGGATTCTACTATCACGACGTCGGACACAGAGGAGGGCACCGACTCGGTCGGGGCCATCACCGGAGGGAGCACCAGCGCACAGTCGATCGATCTGACCGCTCCGTCCACGGCGGGCACGTACTACTACGGTGTGTGCGTGGACACGGTAACGAATGAGTCGAACACGACGGACAACTGCCAATCCTCCGGCACGCAAGTGACGGTGGCCCCCGCCCCCATCATCAGCGGAACCGCCCAGGTAGGACAGACCCTCACGGCCGACACGTCCGATATCTCCGACCCCGACGGCCTCACAAATGTGACCTACATCTACCAGTGGTTGGCTGACGACACCGAAATCGACGGGGCGACCAGTTCCACCTACACGGTCCAGTCAACCGACAACGGCAAAGTCATCAAGGTGCGGGTCACCTTCACCGACGACGCGAACAACGAAGAGTCATTGACCAGCGCAGGAACGTCGGCGGTGGTATTGGGAGGGTTGTAATGAACACCGCCAAGCGACTCGGGTTCTTGGGAACGGCCATCACGCTTGGGGTAGCGCTGGCGTTGGCAGCGGTAGTGATGACCTCGAATGTGCCCGTTCACGCCAACTCAGCTCCCGATCTAGAGGTGGGAACGCCGACGGTAGACGATTCGAGCCCCTTCACAGGGGCGTCGTTCACGCTGTCAGCCACGGTGACCAACGCCGGCGATGGCGAGTCTACCGCGACGACACTCCGCTACTACCGGTCGACGGATGCAACGGTCACAACGTCGGACACGGCGTTGGGTACCGATGCGGTCGGTGCGCTGGCGGCGGCGGGCACCAGCGATCAGACGATTGATCTAACCGCGCTGTCGACAGCCGGCACCTACTACTACGGCGCGTGCGTAGATTCTGTGACCGGGGAGTCGGACACGACGGACAACTGCTCGGCGTCGGTGACGGTTACCGTCAAGGCCCGGCCGGACCTGACATTGGTACAAATCACTCACGGCATGAACCTCGAGAGCCCGCGAGTGGGTGGGACTTTCCCCATGGGTACGCAAGTTGAAAACAAGGGGAGCGGCGCGTCCGGAGCGACGACGGTGCGCTTCTACCGGTCGACAGACGCGACGATAACAACATCGGACACCCAGGTAGGGACCGCCGAAGTAACCTCGCTGGAGGCCGGCAAGAGACACAGCGAGCTTTGGGTGACTATAACAGCGCCGTCGACAGAGGGGACGTATTACTACGGCGTATGCGTCGACACTGTGACGGGCGAGTCGGACACGACCAACAACTGCTTCTGGCCATCGGAGGAAATCCCGGTGCCGCTGCCGCGCCCGGACTTGGCGGTGGGGTCGCCGTCAGTTGACGACGCTACCCTGAATACGGGGGCGACTTTCACGCTGTCGGCCGCGGTGACCAACGTGGGCGGCTGGCCGACGAAGTCCTCGACGCTGCGCTACTACCAGTCGACGGACGCGACGATAACAACATCGGACACACAGGTGGGGACCGACGAAATTGAATCCCTATTTGGGGTTGCATCAAGTGAGGAGTCGGTCTCGCTCACCGCCCCGTCTACTGCGGGGACGTATTACTACGGCGCGTGCGTAGACTCGATTACGGGTGAGCCGGACACGGCTAACAACTGTTCGTCGTCGGTGACGGTCACCGTCCAGGTCAACTCCGCCGCCACCGGCGCACCGACCATCAGCGGCACGGCCCAGGTGGGACAGACCCTGACGGCCTCTACATCCGGGATTTCCGACAGCGACGGCCTAACCAACGTGACCTACAGCTACCAGTGGCTGGCAGACGACACCGAGATCGACGGGGCGACGAGTTCCACCTACACGGTCCAGGCGTCGGACAACGGCAAGGTCATCAAGGTACGGGTGACCTTTGACGATGACGCGGGCAACGATGAATCACTGACCAGCGCAGGAACGTCGGCGGTGGTATTGGGCGGACTATGATGACCACTGCACGACGACTCGGGCTCTTGGGGACTGCCATCACGCTTGGGGCAGTCTTGGCGCTGGCGGTGGTAGTGATGACCTCGAATGTGCCCGTTCACGCCAACTCAGCTCCCGACCTGGACGTGGGAACGCCAACGGTGGACGATTCGAGCCCCTTCACAGGGGCGTCCTTCACGCTGTCGGCTACGGTGACCAACGCTGGCGATGGCGGGTCCGCCGCGACGACGCTCCGCTATTACCGGTCGACGGACACAACGATAACATCGTCTGACACGGAGTTGGGTACCGATGCGGTCGGTGCGCTTGCGGCGGCGGGCACCAGCGATCAGTCGAGCGATGTAACCGCGCCCTCCACGACGGGTACCTACTACTACGGCGCGTGCGTGGATTCTGTGACCGGGGAATCGGACACGACGGACAACTGCTCGGCATCGGTGGCGGTTACGGTCAAGGCCCGACCGGACCTGGATATCGATGGTATGGAACTTGCCATGAAACTTGAAACCCCCCGCGTGGGGGGGAAATTCTCCATACAGGCACATCTTAGGAACACGGGGGGTAGTGAGTCCGGAGCCACGACGGTGCGCATCTACCGGTCGACAGACACGACAATCACGACGTCGGACACGGAAGTGGCAACCGCTGCCGTGACCTCGCTGGAAGCTGGGGACAGACCCATGTATTGGCTGGACATAACCGCACCGTCGACAGCCGGCACGTACTACTATGGCGTGTGCGTGGATTCGGTGACCGGGGAGTCGGACACGTCAGACAACTGCTACCTGGGTTGGTTTGAGGTTCCGGTGCCGCTACCGCGCCCCGACTTGGCGGTGCAAACTCCGTCGGTAGACGATGCGACCCTGGAGACTGGAGCGACGTTCACGCTGTCGGCAACTGTGGCCAACTCGGGTGACTGGCAATCTAATGGGACTACACTCCGCTACTACCGGTCTACAGACGCAACTATCACGACGGCAGACACGGAAGTGGGAACCGACGTGGTGGATGGACTGCTCTACCCGCCGCATGGGGGTCAGTGGGCTCAATCGAGCGAGTCTATCGACCTGACGGCGCCCTCGACGGTCGGGACGTACTACTACGGAGCGTGTGTGGACTCGGTTACGGGTGAGTCCGATACGACCAACAACTGTTCGTCGTCGGTGACGGTCACCGTCCAGGTCAACTCCGCCGCCACCGGCGCACCGACCATCAGCGGCACGGCCCAGGTGGGACAGACCCTGACGGCCTCTACATCCGGGATTTCCGACAGCGACGACCTAACCAACGTGACCTACAGCTACCAGTGGCTGGCAGACGACACTGAAATCGACGGGGCGACGAGTTCAACCTACACGGTACAGTCAACCGATAACGGCAAGGTCATCAAGGTTCGGGTGACCTTCACCGACGACGCGGGCAACGATGAATCGCTGACCAGCGCAGGAACGTCGGCGGTGGTGTTGGGCGGACTATGATGACCACTGCACGACGACTCGGGCTCTTGGGGACTGCCATCACGCTTGCGGTGGCGCTGGCGGCGATTGGCCTGGCTCCGACGGTCCTGGCTCAGAGCCAGAGCAACGACGCCACTCTTAGTGCCCTGACGTTGAGCGACGTGGACTTCGGCACCTTCGCATCGAGCACTACCACCTACACAGCCGATGTCGCCAACCGGGTGACGGAGACCACCGTCACCCCCACCGCAAACCACTCCGGGGCCACCTACGTGGTAGAGCTCGACGGCACTGAAGACTCCGACGGTGAGGTTTCGCTGAGCGTGGGAAGCAACGTCATCACCGTTGAGGTAACCGCCGAAGACGGAAACACCACCCAGACATATACCGTGACCGTTACCCGCGCTGCCAACTCGCCCGCAACGGGTACACCCACCATCAGCGGCACGGCCGAGGTGGGAGAGACGCTTACGGCGGATATGTCATCTATCGCAGATGCCGACGGTATCGCCACTTTGCCAGGAGGAGGCACATGGCAATTGGATTGGAAGGGCGATTGCGGCCGGGCTGTCCTGACGTCCCACGTCTATGAGAATGCCCCTATCGCGTGGGCTAATGAGGAGCGGAAGAAGCTTGTAATCCCCTGGCAATCCGTTGGTTCGGCGATCTGGGTTGAAGTGGGCTTTTATGACGAAGGTGGGGACTATGAGACCGTCGACAGCGCACGAACGGCGATTGTACCGGGCCCCGTTGTGGGCCTGACGCTGGTGGACACATCCGACCAGTCGGACGTGCAGACGGTGAACTGCGATGATTCCCAGCCGATAGTACTGGACGCCAACGGCAGCTACTCGATCCGTGCGGAACTGGCGGACGGCGCAGAGTTGGGAAGCATCTCCTGGGACTTTGACTACGGCGAATTTACCCGATCTGACAACACCGCTCCCTTTTCGCTCTACGGGGAAAATGGGGACGGCGACCTTCTCGGCAGGGCGTTGGGAAGCGGTAGCCACGATATAGACGGGACGGTCTACTCCTCGAATGGCGGCCCGGTGCAGAATCTCTTCGTGAAGCTCAACATCGTTCACAACAATCCGGCAACCGGTGCTCCCACGATCACCGGAACCGCCCAGGTGGGACAGACCCTCACGGCCGACACGTCCGATATCTCCGACCCCGACGGCCTCACAAGTGTGAGCTACAGCTACCAGTGGCTGGCAGACGACGCCGAAATCGACGGAGCTACGAGTTCCACCTACACGGTCCAGTCATCCGACAACGGCAAGGTCATCAAGGTGCGGGTGAGCTTCACGGATGACGGGGGCAGCGATGAATCGGTGACCAGCGCAGGTACGTCGGCAGTGGTGTTGGGCGGGTTGTGATGAACACTGCAAAGCGGCTCGGGTTCCAAGGAACCGCCATTACGCTTGGGGTAGCGCTGGCTTTGGCGTCAGTAGCGACCCTCACGTTGACGCCGAAAGAAGATCGAACATGAAGATACCGGGTAACGCAACCTGGCCGCGTGTAGACCTTGTTCCGTTGTTGGCCGCCATCCTGGCGGTCACGGCTTTAGTGTTCGGCATAGGCTCGGCCGGAGCGCAGTCGACTGCGCAGATCATGGTCAGCAACCTGGATGAGACGACAGCGGGTTGGATAGCAGTCAATGACGCCAGTGGCGACGGCACCACAGCAAATTCATTCACCACCGGTAGCTCTGCCGTTTCGCTCAGCAAGATACGGATCAAGAAGAACGACGCGCGGCCGACAACGTTGGAAGTGAGCATCTATTCCGACAACTCGGGGGACCCGGGAACGAAGCTTCATACGTTGGCCAACCCGGCCAGCGACGAGGACCATCGGGATTTCAAGTCGAGCGGCTTTGAGCTCAGCGCAAACACCACATATTGGGTGGTTGTCGATCTATCCGGGAACCCCACCGTGAACTGGGCCATCACATCATCAACCGGTTCGTCTACCGCCCAGTCTGGCTGGTCGGTGGGTGGAGAAAAGGAACTAATCTGGGACACCTGGGATGGCCCTGGCCAAAACTCTCTTGGAGGAGCCGATCGAAGACGTATGTTTGCCGTTTACGCCAACCACGTCGCCACCGGCGCTCCCACGATCACTGGCACGGCCCAGGTGGGCCAGACCCTAACTGCAAGCACGACCGGAATCTCCGACTCGGACGGTCTCACCAACGTGACTTACAGCTACCAATGGCTGGCCGACGACACCGAGATTGATGGGGCGACGAGTTCCACCTACACGGTCCAGTCATCCGACAACGGCAAGGTCATCAAGGTGCGGGTCACCTTTACCGACGACGCGGGCAATGATGAAACGCTGACCAGCGCGGGAACGTCGGCCGTGGTGTTGGGCGGGTTGTAACTAATGGAGCAGTCAGTCAGCCTGTTGAATTGCCGAAGCCTCAGCCTGCTGTTTCCGTTGGCATTGACCGTTCTCGTTATCTTTCTCATGGCTGGCTGTGGAGACGCAGGACTGTCTCGCGCTGAGGTAGAGGAGATAGTACGTGAGGAGATGGCCGAGGTCCCTACGCCGCCTCAACCTGAACCAGGACTTACGTCGGAGGACGTGGAAGAGGCCGTTCGCAAGGCGTTGGCGGACATGCCTGAGCCGGACTCGGGACTATCCAAGAGAGAGGTAGAAGAGATCGTCAATGCCGCCATAGAGGCCATCGCGGAGCCACAGCCAGGCCTTACCCCTGCCGAGGCCGAACGGATAGCCCGTGGCGTCGTGGCGTCCATCCCGCCCAAGTCGGCCCCCGCCGAGTACACCAAGTTCTTCGTCAACAACGCAATCAGCCGCTACGAGACCCAGGGCCTGGAAGCTACCCTCGCGTACTACAACCGGGAGGAAAGCGTCGACGGCCAGTGGTACGTGTTCATCATCGACGAGAACGATCTTGCCATCGGGCACCCCGACGCCCACCGCCTCGGGCTGGACCTGAAGGGTTGGGTGAGCATTGACGCCACCGGGTACAACTTCGGCCAGGACATGCTCTCGGCAACGGAGGAGGGGAAGTGGGTGTCCTACGTCTACCAGAACCCTGAGGGCGGGGGCATCGGCGACGACCACACCGGCGCGTTGGAGTACAAGCACGTCTGGGTGGTGAGACACGATGGGTTGCTGTTCGCCTCCGGTTGGCACATCTCCGCCGACGAGTACACCAAGTTCGTGGTGGACGAGGCCATCGAACGCTACCGCTCCTCTGGGCTGAACCCGACCCTGGCCTACTACAGTGACGCCTCCAGCGTTGACGCACAGTGGTACGTCTTTATCGCGACGCCAGAGGGCGAGATTCTGGGTCACTATAACTCCGAGGACTTCGCCGCTCACCTGCAGGAGATGCTGGACGACGGGTCCTTCAGGGCCACCCAGGAGGGCGTGTGGGTGAATCACGAGGACGTGAATCCCGCCACCGGGGAGGTCGAGGACAAGCACTTCTGGCTTGTGGAGCACGACGGGCTGGTTTTCGGCTCCGGCTGGCACCACGACGAGTCCGGTAGCTGAGGGGAAGGCCAACGCCCTCGGCGTTACCGGAAACAAGAGCCAGATGGCCTGCTCTGCTACGTCGTTCGGCACGTAAGCAGCCACCACCATCTGCCATCCTACAACGACAAACTGTCGCAGGGTGAACCTGACTGTCCGTACGCTGCCTTTGACACACTGCCCCTACTTGGGGCCGCCAATACGTGAGTTCGCACGTGTCGTCGGCTCATCTCCGACGTCCATCTCCTCTATGACGATTCTGGGCGTTCATGGCGGGTATCGGCGGAACCCAGCGGAGCTTGGTTTCGTCAGCCTGCAAGGTTAGAGATTCGTTGATTCCGTCTAGGGCAGCCCTTTGTCAAACACAGGTGTCGACGCGGCCCCGGAGGCCGTCCTTACCGAGGAGGCTCCCCCACCGACACCGCCAAGAGTTACCACCACCCAAGATGGGGTCCGGGGGTACAATCTGGTCAAAGCCATCGTAGGGGATGTTATCTATCTAGACCGGATGATGATGCGGGACACCCAGAGCTACTGCGGTATTCTCCTCGACGATAACAACCGACGGCCCATAGCCCGGCTGTACTTCAACAGCGCTAAGAAGACTATCTTGGTGCCGACGGGAGAACGCGACGACCATGGCCGATGAGAGATACAGAGTTACGCAAGGAATCGGTTGAGGAGATGGGCAAGTATCCCGACCAGTTGCGGGACGTGGTGAGGCATTGCCTCCAAGATGAGCAACTGGCATGATGCCCCCCCCCACATCCCGGTCGGAAAGCCCTCCTGGCACCATTACGTCAGTGGCGCCGTCTGTCGAACATCGACGTGATCGAATAGGAGCCAGCATCGCGTTGCTCAGGTCACCAGCTAAGGAAAGTACGTCGCATGGCGACCGAACTGAATGCCTGCTCGAATGCTGCAAGATGCGTGGGCGATTGCCCATGAAATCGCAGATGTATCTGTGGAGCTTGTCTGGGACCCTCCCGACGAGGAAGAAGCCTGGCCCTATCGCGTAGTCCATTCGCTCTCTCTGGCTGGGATCATACCCGGCGAGAATCATAGCTGTGATATGCCACGCTGAGCGAGTCAGGCGGCTCTAGGGGTCCAGCGAGGCCGAGTGTCCGTCAGTCATCCTCGCATCCGCGGCAACCCACTTCATCATGAGTGCCATTGCTTGTAGTGCCGCCGCACTCGGTATCCAGGGGTATGGAGACATGCTGGATATCGAGGTCTAGGCTGTCCCCGACCCATTCCCCACAGGCGCAACACCACAGATCGTGGACTTCACGGCCCGAGGAAGAGTGGATGAGATGACTACCGCAACGGAACACACCCAACACGTCCTCGCGGGTCGTCTCCGGCATGATCACGAAGTTGTCCAAGAACACTCCACCGCATGGCGGGCCCTCGTGAGAGTCGCAAAAGAGACCCACCTCTGGGCCGCATCCGACTTGCCACGTTGCAGGTTGGTCACAGCCGCCCCGCCACCTGTCTTGGCATTGGGTAGGGCGCGTGCCCGCAGGTATCGGCTCCCTGTGAATCAGGTAGTGGGGCATATCAACGCTCGACGGCACGGCCACCGACAGTGGGCGAGTTCCCAGTAGCTTGGTCTGGCCACGGCAATCCCAGCTACATACTTCACCGCGCTGCCGCCACCTCCAGAAATCGTCCATACCGCTCAAACAGAAACTCGGTGGCTGGCTGCTCCTCCGAGTTCCTAGGGAGTACGATGGGCTGGCCGTGCAGCCCTTGAATGGCGTGTTGAAGCGTCGGGCCGTCGATCTCCTCCAGAACGTCGGGCCTAACTTCAATGATGTGATCCGGACGTACCGCCAGGAAGAATCTGTCGAAGGCTGCATGGTGCAATCGGCATAGTGAAATCCCGTTGCGGACTACAGGCTCACCTTCGGGCTCTGCATCTGGAATGATGTGGGCCGCATCAAGCAGCTCGCTATGTCGTAAATGGCAGAAGGCACACTGGTTGCGGTAGGCGCGAAGAACCCGCTCTCGGAACGCGCCCTGGTGCAATCGACGCCGAGCCAGGGACATGACATATTCCCGTCGGACGTCGGCAATCCTCCCGGAAACCTGTTCAGGCCCCGAAAGGGCATCCACCTGCACGGCATCATCAACCGCGATCGAGAAGGCGAGACCCTCAGGCGCGTCACCCACTACGTACACGGGCCACATCGGTAGATACCTGCCCGGTACAAATCCATGGAAGTACACCAGCGGAAGACTGTGCTGCATTGCAAACCGTAGGCCGACGTTGTCACGGTGACCCGGGTCTGTTCCGCGATACCGGTACCGGAGTAGACTGTCGGGACCTATGGAATCGTCGTAAGGGCCCTTGGGGGAAGTTGTGATGGAGAGCGGCACCTGCATCATGGCAGGCTTGAATATCCCCTGCGGGCCGATGACCTGCACCTGGTGCTGATCAAGTTCAAACCCTCGGGCAAGCACGGCACGTGGCAGGACATCACCGTGAATGGACACCTGTCTAGCCAGCCATTCAAAAGCTGCTGCCCTAACTCTCGCATCATGATTCCGCTCGAAGTCCATGGGTCAGTCTCAACAGCGCGAACAGTGTTCTTCGGAGTATACACCCGACCTACATCCTGGGTCATACCTCTAGTCCGATGTGCAGGGGCCGAAATGCTGAGGCCGGAACTCGTACAAGCCCCCGCAAGGTAATTGGACAGTTGGTCGGATGTGTCCTGCATGTAGAATCGTTACCGAGTGCGGGAGACGATGAGGGGAGGAAGAGTTGATAGTGGGATGCCGAAGGAGGCTCTTGGATGAGGGATGGAGTCACTTACGGCGGCAGAGATGCCTTGGCAAAAATAGCTAGAGCATCCACCGTACCCGGAGCGACCAGCGACCACACCGTATTCCCAGCCTTTCTTGTGCTGATCTGGTGAACTCAAAGGGTCTGATGCGATAGAATCGTGCAGAGGGATGCATGGACTCCGAGCCCGATCTGGCGACAAGCGCGGCGACCAAGGGTCATGGGGACCTCGCGGGCCCTCCCAGGGCCGACGGACAGCTCTTGCCTTCTGGCCTCTCATTGGACCTGGAAGTCAGTCCCAAAGACCGTCGCATTAAGGCCTTGGCCGGTGTTCACCGGGATACCGGCCGGTCGCTCACCCTTCCGACCAAGGGCGAAGGACTGGCCCAGGCATTGGCCAAGCTGGACAGCTTCGCGGATCATGCGACCTTCCTCCTGGGCCACAATCTAATCGAATTCGACCTGCCATACCTTAGGGCCGCCAAACCCGACCTGAAGCTCCTAGGGTTGCCTGCAGTGGACACCCTCAGGCTCAACCCCCTTGCCTTCCCTCGCAACCCCTATCACTACCTGGTGAAGCACTACCAGGACGGCGCCCTGAAACGGGGGCGAATCAACGACCCGGAGCTAGACGCCAGGCTTGCACTGGAGCTCTTTGACGACCAGCTGAAATCCTTCAGCACGGCTCCGCCAGACCTTCTGATAGCCTGGCACTGGCTGACCACCGCCGATGGAGGAGACGGATTCGACCTGGTCTTCGGTTCCCTGAGACGCTCGGAAAGGCCGTCGGACGACGAAGCCCATACCGCCATCCACGCACGTCTCGATGGCAACTCCTGTCGATCGCAGGCCCTCGATACCATAGCAAATGCAGGCACGCTTGGATGGCCATTGGCCTACGTTCTGGCTTGGCTGTCAGTATCAGGCGGCAACTCGGTGCTGCCTCCCTGGGTCCGCTACCAGTTCCCTGAGTCAGGACGACTGCTCCGCCGGCTCCGGGACACCGCCTGTGCCGAGCCCACCTGCGACTGGTGCCGGGAACGGCACGATGCTACCAAGGAGCTGGCGCGCTGGTTCCGCTATGGCAGCTTCCGCCCTGAGCCGACCGACGAGGATGGCCGGCCGATGCAACAGTCCGTGGTCGAGGCGGCGATGGCGGGAGAGCACACCCTGGCGATCCTGCCCACCGGCACCGGCAAGTCCCTCTGCTATCAGATTCCGGCCCTCTCGCGATACGACAAGACTGGCTCCCTCACGGTGGTGATCTCACCCCTGGTTGCTCTCATGGCGGACCAGGTGACGGGGCTGGAGGCGAGGGGAATAGGCTCTTGCGTCACAGTGAACGGCCTGCTCTCCATGCCGGAGAGGGCCGATGCGCTGGACCGGGTGAGGATGGGCGACGCGGCCATTCTCCTCATCTCCCCCGAGCAGCTTCGCAGCATCTCTCTACGCCGTGCTCTGGCACAGCGGGAGATCGGCGCCTGGGTGTTGGACGAGGCCCACTGTCTGTCGAGGTGGGGCCACGACTTCCGGCCTGACTACCGCTACGTGGGACGCTTCATACGAGAGAAGGCCGGAGAGGAATCTGTTCCCCCGGTCCTGTGCCTCACTGCGACGGCCAAGCCCGACGTGATCACAGAGATAGTGGACTTCTTCCAAAGGGAGCTTGGCGTCCAGCTCAAGGTGTTCGACGGTGGCGCCCGGCGCACCAATCTGGAGTTCGTGGTGGTCAAGACGGGCGCCGGGGACAAGTTCGCCCACGTTCACCAGGTCCTCACGGGGGACTTGCCTGAAGGCGAGCCGGGAGGGGCCATAGTCTACTGCGCCACCCGTGGGCAGACCGAAGAGTTGGCCGAATACCTGCAGCTGAAGGGGGTGAAGGCTGACCACTTCCACGCGCGACTTCCGCCGGAAACCAAGAAGAACGTTCAGGAGAGATTCATCAACGGCGACCTGCGCGCCATCGTGGCCACCAACGCCTTCGGCATGGGCATCGACAAGCCGGACGTACGCCTGGTGATCCACGCCGACATCCCGGGTTCCCTGGAGAACTACCTTCAGGAGGCGGGACGGGCAGGCAGGGACCGGCAGGCGGCCCGTTGCGTGCTGCTCTACACCCTGGATGACGTTGAGCGTCAGTTCGGCATGTCAGCACGTTCCCGGCTCACCAGGCAAGAGATCCACGGGGTCCTGAGGGCGTTGCGAAACCTGGACCGCAGGAAGCGTCTGGAGGGGGAGGTTGTGGCCACCGCGGGCGAGATTCTCCGGGAGGACGAGGACAAGGCCTTCGAGCGGGATTCCGCCACCGACGACACCCGGTTGCGTACTTCAGTGGCCTGGCTGGAGGAGGCGGTGCTGCTGACGCGGCAAGAGAACCGGGTGCAGGTATTCCCCTCGTCCCTGCGGGTGGGGTCGGTCAAGGAGGCGCAATCCAAGCTCGAAAAAGCGGGGATCACGGTTGAGTATCGCCGCCAACTGCTGAAGATTTGCGAGGCGTTGATCGAGGCCGACGCGGACGAGGGAATCAGCACCGACGAGCTGATGACCTCTTCGGGGCTGACCTCAGAGGGGGTGCGCGGTGCGCTCCATGACCTGGAGGGGCTGGGCATCGCCAGCGACGACACGGCTCTTACCGCCTTCGTTCACGCCGGTGTGGAACGGTCTTCGCAGCGGCGCTTCCAGCAGGCAGCGGCCATGGAGCAGGGACTCATCGACCTTATGAGGGAAGCGGCGCCGGATACGGAGCGAGGCGACACGTGGCCGCTGCACCTTCGCGTCGCCGCCCAGCAGCTCAAGGACGACGGGCATGCCTACGCTTTGCCAGAACGGCTAAGGAGGGTCGTTCGAAGCATCGCCGCTGACGGGCGAGGAGAGGGAGGCGGCGGGGGAAGCCTGGGAGTGAGGAGCCGGGATGCTGAGACCCTGCAGGTGACGTTGCAGCGGGAGTGGAGATCGCTCGTGAGGACGGCCGAGCTGCGCCGCGCCGCTGCGGAGAAGCTGTTGGACCATCTCCTCTCCACCCTGCCCCAGGGAATCAGAGGCACTGACCTGTTGGCCGAGACGACCCTCGGCAAGCTCCTCAACCCCATCCGGCGCGACCCCGGCCTGAGGAGCCAGGTCAGGCAACCTGACAAGTTGAGGGACCGCGCACTGCTCTGGCTGCACGAGCAGGAAGTCATCCGGTTGAACAAGGGTCTGGCCGTATTCCGCCCGGCCATGACCATCCGCCTGAATCCGGAAAGGCGTGGTTTCGCCGAGCCGGACTTCAGGCCCCTGAAGCTCCACTACAACGAGCAGGTGCTCCAGATTCACGTGATGGCGGAATACGCGGAGCAGGGTCTTGAATCGATGGCCGACGCCCTTCGCCTTGCCATGGACTACTTCAGCCTGGACCAGGAGGACTTCATCAGCCGCTGGCTTCCTGACCGGCAAAGAGAGCTCTCCCGGCAGACTACGCCGGAGTCCTGGCGAACCATCGTAGAGGACCTGAGAAATCCCGTACAACGCCGCATCGTGGCCGATGACAGGGAACTGACCAACGTGCTGGTGTTGGCGGGGCCCGGCTCGGGCAAGACCCGGGTGCTGGTGCATCGCATCGCCTACCTGATCAGGGTCAGGCGGGAGAACCCACGGTCGATTCTGGCCCTGGCGTACAACCGGCACGCCGCCGTCGAGATCCGCCGCCGGCTCGCCGAACTGATCGGAGACGACGCTCGCGGGGTGATTGTGCTCACCTGCCACGCGCTGGCCATGCGACTGGTCGGCGCCAGCTTCTCCGGGCGGGCGAACAGGATGGAGGAAGGGGATTTCAGGGAAGTGCTGCGGCAGGCGGTCAGCCTGCTACACGGTAAAGGGTTGCCCACCGAGGAAGCTGACGAGCTCCGGACCCGGTTGCTGGGGGGCTTCCGCTGGATACTGGTAGACGAGTACCAGGATATAGGCCCTGACCAGTACGAGCTCATCTCCGCCCTGGCGGGCAGGACCGTGGCCGACGAGGACGACAAGCTAACCATCTTCGCGGTGGGCGACGACGATCAGAACATCTACTCGTTCAACGGCTCGTCGGTGGAGTTCATCCGGCGCTTCGAGGCTGACTATGGGCCCAAACCCACGTTCCTGACTGGCAACTACCGCTCCACTGGCCACATCATCGCCGCGGCCAACACGGTCATCAATCCAGCGCGGCAACGGATGAAGGCCGGACATCCCATTCACATCGACCAAGCCCGTGAGAGGGAACCCCTTGGTGGCGAGTGGTCGTTGAAGGACCCGGTGGCCAGGGGGCAGGTCCAGATTCTGCCTGCGGGAGACGACCCTATCTCACAGGCGCAGGCCGTCGTCGCCGAGCTCAAGCGGCTCTCCGGGCTCGACAGGGATTGGAGATGGTCTTCTTGTGCAGTTGTGGCACGAGAGTGGAGGTATCTGGACCCGGTGCGCAGCCTTTGCGAGCTGGAGGGCATTCCGGTCCAAATGGCCAACGAGGACTTCTCGGGTGTCTGGCACCTGAGGGAGACCCGAGCCCTTGTTGCCTGGGCGAGAGGACTGGAATCCAACTTGGTCAACAGCGCAGGCCTGAGTGCCTGGTTGGACGGCCAGCCCTCGAACAGCTGGAACGAACTGCTGCGGGAGGCCATAGCCGAATACGATCTGGAGACAGGCAGCGCCGAAACGCCGGTTGACCACCTCGTCGAATGGCTGGCGGAGTGGGCTAGGGAGGTGCGCCGGCGTCAGTCCGGGCTGCTCCTGCTGACCTCCCACCGGGCCAAGGGCCTGGAGTTTGACCATGTTGTGGTGCTGGACGGAGGTTGGGACGGAGTTGGTCGAGGCGAGGACAGGGACGCCCCACGCCGTCTTTACTACGTGGCCATGACTCGGGCCCGGAAGACCCTTATCCTCGCTCGTCTCTCGGGGCCTCATCCCTTTCAGGACTCATTGGTGGTAGCTCCGTCTGTGCTGGAGCGGGAAGAGGCCATTGCGGGTCTTCCTGCAGCTCCGGAACTCTCTCGACGCTATCGACGGCTGAGCCTGCGGGACGTTTTCCTGAGCTTCGCCGGGTACCGTGGAGTTGACCATCGAGTGCATCGCGCCATTGCTGCGGTGTCGCCCGGTGACCTGCTTCAGGTCCGGCTCGGGGCGACTCGGTGGGAGTTGCTGGATCGCCACGGAACGGTGGTGGGGCAGCTTGCGAGTGGCTTCGAGGGAATCTGGGGAATGCGATGTGTCTCCGCCACAGTCTTGGCTGTCGTTTCTTGGGACTGCGAGCGTTCAGACCTAGAGTACCGGAAAGGGATGCAATGCGACTCCTGGGAAGTGGTGGTGCCGGAGTTGGTGTTCGAGCCGGACCGGTGACCACCATCCCGAACGGCGTCGGATTCAGAGAGCAGACCATCCACAATTGGAACAAGGAAGGCTCTGGCGTGGGGTAAGGGCAGAAGCGTCTATCTTCAGGATTTCGAGCGCTCTCGGCATGACCCTTAGGTGGCGGTCACTGACTCTGAAAATTTCAGCATCCTGACCAGTGGTGGTCTGGTGTTCCCGTACGTTGTCAAGCACCTGCGGTTGCACTAGTTCTTGACTCTCGGGTGGCAGGGGCTGCCCCCGCCCGATAACGGCGACGGTCGCCGTTCTGGCGTTTACGCCCATATGAGTGGGCAACCTCAGCGCAATGGTAGCCGTCATCTGGCGCGTTGCGTCTATTCCTCATAGGCCGGACAACTCTGGCATCTCTCTTGGATACCTGTCCAGTTTTCCGGGTCCACCTCACCCCAATAGTCCCAGCCAGTCCGTCTACGGACCCGGAAATCAAGAGGGAAAGGGAAAACCGTAGACGTCGAGAGAGCCGACTGCAGCCCAAAGAGCGTGGCCTGTGCACCAGATGCCAGCGAGAACGCGCCGAACCAAACAGGCCCAACTGCGAGGAGTGCCGCAAGAAGATCCGAGAATATCGAGCTGGGAAAGAGCACAAGCTAAACCAGCCTAGAGGGTTGGAAGGCAACTCACCGGGACAGAGGAACGACAGCCTTGAGGACACCGGATTACCGTTGTTGGACTGGGCGGATCACCCGGAGCCCGAACGTGGCTCATCGGCTCAGAAACAGCAGCCAACTCAGCCGGCGGTGTCAGAAAGTGTGCCTAACACCCCACCACAGAGCGAGGAACGCGGGGAGCAAGCGATGCTTCCATTCCCCCCCATTAGATTGAGTGGCGTGCAGCTATGGAGTCAGGAGTCAGACTGCGCTTGGTCAAGCCGAGGGAGCGGTCGCCGACTTTCCCGGCGCCGCAGCCGCTTCTTGCATCGGGGGACAGGTCACCTCGCCCATGTCGGTACCATAGAACCTAACCAGCCAGTACGCCCAACACACGTCCCGATCTCCCCGGGGTGTCCCCTTTCTCCTCCGGTGAGGCTGTCTACCCACCCTCCGCCGGGCCAGCGGACATGTCTCCTCCAGTCCGTTGGATCGTGGCATCTCTGGCCCGTGTAGAGTCCATGACGCCGCCGGAGCGACGGGCAAGGTGTGGGGGGGCTTGGTGGAATCCCGTGGAAGCGTGCTCCGGGCCGTACAGGACGGGTTGCTAGGCCGCGAGGGTGACGGTTGGATCGGCGTCACCCGGGCAGTCAGGGTATCTGCAGAGGGCCCTCCGCTTGGTGTAGTGCCGGAGAAAGGGTGTCATCCTTCCGCGAGTCCATCTATGCACCCGTTTTGCCTTTAGGGCGGTAGGGCTGTCCGTGTGTGCGGCCTTTTTCCGGTAACGTCGAGGTAGGCCTGCCACTCAGCTCCCCGATTCGTCGTGGTGCCAGCCGGAGCCGAACACCAGCCCGTCGTGCTCTACCAACCAGAAGTGCTTGTCCTCGACCTCCCCGCTGGCGGGGTTCACATCCTCGTGGTTTACCCACACACCCTCCCCGGTGGCTTGGAAGGAGCCTTCGTCAAGCATCTCCTGCAAATGCTCTGCGAAATCCTCGGCACTATGGTGCCCCAGAATCTCGCCCTCGGGTGTCGCTATGAACACGTACCACTGAGCATCCACGCTATCCGGATTGTTGTAGTAGGCCAGGGTCTCCTCCAGCCCATCGGCGTGAAAGCGGGCGATGGCCTCGTCCACCACGAACTTGGTGTAGTCGTCGGCGGAGATGTGCCAGCCAGAGGCGAACAGCAAACCGTCGTGCCGAACCACCCAGACGTGCTTGTACTCCAACGCGCCGGTGTGGTCGTCGCCGATGCCCCCGCCCTCAGGGTTCTGGTAGACGTAGGACACCCACTTCCCCTCCTCCGTTGCCGAGAGCATGTCCTGGCCGAAGTTGTACCCGGTGGCGTCAATGCTCACCCAACCCTTCAGGTCCAGCCCGAGGCGGTGGGCGTCGGGGTGCCCGATGACAAGATCGTTCTCGTCGATGATGAACACGTACCACTGGCCGTCGACGCTTTCCTCCCGGTTGTAGTACGCGAGGGTAGCTTCCAGGCCCTGGGTCTCGTAGCGGCTGATTGCGTTGTTGACGAAGAACTTGGTGTACTCGGCGGGGGCCGACTTGGGCGGGATGGACGCCACGACGCCACGGGCTATCCGTTCGGCCTCGGCAGGGGTAAGGCCTGGCTGTGGCTCCGCGATGGCCTCTATGGCGGCATTGACGATCTCTTCTACCTCTCTCTTGGATAGTCCCGAGTCCGGCTCAGGCATGTCCGCCAACGCCTTGCGAACGGCCTCTTCCACGTCCTCCGACGTAAGTCCTGGTTCAGGTTGAGGCGGCAGAGGGACCTCGGCCATCTCCTCACGTACTATCTCCTCTACCTCGGCGCGAGACAGCCCTGCGTCTCCACAGCCCGCCAGGAGAAAGATGACGAGAACGGTCAATACCAATGGAAACATCAGGCTCAGGCTTCGGCAATTCAACAGGTTGACTGACTGCTCCATTAGGCTCCCTCTCTACAACCCGCCCAATACCACCGCCGACGTTCCCGTGCTGGTCACCGATTCATCGCTGCCCCCGTCATCCGTGAAGCTCACCCGCACTTTGATGACCTTGCCGTTGTCGGATGACTGGACCGTGTAGGTGGAACTCGCCGCCCCGTCTATTTCGGCGTCGTCTGCCAGCCACTGGTAGCTGTAGCTCACACTTGTGAGGCCGTCGGGGTCGGAGATATCGGACGTGTCGGCCGTGAGGGTCTGTCCCACCTGGGCCGTGCCGCTGATGGTCGGTGCGCCGGTGGCGGCGGAGTTGACCTGGACGGTGACCGTCACCGACGACGAACAGTTGTTGGTCGTATCGGATTCACCAGTAACCGAGTCCACACACGCTCCGTAGTAGTACGTCCCGACCGTCGATGGCGCCGTCAGGTCGATAGACTCGCTCGATTGAGACACATCAGACCCCCACGACCCGTAGAGCAGCCCGGTCACATTATCGGTACCTACTTCCGTGTCTGCCGTCGTGATTGTTGCGTCAGTGGACCGGTAGTAGCGGAGTGTAGTCGGCGCAGATTGCCAGTCACCCGAGTTGGCCACAGTTGCTGACAGCGTGAACGTCGCTCCAGTCTCCAGAGTCGCATCGTCTACCGACGGCGTTTGCACCACCACGTCAGGGCGCGGCAGCGGCACCGGAACCTCAAATGACGACGAGAAGCAGTTGTCTGACGTGTCCGTCTCGCCCGTGACTGCGTCCACGCATACCCCGTAGTTGTATGTTCCCTCCGTCGATGGCGCGGTTATGGTCACCCACTGTTTGGGTCTTGCCCCCGCTTCCAGCGAGGTCACAGCAGCGGTTGCCACTTCCGTGTCAGACGTTGTGATCGTCGTGTCCGTCGACCGGTAGATGCGCACCGTCGTGTCTCCGGACTCCGAGCCCCCCTCGTTCTCAAGCCACACTTGAATGCGGAATGTCCCGCCCTCGCGAGGGGTCTCAAGGTCCATGGCAAGTTCCATGCCTCGCACATCCAAGTCCGGACGATTCTTGACGGTAACCGTCACCGACGCCGAGCAGTTGTCCGTCGTGTCCGATTCCCCGGTCACAGAATCCACGCACGCGCCGTAGTAGTACGTGCCCGCGGTAGACGGCGCGGTTAAATCAATTGACAGATCGCTGGTGCCCGCCGCCGCAAGCGCACCGACCGAATCGGTACCCAACGCCGTGTCCGACGTTGAGATCGTCGCATCCGTCGAGCGGTAGTAGCGGAGCGTCGTCGCGGCGGACCCGCCATCACCAGCGTTGGTCACCGTGGCCGACAGCGTGAAGGACGCCCCTGTGAAGGGGCTCGAATCGTCCACCGTCGGCGTTCCCACTTCCAGATCGGGAGTTGAGTTGGCGTGAACGGGCACATTCGAGGTCACCACTACCACCGCCAGCGCCAAGACTGCGCCAAGCGTGATGGCCGTCCCCAAGAGCCCGAGTCGTCGTGCAATGGTCATCATAGTCCGCCCAACACCACTGCCGACGTTCCCGCGCTGGTCAGCGATTCGCTAAAGCCCCTGTCGTCGGTGAAGGTGACACGCACCTTGATGACCTTGCCGTTGTCGGATGACTGAAGCGTGTAGGTGGAACTCGTGGCCCCGTCTATTTCGGCGTCGTCTGCCAGCCACTGGTAGCTGTAGGTCACGTTGTCCCAGCCGTCGGCGTCAGAGATTCCGGCCGTGCTTGCCGTGAGTGTCTGTCCCACCTGGGCGGTTCCAGTGATCGTGGGAGCGCCGGTTGCCGGAGTATTCGCGAACCCGCGTTTGACCGTCAAAGTGTAGAGTCGGAAGTAGGTTTCATCCGCGGCAGTGACCTTTATCGTGATGATGTTCACGCCCTCAGCGAGTTGGACCGTACCGTCGGAATCAGTCACCCCTCCTATCTTGATGACGTAGCTAGCATCCGACTGGTTCAACGTGGGCGTAACTGTCGTCTCCGAGACGCTATTTGGAACCGTGGCCTTATAACCTTGATCTTCACGCCAGAATGATGAATTGGTGCTGGATTCATTCAGGAAATCCTCCGCACCTGTCAGCGTCAGGTTGCTGAGCGTGGCGTCCGCTTGCGCGGCATTCGACGAACTACTGAATATGGAGTACCTGGGGATTCGCACTATCACTGATGACTCTATTACGATTGAGCCCTCACTGTCAGAGAGCCTCAGCGTGTACTTGTACAGCGCGCCCGACGTCACGGAGGCACCCGTACCAATAAACGAGGAACTGCCACCCATGTCAGTGTCCGAGGTGAAGCGAGGACCGGAGCCTAACGACACAAAGTCTTCGCCATCGTGCTTGTACCTCTCCGTCTGTCTCCCAAAAATGCCCCGATTCTCTGGAACTTTGTAGAGGAGTATGGCCTGATTCGTGGATAGTTTGATGACCCGGAAGTTCAGGGGAGGCAAGTCTGTGGACAGCTCACCCGTCGTAGGATCGGACGCCGATGCGCGATTGACCGTGATGGTGTACGTTCTAGTAGTTCGCCCGTCCTCGGCGGTAACCTCTATGGTGATTACATTGCTGCCGACAGCCAGCGATATGACTCTGTCGTCGTCTTCGACCCCTCCGAGCTTTACGACGTAGCTCGCCCCGGAATGATTGACTGTTGCCGTGACGGTCGTCTGCGAGACGCTGTGATAGACGTTTGCCTTGTACTTGTACTTGGATATTTTAGTGAGTTCAATGCCGGAAAACTCCGGCCAACCACTCAGTTCGGCGTCGCTGCTCTGGCTCTGAGCTAATACCGTTGGGGTCAGGCCAATCACCGCCAACGCTACGCCAAACATGATGGCCGTTCCCAGGAACCCGAGTCGTCGTGCAATGGTCATCATAGTCCTCCCAACACCACGGCCGACGTTCCCGCGCTGGTCAGCGATTCATCGTTGCCCGCGTCGTCGTCAAACGTCACCCGCACCTTGATGACCTTGCCGTTATCCGACGCCTGGACCGTGTAGGTGGAACTCGTCGCCCCGTCTATTTCGGTGTCGTCTGCCAGCCACTGGTAGCTGTAGCTCACATTTGTGAGGCCGTCAGGGTCGGAGATATCGGACGTGTCGGCCGTGAGGGTCTGTCCTACCTGGGCGGTACCGCTGATGACGGGGGCGGGGGCCACCGTAATTCGGGACAAGGATGACTGGCAGTTGTCCGTCGTGTTCGACTCATTCGTTACCGTGTCCACGCACACACCGTAGTAGTACCTACCCGCCGTGGACGGAGCGGTCAGATCAATCGACTGTGCGCTGATGCTCCCCCCCGCTATGGCCCCGACCGAGTCGGTGCCTTCCTCCGTGTCCGAAGACGTGATCGTAGAATCAGTGGAGCGGTAGTACCGCAGGGTTGTGGCCGGGGATTCCCCGGAACCCCTGTTGAGCACGCGCGTCGACAGGGTGAAGGTTTCCCCCGCTACAGGGTTGTAGTTACTTGCCCTGGGGCGATGTACCGTCAGGTTTATGCTAACGGGCTCCGATACTACAATTGATACATAGCCCGAACAGTTGTTGGTTGTGTCCGACTCCCCTGACACCGAATCCACGCACGAGCCGTAGTAGTAGGTGCCGGACGACGACGGGGCGGTCAGATCGATCCAGTGAGTGGCGTGGCCCCCCAATGCCAGCGCGTCGACCGAGTCGGTGCCCACCTCCGTGTCTGATGTAGAGATCGTGGTATCCGTGGACCGATAGTAGCGCAGGGTCGTGGCCGGGGCTCCTCCGTAACCGTCGTTCTCCGGGCGTGCCGTCAGTGTGAAAGTCCCCCCCGGAAGGAGGGGAACGTCGTGATACATGCCGCCCTTATTACGCAGGTCCGGCCGGGCCTTGACCGTCACCGTCACCGCCGCCGAGCAGTTGTCCGTCGTGTCCGACTCCCCGGTCACAGAATCTACGCACGCGCCGTAGTAGTAGGTGCCGGCTGTCGACAGCGCGGTTAGATCAATCGTCTGATCGCTGGTGCCCGCCGCCGCCAGCGCACCGACCGCATCGGTACCCAACGCCGTGTCCGACGTTGTGACCGTTGCATCCGTCGACCGGTAGTAGCGGAGTGTCGTCGCGGTAGACTCGCCATCGCCGGCGTTGGTCACCGTGGCTGACAGCGTGAACGACGCCCCTGTGAAGGGGCTCGAATCGTCTACCGTCGGCGTTCCCACCTCTAGATCGGGAGCTGAGTTGGCGTGAACGGGCACATTCGAGGTCATCACTACCGCTGCCAACGCCAGCGCTACCCCAAGCGTGATGGCCGTTCCCAAGAACCCGAGTCGCTTGGCGGTGTTCATTACAACCCTCCCAATACCACCGCCGACGTTCCTGCGCTGGTCAATGACTCTTCGTTGTTCGCGTCGTCGGTGAAGGTGACCCGCACCTTGATGACTTTGCCGTTGTCGGTTGACTGGACCGTGTAGGTGGAACTGGTCGCCCCGTCGATTTCGGTGTCGTCAGCCAACCACTGGTAGATGTAGGTCACATTTGTGAGGCCGTCGGGGTCGGAGATATCGGACGTGTCGGCCGTGAGGGTCTGTCCTACCTGGGCGGTTCCGCTGATGATGGGGGCGGGGGCCACCGTCACTTGCGTGCCGGAGGATTGGCAGTTGTCCGTCGTGTTCGACTCATTCGTTACCGTGTCCACGCACACACCGTAGTAGTACGTGCCCGCCGTGGACGGAGCGGTCAGATCGATCGACTGTGCGCTGGTGCTCCCTCCGGTGATGGCTTCGACCGAGTCGGTGCCCTCCTCCGTGTCCGACGTCGTGATAGTAGAATCCGTGGAGCGGTAGTACCGCAGGGTTGTGGTCGGGGATTCCCCGGAACCGTCGTTGAGCACTCGGGCCGACAGGGTGAAGGTCTCCCCGGCTACCAGGTTGCTGTCGCTTGCCCTGGCGCGATGCACTCTCAGGTTTGGACGACCGGGCTCCGATACTACTATCGATAGATGGCCCGTACCTTCGCCATGATTGACCGTGCAGTTATTGGTTGTTTCCGTCTCATTGGCCACCGCATCCACGCATGCTCCGTAATAGTAGGTGCCGGGTGACGACGGCGCTGTGAGTTCGATCTGTTCATTGACGTAGCTCCCCGATGCCAGCGCGTCGACCGAGTCGGTGCCCAATTCCGTGTCCGACGTCGTGACTGTATCGTCCGTGTAGCGGTAATAGCGCACGGTCGTGGCCGGAGCTTGTCCGTCGCCTTCGTTCTCCACGCGCGCCGTCAATGTAAACGTTCCCCCCGGGACAAGGGGGGCTGTGTATTGCGTGCCACCCAGAATACTCAGTTCAGGATGCGAGCTGGCGTGGACAGGCACATTCGAGGTCATCACAATTGCCAACGCCAGCGCTACCCCAAGCGTGATGACCGTCCCCAAGAGCCCGAGTCGTCGTGCAATGGTCATCATAGTCCTCCCAACACCACGGCCGACGTTCCTGCGCTGGTCAATGACTCCTCGTTGTTCGCGTCGTCGGTGAAGGTGACCCGCACCTTGATGACCTTGCCGTTGTCGGTTGACTGGACCGTGTAGGTGGAACTCGTCGCCCCGGAGATTTCGGCGTCGTCTGCCAGCCACTGGTAGCTGTACGTCACGTTGGTGAGGCCGTCTGAGTCGGAGATTCCAGTCGTGATTGCCGTTAGGGTCTGGCCCACCTGTGCCGTGCCGCTTATCGTAGGCGCGCCGGTTGCGTTCTCTTCTACGTCCGTTACCGTGACCCTCACGTCATGTGTCGCCTGGTTGCCGTCGGAGTCGGATGCGTTCACGGTCACCTCATACACGTTGTCCGTGTTGGCGTCCGTGGGAGTCTCGTAGTCGGGAGGGGACTTGAAATTCAGGCCTCCGTAGTTGAATTCGTCCTTTGTGATCGAGAAGTAGTCGCTGTCGGCTCCCGTTAACGACCACGTGACGTCGACCAAAAGACCAAAGTCCGCCTCGTTGCGCTGGGCCCAGTACGGGACCCCCGAAGTGACTAAGTTCTCGGGCCAGTCCTGGTTCGCAATCCCCAAAACGGTAAGCGGTTGGCCGCTCGTCACGGTCACCGTATAGGTCTTCGTGGTGGTGTCGTCCTCGGCAGTCACAGCGACGGCGAAGACGTTGTTTCCCTCAAAGATACTGATACTTGCCGAGCGGTCAGGGGTGAAGTCATAGTTGTTTTCATAGGCCACTCTAGTGATCGTGTAGGAGGCCGCAGGATGGTTCACCGTTGCACTGACGGTGGTCTTTAACACACTGCCCGCCGCAATGGTGACTTGGTAGGAAATCGTGTCCGATGCGAACGTACCGAAGTCTATCCCGCTCAGTGTCAGACTGCTGAGGGTGGCGTCCGTGGAAGCCGGGCGAGTGACGGTCGCGGTGTACGTTTGTGTCGTTTGCCCGTCCTCAGCCGTGACCTCGACGGTGATGATATTGTCGCTCGCCGCCAGCTGGATGACTCCATCATCATCTTCAACGCCACCTAGCTTGATTACGTAGCTCGCTGAGGAATGGTTGGGTGTAGGCGTCACGGTCGTCTCTATGACTGTACTGGCGACGCTGGCTGTGTAAGAAGTGGTACCTGATGCAAATGTACCGAAGTCCACGTCGCTCAGTGTCAGCCCGCTAAGCGTGGCGTCGTTACTCTGGCTCTGGGCCAGGACAGTCGGTGTTAGACAGACAATGAGCACGAGCGCGCCGGCCAGCGCGGCCCATGGCAGAATTGGTCTGAGAATTCTCATTCCTTTGGGAATTATATACCTGTGTACCAAGGAAGCGGGTCTAACTAAGGGCTCCGATGCTTGTTCCAGTAGACTACCAGTCCCACCCCCACCAAGGCCAAGACCACAAGTGGTAACAGTAGCAACACGTCTTTCAAGAATGGGAACCTCTCAGTATCGAATATGGCCAGGGTGACTGTCGTCACCGCTCCAGTCCCTCTTCCGCCCGGAGGCGGGACTGCTTCATCTCCTCCACCAGCGCCTCAAACTGCTCGTCCGTAAGGGTCGGAGCGTTGTCCCCGTCCAGCATCGCGGCCGCCGCCATCCGGTCCGGGTCCACATAGAACACCTGGGGGGCCTCGTCGTTCGTCGTCATGCCGTCTCGCCACCTCCCTCAGCATGGTATAATCCCCTGGTGGACGACTTGAGCATCCGAGTAGCATTCATCGCGCAGAGCCTAGCCGGGCTCCTAGCCACGGGCTTCTTGGTGGTGTTCTACTTCAATCTCAAGACGCTGCGAGGGCGACTGCAAAGACTAGAGCGCCAACGCACGAGCCAAGCACCAGCGCCGGTCGCCAGTCCATCCCCCGCTGACACAGCCCCCACCACACGCCGACGCCAACCGCTCCGCCGATAGCCGCCGCAACCTTCACCCGCTGATGCCTTCGGGCTTCTTCCGGCGCGTCTTTCCGGCCTCTTCCTCGTACCGCCAAGTCTCTTTCGGCTTGGCCCGGAGCACCACCTCAGCAATCTCCTCCGGGCTGGCGTCTATACGCTCCGGCATAGGGTGCTTGGGAGGACGGCCCCTGGGCTTCTTCTTGCGCGGCATGGCGTTCTCCTACGCGGCGACCGGCAGCTCCGGCTTCCGGCCTTCAAAGTAGTCTTCCACCGTGTATATCTGCACCACCGGAGCACTCATGAACTTCCCGGTATTCGCGGCGGCATCCCGCATCCCGTTCGTCACCTTGTCCTCGAAGCAGGTGAATATGCCCAGGTCCGCCCCGGTCTGCAACCGAGCCCCATTGAGAGCTTGGACATGCCCAGGGCCAGTCTTCCCACCTTTGGCCTGGGACACGAGGTCGACGAAGTGGCCCTTCTTGATGGGCAGTCGGCCACGACCGTCTATCCCACCGTCTCCCCGCTGCTTCTTGTTGGGTTCCATCCCGTCTACAAGGGACACTGCCCACCGCTCGAAGCGGAATGGGTCGTCCTGGGCCATGAAACGGGCATCGTCGCGGGTCTTGGGCATCCCGCGGAACTCGATGGTGTCCCATAGGCTGTCGAAGTGGCCCCGGAGACGCTGTTCGATGACCTTGCAGGCGTTCACGCAGATGTCTATGCCCACCCACCGGCGACCGAGGTTCTGAGCGGCATGAATGGTGGTGCCGCAGCCACAGAACGGGTCAAGCACCACGTCGCCGGGTTCGGAGCTGGCCTCAATGATTCGCTCTAGGAGGGCGACGGGCTTCTGAGTCGGGTAGCCTAGCCTCTCCTTGGCCGCTGGCATCAAATACGGCAAGTCCCAAACGTCGTCGATCTTCTCCTTGTCGACCGTGATGTACTGGACATGGCCGTTGGCGTCTTTCGCGTTGACGATGCGCTTGGTGGCTTTGTCCCAGGTGCGCTTCAGGTAACGCCTTGGGGTCTTCAACGGCACGAATAGTGGGCTGAATGCAGCGCGGTCAGACCGAAGGTAATACAGGACACGGTCGGAATTCCGCGCGAAGTGATGCATGTTGGCCTTCTGGTACTTCTTGTACCGCCAGGTGATCTCATTCCTGAAGTTACGGCGGTCGAAAACCCCGTCCATGACGGTCTTCAAGTAGTGGCTCATGGTGGGGTCGCAGTGGAGATAGATGCTGCCGGTGGGTTTCAGGACCCGGTGACACTCCACCAGCCGGTTTGCCATGTAGGACAGATAGGCCAGTTGGGGGCCTTCCCCCAACATCAGCCTGAGCCCCTCCATGATGCCCTTGTACTGGGGCTGACCCGCCACCTGGTCGAAGTCCTCTATGGCTTCGTGCCAGCGCCAAGTGTCGTCGAAGGCTACCCACTGGGCACCCCCAATGAAGGCGTTATAGAGGCGCTTGGAGTTGAAGGGCGGGTCCAGGTAGATGAGGTCCACGGACTCGGCGGGGATGTCCTCCCGCATGACCTCCAGGCAATCCCCGAAGTACAGACGGTTCGGATCGGTCCCGAGCATGGGGGCCTCCCTTGCGCAGGCTTCGGGGGGATTGTCCGGTAGAAGAATGGCCGAAGTCAAGGCTACAAATGTTCCATCCCGTTCTTAAAATCCGGACAGTAGCAACGGCTGGCGGGTCTCCTTCGGGCCTATCAGCCGGTCGTAGGTGAGCCGCTTGCCTATGGACTTCCGGGCCATCAGGGACAGTTGGTCGGCAGTGTCCAGGGGCCGACTGTTGTGCCGTCCCTCGAACTCGCTAACGTACCGGCCCAGGTGTTTCGGGCTGAAATGGTGGTACACCCCGTCGTGACCCCGCTTCAACATCGACCAGAAGGACTCTAGGCCGTTCGTGTGGGCCATGCCCCGGACGTACTCGGAGACGCTGTGCCTGACCGTCTCGTGCTTCCGGCCCAGGCCCTGGTAGGCCGCAGCCTCGTCGGTGTAGACCTGGGTACCGGGCTCCGTGTTCCGGTGGACGAACCCCTGGAGGGTCTTGGCGTCCGTGGACTCCACCACCTGGGCCTTGACCGTGTTGGTGGCCCGGTCCTTCAGCCCTGCGACCGCCGTCTTGCCCACGGTGCCCCGGCCGGCCCGTAGCTTCTTCCCCTTGTGCTTGTTGGCCTCCTTGCCGCCGAAGTACGTCTCGTCGGCCTCCACCGGCCCGGCCATCCGTGCCGTCTCGTCATTCCACGTTTCCCGGATCCGGTGGGCCAGGTGCCATTGGCCTCGTTCATGCTGGACACGCCCTTCAGGTGGGTGCTGTAGAGGTAGAAGGCCAAGGCCCACTTGCCGAGGGAGAGTTTGGAGTCGTGCATGATGGTGCCGGTCTTGACGGTGAAGTTGGCCTTGCAGCCCTTGCAGTGGTACTGGGGAGTCTGGCGCTTGGAAGTCCTGGGAGCTATGGCGTCACTGTCGCACCCAGGGCATCGGATGCCGTTGGGCCAACGGCGGGCCACGAACCACGCCTCCGCCTTAGCGTCGTCTCCGAACTGCTCGATGGCCTCTATCAGGCTGATACCTTTGCGGTAGTGCTTGCCAGGGGCCTTCTTGGTGGACATATACACTCACAGCCCGCCCAATACCACCGCTTCCGTCCCTGCACTAGTCAATGTCTCGTCATTGCCCGCGTCGTCGGTGAAGGTGACCTGCACCTTGATGACCTTGCCGTTGTCGGATGACTGCACCGTGTAGGTCCTTCTGGTCGCCCCATCTATATCGTCGTCGTCGGCCAGCCACTGGTAGCTGTAGCTAACGCTGCCCAGGCCATCGTCATCGGAGATTCCCGTCGTATTTGCTGTCAGGGTCTGTCCCACCTGCGCCGTTCCACTGATGGTGGGAGCACCCGTTGCCGGAGTATTTGCGGCGCTGCGGGTCACCGTCGCGGTGTAGGACTCGGTGGTTACTCCGTCCTCGGCAGTGACCTCAATCGTGATGGTGTTGCTTCCCGTGGCCAGCGGGACCGTGTGGTCAGAGTCCTCCACGCCGCCGATCTTCACGATGTAACTTCCCCCGATGTGCGTAAGGTCCGCCGTCACGGTTGTCTCAGAGATGCTGGGGCCGACAGTTCCCTCCCATGGAAGGTAGGCAGCGATGTTGTATGCGCCTCTGCCGACACCAAGCCCGATGTCTACGTCGCTCAACACCAGTCGGTAGATCCTGGTGTTGGTCGAAACCGTCGCCGGGCGCTTAACGGTTACCGTGTACGTCCTGGTGGTCGTGCCATCCTGTGCGGTGACTTCAACCGTAATGACGTTGTCGCCCACAGCCAGCGGGATGACGCCGTCATCATCTTCGACGCCGTCCAGCTTGATGACATAGCTTGCGTCGTCGTCAGAAGTCCAGACAGTGACGGTCGTCTCCGTAGTTGTGTGGGCAACATCTTCATGTTCGCTGGCTGTGTAGGAGACCCTTTCCCTGTCAAAACTGCCGAATTTTACGTCGCTCAGTGTTAGCCATCTGAGTCTCGCGTCGTTCGAGCCTGGGAATCGAAAAACAAGTACTGAGTAGGTTGTGGTCGTCTGGCCATCCTCAGAAGTGACCGAGACCTTGAGGGTCGTGAACCCCCCGGCGTCCAGCGGGACGATGCCGTCCGCGTACGTACCGTTTTCACTCGTGACGACGACGCTCGCATCCGGGTCCCCGAGTGAGTAGGTTACGGTCGTCTGGCTGGTTTCGAAGGGGACGGTGTCGGCGTCGTAGCTCAAGCTGCGCGGCCTGAAGGCTTCATCGGTCGTCCAATCTTCAATTTTCAGACCGCTCATCTTCAGGTCGCAGAGATTGGCGTATGAGGCATCCAGGACGGTGACGGCTACGGTGTAGGTCTGTGTTGTCTGCCCATCCTCAGCCGTCACCTCGACGGCGATGTTGTTGCAGCCCGATCGGAGATCGATCTCCCCGTCCGCATCGGTGTCGAGATCGCGTTTGATGGCGTAGGTCGCTCCGGAATGGGTGGTCGTGGGCGTCACGGTCGTCTGCGTGACAGTGCTCGCGACGCTGGCCGTGTAAGAGGTGGTTCCGGATGCAAAGGTGCCGAAGTCCACGTTACTCAGCGTCAGACCGCTCAGGGTGGCGTCGCTGCTCTGGCTCTGAGCCAGGACCGTTGGTGTCAGACCGACAATAAGCACGAGCGCGCCGGCTAGCGCGGCCCATGGCAGATTTGATCTGAGAATTCTCATTCCTTTGGCCTCCTTCATTACAGTCCGCCCATCACCACCGCCGACGTCCCCTCGCTGGTCACCGTCTCATCGCTGCCCCCGTCGTCCGTGAAGGTGCCCTGCACCTTGATGACCTTGCCGTTGTCTGTTGACTGGACCGTGTAGGTGGAGCTGGTCGCCCCGTCGATTTCGGTGTCGTCGGCCAGCCACTGGTAGCTGTAGGTCACGTTGGTGAGGCCGTCATGGTCGGAGACCCCGGTTGTGCTTGCCGTAAGCGTCTGGCCCACTTGCGCCGTTCCACTGATGGTTGGCGCGCCGGTTGCCGGCGTGTTCTCAACAGAAACGGTTACATACTGCGAGCAGTTGTTCGTCGTATTCGTCTCGTCCGTCACCGCGTCCACGCACCCGTAGTAGTAGTAGGTGCCGACTGTTGACGGCGCCGTCAGAGGGTTTGACATTAAGACCGGGTGGTGCTTCGGCCCAAGCGCGGGGACACTCAGGGTGCTCACCTGTGTATCTTCTGACGGCGTAATCGTGGTATCCGTGGACTGATAGTAGCGGAGCGTTGTCGCCCCCGCCTGCTGGAGTCCTGGGTTGGACACATACAAATGCAAGGTGAAAGAACCACCTGTGGACGGGCTGTCATCGCTCAGCGAGGGTTGATGGTCCAGGCTCAGGTCTGGACTGAGCACCGGTATTACCAGCGTTGCGGCGCGAGAACAGTTGTTGGTTGTGTCGGACTCTCCTGGCACCATGTCCACGCACGCTCCGTAGTAGTACGTGCCTGCGGTCGACGGCGCGGTCAGCTCGATACTCTGGGTGCTGAGGGATCCCGCGGCAATCGCTCCGACCGCGCTGGTGCCCACCTCCGTGTCGGCCGTAGTGATGGTGGTATCCGTGGAATGGTAGTACCGCACTGTCGTGGCTGTGGATGCCCCGTCACCTGCGTTGTCGACGACCGATCGCAGTGAGAATGTCCCACCGGGGACAAAGCCGCTGGGTCTCGAAACCCTGAGCCGGTTCGACCTGGTCATCGACAGATCCGGCGGCAAGTTCACGGTCACTGTCAACGCAGTCGAGCAGTTGTCTGACGTGTCCGACTCCCCGGTCACCGAATCCACGCACGCGCCGTAGTAGTACGTGCCCGCCGTTGACGGCGCGGTCAGATCAATCGACTGATCGCTGGTGCCCGCCGCCGCAAGTGCGCCAACCGCATCGGTGCCCACCTCCGTGTCCGACGTTGTGATCGTTGCGTCCGTCGACCGGTAGTATCGGAGGGTTGTCGCGGCCGAGTCGCCGTCGCCAGCGTTGGTCACCGTCGCCGACAGTGTGAGAGATGCCCCCGTATGGGTGGTCGAGTTGTCCACCGTCGGGGTCCCCACCTCCAGATCGGGAGATGAGTTGGCGTGGACGGTCGCATTCGAGGTCATCACCACCGCTGCTAGGGCCAGCGCCAGCAATGTGCCAAGCGTGATGGACGTTCCCCTGAATTCAAGTCGCTTTGCGGTGTTCATCACAACCCACCCATGACCACTGCCGACGTTCCGTCGCTGGTCAACGACTCACGGGTCCCCGCGTCGTCTCTGAAGGTGACGCGTACCTTGATGACCTTGCCATTGTCCGATGACTGGACCGTGTAGGTGGAACTCGTCGCCCCGTCGATTTCTGTGTCGTCAACCAACCACTGGTAGCTGTAGGCCACGCTGGTGAGACCGTCGGAATCGGAGATTCCGGAAGTGCTTGCGGTGAGGGTCTGTCCCACCTGTGCGGTGCCGCTTATGGTCGGTGCGCCGGTTGCCGGAGTGTCATGCCGGACGACAAAGGCCAAAGATGGGTTCTGCACCTTTTCGCTATCTGCAGAGTACGCCGTCGCCTTGACAAAGTGCGTCCCGGCGGAAAACCCCCTGCCCGAGAGGTTACCGTCGCCATCTTCACCGTAGAGCGTAAAGGGTGAGGCGTCGTCGGTCCTGGTAAAGCCACCATTGTCGCGATCCCAGGAGACGCTTCCTACATCTGCATCATCCGCCAACTCCACCCGGAACGTGTAGGTGCCATTGGCGTCGAGAACAATCTCGGGGGTGTCGTCCAAAAACTCCTCGCAGTCCATCGTCTCCAGTTCGGTCTGGTCGGACGTGTCCACAAGTACCAAGCCCTCGATCGGACCTGGTATAACCGCTGAGGGGTCGCTATAGAGAACCTCTTGGTCACCCCCCTCATCGGCAAACATAACCCTCGCCATGATCGATGACCCAGCTGCCTTCCAAGGCACCGTATATTGAAACCGCAGACTGGACTCGTAAAGGCTGTGGCTCGGTTCGTAATACAGAAGAACCGTGTCCATGTGCCCGGCACAACTGCTGATGAAGTAGATTTCGTATGTTCCGTTGAACCAATTGCCGTCCAGATCAATGCCATCCTCATCGGCAATGCCCGAGAAACTTACCGTCAGCTTCCCCCCCACCTCGGCAGTGCCGCTCATGGTGGGCTTCCCAGTCGCGGGGGTGTTCTCAGCGCGGGTCACCGTCACGGTGTATGTCTGGGTGGTCTCCTCATCTTCGGCGGTTACCTCTATTGCGATGGTGTTGCTTCCCACACTCAGCGAAACAACGCCATCGGAATCTTCAACGCCATCCAGCTTTACGACGTACTTGGCCCCTGAATGGTTCGCGGTGGGAGTGACAGTGGTCTCCTTCACGCGATTGGCAACGTTGGCCGTGTAGGACGTGGTTCCGGATGCAAAGGTGCCGAAGTCCACGTTACTCAGCGTCAACCCGCTGAGGATGGCGTCGCTGCTCTGGCTCTGAGCCAGGGCAGTCGGTGTTAGACTGACAATGAGCACGAGCGCGCTGGCTAGCGCGACCCATGGCAGACTTGGTCTGATTCCTTTGGCCTCGTTCATCACAGTCCGCCCAATACCACCGCCGACGTTCCCTCGCTGGCCAGCGACTCATCGCTGCCCCCGTCGTCCGTGAAGGTGACCTGCACCTTGATGACCTTGCCGTTGTCTGTTGACTGGACCGTGTAGGTGGAGCTGGTCGCCCCGTCGATTTCGGTGTCGTCGGCCAGCCACTGGTAGCTGTAGGTCACGTTGGTGAGGCCATCGTGGTCGGAGACCCCGGTTGTGCTCGCCGTAAGCGTCTGACCCACCTGGGCAGTCCCGGCAATGGTCGGCGAACCCGTTGCCGGCGTGTTTACAACGGTCACACGAGCATCCAGCGAACAGTTATCCTCCCCTGTTACCGTCTCATTCGTCACCGCGTCCACACACGCATAGTAGTAGTAGGTGCCAACCGTCGACGGCGCGGCCAATTCGATCGATTGCGGACTGTCGCCGGCCGACGCGATGGCGCCGACCGCGTCGGTCCCCACCTCTACGTCCGATGGCGAGATGAACCAATAGTTCAAACCGCGGTAGTATCGTAGCGTCGTCGCGTCCGACCCCAAGGCGCCAAAGTTGTGCACGGTCACCGACAGAGTGAAGGATCCTCCCGTCGGCGGGCTGTCATCGCTCACCGAAGTGTCGAACACCATCAGGTTCGGAGCGGGCACCGGTACTTCTAGCGATTTGGTGCGCGAACAGTTGTTGGTCGTGTCGGACTCTCCTGGCACCGTATCCACGCACGCCCCGTAGTAATACGTGCCTGCGGTCGACGGCGCGGTCAGCTCGATACTCTGGACGCTGAGGGATCCCGCGGCAATCGCTCCGACCGCGCTGGTGCCCACCTCCGTGTCCGACGTAGTGATGGTGGTATCCGTGGAATGGTAGTACCGCACTGTCGTGGCTGTGGATGCCCCGTCACCTGGGTTGTCAACGACCGATTGCAGTGAGAATGTCGCTCCGGGGCCAAAGCCGCTGGATATGATGGACGTGAGTCGGTTCGTCCTGGTCATCGACAGATCCGGCGGCAAGTTCACGGTCACCGTCAACGCAGTCGAGCAGTTGTCTGACGTGTCCGACTCCCCGGTCACCGAATCCACGCACGCGCCGTAGTAGTACGTGCCCGCCGTTGACGGCGCGGTCAGATCAATCGACTGATCGCTGGTGCCCGCCGCCGCAAGTGCGCCAACCGCATCGGTGCCCACCTCCGTGTCCGACGTTGTGATCGTTGCGTCCGTCGACCGGTAGTAGCGGAGGGTTGTCGCGGCGGACCCGCCATCGCCAGCATTGGTCACCGTCGCCGACAGTGTGAGAGATGCCCCCGTATGGGTGGTCGAGTTGTCCGACGTTGGGGTGCCCACCTCCAAATCGGGAGACGAGTTGGCGTGGACTGGCCCATTCGAGGTAGTCACAACCGCTCCCAGGGCCAGCGCAACGCCAATCGCGAGCGCCGTTCCAAGGAGTCTCGATCGGTTTGTGTCGTTCAAGATAGCCTGCCCAGTACGACTGCCGACGTTCCTGCGCTGGTCAGTGACTCACGGGTTCCCGCGTTCTGCTGTTACAGTATATAGGGCATGTGTAAGTTAGCCGTTAAGTAGTCTGCCTTTTCCGCCCGCAGTCTTGTGAGGTTAGTGTAAAGATGATAGAGTGGCCCCGATTATCCACGATTTCCCCGGCCTGGCGTCAGGTAGAGAGACATCGGGCATGACAATTCCCAGTCGAGGTTGGAGAGGGAATAGAGAACCCGACCTGCTACAAGGAATCCAGGCCAGACCCACCCTACAGGCAGAAGTTTCACGAGAGCGCGGCCTCCTCCAGGAGGAGGGTCAAAGCTCGGAGAAAGGGCGAGGTCCCGGCGGTCGACACTCCGCATCGACGCCTTTCAGCAGTCTTCCGAGGGCATGTCAGTCAAGTGGTAGACGAACCGCAAAGGATGGAGATGGCACAGATACGGGCGAACGGTCCATACATCTGGGTAACATGGCTCACTAAGTTGCTAGTTGGAGAGAACTCGTGCGAATGGGCAGCTTGGTTCAGATCTCAACACGAGGGTTGGAGTTGGGAGAAAGTGGCCAGCACATTCGATCAGGCTACATGGCAGATGGAACACACAGCGAAGGTCAACGAATGTCGTCAATCCTGGGAAGAACAAGGATATGCAGTATTTACCGAAGCTCAAAACAGTTTCGTCCTTAGAGGAAAAGCGGCGGCACTCGGTGGCAAGCCGGACCTGATTGCGTGGAGGGATAGTACCGGCACGATAATTGACATCAAGACGGGACAACCGAGTCCATCCCATAGTGTCCAGGTCATGATCTACATGTACGCCATACCTAGGGCCCTCCATCAGTACAGAGGCATTACTTTCGATGGCAAGATCGTTTATGCAGACCACGAAGTTGAAATCCCCGCTTCGGCAGTCGGTGACAATTTTGTGGGAAACCTTTCACAACTCGTTCTTAGGTTGGCTTCTACCTCACCAGCTAGGAGAGTTCCGAGCCGCATGGAGTGCGGCTTCTGCAACATAACATCGGCGGATTGCCCTGACAGAGTGGCGGAGGACAATCCTCAGGAAGGGACCACTGAGGACTTTTGACCCCAAGAGGCTCCGACCCTATCAAGACCCGAATGATCAGGCTCCCATTTTGATACCCGTACCGGTCTTTGAGGTTCTTGGTGGCCTGTCAGGCCAGGCGGCCCCAGCGTATGTGGCTGCAACGATGTAACCAAGTCCCATAACCCCAACGCTAACGACCATCATCCCGATGCCGTCACTTCAGAGCACGCCGGAATCCACCCGTGGCGACGGCCACGCCAATACCATCCGTCCAACTAAAGTGACCACGTCGATACCGACCCAACAGCCGACGATCGTCGGCTGTTCCGTAGGCCAAGGGGCTTGGATGACCCCGATTTCGCGAATACTCGCCGCCAACCCCCGCAGGTCCTCACCGTCCATCTCCCGGCGCGGCTGCTAGGGGCCCTCTTTTCCTTCTTCTCAGAAGAGTGAGGTGGACCCGGAAAACTGGATGGACAGGGCAGCGTTACCCAGCTTACGCCGGATGGCGCCACGGTGCAGGTGGGCCAGCGCATGGGCACCGTGTAGATCTTGTGGAGAAGATCGGATATCGGTCCACCCCAGAGCCCAGCAACCGGGTCAGCGATTCACCCTCCCGGGCCAGTGGGGGCCTGAGCACGGGAGGTGAGAGGTCCCGCAAGCATGCCCTGGCGGTGCAGGTCTCCTCGGACCAGGTGGAACGAAGACCGCTGGAGGTCTACGAGATGGGCGCGTCCGGAGGTGTACGATGATGGCCCTGGAACAGGCCCGCCAGCACCTGAAGACCCTGGGCCTCAAGCAGGCTGTCGAGGCTTGGAGAACTCCCTGGACGTCGCCGCCAGCAAGCAGGTGACCTACCCGGAGATGTTGGCCGGGCTGCTGCATATGCGTCCAGCAGCCCGTTGCGCGCCGCCCAGAGACGGGGCCTGCAACGGCTTGACTCCGCGCCCTATCTGGACGCTGCCAACCGTTACACTTCATGTTCTCTGAGCACCTCCTCAATTGCATTTACGACTTCCTCGATAGTCGTGAGTTGCTGCTCAACTTCCTGCAGGTTGGTCGACGCCCGGCCTCTACCCTTCCTATCTGCGGAGTGTGCAATGAGGTTGCGCCGCTTCGTTATAGCGTCTAGCTCTTCAACGGTGGTGCCTTGCTCAACGTTTCGGGCGTTATCAACCTGGGTCGACCATCTCTTGACCCCGACTGTTGAAAGGACAACGCCAATGTGGCTTGGTGCTGTGCTACTTGTCTCTCGGATGTACCGGTCAATGACTGAGCGTATCCCCCACCCGCGGCGTTTGTATTTCCCTTCGATTTCGGCCCAGTGTCCGACCGTTAGGCTGATGGACTTCATACGAGTTGGGAGCTCGTAGGACTTGAGGGCGGCACCAACAAATTCCATGGCCTTGTCTGCCACGTAAGTCTCGAGTGCCGCGCAGGCCGCGACCAGCGATTGGCGAAGCAGGGGTTGGAGATCTGTGAATCGGTCTCTGCTGAGGTCCCCACTAGGCATGAAGACGACGAACAGGTCGTCGCTCTCTAAACAATCCAAATCCTCCTGCTGGTTGACCGGCACCTTCAGTGCATCACCCACTCGAGAACGAAGTTCTTGGCGCATGCGACGGTTGCGTTTGTTCTGGAATGCCCGAGCATAGCTCATCAGGGCCTTCGCATCCTCGATGTTGTCGACGAACGCCTCATGTGGACCTAGTTTCGCGCTCACCAATACCTCCTCAAGACACACAGGCTCCGAATAGCTGCATCAAGGAGTAGCATATCACCGTGTCGTGGCCCACCTATACACAGCGACGGCCGGGCGGCACCAAGGTCGCGACCCGGGGCTTGGGGACGCACCAAGTCCGTACTCCCCTAGCCATGTCGCGAACCCGAGTCCTGCCAAGACGATGGCTAGCGACTGGTGCAAGGGCAGCTAGACCCTCGGTGGGTTCGGCAGGCATGTCGGCCCGCAGGTTTCTAGCTGCCTCTTGTTCTTAGCTCCATCCCGCCCGGCGAGCCGGAGCCAAAAGAGTGGAGCTGCTGTTCCCTACCCTGGGGCGTTGCCAGCCCGTCCCCGGTTCCTGATAGCTAACTTCCCCAAGAGTCAGCCCTTATTGCCCTCGCTACGCATCCAGGCAGATTTGAATAGCACGCCCGCCTATGGTAGGCTTAGTTGACGTGCTATAGTACAATGGCTTCGGTCTACGCTGGCAGAGGGACAGCACCGTTGGCTAACAATGACCGAACTGAACTCATCCTGAGCACTATTGCGGTTGTGCTCGCACCTGGCGTTTCTCCCCCCTCCGGTCCCATCACGCCCAATGTATTGGAAGATATTCTAAGACGGCCGCTGAGCATTTCACAAGGTGCTGAAGGGCCGATCGTCAACAGCAACCGAGACCAAGTTGAGATACAGTTCTTCCCCAACAAGATTGACGTTCGTGAGTCCAGTGGTAACATCACGCAAGCAAAAATCAAAATCCCGAGAATTATCCATGGGTTCTGCGGCGCCTTACCTGCGATCAGCATCCGGTCTTACGGGATAAACTTCATCTCAGAGATTGAGGTGGAGAGTCCGGGTGAGTGGCTAGGTAATAACTTGCTCAACCCAAGTCTTGCATCCAAGCTTGCAACCTCCCTTTCTAGTAAGTCGGTTACCCTGCTATTAGACCGCCCTCCCAAGGAATGGACGGTTCGGCTCGAGGCTCTGCCAGGTGATAGGCTCAACTCGAACTTTAACGCTAGCGAAAGCACGACCACATTGCCGAGCCAGGAAACGCTGGGGCATGAGATTGGACAACAATACGCCGCGTTTAACGAATTTCTGACTCAGATAGGGCTCCAGATATGATCGGTACAAGTTTGACGCACACGGAAACTGGTAGAGCTAGTTCAAGAAGACGCCAACGGCGACACCGTCCTGTCGGAGATATGGCTAATTGGGGACCTGTTATCGTCCCGCCGCAGCCGAACACGTTATATGAGGAGGAGCCTGACCGTCTGCCTAATGTCTTTGAGATGTATTCTCAGTTCTTTTCGATCAGTGACCAAAACTTAGTTGCTTACACATTACATGGCTCCCCGACCATACTACTTCCGAGCAGCGAAACAGGAGACGTGCCGCCACTAACAGCGTCTCAGGAACAGATGGATTGCTCGTCCGCCTTGTCAGCTGGGCGATCTGTCCCAGATTTTGAGGCCATTCATGATCACTGGATAAGGATTGTGGAGACTTGCCCTCCTGGGTTGGCAGGGATCAACAGATTCGACAGTGGTAGACACTATCAAGACTATCTGGATGAGGCATCAGGACACTGTGAATCGATTACTGCCCCGCTGGCGGAATATGTCTTCCATTCCTCGGCCGGTGGCAAAACTAAGGACACCAATGCAAGTCCGGTCCTGGCAACTCTTCAGTCCGCTAGCCCAGAAGCAGTAGAGCGGATAAGGAAGCTCGCAGACTTGGAGCCAAACTGGGACGGCTACGGGGGCAGTCCCCCTACGGAACAAGCGGTCAAGGCGACCGCAGCGCTGCTACTCGAAACAAACAAGTTGTCTCGAGGTCTGCTGGAGGAGCCTTTCATCGCCCCATTGCCGGAAGGTGGACTTGAGCTCGAATGGGAACTAGACTCCGGTGCAGAGTTGATGCTTGTAATCCCGCCAACAGGCATAGACGTGAGGTATCTCTTGGATGAGCCCATGATTTCGGGTGACATAAACGAATCGGAAGGAGTCGTCTCAAAGGACGCTACTTTGAGCGAGTTGATTAACCAACTGACTCGATGAGATGGAATACTGTTGGAACAAAACAATGCGGAAGCCTTCCCACAACCCCTTAACGACGATGATGAGTTTTATCGAGCGCTTCGCCCTGAATGGATAAAAGGCGGCGGGAAGATTAGTGCCGGTGCTTTTTCAAATGCGACACAAACTAACCGGATGTCTGTAGATTGGTCGGATAAGGCGACTCCTCAGGAGACATTTGATCGGTGGGCGAAATGGGGTAGCGGTCGCGGAGTCGCCACCGTTGCTGCCGAGGTTTTCTGGAATAACGGACAGGAGATTCGATACAAGCCCGTTGAGGGCAACTGTGCCCACTCAGAGGTGGTAGGTAGTAAACCCGATCGGGTTAGAAAAACCCTTGCAAAGGGTGCCAAGCTTGTAATACCCCCATCCACAACTAGTGACTCCAGTGATATATGATGAATTCCGGGTTACTATTCCATGGGCTTCTTGTGCGCATGGCGGTTCACTTCCATAAAGCCCTCGGCTCCAGAGGCTCCGCCCGCTTCACCTTCATCTCATAGCCGGGGATGCTCAGGCAGCCCTCGGAGACGATGCGTTCCCCCTCGGACTCCACGACCTCGGGGTTCAGCAGCACGATGGGGTCCGGGCGGTCGGGGTGCCAGACGATGGCGACCTGCTGGAGCTCCCCGACCTGGTTCGCGGCCAGCCCGACGCCCCCGTTGGAGGCGCAGGTCACGACCATGTCCGCGACCAGCCTATGCAGGGAGAGACGCTTTTCCTTGATCACCCACTTGGGCACCTTCGTCGTCCGGCACTTGAGGATGGGGTCCCCCACCACCCGTATCTCCACCGGGTACCCCGTCGATTCCTTGTTCGTCCGTCTCCCTGGTCTCCGCCGCTTCCTGGGCGTGTTCACCACTGGCACTGGCTTCCTCCTTCAACGTGTACTTCTGGATGCGCTTCCTCGCCATATGGGCGTACTTTCGATTCAACTCAATGCCCACGAACGACCGACCATGTTGCAGGGCCACCACGCCTACGGTCCCGCTGCCGGCGAAGGGGTCTAAAACCAGGCTGGGCTTTGTGGCGGGGGTGAAGCAGTCGCAGGTGGGCTGCCAGCCCACGGTCTCGGGGGCCTGGACGTACTCCCCGCCCCTGGCCCGGGCGGCCTGCCGAAGCTTGGCCAGCCGCCCCGCCGTGGACGTACCCTCGTAGGCTGACGCCGTGTCCCCGTCGTGCGGGGCCTCGTTCTTCACCACCTGCCGGGACCATGGTGCCCTACACTGGGGACAGCAGCCGTACTCGGAGGTCCCCGCCAGCATCGGGATGCGCACCAGTTCCTCGGGCATGGTAGCGAAGTGGGCCCCTTTGAACGGCTGGGTGTTCACCCACCATACGTCCCGCTTGTTGGCCCCCATGGCCTGCTGCTGTTCCTTGGTCTGGTCGTCCCACAGGTCGGTCTGGGGGCGTGGGTGGCCTCTCCGTGGCTTCTCGGCCACTCTCCGGCGGAGATTCTGGAGGGCCTGGTGCCCCGACCGGTTCTGGTTCACCCCGGCCCTCTTGAAGTCCTTGGGCCCCGGTTCCTGCTCCCAGAAGGTGCTCTGGTACATCCGGGCGATGCTGCTGTCCTTCATCGGCTCCCGGATGGCAAAGGCGTCGTAGTAGTAGTCGTGGCTGCTCCACAGGTTCAGCCGCCGCCACCGCTTGATCTTCCCCGGTGGGAGCGCGGGTTCGTCGTCTGCCTCGTCGTCGTCGTCCCCCCTGGGTGGCGGCAGGCAGTTCTGGCACGTCTTGATGAGGGCGGGTGGGGCCTCGTCGAACAGGGTGGTCTGGACCTTGTGGACCTCGACCTTCCCGGTCCCCTCGCACGCGGGGCAGTCGACGACCTCGCCAGACCAGTCCTCGGGTTCCACGTCGTACTCTGCCCCGGTGGCCCGGTCGATGTACCGGTAGTCGGGAGCCGGCGCTGCCCGCGTCCCCGGCCCGTCCCGGTGGGTCCAGAACAGGGGACTCCCCGACTTCGCCAGGTGGAAGACGTACTCGTGGGACTTCGTCGTCCTATCTGTGACACTCTCTGGCCAACGGATTCCTTCTCCGCCATCCTGGACACACCACTGCCAAGTTCAGACCGCTAAGGCGGGGGCACTACGCAGCGGTAAGGGCATTGCTGATGCTTCTGGGCACGATAGTGACGAAAAGGCTAGAGCCGGAGGGAAGGGTTGGTGGTGATGGCCCAAGAGATGATAGAATAGGTATCATTAGAGGGACCCAGAGAGTTCCACAGCGTGCCTGCCCAACGGAAGACTTGGACGACTTCGTAGGCCGAGGCCTCAACGTCCGACCATTCATGTGGGGATAAGTGTGGGCATAGCAAGACTGATGGGGCCTGAGTGAGGTCATACAGACTTGTAATCTTGGCGGCTTATACTCCCACCCCCTCCGCCAGACGCACCTCCAGGCCCTACCCCAACCGGCCAACGCCAATCATGCTGCAATATCCCCATCGCAATGCTCGGAGGGCCACCAGAGCATTCATAAGGCGCACCAAGCCTCGGACCACCCTGGACGTTGCTCATTGTTCTCCGCCACCTGAACCAACAACTCAGTGCTCCGCGGGGCCAGTGGCAAAGGTGTGGACGTAAGTCCCGGATTGGGCTGCCCGTCCAGCAGAGTGCCCAGGCTCTACGACAGATCGTAGCCGGTCAACACGACAAACGACCAGAGACCCGCCATGAGAAGTAACATGGCGACTGCGATCCTGCCGAAGAGTCCCTTGTGGACCAAGATGCGGGCGGCACCTCCGACTATGACTGCAGCAAGTCCGGCGATGATAAACCACGTCCACACCGCGTTCACCACCCAGTCGAGCAAATGCAAGAATCGGACTACGAGGGTGATGACGCCAACCACGAGGGATATTGGATGCCTCGTCCCCATGAAGATGAGGACCGCGACGATGCCGGTGATCAGCAGCAGCCAGTTCACCAAGCTCAGGAACGTGTCCGTATGTATGATCCATCCGGCGAACATCGTGCCTAGTCCGCCGAGCAGAAACTTAAGCCAGGACGTGGCGACCCTCGATGCAAGAGCCGAGAATGACCGCGACCACGATTCAAGGAGGGTGGTCGGCGGCGCTCCGGCGGGTCGGACCGTCCGGGCGGGCCCACCAGCTTGCGGTGGGGCGAGTATCCGTCGGTTCGGCAACGGCCCAGGAGACGCCGGCGTTGGTTGCCGCCCTCGAAGCGTCTGCCGGTATGAGCTGCCAGTGGTGTCTGAGACCGTCGATCTCGATGGCGCTGCCGGACCACCTGTCGACATCGCTGTCGACGGTGGCGCCACCGCACTGGGCGGAATGTCCTGCAGGACGGTCTCCAGGTCGGGTACCCTCTCGACCGGAAGAGCGCAGTACTCCTCCAGACGCTCCGCCAGCCTGGCCACCCCCTGGTCGTCAGAGCTCTTCAGCCGTCCGAAGACCTCCGAGCCTCCCGGATCGGCGTAGTCCCTCCTGGTGAATAGTAGATTGTCCTCGTCATGAAAGTCCCATAGGCCGGGGTCGGAAGCGATGGCGAGTAGGCTGAGGTAGATGACCAAGGACGGAAAGTTGTCCACGTTTTCGTCATAGTGCTCCGACGATCTCTGCGGGTGCTGGTAGTTCTTGTGTCCCAGCTCCGGGCTTCGCTCTCCTCGAAACTTGGGCAGAAACATGCCGTCGTAGTCTACGAGGCGGATGCCACCGTCTCTCTGCACCATCACGTTGCCGTGCTGCAGGTCGTTGTGGGCGATGCGCAGCCCCCTCAGGCTTGCCGTCGGGCCCCCACGCCACTGGGCCGCCACGCGCCGGAGGGTCTCCGGCTGGTCCAGCCTGGACCCAACGAACCTGCTCAGCAGCTCTCCATCCACCCATTCCATCCGGACTATCGGGTACCGCTCCCCACGAATGCTGATTCCATGTTCCACGTACTCGAAGTGTACGAAGGACGGCGGGAGAACGTTGAGCAGGTAGCTGCTCAGCTCGCCGTAGCGGGACTGCTGGTCGCTGACCTCGCGGGTGAAGCATCGCACCGCGAATGTTCGGTTGCCTATGGACACGCGATAGACGCACGCGAAGGCCCCGGAGAAGACCAGCGGCATGCCCCGCTGGTTGAGCGATACCTCCCCCGCTTCGAGATCGGTCCCCCTGAAGCACAACCCGGGGTTCTGGACCGCCTCGCTGTAATCGGTTATCCCCGGCCAGGGCATGGCTCTTCCTGTCTCCCCCCAACGACATGGAGCGGTAACCGGATGGACGAGCAGAGGAGGACGACGGCTGATCCTGGCAATCCGTTCAGAATAGCAAAGAAGATGGATTCACGTCCTCTTGGTTGCTGGAACTAAAGACTACCACAAACGGAAAATCCCGAGTCATGAACCGACGAACGCCCAGGCATCCATCCAGCCCGTTTCAGATCTCGGGCCGAACCCTTAGTCGCAGCCAAATGGCGGCGCATTCATGAATCGAAGACCGTCCAAGCCCACGCCGTTGAAGTCTCTTGGGCAATTATGTATCGTCAGAGTCGAATGGTGTCGTCAGGCCCATGAACGCCATGGAAGAGCACACATGCATCCACTAAAGACCAGTATGGCCAAAATGCTGGCGTCGCTCCGAGAGTCGCGATGGGCCGACCGGTTTGGGCCCGTTGCGGTGGCAATTGGGATCGTGCTGGTTGCGGTTGGATGGATCATGGAGGAAGAGTCCATCGGCATAGGTGGTGTGACCAGGACTCTGGGCGGAATAGTCTTCCTGGCTGGCCTTGCGACCGTCATCTTTGGCGACGCGCGACGCCGTGCGGCTGCGATTGGTATGTCGAAGCGCGTCGTCGCGAGATATATGTCAAGGACCGGGAGCTGGGGCTGGCCTGACAGAGTGGGGCTGGCGGGAGTCATCATTGGCGTCGCATTGATCGTCCCAGCCCTGGTCCTGCAGATCATCTTTCGAAACGGAGCGATAGTCGCTCTCCCGGCCGTCCTGCTCTTCTGGGGCGGGATATTCCTCCTGATCTACGGTAGATTTCACGGTCGCGGCGAGACCCGGACCCGGGACCGGTCCTCGTCACCGTCACGAAGAGAGGGACGTGATCGAAGGCGCCCGTAGCCCCGAATGCTACTGGTCCCACTGGTGAGCCCGCAGAAAGCAGTCATGAAGGCACAGGGTACTGGCGCGTCAGGAACGGTCCCGGCCAGGGGCGCAGGCTTGGCCTACAAGGTGGGCCTTGGCGTGATAGTGACCGGCGTCGCTATCTTTGCGTCCAGCTGGTTTCTTGGTGGAATCGCTTTTGCGGCGGCCACGGCCCTCCTGAAGCTCCTGGGCGCCCCGGAAGACCGAGAGATTCTGCCCCCGTACGAACCCGAAGGGGGAACGCAGCTCCTTCAGCTCTTCGGCGGCATCCTCTTCTTGTGTGGGGGTTGCATCGTCAGCTTCCGCCTCGTAGTCGAGCTGCTTGGACTGACTGGCAGTTCGGAATTGACCTCCAGGCTGAAGGGAGCCGAGAAGCTGGGATCGGGGGCGGCGGCGATCGGGCTTCTCGTGGTCGCGTCAACCGGACTTCCTCAGGTCATACTCTACGAAGTTTTCCTGTATGAGTATGGGAGCGGCGCGGCGATGTCCGCACTGGGGACTGCTGTATCCGTGGGCGCTGTGGCCTTGTTTGGTGGACTTGCCGTTCTCATTCTCGGCGGACCGAACCGCCGCCGAGTGCTGCTCGGTTGGACCGACAGGATGGGATGGGGCAGGCTGGGCTGCGGCTGGGTCAACAAGCTGGGACTCGGGTTGATTGCACTTGCGTTGGCCGGCGGGACTCTAGGCTACGAGAATCCCACCACCATAATCGCCACAGCCGGGATTGGCATCCTCCTGGTTGGAATCATTCCCCATATACTTGCCGGAGGGCGTCCGTAAAGGGAGCCGATCCTTTCCAAGCCGCCACCGTGGGAGCATCGGGCACAACCATGACTGAGCGGTCACCAACCTCGCTGCGCGACTACCCAGGCGACAGCCGCCACCATGACCACGACTACGGCGAGAACCGTGGCCACAACTCCCACCACCACTCTTGTGAGCTCCCCTGACGCGGCGCTGCGCTTCAGCGCGGAGACGCAGATGCCCGCTGCTTCTTCGAACCGGTCCAGAATGTCCCTTTTACCAGCGCCAGGTGAAGGCGGGCCGGATGGCTTCGTCGGTGCTCCGGCGGGTCGGACCGTCCGGGCGGGCCCTGTAGCTTGTGGCGTGGCGGGTATCCGTCGGTTCGGCAACGGCCCGGGCGACGCCGGCGTTGGTTGCCGCCCTCGAAGCGTCTGCCGGTATAAGCTGCCACTGGTGTCTGAGACCGTCGATCGCGATGGCGCTGCTGGACCACCTGTCGACATCGCTGTCGACGGTGGCGCCACCGCACTGGGCGGAATGTCCTGCAGGACGGTCTCCAGGTCGGGTACCCTCTCGACCGGAAGAGCGCAGTACTCCTCCAGACGCTCCGCCAGCCTGGCCACCCCCTGGTCGTCGGAGCTCTTCAGCCGACCGAAGACTTCCGAGCCTCCCGGATCGGCGTAGTCCCTCCTGGTGAATAGTAGATTGTCCTCGTCATGAAAGTCCCATAGGCCGGGGTCGGAAGCGATGGCGAGTAGGCTGAGGTAGATGACCAAGGACGGAAAGTTGTCCACGTTTTCGTCATAGTGCTCCGACGATCTCTGCGGGTGCTGGTAGTTCTTGTGTCCCAGCTCCGGGCTTCGCTCTCCTCGAAACTTGGGCAGAAACATGCCGTCGTAGTCTACGAGGCGGATGCCACCGTCTCTCTGCACCATCACGTTGCCGTGCTGCAGGTCGTTGTGGGCAATGCGCAGCCCCCTCAGGCTTGCCGTCGGACCCCCACGCCACTGGGCCGCCACGCGCCGGAGGGTCTCCGGCTCGTCCAGCCTGGACCCAACGAACCTGCTCAGCAGTTCTCCATCCACCCATTCCATCCGGACTATCGGGTACCGGTCTCCACGAATGCTGATTCCATGTTCCACGTACTCGAAGTGTACGAAGGACGGCGGGAGCACGTTGAGCAGGTAGCTGCTCAGCTCGCCGTAGCGGGACTGCTGGTCGCTGACCTCGCGGGTGAAGCATCGCACCGCGAATGTTCGGTTGCCCACGGACACTCGATAGACGCACGCGAAGGCCCCGGAGAAGACCAGCGGCATGCCCCGCTGGTTGAGCGATACCTCCCCCGCCTCGAGATCGGTCCCCCTGAAGCACAACCGGGGGGTCTGGACCGCCTCGCTGTAATCGGTTATCCCCGGCCAGGGCATGGCTCTTGCCTCACCTCACACGGTCCTAGGAGACGCCCATGACTACCAATGTCGTATCGTCATTGCCCATCAACCCCGCATGGCGTTGCTCCTCCACCCACGTAGCCCACCCCGATGCGTTCAACGCGAGGAGCGTCTTCCAGGGCTTCTCCCCCTCGGCATTCCTCCCAAGGAACCAGCACGCCAGGGCATCTGAAGCCAGAATGAACGAGTCACCAGACACGCATTCACCATCGCTCTGGTGTACGTTTTCCCAGAGGTCCCCCATGTTTTCCGGGTTGCTGCAGACCAGGGTGGGGCTGTTGTCGAACTGCGCGGCGTTTTCCAAAGGGAAGGACAGCCACAGACGGTCATCGCGTATCACGAAGAGACAGCTATCTCCCACGGCGACTGCCCGCCACGATGGCCGCTGAGAGTTGCCCGTCTTGGTCGTGATTGTCAGACCCAACAGGGTGGCGAAGGAACCGGCCCGGGCCTTCGCCTCTCCGTGCCAGGGGATGCGGTCCCATGGAATGCCCACGCGCCACTCCTCCTGCGCATGGGTCAGCCAGTCGCACATGGAGTCATTGGTGAGGCCACACATGTCGGGAGGCCTGGATACGAAGGCGTCCGCAAGGACGTTCGCCCACTCCCGGGCGAAGGCCGACTCGCTGGCGCCGTCGGACAACGCCGCTCTGGCGGTGGGACTCCCGGATGCGCCTATCCGCTGGGGGTAAACCACCCGCCAGGCATCTTCGTACTCCTCAGGGCAGTTGCCCGCCTTGGGCAGCCAGAAGCCTCTGGCAGGTCGAACGGCCACTTTGACCTCCACGATTCAACGCAAGTCTGAAGCGGCGCGTGTCCCGATGTCCAGGAACTGCACCAGGGCCACCATGTCGGCGTTGTATACGTATCCCCTGGAACCATGAGTGACCGACAGGCCCATGTTACCGGCCAGCTCCACGACAGGGTCCGGAAAGACCGACGACATCCGGAACATTCGCGCCGCGTACTCGTCGGGAGGCACTTCGCTTTCTTCCGACGGGTACTGTACCGGCATGGCGGACATCTCAGAAAGGTGTGCGTTGTAGATCAGCACGTTGCCGTCGTTCGTTCCCAAGGCCATGATCTCCTGGGCCACGGACTCCGGATTCCCATCGGTGGCGTCGCCATCCGTGACGTTGATCACCATGGGGGGGTAGGAGTCCGGGTGCCGGGCCGTCCAGTCCTGGAGGGCGTTGGAAGCCGCGGATAGCGCCTCACACATTGGTGTTCCGTAGCCAGCCGTGGGACGGAGCCACACAGGGACCCTTCTGGTGACTTCCACTATGCCGCCGGCGCCGTCGGACTCCTTGACCTGTTTTTCCTCCACCTCGGCGGCGTCGACCACCTGACTGACAGATAGAAAGGGTTGCTCTGGAGATGTCCCGGGTAGGGGGGTATCCAGTTTGGTGCGCCCCGAGCTGTCGGTGCCGTACGCGATGACGCCGATGTCGAAGTAGTCGCGAATGTCCATACCTTGGGAGCATCGTTGGGATATGGCATCGAGAATGCGGTTCACGGCATCGGCGGCACCGTCCATCTTTAGCAGGTCAGGCTGTCCGCCGAGTGCACCTCCCATGGAGCCTGATTGGTCGATCAGGAATAAGAAGCAACCAGGGTTGTTTCGGCTGATGTCGGCCGTGTAGGGCATATGGGACCACCTCCTTGGTTGGTCTGGCGACGGTTGGTCTGGCGACGCTGCGACAGGACCGGCTCTGACCGGCCCATTGTATATCTCCACAAGGGGAAAGGCTACAATGCGACCGAATCCAGATGCCTAGCCGGCAGTTCAGGAGGACTGGTACAGCGTGTCATTTGAGGAGGCCGTGCCGGGGTCTCTGGAAATGCTGGCAGCTCTCGTCTTGGACCCGGCGACAAGAGTGCGAAGTGAGGTGCCGCTGTACCGGGTAGAGCGGGGGGGATGACAGGTCGACGCGAGTCTCGCCCGTCGCCATGGGGCGGCATCAGGCAGCCCGGCGTCTGTCGAGAGCCTTGCACGCTGCGCTAGAATTGGAGCGTCATGGCAAGTGACTCCTCCGGTCCCGCTCCCGCAAGACACAACGCACAGAGCGCATGGCTCATGCTCCTTGCGGCCGTCGGCTACTCCTTTATTCCCCTAGCCGTCATGCTGTCCGGGAGTAGTGAGACTCCGTTCCTGTTCGGCGCCGGCTGGCGCGGGGGCATAGCGATCGCTTACACGGCTTTTCTGGCTGCCCGCTTCCGCGGGCTGTTCTTCAATCTGGCTGTATGGAAGCTTGTGGGCCGCAGGCTGTTCAGCCTCGATATCCTGCTGGTGACGTTCGCGTATTTCGACGTGGTCCTGTTCGCCATGTCCATCAGGCACTTGGATGTTGCCGTAGCGACCATGATGATGGAGCTCTCCCCTATTCTCTACATACTGGTTCTGTGGTTCTCCCATCGGGACCCGACGGGGAACCAATCGGTAGCACGCATCCGACCTGCCACGGTCTTCTTTATGCTGATAGGCCTGACCGGTATCACCTTCGTCATTCTGAGCCAGGAAGGCTCCAAGGGGTTCTGACCGGTTCGGCCAGCTCGTTGCTCTATGTGGGGCTGCTGCTAGCCTGCGCCTCCGCCTTCATAACCACGTTGAACGGATTCAGTCTGAAATGGGGCTCCGCCTTGACTGCCAGCTTGTCCGAACATCCGGGAGCGTCCGCTGGATACTCGCGAGAGTCCATCAATCTGTTTAGTGCGACGATGGGCGGGCTCATCGCTGCAACGGCCGTCATTCCTATCCAACTGTCCACCGGTCTCAGTGTCGGGGAGACCATGTCCCCCAACGTGTTTCTGCTGATCATGGCAGGAGCTGCCTTCAGCCACCCGATCGCCGGCGTTGCGTGGAGGAAGGCGCTCCTGACAACCCACGACCTGAGTATCAACGCCATCGACCACATCCGGCCCATCCTGAGCCTGCTATGGCTCTTGCCCTTTTCTTTTGTCGTGGTCCAGGGCGACTATCTGATCATCGGCACCGCAGCCCTCATAACCGCGAACCTGCTTATCGGCTTCGAGGCCGAGATCCGCTGGGGCTTCAAGTCCCTGATCCTCGCCCTATGGGGCTGTGGCACCTTCGTGTATTTTCGGGACGACATCTATGCATTCCTGGGCATGGGTGACTCGGAATGGGTCGTTGGGGCGTATTTCACATGGGTCGCGCTCTCCGCAACTATCTTCACCTTGTTGCTGGCCTTCCGTGTGGCATCCCTGGTCTCTCGCACCAACTCCGAAGAGGCCCACGCCTTCAGTGTCTTCCGAAAGCTGGACCGGCTGGCCCAAGAAGGAGTCATAGACACCAACGTGCGCGAGTATGCGGCGCGCGTTGACGCGCCCCAGAATCAGACCGACCTCAAAGAGGCGTACACCGAACTGCGAGGCTATATCGCCCAAGCCCGCCCCAAGAACTGGGAGGCCCGTCAGATGTTGAGCGAGGCCGAATCTCAATTGGACACGCTGGTACGGTCCAAACAGCTGGGAGTGATTCTGGGTGAGTTGTTTGCGCTAGTGATCTTCGCTGGAATGACTCTCATCGTGGCCCTACTCCTCCGACCAGACGAGAACCTGGCGTATACCCGGTTCTTCGTCGACGTCTTTGCCATGCTCATCTCCGCCGTCGTCATCTTCCTAACCGTCAACGTTTGGGACCTCTATCACGAGCGGGCTGTCAGGCAGGTCAGGGAGAGGGCAGAGTACGGCGACTACGTGGTGCGGTTCCCGGACACAGAACGACGCATGGCTGATCTGTGGCTGTCAGTTGTTGTCGGCATCGCCATGCTGGCTACGTATTCAGGATTGCTTGCACACAAGTGGCTAGGACTGTTTGGCTGAGAGCTGAGGGGAGAAGAATGGCGAGCCGTGTAAGGAGGAAGGCCCGGTTGTGAGACCGGGCCTTGTGTTGGCGTCCCGTTGCCGGAGGTCAGGCGGGCCTGGAGGGTCCTAGAGGGCTTCCAGAGCCTGGACCACCTGGTCGGTGGACTTTATGGCCGCGTCCTTGTGGCCCATGCTGACGATGGCCATCTCGTGGAGCTGGGGGGCCAGGGCCGCGGCGGCGTCCTCGACGAGGATGGTGCCGTAGTCCCGCTCGGCGGCGCCGCGGACGGCGCCCTCGACGCAGCCGTTGGTGACGACGCCTACGACGATGACGTTGGAGATGCCCATGTTCCTGAGAAGCCGGTCGATGTTGGTGGAGTTGAACACGCTCTCCGTCGTCTTGTTGATGACTATCTCGTCGCCCTCAGGCCACACCTCCGGCAGAAACTGGGCGTCCTTGGAGTCGACGGGCGTCCGAGCCCCCCAGGCCTTGAAGCGCAGGGAGCAGTCCCGCCCGTCCCTGGTGTTGGAGGCGACTCGGACGTGGACTATCTCCATACCCTTGCGGCGGGCGGTGGCCAGAATGCGCTGGATGTTGGGGAGCATGACCCGTTCGATCCGGTCCCAGTAGTAGCCCAGGAACTCCATGCCGCCCAGCTCCTTGGCCCGGATGCCCAGGCCCGTGTCCGGGTGGGCGTCGAAGTACTGGACGTCAATGACCAGGATGGCAGTGTTATCCCGGGTGAGCACCGGCTCGGGCACGGTGCCCAGCAGGGTCTTGAGCTTCTGGACCAGCTCGTCGTTGGAGATGGTGGGCTGGGCTTTTGCCTCGGTCATCTCGGCCTCCCGGCTATGGAGTGGGTCTGCATCGCGGGGATGGGTCCGGGGGTCGGCGGCCTAAAGGGACTCCAGCATGGCGACCACGTCGTTAGTGGACTTTATCCTGGCGTCCTTGTGCCCCATGTTCAGAATGGCGTGGGCGTGGAGCTGGGGCGCGAAGGCGGCGGTGGCATCCTCGACCAGGATGGTCCCGTAGTCCAGCTCCGCGGCGCTGCGGGTGGCGCCCTCGACGCAGCCGTTGGTGACGACGCCGACGATTATGAGGTTCTCGATGCCCATGTTGCGCAGGAGGCGGTCGATGTTGGTGGAGTTGAAGACGCTCTCGGTGGTCTTGCTGATGACCAGCTCGTCTCCCAGGGGGGCCACCTCCGGCAGTATCTCCGCGTCCTTGGACTGGATGGGGGTGGGCCTCTCCTTGGACTTGAACCGGATGCTGTTGTCCCCGCCGTCGGCCTTGGATGCGGCGACGTGGACGTGGACAGCCTCCACGCCCTGGGCCCGGGCCGCTGCCAGGAGGCGCTGGATATTGGGGATGACAGTGGTCTCCAGCCGGTCCCAGTAGTAGTCCAGGAACTCCATGCCGCCCAGCTCCCTGGCCCTGGCGCCGAAGCCGAAGTCCCGGTGGGCGTCCATGTACTGGATGTCGATCACCAGCAGCGCGGTGTTCTCCCTGGTGACCTTCAGCTCGGGCAGGGGGCCGACCATGGCCGTGAGCTTGCTCCTCAACTCGTCGTCGGAGATGACCCACTCCTGGGGTATGACGGGGGGTATAGCAGGGGGTACAACGGGGGGTTTAGCCGCCGCCTCGGTCATGGTGTCCTCCCAGCTGTCTCCGAAGTTCGTTGTACCGTGAGGCCCCTCCCCGGGCTATTGAGCCCACCCGGTGATCGAGTCAACCCGGGCCCCGCGCTCCGCACGGGCAAGGAACCGCCACCCAATGGTGGACCGGCACTTGGCGGGAGGCGGACGCACTCATTGGACGAACCTGTAAGAGGGCACGTTAGGCCGCCCGCCGGTGGGCCTCATTGGGCAGAGTGTAGCACCATGGGGGTGTGCGGGCAACGGCGGGGCTGACTCACTCCGCGGCGTCCAACCGGGACAGGCGTCCGGGCCAGCTGAGGATTCGCTGGTCCGCCGTCATCAACCGGTGACCGGCCAGGGCGGTGGCCACAATGAGACGGTCGGCTGGGTCGCCGTGCATCTCAGAAAGAACACCGGCCCGTGCGGCTATGGCGCCATCGACGGGGATTTCCACAAGCCCGTGGTCCAACACGTCCCGGCGCCAAGCGTCCAGGTCGAAGGGGAGATAGAAGTGGCCCTTCTGCATTCGCATGCCGACTTCCCAGAAGGATATGGCCGAGACTGCGGCATCGCCTTCCCGCAACGCCAGCTCGAACACCCGGCGGGCCTGGGGCCCGAGCCTGCGGTCACCCTGCTCGTGCCACAGCAGGACATGGGTATCGATAAGTATCAAAACAGGCCTTTATCGGCGTCTTCAGGGCCCTCGAACCATTCGGCAGGCATGGGGGAGACGATATCTCCGAGTATCCTGATCTTGTCGCGGTTTCGACCGAAAGGCATCCGCGGCTTCTCCCGGTACGGCACCAGCCGCGACACCGGGCGGCCGTTCTTGGTAATTACGATCTCGCGGCCGCTGGCCGCCACCTCGTCCATCAGCTTAAGGCACTTGGCCTTGAACTCCGACGCTTTCATAGTCGTGGGTCCATCCGGGTTGTGGTTGGGAGATTCCATGACTCCACCTGCACCAAGAAAAGTATGACAATTGTACCATGGTCACGACCATGGTCATATCAGCCCGGCCCCGTCCGGCGGCTACCCCAGGAAAATGTCCTCGGGGAGGAAGGCGGACACCGTGACGTTGGGCAGGTCCACCACGTTGCTGATCTTCAGGTCCACGGCCACGCTGCAGATGATGTAGGCCTGGTACCTGCTCCATCCCCGCTCCTGGAGGAGCTCGATCATGTTGATCAGCGCGTTTCGGGCGGCCAGGGTCAGGTCCTCTCCCTCCTGGACACCGTCGTCCCGCACGGGCATGCCCATGGTCGCGATGAAGTTCCTGGGCGCCGCCCACTCGGGGGGCAGGAAGTAGCCCGAGTGGGCGTACCGGGGCCATCGGATGTTCTTTCGAGCGGCCTCTCCCTTGTGCACGGTGAACCGGACGGTGGCCGTGGCCCCCATCTCGATGGCGGTGATGCAGCACTCCCCGTCCCCCTGGGCGAAGTGCCCGTCGCCCACGGAGTAGAGGGCCCCGTCGACGCCCACGGGTATCAGCAGCCTGGAGCCGGTGGTGAGCTGCTTGGAGTCCACGTTGCCGCAGTTCTCCCTGGGAGGCAGGGTGCGGAGGCCCTCGTTGGCGATGGGGCCCGAGGAGGGCACCGCGTCCTCGGCGTCCGGGGGCGCCACGAACCCCCCGCGTTGGGCCAGCTCCGACTCCCGGCGGGTCCACTCTTCGAGCTGGGCCCTGGAGGGGGCCAGGCCCGCGGTGCCCATGAAGGAGCCATCGACGATGCGGACCCCGGGGAGTTGGGCCGAGGTGGCCCAGCCGTCGGCGATGTCCCAATGGACCAGGTACGGGTCGGGGAACAGGTCCCGCAGGAACCCGGCGCCGGGGCGGTTGCGCGTCCAGCCGTAGGGCTGGGGGGCGACCTCCACATACTCCACCTCCAGGAGGTCTCCGGGGGCGGCGCCCTTGACGTAGACGGGCCCGGTCAGGGGATGGGCCACCTTGGTGTCCAGGCCGGGCATGTCGTCCACCGTCATGCCGGGCTTGACCTGGCAGTCCGAGGCGTCCCTGCACTCCAGGACCACAACCTCGCCGGGGTCAGCCTCTATGACCGGAGGGACGTCCGGGTGCCACCGGTTGTGGCCCTTGTGGGGCTCCTCCTTCAGGCGCTTGCTGCGGTCAATCTCTATGCTCTTCATGGAAGCTCCTTCAGGCCTGATTTGGGGTGAGTGTATCATGCCGCCAACCCGTGTCAACGACGGTCATTCGACCCGCGCTTGACATCCCCGGCAGCCGGGACTAGATTCGGCCTATACCTTCCGGGAGGGTCCAGATGGCGGAGCCGCTGAGCAGGGACATCACCCTTGGCAACGGACTCGGTATGCGGTACTACGAGTGGCCCGGGGACGGTCCCGTCCTGGTCTGCCTCCACCCATCGTCGGGTTACGGCCGCATGTGGGACGCGATGGCCGGGGCGCTGGACGGGCGGCTGCACGTCTTCGCCCTGGACCAACGGGGCCACGGCGACACCGGCCGCCCCGACGCCAGCTACACCGCCGAGGAGTACGCGGTGGACATGCACCTGTTCCTGGAGCAGCTCGGACTGGGCAGGGCCATCGTGGCGGGCCACTCGCTGGGCGGCAGGGTGGCCCAGGTGTTCGCGGCCACGTATCCGGACCAGGCCGCCGCCATCGTGCTGGTGGGAGGCCCCCACTACTCCAACTTCTTCCAGGAGCGGGACCGGGTGGCGGCGGTCCTCGACGGGGCCCAGGCCATGCGCGCCTCCCGGACGGAGTTTCCCAGCGCCGAGGCGGCGGCGGAGTACCTCCGGTCGTTCCGGGCGGCCGACTCCGAGGAGTCCCGGAGTCACCGTCTCAGGCACAACACGCGACCGCTGCCGGGAGGCGGGGTGGCCTTCAAGTACGACAACATCCGCGTCGCCCAGGGGCTGACCCACCTGGCCGAGGACCTGTCGCCCTACGCGGCCCGGGTCACCTGCCCGGTGGCCATAGTCCGGGGGGCCGCCAGCACCCACCTGACCCGGGAGGAGGCCGAGCGGGTAGCGCCCCTGTGGAGGGACTCTCGCATTATCGAGGTGGAGGGAGACTACGGCCTGCAGATGGAGAACCCCTGCGGTCTGGCCCGGGCGGTCCTGGAGTTCGTTGGGGCTGCGGTGGCCATTTAGGGAGTCACGACCCCCTACTTCACCGCCAGCAGGTCGTAGGCCAGCGCCGTCATGATCTTGGCGCCGCTCACGAGGCTGCTGATTCCCACCGACTCGTCGGTGCCGTGGACCCGGTTCAGCATGGGGTCGTCCTCGGGATGGGAGCCGGAGAAGCCGTAGGTCACGGTCCCCAGGGGCCTGGTGAAGCGGGAGTCGGTGAACCCGGTGCTGATGCTGGGGACCCATTGGAGGTCCTCGGTGCCCAGCACCAGCGCGGTGGCCGACCGGATGCGCCGGGCGAAGTCCGTCTCGAAGGGCGAGGAATTGGGCACCGCCATGTAGTCGATCTCGAAGTCCACCCCCGGGATTCCCTCCAGGGCCTTGGCCAGCTCATCCCGGACGTAGGTGTCGTCCTGGTGGGGCAGGGTCCTGACGTCGCAGGTCACCGATATGGCCTCGGGGACGCTGTTGGACTTGATGCCGCCGGAGACCATGGTGGGCGTCACGGTCATCCTGGAGAGGGCGCGCAGCAGGGAGGCGAACCTGGGGTTCACAGGCTCGACCTCGGCGATGATCTCCTCGACGTTCTCGGGGGATGGCTTGTGCTCGATGGCGAAGGTGGAGAGGTGGTCGAACAGGCTGGTTGACGTGTCCAGCCGGGGCTGGTACTGCTCTATGCGCTGGAGCACCTGGGACAGCCTGTACATGGCGTTGGTCCCCTGCCAGGGCACCGAGGCGTGGGCGCTGGCGCCCTTGATGCTGATCTCCACCTGGAGGCGCCCCTTCTCGCCGACGCCCAGCACGTAGGTGAGGGCCCCCGCCGTGACGGGCTCGCCGCCGCCCTCGTTGACCGCCAGGGGCGCCGCGATCTTCTCCGGGTGGTGCTCGGCCAGCCAGCCGAACCCGTAGCGTCCACCGTGCTCCTCATCGGCCCCCGAGGCGAGGACCAGGCTGTCCTCCAGCTCCACGCCGGCCCGCTTGAGGACGCGCATGGCCATCATCTGAGCCGCCAGCAAGCCCTTGCAGTCCGATGCGCCGCGCCCGTAGACGCGGCCGTCGGCGACGGTGGCGCCGAAGGGAGGGAAGCTCCACTTGGCCTCGTCCTCCACGGGGACCACGTCGGTGTGGGACATGAACATGAGGCCGGCCCGCCCCGTCCTTCCCTCCATGCGGGCGATGATGTTCCCCCGGTCCGGGTGGGCGCCGAGGACCTCGGAGGGAACCCCGTCCTCGGCCAGCCAGTCCCCTATGAGCTCGCACACCTTGGTCTCGTTGCCCGTCGGCATGAAGCCGGTGTTGACCGACTCGATCCTGACCAGGGCCCGGTGCAGGGCCAGGAGCTCGTCGGAGGAGGAGTCCACCTGGGCTATCAGACGGTCGAGAGCGGGCATTTGTGCCTCCAATTGCATAAGGCCCCTCACGTCGGGCCCGGCTCGGCAGGGATGGGGCAAGGGGGCCGGGTATCAGTACTCGCGGAACATGCGCTGCAGCTCCTCCCGGTCCCTGGTGACGGAGAGGCCGAGCATGAGCAGGATCCGGGCCTTCTGGGGCAGCAGGTTGTCAGATACGATGAAGCCCGCGTCCTGCTTCTGGGGCGTCATGATGACCCGCCCCGTGGTGGACCGGGATGCCAGCACCACGGGGATGCCGTCGGCGGCGGCCTGGGCGGCGGCCTCGATGAACACGGGAGGGAAGGTGCCGCCGCCGAACCCCGCCACCACCAGGCCGTCGGACCCGTTTCTGCGCACGGCGTCGATGAGCATCCCGTCAGCCCCGGCGTAGGCGTAGACAATGTCCACCCGGGGAAGGGAGTCGCGGCCGCTGACGTCGAACTCGCTCCGGGTGGTGTGCTTCCGGGTGGGGGCCCTGTAGAACAGGACCTCACCCTCGGAGTCGGAGTATCCCAGGAAGCCCATGTCGTTGGGCTTGAAGGTCTGCACGCGGAAGGTGCTGGTCTTGACCACGTCCCTGGCCGAGCATATCTCGTTGTTGAGGACCGTGAGCACGCCCATCCCCCCGGCGTGGGGCGTGGCGGCTATGCGGACGGCGTCCAGCAGGTTGATGTCTGCGTCGGTGCTCAGGGCCGTGGGGGGCCGCATGGCGCCGGTTATCACCATGGGCTTGTCCGACTTGACGGTGAGATGCAGGAAGTAGGCCGTCTCCTCCAAGGTGGCGGTGCCGTGGGTCATGGCCACGCCCGCGGCATCGGCGTCCTCCCGGAAGATCTGGTTGATGCGGTTGGCCATGGCCAGCCACTCGGGAGGGCCGACGGCGGTGCTCCCCACGCTGATCAGGTTCTCGGCCTGGACCCGGGCGATGTCGTTCACCTCGGGCACCCGGGCCAGGGACTCCTCGATGGTGATGTGCTTGCCGAGCTCGGGATAGAGGATGTAGTCCAGGCGGTGGGGGCCCACCCCGGCGATGCTCCCCCCGGTGGCGATCAAACGGACCCTAGGCAGCGACGACGTCAATGCGAAACCCTCCCTCAGGCTTTATCCTGCGTCCCGGCTCTCGACGTATGGGGAGCCGGGTGGCGCTTCCTAATATACTCCCGCGCCGGAAGGGCCGCAACGGCGAGCGAGTTGACCGGCTCAGCCGATCTCTACACTGCGGAGGGAGCGTTCTTCCGCGAGCAGTGTTGCCGCCTCTACGCCCAGGTCGGTCTCGGGGCGCTGGGCCAGGTGCTCCTGCCACTCCCACCTGGCCAGCTCACGCTCCACGGCGGCACGCACCACCGCACTCATGCTGCGGTTGGTCTTGCGCGCATGACAGCGGAGGCGTTCGTGAAGGGCGTCAGACATGTTGCTTATGTGCAACGTGCCCGAATTTTTCAGTCGGAATTCCCTCTCATTTCCTCTCACTTTCTCCCATTGGGGCCGACCCTCACCCCGGCCCTCTCCCCGGGGAGAGGGAGAACGGATAGATATTATGGTAGGACAAGATCAGGGGGGTGGAAAGGAGCGAATGTCACCGGGATGACGGTGTGGAGGGCAAGAGAGTTTCCCGCCTGTTGGCGGGGAATCCGGGGGCGGTCGTCCGGTTGACCGGGTGCGGCGCCCTTCGTACAATTCGGATGGCGGAGGGAATCGGAGAGGAGGAGGTCCCCATGAGCGCCTACAAGACCATCCGGGCGCGGCTCGCGGTCCGGAGCTTCAAGCCCGACCCGGTGCCCGATGGTGTCGTCGACAAGATCCTCAGGGCCGGCCGGTGGGCCCCCAGCAGCAGGAACAGCCAGCCCTGGCACATGATCGTGGTGCGGGACCGCCGGACGCTGGCGGAGCTGGCGTCCCTCACCCCCAGCGGAGGGTTCATAGCCGACGCGCCCATGGCCATCGCCATCGTGATGGACGGGGCCCGCCGGGCGGAGTTCGACTCGGGGAGGCTCATCGAGAACATGGTGCTGGCCGCCTGGGACGAGGGCGTGGGCACCTGCATGGTCGGCGCCTTCGACGGCGCCAAGGTCAAGGCGTTGCTGGGCATCCCCGAGTCCATGGATTTCGTCACCGCGATGCCCTACGGCTATCCCACGGAGGAGGCCGCCGCCAAGACGAAGCTGCGCAAGCCCCTGGCCCGGATCGCCCACCTGGAGCGGTTCGGCCGGAGCTGGGAGGGATGATGGAGAAATCGATCCTGAAGAGCCCGAAGGTGGCCAGCCCCAGGCCGGGACAGATCATGTCCCAGGGGGTGAGGGTCACGGGAGGGACCACGGTCTACACCTCGGGCCAGGTGGCCCGCAACTCCCAGGGCGAGGTCGTGGGTGTGGGAGACGCGGAGGCCCAGACCCGCCAGGTGCTGGAGAACCTCAAGTCGGTGCTGGCCGAGGCGGGGGCGACCCTGGACGACATCGTGAAGGTGGTGGTCTACGTGACCGACGTGGACGACTTCGCCGCCATCCACAAGGTACGGGCCGAGTACTTCAAGGCCGACTACCCGGCCAGCACCCTGGTCGAGGTGTCAGCTCTGGCCGGGCCGGAGCTCCTGGTCGAGATCGAGGCCATCGCCGTCATATCCTAGCAAGGGTGGGGCCCTAGCAAGGGTGGGGCCCTAGCAAGGGTGGGGCCCTAGCAAGGGTGGGGCCCTAGCGAGGGCGCAGCGTCCGGCCGTTCACGCCGGGGGCATGTGCTCCCGGAACCAGTCCAGAGTGGCGGCCATCACCTGGCCGAAGGCCGGCTCCGTGTACACCTCGTAGTGGCCGTACCCCAGGAGCACCACCAGCCTTTTGGGCTCCCTGGCATGGGCGTATAGCTGCTCCGACTCCTCGGGCGGCACCAGGCGGTCGCCGTCGGTGGTGATGAACAGGATGGGCCTGGGCGATATCCGGTCCACTATCCACTCGGGGTTGAAGCCGATGGTGTCGTCCACGTACTCCAGGGGGATGCTGCCCACCGCCGCCGGGTTTTCCCGCCGGGCCGCGGCCGCCAGCTCCGCCGACTGCCTGTCGGGGAGCAGTATCTCGCTGCGGTCCACGTACTCCGACTGGCCGGTGGCGGCCCGGCGCTCCCGGTCGGCCCTGGAGCGCTCCAGAAGGTCGAACCACTCGTCCATGCGCCGCACGCGGCTCATCCACCGGGCCCCGTTGCCGATGCCCACGACGCTGACGATGCACCTGGCCCGCTGGTCCACCGCCCCCACCCAGGTCACGGTGGCCCCTCCGTAGCTCACGCCGAAGAGGCCGATGCGGTCCGCGTCTACCTCGGGCTGGAGACCCAGGAAGGTCATGGCCGCCTGCACGTCCATGACCCTGCCGTATGGGGCAAGCCGGCTGCGGACGCCCTCGCTGTCCCCCCAGCCCTTGTAGTCGAAGGTCATGGCCACGTATCCGGCGTCGTTGAGGGCCCGGGCCGCGTCGGGCAGGTACAGGTCCTTGACCCCGGTGTAGCCGTGGCACAGGAGCACCGCCCCCCTCGGTCCACCGCCGGCGCCCTCGGGCGTGTACACATCCCCCCGCAGCTTGAACCCCTCGCTGTAGAACTCCACGGGTCGCTTCATCGGGGTCCCTCCACGCCTCTGCTCCGGGCCTCTGCTCCGGCTGTCATTATAGCAAAGGCCAGCTTGACCCCCGCCTCTGCCAGTCCATATAATGACCCCGCTTTGGTATGATGCGAGGGGATGATGCGAGACCGGGAGGTGGAAGGAGCATGACGGACCAGGAGCTCCGCATATACGCGCCCACCGCCATCGTCGGCTACGGATACAAGGACGAGTCCTTCCAACGGGCGATGGAGCGGGAGCCCCACGTCATCGCCGCCGACGGGGGCAGCACGGACCCGGGGCCCAACTACCTGGGCATGGGCAAGGCCTTCGTGGGACGGGACGCCGCCAAACGCGACCTGACGGGCATGCTCATCGCGGGCCACGACCGCAAGGCGCCCGTCATAGTGGGGACCAGCGGCACCGCCGGCGGCGACGCCCACCTCCAATGGACGCGGGAGATAGTGGAGGAGATCGCCAGGGAGAACGGCCTGCACTTCAAGATAGCCCTCATCCACTCGGAGCAGGACAAGGGCTACGTTTCGGACAAGCTGGGCGAGGGCAGGGTGAAGCCCCTGTGGCCCATGGGCCCCCTGACCAGCGAGACCGTGGACCGGAGCTCCAACATCGTGGCCATGGCCGGCGTGGAGCCCTACATCGAGGCCCTGGGCAACGGCGCCCAGGTGATCCTGTGCGGACGGTCCGACGACGCGGCCATCTTCGCGTCCATGCCCATCAAGGAGGAGTTCGACCCGGCCCTTGGCTGGGTCGCCGGCAAGCTGCTGGAGTGCGGGGCAGCCTGCACGGTGCCGCGCCAGAAGTACGGCAGCGAGGGCCTCATCGTATCGGTCAGGGAGGACCACGTCCTTGTGGAGGCGCCCCATCCCGGGCTGAGCTGCACCCCCCTCAGCGTCGGCACCTTCTTCCTGCACGAGAACGAGACCCCCCTGTACCACCAGGAGCCCTCGGGCGTACTGGACCTGAGCGGCCTCCAGTTCGAGGCCGTGGACGACCAGCGGGTGAAGATAACGGGGGCCCGGTTCGTCCCGTCGGAGCAGTACACCGTGCGGCTGGAGGGGGTCGAGTTCCTGGGGTACCGGTCGATATGCGTGGCGACCACCCGGGACCCGGTCTTGGTGGAATCCATCGACGGCTACATCGAGTCCATCGAGGCCATCACCCGCCAACGGGTGGAGGGCCTCGGCATCGAGGAGGAGCAGTACAAGCTGGTCTACCGGGTCATCGGCAAGGACTCGGTGATGGGCTCCCGGGAGCCGGTGAAGGAGCTGAAGACCCACGAGCTGGGCGTGATACTGGAGGCCGTGGCGCCCACCCAGGAGACGGCCAACGAGATCGTGGGCATCGCCCGCCAGGCCGCCAAGAACGGCCACTACGAAGGCAAGCTGTGCGACGAGGGCTGCTTCACCTTCCCCTACTCGCCCTCGGATATACCCGTCGGACCCGTCTACCGGTTCAACATGCTGCACACCGTCGAGGTAGACGACCCGCTGGAGATGTTCCCCATCGAGTACGTGGAGGTCTAGGCCCCCGATGCCCAGAATACGGGACGTCGCCGTCATCTGCAGGAGCAAGAACGCCAGCCCCTTCCTGGTCACCTTGGACGTGGTCTTTCCGGACCGGGAGACCTTCGACAGGGTGCGGGACTCGGGGGTGATCAACACCGGGCTCATCTCCCGGCTGTACAGCGTCCCCGAGAGGGACGTGCTCCTGGTGGAGTTCCCCCCGGCCAACGCCTTCAAGGCCACGATACCCCGCCTGCACGGGTCGGGGGACGTGGAGGACACCGACGTCTACGGGGCCCAGCAGCATGCGCCCCTGATGGACGTGGAGATCCCCGCTTAGAACATAGTTCGTGCAGCCCGCCGGAAAGCGCGGCACAGTTTTGATACGGAGGCGCAATAACGTGCTTGACCAGCCAGGAACGAACCGCAGGACCTCACCTACCCCACTGGCCAGGCTTGGACTGCCCGCGTTGGTGATGGCGTGGGCCGTCGCGCTGCTGGCGGGCCTGCTGGCCCTGGAGGCGGCCCCCGCCGCCTGGGCCCAGGAGGAGCCGTCCTGCGAGGCCAGCGACCTCGGCGCCCTGGGCGCGGAGGCGGGCAGCGAGCTCCAGGCGAGCGGGAGCTGGACCACCGAAGACTGCGATTCCCGCTTCCGCAGCGGGAGCGACGCCCACACCTACAGCTTCGAGGTGGTCGAGGGCGGCCGGACCAGGATCGAGCTGAAGTCCGAGGGGGCCGACTCCTTCCTCTACCTGATGGACGAAGACGGCGGGCGCATCACGGACAACGACGACGGCGGCGCAGGCCTTGACGCACGCGTCGAGCGGGACCTGGCGCCGGGCGCCTACCTGATCGAGGCCACGACGGTGGGCGGGCGTGGACGGGGCGCGGCGGACTTCACCCTCTCCGTCAGCCGGGTCACGGGCTGCGACCCGGTCCACCTGGGCACTCTGGAGCCGGGCATAGACCTGACCGCCTCGGGCTCCTGGAGCCTGGACACGTGCGGGTCGAGATTCGTGGTGCAGCACCCCGCCTACGGCTACTCCTTCAACCTGCTGCAGGACGCCCGCGTACGCATAGACCTGACGTCGGTGAACGGCGACCCCGTACTCTCCCTGGTGTCGGCCACCAGGGGCTTGATCTCGGCCAACGACGACGGGGGAGAGCGCCGCAACTCGCGCATCGAGCAGTACCTGCAGGCGGATACCTACCTGATCGAGGCGACCACCTATCTGGAGCGCGACCTCCAGCCCCTGGAGGCCGACTTCGACCTGGTGGTCCACCTGGTGGACGAGGAGGCGCAACAGAACAGCTTCCAGATCAAGGTCGAAGCGGCCCAGACTCCCAGCGAGGTGATCGCGGGCGAGCCGTTCACCATCCACTACCGCGCCGGCAATCTGGGGAGCGGCGACCTGGTCGACGTTGGCGGCAGCGTCGAGGTGTACGTGGTGGGGCCCCGCGTGTACGATTACACAGACCCAATCGCCGGGTCGGCGGACCGTTGGCAGGCCGGAGTCTCCTACCACTCGGGGGAGGAGACGGCCAGCGCCACGAGCGTGGCAATCGACGAGGTGGCGCCCTTCACCGTCACCCTCAACAGGCCGGGTCCGTCGTGGGTGTTCATCGCCGCCGTCACCTCCAACGAGGCCGGCGACGAGGTCGGGTTCCACGGCGTCTGGAAGAACCTGATGGTGCTCAGCTCCCTGACCTTCGAGACGGTAAGGGTGACGGTGGACGACGCGGACTACAGGGTCGAGGCGGAGGCCGACGACGAGGGGGTGGTAACCAACTCGGTGAAGGCCGTCGCCAACCCGGCCGAGGACCTGGACGAGGCGGTGCAGGCGAAGGCAGTGTACGCCGCGGGCGTGTTCGCGCGGGTGCTGGAGGACATTTTCCAGAGGCCGGCCATCGCCGGCCTGTCTGTGGACGAGGACGTGGAGGCCGAGGCGGTCACCGTATCGAGTCCCTCGTCGAGCGCCCTGAGTAAGCTGTTCGCGGGCCAGTACGCCAACGCCATCGCCGCGTCCGGACTCCCCGAGGGAGTGGCGGCAGGCGAGGCGATCAACCCGATGGACGTGGAAGACCTGATACTGGGCGCCGCGGACACGGCCTCGGCACAGTACGCGTCGCTGGCCGCCTCTTGGACCTCGCTGCAGGAGCGGATCGAAGTCCGCGCGAGGCTGTCCTTTGCCGACGCGTTGGCCCTCCAGTCACAGATCGCCTATGCCGAAAGGGTCATCGCGCCGGCGGTGACGGCCGGAGAGATCGTTCAGGCGAGCCGGGACGCCGACCTGGGCTGGGAGGACCCCGAGGTCCAGGCGATGGCCGCCGGCCTGGCGGCGCAGGCATCCTGCGACGGGCCCGCGGCCCTGGGCGACGCCCTGCGGGCGGCCGGTGTCGCCCACGTCGACGGAATGCTGGCGCTGGACGCCGAGCTGCGGGCGGCGCTGCCGGTGTACGGCATGGCCAACGACAGCGCCCTATGCGGGGCGGCGGCCGTGGACGGGGAAAACTCCCGGTTCCTCCGGCTCCTGGCCATCGACGACAACGAGGAGATTACCGGGCTGCTGGCATCGGACCCACCCCCGCCGCCGGCCCCGTCGCCCCACCTGCTGCGGATCATCGCCAAGGTGGGAGAGGACGGCCGGGTGGAGCACGGGGTGGAGCTCTCGGGCAGCGGCGAGCAGGTCCTTCCGGAGGTGCGCTACCTGCCGGCCGGTTCCCCCGCGGGCGAGTGGCGGGCCAGCAGCGACGTAGAGGTGGACGGAGAGGCCATCGGCAAGATTCGCTCGCGGCGGCTGGCCGACGGCCGCGTGGAGCTGGCGTTCCAGAGCGCCAGCGGCGACGTGGTCACGGCCGACATACGCTACGTGCCCGCCGACGCGCCCACGGGCGTCTGGCTCCGCAGCGGGGAGGTCGAAGTGCCGCCGCCGGTGGCGATGCTGGAGTAGGGGCGCCCGGAGGAATCCGGGGACATGTAAGAAGAGTGGCGGGCTTGGCCCGCCACTCTCTTATTTCCGTCCGCCACGCGGGATCGAGTCCCCTCACTGGTGCCAGCCGATTGGAGCTAGTCCCAGACCCCCAGCAGCGCGTAGATGATCCCGTTCAGGATTATCACGGGGATGAAGGCGATCAGGATTACGAAGAACGCCCGCCATGTCGACGTGTAGTCCAGGGCCTGCCGCACGGCGATCATCATTGCCACAAAGGACCAGATGAACGTCACCAGAAGGATGATAGCCCCTACCACCGGTATGAAGCTAAGCACGTTCAGAATCCTCGGAGTCTGGGCGAACCCCGTGGTCCTGGCAAGCTGTCCCCAGTCCGCCTCGGTCGCCTGGGTCTTCAGCAGCTTGGTCCCCACCAACCAGGTTATCAGCGCCCATATGGCCCAGCTTGCGACACCGCTGATTATGCCCAGGACCAGGGACCTGGCAACGTCCACATCCTCCACACTACTCAAGATCGCGCCAACGATGCCGGCGACGGTGACTACAATGACTACCACCAGCGCCTGTATTGTGGCGCCGCCGTCCCTCTCCACCTCCTCGAAGGTCTCGCTCCTCAAGAGGGCTGCGCCCAGCATCCTGCTCAGCATTGGACAAACTCCTCGCTCTAAGTTGTCGGGGTCGAAGGGTCCGTCTCCACTTCCGGACATGGTACCACGTGATACGATTTTGACAAGCTGCCCGCTCCACCGGGCACGGCCTCACCGGATGACACGGAGGAGAAACTCCCTGAGCTCCCGCTCGTAGCGCGCGGAGTCGACGTTCCACGCGTCGGCGTGGGTGGTGTCCGGGTAGACGCTGTACGTGACCAGGTCCGGGCGCAGCTCGGCCAGCCTGTCGCTGGTCTCGATGGGAACCCGGGCGTCGTCCTCCCCGTGGACCAGCAGGATGGGCACGTCCAGCCGGTCCGCGTCCTTCAGGTAGTCCATGGCGTCCCAGTCCACGCCGAACCGGAGGGTGGCGATCCACTTCACCGTGGCGGCCACGAAGCCGGGCAGGTTGCGCTCACGGGCTCCCAGGTCCACCGGCGCCTCGAAGTCGATGGAGGGCGAGTCCATGACCACGCCGGTCACCGAGGCGGCCATCGGCGACTCGTAGAGGAACTTCGCCACGATTCCGCCGCCCATGCTGTGGCCGATGAGCACGACGTCCTTGGCGCCCGGCTGGGAGAGGACGTACTCCACGGCGGCATGGAGGTCCCGCCACTCGGTGAGGCCGTACTGGTGGATGCCGCTGGGGTCCCGGGGCTGTCCCTCGTCGTTGCGGTAGGCGATGAAGAGGGCGGGGACGCCCAGGTCGTGCAGGACGGGCAGCAGGGGGAGGCCGTCCCCGGGAACGCCCCGGAGGCCGTGTACGAAGACCGCCCACGTGTCGTCGTCTCCCTCGAACCGCCACGCGTCCTGCCTTCCCAGGGGCGCCTCGTATTGCACGTTCTCGTACCCGATGCCATAGGCGAGGAGGGGATCGTTGGGGTAGATGTCGCTTGACACGAAGGCCGGGGCGGAGCGGGGAGGCTCTCCCCCGGCCATGGTAAACCGCCGTACCAGGAAGCCGTCTCCCTCCTCCACGATGTCGCCGATCATTCCGCGGCCTCCGTCCCAGGCAAGGCCCCACCTGCCGCGCAACCTCCACTCCCCACCGCCGGGACCCCCCTCCAGCCTGACCAGACCGTCGCCGACGGCGGAGGCCGTCAGGTCGTACTCCACCTCCTCGTCGCCCACCCTCAGGGCCAGGTCATTCAACACGCCGGAGTAGTACCAGGCCACGGCGAAGTTGAGCAGCGCCAGGAGGAAGAGGACGGAGACGAGGAGCGCCAACACCCACTTGAATCCGGCCCGTCCGGGCACGGGGAGCCGGCGCCCGATACGGGCAAGCCGGTCCGGCCCGTCTCTCCAACTCCTCCTGTGCGGGTGTCGTTTCACGCCCTCATCACTAACGCACCCGGCCATTCCTGTCAACCCTGCGTGCCGCGCCCCTCCGCCGCCACCGCGGGCGGCGCCAGGTCATGCCCTTGACACTCCCTACGTCCCTTCGCATAATGGCCGCAGCATCGCAGCGGTGTCTTAACTAATACCTGTCGCCGGCCGATCGCACCCACGGCCCGGAACAGGGGACGAACTCCAAGGGGTTACTGCCAGGTCCCGGGTCTACCACTTCGCTTTTCTCCGGCGCCGCTCAAGGGCGCCGGCAGCACGGGAGGAGGCTTCGGACTGGAAATCCACGAAGCCCTTTTTGCTATTGGCCTCCTCATTGTCGTCGCCAAGCTGTCCGAAGGCATATTCCGACGGTTCGGCCTGAACTCGATCATCGCCTACGCCGCCGCCGGCGTCGTCCTTGGCCCCGCGACGGGACTGGTGGAGTCGGGCCCCGAGGTCGAGATGATCCTGGGCATCGGCATCTTCATGTTCTTCTTCCTCATAGGCCTGGAGGAGCTGGACATCAGGGGGTTCTTCGCCGCCGTCCGAGGCCGCCTCTTCCTCGCTTCGGTGCTGTCGGTGACCATATCGCTGCTGGCGTCTCTGGCGGTTACCACCGACTTCCTCTTCGACCTGCAGCTGGGCCTGGACTTTACCGAGGCCCTGGGGCTGGCGGGGGTATTGTCCCTGTCCAGCCTCGGAGTAGTCGCCAAGGTGCTGATCGACGAGGGACGTCTCAAGGAGCCGGTTGGCATCCAGATCTTCACCGCGGTGGTCATCGCCGAGCTGATCGCCCTGTTCGTGGTGGGGTTCGCCATAAGCGAGCACTTCTACGCAGGGGGACACGGCCATGGCTTGAGCCCGCTGAGCGTTGCGGCCCTCATAGGGCAAATCGTCGGATTCACCGTCGTCGCGTGGTTAGTCTCCACCAAGGTGCTTCCGAGGTTGATATTCCTGCTGCATCACTTTCTCCGGGTGCCGCAGCTGTCCTTCGGGCTGCTGCTGGGCGGGCTCTTCCTGGTGGTGGTGGCCGCCGAGAAGGTCGGCCTTCACGGCTCCCTTGGAGCACTGCTCTTCGGCGCAGCCCTCTCCACGCTGCCCTACCAGGTGCGGCGGGACATTATGCCGGGCATGAGAGGCACAGCCGAAGGGCTGTTCGTGCCCCTGTTCTTCGCGTCGGCCGGCCTGTATCTGAGCTTCGACTTTCTGGAGCTGCCGCTGGAGACCATACTGGCGTTGATCCTGGTGCCTCTGGCCGGCAAGTTCGCCGCCGCCTTTCTCAGCGCTTACGTAACCCGGCTGGATGCTCCCTTCGCCACGGCCGCAGGCCTGATGGCCAAGGGAGTAGCGGAGATCGCCCTCCTGCTCCTGCTGTTTCAGACCGGAGCCATCGACATGGGCATCTTCTCCCTGCTGGTGCTGGTCATGCTCGCCTACATCCTGCTGACGCCCATGGGCATCAGCTTCGCCCTCAGAAGGGTCAAGCGCTCCGAGACGGTGACTTCCCAAGGGCAGCTTCCCCCGTCGCTGACCCGCTTTGCCCTGGATGGAGTCAGGGTCCGGGACGTCCTCGACCGCTCCCGAAGCTATCCGGAGCGGTCGCTAACCGTCAAGGCCTTTACCGAGACCTGGCTCCTGCCGGAGCAGCACGACTACGTGGTGTTGGACCGGGGCAAGCTGGCCGGGATAGTCTCGCTGAGCATGCTGCGCTACCTTCCACGCGACCAGTGGGAGCACACGCCCCTTGGCAGGGTGCTGCGCCAGAGCACACCGTACGCCTACGCGGAGGAGCTGGTGGAGGACGCGTTGCAGCGGATGACGGAGAGCTCGCTGACAGTGCTCCCGGTAGCGGATACGGAGACCAAGGAGTTCATCGGCTCCATCTCCAGCCATGAGGTGCTGGAGATGATCGTACTGACGGCCCACGGACGCGAGATCTGACTCACCGCCAACGGGTCTCCAGAAGTTGCCCATCGTCTTCTGCGGCTTCGCCCTCACGCGCGGCCAACGTCTAGGTTACGCGTATCGGGTGAGGCGCCGGCTGGTTGAACAGATACCCCTTTTCGTTGAACGGCACCTGGTCGGGCTGCGAGTTCCCGGCGGTGTCGGTGGCGCGGGTCATGATGACGCGCTCGCCGGGCTCGGCGTCCCAGAGGAGCTCGAACCGGGCCCAGGACCGGTCGGGCTGCCGACCGGTCAGCTCGGCGTCGGCCCAGGTCCGTCCCAAGTCGGCACTCCACTGTACCCGGGAGACCGGCGCGGCGGGCGAGTGGGCATAGCCATGGATACGCCGCCGCCCCGCCGACAACTCCGCCGGCCAGGGTAGGGCGAGGGCGCTCTTGATGACCTGCGTAGTCACGGGCTTGCCCAGCGCCTCACCTTGGGGTGGGTGTTGATCGCCGATGAGCACGTAGGAGGTGGTGTTGTTACGCGTCCACATCGGCTGGGAGGAGACGACGATGCGCCCCAGCCACTTGATATTGGCGCTGCCCACCCAGCCCGGCACCAGGGCCCTCAGGGGGAAGCCGTGGTCCCTGGGCAGCTCCTCTCCGTTGAGGGCATAGGCCAGCAGCGTATCCGGGTGCATCGCCTTCTCCACGGGCAGGACGTAGCGAAAGCCCCCCTCCGGGGACTCCGCATCCAGCCCCACCAGCAGGACGCCGGCGGCGCTGGCGTGAATCCCAGCCAGGATCAGCACATCCCGCAGGGCGACGCCCGACCATTCGCCGTTGCCGACAGCCCCCGTCATCCACTGGGTGCCGGAGGCTTTCCGGCCCTTCACGAGATGGAACATGGCACGGTGATTGCCGGCGCACTCCAGATACGAGGTCAGCGTGCGGCCCGGGAGCCTTCTGACATCGTCGTAGGTCACTTCCATGGGCTCGTCCACGGCGTCTCCCTCCAGGGACAGCCGCCAGTCCGAGACGTTCAGGTCCAGGCTCACGGAGTTGTTGCGGACGAAGAAGAGGCGGTTGGGAGTAATGAGGCCCTGCATGCTCTCCAGCCGGGCCTCCAGGCTCTTGCCGGCGTGCTGTCTGAACGGCGCCGGGTCCTTGAACCAGGGGGAGCCCGTGTCGGGGCCGGGCCCCGACCCAGCCGGCGCGGGCACGGGCAGGTCTCCGGACGGCTCCGGCCCGCCGCACGCGGCAAGGACCACCGCCGCGCCGCCGGCCATCATGAGCCGCAGAAACCGGCGGCGGTCCATCCCCCGGCCGCCGGCGAAGGTCCACAACGAGTCCTCGCTCCCTCGTCCGGCCGCGTCGCTCTCCCGCATCCCCGCCTCCTGCATGGGCTGTTCCGATGGGTCCCAGGTTACCGTTGCCGCGCACCCGCCTGCCATGGGGGGCCCGCGCCGCCCGGTGGCCGGACGCCCGAGTCCCATCCACCCTTCTATGCTATACTATGGGCCGCTCGCGGCACGTATACGGGGCTCCACGCTTCGCGGCTGAACTTCGTGCTCCGACATCTTTACCAGAGGGTCCGACAATGCGCGCACTGATCACCTTCATCCCCATTATCGCTGTTATCCTTTCCATTGCCGCCTGTCAGGGGGATGCCGGGGCACCGGGAGGGCAGGGGCCGGCGGGAGCAACGGGAGCAGCCGGACCTCAGGGACCCCAGGGGCCCGCGGGAGCAGCCGGACAGGCCGGGCCCACCGGACCCCAGGGACCCACAGGAGCAACGGGATCAGCCGGACCTCAGGGACCCGAGGGGCCGGCGGGCGCAACCGGACCGGCGGGGCCGCAGGGACCCGAGGGGCCGGCGGGAGACGACGCCGTCGTGGACGAGGCCACCGTAGCCTCGGTAGTCCAGCGGATACAGGAGGAGCCCCCCAAGTCGATGCCCGCCGACTATACCAAGTACTCCGTCAACAAGGCCATCGGCAGGTACAAGTCGGAAGGGCTCGACGCCACCCTGGCCTACTACAACACCGAGGAGAGCATCGACGGCCAGTGGTACGTGTTCATCATCGACGGGGACAAGATCATGCGGGCCCACGCCGCCGACCCCAGCCTGGTGGACCGGCCCATCTCGGAGTCCGTCGGGCCCAACGACTATCCTGTGGGCGAGGCGGTGGCGGCGGTGGCGGACGAGGACGGCGCCTGGTTCGACTACACATTCCCCAATCACGCCACCGGCGGCGTGGAGACCAAGCACTCCTGGATGGTTCTCCACGACGGGCTGGTCTTCGGCTCCGGGTGGTACGAGGCTGGGCCGAGAAAGTCCGACGCCCCGGCCTACACCCAGGCCTTCGTCCGGCAGGCTATGGCCCTGTACGACGCCGTGGGCCTGGAGGACACCCTCGCTTACTACAACACCCGGGAGAGCGTCGACGGCCAGTGGTACATGTTCATCATCGACGAAGACAACGTAAGGCGTGCTCATGGCAACCCGGCCCTGGTGGGCCGTCCCACCTCGGAGGCCTTTGGGCCCAACGGCTATCCGGCGGGAGAGGCGGTGGTTGCGGTGGCGGACGAGGACGGCGCCTGGTTCGACTACACCTACCCCAACCCCGCTACCGGCGGCGTGGAGACCAAGCACTCCTGGATGGTCCGCCACGACGGGCTGGTCTTCGGCTCCGGGTGGTACGAGGCTGGGCCGAGAAAGTCCGACGCCCCGGCATACACCAAGGCAGTCGTCCAGCAGGCCCTGAACCTGTACGACGCCCTTGGCCTGGAGCGCACCCTGGCCTACTACAATTCCAGGGAGAGCGTTGACGGCCAGTGGTACGTGTTCATCATCGACCAGGAGGGCATCACCATAGGCCACCACAACGCCATGTTCAGGGGACGGGACCCCAGCCTGCGCGTGGACGCGACCGGGTACTTCTACGGCGACGACTTGCTCAGCGCCACGGAGGCGGGCCGTTGGGTGGACTACGTGCTGCTCAACCCCGCGACGGGCGACGACCGGCAGAAACACACCTGGGCCGTCCGTCACGACGGGCTGCTGTTCGCGTCGGGCTGGTACGAGGGCTGACGGCCGCGCCGGCCCTCAGTCGGCGACCGCGGGCGCCTTGGCCTGGGCCGTGAAGGTGGGCATCACCTCTTTGCCGAACCACTCGAGCTGCTCCAGGTTCGTGGCCAGGGAGGTGCCCATGTGAGTGAAGGCCACGTTCACCTGCTCCAGGCCGGGATACTGGTCCTGGACGGCCATGAGCTTCTCCGTGACCAGCTCCGGCGGCCCGCATAGCCACGCGCCGGCCTTGGCGGCGTCCTCCAGGGTGGGCAGGCCCGCGTGGCGCGCCCTGCGAGGGTCTCCCATGGCCGAGATCTGCTCGTCGCTCAGCCCACGGACAAACCCCAGGGGGCCGAACATCTTCAGGTACTCCTCGAAGTGGGGCCTGGCCTCCCTGATGGCCCGCTCCTCGGTATCGGCCAGGTGCACGGAGAAGCTGATCATGAGGTCGCCGCCCAGCTCCGTCTCCCGCCCCTCCCGGGCCAGGGTGTCCCGAAACCTCCTGACCACCTCCTCCGAGGCGCCTCCCTGGGCCGCTCCGCCTCCGATGACGCCCTTGATGCGGTGCTTGGCCATGAAGTCCAGGGCCCGCTGGCTGGCGCTGACGATGGGCTGCCAGCACTCGACAGGCAAAGTCAGGGGCCGCGGCACCAAGGTGATCTCCTCCAGCTCGTAGCCCCTGTAGGGCACCCGGGGCGGGATGTCGTAGTGCTTGCCGTGGTGGGAGAAGGAGCGCTCGTTGAACGCCTTGAAGATGACCTCCGCCTGCTCCTCGAACAGCTCCCTGTTGGCCTCGTTGTCGATGATGGGGGCGCCGAACACCTCCACCTCCCGGGTGTGGTAACCGCGCCCCAGGCCGAATATGATCCTGCCGCCCGTGAGGATATCGGCGGTGGCGAAGTCCTCGGCCAGGCGCAGGGGGTGCCACATGGGGTTGATGTTGAAGCCGCAGCCGAACTTCAGGTCCCGGGTGCGATGGGCCAGGTCCAGGAAGAGCATCAGCAGGTTGGGGATGCACTCGTACCCCTCCCTCTGAAAGTGGTGCTCCGCCCCCCAGAAGGAGTGGTAGCCCAGGCGGTCCATGGTCTCGGCCAGGGCCCGGGACTTGTCGAAGACGGTGGCCAGGTGCTCGTCCGAAAGCCACCGGTCGTTGACGGGGATGCCCTCCAGGCCCGAGTCTTCAAAATCGACGTTTCCGGCGAAAAGGCTACTGAACTTCGTAATCATGCGCCACCTCCTGTAGACGAGTGGGAGGCCCACCGCGTGCTTGCGATGCTACTCTTGGCCGGTGCACGTGTCAAGAGAAGGGGCCCTGCCCAGGCCCGTGCCGGACCGGCCCACCGGAGCCGTCGGGGTTGCAAAACCCGGTCGCCGGTGTCAAGATTGGGGCATGCGGATAGGCGCGTTCGAGATGCGGGAGCCGCTGCCCCATCTGAAGGAGCCCCACGTCATCGCCATCCTCAGGCCGTGGGTCAACGTCGGGCGCGTGGGCACGCTGACCATGAGACGCCTGGAGCGGCACTTCTCCAGCAAGCGGCTCGGCCAGCTCGCGATGCCCGGGGACTTCTTCGACTTCACCCGCTACCGGCCCAGGTCGCGCCTGGTGGGAGACCGGCGGGAGATGCGCATTCCCAACAGCGTCCTCAGCTACGTGGAGAGGGAAGAGGCGCCCGACCTGCTGCTGTTCAACCTGCGGGAGCCCCACGCGGCGGGGGAGGACTACGTCCAGTCCATCGTCGACGTGCTCAAGGCCCTGGAGGTGCGGCGCTACAGCCTGATAGGCGGGATGTACGACGTGGTCCCCCACACCAGGCCGCTGGTGATATCCGGCTCCGCGGGGGGCCCCGGCGGCGCCGACCTGGCCAAGAGCCTGAACATCGAGGAGAGCGGCTACCAGGGCCCGACGAGCATCACCGCCATCATCACCCAGGAGGCGCTGAAGCTGGGCATCGACTACATGACCCTGGTGGTGCACCTGCCCCAGTACGTACAGCTGGACGAGGACTACGCGGGGGCGGCCCGGCTGATGGAGATACTCTGCTCCATGTACGGCCTGCCGTCCCGGCTGGTGGACGAGGACCGGGGGAAGCGTCAGTACAACGAGCTGAACCTGGCCATGGACCGCAACCCGGAGCTGAAGGCCATCCTGAGCCAGCTGGAGGCCCAGTACGACCGGCGGCACAAGCCGGCGGAGGAGCCCCTGCCCCCCCTGGCCCCCGAGGTGGAGCGCTTCCTGCGGGAGGTGGGCTCGGGAGACCGGTCCCAGGACGACGAGGACAGCTAGCCGGGGCCTAAATCCCCGTCTCCGCCTTGTACCAGTCCAGGATCTCGCTGCCCGTCATGAAGATGACGCCCTCGTGGCGCTTGATGTACTCGAACACCTGGTTGTAGTAGCGGATCCGGTGGGCCGCCCCGGTGATGTATGGGTGGGTGGAGACGCACATGATCCGGGCGCCCTCCTCGGACTCCTCGTACAGCGTGTCGAAGTAGTCCTTGGACCGCTGGAATATCTCCGGCGACGGGTGGTTCTGGACCAGGTACATGGGAATGTCGTTCAGCTCCACCGTGTAGGGTATGGCCACGAGGCTGCCGCTCTTCACCTTCATCGGGTAGGGCTGGTCGTCGTTGACCCAATCGCAGACGTACTCGATCCCCTCCTCGGCCAGGATGTCGGGGGTGTCGAAGGTCTCGGCCAGACCGGGACCCATCCACCCCCTGGGCGCCTTCCCCGTGGTCTCCTTTATGGTCCGGATGGACCGCCGGATCACGTCCCGCTCGTCCTCCTCCAGGTTCAGGGCCCGTTGGATGAAGCCGTGTCCCAGTATCTCCCAGCCGCTCTTGAGGCTCTCCTCGACTATCACCGGGTAGGAGTTGCACACCGAGGCATTGAGGCTCAGGGTGGCCCTGATGCCGTGGCGGTCCAAGACTCCCTTCATGCGCCAGAAGCCGATGCGGAGGCCGTAGTCGAACCAGGAGAAGTTAGCTATGTCGGGGAGCACCGTCACCCCCTGAGGGGCGGGGATGACCGTGCGGGCCATGGGGGCGTTTATGTCCCACTCCTCGACGTTGATGACGGGCCACACCGCCACCCTGGCGCCGCCGGGCAGCTTGAGGGGAGCCCGGTCAACTATGGGGCTGTACTCGGCCCTGGGGTTGCTCATGACGCCCTCCTTAGGGAGTGTTAGAGGGCGGCGATGCCCGCCCGGGCAGCGTCCTCGTCCTGCTGGCTGGTGCCGCCCCCGACGCCCACAGCGCCGATAAGCCTCCCGTCGCGCATGATGGGAAGGGCCCCCTGGGCGTAGGCGATCTTGCCGGGGTGCAGGCCCAGCATCGCCACGCCCACGCCGCTGGCCAGGCGCTCGGTGAGCTCGCCGCTGGGGACCCCGAACAGGGTGGTGGCGAAGGCCTTGGCCCGGCAGGTGTCCACCCACCACCACCTGGCGCCGTCCATCCGGGCCTGGACTACGGTGTCGCCCCGGTCGTCCAGCACGGCGATGGCTATCTTGATCCCCATCTCCCGGGAGGCCGTGAACGCGGCCTCCACGATTCGCTTGGCTTCCTCGTAGGTCACGGACATGGCGGTTACCTCCTAAATGACTCCCCTAGGGGCTGAACGGCTCCCCTACGGGCTGAATGGCTCCGCTACGGCCGAATAGCTCCGCTACGGGCGCCCGCCGGGGCCTCGCCGCGGGATCAGGTCGGGCGCTCAGCTCCGGGGCTGCCGCAGCTCCCTGGGTAGAACGAAGGTGACGTCCTCCTCGATGCCTCCCAGGGTCTTTACGTCCGAGGGCTTCAGCGACGAGATCACCTCGTCGACCAGCACCTCGGGGGTGGACGCGCCCGAGGTTATCCCCACCCTGCTCACGCCCCGGAGCCATGCCGGGTCCAGGTCCTCGGGGCCGTTGACCAGGTAGGCGGGCACGCCCTGCACCTCGGCCACCTCGCGGAGCCGGTTGCAGTTGGAGCTGTTCTGGGCCCCGATCACCAGTACCAGGTCCACGCTGCGCGCCAGCTCCTTGGCGGCCTGCTGCCGGTTGGTGGTGGCATAGCAGATGTCGGCCTTGGTGATGGAGTTGGGGAACTTCTCCTTTATCTGGTCGACCTCGGCCTGGGTGTCGTCCACGGAGAGGGTCGTCTGGGTGAGGACCACCACGGGGGTGTCGCCGTCCCAGTCCGGCAGCTCACTCTCCTCCCGCTCGTCGACCAGGGTCATGGGGGTCTGTCCCATGGTGCCCCGCACCTCCTGGTGGCCGCGGTGCCCCACCAGCAGGACCTTGCGCCCCTCCCGGTGGTACTTTCGCGCCTCGTTGTGGACCCTCGTGACCAGCGGGCACGTGGCATCGATCACCCTGAGGCCCTTGGCCTCGGCCTTCTCGAAGTCCTCCGGGGGCGAGCCGTGGGCCGAGAACACCACCACCGAGCCCGAGGGTATGTCCTCCACGTCCTCCACGGTGATGGACCCCCTCTTCTCCAGGCTGGCGACCACGTAGGGGTTGTGGACGATCTGGTGCTTCACGTAGACCGGGGGGCCAAACTTCTCCAGGCACAGGTCCACCACCTCGATGGCCCGCACCACCCCGGCGCAGAATCCCCTGGGTGAACTGAGGACTACCTCCATGCCCGCTCCTTATCTACGCGCCAAGTCCCTCACACGCGGTCCTTCAACAGGTCCAGGTACTTGTAGGCCGAACCGGTGTTCAGCAGGACGATGCTCTCGTCGGGGTCCACCAGCCCATCGCGGACCAGGCGTTTCAGTCCCACGAGGGTGGCCGCGCCCTCGGGACATGCGAACACGCCCTCGGCCTTGGCCATCTCCGTCATGGCCGACACCATCTCCTCGTCGGAGACCGCCAGGGCGGTGCCGCCGGTGTCCCTGATGGCCCGCAGTATGATGTAGTCGGCGAAGGGGCCGGGGACCCTAAGGCCGTCGCCCACGGTGTGGGGGTTGGGCCAGGGCTCGCAGTGGTCGGCGCCCTCGTGGAACGCCTTCACCACGGGCTGGCAGCCCTCGGCCTGGACGGCGATGAACCGGGGGGGCTTGCCCTCCACCCAGCCCAGCTCCAGCAGCTCGTAGAACCCCTTCCACATCCCGATGATCCCGGTGCCCCCGCCGGTGGGGTATACGATGGCGCCGGGCATGCGCCATCCAAGCTGCATGGCCAGCTCCAGGCCCATGGTCTTCTTCCCCTCGGCCCGGTAGGGCTCCTGGAGGGTCGACAGGTCGAATAGACCCTTCTCCTGGGCCACCACCTTGGAGACACGGCCGGCGTCGGCGATGCTTCCGTCCACCAGCTCCAGGCTGGCCCCCATGGCCGAGGACTCGGCCCGGTTGGCGAAGGGAGCGTCCCTGGGCATGAAGACGTGGGCCTCCATGCCTCCCCGGGCCGCGTATGCGGCCAGGGCCCCGGCGGCGTTGCCGGCCGAGGGCATGGTGTACTTGTCCAGCCCAAGCTCCTTGGCGACGGACACGGCGGCGGACACGCCCCTGGCCTTGAAGCTCAGGGTGGGGTTGAGGGACTCGTCCTTGATGTAGAGGCTCTTGAGCCCCAGGACCCTGCCCAGCTGATCGGCCTTCATCAGGGGAGTGCCGCCCTCGCCGAGGCTGACGACGTTGTCCGGGTCCCGCACGGGAAGCAGCTCGGAGAAGCGCCACATGCCCGAGTCCCGGGAATCGAAGACAGCCCTGTCCACCTCCCTCTTCAGCCTGGGGAGGTCGTAGCGGGCAAAGAGTACCTTGCCGCAGTCGGGGCAGGTCCTGGTCGGCCTCGACTGGGGGTGAACGCTCCCGCATTGGGTGCATTCCAGGTGGTCGACGTAGCTGAACATGGGTGGGGTCGCTCCCGAGCAGGTTGTATGTCTCGCCTTCCGGCTTGTGCTCGCGCCCGGCTTGTGCCCCGGCTTGTGCTTGTGCCCGGCTTGTGTGGGAAGGCGATATATTATATCATGCTTGTGGCGTTCCGCCGGATGCTTAAGACCAGCCCGTCCGGCAACGTTTCCCGCACTCGAAAGGAGAGCCGATGTCCAGCATAACGGAGCGGTACTACCAGAAGCACCCCGGGTCCGTCAGGCGTTACGAGGAGGCGAAGCAGCTGTTCGCCGGCGGCGTGACCCACGACACCCGGTACACCACCCCCTTCCCCATCTACGCGACCCACGCCAAGGGGCCCATCAAGTGGGACGTGGACGGCAACGAGTACGTGGACTACGTCTCGGGACACGGCTCCCTGATCCTGGGCCACTCGCACCCGGCCATCGAGGAGGTCGTGGCCAGGCAGATCGGGAGGGGGACCCACCTGGGGGCCAGCACCGACGAGGAGCTCCGGTGGGCCCGGGCCATCAAGGACCTGATGCCCTCGGTGGAGAAGATCCGGTTCCACAGCTCGGGCACGGAGGCCACCCTGATGGCCTTCCGCCTTGCCCGCGCATACACGGGCAGGGACAAGATCATCAAGCTGGAGGACCACTTCCACGGCTGGCAGGACTACGCGGTGGCCACCGGCGGCGGGGTGGCCGGAATCCCCGACGGCACCCTCTCGTCCATGATCGTGCTCCCGCCCAACGACATCCCGGCGGTGGAGCGCGCCCTGGAGGCCGGGGACGTGGCCGCGGTGATGCTGGAGCCCGTGGGCGCCCACACGGGGCACATGCCGCTGATGGTGCCCCAGTACCTGGACGACCTGAGGGCGGTGACCAGGAAGCACGGCGCCCTGCTCATCATGGACGAAGTGGTGACCGGCTTCCGGCTGTCCCGGGGCGGCGCCCAGGTCAGGTTCGGCATCGAACCCGACCTCTCCACGATGGCCAAGATCGTGGCCGGCGGCCTGCCGGGAGCGGCGGTGGGCGGCAAGGCCGACATCATAGACATGATCGCCTTCCGCGACGACCCCGAGTGGGACGCCAAGCGGCGCATCGCCCACCAGGGCACCTTCAACGCCAACCCCCTCTCGGCCTCCACGGGGGCCACTGCCCTGGAGATGATCGCCAACGAGCCCATCAACGAGAGGGCCGACGCGGCGGCGGCCAGGCTGAAGGCCGGCTTCAACGAGGTGTTCTCGAAGCTGGAGGTGGCAGGCCACGCCCGGGGACTCTCCTCGGTGGTGATGGTGACCTTCAAGGACTGCGGCTGCGACCGGGAGATCTGCACCATGAGCCACTCAGACATCAAGGAAGGGTCGAGCCCCAAGTTCATGGGTCCCCTGAAGAGGGGCATGATCAACAACGGGATAGACCTCATGGGCAGGGGGACCTTCATCGTCTCCGCGGTCCACGAGAACGAGCACGTAGACCGCACCGTCGCCGCCTTCGAGGAGACCCTGAAGGCGATGAGGGAAGACGGCGTCGTCTAGACCTCCGGACCCAGCGTAGAACGCGACGCCGGCCCACCGCCCTTCCATGGGGCGGTGGGCCGGTTGCTATCCAGCCCCGGACCGGTCGGAGGGCCGCGGGGCGGGAGGGCCTGTCATGGAGGGGAGGCCGCGGCTGTACGCCGACCTCGCGCCCTGGTTTCACCTGCTTACGGCCCCTGATGAGTACATCGAGGAGGCCGCGTACAACGCCGAGAGGATAGCCCAGGCGGCGGTGGGACCGGTGCGCACGGTGCTGGAGCTGGGAAGCGGCGGCGGGAACAGCGCGTCGCACCTGAAGCAGCGGTTCCAGATGACCCTGTCGGACCTTTCGCCGGAGATGCTGGCCGTGAGCCGCCGGATCAACCCGGAGGTCGAGCAGGTCCAGGGGGACATGCGCTCTCTCCGGCTGGCGGGGAGGCAGTTCGACGGGGTGTTCGTCCACGACGCGGTTTCGTACCTGACCTCGGAAGGCGACGTGCGGGCCATGGCCGAAACGGCGGCCTTCCACTGCCGGGCGGGCGGGGCCGTCCTGGTGGTCCCGGACCACGTGAGGGAGCGCTTCTCGCCTCCGTACACGGAGCACGGCGGCTCCGACGGGCCCGACGGCCGCGGCATGCGGTACCTCATGTGGGCAACGGACCAGGACCCCGGGGACTCGACCTACGTCGCGGACTTCGTCTACCTGCTGCGCGAAGCGGACGGGTCCGTGCGGGTCGAGCAGGACCGCCACGTGCTTGGCCTGTTCCCCGAGGCCGCGTGGACCGGCGCGCTCCGCGAAGCCGGGTTCGAGCCCACGGCGCACACCGACCCCTGGGGGACGCGGGTGTTCTCCGGGACGAAACGGGGCGGGTAGGTAACAGGGGTCCAGGCGGGGAACCCGCCATCCCCGATTTCGTTGACACCCCCAACGCACCGGTGGTATATTTAGGGCCGCTCCAGGCGGGTACAGCTTAGCGTTTCCCTGCCCACGGGAGGGCAGTCTCAATGCCAGAAGATTTCGACTTCCGCTGGGCTGCGGTGATACTCTCAGGCGGCATCGGCTTCCTGGCCATCGGCCTGATGTTCGCCGCCTCCATGTTCATCTCCTCCCGCCGCCGCTCCTCGGTCAAGCTCACGCCCTACGAGTGCGGCATTCCCCCGACCCCCTTCCGCTGGTCGCAGATCAACATCCGGTACTACATCTTCGCCATCCTCTTCCTGATCTTCGACGTGGAAGCGGTGTTCCTGTTCCCCTGGGCCGTGGTCTTCCTGGACGACGCCGTGGGCAGCGTGCCCTTCTACGCCATGCTCATCTTCCTGGCAGTGCTGGCCTTCGCCATACTGTACGGCTGGCGAAAGGGGGCTCTCCAGTGGTCGAGATAAGTGTCGGAAGCGGCAACGTACCCGCCCCAAGCCTGTTCGACAAGGCCATGCCGGGGGTGGTGACGGCCAGGGCGGAGGAGCTGTTCGCCATGGCCAGGAAGTCGTCCCTCTGGGCCCTCACATTCGGGCTGGCCTGCTGTGCCATCGAAATGATGTCCACGTACATGGCCCACCACGACTTCGACCGCTTCGGAGTGGTCACCTGGCCCTCCCCCAGGCAGTCGGACGTCATGATCGTGGCGGGCACGGTGGTGAAGAAGATGGGCGAGCCCATCCGGCTACTGTACGAGCAGATGCCCGAGCCCAAGTGGGTGATAGCCATGGGCAGCTGCGCCACCAACGGCGGGCCCTACTACCGTTCCTACTCGGTGGTGATGGGCGTGGACCACATCATCCCCGTAGACGTGTACGTGCCCGGCTGCCCTCCCAGGCCCGAGGCCCTGATGCAGGGCATCCTGAAGCTCCAGGAAAAAATCATGCGGGACTCCAGGCAGGGTGGCGCAAAGGCCTAGGCCCGGGGGCCACGCCCGGGAAGCGGAGGCCGCCCTCGGCGAGAGGGCCCAGGAGCTGCAGCATCGCGTCCAGGATATCCTCAGCAGCTTTGGGCCCGAGGCCGGGGCCGCCGTCGACACCCCCACGGTCCTAGTCGCTTCCGGCGACATAGTCGAGGTGTGCCGCACCCTCAAGGACGACCCCACCCTGGCCTTCACGGCGCTGCTGTGCATCGCGGCCGTTGACTATACCGAGCACATACAGGTTGTCTACGTGCTCCTGTCCATGGAGCACGAGCACAAGCTGCTGGTGAAGACCAACGTCCCGCCCGACGCGCCGCGCCTGCCCTCGCTGACCGCGCTGTGGCCTGCGGCGGACTGGTACGAGCGAGAGGCCCACGACCTGTTCGGGGTGGAGTTCGAGGGGCATCCCAACCTGAGCCCCCTGCTCCTGTACGAGTCCTTCCAGGGCTACCCCGGCAGAAAGGACCACCCCTTTCACGACTACCAGGAGTTCTAGGCATCCGATGGAGAAGCTGACGCTGGCGGCCAGGGTCGCACCCGACGAAGATGGATATCGGGCCACCATCGACGGGCTGGTCATCGACGGCAGGGGGGACACGCCGGTGCAAGCCCAGGACGACCTGGTGGAAAAGTTCCTGTCCTGGATCCAGGCCCGGGACGGCGAGGGGAAGCTGGAGGCGGAGCTGGCCGAGGTCGGCTTCGCCGACGTAGAGGAGAGCACCGAGCTGGAGCTGGAGTTCGTGGAGTAGCATGGTCGAGATAACCCAGCCCGTAGACGGCGACGCGCAGGCCCTGGAGATGCTGGTGAACATGGGACCCCAGCATCCCTCGACCCACGGCGTGTTCAGGATGGTCCTGTGGGTCGACGGCGAGAAGGTCGTGGACGCGGAGCCCCACATCGGCTACCTGCACCGGGGCTCCGAGAAGCTGTGCGAGGGCGAGCAGTACCACCAGATCGTCACCCTGTTCGACCGGCTGGACTACATATCCAACTTCAACAACGAGCTCGTCTACTGCCGCGCGGTGGAGAAGCTGATGGGGCTGGAGGTCCCCGAGAGGGCGGAGTACGTTCGCGTCATCCTGTGCGAGCTGAACCGCATAGCCAGCCACCTCCTGTTCCTGGGCACCTTCGGGCTGGACGCCGGGGCGATGACGCCCGTCATGTTCACCTTCAGAGGGCGGGAGCGCATCCAGGCCGTCTTCGAGGCCATCAGCGGCGCCCGCATGATGCACAACTACTTCCGGGTGGGGGGAGTGAAGGAGGACTTGCCGGACAACTTCGAGCATCTCATAGGCGGACTGCTTCCCGACCTGCGCGGGGACGTGGAGGAGTCCGACAGGCTCCTGACCTACAACGAGGTGTTCATCGCCCGGAGCAAGGGCATCGGTACGATAAGCGCCTCGGACGCCGTGGGGTACGGGCTGACGGGGCCGTGCCTCAGGGCATGCGGGGTCCCCTACGACGTGCGGAAGGCCGAGCCCTACTCGGTCTACGACCGGTTCGAGTTCGACGTGCCCGTGGGCATCGACGGGGACTCCTGGGAGCGGTACTACGTCCGCGTCGAGGAGATGTACCAGTCGCTGCGCATAATCCAGCAGGCGTTGGACCAGATACCCCAGGGCCCGGTCTCCGTGATGGGAAGACGGCTGATCCGCCCGCCGGTGGGCGACGTCTACGTGCGGTCGGAGAACCCCCGGGGCGAGATCGGCGTGTACCTGGTTAGCGACGGCTCGGACAAGCCCTACAGGGTCAAGGTGCGGCCCCCCTCCTTCTGCAACCTGAGCGCCTTGAGGATGCTGCTGAAGGACACGTGGCTGGCGGACGCCGTCGTCATACTGGGCTCCCTGGACATCGTGCTGGGAGAGGTCGACAGGTGACCCTCGTAGACTTCCTGCTGATACTCCTGGGGCTGCTGGTGCTCTTCACAGCCCTCTCCGTCGTGGTGCTGTCCCTGACGTGGATGGAGCGCAAGTTCCTGGGCCGCCTCCAGAGGAGGCTGGGCCCGACCCGGACAGGGCCCATGGGCCTGCTCCAGCCGGTGGCCGACGCCCTGAAGCTGGTGCTCAAGGAGGACCTGATCCCCTCGTGGGCCGACAAGGCCGTGTTCTGGGTCGCGCCGCTGGTGGTGCTGGTGCCGTCCTTCATGATCTGGGTCACCATCCCCGCCGCGGAGAACCTGGTGATGCGAAACCTGGAAATGGGCCTCTTCTACATCATCGCCTTCTCGGTGCTGACCATACTGGGCCTGGTCCTGGCGGGCTGGGGCTCGGCCAACAAGTACGGCACCCTGGGGAGCCTCCGCTCGGTGGCCCAGCTGGTGAGCTACGAGATCCCCGTCATCATGGTGGTGATCGCGGTGGCGATGATGGCCCAGTCCCTGGACCTCCGGATCATATCCATCAGCCAGGTGCCCATCACGGACGTGGACCTCCCCAAGCCCAACCCCATCAACATCCCCTTCGTGGTGCTGCAACCCCTGGGAATGCTGATCTTCTTCATAGCCGGGCTGGCCGAGGTGGGGCGGACCCCCTTCGACATTTACTTCGCCGAGTCGGAGATAGTGGGAGGGCCCTTCGTCGAGTACAGCGGCGCCCACTGGTCCGTCTTCTTCCTGGCGGAGTACATGAACACCTTCGTCATCGGCGCCCTGACGGCGCTCCTGTTCCTGGGCGGGTGGTACGGGCCCTACAACCCGGACTCCCCCACGTGGCTGGCGGGGCTGATGTCGGTGATCTGGTTCCTGATCAAGACCTACCTGGTGGTGACCGTCATCTTCTGGGTGAGGGGCACCTTCCCCCGCCTGCGCATCGACCAGCTCATGGCCTTCGCCTGGCAGGTGGTCGTGCCGCTGTCCTTCCTGAACATAGTCATCACCGGCATCTACCTGTTCTACGGCTGGCCCTGGTGGAGCCTGACGCTGATGTCCCTGGCGCTGACCAGCGTCATCGGGTACCTGATCTTCAAGTACCTCTCCGCGCCGGCGAAGAGCGTCGACAGGGTGTACCGGCTGCGCCAGATGGCCGAGGCCCGGCGGGCCGGCGAGGCGGGAGGAGGATAACCGATGCTGGGCGGTATCAAGGGTATGCTCCTGACCATGGTCTCCACCATCAAGGGGTTCAGAAGCCCCGTGACGGTCCAGTACCCCAACGAGCACCTGCCCATACAGCCACGGTACATGGGCTTCCCGGCCCTCACCTGGGACGAGAAGGTCGGCGAGCCCTGGTGCACGGGCTGCATGGTGTGCATCAGGAACTGCCCGACCCTGTGCATGAGCGCGACGATGATGGACAACCCCCTCCAGCAGGATGGGAAGAGCCACCGGAGGAAGATCGTCGACTCCTTCGAGATCAACCTGAACCGGTGCATCCTGTGCGGCATCTGCGTGGAGGTGTGCAACTTCGACGCCATCGTGATGAGCCACGAGCACGAGATGAGCACCTACGAGCGAAACGGGGACAGGGTCGACCTCATCGGGCTGCTGGAGATGGGCAAGCGCTACCAGAAGGAGACCGCCTGGGTCCCGCCCTCGGTGCTGGCCAAGGAGGCCGCGGCCAAGGCGAAGGAAGCCGAAGAGCAAGAGGCGAAGGAGCCCGTAGAGGAGGGCTCCAGCTAGGATGTCCGAGGCCCTGTTCGTTCTGGCCGCGGTCCTGGCGTTGGGTGGAGGCCTGGGCGTGGTAGCCACTCGGAACGTGGTCCACGCGGCCCTGTTCCTGCTGCTCTCGCTGGTCGCCGTGGCGGGCCTCTACCTGCTGCTGTTCGCCGAGTTCCTGGCACTGGTGCAGGTGCTCATCTACGGCGGGGCCATCGTAATCGTGCTCTTGTTCGCCATAATGCTCACCCGGAGCAGGGAGTACCCCCGCATAAGCGACAACCCCCAGTGGCCCCTGGCCATCGTGGCGGCGCTGGCCCTGTTCGGGGTCCTTACCGCGGCGCTGCTGTGGAAGGAGCTCCCGGAAACGCAGCCCCAGGGACCCGGCCTGGCCAAGCTGGGCGAGTCCCTCTTCACCACCTGGGCGGTGCCCTTCGAGGTGGCGTCCCTGGTCCTGCTGGTGGCGCTGGTGGGGGCAATAATCATCGCCAGTCGAGGAGACGAAGAGCAGTGAGCCTGGAGGCATTCCAGGTCCTGAGCGCGGCCCTGTTCTGCCTGGGCCTCTACGGCGTGCTGGCCCGGCGCAGCGCGGTGCTCATACTCATGTCCATCGAGCTGATGCTCAACGCTGTGAACATCAACCTGATCGCCGCGGCGGCCCACCTGGACCCGGTGGGGTTCACCGGCCAGATCATCGCCATCTTCGTGATCACCGTGGCCGCCGCGGAGGTGGGCCTGGCCCTGGCCATCATCCTGAGACTGTTCCGCAACCGCTCCACGGTCAACGTGGACGAAGTGGACCTGATGAAGTGGTGAGATAGATGGAGCTAGCAGAGCTCGCCTGGCTGATCCCAGCCCTCAGCTTCATCGCTTTCCTCCTTATCGTCGTCTTCGGGAGGTTCCTCCCGGGCAGGGGCGCCTTCCTGTCCATCCTGGCCATCGCCGGCGGCTTCGCAGTTTTCTGGCTGGTCCTGGCCGGGTTCCTGGACGCCGGCGTTTCCGGCGCCGACTGCTTCATGGCCTTCGGGCAGAAGACCTGCGTCTTCAGCCGGGAGTGGTTCACGGCGGGCTCGGTGGAGCTCAACTGGGGCATCATCGTGGACCCCCTGTCGGTGGTGATGCTGGGGCTGATTACCCTGGTGGCACTGATGATCCAGGTCTACTCCCTGGGGTACATGAAGGGCGACCCCCGTTTCGGATGGTACTTCGCCGTCCACGCGCTGTTCATCGCGTCGATGCTCAGCCTGGTGCTGGCGGACAACTTCCTCCTGCTGTACGTGGTCTGGGAGCTGGTGGGCGTCTGCTCCTACCTGCTCATAGGGTTCTGGTACGAGCGGAGCTCGGCGGCCGAGGCGGCCAAGAAGGCCTTCGTCACCACGCGCATCGGAGACGTCGGGCTGCTGGTGGGCATCCTCCTCCTGTTCAACGAGGTCGGGACCTTCGACATGTCCGCCACCTTCCAGGCCGTCGCCGCAGGCGCGGTGGGCGAGGGCACCCTGACCATCGCGGCCATCCTGCTGTTCCTCGGGGCGATGGGCAAGTCCGCCCAGTTCCCGCTGCACGTGTGGCTGCCCGACGCCATGGAGGGCCCCTCGCCCGTCAGCGCGCTGATCCACGCCGCGACCATGGTCGCCGCGGGAGTATACCTGGTGGCCCGGGCCTTCCCCATCTTCGAGGCGGCCCCCGACGCCCTGATGGTGGTGGCCGTCATCGGGCTGATCACCGCCTTGATGGGCGCCACCATGGCCCTGGTCCACACCGACCTGAAGCGCATCCTGGCGTACTCGACCATCAGCCACCTGGGTCTGATGATGCTGTCCCTGGGCGCCTTCGGCTACACGGCGGCCATCTTCCACCTGGTGGCCCACGGCTTCGCCAAGGCGGTGCTGTTCCTCGGGGCCGGCAGCGTGATGCACAGCATGCACGAGGAGACCGACGTCCGGAAGATGGGGGGCCTCAGGAAGGTGATGCCCTTCACGGCCCTGACCTTCACCATCGGAGCCCTGTCCCTGGGTGGAATACCCGTGCTCTCGGGGTTCTGGAGCAAGGACGAGGTGCTGCTGTCCGTGCTGGACCACAGGGTGTACCTGCTGCCCTTCGCCCTGATCGTCGCCTTCCTCAGCGCCGCGTACATGGCGCGGGCGCTCTACGTGGTCTTCTACGGCGAGCTGAAGCCCGAGAACGAGGGCGTCCACGAGTCCCCAATGGTGATGATAGGCCCCATGTTGCTGCTGGCGGTGCCGGCGGTCCTGTTCGGCTTCCTGTCCATACAGGCGACCGGCGACGGCGGCATCGGCACCTTCCTGTTCTTCGGCAAGGCCCACGGCTTCGCGCCCAATCCGGGCCTCCTGGTAGGCTCCGCGGTCCTGGCGGTGGCGGCCTTCGCCCTGTGCTGGCGGGTATACATGAGCCGCCGGGTGGACCTGGAGGCTTGGAAAGCCCGGTTCGCGTGGCCGATCCGGGTGTGGGAGAGCAAATACTACCTGGACGACCTGTACCAATGGGGCATCGACAGGCTGGTGCTGGTCTTCGCCTCGTTCATCGCCCTCTTCGACAGGGTGGTGGTGAACGACTTGGGAGTCAACGGACCGGGCAACACTGTCCGGCGCACCGGGTTCATCCTCCGGTATCACGTCAGCGGGCGGGTGTACAGCTACGCGCTCGGCATGGCCGTCGGCGCCGTAGCCGTTGCCGTCCTCTGGTGGGCGCTGGCGAGCCGATGACCGGCAGATTGGCTTTCCCCCCGGTCTGGTTTTGCTCGCTTCGCTGGAGGCGTGAGCTGGCATGATTCTCTTCGTGACCATACTGCTGCCCTTCTGCGCCGGGCTCCTGCTGGCGCTGTTCCCCCGTGACCGGCACAGGGAGATACGGGCCTTCTCCACCCTCATCGGCGCGGCCCTGGCGGTGCTGAGCGCGGTCATCTTCTCCATGTACGACTACGAGGAGGGGGGCTACCAGTTCACCGACTCGTTCCAGTGGCTGGACGCACCCATGAACATCTCCCTGAGCCTGGGGCTGGACGGCATATCGGCGCCCATGGTCCTCCTCACGGGAATCGTGGTGCTGGCGGCTACCATGGTCTCCTGGAACATCCAGCACCGGCCCCGGGACTTCTTCGTGCTGATGATGATGCTGGTGGCGGGGGTGTACGGCGTCTTCGTAGTCCGGGACCTGTTCTTCCTGTTCTTCTTCTACGAGCTGGCGGTGCTGCCCATGTACCTCCTCATCGGAGTGTGGGGCAGCAGCAGCGACTTCGGCACGTTCCTGCGCCCCAAGGAGTACGGGGCGCTGAAGCTGGTGCTCTTCCTGGTGGCCGGCAGCGTGCTGGTGTGGACGGCGATCCTCGGCGTCTACTGGGCTGCCGCCCAGGCCGGCACCCCGACCTTCCTGATAGAGTCGGTGGCTGGGGAAGGGGCCGACCTCCAGGATGTGGACTTCAACGAAGGCTTCAAGCACTTCCAGACCCTGTTCTTCCCCCTGTTCATGGTGGGGTTCGGGGTGCTGGCGGGCCTGTGGCCCTTCCATACCTGGTCCCCCGACGGGCACGTGGCGGCGCCCACGGCGGTGAGCATGGTCCACGCCGGGGTGCTGATGAAGCTGGGCGCCTACGGCATCATCCGCGTTGGGATGGTGCTCCTGCCCGAGGGGGCAGAGACGTGGATGCCGGTGCTCATAGGGCTGGGCACGGTCAACGTACTGTACGGCGCCGTGTCGGCCCTGGCCCAACGGGACCTGAAGTACGTCGTCGGCTACTCCAGCGTCAGCCACATGGGATATGTGCTCATGGGCATCGCCACCCTGGACCGCCTGGGGGTGGGCGGCGCGGTGCTCCAGATGTTCTCCCACGGGATCATGACGGCCCTCTTCTTCGCCCTGGTCGGGGTGATATACGACCGGGCCCACGTGCGGGACATAGGCGTGCTGGGGGGGCTCTCCAAGCGCATGGGAGTGACCGCCGCCTTCTTCGCCGTGGCGGGCCTGGCCTCCCTGGGCCTGCCGGGACTCAGCGGCTTCGTGGCCGAGTTCCTGGTGTTCGTGGGGACCTTCAGGACCTACCTGCCCCTGGCGGTGCTGGCGGTGATCGGAGCGGCCATAACCGCCGTGTACATACTGCGCCTCCTGGCCAGCACCTTCTTCGGGCCCATGGACCCGCGGTGGGAGCACCTGGGAGACGCCAGCCGGCTGGAGATGGGCGCCGCCGGAATGCTGGTGGTGACGCTGGTCTTCGTGGGCGTCTGGCCGCTGCCCTTCATGGACGTGATCAACAGTGGAGTCGCCGACCTGCTCGTGAGGTTCCCAGCATGATGCACCCAGGACCTTCCGGAGGACTGTACTGATCCCATGTCGCTGACCGCAGACCTGCACCTGCTGCTGCCGGAGTTCGTCCTGGCGGGCCTCGCCATGTTGGTGCTCGCGGTGGACCTGGTGTTGCCGGCCTCCCGAAAGCTGCTCCTGGGCTGGCTGAGCGTGGCCGGCCTGGGAGGGCTCATCGCCCTGTCCCTGGCCCTGCTGTGGGGCGAGGACCAGGCCCTGTACGGCGGGCTGGTGCAGGTGGACGCCTACTCCCTGTTCTTCAAGTGCTTCTTCATGGCCATGGGCATCTTCATCATCCTGAGCTCGATGGACTACATCGAGAAGTACCTGACCCATCCGGGGGAGTACTACGGCCTCATCCTCTTCTCGGTGCTGGCCATGAGCGTGATGGCCGGCTCACGGGAGCTACTCACCGCCTACATCGCCCTGGAGCTGATGAGCTTCTGCTTCTACATCCTCGCCTCCTACGCCAGAACCAACGCCAAGTCCAACGAGGCCGGGATCAAGTACGTCCTCATCGGGGCTTTCTCCTCGGCGATACTGCTGTTCGGCGTCAGCCTGGTGTACAGCAGCATCGGCGAGACCCGGTACGACGGGATTCACGAGGTGCTGGCGGCGGGCGGCGACTTCAGCCCGGCCTTGTGGGTGGGCATAGCCCTGATCCTGGTGGGGCTGGGTTTCAAGATGGCGGCCGTGCCCTTCCACATGTGGGCCCCCGACGTGTACGAAGGCGCGCCCCTGCCCGTGACGGCCTACCTGGCGGTGGGCTCCAAGGCCGCCGCCTTCGCCCTGGTCCTGAGGCTGTTCGCAGAGGGATTCCTGCCGACCGTGGACGACTGGCAGATAATCGTCGCGGTGCTGGCTGCAGTGACCATGACCGTGGGCAACCTGGTGGCCATAGCCCAACGGAACATCAAGAGGCTGCTGGCCTACTCCAGCGTGGGCCAGGTGGGCTTCCTGCTCCTGGGAATCGCCGCGCTGCCCAACCTGGAGGCTCCGGGGCCCGTATCGGCGCTGGCCTCCAACGGCATCATGCTCCACCTGGTGGGCTACGCGGCGACGAACATGGTGGTGTTCGTGGGCGTGATCGCCTTCTTCAACCTCACGGGCAAGGAGGAGATCGCGGACTTCGCGGGGCTGGCGGACCGGCACCCCTTCCTGGCCGCGTCCATAGCGGTGGGGCTGTTCTCCCTGGCCGGCCTGCCCTTCTTCGCCGGGTTCACGACCAAGTTCTACCTGTTCACCGCCGCCGCCAACGAGGGGCTGCTGTGGCTGGCGTCCCTGGCCATTCTCAACAGCCTCATATCCCTCTACTACTACCTGGTGGTCATAAGGCACATGTACATACAGCCGGCGCCGGAGGAGGCCCAGGCGGCGGGCGGCGACGCCGACTCGGGAGTGGAGGCCTCTGCCGCCGTACGGCTGTCGCCCACTCCCCTGATCCTGGGCGTGCTGGCGGTGCTGGTGCTTGGCACCTTCTTCGTCGGGGTGTACCCCTTCCCCATAGTGGAGGCCCTGGACGCCGCCACGGCGTCTATTCTGCCGGTCAACTAGTCCTGCTTCCCGAGGTTCGTCGTACCCTCAGGCCCCTCCCAGGGCTATTGAGCCCACCCTCCCTCCCCGCGCTCCGCGCGGGCAAGGAACCCCCACCCACTGGTGGGCCGGCCCACGGCCGGGCCCCGGTCCGCCACCCCAAAGGTGATATCTGCTATAATGCCTGTGTTTCGTCCAGCCTTTGGAGGTCCCTTCCGTGATCATCTCTGTCATAGGCGGCAACGAGCCTCCCCGGAGGCGATACGCAAGGCCGAGGAGGTGGGCCGCGAGTTGGCCAGGCGCGGGATCATGGTGGCGTGCGGCGGCATGGCGGGGGTCATGGAGGCCGTTTGCCGGGGCGCGAAGGAGGGGGGAGGGACGACCATCGGAATCCTGCCCGGCCGGGACGGCGGCCAGGCCAACCGGTGGGTGGACATCCCCATATGCACCGACATGGGCTACGCCCGGAACGCCATCGTCGCCTACACGGGCCAGGCGGTCATAGCCATCGACGGCTCCTACGGGACGGTCTCGGAGATGTGCTACGCGCTGAGGGCCGATATCCCGGTAATCGGCCTGGACACGTGGACCTTGTTCAGGAACGGTGAGGCGGACGACAAGATGATAGTGGCCCTGGACCCGGTGGACGCCGTGGACAAGGCCGTCGCCGCAGCGGACGAGCGGCTCAAGATCGTGTCTGCCCAATCCCGCATGACCACGGGATAGCCGCACAAACGAAGTGTACCCCCCACCGCCGCCCCGGCCGACGCCGTGGCCGGCGTGGGATTCGGGTCCAGTCGCCAGGGAAACGAGAGTAGTGCCTAACATACAGTCAGTCCACGCCCGGGAGGTCCTCGACTCCCGGGGAAACCCGACCATAGACGTGGAGGTGCGCCTGTCCGACGGCGCCAGAGGGAACGCCATGGTGCCCTCGGGGGCCAGCACCGGCTCCCACGAGGCGGTGGAGCTCCAGGACGGAGACCCCGCCCGCTACCACGGCAGGGGAATGCTGCGGGCCATATCCCGTGTCCACGAGGTGATCTGTCCGGCCCTGAGGGGGGTGTCCCCCTTCGACCAGTCCCAGGTGGACGGGATGCTGATGGAGCTGGACGGCACCCCCAACAAGTCCCGCCTGGGAGCCAACTCCATCCTGGGCACGTCCATGGCGACGGCACGGGCGGCGGCGGCGGCCCTCGGGGCGCCCCTGTACCGCTACCTGTCCCAGGGCTCGGCCAACCTGCTGCCCGTCCCCATGTTCAACGTCCTGAACGGAGGCCGTCACGCCCGGGGCTCCACGGACTTCCAGGAGTTCATGGTGGTGCCGATGTCCGCCTCGACCTTTGCCGAGGCGCTTCGGGCCGGCGCCGAGATACACAACGCGCTGCTGCACCTGATCGAGAACAGGTACATGTATACCGGGGTGGGCGACGAGGGCGGTTTCGCGCCTTCCCTGCCTTCCAATGCCCACGCTGTGGAGATCCTGCTGCAGGCGATCCAGACGGCGGGGTACGAGCCCGGCCGGGACTGCGGCATTGCGCTGGACGCGGCTGCCACCGAGCTCCACCGGCAAGGGACCTACCACCTGGCCCGGGAGGGGATATGGCTCACCTCCGAAGAGATGGTGGACTACTACGTCGGGTGGGTGGAGCAGTACCCCATCGTCAGCATCGAGGACGGGCTGTCCGAGGACGACTGGAACGGCTGGGAGCTGCTGCACCGCCGGCTGGGCGGCAAGGTCCAGCTCGTCGGCGACGACCTGTACACGACCAACGTGGACCGTATCGCCCGGGGTATCCAGACGCACACCAGCAACTCGGTCCTCATAAAGCCCAACCAGATCGGGACCCTGAGCGAGACCCTGGAGGCCATCAGGCTGACGAAGCGAGCCGGGTGGAGCACAGTGATGAGCCACCGGTCGGGGGAGACCGAGGACACCACCATCTCCGACCTTTCGGTGGCCTGGGAGACGGGGCAGATCAAGTCGGGAGCGCCATGCCGGTCCGAGCGGCTGGCCAAGTACAACCGGCTCCTGAAGATCGAGCATGAGATAGGGGCGGATGCCCGGTACGCGGGCGGTGCCGCCCTGCGCCACGCGGCGGTGTAGCGCGCCGGCGGTAATGCGGCAACCAGGGACCTTCCAAGGGCAACGGAACGACGGTCGTGAAGACGTTGACGGTGAAAGAGATCACGGATGCCTTCAAGCCCGTGCTGGAAGCGGGGGGCGCACGCCAGGCCATGCTCTTTGGCTCCTATGCCCGGGGCGACGCCGACGATCACAGCGACGTAGACGTGGTCATCATCAAGGAGACCAAGCGCCCCTTCCTCGACCGGTATGAGGAGTTCCAAGGGCTGGCGTGGCTGCTGGATAAGGGCATGGACGTCCTCGTCTACACGCCCGCCGAGCTCACGGCCATGAAGGAACAGGGGAACCCCTTCATAGCCAAGGTGATGGAAGACGGCGTGGTGATATATGAAGCCTGACCCCCTGACCGAGGCAGGCCGTTGGCTGGCCCAGGCCCAGGACGACCTGGCCTTCGCCAAGTACGCCGCCGGCGGTGGTTTCTACGCCCAGGCTTGCTTCATAGCCCAGCAAGCCTCGGAGAAGGCGGTGAAGGCGGTGGCGTACCTGGGAGGGGCGCGCTACGTGACGGGCCACTCCGTAACGGAGCTGCTGAAGGGTCAGATCGAACTCCACCCCGAGCTCTCCCACCACGTCGAAGCCGCCGCCAGGTTGGACCTCTACTACGTCTCGCCCCGGTACCCGAATGCCCACCCGGGGGTGGAGATAGCTCCATTCCAGGCGTTTACGCGGGACCAGGCGACGGAGGCGGTGGGCTGGGCGGATGGTATCATGTCGGACGTGGGAGCCATCATAAAATCATGATCGGGAGGTGACCCGTGGCGACCCGAATAGGCGTCAACGGCTTTGGCAGGATCGGCAGACAGGTGACCCGGGCCATCGGTGAGAGATACGCCGGGAAGCTGGAGGTCGCGGCAGTCAACGACCTGGCCAGCGCCGAGACCAACGCCCACCTGTTCAAGTACGACACGACCTACGGCGTCTACCCCGGCAGCGTCGAGGCCAGGCACGGAAGCCTGGTGATCGACGGCCGGGAGATAAGGGTGTTCTCCGAGCGGGACCCCGCCAACATACCCTGGGGCGAGATGGGCGTGGACGTGGTGGTCGAGTCCACGGGCATCTTCACCGACGCGGAGAGGGCCGGGGCCCACCTGAAGGGAGGCGCCAGCAAGGTCATCATATCCGCCCCCGCCAAGGGCGAGGACCTGACCGTCGTGCTGGGGGTCAACGACGAGAAGTACGACCCGGGGCAGCACAGGATCGTATCCAACGCCTCCTGCACCACCAACTGCTTCGCCCCCATGGTCAAGGTGCTCAACGACGCCTTCGGCATACAGCACGGCCTGATGACCACGGTGCACTCCTACACGAACGACCAGAAGATCCTGGACCAGGTGCACTCGGACCTGAGGCGGGCCCGGGCGGCGGCGGCCAACATCATCCCCACCAGCACCGGGGCGGCCAGGGCCGTGGGCCTGGTGGTGCCCGAGCTGAACGGGAAACTCCACGGCATCGCCCTGCGGGTGCCCACCGTCACCGTCTCCGTGACCGACTTCGTCGCCACCGTGTCGCGAAAGGTGACCCCGGAGGAGGTCAACGACGCCTTCAGGAGCGCGGCCTCGGGGCCGCTGCAGGGGATACTCCAGTACACGGAAGAGCCCCTTGTAAGCTCGGACTTCAGGGGCAACCCCCATAGCTGCATACTGGACGCCCCATCCACCATGGTTATGGACGAGGACATGGTGAAGGTGCTGGGCTGGTACGACAACGAGTGGGGCTACTCGTGCCGCACCGCCGACCTGTGCAGCTTCATGGTGGACAGGGGCCTGTAGCCAGCAGCCTCCAGCGCCCCTCCCAGGTTATCGAGCCCACTCTGGCCTAAGCAAGGGGGCGGGGCCGCGCGCTCCGCGCGGGCAATGAACCCCACCCACTGGTGGACCGGCGCCTGGCAGGAGGCGGGCAGGCCTATTCGACGGACCTGTGAGACGGCAAGCTAGGAGAGCTGCGGGTACCTGAAACAGCCCACCTGGTGGTCGTTTACCATGCCGGCGGCCTGCATGAAAGCGTAGCATATCGTCGGTCCCACGAACTTGAAGCCCCGTTTCAGCAGGTCCTTGCTCATGGCCTGGGACTCGGGGGTCCTGGCCGGGACGTCCCGCAGCCGGGTCCAGGCATTGACGCGGGGAGCGCCCCCGACGAAGGACCACACATACGCGTCGAAGCTGCCGTGGGACCGCTGGACCTCCAGGAACGCCCGGGCGTTGGCGACGGAGGCCGCCACCTTCAGCCGGTTGCGGACGATTCCCGGGTCCGCCAGGAGCGCCGCGGTCCTGGCGTCATCGTAGCCGGCGACGGCGGCCGGGTCGAAGTTGTCGTAGGCCAGCCGGTACGACTCACGCTTGCCGAGTATGGTATTCCAGCTCAGGCCGGCCTGGGCCCCCTCCAGTATCAGCAGCTCGAACAGGGCCCTGTCGTCGTGGCAGGGGACACCCCACTCGGTGTCGTGGTAGTCGATGCTCAGGGGGTCGGGTCCGGCCCAATCACAGCGTTCCAGGGTGCACCTCCGGGGGCCGCGCGCCGGTCTGCCGGGTCAGGAAGCGGGCCCCGGGGCGAAGGCGGGCATCACCTCGGCGGCGAACCGGCTGACCTGGTCGGTGATCTGGGCCCTGGTCATCCCCATGGGAGTCGCCACCAGCACCTGGTCGAGGCCGGGGTACCTGTCCTCGATCTCCTTGATGTGGGCGATGGCGTCCTCCGAGGTGCCGCAGAACCATGCCCTGGTCTTCAGCACCTGGTCGAAGTCCGTGCCCGCGGCGATGTGCGTCGCCGCGCCGGCGGGCCCCACGGCCTTCATCTGGTCTTCGCTGTAGCGCAGCATCCCAAGGGGAGCGGCGAACTTGACGTGCTCCTCGAAGAGGGGGCGCATCGCCCGCTTGGCGGCATCGAAGCTGTCCTCCAGCCACATCCACAGCCCCAGGGCCAGGCCCTCGCCCAGCTCAAGGTCCCGGCCGTGGCGTGCGTTGGCCGCCTGGTACTCCCGCACCATGGCATCCACGTGGTCCATGGCGGTGCCCAGGATGATCCCCTTCATGCCGTGCTTCGCCATGAAGTCCATGCCCCTGGCGCTGCCGCTGACGATGGGCTGCCACGTCTCCACGGGGAGGTTCCGGGGGCGGGGCACCAGGGTTATCTCCTCCAGGTCGTACCCCCTGTAGGGGACCCGGGGAGGGATTGTGTAGTGCTTCCCGTGATGGGAGAAGGATGCCTGGTTGAAGGCCTTGAGGACGACCTCCACCTGCTCCTCGAACAGCTCGCGGTTGGCGTCGGCGTCCAGCATGGGGGCGCCGAAGGTCTCCACCTCGCGGGTGTGGTAGCCGCGGCCCACGCCGAAGACGACGCGGCCGTTGGTCAGGATATCCGCGGTGGCGAAGTCTTCGGCCAGGCGCAGGGGGTGCCACATGGGCAGGATGTTGAAGGCGCAGCCGAACTTGAGCCTGCTGGTGCGCTGGGCCAGCCACAGGCCCAGCATCAGCAGGTTGGGCACGCACTCGTACCCCTCCCGCTGGAAGTGGTGCTCGGCCATCCACAGGGTGTCGTAGCCCAGTCCCTCCATGAGCTGGGCCGTCTCCAGGGTCATGTCGAAGGCCTCGACGAGGCGCTCGTTGGGGTACCACCGGTCGTTGGCGGGGATGCCGTCGAAGCCGATGCCGTCCCCCTGGAGCACCTGGCCCATGGTCATTACGGAGAAGGAGCTGATCACGGCGCTACTCCCGGGTCTTGCTAAAGGGTCTCGCTGATCTGGATGAGGGGCTTGACGTTGGTGTAGTTGGGAATGTCCCCCATCAGGTCGTGGCCCTCGGCCATGAAGGCCTGGTGGACCTCCTCCACGGTGTCGAAGTACAGGTAGCACATGTACCCGTACTGGGGCGGCTTGCTGGGGTCCGGCGCAGAGACGCCTTTGCACACCTCGTCCCGGCGCAGGCCGCGGGGGGTCAGCCGCTCCCTCACCAGGGGCATGTGCTTCTCCATGTAGTACTTCTCGTCGAAGGAGCCGTCGTCCTGCTGGGCATAGAGAATGGAGACTTGGATCATCACTCACTCCTGCGGGTCCGGTTGTGGTCTGACAATAGCGGGGCCGCCCGCTAGTTGGGCACCCAGATCACCGACGAAATCTCGCTGAACTCCCGCCACAGCTTGGTCCACGACTCGCCGCCGTCGTCGCTGCGGTACAGGTAGCCGTACCGGCTGCCGGCGAACATCACGTCGGAGTCGTAGGGCTGGGCGTTGACCACCCACATGGCGGCGTTGGGCTCCACCGGCAACGTCAGGCTGCTCCAGGTTCTGCCTGTGTCGGTGGACCGCATCACGGTGCCGATCTGCCCCGGGGTGGTGTCGCCGATGGTCACGAAAACGGTGTTGGCCTCGCCGGGCTTCACCAGGACGCCGCGCGGGTAGCCCCAGGGGAAGGAGCTCCGGACGCCCACCGACCGCCAGGTGGCGCCGTCGTCTACGGTGGTGTAGATGTCGTCGTTGACCACCACGATGACGGTCTTGGGGGGGCCCTCGGTCACCGTCACGTTGTGCACGTCGCGGTTGGGGATGCCGCCGTTGACGGACCGCCAGCTCTCGCCCGAGTCGGTGCTGAGCCGGAGGCCGTCCACCTCCAGGCCGACCCAGACCCGGTTGGCCGCCGTGGGGTCTATGGCGATGGCGGTCACCCGGGGCGTCCCCACGTTGATGCACTCGTCGGCTATCTCCACCGGCCTCTGCTCCCAGGTGCGGCCGCCGTCGGTGGACCGGAACACCCCCGCGGGAGTGGGCGTGCCCGTCCCTGCATACATGGCGCCCGGGGAGTCGGGGTCGATGGCCAGGGCCCAGACGTGCTGGCCCCGGAGCGCGCCGTCCAGCAGCCTCCAGGTACCGCCCGCGTCCTCGCTGACGTACAGGCCGGCGTCGCTGCCGGCAAACACTGTCTCGCGATGGCTGGGGTGGTTCACGACGGCACGGACCAGGGCGTCGGAGTGCATCCCCTGGTCGACGCCTATGCGCCTCCAGGACTCTCCGCCGTCCGCACTGCGCATCACCCCCTGGCCGACGGTCCCCACCAGTATGGTCATATCTGTGGCCATTGCTACCCCTCCTTGTAAACAGTTGCCGGGGGAGACGGTTGCCGGGGGAGACGGTTGCCGGGGGAAACGGTTGCCGGGCGGGACGCGACCATTGTATCCGAGCCCGGGGGGCCCTTCAAGCCTCGGGCTGCCGCCAGCGGCGCCGGAGGCTCTCCACGTACACGCGGCCATAGTCGCCGTACCGGCCGCCCGTGCCGTCCTCGGAGAGGCGCTCGGCCCACATGTACTCCACGTCGGCCCACACTATCGGGTAAGGGGCCTCCTCGAAGAAGGCTGCCACGGCGTCCTCGGCACTGGACGCCTGGACGTACCCCATCATCTGGAAGTTGTCGTAGCTGTTGCCCCGGTCCGAGAAGAACCTGCCCTTCATGGAGGAGAGGACGATGTAGGAGGCCATGGGTCTATCCTATTCCGGGGGTCTAGCCCGGGGGCTAGTCCGCTGGGACGGCCGGCTGGGGGCTTGCCGCGAAAGCGGGCATGACCTCTTTGGCGAACCGCTCCATCTGCTCCAGAATTACCGCCTGGGGAGTGCCCACCGGCTGCTGCAGGGTGACGCGTTCCAGCCCCGGATACCGGGCCTCCACCGACTTCAGGGCCTCGATGATCCTCTCCGGCGGGCCGCATAGGAACCCGCCGGCCTTCACCGCGTCCTCGATCCTGGGCAGGTCCGCGTGGGGGGCCCTGCGGCGGTCGCTCATCGCCTCCACCTGCTCGTCGGTGAGGGTCCGGACGAGCCGCAGGGGGCCGAACATCTTCAGGTTCTCCTCGTAAAGCTTGCCGGCCTCGGCGATGGCCCTCTCCACCGTGTCGGCGATGTAGAAGGAGAATCCGATGCTCAGCCCCTCCCCGGGCTCGGTCTCCCGGCCGGCCCGGGCGAGGGCGTCGCGGTAGGCCAGCACCACCCTCTCCATGGCGCCGCCCTCGGCCACCCCGCCGCCGATGATGCCGTTTATGCCGTGCCTGGCCATGAAGTCCAGGGCCCGGGGCGTGGCGCTCTGGATGGGCTGCCAGCACTCCACGGGCAGGTTGACGGGCCTGGGCACCAAGGTGATCTCATCCAGCTCGTAGCCCCGGTAGGGGACCCTGGGTGGGATGGTGTAGTACTTGCCGTGGTGGGAAAAGGACGCCTCGTGGAAGGACTTTAGGATGACCTCCACCTGCTCCTCGAACATGTCCCGGTTGGCCTCCTGGTCCAGCAGGGGCGCGCCGAACACCTCCACCTCCCTGGTGTGGTAGCCGCGGCCGACGCCGAAGACCACCCGGCCGCCGGTGAGGATGTCGGCGGTGGCGAAGTCCTCGGCCAGGCGCAGCGGGTGCCACATGGGGGCGATGTTGAAGGCGCACCCCAGCCTGATCCTGGGGGTCACGTGGGCCAGGTGGACCGCCAGCAGGGGGATGTTGGGGATGCACTCGTACCCCTCCCGCTGGAAGTGGTGCTCGGCCATCCAGAGGGTGTCGTAGCCCCAGCGGTCGAGCTGGATGGCGATGGCGTCGGTCTTGTCGAAGACCGTGGCCAAGTGCTCGTCGGAGTACCACCGGTCGTTCACCGGGACCCCGGCGTAGCCCACGTCCTCCATGTCCACGTGGCCCGCGAACATGCCGTCGAACTTGGTTATCATCGCTCACCTCTGGATGGTAGCGGCCTCGCCATGCGTCAGGGTCAGGACCGGGGGACCTTCAGCAGGCCCGTCAGCTCCGAGACGGACGCCATCGACTCCAGCCCCTTCACGGCCCCGGCGATGGACTCGGCGTGGTCCCGGGTGATGACCTGGGTCGTGGTGTCCATGAACTTGGCGAGCACCCCGTCCCAGTCGGTGTACCTGTCGGTGTCGTCGACCCGGGTCCTGAAGCTGCGTCCGTCCCTGGTGGAGAGGATGACCTTGCTGATGCGGGCGTGGGTGTCCCTGTAGACCTGCTCCGACTCCTCGTCGAAGCCCAGGCTCACCCGGCGCTCCATGTCCTTGAACCCGTCGCCGCCAGCCAGGTCCTCGGAGTACCAGCCCGGCCCCTTGGTCCCCGCCAGTACGGCGGCCGCCACCTGGTAGGGCATGCTGAACTCCCGGTCCACCAGCCTGGTGGGCGCCTGGTCCTCGAACCCTATCCCCCCGGCCCGGTTGGTCACCACGTGGACGGTCTCGATGTCCTCGGGGGCCAGGCGCTGGTCTCTCACCAGGTCCGTGACCCCGGCCATGGCCGTGTGGGTCACGGCGCATCCGGGGAAGGACTTGGTGGCGAACCTGAGGACGTGGAACCTCTCGCCCAAGCCCGCCGTGACTTCCTCGTCCCTGAAGATGTCCATCCCCAGCATCCGCCACAGGCCGTGGTCCCCGTCGAGGATGTTGTTCTCCTGCAGCATCTGCAGGCCCTTCTCCGCAGACACGGCTGCGAAGACTCCCACCATGGTCATCCAGGCCCATCCCTGCTTGATGTCCTTGCGGGGAGTCAGCCCCTCGTCGCCTATCCATTTGTAGCCCGCGGGCACGGGCGTGTACATGCCGGCCATTCCCAGGGTGGACAGGAACCGGTCGCGGTCCTGCCCCAGGGCCCTGGCCGCCGCACCCGCCGACGCGAACACCGACAGGCTGGACCCGGTGACCTTGGCCTCCTGCTCGGGCGTCTGGTCCATGGACGCGACGATCCGCGCGGCGCACTCGTAGCCCGCCACCACGCTGACGATCAGCTCCCTGCCCGAGATGCCCCGGCCCTCTCCCGTAGCCAGCGCGCCGGGCACGGCCATGGGCCCCATCCACGCCAGGTTCGTGCCGCCCGGGGAGGCGAAGGAGTCGCAGTAGTCCAGCATGGTGGACAGGGCCCCGTTGGCGTAGGCCGCCATGGGCGGAGCGACCTTGGAGCCGTCGCCTATCAGGGTCGCCTGGGGGCTCCCTCCGCCCAGCTCCCTGGACATCTCCAGGAAGGGGTTAGCCAGGGCCAGGGGATATCCCCCGATACAGTTGCCGATGGCGTCGAGGATGAGCAGCCGGCCCTTCTCCGCCACCGGGGGCGGGAGGTCTTCGTATCTGAGGGCCGACAGATAGCCGGCCAGGGTACGTGTCGAGGACATGGCGTCTTCTCCTCACTAAGAGACTTGGGCCTTACAAGACTTGGGCTTTACGCGGGCTCCCTATCCCCCGGTCCCCGGGGGAGCCTCGGGCCGTCAACAGCCGGTCTGGCCCGCGTTGCCGCAGCACCAGCTACGGCGGCAGGCCTTGATCCAAGTGTTCCGTACCAGGAACCTCAGCTTTCGCCCCAACGGCGCGGCGTCCACGATGTTCGCGAGAAAGCCGAGGACCCTGGACACGCCACGCCCTATATCGACGGCCGGTGGGCGTACCAGCGGGTCCGCTGCTCGTAGGCGTAGGCCACGCGGAACAGGGTAGCCTCGTCGAAGGGACGGCCGCCTATCTGGAGACCCACGGGCAGCCCGTCGGAGGCGAACCCGGCGGGGACGGAGATGGCCGGCAGCCCGGTGACGTTGTATGGCGCCGTGTAGCTGGGCCCCCGGTTGTGGCTCACCGGGTCGTAGCCCTCGAAGGACGGCGCCGTCCTGGGCATGGTCGGGCTGGCCAGCACGTCGACCCTGCGGAGAACCTCGGCGAACTCCTTCTTCACCACGCTGCGGCACCGCTGGGCCTGCACGTAGTCCGAGGCCTTCAGGAGGCCGCCTATCCGGAAGGACGCCCGCTGGATCTCGCCGTACTCGTGGGCCCTGGCCTTGAGGTTGGGCTCGTGGTAGGCGAATGCCTCGCTCAGCATTATCACCATGTTGGCAGAGCGGGCGAAGTCCAGGCTGGGTATGGACACCTCCTCGACGCGGGCCCCCAGCTCCTCCAGCACCCCGAGCTGCTTCTCCACGATGTCCAGAACCTCCGAGCTGACGCCGGGGCCGGGGGAGAAGAAGTAGTGCCTGGGCACGCCGATCCTCAGCCCCTGTATCCCGCCGGAGATGCCCTCCCTGAAGTCGGGGACGGGGGCGCGGCTGGAGGTGGGGTCCCGGGGGTCGTGGCCCGCTATGGGCTGGAGCATCAGGGCGGCGTCCTCCACGCGCCTGGTCAGGGGGCCGGCGTGGTCCTGGGACCAGCTCAGGGTCACCACCCCGGCGCGGCTGACCCGGCCGTAGGTGGGCTTGATGCCGACGGTGCCGCAGTGGGAGGCCGGGAACCGGATGGAGCCGCCAGTGCAGGAGCCCAGGGCGCCCATGCACAGCCCCCCGGCCACCGCCGCTCCCGAGCCGCTGCTGGAGCCGCCGGTGATGTGGCCGGGGTCCCAGGGGTTGCGGGCGGGGGGGAAAGGGGTGGTGAAGTCGGGGCCGCCCAGGGCGAACTCGTGCATGGCCAGCTTGCCCAGGAGCACCGCGCCGGCCTCCCGGTACCTGGCGACGACGGTGCAGTCCTCGGTCGGCACCCGGTCGATGTCCACCCTGGAGCCGGAGGTGGTGCGCACCCCGGCGGTGTCGTACAGGTCCTTGTGGGCGGTGGGGATGCCGTGCAGGGGGCCCCGGTCGCGGCCTTGTAGGAGCTCGGCCTCGGCCTTGCGGGCCTCGGCCATGGCCTGGTCGGCCATCACGGTGACGAAGGAGTGGAGTGTCCCGTCGACGGCCTCGATGCGCTCCAGGTGGGCCCTGACCAGCTCCACCGGGGACAACTGGCGGCTGCGCATCAATGCCCCGGCCTCGGTGATGCTCAGGTAGCAGAGATCCTTGGTGGTCGTGGTCATATCGCCCCCGGCCGTCCCCGCTCCGGCTGCCGGCAAGGCATTGCCCTTGCCCTCGCTGCGGGCGCCGACGAGAGCATTGCCCTTGGCCCCCGCTGTCGGCGCCGACGAGAGCATTGTAGAAGGGGGCCCACACCCCGTCAAGTTGGAGCGTGTTGGCCTGAAGGGGCGCTCAGGGAGAGACGCCGTAGACGCCCATCCCCTCCAGCTTGCGGAAGTCCCAGCCGTGGATGCTCTCGGGGACGACCTTGACGACGACCCGATTCTTCCCCGGCTTGCCGTCCTCCAGGGCGCCCAGCACCAACGCCTCGTCGACGTAGCCGAAGTACCTCTGCATCGTCCTCCGGCCGATGTCCAGCTGGAGTCCCTCGTCGGTGGACAGCTCTGCCTTCCCCCGGATGGTCACGCCCTGGGCGTTGAGAAGCCCACCCTCCTGCAGGCGGGCGTCGCGGTCGATTATCACCGACGTTTTGGGGTCCCGCTCCAGGTTGCGGATGTGCTGCCTCCGGCGTATCCCCGCCCCCAGCAGGAACCACAGGGCCTCCCCGTCCCACACGTACCACAGCGGCGTGGCGTGGGGATAGCCGTCGGGCCGGATGGAGGTGAGCCGCGCGGCCAGCTTCTCGGCCAGGAAGGCGTCGATCTCCGCGGCGGTCATGGCCGCCTCGGGCGACCAGGTGAGAGTGGTCATGGCACCTCCTAGTGTCCTGTCTCCATCAGGCCCCTCCCCGGGTTTTCGGGCCCTATCGCCCTACTGATAAACGGCGTTCATCGAGCCGCCTCCGGCGGCCACCACCTCTCCCGTGACGCAGGTGGACTTGGGCGAGGCCAGGAAGCAGACCAGGTACCCTATCTCCCGGGCGTCGACTATGCGCCGGATGGCGATGCCCTCGGCGACGCGGGCCTCCACCTCCTCCACCGTCAGCCCCTGCCGCCGGGCCTGCTCCTCGTACATTGGCCCGCTGCGCTCGGTGCGGGTCGTCCCCGGGTGGACCAGGTTGACGGTGACTCCCGCGGGTCCCAGGAGCTGGGAGAGGGTCTTGGTCAGGTGGACGATGGCCGCGTTTCTCAGGCCGCTGATGGTGCCGCCCTGCCTGGCCGACGTGCCGCCGATGTTGACGATGCGGCCCCAACCCTGGCGCCGCATGTGGGGCTCCACCGCCTTGGCGCACCGGAAGTAGCCCATCACCTTGGTGTTCACGTCGTCGATGAGGGCCTCCTCGCTGGCCTCGGCCAGGGGGCCGGTGACCAACCCTCCGGGGAAGGCGGCGTTGTTGACCAGTATGTCGATGCGGCCGAGGGCCCCGTAGGCGGCCTCGACCATGTGCTCCACCGACGCCCGGTCGCCGGTGTCGGCGGGCACCGCGACGATCCTCCGGCCCGTCTCTTGGGCCAGCTCCGTCGCGGCCTGCTCCAGGGGCTCGGGGCGGCGGGCGCAGATGGCAACGTCCACGCCCTCCCGCGCCAGCTCCAACGCGACGGCCTTGCCGATGCCGGCGCTGCCTCCCGTGACTATTGCCGTCTTGCCTTCCAGCTCCAGGTCCATGTCTCGCTCCTCCCCGTTCTCTTCAGCACGATTCTAAACGCCGGACCGGGGCGCCGCAACCGGACCGGCGGGGCTACTCCAGCGCGCGGATCCGGTGGGAGGTGAACAGGAAGTAGACGGCCATGCCCAGGCCGACGAGGCCGACCACGGTGAAGGCGAGGGGAGGGGTGGAGTACCAGGCGAAGGCGCCGATGAGCAGGCTGGAGAAGGGCACCAGGCCCTGCCCCATCTGCTGCAGGGTGGTGACACGGCCCCTCAGGGCGTCCGGGGAGAGGAGCTGGATGAGGGTGCCGTTGGAGGTCCTGAAGTTGGCCTGGCTGAAAGCCATCACCGCGATGATGATGAAGGACGGGACCAGCCAGGTGGACTGGGAGAAGAGGATGACGCAGACGGAGCTGATTATGGCGGACACCAGGCACACCATGCCCTTGCGGTAGACGAAGCCAACCGAGGCGATGACCATGGTGGAGACGAAGCCCCCGAACCCCGTGGTGGAGAGGAGGTACCCGCCGAAGTCGGCGCCCTTGTGTAGCACGTCGGAGGTGAAGGTGGGCAGCATGAGCCAGAGGGGGTGCAGTATGACGTTGGGCACCAGCCCCAGGACCATGAGGTTCAGGATCACCCGCTGGTCCCTCCAGATGTACCTGACCCCCTCCACCATGTTGGCCACGGGCGAGGTCTCCGACGCCGTGGCCAGGTTCCCGTAGGGCGTCTTCATGGTCAGCAGCATCAGCACCACCCCGGCGTAGAGGCCGGCCTCGATGGCGAAGTTGGTCACGAACCCCAGCTCGTGGATCAGCACGCCCCCCAGGAAGGGCCCGGTGATGCGGGTGGAGGTGATGGTGATGACGTTGGTTGCAAAGGCGTTGACCAGGTCCTCGCGCCGCACCGTGTTGGCGATGAGGGCCTGCTGCATGGACATGGTGATGGAGCGGGCCGAGCCGCCGACCAGGACGTACACGTAGGCGTGCCACACCTGCTGCAGGTCCAGGGCTATGACGGCGGCGAAGAGGGCCGATACGCAGGCCATGGCGGTCTGGGTGACCATGATGAGCTTCCGGCGGTCCACCCGGTCGCCCAGGACCCCCGCCCAGGGTCCCACGAAGAGCATGGGGAGGGTGGCAAGACCCCCCACGGTGACGACCTGAAAGGGGGAGGAGGCGTCCCCCGCGGTGAGGTCGCGGACCAGCCAGCCGATGGTCAGGAGCTGCAGCCACTGGGCGCTGTTGGCGCAGTAGTTCCCGAGCCACAGCAGCCGGTAGTCCCTGTACCTGAACCAGGCGTCGAAGGTGCGCAGGCGAGGCATCCGGCGCCCGGCCTGCCTGTCGTTTTCCAAACCGAGGCCCTTCCCCATCGTGGGGCGATGGTGGCCGTCCTCTGAGTGCCCGAACGGCCGGCAAGTGCCAATTCTGGCCGCAGGGCCCCGCCTTGTCAACGGCTCCCGCAACGCCGGCGGCGCGGGGCAGTCGTCCCGGGCGCCGGGGGGGCCTGAGCCCGGTGGTATAATCCGGGAGCTTTTCCGGCGGGGCCGGGAGCAGGCACAGGACGAGGGAGCGGCCCGTCGATGCACCCAGCTCAGGACCAACCGCCAGCGACGGTCTACCGGTGGCTGGTGATCGGCCTGTGGCTCCTGTGCAGCGTCACCGGATTCATGGTGGCGGCGACCATCGGCATAATGCTCCCCGCCATAAGCTCGGACCTGGATCTGTCCCCCGGCCAGCAGGGGATGCTGGGCTCCAGCGCCTTCTGGGGGAACCTGGCCCTGGCCGTTCCCCTGAGCTGGTGGACCTCCCGGTACGGGCCGAAGATACTCACCTCGGTCACCCTCACGGCGGGGACCGCCGTGATATTCCTCCAGAGCTGGGCGCCTTCGTTCATGGTCCTCCTCGCCGGACGGCTGGCCTTCGGCATTACCGTCATCGCCCGCCAGCCCGCCCAGGCCATCCTCACCCAGCAGTGGTTCCGGCGCAGGGAGATCGTGATGGTCAACAGCCTGTCCAACGCCCTCTTCGGCATGGTGGTGGGCGGGGGGCTGGCCGGGTCCCCCGTCATACTGGCCAGCCTGGGGGACGACTGGAGGACCACCTTCCGCACCTTCGGCGTCCTGTTCGCCGTGCTGACGGTCCTCTGGGTCGTGCTGGGCAGCGAGCGGCAGGGCGCTCCCCAGGCGGGGCGCAGGGAGGGCCTCAGCCTGGAGGCGCTGCGCCGCACCCTGTCGTACCGGGACCTGTGGATAGTCGGCGTGGGCTTCACGGGGGCGACGGGGGCGTGGTCCGCTTTCCTGGCCTTCTACCCCACCCTGATGCTGGACGTCCACGGCATGTCCCTGAAGGTCTCCGGCGGGGCCCTGGCCCTGGGAGTGGTGATGGGGGGAGCCGCGGGCCTGGTGTTCGGCTACGCCGTCATGACGTCGGGCAGGGGGAACACCTACCTAAAGCTCCAGGGCCTGCTCATGGCCGGCACCTACGCCGCCATGACCCTGACGGGGAGCACCTGGCTGGCGGTGCTGCTGAACTTCCTCAACGGCGTGGCGTGGGGGTTCTGGCCCATCCTGTACACGGTGCCCTTCCACCTGGTGGGGATACAGCAGCGGCAGGTGCCCGTTGCCCTGGCCTTCACGCTGACGATGGTCTCGGCGGGGACCACCCTGGGCCCCCTGGTGACCGGGTTCATGCAGGAGGCCTTCGACGGCCTCCGGTGGCCGCTGTTCATCGTGGGGCTCTCCCCCCTGACCCTGACCATGGCTGGGACGCTGCTCCCCACCATCGCCGGAGGCCGGTCCTCCCGACCCGGCGCCGGAGAGTGACTTGGTTGCGGGGCCATAGCCGGTGGGATACAATCGGCCCGTATTCCCCAGCCAGATCTGCAGAAGGAGACGCCCTATGACGACGCGAGACTTCGTTGGATACGGCCTGAACCCCCCCGCCGTGGAGTGGCCCAACGGGGCCCGGCTGGCCGTGTCGGTGGTGGTGAACTACGAGGAGGGGTCCGAGTACTCCCTCCTGGACGGAGACCCCCACGGCGAGAGCATGGGCGAAGCGCCCTCCCCGGTGCCGGCGGGGGAGCGCGACCTGGCCAACGAGTCCTTCTTCGAGTACGGGAGCCGGGTGGGCGTCTGGCGCATCCTGAACATCCTCGACCAGTACAACGTGAAGGCCACCTTCTACGTGTGCGCCCTGGCGCTGGAGCGGAACCCCCAGGTGGCCACGGAGATCGTCCGCCGGGGCCACGAGGTGTTCGGCCACGGCAACCGTTGGGAGGAGTACTTCAAGATGGACAAGGATGCCGAGCGGAAGGCCATCCGCGAAGCGGTGGAGTCCATCACCCGGACCACGGGCCAGCGGCCCCTGGGCTGGTACTGCCGGTACGGGCCCAGCGTGAACACCCGGGACCTGGTAGTGGAGGAAGGCGGGTTCATCTACGACTGCAACGCCTACAACGATGACCTGCCCTACTACACGCAGGTCAACGGCAAGCCATGGCTGGTGGTGCCCTACTCACTGGAGGTGAACGACACCAAGTTCTGGCGGGGGGGCATGTCCAAGCCCAGCGACTTCTACGAGACGGCGCGCAACACCCTGGACCTGCTCCACGACGAGAGCGCGGCCAACGCCAAGATGATGTCCGTGGGCCTGCACTGCCGCATCATCGGCAAGCCCTCGCGGGCGGCGGCCCTGAAGCAGTTCCTGGAGTACGCGACCCAGAAGCCGGGGGTGTGGTTCACCCGGCGCATCGACATCGCCCGCTGGTGGCTGGAGAAGTACCCCGCGGCGGGCTAGCCTTGGTCGCCGCGTGTCCGGGAGGCCCTAGGAGCCCAGCGTCTCCCGGGCGAAGGCCCTCAGCTCCCGGTTGAACTTGTCCGCCTCGGTCCAGGGCAGCAGGTGGCCGCTGTGCTCGAAGAAGACCAGCTCGCACCTGGGCATGGTGCTTGCCATCTCCTCGGCCTCGGCGGGGTCGATCAGCCCGTACCTGGCCCAGAAGACCCGGGACGGGACTGTCACCCGGGGCAGGAAGGGCCGGTAGTCGGCGTAGTAGGAGTCGGTCATCAGCGACACGTGGGCCCCGGTGGGGGTCTTCATGCACTCGTAGGCCATCCAGTCCGCCACTTCGGAGCTCTCCGTGGACTCGGGCCCCAGGTAGCTGAGCACCGTCTCCCTGTGGAGGCGCAGCCGCCGGTTCGTCAGGTCGTTCAGCCGGCGCTTGAAGTCCTCCTCGGAGACGTAGCGGTAGAGCCTCTGGTCGACGTTGACGTGCCCCGCCAGCCGCTCCTCGCCGAACTGCTGGATGTAGTCGACTATGACGGAGCCCCCCAGGGACCAGCCCACGGCCACGACCCTCCCCAGGGACAAAGCATCCATCAGGTGCCTGAAGTCCCGGGCGTACTGGGCGATGTTGTGGCCGTGGTCGGTCTTCCCCGACTGGCCCCTCCCCCGCACGTCCATGGACACGACCCTGTGGCCCTGGGACAGGACGGGTATGTTGCGCTGCCAGAAGGCGCTGTTGAAGGGTTCCGCGTGGATCAGGAAGACGGCGCCGTCGGTCCTGGGCCCCTCGTCAATGTAGAAGATCGGCACCCCGTCGGGGGTCTCGAGGTAGGGCATGGCGACTCCTTTCATACGCCCGGACCCCTCGCGGGTCGGGGCTGGTGTCCTGTCTCCGAAGCTCGTTGTGCGCTCAGGCCCCTCCCCGGGTTATTGAAGCCCACCCACAGGTAGGGCCGCCGGGGACGGTCACAGCGGGCCGCGCCCTGCGCGGGCAAGGAGCCCCGACCCGTTGGGCCGGCGCCTGGCGGGAGCCGGGAGGGCTTCGAGCGTGTGAGACGGCACACTAGGGCCTCCGGGCGTCGGCCATCTCCCGGAGGACGGGGACCTCCTGGAGCTTGTCGCCCACGTCGTCCCAGTATATCCCCCGGGGCCTGTCGTAGACGGGCTCGCATACTATCAGCTCATCGGGGGTCGCCACGTAGTCGACGACGATGTCGTGGCGTGTCATGGGCACCGGCTCGTCCAGCACCTGGCTGGGATGGACGGTGGTCGTGACGGGGGTCGATGGGTCCAGGAGGCCCAGGGCCGTCACCAGGGCGTACTCCAGGTCCGAGTAGCCGCCGCCCTTGCCCAGCCGCGCGCCGTCCCGCCGCACCGCCACCGCGCCGCAGACCACCAGGTCGATGGGCCGCATCTCCCGGGGATGGACCGGCCTGCCGGCCTGGAAGGCGCCCTTGATGGTGCTGGCGCGGTGGTGGCTGCCCACGGTGGCCGGGTCCAGCTCCAGGAAGCAGCGCGGGCTGGTGAGCCTGGGCACGGCCATGTAGACCACCTTGCCCTCCTCCAGCGCCCGCTTCCGCAGGGGCTGCTGGGGAGAGTCGGGGTTGCACTTGATGACCCGGGCCCTCTGCCAGACGTCGAGTGCGCCGAGGCGCTGGGCGGCCTGGGCCGCGCCCGCGAAGTTGGGTATCCGGCCCCGGGCGCCGGGAAACCTGGCCGCCTTCTCCTCGGTGAGGCGCCGCCAGACGGACTCCCTTATCTCGTCCTTGGGTCTGATCATGGCGTCAACTAGTGTCCTCGTCTCCGGGGTTCGTTGTACCGTCGGGCCCCTCCCCGGATTATTGAGCCCACCCTCCCACCCCGCGCTCCGCGCGGGGAGAGGAATCCCCACCCCTTGGCAGGCGCCGGGCTCGCTGCGCCCAGGCAAGGAACCCCCGGCCCGATCGGGACGTCGGGGACAGTCGGGACGGCCGCCCGCCGCGCGGGCAAGGAGCCCCCAACCCCTGGTGGACCGACGCTTGGCGGGTGCCGGGCCGCGCTCCGGGCGGGCGTGGAAGCCCTGGCGCGGCCTGCCCTAAGCAGGGCGGGAGACAGACGGACTTATTCGACGAACCTGTGAGCCGGCGCCGGAGTCAGGTGGCGAGGGCCAGGTCTCCCACGGCCCTGGCCCGTATCAGCGTGGCGTTGCCCGGCAGGTAGGCCAGGGGCACCTCCTCCATCTCCACGATACGGACGGTGGCCGGGTCGGCGCCCGCGCCCACGGCCTTGCCCACCGCCTCGTCACGGGCGCCAGCCAGGGCCTCGTCGCGGTCGACGCCCTCCAGCGCCAGTACGCGCTCCACCTGCCCGCCCACCTGGGCGATGGCCGCCCCGATGGCGTTGGCCACGTCGAAGTGGTCGGGGCGAAGGACCTTCGACGCTCCCTTGACCGGCTCTCCCACCAGGATGCTGCCGCCGCCAACCAGCACCACGGGCACCGGGTCGGCGCTGAGCTTCACCTGGTCCACCGCGTCCTCCACCATCTCCTGTATCAGGCCGGCCGTATCGGACACCAGGCCGGCCTCCAGGCCGCCGACGAGGGCGGGGTCCCCGACCCGGGCGCGGTCGGAGGCCACGGCGACGTCGGTGGCCGTCAGGGTGCCGCCGCCGAACACCAGGGCCTCCCCGGAGAGGCGGTACCCGACGCTGCGGGGGCCGATGGAGAGGGGGTCGAGGCCCACGATGCTCCCGCCGCCCAGCGCGACGGAGAAGACGTCGGGCATGCGGAAGTTGGTGCGGACGCCAGCGATGCTCACCGCCACCGAGGCCTCCCGGGGGAACCCCCGGGCCAGCGCCCCCACGTCGGTGGAGGTGCCCCCCACGTCGACCACGATGCCGTCCTGGACGCCCGAGAGGTAGGTGGCGCCGCGCATGCTGTTGGTCGGCCCGGAGGCTATGGTGAACACGGGGAAGCGGGCGGCGTAGGCGGCGTCCATGAGAGTACCGTCGTTCTGGCTCAGGTACAGGCGAGCATCCAGGCCAAGGCTCCCCATGGCGTCGCGGATCCCGCGAATGGTGCGTACCGCGGTCCCCGCCAGGCAGGCGTTGAGGGCCGCGGCGTTCTCCCGCTCCAGGATGCCGATGCGGCCGATGTCCCGGGACAGGGTCACGTGCAGGTGGGGCGCCTCTTCGCGTATCACCTCGGCAGCGGCGTCCTCGTGGGCGGGGTTGACCGCGGAGAAGACCCCGGAGACGGCGACGGCCTCCACACCCTTCTTGACCATGTCCCGAACGGCGGAACGGACCTCCGGCAGGTCCGCCGGGGAGATCTCCCTGCCGTCGTACTCGTGGCCGCCCCGCACCATGTAGGCGAGCCCGCCGGCCGCCTCCCTCAGGGGTCCCGGCCAGTCCACGAAGGGGGGCAGCAGCCGGTTGGCCGGCAGGGCCAGCCGCAGGGTGGCGGTGGGCGACAGGTCCTTCCGCTCCAGGAGGGCGTTGGTGAAGTGGGCGGTGCCCAGCATCACCGCCTCCACCGGGACGCCCCTGGGCGCCTGGCCCAGCAGCTCCCGGAGGGCGGCCACGATGCCGGACATCACGTCGGGGCTGGTGGGCACCTTGGCCCGGCCGGCAAGCTCGGCCCGGTCCATGAGGACCGCGTCGGTGTTGGTGCCCCCTACGTCTATCCCTATTCGCACACAGCCCTGCCGCTGACCGGATTCCCTACCGGGGCTCTATTGCGAGACACTTACAGCTTGATGGGATCGTAGTCCAGGTCGTACCCGAAGGCCCTGGGCCCCACCACTGCCAGCCCCTCGGGCCTGGTCCAGTGCTCGGGGGATGGAAACCCCAGGACGGTGACCCGAAAGCCGTACCTCTGCAGCTCCGTGGTTATGGGCTCGCCCCGGTCGGTGTCGACCACCGTGATCAGGTCGGGGGTGGTGCACACCACCTCCCCGTCCCTGAGGGCGATGAGGTTCTCATTCTGGTACTCCAGCACCATGCGTTCGCCCTCGAAGTCGGCCAGGCCGTCGATGGAGACGCTCCCCCGGGCGAACCCCCCGGCGGTGCGGCGGTTGACGTCCATGACCTTGCCCTGGAACAGGACCTTGCCGGGGCACACCTCCAGGATGGCCGGTATCGGGTCAGTCCCGTTGCTGCGGGCTCCCCGGACGGCCTCGCCCAGGTTTCGGGCCAGGGTCAGGGTGCCCAGCACGGCGGTGGTGCGCACCTGCTGGGCGGTCATCGGCGCCAGGGCGTAGCAGGCCGTGCAGCCCATCTGCACCGTCACGGCCCTGGCCATGCGCTCCAGCCACAGGGGCGTGATGGCATGGCTGAATATGGCCGAGTTCCCCTTCTCGTCAGCGACGCACAGGGGATAGCAGGGCACCCCGTAGATGAAGTAGGTCTTCATCTGGAGCTCGGGGAAGGCGCGCCCCATGCCGTCGCCGTCCACCACGGGCAGGCCCGTCAGGGACGCGGTTATCATCGGCTCGATGGAGTTGCCCCCGCCTATCTCGTTGGATATGAGGGCATCGGGCACGCTTCCCAGGAACCCGGTGAGGGCATTGTAGGCGTTGAAGGACTGGTAGTCCCGTATCTTCTCGATGCCCACGGTGGGCGCGCCGATGCCGCCGATGCACATGACGCGGGCGTCGTCGGAGATCTCGTCGGCGTCCAGGACGGTGACGGGCCCGCGCTCCTTGATGAGCTGCCGCACGCGAAGCTGGCCGATGTACGGGTTGCTGCCGCCGCCGCATCCCAGGATGCCCGCGCCGATGGAGATGGACTCCACGGCCCGCTCGTCAGCCAGCCACATGGCCGCTTCCTCCGGCCGGGGGCAGGGCCCGCCGGACCGCGGGCATCACATCGCCGGCAAAGGCGCGAACGACGTCGTCCACGGCACCGCCCGGCGGGGGCACCGGCTTGATGGTGATCTGGTCCACCCCGGCTCGGGCTATCTCCACCATCTGCTCGGTCACCTGCTCCAGGGTGCCGGCCACGGCCAGGTGGCGTACGTACTCGTCCGGCGCAAGGTGGGCGTTGGGCGCGATGAGGGAGTAGTCCCGCCGGGCCAGCACCTCGAGCAGGGGCTCCGGCACCGGCGGCAGCCCCAGGGGGTCCAGGAAGCCGAAGCGGGGATAGCTGGTCCACAGGGGGAGCACGATGCCCGGCTTCACCGCCCGGCGGGCCGCGGCGGCGTCGGAGGAGATGCACAGGTCCACCCTGGCGATCCGCTGCACGTCGCCGGGCTGCCTTCCGGAGCGCCGGACCCCGTCGGCCACCGAGGCCATGGCGATGCCCAGGCTCCTGGCGGAGGCGTAGGGGGCCATCATCACGCCGTCGGCCACCTCGCCGGCCAGCCGGAGGAGGAGTCTCCCGCGGGTCCCGAAAACGACGGGGGCCTGCTCCGGCGGGTCGAAGTTGAGCCGCCCGTTGCGGAAGGAGACGACCTCGCCCTCGTGGTCCACGGTCTCGCCGGCCAGCAGGGCCCGGATGATGCGCACCGTCTCCCGCAGGGCGACAGCCGGACGACGCCGCGCCACGCCCATGGCCGGGAAGCCCGACCCGCCGGCGCCGAGGCCCAGGACCATGCGTCCGGGGGCCAGCTCGGCCAGGCTGGCCATGGCCATGGCGATCAGGGCCGGGTGGCGGGCGTAGGGCTCGGTGACGCAGACGCCCAGCTCCATGCGCCTGGTATTGGCGGCCAGCGTCGCAAGGCCCACGAAGGGGTCGCGGTAGAACTTCTCGTCGGCGTGCCAGAGGCAGTCGTAGCCCAGATCCTCGGCCAGCCGGGCCCGCTCCAGCAGCCGGTGGGGAGGGTCGTCGCCGTATACGAGGAGGCCGGTACGCATGACTCGGGGCGGTCCCAGGCGCAAAGTCGGGCGCCGGGGCTTACCCGCGGGCAAACTCCCGCCGGAGGTCCGCCATGGTCTCCGACGGAGAGCGGCGGGGCCTGGCCATCTCCTGGCTTCGCTCCTCGGGGGCCCGGGGGTTGGGCACCGTCTTGACGCACACCAGGACGGGGCCGGTCTCCTGTAGCACCTCCTCCAACCCGACGGCGAGCTGCTCCAGGTCGTCGAAGTCGTAGACGGCGGCGTAGCCCGCCTCCCGAGCCACGCCGGTGAAGGAGACCCTTCCCTGGGCGGGGATGGGCTGGCCTCCGGTGGTGGCGTAGATCCCGTTCTCCAGGACGAAGTGGTACAGGTTGGCGGGCTGCATCTCGGCGATGGTGGTGAGGGCGCCCAGGTTCATCAGCAGGCTGCCGTCGCCGTCCAGCACGATGACCTTGGTCTCCGGCCGGGCCAGGGCGACCCCCAGCGCCAGGGACGACCCCTTGCCCATGACCGCCTCGGCCAGGTCCCGCTGGGGCATCGTGCTGATGGCGGGCCAGACGACGTTGGCCCGCTCCACGGGCAGCACCACCGCGTCGCCCCGGTGCTCCTGCAGCACAGCCATCAAGTCCCTCTGATCGATCATGGCCAACTCCTCGGGAGACTGGCGACCCGGGGGCCCGCCGTCAGTGTAATCGGGCCCCAACATGACTGTCAACGACGATCTACGGCGTGTGGGGCCAGGCCTGTCAAGCCGCCGGGAGAGGGCCGTCTCGCGATTGACACCCGCGGCGTGGAGGTATAGGTTACGTCCACGAGTCACGACCACGAGGAGGCATGGCGTCATGCAGACCAAGCTGACCCCGGAGCAGATCCGGGAGGCCTTGGCAACCCGGCCGAGGGTGCCCATCGCCCACCTTCCCACCCCCTTGGAGGAGTGCCCCCAGCTAAGCCGGGAGCTGTCCGGCGGAGAAAAGGGCCCCCGCATCCTGATAAAGCGGGACGACCTTACCGGCCAGGCCCTGGGCGGCAACAAGGTGCGCCACATGGAGTTCCGAATGGGCGACGCCCTGGCCCAGGGGGCCGACACCTTCATCTACGCCGACGCCAACAACGCCGCCCGCGCCACCGCGGCGGCCTGCGCCAAGGTCGGCCTCAGGTGCGTGCTGCTGGTCCGGGGACAGCGGCCCGACCGGCTCCAGGGCAACATGCTCCTGGCCACCGTGCTGGGGGCGGACCTGGAGTTCCTTGACACCGAGGACCGGGAGGAGGCGGCGGCCCGGGTGGCGGAGGTCCGGGAGCGGCTGGAGAAAGAAGGCCGCAGGCCCTACGCACTGCAGGAGCTGCCCACCTACCACCTGTCGGCCATCTTCAGCTACCTGGAGGCGGCCGTGGAGCTGCGGGCCCAGCTGGAAGAGAAAGGCATCGACAGGGCGCACGTCTACATGGTGAACGGACACAGCCAGGCGGGCCTGCAGCTCGGGGCCAAGCTGATGGGACTGGACTGGTCGTTCACCGGGGTCGCCGTGGGCCAGCACTTCGAGCCCGACCGCCCGCTGGCGACCTGGGCCAGGATGGGGTCGGACCTCCTGGGGTTCTCCGAGAGCCTCGACCCCGATGAGATCGAGACGACCTTCGACTACGTCGGACCCCACCACGGGGCGGTGACCGCGCAGTGCGTCGAGGCCATCAGGTTGACCGCGGCCACCGAGAGCGTCATCCTGGACCCCGCCTACACGGGGAAGGGCATGGCGGCCCTGATAGCGGACGTGCGCCGAGGCAGGTTCACGGAGGAGGACAACTTGGTGTTCGTCCACACGGGAGGGATACCGATGCTGTTCGAGGCCGCGGAGCAGGTCTCACGCTACTGACCCTCCGGAAACGCCTCGACCCAGGACCGGCATCCCCGACACGCCCACCCCGGCCTTCTCCCGGCGACAGGGTTAGGGGCTGGGAGAGCCCTGACCGGGCATCCCCCGGCCCGGGTTGCCGGCACTCTGTCCGGACCCCGGCCGGCGGGCGCGACCCTGAAAGACCAGGGGCGACAGCAGAAGGGGCGGTACCAGGAGCAGAATTCCGGCCAGGGACGAGGTGGAGATGGCCCACGGGGTGCCCAGGGCCGCGGCCACCAGGCCGATCTGGATGGCCCCCAGGGGCGCCCCGGTGCCGATGCACACGCTGCGCAGGCCCATCATCCTGCCCCGCATGTCCGGAGGCGCCCACAGTAGGGTCATCGTCCCCTGCATGGTCCCGAAGCAGGCCTGCCCGCACCCGCTGATGGCGAACACCGCGAAGGAGAGGGCGTACACCGGGGACCACGCCAGCATCAGCCCCATCACCAGGACCACCAGGGACCCCAGCATGAGCAGCCTGCCGTGGTCCCGGTCGATGCGCATGAACGCCATGGCCGCCGCAGCGGTGATCTGGCCCATCGCCAGCGCCGACACCAGCAAGCCCACCCGCACAGGGCCGACCTCCAGCTCGTCCTTCCCGATGGCCGGCACGAACTGCTCCACCGGAAAGCCAAGGGCGTTCATCAGCACTATCACGTACAGGGTCCCCAGGAGCATCGGCGACCGAAAGGTGTAGCGGGTGACCTCGGCCAGGCCCCTCAGGACGGTCTCGGAGGCCGCGGCTCGGGTCAACGGGGGGATGGCCACGAAGGCCAGCATCGCCAGGGCCACGGCGTGCAGCGTTACCACGGTGGCGTAGGCCCACTGGTAACCGGCCAGGCCCACCAGCACACCCCCAAGCAGCGGCCCGATCAGCTTTCCCCCCGTGGTGCTCACCTGCTCCAGGGAGACGGCGTTGAGGAGCCTGCCCTGGCCCACGATGTCGAAGATGGCCGTGCGCCGGGCGGGCTCCTGGACCGCCCACGAGACGCCCTGGACCGCCGTGGCCAGGTACACGTGCCAGGGGTCCAGCCGACCGGCAACGATCAGCAAGCCGATGGCGCCCGCCGCGCCGATGTTCAAGGCCTGGGCCAGCAACAGGATGCGGTGACGGCTGAAGCGGTCGGCCAGGGCGCCGCAAAAGGGCGACAGCACGGTCTTGGGCAGGTAGTTGAACACGAGGATGAGGCCGAGCTGGAAGGGGGAGCTGGTCTCCTGGTAGATGAGAATGCCCAGGACCAGCAGCTCCAGGCGTCGGCACAGCTCCACAATGAGCTGCACGTACCAGAGGGTCCTGAAGTTGCCGTCCTCCATCAGCTGGAGGGCGGGGATGCCGGAACGGGGTCTCGAACGCAAGGGCGGGCGGCCTCCAGGTCTCGCCGCGGCGGCGGCGCTTGGCCACCCTATCTTAGACCCTCCAGGCGTCTCAGCAAAAGGGGGCCGCGCATGTTGGCCCCGGCATCGGCAACGGTGTACAATGGCCTGCAATTACGGGGGCCTGCAATTACAGGGGCCTGCACGCACAGGCCCGGAAGCGCCCGATGGAGGTGGGTCATGGCCGTCACGCCCCAGCTCGAAGAGCTGATACGAGTACTCAAGGCGGCCGCGGGAGAGCCCAGGGCCACCGTCGAGGAGGCCCGGGCCTCCTACGAGCTGCGGATGTCGAGTCTGAAGCTGGACGACGACGTCACGACGGAGCGGGTCGGCGCCGGGGGCGTCCCCGCCGAGTGGGTGTACACTCCGGGCGCAGCCCGGGACCGGGTGATGCTGTACCTCCACGGAGGGTACTACGCCATCGGCTCCATGAGGACCCACCGCGTCTACCTGTCCCGGCTGTCCCGGGCCACCGGCGCCCGGCTCCTGGGCCTGGACTACAGCCTTGCCCCCGAGAAGCCCTTTCCCGCCGCGCTGCGGGACACACTGGCGGCCTACCGCTGGCTCCTCGCCAACGGCATCGAGCCAAGGAACATAGCCATCGGCGGTGAGTCGGCCGGCGGAGGGCTCACCGCCGCGGCCTGCGTGGCCCTGCGGTACATGGGGGACCCGTTGCCCGGCGCGGCCGTGTGCATCTCGTCGTGGGCCGACCTTGCCCATACCGGGGAGTCCATCACCTCCAACGCGGCGGTGGACCCCACGGTCACCCTGGAGCGAGGCTCCGAGATGGCCAGCCTGTACCTGGCGGGCAAGGACCCGAAAACGCCGCTGGCGTCCCCCGTCTACGCCGACCTCGCGGGCCTGCCGCCCATGCTCATCATGGCGGGGTCCATAGAGATACTCAGGGACGACTCGGTGCGCCTGGCCCAGAGGGCCCGGGATGCCGGCGTCGAGGCCACGCTGGAGATATGGGACGACATGCCCCACAACTGGCCCATGTACGCCCACATGCTGCCCGAGGGCCAGCAGGCGGTGGACCGCATAGGCGAGTTCGTGCAACGGCATCTGGGCCAGTAGGCTAGAAGAACCGCGGACCCGGGGAGGCATCAGGTGGACTACCTTATCTGGCTCAACGGCGACTACGTGCCCCGCAGCGAGGCCAGGATCAGCATGACGGACCGGGGGTTCAGGCTGGGCGACGTGGTGTTCGACACCTCCAGGACCTTCAACGGGGAGGTCTTCCGCCTGCGCGACCACCTGGACAGGCTGTACCGGTCGCTGAAGTACACCAGGATCGACCCGGGCATGTCCATCGACGAGATGGAGCGGTTGACCCTGGAGGTGGTCGAACGCAACGAGGAGACGCGCAGGGCGGCCAACGACGACTACATGGTCACCCAGATCGTCACCAGGGGCGAGGGAGGCGCCATCGATGCCGCGCGGGCCAACGTGTCCATATGGATCGATCCCATCGACTTCGTGCGGTACGCGCCCCTGTACGAGAGCGGCGCCCACGTGGTGATCCCCCGAACGCGCAGCTACTCCCCGGACCAGGTGGATCCCAAGGTGAAGCACTACAGCCGGCTGAACTTCGTCCTGGCCGAGCTGGAGACCCGGGACGTGGACCCCAACGCATTTCCCGTGCTGCTGGACACCGACGGCAACGTATCCGAGAGCATCGGGGCCAACTTCTGCATCGTCACCGGGGGAGTGCTCAGGACGCCGGGGGGCAGGAGCATCCTCCACGGAGTATCCCGCATGACCCTGCTGGAGCTGGCCGAGCGGCTGGACATCCCCACCTCCGAAGAGGACCTCCAGCCCTACGACGTGTACACCGCCGACGAGGCGTTCCTCTGCAGCACACCTTACTCGGTGCTCCCAGTGGGCCGGGCCGACAACCGGAAGATAGGGGCCAAGGTGCCCGGACCCATCACCAGGCAGCTCCTGGCCGCCTGGAGCGAGATGGTGGGACTGGACATCGTCGACCAGGTGGGCGAGAGGGCCCGGGCTCTGGGCGGCGGGTAGGCTGGCGGGACGCTGGCGACGCCCCTCCACCGGGGCGTCACAAAGCAGGAGGTGCTCCATGGCACAGGGTATCCGGTCATACAGAAGCCCCTTCATGGGGACGACCCACGTGGTGGCCTCGGGCCACTACCTGGCCGCCCAGGCGGGCTACCGGATACTCGAGCAGGGCGGCAACGCCATCGACGCCGGGGTCGCGTCGGGCATCGCCATCAACGTCACCCTGCCCCACCTAACCAGCTTCGGCGGAGTGGCGCCCATCGTCCTGTACGACGCCGGAGCCGACAAGGTGGTGACCATCAGCGGGCTGGGGCGCTGGCCCCAGGCGGCGGACCTGGACGAGTTCACCAGGGAGCACGGCGGCGACATCCCCCTGGGGATGCCCCGGAGCGTGGTGCCAGCGGCCTGTGACGCCTGGCTGACGGCCCTCCAAGGCTACGGCACCATGACTTTCGGCGAGGTCGTGGCACCCAGCATCGAGCTGGCGGAGCGGGGCTTCCCGGCGTCCTACAACATGTGCCAGGCCATAGAGTCCCAGCGAAACTTCATCGCCGCGTGCCCCGCCTCCGCCGAGACCTTCATGCCCGGCGGCACACCTCTCTCTCCCGGCCAGGTGGTCGTCCAGAAGGACCTGGCGCAGGTGTTCAGGCAGATGGCCGAGGTGGAGTACGCCAACACCCACCGGGGCCGGCCGGGCGCGATAGCGGCGGCGAGGGACTTCTTCTACCGAGGCGACATCGCCCAGACGATGGTCGGGTTTTGCCAGGAGCAGGGCGGCATGCTCACCATGGACGACTTCGCCCGGTTCGGCGTCCTGGAGGAGACACCCCAATCGGGCACCTACGGCGACTACACCCTCTACACCTGCGGCCCCTGGTGCCAGGGCCCGTCCCTGGTCCAGATACTCAACCTCCTGGAGGGCTACGACCTGAGGTCCATGGGCCACAACTCCGTCCAGTACCTGCACACCCTGGTGGAGGCGGTCAAGCTGGCCTTCTCCGACCGTCACAGCTACTACGGCGACCCCGACCTGGTGGATGTGCCCCTGGCCGGGCTCCTGTCCAAGGAGTACTCGGCCCACCGCCGGGCCGCCCTGGACCCGGCCCGGGCCCATCCCCGGATGCCCGAGGCCGGCGACCCATGGCCCTTCCAGGGCGAGGCGCGGAAAGGCAACCGGGTGGCGGCGGAGCCGTTCTCGGGCTCGTCGGAGCCGGACACCAGCTACACCTGCGTGGTGGACCGCTGGGGCAATGCCTTCTCCGCGACTCCCAGCGACAGCTTCCTTACGACGCCCATCGTACCCGGACTGGGGATGATCATCTCCGGCCGGGGCAGCCAGACCTGGCTGGACCCCGGGCACCCCTCCCGCCTGGCAGCCTGGAAGCGGCCCAGGCTGACGCCCAACCCTGCCATGGTGTTCAAGGACGGCAGGCCGTTCATGCCCTTCGGCACCCCCGGCGGGGACATGCAGGTGCCGGCCATGGTGCAGATGCTCCTGAACATCGTGGAGTTCGGCATGGACACCCAGCAGGCGATAGAGGCGCCCAGGGCCCGGTCCCAGAGCTTCCCCGACTCCTTCTGGCCCCACACGTACCTGCCTGGGCGGTTGAACCTGGAGGGCCGGATAGACCGGGAGGTGGGCGACGCATTGGCCAAGCTGGGCCACGACGTCAGGTGGTGGCCCGAGTGGAACTCGGGCGCGGGAGGGCTATGCGGAATCGTCATAGACCGGGAGCGGGGCATCCTGGTGGGCGGCGCCGACCCCCGCCGGGACTCCTACGCCGTGGGCTGGTAGATGGCTGACGTTCGACCCTTCAGGGCCCTGAGATACGACCCCCAGGTGGTGGGGGGGCTGGACAACATCGTATCCCCACCCTTCGACACCATCTCCGCCGACCTCCAGCAGTCCCTTTACGGCCGGAGCCCCTACAACGTGGTCCGGCTGGAGGCCGGGGAGAGGCTTCCCGCCGACACGGGCGAGGACAACCGGTACACCCGGGCGGCGGCCGCGATGGAGAGGTGGTCCCAGGAGGGAGCGTTGGTACGCGACCCGGCGCCCGCCTTCTACCTGGTGCGCCACTCCTTCCCGCTCCAGGGCAGACTGGCGGAGCGCCTGGAGCTGATGGCCGCGGTCCGCCTGGAGGAGTACGACCGCCGGGTGGTGCTCCCCCACGAGTACACCCGGGACGAGGACAAGCGCGACCGGCTGGCCCTGATGAAGGCCTGCCGCACCAACCTCAGCCCCATCATGAGCCTGTATTCCGACGATGAGGGCCGGGTGGCGGGGGTGCTGGCCCAGGTCGTGGCGTCGCCTCCCGCCGCCTCCTTCTCGGACCCGGGCCGGCAGGAGTACGCCCTGTGGAGTGTGGACGGCCCGGAGGATATCGCGGCGATACGCGAGGCCCTGGAGTCGAGACCACTGTACATCGCCGACGGGCACCACCGGTACGAGACCGCCCTGAACTACCGGAGGGAGTCCGGGGCGGGGAGCGCGGAGGCGGCCTCGGAGTTCGTGATGATGGGTCTCATCGAGTTCTCCGACCCTGGCCTGCTGGTGCTCCCCTACCACCGGGTGGTCGGCGGCCTGGACGCGGACACCCTGGAGCGGGTCAGGGCGCGGCTGGGGGAGACCTTCGAGTCCAGCCCGTACACCGCCTCAGGGGTGGACTCGAAGGCCGCTTTTCAGGAGGAGGTGGAGCGTCTCGGAGCGAAGGGCCTCGCCATGGGCCTTCTGGAGCCCGAGGGCGCCGGGTACAGCTGCCTCACCCTGAGGGACGGCGTCGATACCGGGGAGTGGGGCCTGCTGGGCGGGTCGGAAGCGTGGGTCCTGGAGGACCACGTCCTGAGACCCATCCTGGGAGAGTCGCTGGAGAGTCGCCTGAGCTACGTCCACGACGGAGACGAGGTCGTGGACAGGGTCGGGAGCGGCGAAGCCCAGATGGGGTTCTTCCTGAAGCCCTTTCCCCTCGACCTGTTCAAGGAGATCATGGACCGGGGGGAGAGGCTGCCCTCCAAGTCCACCTTCTTCTATCCCAAGCTGCCCACTGGCATAGTGATGAACCCGCTGGAGGGCCGGATCTAGAGATGCTCTGAATGACCCCGGGCCCATCCCGGGTTTTTGAGCCCAGCCTCCCTAAAGTGGGGGCGGGGCCCTAAGCGGAGGGGGCGGGGCCCTCCTCGGGCAGGCCTCCGGTGATGGACCTCTCGGCCCGCTTGCTGTACTCGGCGATGAACTCCTCCAGCCGGCGTATCTCCGCCGCCACGTCCTGGCCGGAGGTGTCGGCGGGCGGCTGGGCCTTCAGGTCCCGGAGGGTGTCCTTGGTCTCCTCGACCCTGCGGGTAAGCTCCAGGGCGGCCAGCTCGTCGGAGGTGCGCTGCTTTATGGCCAGGAGGTGCCGGCGGGTTGTGATGGCGTCGTCCAGCCGCTCCTGGATCTCGGCCATGGCCGACAGGGCCATGTCCAGGGGGGCCCTGCCGTAGATGGCCTGCTTCGGCAGCCTGTCGAGCTGGGTCCGGAACTGGTGCACCATGCTGTCGAGCTGGGCCTCCCGGCCCTCGATGTCCGCCAGGACCAGCCTGAGCCTGGCAGTGGCCTCTCGTATCTGGACCATTGTCCCCGCCTCCGGTCGGAAGTGGGCCTTTGCGACATTCTAGACACCCGCCTGTAGCAAAGGCAAGGCGCATGGCACCGAATATGCCGGTTATGTCTACAGGTGCACGACACGGGCGGAGCTGACCTGGCCGACGGAGCGGATCTCCTCGAGCACGGTCCCGGGGACCGGGTCGTCCAGTCCCAGGATCATCATCGCCGGGCCCCTGGGGCTGAGGCGTCCCACCTCCATGAAGCTTATGTTGATGTCGTTCCTGCCCGTGATGGTGCCCACGGCGCCTATGGAGCCGGGGTGGTCCTTGTGCTCTATGAACAGCAGGTACGGCACCGACGGGACCATGTCCAGCCAGTACTCGTTGACCCGGACCACGTGGACCTCGTTGCGAAGGGACGTGCCGGCCAGGGTCATGTCTCCCGCGGTGGTCCTGAGGGTCACGGCCAGGAGGCTGGCGTACTCGGGGGCGCCGGCGCCGGTGTGCTCAGTCACCGTGAGGCCCCGCCTCCGGGCTACGAGGGCAGCGTTGATCAAGTTGACCCGCTCCTCGCCGACGGGGGCCATCAGCCCGGCCAGGGCGGCCGACTTCAGAACGCCGGTATCGTAGCGGGCCACCTCCCCCTGGTACTCGATGGCAACTCCGACGAACTGTCCCTCAGCAAGGTGTGTGAGGAGCTTGCCCAGGAGAGACGCCACGGGCACGTAGGGGGCCAGGGCGTCGTGGACCTCGGGGGACAGGAAAGGGGCGTTGACGGTGTTCGCAGCGGGCATTCCCCCCAGCACCGCCAGCACCTGCTCCGCCGCCTCGATGGCCACCTCGGTCTGGGCCTCCTGCGTCGACGCCCCCAGGTGGGGAGTGACGACCACCTTCGGGTGCCTCACCAGGGGGATGTCTCCCGGCGGCTCGTTGGGGAAGACGTCCAGGGCCGCCCCGGCCAGCCTGCCCTCGTCGAGGGCCTCCAAGAGTGCCTCGTCGTCCACCAGCTCACCCCGGGCGACGTTGATCAGGCGGGCCCCGGGCTTCATCCGGGCCAGCTGCGCCGCGCCGACCATGTGGCGGGTGGCTTCGGTGAGGGCGGCGTGGACCGTCACGAAGTCCGACTGCTCCAGCAGCTCCTCCAGGGAGACGACCTCGGCCCGGAGCAGACGGGCGTAGTCGGGGGACACGAAGGGGTCGTAGACAAGGAGCCGCATCGAGAGCCCCGTGGCCCGTCTGGCGACCTCGGAGCCCACCCGGCCCAGGCCCATGATGCCCAGGGTCTTGTTCCGCAGCTCTACGCCCATGAACGCGCCCCGCCTCCACTGGCCCTCCTTCATGGACAGGTGGGCTTGGGGCACGTTGCGGGCCATGGCCAGCATCAGGGCGATGGTATGCTCCGCGGCGGCGACGGTGTTGCCCGTGGGAGCGTTGACCACGGCGATGCCCCGGGCGGTGGCCGCATCCAGGTCGATGTTGTCGACGCCGATGCCGGCCCTGGCTATCACCTGGAGCCTGCTGCCTGCCTCCACCACGTCGCCGGTCACCTTGGTCTGGCTACGGACGACCAGGGCGTCATAGCCGCCCAGGACCTGCTTCAGCTCGTCGGGCTTCAGCCCGGTCTTCACGTCGACCTCGGCCCCGGCCTGCAGGTGCCGGAGGCCCTCCTCGGCTATGGGGTCCGATACGAGTACACGGGGAGCACCTATGAGACCCTCTCCCGTCCCGCCCGGCTGTCCCGGGGCGGCTTGAAGCCCGCCTGGGGCAGGGCCGTCTCGATGGCGCGGACCGCCTCCAGGATGTCCTCCTCGCTCACCCAGCCCATGTGGCCGATGCGGATTATCTTGCCCGAGAGCTTCCCCTGGCCTCCGGCGACGACCACCGAGTGCTCGGTACGCAGCAGCTCCGAGAGCCTGCCCCCGTCGACCCCCTCGGGCACCTTCACCGCCGTCACGGTGTTGGAGGCGTGGGTCTCCTCGGCCAGCAGCTCCAGGCCCAGGTCCGCCACGCTTCTGCGGGTCAGGTCTCCCAGGCGGGCGTGGCGGCGGAAGATGGCCTCCATGCCCTCCTCCAGCATCATGTCCAGGGCGACGTCGAGGCCGTAGAACAGGGGCACGTTGGGTGTCCAGGGGGTCTGGGCCCGCTCCAGGTACCGCTGGGCCGCGGGCAGGTCGAAGTAGTACCGGGGCATGCGGGCCTTCTCCCGGGCCTGCCAAGCCCGCTCGTTGAGGCTGATGAAGGAGAGCCCGGGCGGCACCATCAGCCCCTTCTGGGACGCGGTGCACACCACGTCGCAGTCCCACTCATCCACCGGCAGGGGCACGCACCCCAGGCTGCTGATGGCGTCCACCAGCAGCAGGGCGTCGGACCCCTGCCTGACCACGCGGGTGATGCTCTCCAGGTCGTTGGTCACTCCGGTGGAGGTCTCGTTGTGGGTAACCAGAACCGCCTTCAGGTCCCGGTGCTCTCCCAGGGCCCGCGCCACGGCATCCGGGTCCGCGGCGGTGCCCCACTCGAACTCCAGGCGCGTGAGATCGGCCCCTTGGGCCTCGGCCATGTCCGCGAACCGGTCTCCGAAGTTGCCCACGGTCACCGCCAGCACCTTGTCCCCGGGGGAGAGGGTGTTCACCACCGCGGCCTCCAGGGCCCCGGTGCCCGAGGCGGTGAGGATGTACAGGCGGTTGCGGGTCATGAACACCCGCTTCAGCTTCTCGGTGATGGGCAGGATCAGGTCCCGGAACTCGGGGCCGCGGTGGTTGATCATAGCCCGGGCGGTGGCCTCCAACACCTGCGGCGGACACGGAGTGGGCCCGGGTATCCTGAGGTTCTGGCCGGTGACGTTCACTGGGCCTCCTTGATTCTCTGCTGGGGGATTCTCTGCTGGGGGATTCTCTGCTGGGTGGTCCTCTGGCGGGGTTATCTGTTGGGTCAGGCGGTTACCCTTACGTACCGCCTTCCGACCCGTATGATGCTGTCCGGCGCCGGCGCCGGGACCCTGTCGGTGCTGACCTTCTCGCCGTTGATCTCAACGGCGCCCTGCCTGATCCAACGCTTGGCCTCGCTGGCGCTCTTGGCCGTGCCTGTCTTCACCAGGGCGTCGGTGACGGACATGACCACGGGCCCACCCTCGAGGGACGGCCCCAGGGAGTACCGGGGCATCTCGCTCTCGGCGGGCGCTTCCCGCCTCTGCACCACCCGCTCGAAGTGTGCCTCTGCGGCCCGGGCGCCCTCCGCGCCGTGGAACTGGGTGGTGATCTCGCGGGCCAGGCGCTTCTTGAGCTCCATGGGGTTGACGGACTGCTCCGCGACGGCCCCGCGCATCTCCTCCAGCTCCTCCTCGGGGACGTCGGTGAGGTACTCGAAGTACTGCATCATCAGGTCGTCGTCGACCCGCATGACCTTGCCGTACATGTCGTTGGGCGGCTCCTCGACGCCGATGTAGTTGTCCAGGCTCTTGCTCATCTTCTGGACGCCGTCGGTGCCCACCAGGATGGGCATGAGGAAGCACTGCTGGGGGCGCTGGCCGCGCATCTCCTGGAGCTCGCGCCCCACCAGCAAGTTGAACCTCTGGTCGGTGCCGCCGAACTCCACGTCGGCCTCGATGGCCACCGAGTCGTAGGCCTGGAGCAGTGGATACAGGAGCTCGGTGATGGCGATGGGCCTCTGGGCCTGGAACCTCCTGGCGAAGTCCTCGCGGTTGAGGAACTGGGCTACGGTGAAGCGACTGGTGAGGCCTATCACGTCGGTCAGGCTGAACTTGCCGAACCACTCGCTCTGCCAGACGGCCCGGGTGCGCTCCCTGTCCACGACCTTGAAGAACTGGCGCATGTACGACTCGGCGTTCTCGACCACCTCTTCGTGGGTGAGCATGGGCCTGGTGATGGACTGGCCGCTGGGGTCGCCTATCTGGGCCGTCCAGTCGCCCACGATGAGGATTACCTGGTGCCCCAGGTCCTGGAGCTGCCGAAGCTTGCGCAGGCCCACCACGTGCCCCAGGTGGATGTCGGGGCGGCTGGGGTCGAAGCCCATCTTAAGACGCAGGGGGCGGCCCGCTTCCAGCAGCCGGACGAACTCGTCGTGGGAGATGATCTCGCTCACTCCCCGCCGGGTAATCCGCCTCAGGGTGCCCTGGTCCATCCTACCCACTCCCGGCCCCGCCCCGGGCCTGGATGTCCCCCGAGGCCGGCGCGCCGATGGGGTCCGCGGGGCCGTCCAGCACCGACCTGGCGTCCTCCACGTCCAGCTTCATCTGCTCCACCAGGGAGCCGACGTCCGGGAAGTCCAGCTCGTCCCTGAGCCTTCGAACGAACTTCAGGGTCAGGCGTTTGCCGTACAGGTCGCCGTCGAAGTCCAGCAGGTACGTCTCGACGACGCGGGCGCTCCCGCCGAAGGTCGGCCGCACCCCCACGTTGGTCGCCGACCTGTAACGCCGCCCGTCCACCATAGCCCAGGTGGCGTAGATGCCGTCCATGGGCAGCACCAGGTCGCCCTGCAGGGACAGGTTGGCCGTGGGGAAGCCCAGGGTGCGGCCCCGGCGGTCCCCCTCGACCACCGGGCCCGTGAGCCGGTAGGTCCGGCCAAGCATGGCGCCGGCGCCCTTCACGTCTCCCTGGCCGAGCAGGCTGCGTATGACGCTGCTGCGGATTACGGTCTTGTCCATCACCACGGGCTCCACCGGCTCCACCCAGAAGCCCATCTCGCCGCCCAACCGCCGCAGGGTAGGGATGTCCCCCTCCCGGTTGTTGCCCAGGGCGAAGTCGGGGCCCACCACCAGCCCCTTCATGTTCAAACGCCGGCGGAGCATCTCCAGGAACTCGCCGGCCTTGAGGAGGGCCACATCCCGGGTGAAATCCACCACGGCCACCAGGTCGATGCCGCTCTCCCGCAGCAGGCCCAGCCGCTGCTCCAGCGTGGTGATGTAGCGGAGCTCGATGCCCGGGGTCAGGGCGAGGCGGGGATGGCGGCGGAAGGTCAGGACGGCGGTGTGGAGACCCTTCCCCGACGCCAGGGCCCTGAGGCGGGACAGCAGGTCCTGATGGCCCAGGTGGACACCGTCGAAGGTGCCGATGGTCAGGGCCGTGGGGCCTTTGGGCGCCTGGTTGGACAGCTCTTGGTCCAGCGTCGTCATGGGGTATTCCGCCGGGTGGCCGGGTTCACGAAAGGGGCCCCGACCTTCCGTGCCTGGCTAGTCAGTCGGGGCCCGACGAACATGGGACGTTGTCGTCCCTCGCTACTGGCTTTGCTTGCGATGGTAGCACAGCCCATGGTAGGCGTCAAATGGAGAATGGAGAGTGAGATGGGTCAGTTGTCAGTCTCCCACCATCCAGGGTTGCCCCACGGCTTTTCTTGATGTAGATGCCGGACGAGGGCATTGACCCTGAAGGTAGCGAGCCAGTAAAATTACGGTGTCATCCTCTGTCTTCAAATTAGGGGGGTGCACACCCGAGTGAGCGCGACGCGAGACTGTGACATTAGGCTGGCACTTGAAGCCAGGCTCGTGCAGCAGTATGGTGACGAACCGGACACCCTTATTCGACACGAAGTGGGCATTTGTGCGGGCAAACGGCGGATTGACGTGGCCGTTGTCAATGGGGAATTAGCTGGCTACGAGATAAAGAGCGACATGGATAGCCTCACGCGGTTGGCTGACCAGGCCGACGCCTATGGCAGCGTTCTTGATAGGGCCCTCCTGGTCACCACTGAGCGCCATATTGACGGCGCTCTCCCTATGCTCCCGAATTGGTGGGGCGTTATTGTGGCCCATGCCGAACGGGGCAACGTCGTCCTTGAGACATGTCGTGAGCCCGCACTGAATGACAACTACGATGCTTTTTCACTGGCGCAACTTCTATGGAAAGAGGAAGCCTTAGACGAGCTACGCCTACGGGGATTGGGTCGGGGTTTCTCCAAGAAAGCTAGACACTATGTGTGGGCCGCCCTGGCTGATGCTATTCAGGTCAACGATCTCCGGTCAATAGTCCGTGCTCGACTCAAGGCACGCCCAGAGTGGCCAGGCGGTCAACTACATGGGCAAAGTGATGTGACTCTCCGAACGACAACCAGTTAGTTGCAGTGCCTGGGCCACCAAGACGTTGGGCGTATTCTTGAAGCTCTCTGTCTCCCGCCGAATAGTTGGCGCCCTGCCAATAGGGAGCCTGTACTAGGCGCTCGCAGATAGTATAGAACGAGCTGTTTCCCGGCAAGTGCCTTCCTTCACGATCAACCTGCCATTGGAGACCATCTGAATATCGTAGGTTGGGATTCGGGGCACGTGGTGGAGTCGGCCCGAGTATTGGATAGTTTATGCCGTAATCACCAAAGTCTGGGATAATCGCTGGGTTACCCTGAACGACACGAGCAAATAGGATAGCATCAAAGCGAGTCAATTGGCTTACTGTACCCAGCGGCAAGCCGGTAATCGTTCTGATGAAAGCGCCACTAGAGAGGGTTACGCTGCGCCAATTGCCACACTTGCTCGCCCACAAGAGCATGTCCAATGCCAACGGAGTGCATCGAGATACATCCCGTGGGGAATCAACTACCTTAAAGTCAATGATTAGGTCTATCTGAGAAATATTCAGCCCGATGGAATCTATGGCATCAAGCGCGTCTTGGGTAGAGACCCCGGGGTCAGGGTCTTCTTCGTCAGAGCCAAGCCGAAGACAGGCTCCTTGGCCGTGTAGGCTGCAGGCCTGTCGGACTTGGCCAACAATGGCAGGTGTATCGCTCAGTCGAAACACAGGACGTTCACTTACATTTTTCTGCATCAAGGCCAGGGAAACCTCAGTTACCGCATTTGAGTCTTGACCAAAAAAGTCGCAGTCGACAATGATTACTTGCCCAGCGGGATAATTTCGTGTCAATCGATTGACGAAGTTAATGACTGGGGATGTCCTGGTTTCGGTCGGAACCACCTCAAAGACAACTCGTGTGGCATCCAAAACGGCTGGGCTTGCGTTTGTCCATGCCCAAATCTCAGCGGGTTTACTCTTAAGTATCGGCACATATCCTAGCAATTGAGTACCCCCAATCTTTCGGTAAACACTTACCGAATGCCGACGTCCTTTTCGGGTACGCTCTCTCGTGGCCGTGGGGTGGCAAAGTTTCCGGTCTCCTGAACTAAGAACCGGGGCGCGCCACCACCCCCGGTTCCATTAACTCATGGCATACGCCGGGAATCAACCCGCTTCTGTCAGGGCTTATGCCCCTCCCTATGGAAACGGAGCTTGGCCGCCCCGGCGGTGTGGTGTTGTATAATTGCCGCGTATCCCGAAAACCTCCGGGCGGTGCGCCATGACCAGCAGCAAGGAAGGGACCATGCCCATGCTCTCTCCCCGGGAGCGGCCGCTGCTCATGATCATCGACGGCCACGCCCTGGTGCACCGCTCGTGGAGGGCCATCAGCGTCCGCCAGCACCTCTCGGTGGGCAAGACCGGAGAGGACATCACCGCCGTCTTCGGCTTCGCCAACACCTTCCTCAAGGCCCTGCAGGAGTGGACCCCCACCCACTGCGCCGTGGCCTTCGACGTGGCGGCGCCCACCTTCCGCCACAAGGAGTTCGCCGACTACAAGGCGCAGCGTCCCCCGACTCCCCCCGAGCTGAAGGGCCAGTTCGGCCGCATCAAGCAGATGGTGGAGGCTTTCGGGGTCCCCATATTCGAGGTCGAAGGCTACGAGGCCGACGACGTCATAGGCACCCTCTGCCGCCTGGCCGAGGAGCAGCGCATCGAGACCGTCATCCTGACGGGCGACACCGACACCTTCCAGCTCGTCTCTCCCTGGGTGAGGGTGGCCCTGCACCACAACATCCAGGACAGGAAGGTGTACGACGAGAACGAGATCCGGGCCCGGTACGGCGGCCTGACGGCGGAACTGCAGCCGGACCTGAAGGCCCTGAAGGGAGACCCCTCGGACAACATCCCGGGCGTCCCCGGCGTTGGCGACAAGACGGCGGTGAAGCTGATCACCCGGTTCGGGAGCCTCGAGGGCATATACGAGCGCATCGACGAGGTGACCCCGCCCAAGGTCCGGGAGTCGCTGTCCTCTAGCCGGGACCGGGCCTTCCAGGGGAAGATGCTCACCACCATCTCCCGGGAGGCGCCCGTATCCCTGGACCTGGAGACTTGCCGCTTCGGCACGTACAACAAGGCCGACGTGGTGGCCCTGTTCAGGGAGCTGGAGTTCTACACCATCCTTCCCCGGGTGCCCGACCCCCACGCCGCGGACGGACCGGCACCCGAGGCCAACGGGGCCCAGGCCTCGCCGGACCCATCCCTGGACCTGCCCCTGGACCTGAGAGAGGCGTCGTCCCAGGTTGACTACCGGCTGGTGACCACCCCCGAGGCCCTGGAGGGGATGGTCCGGGAGCTGGCGGCGTCGGGGAGGTTCGCCTTCGACACCGAGACCACCGGCCAGGACCCCGTGGCCGCGGACTTGGTGGGCATGAGCTTCTCCACGTCGCCCGGGCGCGCCTGGTACCTGCCCGTGGGCCACGACGAGGGGGAGCAGCTCCCCCTGGAGCAGACGCTGGCGGCGTTGAGGCCCGTCCTCCAGTCCGAAGAGGTGCGGAAGACGACCCACAACGGCAACTACGACGCCACCGTCATGGGGGGCTACGGCATCGCCCTGGGGGGCATGGACTTCGACACGATGATCGTAGCCCACATGCTGGGCAGGAAGGCCCTGGGCCTCAAGAACCTGGGACTGGACGTGCTGAACATCGAGATGGAGCCGCTCAAGGCCCTCATCGGCACCGGGGCCAAGCAGACCACCATGGCCAAGGTCGCCATCGACCGGGCCCAGGCCTACGCCTGCGCCGACGCCGACGTGACCGGCAGGCTCCGGGACGTGTTCCAGGAGCAGGTCAGGAGGGACGGCTTCTGGGAGCTGCTCGCCCAGGTGGAGATGCCCCTGGTGCCCGTTTTCGTCTCCCTGCAGCGCACCGGCATCGCCCTGGACGCGGGCGCCCTCCACGAGATGTCCATGGACCTGGACCAGCAGATGGCAACGCTGGAGGCGGACATCTACAACCTGGTGGGCCACATCGTCAACCTGAACTCGCCCCAGCAGCTCAGCTCCCTGCTCTTCGAGGAGCTCCAGCTTCCCAAGACCAAGCGCACCAGGACCGGCGGCTACACCACCGACGCCAATGCGCTGGAGGGGCTGAGGGGCGCCCACCCCATCATCGACAAGATCCTGGAGTTCCGGCAGCTTTCCAAGCTGAAGTCGACCTACGTGGACTCCCTGCCCCAGCTTGTCAACCCGCGCACGGGCAGGCTCCACACCAGCTATCACCAGACGGGCTCGGCAACGGGCAGGGTGTCCAGCAGCGACCCCAACCTCCAGAACATCCCCATACGCACGGAGCTGGGCCGCCAGGTCCGCAGGGCCTTCGTGGCGGAGAATGCGCCGGACTGGCTCCTCTTCTCCGCCGACTACTCCCAGATAGAGCTGAGGGTCCTCGCCCATCTCTCCGAGGACCCGGGGATGGTGGAGGCTTTCCTGAACGGGGAGGACATACACTCGGCCACCGCGTCCCAGATGTACGAGGTGGGCATGGAGCAGGTCACCGCGGATATGCGGCGCATCGCCAAGGTGCTCAACTTCGGCGTAGTGTACGGCCTGTCCGCCTACGGCATCGCCCAGCAGACCGAGTTCAACCCAGAGGAGGGACAGCGGTTCATCGAGACCTACTTCGCCCGGTACCCGGGGATACAGCAGTACATCGAGTCGGTCAAGGAGCAGGCCAAGCAGAGGGGCTACGTGTCCACCATGCTCGGCCGGCGCAGGTACATACCCGAGATCCACTCCAGCAACTACAACGTGCGGCAGGCAGCCCAGCGGGCCGCCGTGAACATGCCCATCCAGGGCGGCGCGGCCGACATAATGAAGCTGGCGATGATACGGGTCCACCGCCGCATCCAGGAGTCGGCCCTTCAGGCCAAGATGCTCCTCCAGGTGCACGACGAGCTGCTGTTCGAGGTGCCCGCCGGGGAGGTGGACGACCTGCGGGAGCTGGTCCTGGAGGAGATGCCCCGGGCGCTGGAGATGAACGTGCCCCTGAATGTGGACTTCAAGACGGGGTACAACTGGGGAGACATGGAGTAGGCCCCGCCCGCCGTACGGCGGGCACCGATACCGGAGAAGGAGACCGACCATGGACTTGGGCATTCAGGGCAGGGTGGCGATAGTGACCGGCGGCAGCCGCGGACTGGGCAGGGTGTCGGCCCTGGCCCTGGCGCGAGAGGGCGTAAACGTGGCCATCTGCGGGAGGACCCGCAGCACCCTGGACGGCACCGTGGATGAGCTGCGGGCGCTGGGGGTATCGGCGGCGGGCGTCGTGGCCGACATGGCCGAGGAGTCGGCGGCCCGGACCGTCTACGACGGGGCGGTGTCGGCCCTGGGACCCGTGGACATCCTGGTGAACAACGTGGGCGGGCGCAGGGGCGCCGGCTTCGCCGAGACCGACGAGGCGACCTTCATGCTGGGGTTCGAGGTGAACTTCTTCGGGGCCATGCGATTGATGCGCCTGGCCATCCCCGGCATGAGGGACCGCAAGTGGGGGCGCATCGTCAACATCTCCTCCATATACGGCCGGGAGCACGGGGGGTCCGCCGACTACATGGCGTCCAAGGCGGCCCTCATCGCCTGCACCAAGTTCACGGGCGTCGAGCTCGTCAAGGACAACGTGCTGGTGAACAGCATCGCCCCCGGCTCCGTCATCCACCCGGGTGGGACGTGGGAGCGTTTCTCCAACCAGCAGCCCCCCGAGGTGGTGGAGGAGTTCATCGCCAGGAACCTGCCCGTGGGAAGATTCGGCTGGCCGGAGCCGGTGGGAGACCTGGTGGCATACCTCTCCTCCGAGCGCGCCAGCATGATCACCGGCGCCTGCATCCCCGTCGACGCCGGCCAGGGCCGGTCCCTGATCTAGGAATGGTCCGAACAGGTCCTCTGGCCGTTGACCAGTGGGTGAGGATTCCTTGCCCACGCGGAGCGCGGGGCCCAATCCCGACCGGGGAGGGCGGGGGCAAGAGGGAGGGCTCAAAAACCCGGAAGGCACCTGGGGTTGTTCAGAGCATCCCTGGGCAAGCCGTGGACTAGCCGGCCGGCATATCGTGTGGTCCTACCTTCGTCTTGGCCCGCTCCAGGGCAAGCCGATAGTCAGCTTCCAGCCTGACCCATACGTGGGCTGGGACGCCAAGGACCTGTTCCAACTCCAAGGCCGTGCGTGGTGTAATCGCCTTGCGCCCGAGTACGATCAGGTTGATGTTCTGGACCGGCCTGCCCATTGCCTTGGCCAGCTTCCGTTGACTAATGCCCCTGGCCTGGATCTCGGCCCGCAGCGTCTCTCCTGGAGGGACCGCAACGTCTGTAGTTGCACGCTGTGTCCTCGCAATGGTCCGGCGCATCCTGGCGTAGTCTTCCTTCCACCACGTCGGGTCCTCCGGGTCCCGGGCGATCCCAACGTTGATGGCTGTCTCCTCTCCGTACTGCGTCTCAATCTGCAGCTCAGTCAACGGGCTGAGCACAAGTGCGTCAAAGGTCGTGGTTGAGCCCGTCTCGGCCAGCATCACCCTGGCATATTCTAGAAACGTCAGCTGGTCGATGTCAGCGTTGGCGCTCATAGTCTCTCCTCTCCCGTGCATTGGCCTTGCGCAGACTGATAATGCGACGCCTGTTGCGCCGCTCTGTGTAGACGACCCTGTGAAGGCGGTCTTCGATGTAGCCGGTCGCGACCCAGCGAATCTCATCGTGCCGGTCACTGCGCTCCACCACGGCGGTATTCCAGTCGAAGCCCGCCACCGATGCGAAGTCTGTTCCGCGTTCAATCAGGGTTGCATTTCGCTTGGCCTCGTCCCATTCGAATTCCATGTCTGACGTATACAGGTATACATCTATGGCATGTACATGTCAACGTCGTACACACACATCTTGAAGCGCAAACAAAGGTCGATGGCATGACATGGACCACGGCTCCCGACGCCCTGCCACCCCTTTTCTAAATTCCTCCCGGCCTGCCTTGACTTCACCGATGGGGTGTCATATGGTACCTTCACCGCCTCGGTCTCATATATGTTGTATTTTGTCTTAGGGTAGCCGATGTTCACTCACCTCCACGTACACACCGAGTACAGCCTTCTCGACGGGGTCAGCCGCATCCCGCATCTGGTCAGCCGCGCCAAGGAGCTCGGCATGGATGCGCTGGCCATCACCGACCACGGCTCGCTGTACGGTGTCGTGGAGTTCTACACCGAGTGCCGCCAGGCGGGGATCAAGCCGATCATCGGCTGCGAGGTGTACGTGGCCCAGGGCAGCCGCCACACCAAGACCCAGGCCGAGCGCAGCCCCTTTCACCTCACGGTGCTGGCCAGGAACAACACGGGGTACCAGAACCTGATACGACTGGTCAGCCAGGCCCACCTGGAGGGCTACTACTACAAGCCCCGGGTGGACCGGGAGCTGCTGGAGCAGTACCACGAAGGCCTGGTCATCCTGGCCGGGTGCCCCACCGCGGAGGTGCCCAGGTTCATCGCCGAGGACCGGCTGGAGGACGCCCGAGAGGCAGCCCGGTGGTACAGGGACCTGATGGGCGAAGGCGCCTACTACCTCGAGCTCCAGCGCCACGAGCACGTGGAGAACCTGGAGAAGATCAACCAGGGTCTGGTGCAGCTTGCGGGGGAGCTGGACATCCCCCTGGTGGTGACCAACGACGGACACTACGTGGACAGGGGCGACTCGTACCTGCAGGACGTCCTCATCTGCATCCACACCGGGACCACCCAGCAGGACGACAAGCGCCTGAAGATGGAGGACGACTCCTACTATCTGAAGAGCGCGGCCGAGATGGAGGAGCTCTTCCCGGACTTCCCCGAAGCCCTGAAGAACGCCGAGGTCATCGCCGAGTCCTGCGACGTCCACCTGGCCACCGGGGAGATGCACCTGCCCAGCTACCCGGTGCCCGGGGACGCGGACCCCGACGAGTACCTGGCCCAGCTCTGCTGGGAGGGGTTCAAGCGGCTGTACCCCCGCACCTCCCCCGAGGCGGAGGAGCGGCTGAGCTACGAGCTGGAGGTGATAAGGCAGACCCAGTTCTCCAACTACTTCCTGGTGGTGTGGGACATCATCTCCTTCGTGCGGGAGAGGGAGATACTGTTCGGGGTCCGGGGCAGCGCCGCAGCCAGCGTGGCCCTCTACTGCCTGGGGGTGACCGAGGTGGACCCGCTGGAGTACCGGCTGGTCTTCGAGCGCTTCCTGAACGTGGAGCGCAAGGAGATGCCCGACATCGACATGGACTTCCAGGACGACCGCAGGGACGAGGTGCTCGCCTACGTCACGGAGAAGTACGGGCACGACAAGGTCGCCCAGATCATCACCTTCGGCACCCTCGGCGCCAAGGCCTCCCTCCGGGACGTGGGCCGCGTCCTGGGCATGACCTACGCCGACGTGGACCGGGTGGCCCGCCTCGTCCCCTTCAAGTGTCGCACGCTGGACGACGCCCTGGCCATGAACCCGGAGCTGGCCGAGGTGTACCGCTCCGACGAGGCCATCCACAAGCTGGTGGACACGGCCCGGAGCCTGGAGGGCACGGTCCACCACGTCAGCACCCACGCGGCCGGCGTGGTCATTTCCGGCGAGCCCCTCACCGAGTACCTGCCCCTGCAGCGGCCCGTGCGGGGGGATGACTCCGGGCAGCTCGCCATGACCCAGTACGCCATGGACCCGGTGGCCAAGCTGGGACTCCTGAAGATGGACTTTCTGGGGCTCACCAGCCTCACCATCCTGGACAGGGCCGTGCAGATGGTGGAGCAGACCAAGGGGATAGGCATCGACATCCACCGCCTGCCCCTGGACGACCGGAAGACATTCGAGCTGCTCTCCTCGGGCAAGACCACCGACGTGTTCCAGCTGGAGAGCGCGGGCATGCAGCGGTACATCAAGGAGCTGAAGCCGTCCTCGCTGATGGACATCTCCGCCATGATCGCCCTCTACCGGCCGGGGCCCATGGAGCACATAGACACCTTCATCAACGCCAAGCACGGAAAGGCCCCCATCAAGGTCCCCCACCCCCACCTGGAGGAGATACTGCGGGAGACCCACGGGGTAATCGTCTACCAGGACCAGGTCCTGTTCATCCTGCAGACCCTGGCGGGATACTCCCTGGGCCGCGCCGACGTGGTGCGCAAGGCCATGGGCAAGAAGATCACCGAGCTGATGAGCCAGGAGAGGGACGGCTTCATTGAGGGCGCCACGGCCAAGGGCTACTCCACGGATCTGGCCCAAGAGGTGTTCAACCTGTTGGAGCCCTTCGCCGGGTACGCCTTCAACAAGGCCCACAGCGTGAGCTACGCCCTCATCTCCTACTGGACCGCCTACTTCAAGGCCAACTACCCGGTGGAGTACATGGCGTCGGTGCTCAACTCCCGCGTCGACCACCCGGACAAGATGGCCGGCGCGGTGAGCGAGTGCTTCCGCCTTGGCATCCCGGTGCACGCGGCAGACGTCAACCGCAGCGACGCCTACTTCACCATCGACAAGGACGAGGCCGGCCAGCAGGCCATCCGGTTCGGCCTCGCCGCCGTGAAGAACGTGGGAGAGGGCGCCATCCGCCCCATCCTGGAGGAGAGGGAGAGGGACGGCCCCTTCACCTCCATAGACGACTTCTGCAGCCGCGCCGACCTGCGGGGTCTCAACCGCAGGACCCTGGAGAGCCTCATCAAGGTGGGGGCCTTCGATTGCTTCGGGAGCAGGGCCGCCATCCTAGACGTAGCCGAGCAGATACTCTCCTTCGCTCAGAGCGAGGCCCACCGGAGGGAGAGGGGCCAGTCCAGCCTCTTCGACGGGCTGGCCGAGTCCCAGGACATTGGAGCGGCGGCCGGGATAGCCATCAACGGCAAGGAGACCCTGGCCTGGGAGAGGGTGGCCTGGGAGAAGGAGCTGCTGGGGGTGCCGCTGTCCAGCGGGTCCCTGAACGCGCTGGCCCGGGTGAACGACTCAGGCGCGATCACGTCCCTGGACCAGCTCGACGTGGAGATGGAGGGTCAGAAGGTCACGGTCCTTGGGCAGGTGTCGTCGGTGTCCGAGCGGTACACCAGGGACCTGCGCCAGTACGTCATCGCCAGCCTGGAGCTCGTCTACGGCACCACCGAAGCCATCGCCTGGCCGGACGTCCTGGAGAAGACGGGCAAGGAGCCGTGGCAGGAGGGGAACCTGCTGATGGTGAAGGGCCGGCTGAAGGTCCGCGGAGACGAGATGTCGGTCCACTGTGACGACGTCAAGGTCTACGACCCCGACGCTCCCCCCGCCAACGGCAGGGTCGAAAACGGAAGGAGCGGGGCCCCAAAGAACGGCAGGAACGGCGCCAACGGCAAGGGCGGCGCGGCCAAGGCGCCGGTCCAAGCGCCGGCAGCCCAGGCGCCGGCAGTGGAAGAGGCCGCGGTCCCCCAGGGCCCCCTGACCATCCAGCTCAGCCTGGTAGAGAGCACCGAAGTCGAAGAGGACGTCCACCGGCTGCGGGAAGCGATAAAGACGATGCTGGAGTACCCCGGCGAGGACCGGGTGAACCTGGCCATATCCACCAACGGCAAGCGGGTGCTCATGGAGCTGCCGCGCATCAACGTCTGCCACTGCACCGAGCTATACCAGCGCCTGGAGGAGATGCTGGGCGAGGGCTCGGTGGGCGTGCAGCTTCCCCTGGGACCGGCCCCGGGCCAGTAGGCATCTCCGGCAACCCCGGGGCCGGATCAGCCCCCTTGCCCAGGCGCCGCCCCTTCCATCTGTAGGAGCCGCGCCTTCTTCTCCAGGCCGCCCCCGCCGTACCCGTGGAGGCCCCCGTTGCTGCCGATCACCCGGTGACAGGGGATGATCACCGCCAGCCGGTTCCTGGCCATCGCCTGCCCCGCCGCCCGGGAGGCGCGGGGATTCCCGGCCTGGGCCGCCAGCCACTGGTAGCTCCGCGTCTCGCCCCGGGGGATACTGCGGCACGCCTCCCACGCGGCCTTGAAGAAGGGCGGGGCGTCCTCGAGGTCCAAGGGGACCTGGTCGAAGGCGCCGTCCTCCCCCCGGAAGTGGGCCTCCAGCCTGAGGCGGACGTCCTCCAGGGCGTCGGGGTCCCGGCCGGCGCTGGAGGCCGCGCTTCCCAGCTCGTCCATCGCCTCCTGGGGCAGGGGTTTCAGGGCCAGCCTCCGCAGACCTCGGTCCGAGGCCAGGGCAGCCACCCATCCCATCTCCGTAGGGAACAGGTCGTAGCAAAGTCTGGTCATGGTCCCCTTCTTTCCTGGTGGGGCCCGCGGATCCGAGGGCGGACTCCCTGCCGAATGTCCCTTCATTATAGCGTCCGGCCACACACTGCGGCAGGGGCGCGGCAAAGCCCGGCGAGGCTGTCCTCATGGGTATGACACGTACGGGCCCGGACCGCGCCCGCGACGGCGCCCACAACCTCCCGCGACCCGATGTTAGAATGTCCCGCATGGGACCGGCACCGACTCACGGGCACGGCCGTCAGGAGCCTCCGGCCTCGAGGACCGGGGTCTCCTCACGGCTGGACGGGCGGTTCCTGAGGGACACGGCCCTGTTGGCCCTGGCCGTGGTGTTCGGCCTTCAGCTCCTCCGAGTCCTGTTTACGGGCCTGGTCTTCTACATCAGGGAGTCCGTCGGGACCAGCTCCTTCGTGCCCGGGGCCTACGCCCTGGTCCTGTTTCTCGGAGCGTTCCTGGCCCTGCCTCTGGCCCGGCTCCTGGGAGTGCGGGGCGGGCTGGCGGTGGCTGCCGCCGGGACCGGCGCCGCCCGGCTGGCCGAGCAGGCCGTACCCTGGCCGGCGGTGGACCTTGGCCTGACGACCGCCGGGGTCCTGGCCTTCCTGTGGTTCGTCCCCCTCTACGCCGCCCGGCTTCGCGGCCGGGGGACATCGGGCGGCCAGGCCTTCGCCATGGGCCTGCTTCTGGGCATCGCGGTGGACACCGCCATCAAGGGCGCCTTCTCCACGCTGGACATGTCGTGGCAGCCGGGGGCGGCGTCCTTCCTGCTGGTCGTCTTCCTGGTCGGCGCCTACGGGTTTCTCGCCCACCGGGTGCTGGCCGAAAACGCGCCGGCGACGGAAGGTGAAGGGGGCCGCCTGCGCTGGGTGTCCCTGGCTGGCCTGGGGCCCCTGCTCTTCCTGGAGCTGCTCCTGTTCCAGAACATCGGACAGCAGACGGCCCTCATCGGATGGGACCAGCCCCTGGTGTTCCTGTGGCTCATGGTGGGGAACGTCCTGGGCCTCTTCGCCGCCGCCGGGGTCCTTACCCGGCCAGTCCAGGGCGCGCCATTGGCCGTTGCGGGGCTGGCGGGTCTGTTGGCCCTCCTGGTGATTGGAGAGCGGTCGGGGGTCGCGGCGGCCCTGGCCGCGATGTTCGGCGGCGTTGTCATGGCCATGGCGGCGGCGGCCGTGGGGACATCGCTCGGACAAAGGGCTGGGAGACAGGATGCCGGGAGCGTCGGGCCGTCCCCCGGCCCGCCCCGGGCAGGCCGGGGGACGGCGCCCGCCGTCGTCGCATCGGGGACCGGCATGCTGCTGCTTCTGGTGGCGACATTCGTGTACTACGTCAACTACGAGCTGGACCTGCCTGGAGGCGCCCCCACCATGCCTCTGATAGTAGCGGCGGCTCTCGGCCTGTGCGCCGCGGCGGCCCTGCCCGTCCTGTCCCGGGGCGGGCGGGCCCCGGCCCTGGGGCTGCCGGTGGCGTCGGCCGGCCTGGTCCTGCTGCTGATACCCGCGGGTTACTGGGCGTACTGGAGGGAGTCGGCGCCCTCGGAGGAGGCGGCGTTCCCGATACGGGTGGTCTCCTACAATCTCCACCAGGGCTTCGACCAGGACGGCTACCTGGCCATCCGAGACCTGGCCGCCGCCATAGAGGAGCAGGACGCGGGCATCGTTGCCCTGCAGGAGGTGTCCCGGGGCTGGCTTATCGACGGGGCCTTCGACATGCTTCCCTGGCTCTCCAGGGAGCTGGACATGCCCTACGTGTGGGCACCGGCGGCCGACTCCGTGTGGGGCAACGCCGTCCTGAGCAAGTACCCCATAGCGGAGAGCTCGGTCCACACCATGCCGAACAACGCCGACATCCCCATGGACCGGAGCTACGCGACAGCCATCATACCCATGGGAGACACGGGCCCGCTGACGGTGCTGGCGAGCCACCTGCACCACCGCGAGGGGGAGGGCCACCGGCGCGCCCCCCAGGTCCTGGCGCTGGTGGACGCCTGGGGAGGCAGGGAGCGGACCATACTGTTGGGCGACCTGAACGCCGAGCCCGGGGACCCTGAGATGCTCCCGTTGGAGGAGTCGGGCATGGTGGACGCCTTCGCCACCTCGCCGGGGTACGACGGCAGGGGCTACACCTTCCCCGCAAGGGACCCCCGCAGGCGGATCGACTACATCTGGACCTCGGAAGACCTGCGCCCCACGGACTTCACCCTGTTCGGAGGCACGGCCTCGGACCACCTGGGCGTGGCAGTTACCTTGGACAGGTAGCCGGGGGACAGGTAGCCCGGGCTACTTTCGAGGATGGCGGCTGGCGAAGTCGTCTGCGATCTCGTCGAAGGTGCAGAACCGGACTCCCGTGTGGGCCCGGATGTAGTTGGTCAGCCGCTCCAGCATGAGCAACACCTGGGGCCTGCCGCTCACGTCCGGGTGGATGGTCATGGTGAAGACGGCCTCGTCGTACTCCCTGTAGACGTAGTCGAACTGGTCTCTCCACATCTGCTCGATGTCCCGGGGGTTGACGAACCCGTGGCTGTTGGGGGCCTTCTTGATGAACATCATGGGGGGCAGATCGTCCAGGTACCAGTTGGCGGGGATCTCGATGAGGTCCGTCTCCTGGCCGCGCTCCAGCTTGCGCATCCAGTGGTCCGCCGGCTGGGAGAAATCAATCTTGGTCCACCGGTCGCCGACCCGTACGTAGTAGCACTCGAAGTCCTTGTGCATCAGGCTATGGTCGTACTTGATGCCGTTCTTCAGCAGCAGCTCGTTGGTGACGTGGCTGAACTCCCACCACGGCGCCACGTAGCCCGTGGGCCGCTTTCCGGTCACGCTGGTGACCAGGTCTATGCACCGGAGCAGCACGGCCTCCTCCTGCTCGGGCGTCATGGCGATGGGGTTCTCGTGGGAGTAGCCGTGGATGCCTATCTCGTGACCGCCCTCGACTATCATCCTGGTCTCGTCGGGAAAGGTCTCCATGGAGTGGCCCGGGACGAACCAGGTGGTCTTGATGCCCAGGCGGGCGAACAGCTTGAGCAGCCTGGGGGTGCCCACCTCGCCGGCGAACAGGCCGCGGGAGATGTCGTCGGGGGAGTCCTCGCCCCCATAGGACCCCAGCCACCCCGCCACGGCGTCCAGGTCCACGCCGAAGGCGCAGAGTATCCGTTTCTCAGCCATGAAAGAACCCCCTTAGATCAACCTTCAATCATTGCTAATGGTAACGGACCCAGTTTTCCCTTCGTATGTAAGAGTGAAGGCACGCAGAAAGGACCGTCCGATCAAAGCTCGATGCCACAAACCACCCTCACTGAGATTGACGCCGGCAAACCGACCATACTGCACAAAATCCAGATCTGGAACATAGATCTGTGCAAGGTATACATTTGCCCTATGTGCCCCACCAATCCCAACCATTTGCTGCTGGTCTACGGCGGGCAACCCCATCTCAATCGCGAGGCTGGCATCGAGGCAGCTGAAAGTGGCGCCGGTATCGACCAATGCCGGAAAGCGGTAATCGTTAAGACGCGGGTGGGACGAACCGGCAGGACTATATGAGGGATCGAATCCTATACACACGCCGAGCGTTGGGCCATAGGTAGCCAAGCTATCGCTGCCTCGGCCATTAGGGGAGCCGCTAAATCCACAGTTAGCGGTCGGCATCGACTGGCCGATATAGCAGGGATGGAGGCAACGTCATGGCAGGGGCTCCGACTTGCCTGATGAGATATGGGCCCCTACCGAACCGCCTAACCGCCTCCTCCGCTGCATCCTCGAAAGTCCGGAAGGCGCCGATCAGCTCCTCGTCGTACAGGACCACCCATTTCCCTGCATGATCCGCCTCAAGAGCAGCCTGCATACTCTCGTATTTCGCAATTTGCACACTGAGCTCTGTGGCCATGGCAGAAGTGTCCTCTTCCCTTCTGACTGCGCCTTTTCTCGTCTTATACCATATTCCAATAGTCGTTGTGTATTCGGTGCGATTGGCTTTTTCTCAAATTCCCGTCAAATGCCTACCCCCCCGCATGGCCGGTGTCGGTCCCATGGCCGGCTCACCGGGTCGGGGGTGGTTGGCCCTCGGCCTTCTGGAGCTGGACGGCGGTGTTGATCAGCCCCATGTGGGAGAAAGCCTGGGGAAAGTTGCCCAGCAGCTCCGAGGATGAGGGTGATATCTGCTCGCTGAGCAGCCCCAGGTCGTTGGCGCAGCCGAGAAGGGCGTCGAACAGCTTTCGGGCCTTCTCCACCTCGCCCAGCATGATCCAGTTGTCCGCGAGCCAGAAGGTGCACATGGTGAAGGTCCCCTCGTCGCCACCTAGGCCGTCGTCCACGTTCCTGTAGCGGTAGACGTACCCCTCGGGGGTCGTCAGCTCCCGCTCTATGGCCTCGATGGTGGAGCGCATCCGCGGGTCATCCGCCCGGATGAACCCCACCAGCGGGAGCATCAGGTTGGCCGCGTCCAGGGCCTTGCTGCCGTAGGCCTGAACGAAGGCGCCCCGTTCGGCGTCGTACCCCCTGGCCAGCACGTCCTCCCGGATCTGGGCCCTCACCTTGCGCCACAGCTCCACGTCTCCGGGCAGGTCCAGGGCCCGTGCCGCCTTGATGGCCCTGTCCAGGGCCACCCAGCACATCACCTTGGAGAAGACGAAGGGCTCCCTGCCCCCCCGGGTCTCCCACAGGCCGTCGTCGGCCTCGGTCCAGTGGTCCATGACGAACTGGACCACCCGCCGCAGGTACTCCCAGTACTCCGGGTCTATCTCGTTGGCGAACTTCCGGTACAGGTGGGCCGAGTCCATTATCTCGCCGTAGATGTCGAGCTGGTACTGGGAGTAGGCGGCGTTGCCCACCCGCACCGGCCGGGAGTGCCTGTGGCCCTCCAGCTCGGTGATCTCCGTCTCCACCAGGCGTCGCTCCCCGCCCAGGCCATACATTATCTGGAGGTCCCTGGCCCGCCCCGCCGTGCTCCAGGCCAGCCAGTCCTTGAAGGCCCGGGCCTCGTCGTAGTACCCGATGATGGCCAGGGCGTACAGGGCAAAGGTGGCGTCACGGATCCAGGTGAAACGGTAGTCCCAGTTGCGGGGGCCGCCCACGGCCTCGGGCAGGGAGGTGGTCGCCGCCGCCAGCAGCCCGCCCGAGGGGGCGTAGGTCAGGGCCTTCAGGGTCAGGGCGCTGCGGACCACTTCCTCCTCGTACTCCCCCTTGTAGGTGCAGACCGACGCCCAGCTTCGCCAGAACTCCTCGGTCTCGGCCAGGCTCCTCTCCATCTCGGCCTCGTCCGGGGCCCTTCCCGTGTAGGAGAACCGCCTCTCGTAGGTGACCGAGGCGCAGACCCGGTCTCCTGAGGCCAGCCTACCCCCCGAGACGAACCCCTCCTCCCTTATCTCCAGGGGAGTCGAGCAGTACACCGACACGGCATCGGCCCCGCCGTGGGCGAACCCGGTGTGGGGGCTGTAGGTGGTGGAGTGGGGCTGTATGGTCCCGTAGTCGAACCGCGGGAAGCACTCCATGGTGAAGGTCACGTGGCCGGACGTGCACTTCAGGAACCGTATCACCTGCTGCCTCAGCCCTTCTTTCGAGGGCCGCCCCACCCCTCCCGGCTGCCGGATGGGCATGAAGTCCGTCAGCACGGCCTGTCCGGTGTCCGTCTCGAAGGTCGTTTCCAGGACGTTGGTGCCGGACACGTAGCGCCGGTGCACGCGGGTCACGCCCTCGGGAGCGAGCTGGAAGTAGCCGCCCTTGAGCCGGTCCAGGATGCGGGCGAACACCGCCGGGCTGTCGAACCTGGGGAAGCAGCACCAGTCTATGGACCCGGACCTGGATATCAGGGCGCAGGACTGCATGTCGCTGATGAGCCCGTAGTCCGAGATGGGCGGGTAGCCCTGCAGCCTGGGACTCGACGTCATTCACCCACTCCCTTTCTGAGCAGCGCGGGCGGAGAGCTCTGGCGGAGAGCTCGGGCGAAGCGCTCGAGGTCTCGTCATCAACTGTGGCACCCACAAGCCTGGATCCACCTGCGGCCGTCCCGGGCAAGCAGGTGGTCGGCCGCCGCCGGGCCCCAGGAACCCGGCTCGTACACGTGCACCGGCGTCCCGTTGGGGTCCTCCCAGGCGTGGAGCAGCGGGTCCACCAGCCTCCAGGCCTCCTCTATGTGGTCGCTCCTGATGAACAGCCTGGAGTCCCCCTCCAGCGCGTCCTGCAGCAGCCTCTCGTAGGCCTCGGGGATGGACATGTCTCCGAAGGCCGAGTCGTAGTGGAACTCCAGGTCCACCGTGCGCATCTTCATTCTCTGGTCGGGGCCCTGGCCGGGGCCATGGCTGGGGCCGTGGTCGGGCACCTTGGCCTCCACCATCAGGTGGGCGCCCTCGTCCGGCTGGATGCAGACCGCCAGGATGTTCGAGGGCAGGTCCTCGGGCGCGCCCAGGGAGAAGGTGACGTGGGGGGGCGCCTTGAACTGTATGTCCACCTCCGACACCTTCGTGGCCATGGCCTTCCCCGTGCGCAGGTAGAAGGGTACCCCCTGCCAGCGCCAGTTGTCCACGAACAGCCTCAAGGCCGCGTAGGTAGCGGTGGGCGAGTCCGCGGGCACCCCCTTCTCGCCGGTGTATCCCCGGTACTGGCCCCGGACGGCGTCCCCGGGTGCGCCGTGGATGGACAGGGGCCTTATGGCCCTGAGCACCTCGACCTTCTTGTCCCGCAGGGACTCGGGGTGCCTGGCGCTGGGGGGCTCCATGGCCACCATGGCCAGGAGCTGGAGCAGGTGGTTCTGGACCATGTCCCGCACCACCCCGGACCGGTCGTAGTAGCCGCCCCTGTCCCCCACGAGCACCTCTTCGGCCACGGTTATCTGGACGTTGTCAACGTAGTTCCGGTTCCACAGGGGCTCGAAGATGGTGTTGGCGAACCGCAGGGCCATCAGGTTCTGCACCGTCTCCTTGCCCAGGTAGTGGTCGATGCGGTAGACCTGGTCCTCGGAGAAGACGCCACCCACCACCCGGTTCAGCTCCACCGCCGAGGGCAGGTCTCGCCCGAAGGGCTTCTCGATAATGACACGGCTCCACCCCCCGTTCCCGGCGGCGAGGCCGGCGCCGCCCAGGGTCCGAACCACACCCTGGTACAGGTGGGGCGCGATGGCGAGGTTGAAGAGGCGGTTGGAGCCTGGGCCTCCCCCGTCCATCTCCTCCAGGTAGTCCCTCAACCGCTCCACGTCCGGCGGCGAGGAGGCGTCTCCCCGGAGGTAGTGGATGCTCCCGGCGAAGCGGTCCCACTCCTCCTGGCCGGCGTCCAGGTCCCCCAGCTCCCGGGCTCCCTCCCGCATGTACTCCCGGAACCCGTCCTCGGAGAAGTCGGTGCGCGAGTATCCCACGATCCGGAGGCCGGGGGGAAGGCGCCCCTTGGAGCCCAGGTGGAACAGCGCGGGGATCAGCTTGCGCCGCGTCAGGTCCCCGCTGGCCCCTATTATCACGACGGTGGTGGGGCGCTGTGTCTGGGTGGCCATCAGCTCTCCTCGCCGCCTGGGGCCCTTACCCGGTGCCCGCCGAACTGGTTCCGAAGGGCCGCCAGCATCCTGCCGCCGAAGGGCCGCACCTGCCGCGAGCGGAACCGGGCCTGCAGGGACAGGGCGATGACCGGCGCGGGAACGCCCAGGTCGATGGACTCGTTCACCGTCCAGCGGCCCTCCCCCGAGTCCTCCACGTAGGACTGGACCGTGTCGAGCCCGGGGTCCTCCCTCAGCGCCTGCTCGGCCAGGTCCAGCAGCCAAGATCGTACCACACTCCCGTGTCTCCATATGGAGATGATCTGCGCCAGGTCCAGGGAGAACTCCTCCTTGGCCGCCAGCAGCTCGAACCCCTCGGCATAGGCCTCCATCAGGCCGTACTCGATGCCGTTGTGGACCATCTTGACGAAGTGGCCGGAGCCCGTGACGCCCACGTAGCCGTAGCCCCTGTCGGGCCCCGGCGCCAGGGTCTTGAAGAGAGGCTCCAGGCGCCGGAACACCTCCCGGTCCCCGCCGACCATGAGGCTGTAGCCCTCCCGCAGGCCCCATACTCCGCCGCTGGTGCCCACGTCCATCATCCTGATACCGCGCCCGTCAAGCATCTCCGCTCGGCGTATCGTGTCCTTGTAGTTGGAGTTGCCCCCGTCCAGGAGCACGTCGTCCCGGGACAGCACCCCGGCCAGCTCGGCGACGACCTCCTCGGTGGCGCTGCCCGGCGGGACCATGAGCCAGACGGCCCGGGGAGGCGCCAGCTTCTCCACCATCTCCCCCAGCGACCCCGCGCCCACGCCCCCCGCCTGGACGCCGGCGGCGACCGCGTCCTCCCGGCGGTCGTAGACCACCACCCGGTGGCCGCCGCCCAGCAGGCGCTGAACCATGCTGCCGCCCATGCGGCCCAGTCCCACCATCCCGATCTCCATCGTCCACCGTCCCCCGACGTAGAGCGCCGTTCAAAGTTGTGGCGTTTGGACCCGTCGCGCCGTTCTCCCGGGCGGTGACGCCCTAGACCGCAAGGCCGGCCAGCCTACGTATGCCCGCCGCAGGGTCGGCCCCCAGGGCCGCCCTCACCACCCGGCGGCCGGCGGACTCCAGGGCCTGCAGGTCTCCCAGGGCCTGGGACCGGGCCAGCACGCCGAAGGAGTAGGGCTCGCCCGGGACGGGCAGGTCGGCCTCGGAGTCCGCGGCGACCTGCAGGCACAGGGCCGTGTTGGGCCCTCCCTTGTGGAGCTGGCCCGTGGAGTGGAGGTACCGGGGCCCGTACCCCACCGTCGTGGCGATGCCGTAACGGTCCATCACCCGCCTGCGCAGGTCGTCGAAGGCCTCCCGGACGGCGGGGCCCTCGGGCAGGTAGGCCGCGACGGCCAGGTAGTCGCCGGGGCGGGCCCCCTCCAGGAGCGCCCGGAGGTCGTCCGACGCGTCCACCGCGGGCAGGCTCCCCTTCTCCAGGTAGTGCTCCATCATCCGGTCCGTCGCGTCCTTGGCCCCCTGCACGTCCGGCTGGTCGAAGGGATTGATGCCCAGCACGGCCCCGGCCACCGCCGTGGCGAACTCCCAGCGGAAGAACTCCCCGCCCAGGTCGTAGGCGTCGCCAAGGTCCAACCGCAGGACCGGATGGCCGGACCCCTCGATGGCCTCGAGAGCGGCGTCGGCCGCGGCGTTGTCGTCGCCCCGGAGCCGCAGGTGGACGAAGAGCCTGTCACCGCCGTACCGATCCGGGCCCGACAGGGCCTCGCCGACCACCGGGACGACGCCCCGGCCCTCCTTGCCCGTGCTCTCGGCCAGGAGCTGCTCCACCCACAGGCCGAAGGCCGCCAGGCCTGGAGACGCGACCAGCGTGAGCTTGTCCCGGCCCGCGGCCGCCATGGCCCCTATGGCCGCCCCCAGCGCGGCGCCGGGGTTGTCGCCGGCGGGGACCGAGGGGCCGCACCGCTCGGCCATTTCCCGGGCCCGGCCCAGCAGCACGTCCAGGTCCACGCCCAGCAGCGCCGCGGGGACCAGGCCGAAGTAGGACAGGACCGAGTACCGCCCCCCCACGTCCGGGGGGTTGGCGAAGACGCGCCTGAACCCGTGCTCCCGGGCCATCTGCTCCAGGGACGTCCCGGGGTCGGTTATGGCCGCGAAGGCCCGGCCGGCCCCATCCCGCCCCAGCTCCCGGTCCAGCAGGTCCCTGAAGTGCTTGTAGAAAGAGAGGGGCTCGATGGTGCCGCCCGACTTGGATGAGACCAGGAACAGGGTGCGGGCCGGGTCGATGGCCGACTGCACCCCCCGCACCACCTCGGGAAGGGTGGAGTCCAGCACCGTCAGGTCCGGGCGGCCCTCTGCGGGGCCGAGGACCCGGCGCAGCACCTCGGGGCCCAGGCTGCTTCCCCCCATCCCCATCAGGACGACGTGCCGCGTCCCCTCGGCCTTCACCTCGTCCGCGAAGGCGCGCAGGGAGGGGGCCCGCTCCGCCATGGCGTCGCACACCGTGAGCCACCCGAGACGGTCGGATATCTCCCCTGGGTCGGGCTTCCAGACGGTGTGGTCCCGGGCCCAGACGCGGGCCGTCACCCGCCGCCGGTCCAGCTCGGCCAGCACGGCGGCGGGGTCCAAGTCAGCCGGGGGTCTCTCATCTAGCGACGGGTCTCTCATCTTCGTGGAAAAGCAATCTCCCCCCTTGGCGGGGGGAGACTCATGGATGGTAGCCGGATATCTGGATGCTCGGTCCCTTTCGGTGTCGGCCCTTTCGGTGTCGGTATAGGGCAGGCGGCTTCTAGCCCTTTCTTACCAGCTTGGTGACGGTGGGTATGCCCGCGCCGGCCAGGTACAGGTCGCCGCGGGAGTCGCCGGATATCCAGTGGGGCGCCTTGGACTCCAGCCTCTGAAGCAGGTTCCCCTGCTTGTCCCAGATGCTCACGGCGGGGGTCAGCTCGCTGATGTAGACCGTCTCGTCGGCGTCCATCCATATGGACGTGGCCCGCCCCATGTCCGTCCACATCGCCCTGTACTCGCCGCTGGCGGAGAAGACCTGGACCCGCTCGTTGTCCCGGTCGCACACGTACACCGTGCCCGCCCGGTCCACCCACAGGTCGTGGGGGGCATGGAGCTCGTTGGGCTCCACCTTCCCCGGCTCTCCCCAGGAGGAGACCAGCTCGCCGTCGGCGGAGAACCGGTGCACCCGGCAGTTGCGGTAGCCGTCGGACACGTACAGGTCCCCCGAGGGCGAGTTGACCATGCCCGAGGGCTTGTTGAAGGGGCCGCCCGCCCGGAGCACCGTGCCGCCGTCCTCCTCGCAGCCCGTGTCCGAGAACTTGCCCCGCTCTCCCAGGATCATCGACGGCCTGCCGTCCAGGGTGTAGGTCATGCACACGTGGTCGTCCCGGTCGGTCACGTAGATGACGTCGTCGGAGCCGATGAATATGCCGTGGGCGAAGTTGGTGGAGCCGTTGCCCCAGGAGTTCAAGTAGCCCCCGTCCCGGTCGAACACCAGGAAGGGAGGGTCCTTTCGCTGGAACACGTAGACCCTGTCCTGGGAGTCCACCGCCGCGGCGCTGATCTGCCCAAACTCCATTCCCGAGGGCAGCTTTGCCCAATCCTCCACCACCTCGTAAGTGAACCGGCCGCTGCCTACGGTAGCCATGCCAGCGCCTCCTTCATGTTCCCGGTCATGTTCCCGGTCGGACGAATCCTGGTTCGGGCGTCTCCTGCTTCAGGCGTGCCCCTCGCACGGTGATGCTTAGGCGCCCCCCCTCGCACGGTGATGCTTAGGCGATGGTATCCGGCCATCACGGTAGTGTCAATACCGCCGGCCCCCCACCGTCGCCTGGCTGAGACCACGAGGCACGGTTCCGCGCTCCCCATCCGGCTGGGGCTACCGGAGCAAGCCGTACACCCGCTGGGGGTGCACCCACGCCACCACGGCCTCCTGCCGGCGCATCACCCGGTCGTACTCCTCCCAGTCGGGGTGGTCCTGGTCCCCGCAGGCCCGGTAGGTGTCCCTGAGCATCACTCGGAGGGCCTCGGGCCCGGTGTTGGAGGAGTCGAACAGCTCGGCGCGGCCCTCCACCACCACGTACTGGCGCCAGTCGGCCGTGACGGCCAGCACCGTGCACCTGCCGTCCCTGCGCAGGTTGCGCACCTTTAGCGACCTCCCGTTCACCGACACGAACACCACCTTGCCGTCCATGGCCCCGGCCACGACGATGCTAGACTGCACCGAGCCGTCGGGCTGGAAGGTGTTCACCACGGCCCGGTGGTGGCTGCTCATAAAGCCCTGGACCCTCTCGAAATCCATCTTCGCTCCCTCCTGGCGCCGCCTTGCCCAGGCCGCTGGCGCAATACCGCCTTCCCCGCCGGTCTGCCGTCGTTCCCGCGCAGGCGGGAATCCACGCCTGGGCATACCGGGCTCCCGCTTTCGCGGGAGTGCCGGGGAGACGGGGTCGAGCTGCGCCCTCTTGCCCCAGCCGCTGGCGCAATACCGCCTTCCCCGCCGGTCTGCCGTCATTCCCGCGCAGGCGGGAATCCACGCCTGGGCATACTGGACTCCCGCTTTCGCGGGAGTGCCGGGGGAGACGGGGTCGAGTTGCGCCGTCTTGCCCCAGCCGCGGGTGCAATACCGCCTTCCCCGCCGGTCTGCCGTCACTCCCGCGCAGGCGGAAATCCACGGCTGGGCATACTGGACTCCGACTTTCGCGGGAGTGACGGGGGAGACGGGGTCGAGTTGCGCCGTCCTGCCGAGGCCCGGCCCTTCGCTGGACAGTCCCAGTTTACCTTAAATATAATGGCCGTGGTGGAGGCGCCTTGAAGATAACGGTGCGTTTCTTCGCGCTGTACCGGGAGAGGGCGGGGCGCGGCCGCATGACCGTCGAGCTGGAGGGCGGCGCCACCGTCCGTGATCTCGTGGACGAGGTCAGGAGGCTGTTCCCGGAGCTGGCCCCTCCCGCCGTGGAGATCGTGGCCGCCGTGAACGCCGAGTACGCGGACGCGGGCGCCCCTCTTTCCGACGGCGACGAGGTGGCCCTGATACCCCCCGTGAGCGGAGGCCGAGGCATGATCGAGATTACCCGGGAGCCCCTGGACCCCGACAGGGTCACCGCCCTGGTGCGCAAGGACACCAACGGCGCGGTGGTGACCTTCCTGGGCACGACGAGGCTGTTCGCCGAGGGCCGCAAGGTGGTCCGCCTGGAGTACGAGGCCTACGAGGAGATGGCCCTGGGGGAGATGGAGAAGGTCCGCCGGCAGGTCTGCTCCGAGTTCGGCATCGAGGACGTGGCCATCGCCCACCGCATAGGCGTGGTCGACATCGGGGAGATCAGCCTGGTAATCGCCGTGTCGTCGCCCCACCGCAAGGAGGCCTTCCTGGCCTGCCACCAGGCCGTGGACCTGCTGAAGGAGAGCGTGCCCATCTGGAAGAAGGAGCTCTTCGAGGACGGGGAGCACTGGGTGGCCTGCGAGGACCACGAGCACCCGGCCCCCACCACCGCCTCTTCCTGAGGGGGCCGCGGGGCTCGGGCCCGTAGCCCGACCGCGGCAACCCTGCAGCCAACATGCCTGGCGAGCTATTCACCAGCTATTTCCTGACCGAAGGCATAAGGGCCACGCCCGAGTGGGCGGCGTCCGTTGCCGACCCGGACTCGTTTGCGGCGTTTCGCGAAGGCGTCCGCCAACGCTACGAGGCCCTGAGCGGGGCCGCAAACCCCAACGAGGCCGTCACCGAGCAGGAGCTGGTCCGGCCGGTGATGGAGCTGCTGGGCTGGGTCGACTACCTTCCCCAGCAGGGCTCCGCCCTCAACGAGGACATCCCCGATTATCTCCTCTTCGCCGACGCTGCATCGAAAGAGCAAGCCGCCGGGAAAGCCAACCCTGAGGAACGTTTCCTGGACGCCACGGTGGTCGAGGAGAATAAGCGCTTCGGCGTCTCCCTGGACGCCCAAGACCAGGGGGACAAGGTCAAAGCCGGCACCCCCCACGGCCAGATCTTGAGGTACCTCCAGACGGCTGACACCATCTCGGAGAACCGCATCAGGTGGGGCATCCTCACCAACGGCGGCGTGTGGCGCCTATACGACCACCGGGCCCGTCCACGGGCCTCGGGATACTTCGAAGCCGACCTGGCAGAGGCCCTCCGACCGGACGAAGAAGACCGCCTGCGGACCTTCTACATCCTGTTCAGGAGAGAGTCCTTCGTCCTCCGCGAGGGAGCCGTCACCACCTTCCTGGAGGCGGCCCTGGCGGAGGGCCGGCGCTACGAGTCAGAGGTCGCCCGGGACCTCTCGGGCACGGTCTTCGAGAGGGTATTCCCCGCTTTGGTCCGGGCCCTGGCCGAGACCTCCAGCCAGGACCTGCCGGAGGTGCGGCAGGCGGCCCTGGTCCTCCTCTACCGGCTGCTCTTCGTGCTCTACGCCGAGGACCGGGGGCTGCTGCCCGTGAACGACTCCCGCTACGACGACTACGGCCTTCGGAAACGGGTGAGGGACGACGTCGCCGCGAGAATGAAACAAGGGGACACCTTCTCCAGCGTGGCGACCAACTACTACGACCACCTGATTACGCTGTGTAGACTCATCGACCGTGGCGATACATCCATCGGGCTGCCGCCCTACAACGGCGGCCTGTTCGCAGCCGATGCCGCCCCGTTGCTGGAGACCGTCCGCCTGCCGGACGACACCGTCGCCAATATCATCTACCACCTGAGCCACACGGAAACCGACGGCAGTCCCAGATTCGTCAACTACCGAGACATGTCCGTTCAGCAGCTCGGCTCCATCTACGAACGGCTCCTGGAGCGGGAGCCGGTACGCGACGCCGAGGGCAGGATCATCATCCGTCCCAACCCCTACGCCCGCAAGGACAGCGGCAGCTTCTACACGCCCCAGGAGCTGGTGGACCTCATCGTCGAACGGACCCTGGAGCCCCTGGCCGAAGAGCGCCTGAGGGCCTTCGAGGACAAATCCAGGGAGCTGAAGAGCGACCATCGCCCCAGGGCCGAACGAGAGGCCGATCTCCGCAAGCTCGACCCGGCCGAGGCGATGCTCGACCTGAAGGTGCTAGACCCGGCCATGGGGAGCGGCCACTTCCTGGTCACGGCGGTGGACTTCCTGTCGGACCGCATCGCAGCCATGGTCGAGTACGCTTCAGCGGTCCCCGAGTGGCTCGACGGCCGGTACGTCTCCCCCACGTTGGAGCGGGTGGCAACGGTCCGGGGGGACATTCTTCAGAGGGCCCAGGAGTCGGGTTGGGCGATGGACGAGGCGCAACTCACGGACCAGGCCATAATCCGCCGCATGGTCCTCAAGCGGTGCATCTACGGCGTGGACAAGAACCCCCTCACCGTGGAGCTGGCCAAGGTGTCCCTGTGGCTGCACAGCTTCACCGTAGGCGCGCCCCTCTCCTTCCTGGACCACCACCTGCGGTGCGGCGACACTCTCATCGGGATGCGGGTGAGCGATGCCGCTCCCGAGCTGGACCGGCTGGGCGGGCTGTTCGCCAGCCCGGCCATAGCAAGCGCCGAAGCAGCCGCAGCCGGGATGCAGGAGATAGAGGAGATGTCCGACACCGACATCTCCCAAGTCCAGGAGTCGGCCTCCTTGTTCCAGGGGGTGGAGGATACGACGGCCGACCTTCGAAGGGTGCTCGACCTTCTCACCGGCATGCGGTGGCTGACTGCCGGCATGAAGAAGAAACAGCGCACGGCCTTCGAAGCCCCGATGTCCGACGCGCTCGGCCAGCAGCCGGAGCGGGCGTACCAGCTCTTGGCCGAGGGCCCGGCCGACGGGGGGGCCGAGGACTCGGACCCCTCCGGGCCAACGTTCCACCGACTGTGGCGTGGTGCCAAGTCCATCGCGGACCGGGAGGGGTTCCTGCACTGGCAGGCAGCCTTCCCCGGTGTGTGGCGGCACTGGCAGAACGCCCGGCCTCAAGGCGGGTTCGACGCCGTTATCGGCAACCCGCCCTGGGACAGGATCAAGCTTCAGGAGGTGGAGTGGTTCGCCATTCGTGCTCCTCATATCGCCCTCGCCCCAACCGCGGACGAGAGGCGGGCCTTGATCCGGGAACTCCGAGCAAGCGGCAATCCGCTCGCTGACGACTTCGACGCCGCGAAGGATCGAGCGGACAGCCTCGGCGAGCTCGTTCGGAGGTCCGGGCACTACCCGATGCTGGCCAGCGGCGACATCAACCTCTACTCTCTCTTCGTGGAGCGGGCGTTGGACCTCGTCAAGCCGGATGGAATGGTGGGACTGCTGACGCCGTCGGGCATCTACGGCGACAAGACCGCTGCCGCCTTCTTCAAGTCCGTCTCCACCGCCGGGCGGGTGGACGGCCTCTTCGACTTCGAGAACCGAAAGGTGTTCTTCAAGGACGTTCACGCATCGTTCAAGTTCTGCGCGTTGATACTGGGCGGCGAGGCGCGCCGGTTCGACGAGACCGAGTGCGCGTTCTTCCTCCACGACACCGAGGACATCAAGGACCCGGACCGCTGCTTCGCCCTGTCGCGCGACGACTTCGCCCATGTGAACCCCAACACAGGCACCGCACCCGTGTTCCGCACCCGCCGGGACGCCGAGATAACACGCCGGATCTACGAGAATCACCCCGTGCTGGTGCACCGCTCCGGGAACAGGGAGCGCAAGGCATGGCCTGTGCGTTACCACACCATGTTCCACATGACCAACGACTCGCACCTGTTTCAGACAGCGGCAACACTCGATGCTGAGGGGTTCTATCCTGTGGACGCCAGTCGTTGGAGGAAGGGCAACGAGCTATACCTGCCCCTCTATGAGGGCAAGATGGTGCAGGCCTTTGATCACCGGGCAGCTAGCGTTGTCGTCAATCCTAACAACCTCAATAGGCCCGCGAAAGCGAAAGAATTGAGTTCCGACCATCACGCAGACCCAGATATGTTACCCGATCCCCAGTTCTGGGTCAGCGAAGGGCGGACTAAATGGCCCGAAGGGTTGGGATGGGCGGTCGCATTCAAGGACGCTACTGCAACGACGAATTCCCGAACCATGATTGCGGCCGTAATACCGCGGGAAGCAGTGGGCAACACGTTGCCTCTCTATTTTCCAGATTCGGACGACCTGCCAAGTTACTTGGAGAACGCATGGATATTGGTGGCATGTTTCAATTCATTCCCATTTGATTTTGTGGCAAGGCAGAAGGTCCAAGGTCAGCACCTGAACAATTTCATAGTCGAGCAGCTCCCCGTCATCGCCCCCGACGACTACGACCGGGGGTTCGGGAGCACCACTGCCCGGGACCTTGTACGGGACCACGTCCTGCGGCTGACCTACACCGCCAACGACATGATTCCCTTCGCCCGGGACATGGGCTACGACGGCCCTCCCTTCATCTGGGACGAAGAGGAGCGCCGCCACCTGCGCGCCCGTCTGGACGCCCTCTACTTCCACCTGTACGGCCTGTCCCGGGAGGAGGCCGACTACGTCCTTGGCACCTTCCCCATAGTCCGCCGCGACGACGAGGCCCGGTTCGGCTCCTACCGCACCCGCGACCTCATCCTGGCCTACATGAACGCCCTGGCCGCGGGGGACACGGAGACCGTGGTGGCGGTGTGAGTAGCGGGCGGCGATTCTACATGTGAATGACCGCCCAAGGTCGGCCAGTATCGGAGGGCAAGATGACCACCAATGACTCTGGCAAATTGAACATCGGCGGCGTAAACGCCATCAAGAGCATCACCGCAATTCCGCCTGGCGACCGGACACCCCACCAGTCCGAATATTTGGACGCTTGTCTGACGGCACTTGCCCATCAACCAGTTCGCTGGGACTCGTATCAAGATTGGGGGCCAGGCGGCCCTGTCGAGTTCTTGGCGCGAAGAGGGATAGAGTTCGCCCGCGTTGCTAGGCCTCATCCAGTGCGACAGTCTTGGTATGACGGATGCGAGTGCAGCGAAAGGCACTGGCGTCAGGTGGAAATATGACGACACGGGTTCCCAAGATTAACGCTGGCCCTAGGGGTCGATACAGGAGCGAAATCACCGCGCGATAAGGGAGGACGAGAGCTACGCAACGCGAAAGGAATCGAGCGTGACATTCCTTAAGCGCCCCGCCGGACGGAGCTCAGATGTAATTGCTGGCCATTTGCAGAGCCAGCCCCATCACCAAGAGAACCAAACCGAGCAGCGCCATTCGCTGGTGACGTTTCCATCGTGCCATCGTTTCTCTTTGCTCAGCTTCGGTGGGGTAAGGGGGAAATTGAATCACGGTCCCGCTAGCTCTTGGCCTTACATCGGAGGCGATCCCAAACCTATAGACTAGAATGACGCCAATGATGTCAAGGGCTAACCCGATGGAGTTGATCAGCCTATCATCCATCTTGGGCGTACCTCGCCAGAAGCGCATCTTGGCCGCGGGGTGGGGGCGAAGCTGGGCGCAAGAAGAAGGGGTGATAGGGGCCGTTAACGGTGCTGGCGCTCGGTGTGTGGGCCGGTACGGGGGCTCGCGGTATTGACACGGGTTCATATACCTAAGCACATACTGAGCTGGAAGTCAATGCGCGGTGTCCGGACTTTTCCGGGCCGCCCCTGATACATGCCCGGCTCCATCCGCGGCCACGGTCAACCCTCATTACCCAGGCTAAGCCGCTCCAGGGTCTTGCCATCCCGCCCGTCCTGTTGCATACTATTAGGTGAGCATAGTCCCTTGGTGGTTAGAGCGAGGCGGACCCACCCGTTCCCATCCCGAACACGGTAGTGAAACGCCTCAGCGCTGACGATACTGCTTCGGTGACGGAGTGGGAAAATAGGCCACCGCCGGGGGGCTTTCTCTTTCCACGGGCATCCCGTATTCCTCCGCCATTCCTCCGGCGACGGCCCGAATAGGGCCCTGGGGCCCCTTTCATTTTCGCCCCCGGTGTGGTACATTTACTTCGCCCAAGGAGATCGTTAAATTATTCACATTCTCCAAGCCATGAACACTCCTGAACCCCGCAGCCCGTACCTTTACAACCCTTAAATTCCGGGCCTATAATGGCTATAGGCCCCGTGTTCGTGGCAGGCGCTTTCCCCAAGTCTGGACCAACCGGCAGCAGCCAAGCGGCCCTCACGTCGAAGCCCTTGGTGCTGAGTCCCCAGAAAACTCTCTCGCAGTGAGGGGGTACCCACATGAGCAACAGGTTTGAGAAGTTCTCCGAGCGGGCCCGGCGAGTGCTGTCCCTCGCACAGGAAGAGGCGCAGCGCTTCAACCACAACTACATCGGCACCGAGCACATCCTCCTGGGCCTCGTTCGAGAGACCGAGGGGGTGGCCGCCCGGGTCCTGGCCAACCTGGGGGTGGACCTGAACAAGGTCAGGTCCGCCGTCGAGTTCATCATCGGCCGGGGCGAAAGGCCCGCCCAGGGCGAGATCGGGCTCACCCCCAGGGCCAAGAAGGTGGTGGAGCTGGCGGTGGACGAGGCCCGCCGCATGAACCACACCTACATAGGCACCGAGCACCTGCTCATCGGCCTCCTCCGCGAGGGCGAGGGAGTTGCCGCCGGGGTCCTGGAGAGCCTGGGAGTGACCCTGGACAAGGTGCGCTCCGAGACGCACCGGATCCTCAGCCAGAGCACCCCCACCTCCTCGGGCAGCCACGGCGCCCGCAGCTCCGCCCGCACGCCCACCCTGGACGAGCTGGGCATCGACCTCACCAACGCCGCCAGGTCCAACAAGCTGGACCCGGTCATCGGCCGGGAGCAGGAGATCCAGCGGGTCATACAGATCCTCAGCCGCCGCACCAAGAACAACCCCGTCCTGATGGGCGAGCCGGGCGTGGGCAAGACGGCCATCGTGGAGGCCCTGGCCCAGCGCATAGCCCAGGGAGACATCCCCGAGACCCTCCAGGGCAAGCGCCTGGTGACCCTGGACATGGGCGCCCTGGTGGCCGGCACCAAGTACCGGGGAGAGTTCGAGGAGCGCCTGAAGAAGGTCATCCAGGAGATCAAGGGCTCGGGCAACTGCGTCCTGTTCATCGACGAGATGCACACCATCGTCGGGGCCGGCGCCGCCGAGGGCGCCGTGGACGCCGCCAACATCCTCAAGCCCTCCCTGGCCAGGGGCGAGCTCCAGTGCATCGGCGCCACCACCATGGACGACTACCGCAAGCACGTGGAGCGGGACCCGGCCCTGGAGCGCCGGTTCCAGCCCATCCAGGTGGCGGAGCCCACCATTGAGGAGACCACCGACATCCTCCAGGGCGTCAAGAGCCGGTACGAGGAGCACCACAGGGTGGAGATCACCGACGACGCCATCGCCACCGCCGCCAACCTCTCCGCCCGGTTCATCGCCGACCGGTTCCTGCCGGACAAGGCCATAGACCTCATCGACGAGGCGGGCTCCAGGGTCCGCCTCCGCAACTCCACCACCCCCCTCTCGGTGAAAGAGGTCATGAAGGTGCTGGAGAACGTGCGCAAGGAGAAGGACGACGCCATCTCCTCCCAGCAGTACGAGTACGCCGCCGAGCTCCGGGAGCGGGAGATACGGCTGGTGGAGAAGATGGAGGGCCTGGAGCGGGAGTGGCACGAGGAGCGTGACGAAGAGCGGAGCAGCGTCACCAGCGAGGACATCGCCGAGGTGGTCAGCATGTGGACGGGCATCCCCGTCACCCGGCTGGCCATGGAGGAGACCGAGCGCCTGCTGCGCATGGAGCAGGAGATACACAAGCGGATCGTGGGCCAGGAAGAGGCCATCCTGAGCATCTCCAGGGCCGTGCGCCGCGCCCGCGCCGGACTCAAGGACCAGCGGCGCCCCATCGGGGCCTTCCTGTTCCTCGGCCCCACGGGCGTGGGCAAGACGGAGCTGGTGCGGGCCCTGGCCGAGTTCATGTTCGGCAGCGAAGAGAACATGGTCCGCCTGGACATGTCCGAGTTCCAGGAGCGCCACACCGTCGCCAGGCTCATCGGCGCACCCCCGGGCTACATCGGGTACGAGGAGGGCGGCCAGCTCACCGAGGCCGTGCGCCGCAAGTCCTACTGCGCCATACTGCTGGACGAGATCGAGAAGGCCCACCCAGAGGTGTTCAACATCCTCCTGCAGATATTCGACGACGGCCACCTGAGCGACGCCAAGGGCCGCAAGGTGGACTTCCGCAACTCCGTCATCATAATGACCAGCAACCTGGGCTCCGACCTCATCAAGCGCGAGACGGTCATGGGGTTCTCCATCAAGGCCGACGCGGCCCAGAGCGAGAAGCAGGCCTACGAGCGCATGAAGGAGAAGGTGCTGGACGAGGTGAAGCGCTTCTTCAGGCCCGAGTTCCTGAACCGCATAGACGCCTCCGTCGTCTTCCACGCCCTGGCCCAGGAGCACATACTGTCCATCGTGGACCTGATGCTGGACCAGGTGCGCAAGGAGCTGGACGAGAAGAGCATCAGCCTGGAGGCCACCGACGCGGCCAAGGAGTACCTGGCCGAGAAGGGGTACGACCCCAACTTCGGGGCCAGGCCCCTCAGGCGCCTCATCCAGGACGAGGTGGAGGACAAGCTGTCCGAGGAGCTCCTGGGCGGCAGGATCAACGCCGGCGACGTCGCCGTCCTGGACGTGCAGGACGAGGAGATGGTGGTCCGCATCAAGGAGTTGGCGGCCCTTCCCTCGGCTTAGCGCCGGCCACCAGGCAAAACCTCCCAGGCACAACCTCCGGGGAGGCCCCGCGACTCGGGGCCTCCTTCTGGTATACGGCTGGTATAGGGCCGGCATAGGGCTGGTATACGGCTGGTATAGACCGACGGGCATGGCGACCTAGGGCGAGGGGCTTCCCAGTGGCCAGAGAAAAAGCGGGCGCCGCCTTCTTCTGCGCATCCTGCGGCTACGAGAGCCCCAAATGGATGGGCTTCTGCCCCGCCTGCCGCGAGAGGGCCCCGCTGGTCCAGAGCCCCTCCTCCTCCCGCAGGGAGCGCCGCTCCTGGACCGGCGAGGCGCCCCCGGCCCCCAAGGAGCTCTACACCGTCGACACCGACGACCACGACCGCATACCCCTGGCCTTCTCCGAGCTCAACCGGGTCCTCGGCGGCGGCGTGGTCCCGGGCTCCGTGGTCCTCATGGCCGGGGAGCCCGGAGTCGGCAAGTCGACCATGCTCCTCCAGACGGCCCAGGGCCTAGCGGCCGGGGGCGGCTCGGTGCTGTACGTCAGCGGCGAGGAGTCCGTCAGCCAGATAAAGTCGCGCTCCGACCGGCTGGGCTTCTCGGGCCGCGGCGTGTACATGCTGGCCGAGACCAACGCCGACGAGGTCGTGAGGCACCTGGAGGAGTTCCGCCCCGCCCTGGCCATGGTCGACTCGGTGCAGACCCTCTACTGCGACGACCTGCCCTCGGGGGCCGGGAGCGTGGCCCAGGTGCGGGAGTCCACCCTGCGGATCATGCGGTGGGCCAAGGCCAGCGCCGTTCCCGTGGTCATGACGGGCCACGTGACCAAGGAGGGGTCCCTGGCGGGGCCCCGCGTCCTAGAGCACATGGTCGACGCCGTGGTCCACCTGGAGGGGGACGGGACGGGCGAGTACCGCATCCTGCGGGGCTCCAAGAACCGCTTCGGCTCCACCGACGAGGTGGGCATCTTCCAGATGGGCGGCGGCGGCCTGGTGGAGGTGCCGGACCCCTCGCGAGTGCTCCTGGCCAACCGCCTGGAGGGCGCCGTGGGCTCCACCATCGTGCCGGTGCTGGAGGGCAGCCGCCCGCTGCTGGTGGAGGTCCAGGCGCTCACCTCCCCCTCGGTGCTGCCCGCGCCCAGGAGGGTGGCCAACGGGCTGGACTACAACCGGCTGCTGATGCTGGCCGCGGTCCTGGGACGGAGGGCGGGGCTGGGCCTGGGCAACCTGGACGTGATAGTGAACGTGGTAGGAGGGCTCAGGCTCCGGGACCCTTCCTCAGACCTGGCCGTGGCCCTGGCCATCGCCTCCAGCGTGCGCAACGTCCCCGTCCGGCCCCAGACCGTCGTCGCGGGCGAGGTGGGGCTCAGCGGCGAGCTGAGGGCCGTGTCCCAGTGGCAGCGCCGGCTGAACGAGGCCTCCAGGCTCGGCTTCCGGTACTGCGTCTTCCCCGCAGCCGGGGGCGATGGGCAGGCCGGGCAGGGAGCCCGGCACATGACCTTCCCGACCTTGCAGGCCGCCATCTCCTGGGCACTGCCCCCGGGCCGCAAAGAGGCCCCCTGGGAGACGGGCTTCGACGAGGATGGGGCGTCTAGTTTCCGCGCCCCTTGCCTTCCTATCCTGTTGACGGGCGGATGGGCTTGTCGTAGAATTCTGCTGGCCCGTCATGGCATAAGAACGGAGGGCCGACAGCCATGGCATAAGAACAACTGGGAGCAAACCACATGTTCGATAAAGCCGCGCTGGACGCGTTCTTCGACGATCTCAAGAGCAAGTACGGCAACGATGCCGACTGGGAGCAGCTTCTGCGGGACGCCCACCTGGGGGTCGCCCGCTCCGACGCGGGAGTGGAGCTGGGCGCCATCGACCCCAGGGCCGCCGAGCTCATCAAGGCCCACGCGGGCTAGCCCCCGGCCCCGTACCGTCGGGACACCCGGCTCCGGGGCTCCGACATTCGTAACGAATTGGGCCCGATTTGCTGCTATGCCGCCGGGTACGAGCTTGACATCAGGGAGTGTCCGGCGATATAGTCTAACGGCAATTGGCCCGTTGGAACCGGCATACGAGGGAAGGAGACACCATGCTCAAAATCGGACACACCGTTAGGGTCCCGGATTCACTGAGAGGCCCGGTCCCGCCAGCCGAAGAAGAGGTCATCCCCATACCCGAAGAGTTGGAGGGCGTCCCCGGAGCCAACAAGGACGAGGACACCATCAACTACTACACCCGGAACTACCCGGTGGAGAGCCACAACGTGGAGAACTTCGTCTACCGGAAGTGGTCCCGGGCCATCAGCGACATCAAGGAGATCCGCGACGAGCACGAGCGGCTCAACAAGCCCATCATCCTGGCCTGCCGGGAGACGGGCGACATAGAGCCGACCAGCGAGCCCGCCGGGCGGGACGTCACCGAGGACATCAAGGCCAAGGCCCTGGAGCTCGGCTACGCCATGGTCGGCATGACCGCCTACGACAACCGCTACACCTACGTCAGCAAGCGCAGGTGGGTCAAGCCCTATCCCAACGTCATCTGCCTGGCCATGGAGCAGCCCTACGAGAAGACCCAGACCATCCCCAGCGAGCCCGCCGAGGAGGCCGTCTTCGCCACCTACCGCAGGGAGGGCGCCGCGGGCCTGGAGCTGGCCGACTTCATCAGGTCCCTGGGATACCGCGCCCAGGTCCACAACCCGACGGACCCGGGCTCGGTGATCATCCCCATGTTCGTGGCCGCCGGCATGGGCCAGCAGGGCGCCATGGGCTACCTGCTCTCCCCACACTTCGGCTCCCGACACCGCCTCATGATCATCACCACCGACGCCCCGGTCACCTACGACTCCCCAGTCGACTACGGCGTCCCCGAGTTCTGCACCATCTGCCAGGTCTGCGTCAACCGCTGCCCCGGCCGCGCTCTCCAGAGGGACCAGGTCTGGTGGAGGGGCGTCGAGAAGTTCAAGATCGTCGCCAAGCGCTGCCGGCCCGTCATGGCACGCTACGCCGCCTGCGGCATCTGCATGAAGGTCTGCCCCATCCAGCGGTTCGGCATGAAGGCCGTCATGGAGCACTACGCCACCACCGGCCAGGTGCTGGGCAAGGGCACCCACCACCTGGAAGGCTACGAGATGCACGGGCTGGGCTACTTCGGCCCCAGCGAGCTTCCCAGGTTCGGCTCCGACTTCTTCCACATCCCCGAGGGCTACGGCGATTCCCACCTCCTGCAGGAGCTGAAGGGGAAGATCGAGGCCGGACAGGTGCCCGAGGGCCCCGAGGGCGACAAGGTGTGGCAGGACTTCCGCGAGAGGCTCCGCGAGTTCGTGAAGGGTCCCGTGGACGCGATGTACGCCGAGTACGCCCAGGAAGACGACGTGGACATGGACGAGTTCTAGCCCACGCCGGAAAGCACTGGAACAGCGAGGGGCGGCCGTGCGGCCGCCCCTCGATTTTTGGCTGCGCGGCCGGTCCGGGGTTACTATAGACATCGCCCATTCCCTGGTCTATTCTTCCCCTAGCCCCACCGCAAGAGGAACCGACCCGAGACTTAGCTCATGGACCACGTGCAACACAAGACTAGAGCCCGGACGGCACAGTGGGTGATCTCCACTCAGGGGGTGCTTCCGGACAGCGCCTGGCGCACCGCAATCGAACGAGGCTGGGTCACCAGCAAAGAGGGTGTGATTCCAGATGGGAACATCCAGCCAGCGAGTCTGGACTTGCGCCTTGGCCGGTGTGCGTATCGACTGCGCAGTAGCTTTCTTCCAAGCAACGAGCCAGTGTCAGTTGCCGTGCGCGACCACCAGCTCGGCACCCCTATTCCCCTAGAGAACGGCGCAGTGCTGGAGCAGAACCGCCCGTACCTGATCCCGTTGCTGGAGACCCTCGATTTACCCAAGGGAATTCGGGCGAGGGCCAACCCCAAGAGCTCCATCGGCCGCCTGGACGTATTCACCCGGGTTCTGGTAGACAATAGCCCCGGGTTCGACGCCATTTCAGAGGGGTATTCGGGCCCCATCTACCTGGAAGTGGTATCAAGGTCCTTTACGATAAAGGTGATGACGGGAATCTCTCTGAACCAGATAAGGCTTGTAGAGGGCGACGGCTGCCAGCTTACAGACACCGCGCTTCATAAGATACACGCCAGTACACCACTTGTGTATCGGTACATCAAACCACGCCCTGATCTTACCAAGCCGACTCCCGCCATCCCTCTCATCTCGGATGGTCTGTTCCTGACCGTCGACCTGTCGGTAACCGCGGACAGGGTGGTTGGATATCGAGCCAAGAAGAACAGCGGCCTCCTTGATTTGTCCAGTGTGGCCGAATACGACCCTCAAGACTTCTGGGAGCTGGTACGAGCCGACCAGCACAACCGCTTGATCCTGGAGCCCGAGGAGTTCTACCTCTTGATGTCCGCGGAGGGAGTGTCCATTCCCAGGGACCTAGCCGCGGAGATGACTGCCTACGACCCAACCAGTGGTGAACTGAGGACTCACTACGCGGGCTTCTTCGATCCAGGTTTCGGGGTCTCCCACGCAAGTGGCAAGCAAGGTAGCAGGGCGGTGCTAGAGGTACGCGCCCACGACGTTCCCTTCGCCCTCCAACACAGGCAGAAGATCGCCAGGCTGGTATTCGAGCGTATGGCGAGGGCACCCGACAGACCCTACGGGCTCGGAATAGGCTCTTCCTACCAGAATCAGAGTCTTAAGCTGAGCAGGATGTTCCGCGATTGGCCATTGAAGACCGAGCACCAGATGCCCCTCCTCCCCTGATCCGGCGCACGAAGTCGCCCGGGCCGGCATATTAAATGTGACTTCAACGAGGATTCTTGTTATTAAAGCAACATGGCATGTTGCTTTAATACAGCGGCCGCCGCGGAGGCACTACCCAAACCTCTAGCCAGCATATGGGCCCCCCGCCGATCTCCGAAATACGAATCAGGCTCGTTTGACACTGGTGCGGGCGGTTCGTATAATCGCCTATATTCGACGCCGGTGGTCCTCCGGTACCCGTTCATCCTCGGTCGGGCGCCGGAGTAGATTCGGAACCACGGCCTGGAGCCCCCGGGTGCGAGAGAGGAGAGTGGACCGAGATGTCCCTTCCCGAGCGAATGAAGTTTGGGATATTCATGGGCCCTTTCCATCCCGTGGGCGAGAACCCGACCCTGGCCATCGAGAGGGACCTGGAGCTGGTCCAGTGGCTGGACACGCTGGGCTTCGACGAGGCGTGGATCGGCGAGCACCACAGCGCCGGCTGGGAGACCATCGCCTCCCCCGAGCTGTTCATCGCCACGGCCGCCGAGCGCACCAAGCACATCATGCTGGGCACCGGGGTCATAAGCCTCCCCTACCACCACCCGCTCATGGTCGCCAACAGGATGGTGCTGCTGGACCACCTGACCAGGGGCCGGGCGATGCTCGGCGTGGGCCCGGGGGCCCTGGTGTCCGACGCCGTGATGCTGGGCATCGAGCCCACCACCCAGCGGGAGAGGATGCACGAGTCCCTGGACGTGATCATGCGTCTCTTCACCGAGACCGAGCCCATAACGTACAAGACCGACTGGTTCGAGATCCAGGACGCCGTCCTGCAGCTCCGCCCCTACACGACGCCTCACATGCCCGTCGCCGTGGCCTCGGTCCAGTCCCCGTCGGGGGTGAGCCTGGCCGGCAAGCATGGCGCGTCGGTCCTCTCCATGAGCGTGCCCAGGGATACCTCGGGCCAGGCCGACCTGCAATACCTGTGGGACATCGCCGAGGAGTCTGCCGCCGAGCATGAGAAGACGGTCAACCGCGATGACTGGCGCCTGGTGATGCACGTGCACCTGGCGGAGACCCGTGAGCAGGCCCTGGAGGACGTCCGCATCGGCGGCGGCCGCTACCAAAGGGAGTACATCGAGGGTACCCTGGGACGGCCCCCGGAGCACGACGTCCCCCTGGAGGGGGTCGCGGAGGCCAACTCGGCCTCGGGCGAATGGGTCATCGGCACCCCCGACGACCTGATCGCCACCATCAGGCGGCTGGACGAGCGGAGCGGCGGGTTCGGCGGCTTCATGATCCAGGCCCAGGACTGGGCGCCCAGGGACAAGCTCCTGAAGAGCTACGAGCTCCTGGCCCGCTACGTGATGCCGGTGTTCCAGGGCAGCCTGGCCAACCTGAAGACGTCAAACCAGTGGGCGCGAGACCACATTCCCGAGTTGCAGGCCGCGCGGTCCAGCTCAATAGACCGCGCGCGGCAGGTGTGGGCCGAGCGCAACTAGCCGGTCCCCGTCGCCAACTCGGGGACGGCGCCACCGCAGTCGATTCGGACAGCCAGATCTGGTCCGGGGAGGGACGTCCATGGAACGCCCGGTCTACCAACCCCTGGGAACGCCGCTGGAGCGGTTGGACACACCGTCCATGGTGGTGGACCTGGACGCGATGGAGCGGAACATCGAGACCCTCCACGCCTTCTTCCGGACCAGCCCCGCCAAGGCCCGACCCCACGTCACCGCCCACAAGTGCCCGGCCGTTGCCCGGCTCCAGCTCGCCGCGGGCGGGACCGTGGACGGCATCGCCGTGTCCAGGGTGGGCGAAGCGGAGGTGTTTGCCGCGGCGGGCATCGGGGACATCCTGGTGTCCAGTGAGATCGTCACCAGGGGGAAGATACAACGCCTGTGCGGGCTGGCCCGCGGGGCCCGTATCTCCGTGGCCGTGGACAACCCCCGGAACGTCGACGACCTTTCGGCGGCGTCCGTGGCCGCAGGGACCACCCTCAGGGTGCTGGTCCATGTGAACGGCGGCGGGGAGGGCGCCGGAGTGGCCCCCGGCGCCGACGCCGTGGCCCTTGCCAGGGCGGTGTCCGGGGCCCCGGGGCTGGAGTTCGCCGGACTCATGACTCCCGAGAGCGCCATCATGCCCGAGGAGGCCGACGGCCTCCAGGCCCTCCTGGACACGCGAGAGGCCGTCGAAAAGGACGGCATGCCGGTGCAGACGGTCTCCACCGGAGGGGTGCACAACTACCAGGCTGCCGCGTCCACCGACGGGGTCACCGAGGTGGCCGTGGGAGCCTACCCCCTGATGGACTACAACTACAGCCGGCACCTGGACCAGTTCCAGCCGGCCGCCCGGGTGGTAGCCACAGTCATAAGCAGGCCCGTGGAGGAGTACGGCATCGCCGACGCCGGGCACAAGGCCACCGGCCCCGACCGGGGACTACCGGTGATCGAGGGAGTGCCCGGGGCCCAGGCGGCCCGGCTCAGCGCCGAGCACACCAGGGTGGAGCTCGAGGGGGAGGCGCGGCAGTCCCTGAAGGTGGGGGACACCATTCGCCTGATTCCAAGGGACCTTGCCATGTGCATGAACCAGTACGACCTCCTGCACGCCGTCAGGGACGGCAAGCTGGAGGCGGTCTGGGAGATCGCCGCCCGCGGACGCTCCGACTAGCACCAGCCCACCGGGACCACCCCACCGGGAAAGGAGTAAGGAGTCATGACCGACCGATACAGGCCTTCACCGGGCACTCCCATCGAGGAGCTGGACACCCCCTGCCTCATCCTGGACATGGACGCTCTGGAGAGCAACATGCGCATCATCTCCGAGTTCTACAAGGACCGGACGTGCAAGATGCGCCCCCACGTCAAGAACCACAAGAGCCCCGTTCTCGCCCACATGCAGATGCGCATGGGCGGCACCATAGGCGGCGTCTGCTCCGCCAAGGTCTCCGAGGCGGAGGTGATGGTACAGGGCGGGGTCGACGACGTGTTCATCACCAGCGAGGTGGTCACCAAGGACAAGATCGACAGGCTTTGCGCCCTGGCCCGCCAGGCGAACATGAAGGTGGCCTGCGACCACGAGCAGAACGCCCGCGACCTGTCCCAGGGCGCCCAGACCGCGGGCGTCACCCTTGGCGTCATAATCGAGGTGGAGACCCAGATGCACCGCTGCGGAGTCCAGAACCCGCAGGATGGAGTCGAGTTGGCGAAGGTGATCATGGACCTGCCCGGCCTGGACTTCCGGGGCGTGATGAGCCACCAGACCCTCGGCGCCGACGACCCCAAGGACCGGGAGACCCGGTACACCGAGGGCCGCCGGATGATCCAGACCTGCCTGGACGTCAAGGACGCCATAGTCGCCGCCGGCATACCCGTGGAGATCGTGTCCACCGGCGAGTCCTGGACCTACGACGTGGCCGGGGACACCCCCGGGGTCACGGAAGTCCAGGGCGGCACCTACCAGATCATGGAGACGGCCTACCGCTACATGTCCGAGTTCGAGCACGCGGGCAAGGTCCTCTCCACCATCATCAGCACCCCCCGGCCCGGCGTGGCCGTCGGCGACGCCGGCATGGAAGTCATGGGGTACATCAAGGGCGCCCCGGGCGTGGAAGGGGCGGAAGGCGTCTCCGTCAAGTCTATGGACGCCCACAGCTCCGTCTTCCAGGTGGAGGGGAGCTCCAGCCTGGAGGTCGGCGACAAGGTCACTCTGCTGCCGTCCCAGCAGGACGCCACGATCAGCCGGTGGGACCAGTACATCGCCGTCCGCAACGGCAAAGTGGAGGCCGTCTGGGACATCGCGGCCCGGGGCCGCCACAACTAGGAGCCCGCCTTTCGCCCGTTTCCCGACGCCCGGTTCCTTGACAAGCCGGGGAAGGGAGGCGTATAACGAATGGGACTCGACCGGACGCGATCCGGCAAGGAGGTTTTCACATGCTAAAGATCGGACACACCGTAAAAGTGCCATCGACCCTCGCTGGCCCTGAAGGCAAGGAAGAGATCTCCATCCCGATACCCGAGGAGCTGGAGGGTGTCCCCGGGGCCAACAAGGACGAGGACACCATCAACTACTACACCCGGAACTACCCGGTGGAGAGCCACAACGTGGAGAACTTCGTCTACCGGAAGTGGTCCCGGGAGATCAGCGACATCAAGGAGATCCGCGACGAGCACGAGCGGCTCAACAAGCCCATCGTCCTCCAGGCCCGCGAGTCCGGCGACATCGAGCCGACGGCAGAGCCGGTTGGCCGGGACGTCACCGAGGACATCAAGGCCAAGGCCCTGGAGCTCGGCTACGCCATGGTCGGCATGACCGCCTACGACAACCGCTACACTTACGTCAGCAAGCGCAGGTGGGTCAAGCCCTATCCCAACGCCGTCTGCCTGGCCATGGAGCAGCCCTACGAGAAGACCCAGACCATCCCCAGCGAGCCCGCCGAGGAGGCCGTCTTCGCCACCTACCGCAGGGAGGGCGCCGCGGGCCTGGAGCTGGCCGACTTCATCAGGTCCCTGGGATACCGCGCCCAGGTCCACAGCCCCAACGACCCCGGCGCAGTGGTCATCCCGATGCTGGTGGCCGCCGGCATGGGCCAGCAGGGCGCCATGGGCTACCTGCTCTCCCCACACTTCGGCTCCCGACACCGCCTCATGATCATCACCACCGACGCCCCGGTCACCTACGACTCCCCAGTCGACTACGGCGTCCCCGAGTTCTGCACCATCTGCCAGGTCTGCGTCAACCGCTGCCCCGGCCGCGCTCTCCAGAGGGACCAGGTCTGGTGGAGGGGCGTCGAGAAGTTCAAGATCGTCGCCAAGCGCTGCCGGCCCGTCATGGCACGCTACGCCGCCTGCGGCATCTGCATGAAGGTCTGCCCCATCCAGCGGTTCGGCATGAAGGCCGTCATGGAGCACTACGCCACCACCGGCCAGGTCCTGGGCAAGGGGACCCACCACCTGGAGGGCTACGAGATGCACGGGCTGGGCTACTTCGGCCCCAGCGAGCTGCCCAGGTTCGGCTCCGACTTCTTCCACATCCCCGAGGGCTACGGCGACTCGTATCTCCTGCAGGAGCTGAAGGGGAAGATCGAGTCCGGACAGGTGCCCGAGGGCCCCGAGGGCGACAAGGTGTGGCAGGACTTCCGGGAGCGGATCCGCGAGTACGTCCGGGGCCCCGAGGACGCCATGTACGCCGAGTACGAAGCCGACATGGACGAGTTCTAGGGACTCGCAAACAGGAACGGTCCTGCGAGAGGGCGGCCGCATGGCCGCCCTCTCGTCATTCGACGCCATGGACCGACGTGACAACATGACATCCCGTCGTTGACTGCTCCGTGGCGCAAGGAGTAGTCTGAGGATAGCCAGGGACGGACCCGGCCGTTGGTTGGGTCCGTCCCCCTTTTTCGGGACCTCACCCGCTCGGGAACGGAGTCCCACCGGCGTCCACCAGGGGAGCCGCAGGAGAATGACTTTGGACTGCAGGCGTTGCGGGGGTAACCGCCTCATAAGGCTGGACAAGCGGGCCCGGGAGGACAACGACGTCTACCGGTGCGGAGAGTGCGGCTACATTTTTAGTCCTTCCGAACCTGGGCCTTCCGAACCCGGGCCCTCCGAACCTGGGCCCTCCAGGCCCGGGGCTTCCAGACCCGGGCCCATCCCCACGGTCTCCGGCAACAGGCACCGCCGCCACGACGATGCCCGCGGCTAGCAGGGCAAGACGCCCGCTCTACGAGCCCCGGGCGGACCACTGCGCCTCTCCCGTCGCCTTCGCGCGGGACGTGCTGGGAGTGAGCCTCTGGAGCAAGCAGGAGCAGGTGCTGCAGGCCCTCGCGGGCAGCACGAGGGTCGCCGTCAAGTCCGGCAACGGCCTGGGCAAGGGCTTCTCGGCCTCCGTGGCCATCCTCTGGTTCCTGGCCTGCCATGACCCGGCCGTCGTGCTGAGCACGGCGCCCACCTTCCGGCAGGTCCGGCACGTGCTGTGGAGGGAGGTCCACCGCCGGTACAGGAACGCCAACTACGACCTGGGAGGGACCCTCTTGCACACGCGCCTGGAGCTCTCCGACACCAGGTTCGCCCTGGGCCTGTCCGCCGACAGCGACGAGGAGTTCCAGGGCTTCCACAGCCCCAACATGTTCATCGTAGTGGACGAGGCCGAGGGCGTGGACGAGGAGATTTACGAGGCCATCGAAGGCGTGATGACCTCCGAGAACTGCCGTCTCCTCCTCATCGGCAACCCCACCACCATGGGCGGCTCCTTCCGGCAGGCCTTCTACGAGCACCGGGAGCTGTACAGCACCATCACCATCTCCGCCTTGGAGAGCCCCAACGTCGTCCAGGGGCGGGTGGTGCACAGGGGGCTGGCCACCCTCAGGTGGGTCGAGGAGCGCCGGACCGTCTGGGGCGAGGACAACCCGATCTTTCGGGCCAGGGTGCTGGGGGAGTTCCCGGACCGGGGAGACGACACCCTGATCGCCCTCTCCCAGGTGGAGGCCGCCGCCGGCCGTGATGCGGGCCCCACGGAGACCTCGGGCGACGCGGCCACCGGCGAGGCCCAGGGTCCGGTGGTCCTGGCCGTCGACGTCGCCCGGTTCGGCTCCGACAAGAGCGTGATCCTGAGGCGCCGGGGCATGTGCGTGGAGGAGGTCCAGGCCTTCCGCGGCATGGACCTCATGAAGCTGGCCCGGAAAGTCGCCGAGGCCATCGACGCCTGGGAGCCAGACGAGGTGCTCATAGACGAGGTGGGCATCGGCGCGGGAGTCGTCGACCGGCTGAAGGAGCTGGGGCACCGGGTGAGCGGGGTCAACGTGGGGAGGCCCGCCAGGGATGCGGAGCACTACTCCAACCTGCGGGCCGAAGGGTACTGGAACCTCCGGCAGCTATTCGCCGACGGCGCCATCCGCATCCCGCCCGACAACGAGCTGGTGGGCCAGGTCGCCGCGCTGAGGTACTCTTTCAACAATCCCGGCCAGGTGGTCATGGAAAGCAAGGAGGACATGCGCAAGAGGGGCGTCCCCTCTCCCGACAAGGCCGACGCCCTGATGCTCGCTTTCCTCCCCGGCAGGCGAAGGCCCAGGTTCTGGGCGTGACCCCCACGATGCAAGTCAAGGAGGAACGGGGTGTTTGAGAACGGCTCCATCGACGGCATACGGGGCAGGCTGGCCCGGATAATCGACTCCGCTCCCGGTCTGGCGGCGGCGGCGCGCCGCCTGCGCCCCCGGAGCGGCCGGGGCCCCGCCCGCCTCAAGGGCAGCCGGGCGGCCTCCGTGGACGTGGACCGGTTCATGGAGATGGAGGGCGCCGGCCACGGCTGGACCCGGCAGGAATACGGCAGGTACTACGCCACCTCCGTGCCCGTTTACTCGGCCATCAGGGTCCGAAGCGAGGCGCTGGCCCGGCCTCTCCTGGTGGCGTACGGGCCCGGCCCCGCCGGGACGCGGCAGCCGGGCCCAAGGGGGGACATCTCCCGGGTCCCCGTCGGCGCCGACCACCCCGTCCAGCGTCTCCTGGACCGGGTCAACCCCTGGTACACCCGGGGCCAGCTCTGGAGGGCCACTGAGACCTACCTGAGCCTGTGGGGCTCGGCCTTCTGGGCCCTGGAGCGGGACGGTCCGGCGGGGTGGCAGATCTGGCCCCTGCGGCCGGACAGGGTGCGGGTGCTCCCCGACCGGGAGAGGTACGTGCGCGGGTTCGTCTACGTGGGCGCCCTGGGCCCCGTGGCCTACACGGCGGCCGAGATGGTCTGGATACGCTACTTCAACCCCCTGGAGGAGCACGCCGGCCTGTCCCCCATGGCCCCCCTGCGGCTGTCGGTGGACATGGGCGCCGACGCCACGCGGTTCAACAGGAACTTCTTCAGGAACTCGGCCCAGCCCGACCTCATATTCACCACGGAAGAGACCATGAGCGACGACGAGGTGGACGACTTCTACCGGCGCTGGGAGAAGCGCTACCGGGGGCCGGGGAACGCCCACAGGCCCGCCATCGCCAACTTCATCAAGGACATCAAGACCCTGGGCATGAGCCACCGGGAGATGGAGTTCATCCAGGGGCTCCGGTGGAGCCTGGAGGACGTGAGCCGCGCCTACGGCGTGCCCATGCCCCTGCTCTCCGACTTCCAGCGGGCAACCTTCTCCAACGTCAACGCCGCCGAGCGGTTCTTCTGGCGCAACACCATGGTGCCGGAGATGGTGCTGCTGGAGGAGCAGCTCAACCACAAGCTGCTCCCCCTCCTGGGCTACCCGGACCTGCGCCTGGAGTTCGACCTGCGCTCTGTGGAAGCCCTCCGGGAGGACCAGACGGCCCGGGTGGAGCGGGACGTGAAGCTCCTGGACCGCGGGGTCCTGACCATCAACGAGGTCCGCCGCCGCCACAACCTGCCCGACGTCCCCTGGGGCGACGGCCCCCGGGGCCCGTAACACCAGACGTATCCACCGTTAGTCGGCGGCAACGGCTGGATGTGTCGGATCGGCCTTGAAATAGTGTAACCATCGCATAGAATCATGCCACGCACAATGGACGACGACCTTCAGGAGTTGAAGCACCTTGATGCCACTACCAATTCCCAATCCAACTACTTTGAGGGATGCTGTTCAAGAAGTAATCCAACAAAACCGAGACCTCGGCTATATTCCCGTTAGATTCATACAAGTCACGGAAAACGCTGAGGCCAAGGATCTGCTACAGAAATGCACCAGCTTGATTCGGAAACCCGAGACTCTTGAGGCTCTCCAGAAAGCCGTCGAGGAATACCCTAATCTCCTAACGCTGGAGGACTTACTGGCACGGTCCGAGCATGGCGTGGAGTGGAGATTCGACGCAGACGTTGTTGCGATAGCAACGGCGCGATCAGAGTGGTTGGACCAACTGGCTGGTGGTCGTCGATGGACCTAAATGGAAAGCCAGAAGTGTTAGCTTCAAGAGAGGTGACGGGCGGTCGATGCTAGGATGTCTATGTAAGTGAGGCAGCCTCAAGCAGTTGGGAGCGTCCCCTGGTCCACGCCTTCGTCGCCCGGACGCTCCGCCTCGCCGGGGCGGCGGGCGAGAGCGGATAGCCGGCCTTCCTTGACACCCCCTACCCCCCGGCATAGAATCGCAATATCTCGTGCCGGCACGGTGGAAGGGGGCTGGAGATGCACGGAGGCGATGCGGTCGTAAGGGCCCTCGAGCAGGAGGGCGTCGAGTACATCAGCGGCTTCTCCGGCGGGGGGCTGCCCCCCCTCTGGCCCGCCCTTCGCACGTCGTCCATCACCGCCTTCTCCGCCCGCCACGAGCGCCAGGGGGTGGAGATAGCCGACGGGTACGCCCGGGCCACCGGCAAGGTCGGGGTGGCCATGTGCAGCACCGGCCCAGGCGCGACCAACACCCTCACGGGCATAGCGGGGGCCTTCGCCGACAACGTCCCCGTCCTCTTGCTGGCGGGCCAGCACCCCCTCGGCAACATGGGGAAGGGCATACAGCAGGAGGTCCCCTTCAGCATCTTCGACAGCTTCGTCAAGTGGAGGGGCACCGTCGGCCGATTAGAGGAGGTCCCCGCCGTCATGCGGCGCGCCTTCACCACCCTCCGCTCGGGCTCCCCGGGCCCCGTCGTCCTGGAGATGCCCACCGACGTGATGACCCGGGAGGCCCCAGACGAGGTCCTGGCATACGAGCCCGTGGGGCCCGTCAGCAGGGGCGCCCCCGACCGCCGGGACATCGACGCGGCCGCCGAGGTCCTGGTCAACGCCGCCTTCCCGGTGCTGAACGTGGGGGGCGGCGTCCTCTCGGCCGACGCCGCGGAGGAGGCCCGGGAGCTGGCGGAGCTCCTGTCCATGCCCGTGGCCAGCACTTTGGTGGGCAAGGGGGCTTTCCCCGAGGACCATCCCCTCTCCATCGGCGGAGGCGTATACCCCAGGAGCCGGTACGCCTCGGGAGCGGCCCTGCACATCAATCGCAAAGCCGACGCCGTCCTCGCCGTGGGCAACTCCTTCCGGCTGCCCAACGCCACTGACGGGCGCCCCATGCCACCCAACGTCAAGCTGGTCCACGTCAACGCCAACCCCGCCGACCTGAACAAGAGGTACCACGCCGACGTTTCCATCCTGGCCGACGCCAAGCTCGCCCTGCGGGATCTCATCGACGCCGTAAGGGACCGCCTGGGCCCCGGGCGCGGGGGAGTCAGGGAGGAGGTGGTCGCCGAGGTCCACGAGGCCCGCTCCCGCTGGATGCAGGCCTGGATGCCGACGATGACCGACGACTCGACCCCCACCAACGGCTACCGGGCCGTCTACGACCTGCAGCAGGTGGTGGACCTGGACAAGACCATCGCCCTGCACGACGCGGGAGGCTCCCGGGGCTACGTGAGCCCCTTCTGGCCCGCGACCTGGCCCCGCAGCTACGTGGGAATGGGCGGAATGGCCGCCATGGGATGGTCCATGGGCGCGGCCATCGGCGCCAAGCTGGGCCGCCCCGACTGCCTGGTCTTCAACGTGCTGGGGGACTCATCCTTCGGCATGGTGGGAATGGAGGTGGAGACGGCCGTGCGGATGAAGCTGCCCACCCTGACCCTGGTGCTGAACAACGGCGGCATCGGCGGCTCGTTGATGGCGATGGACAGCCCTTCCGCTCCCCCGGCGGAGGTGGTGGAGCTGGGCGGAAGATTCGCCGACGTGGCCCGCGGCCTGGGCGCCTACTCGGAACGTGTCGAGGCCCCCGGCGACCTGGCTCCGGCCTACCGGCGTGCCATCGAGGCCACCGAGAACGGCCAGGCCGCCCTGGTGGAGGTCATGATCAGGCCGCTGCCGACCCCCGAGCTGCCCGACACGTGGCAACTGGGCGACCCGGTCATCTAGGGAACAGAGAGCCGCAACAATGGGCCGGGGGCCAAGGCTGAACGGTTACCCTACGGCGCTTTCGCCTCCCCGGTGCCGATCATGCTGTCTCGGGTGACCAGGTCCGCGAGCTGCTCCTCCGTCATCCGCTCGGTGCCCGCCGGGCGGCGGGGAAGGACCAGGTAGCGCACCTCGGCGGTGGCGTCCACCACGCGGACCTCTACGTCGTGGGGGACCTCCAGCCCGAACTCCTTGAGCACCGCCCGGGGCTCCCGCACGGCCCTCTGGCGATAGGTCAGGCTCTTGTACCACTCGGGCGGCGGGCCCAGCACCGGGATGGGATAGCAGGAGCACAGGGTGCATACCGCCAGGTGGTGCACCTCGTCCGTGTTCTCCACCACCTGTATGTTCTGAAGGCGCCTGGGCACCTTCACCCCCAGCTCGCCCAGGGCCTCCCGCCCGTTGGCCAGCAGCCGCTGCTTGTACTCTTCGTCCACCCACGCCCGGGCGACCACCCGGGCCCCGATGGATGGGTTCAGCTCCTCGTTCTCCTGCAGCACGTCCAGCAGCTCCTGGGCCGTGATGATGCCCTTGTCCATCATCAGGTTGCACAGGGCGATGATGCGCTTCTCGTAGTAGGTCTCTTCCCGCTCCTCGTGGGGCGCGTGCAGAGGGTCTTGCTCTACTTCCACCATCTCAGCTCTTCTCCCCGCCGGGTCTCTCGGTCCTGACCCCGGGTTGCCGCTATTCGGGCGCCTTTTCCACCATGGGGTGCCGCTCGCCCCTCTTCCGGAAGTCCAGCTCGGCCACCTGGATCCGCGACTCGTCGGTGTTCATCAGGCCCTTGGACACCAGCAGACTCTGAAGGGCCGCCGTCCTCTTGTCATAGTAGGACAGCCCGTGCTCCTCCAGGTCCAGGGCCGGACCGGGGACGTGCTCCGGAACCGGTGCGATCCAGTCCTCCCACACGTCGACGATCACCCGGTCGCGCACCACCTGGGGGTCGTCGTCGTACAGGTGGGCCATGTGGAAGGACACAGCGTACAGGGGGATCTTGGGCTCTCCCGTCCCGCCGCGGGACATGTCCCTGGGATTGTGGGCGGGCCCGTGGACGAATGCCACGACGCCCCTCTTCCCACGGATGAAGAACGGCGTCCGGTTCGTTCCGCCGGGCACCTCCGTCCGCACCATCACCCTGTCCCCGACGCTGAAACCCATGGCGTCCTTTCCGTCCCGGCGGTGCCCGCGAAAGGCTCGCCGGGAACGCGGCCATTCTACCAACCGCCCTCCGCTACGGTCAAACAAGCACCTGCCCTCACCCTCGCCCTCTCCCACAAGTGGGAGAGGGAACCCTGGAGGACCTCGGCAAGTAGGGGGGGTCCTTGCCGCGCGAAGCGCGGGGTGGGAGGGTGGGCTCAACAGACCGGGGGTCGGGCCCCATGTCCCCATCCACCCCCATGAATAGAAGACCGGGCCAAGCCAAAGGGAGGCCCTACCTTGATGCAATCCCAACCCTGTGGTATCGTTACCCTACGGTCGGGGCGTGGCGCAGCCCGGAAGCGCACCTGCATGGGGTGCAGGGGGTCGCCAGTTCAAATCTGGCCGCCCCGACCATCTCCAACCGTAACCCCGCCCCGTCCGCTCCATGTTCAAACTAGGCGTTCTCACCGTCAGCACCTCCGGCTTCCACGGCGGCCGCGAAGACACCAGCGGAGAGGCCATCCGCAAGATGCTTCCCGCCCCCGACTACGACTGCCTCCGCTACGAGATCGTGCCCGACGACCACGACATCATCGCGGAACGGCTGACCGTCTGGAGCGACGGAGACGGCCTGGACCTCATCGTCACCACCGGCGGCACCGGCATGGCGCCCACCGACGTGACTCCCGAGGCGTGCCTCTCGGTCATCGACCGGCAGGTCCCGGGGCTGGCCGAGACCATGCGGGCCCGGACCCTGGAAAAGACGCCGATGGCCATGATCAGCCGGTCCGTGGCTGGAATCCGCGGCCGCACCCTGATAGTCACCCTTCCCGGCAGCCGCAAGGCGGTCGCCGAGTGCCTGGAAGTCATCCTTCCCGTGCTCCCCCACGCCCTGGAGCTGCTCCGTGGCGACGCTCCTGGACACCCGGCGGCGCCCGGCCCCGGACACGGGCACGAGGCCGTCTAGCTCCGCCGACCGGTGTCAGATGGACATCCGCATCCTCACCCTGTTCCCCGGCATGTTCCACGGTCCCTTCGACCACAGCGTCGTGGGCCGGGCCGTGAAGCGGGGCCTGGTGCGTATCCAGGTCCGCGACATACGCGATCACACCCACGACAACCACCACACGGCCGACGACTACCAGTACGGCGGCGGCCCGGGGATGGTGATGAAGCCCGGGCCCATCTTCGAGGCGGTGGAAGACGCCCTGTCCGACCTTCCCCGCGGCGTGGCCCCCCGCATGCCCGTCGTGCTGCTGTCTCCCCAGGGCCGCCGGCTGGACCAGCAGGTGGCCGGCGAGCTCGCGTCGAAGCCCGGCCTGGTGCTCATATGCGGGCACTACGAGGGCGTGGACGAACGGGTGAGGGAGGCCCTGGCCACCGACGACATAAGCATAGGAGACTACGTGCTCACGGGGGGAGAGCTGGCCGCCATGGTCTTAGCCGACGCCGTGGTCCGCCTCCTGCCCGGGGTCGTCGGCTCGGCGGAGAGCGTGCGGGGCGACTCCATCACCTCGGGCCTGCTCCAGCACCCCGTCTACACCAGGCCCCCGGTGTACCGGGACCTGGAGGTCCCCCCGGTGCTCCTCTCGGGGGACCATGGAGAGGTGGACCGGTGGCGGAGGGAGCAGGCCCTGCTCCGGACCCTGGAGAAGCGGCCGGACCTGCTGGAGAAGGCCGACCTCGGGGACGACGACCTCCGGTTCCTGGCCGCCCACGGCTACCGGGGGAGCTGACTTCATGGGCGCCCCGGGCCCCCTGCGCCTTGAACAAGCGGCCCCACGGGTATAGAATGTACGGTGCTACGGCGGTCTCTATCTAGAAAGGCACGACATGGAAGCGCACGCCCTGGTACCATCCAACATCGACCCCAAGCTCCGGGACTTCGGCCCGGGGGACACGGTCCGGGTCAACTTTCGCATCCGGGAAGGAGAGCGGGAGCGGGTCCAGGCCTTCCAGGGAGTCGTGATCAGGCGCCGCAAGGGCGGCCCCGCCGCGTCGTTCACCGTCCGCCGCGTCACCTACGGCATCGGCATCGAGCGCACCTTTCCCCTCCTCTCGCCCCTGCTGGAGTCGGTGGAGGTGGTACGCAGGGGTGTGGTGCGGCGCGCCAAGCTCTACTACCTCCGGGGCCTCTCGGGCAGGGCCGCCCGCATCAAGGAGAAGCGTCCGCCCCGGGTCCAGAAGGCGTCCTCTTAGCGGCCTAGCCCGGGCGTCCGGACCGCCCGACCTTCCTCTGCAGTAGACCGGCCTACCGGCGTTGAGGGGTGTGGTGTGAGATACGCTGAGGTGGCCGTCGACGCCCCCATAGGCTACGGCAAGACCCTCTCCTACGGCATAGCCCACGAGCCCGACGTCCTCCCCGGCGCGCTGGTGTGGGTCCCCCTGGGGAACAGGCTCACCCAGGGCATCGTCTTCGACCTGACCGACCAGTCCCAGGCGGAGACGACCAGGGACGTAGCTAGCACCGTAGCGGCCCCCCCGCTGGTCGGCCCCGCTGGTCTCGAGATGGCCCGGTGGATGAGCCGGCGCTACCTGTGCTCCCTCTTTGACGCCGTCGCGCCCATGCTGCCCCCGGGCTTCCAGACCCGGCTGAGACCCTGGCTTCGCCTCGCCCCCAGAGGCCCGTCCCAGCCCCCGGTGTCCGGCTCGCCGGAAGCCCTGGTGCTTGGCCGCCTCTCCTCCGGCCGGGAGGCGCCGGAGAAGGAGCTGGAGAAGGCCCTGGGGAAAGAGGGGCCGGCCGTCATCAGACGCCTCGTGGCCCGCGGCCTGGTGGAGCGGCGCTGGAGGCTGCCCAGGCCCCACCCCTCTCACCGTTACGACTGCTTCGTGCGCCTGCCGCTGGCCGGCGGCGGCCGCGCCTCCCTCGACGGACCGCCGGACCGGGCCCCGCGTCAGACGGCCCTGCACGAGGCGTTGAAGGCGTCCTCCCAGCCCATGCCCCTGGCCCTGGCCCGAAAGGAGTACGGGGGCCCGGCCGTCCACGCCCTGCACGGGAAGGGGCTTATCGCCATGGACTGGGTCAGGGTGGACAGACGCCCAGCGCAGGCAGCATCCATGATGGGGGGAGAAGCCGAGGCTAGGCCCACGCTCAACGCGGACCAGTCGCGGGCTCTGGCGGAGATCGTGGCCGCCATGGAAGGCGGGCCCGGGGCGCCGGCTTCCTTCCTTCTGCACGGCGTCACCGGGAGCGGCAAGACCGAGGTCTACCTCCGCGCACTGGAGCATTGCGTGCGGATGGGCAACCGGGGCATCCTTCTGGTGCCCGAAATCTCCTTGACCCCTCAGATGGTCCACAGGGTCCAGGCCAGGTTCCCAGGCCAGGTCGCCGTGCTCCACAGCCGTCTCGCGACGGGTGCGGCCTTCGACCAGTGGTGGAGCATCATGGACGGCGACTGCCAGGTCGTCGTCGGGCCCCGCAGCGCTCTCATGGCCCCCCTGCGGGAGGTGGGTCTGATCGTGGTCGACGAGGAGCACGAGTGGACCTACAAGCAGGACTCCTCTCCCCGCTACCACGCCAGGGACGCGGCCCTGGAGCTGGGACGGATCACCGGCGCCGCCGTCATCCTGGGCAGCGCGACCCCAGACGTGGAGACCTACCACAATGCGCTACGAGGACGGCACAGGCTCCTACAGCTTCCCCACCGCATCCCCCACCCCGTGGCTGGCCCCCCGGCCCGGGGAGACTCCCGGGAGCTGGCTCGGGTGCGAGTGTGCGACATGCGCGAGGAGCTGAAGGAGGGGAACCGGAGCATCTTCAGCCGGGACCTGGCCCGCGCCCTTTCCCAGTGCGTGAGCAGAGGCGAGCAGGCCATCCTGTTCCTCAACCGGCGTGGGTCGGCCACCGTCGTCCAGTGCCGCGACTGCGGGCTCGCCCTTCGCTGCCGCAGCTGCTCCGTCGCCCTGACCTACCACTCCGCGGAACCCCGGCTTGTGTGCCACCAGTGCAACCGCGGCCGCGCCGTTCCCAGGATATGCCCCGGGTGCCGGAGCCCCAGGATAAAGTACCTGGGCCTGGGGACCCAGCGGGTCATGGAGGAGCTGCGGGGCGCCATGCCCCACGTCACCGCCCTCCGGTGGGACGGGGACACCGCCCGGCACGCCCAGGGCTACGACACCATCCTCGGGCGGTTCGTACAGGGCGACGCCCAGGTCCTGGTGGGGACCCAGATGGTCGCCAAGGGCCTCCATATCCCCCGGGTCAGCCTGGTGGGCGTGGTCCTAGCCGACACCGGCCTGAACCTGCCCGATTTCAGGGCCGGAGAGCGGGCCTTCCAGCTCCTGTGCCAGGTGTCCGGCAGGGCGGGCCGGGGGCCCCGGCCCGGCTCGGTGATAGTCCAGACCTATGACCCAACCCACTACGCGGTGGAGGCCGCGGCGGCCCAGGACTACCAGGCGTTCTACGACAGCGAGCTGGAGTTCCGCAGGGACCAGGGCAACCCTCCCTTCCAACGCCTGGTCCGCATGGTCTATACCCATACGGTCCCCGAAGCGTGCCAGCGTGAGGCGGAGCGAATGGGCAGGGCCCTTCGCCGCAGGATGCACGCACGGGGACGGGCCGACCTGGACCTCATCGGCCCCGCGCCGGCCTTCCCTCAGCGAGTGCGCGGCAGATACCGCTGGCACCTGGTGCTCCGCGGGCGCCGTGTCCACGAGCTGGTGGAGACCCTGCCCGCCGTCCAGGGGTGGACCATAGACGTAGACCCTGTCACGGTCATGTAACCGTCGCCTTTACACACGTGACCAACCTCTCTATAATCGATACGGTGGCCGGGGCGTCCAGTCACTACCGGCCCAGAGGTAGAGCGTTGTCAGTCCTTCCCATGCGCATCGTGCCCGACCCGGTCCTGAGGCAGAAGGCCAAGCGGGTCAGCTCCATCGGCGGCTCCCTTCAGCGGCTCATCGACGACATGATTGAGACCATGCACGAAGCCAACGGCGTGGGCCTCGCCGCCAACCAGGTCGGCGTCCTCCAGAGAGTGGTGGTCATCCAGCTGCCCGAGGACGAAGAGCCCCGGGTCTTCATCAACCCCGAGATAACCCGTCGTGAGGGGGAGCGAGAGGTCGAGGAAGGCTGCCTCAGCATCCCCGGCTACCGCGGCATGGTGCGGCGTTCCGTCAAGGTCCGCGCCAAGGGCCTGGACCGCAACGGGAAGCAGGTCCGGGTCTCCGCCGAGGAGCTCCTGGCCCAGGCCCTGGAGCACGAGATAGACCACCTGGACGGCGCCCTCTACATCGACCGGCTCGTCTCCAGGGACCAGCTCTGGAAAGAGGAGCCCCGGGAGGGGCCCCAGCCCGGTGAAGATCTCCAGGATGCGCCCGCCCAAGGCGAGCCGGTGGAGGCCGGCCGCACCGGGTAGCCCGAGGCCCGGCCTTGCCGCCTACCGTCATCCCCACATCCGACACCCTCCGAGCGTCGCTATCCTTACACGTCTGAGACAACTCCTCCTCGCCCGGTCGATACGGGCGTTCCTCGTCGGCGGCTTTGTCAGGGACTCCCTGCGAGGCGCACCCTCCCGGGACCTGGACGTGGTCGCCGCGGCGGACGTCCACGCCCTGGGAGAGGAGCTTGCCTCCTCCCTGGGCGGGAGCGTGGCGACCCTGGGCGGCGATGGCCGGGTGCTGCCCGGCATGGGCGCGGCCGACCGCATCGTCCGCGTGACGCTCCCATGTGACGGCGAAGGCCGCTGGACCGTGGACCTGGCGCCACTGAGAGGCTCCATCGAGGATGACCTGGCCAGGCGCGACTTCACCGTCGACGCCATCGCCGTCCCGGTCGAGCAGTGGGAGCTCCCCCTCCGGCTCGACGGGGCCGCCGACCCGTACGGCGGCCGCCGCGACTTGGAGCGCGGTCTCGTGAGGACGGTGGGGCCCAACGTGTTCCGCGATGAACCCGGCCGCCTGCTGAGGGCCGTGCGACTGGCGGCGGCCCCCGGCTTCCGCCTGGAGGAGGCCACCGAGAGCCTCGTTCGGGCCGACGCCGGGCTTGCATCGCACGTTCCCGGCGAGCGCCTGCGGGACGAGATGCTGGACATCCTGGCCCTGGATGGCGCCAAGGGACATCTGGAGATGCTGGACGGCCTGGGCCTGCTGTGCTGTATAATCCCTGAGCTTGGAGAAGCCAGGGGAGTGGAGCAGCCGCGGGAGCACTACTGGGACGTGTTCGGCCACTCGATCAACGCCGTCGACGGTGTGGAGCGGGTCACGTCCCGCGACAGGCTCGACCCCGTGGTGCGAGAGGCGCCATGGACGGCGGAAATAGGGCAGCGGTTCGCCTCCCAGGTGTGCGACGACCACAGCCGGCGCACCTTCCTGAAGCTGGCCGGCCTGCTGCACGACGTGGCCAAGCCCTCCGCCAGGACCGTGGACTCCAACGGCCGGACCAGGTTTTTAGGACACCACACTGTGGGAGCGGTGATGACCCGAGACATTCTCGGCAGGCTGCGGGTGGGCAACCGGGGCACGGCCCTGGTCTCCCGCATGGTGGAACACCACCTGAGGCCGACCCAGATGAGCCAGGGGGGCGAGATGCCCACGGCCCGCGCCGTCCACCGGTACTTCCGGGACCTGGGCGACGCGGCCGTCGACACCCTGTATCTCAGCCTGGCCGACCACCTGGCCGCCCGGGGGCCGCTCCTGGACATGGACGCCTGGCGCCGCCACGCCGGCCGGGTCGCCCACGTGCTGGAGATGGGCACGGGGCCCCGGTCTCCCCAGCGGACCCCCAGGCTGGTCACGGGACACGACCTGATGACCGCCCTCAACATCACGCCGGGCCCCGCCGTCGGCGCCATGCTCGACGGCATAGAGGAGGCTCGGGCGGCGGGCGAGGTGAGCACCCGGGACGGGGCGCTGGCCCTGGCGAGACGCCTCAGGGACGGCGCGTTGGATACCGCCGAGGTGGGTGCGGGTAGTGCGTAGGAGAGGGGTCAGGGTCTTCGCCTTCGTCTTCGTGGTGGTCGCTCTGGCCGTCGCCTCCCTGAGCTTTCAAGAGGTGCATGTATCGATCCCCAGCCTCTTCGATATCGACCGGGAAGCCTCCGGTCCCCTGGGGCTCACCCTCGGCCTGGACCTGGAGGGCGGCAGCGACCTGCGCTACCAGGCCGACCTGCCGGACCTGGTCGCGCTGGAGTTCGACGAGCCGGTGGACGAAACGGACATCATGGACGTGCTCCAAGCCCAGGAGCAGACACGGGCCGCCATCGCCAAGCCCGAGTTCGTCCTGAACGGCCTCGCCCTCCGGCAGCTGTCCGAGGCCGACCTGGAGCGGCGCCTGGAAGCCGACATCGCCCTGATAGACACCATCGAGTTCCAGGAAGAGGGCGTCGAGGTGGCCTTCCTGGGCACTGCCGACGAGGGCGCCATCAGCCTTACGCTCTCCCAGCTGGGCTACGACGACCCGGTAATCGAAACCACAGGCGAGAACCGGTACTCCATTCAGGGCCTGCCCTTCCTGGCCAACGCCGAGGGGCAGCTCAGGGTGGCATTGGAGGAGAGGCTGTCGACCTTCGAGTCCTTCGTCCTGACCGGCGACTCGGCCATGGTCACCTTCAGCGACCTCCTGCTGGACGAGGACGTCCAGGACTTCCTCGATGAGGTGGGGCTGGTAGACGCGAGTTTCGAGAGCCCTCCCCAGACCCGCTTCCGCATCGAGGGCCTGGCCCTCGACGAAGAGGCCCGGCAGGCGGACCTGAGGGACGCCGCCTCCGACGTGGGCCCCGTCACCCTCTTCCGCCCCGAGGTCCAGAGCCCCACCGAGGACCAGATGAAGGGCGTCGTCGACATCATACAGAACCGTATCAACGCCCTGGGGACCACCGAGCCCATCATCCAGCGTTGGGGCGAGGACAGGGTGGTCGTGCAGCTTCCCGGCTCCGAGGGCTCCACCATAGACGTGGCCTTCCGCCCGGTGCCCTCCACCGTCGACCTCACGAACGTCCTTACGGCCGTTGGGCGCACCGGCGACAGCGTGGACAGTCCCGAGGTCAACACCTTCGTCATCAGCACCGAGCAGCCCTTTACCGACGACGAGGTCAACACCCTGAGCAATTTCGTCACCCAGATATTCGCTCCCTTCGAGTCGTTCACCACCGGCGACGAGGGCAATCAGATCACCGCCGTCTTCATTCCGCCGCTCAACCGGTCCGGCATCGAACGGCTCCTGGACGAGCTTGGCTACGTGGACTACTCCGTGGAAGGTGTCGCCCCCGACCGGTACTCCATAAACATCAAGGACTCCATCACCACCGAGGGGCGCGACGCCCTGAGGGAGGGGTTGACCAGGGACCCGCCCGGCATCGCGGCCTTCACCGCCTCCGGCGGGGTCGAGGACGCCAAGCGGCTCATCGGCCAGACGGCCCAGCTCAGCTTCTTCGAGCGCGAGTGCCTGGTAAGCCTGGAGGAGCTCAGCTCCAACCCCGGTGCCTGCGAGCCCCTGGAGGTGGGCGGCGAGGGCCGGTACAGCGACCTCCCCGTGGACATCACCGGTGAGGACCTGGAGGAGGCCTTCGCCCAGCGCAACCCGACCACGTCCGACCACGAGGTCCACCTGGAGTTCAAGGGTAAGGCCGCCGGAATCTGGAGCGACCTCACCCGGCGCCTGGTGGGAGACCAGAGAAGACGCATCGCCATATACCGGGACGACGAGCAGCTCACGGCGCCCATAGTCAGCGGCCACAGCCCCGATGGACGGACCCGCATAACGGGCAACTTCAACCGGGAAGAGGCCCAGACCCTGGCCATCCAGCTCGAGTCGGGTAGCCTGGACGTCCCCCTGGAGCTCATCCGGGAGGACACCGTCGACGCCCTCCTGGGGGAGGACTCTCTGAGGAACAGCCTGGTGGCGGGTTTCGTGGGCCTTGGCCTGGTCCTCCTGTTCCTCATCGCCTACTATCGCGTCGCCGGGCTGGTGGCGGCCACCGCCCTCATCGTGTACGCCGCGATAGTCCTGGCCATCTTCAAGCTGCTGCCCGTCACCCTGACCCTGTCGGGGGTCGCCGGCCTCGTCCTGTCCATAGGTATGGCCGTGGACGCCAACGTGCTGATCTTCGAGCGCATGAAGGAGGAGATGCGCACTGGCCGGTCCCTCACCTCCTCCATGGACGTGGGCTTCCGGAGGGCGTGGACCGCCATCCGCGACAGCAACATCTCCACCATCATCACCTGCCTCATCCTGTGGTGGTTCGGCTCCCGCACCGGGACCCCCATCGTCACCGGCTTCTCCCTTACCCTGGGGATCGGGGTCATAGTCAGCATGTTCACCGCCATGACCGTCAGCCGCAACATGCTCCAGCTGCTGGCATACACCCCCATGGGGAGCAGGATCAATCTGTTCACTCCGGAGCCCCCGCGGCAGCCGGTGCCCGTGGCCGGCGCCGGCCACGACCCGGGACCGGCGGCGCCGGGTCACAGGAGAGGCGGCTAGCCTTGGACTTCGTCGGCAAGCGAGGGTGGTTCTTCCTGGTTTCCGGCCTGATCATTCTGCCGGGAGTCATATCCCTCCTGATCCCCCCGCCCCTCACCCCGGGCATCGACTTCACCAGCGGGTCTGCGCTGGAGGTCACCTTCATGCGGGGAACGGATGTGAACGAGGACGCCGTCAGGGACGTCCTGGGCGACCACGGCCACTCCGAGGCCCTCATCCAGAAGACCGGCGGGCGCTCGGTCTTCATCCGCACCGACGTCCTGGAGCCCCAGGTCGAGGGCCCCGACGGCTCCGTGTCCTCCGAGCAGGCGGTCATCGAGAGGTCCCTCGAGGACAGGATAGGCCCCATAGAGTCCCGGGACTTCGATACCGTGTCGGCCATCGTCGCCGAGGAGATGGTCAGAAATGCCATCATCGCCGTGTTGTTCGCGGCCGTGGGCATCCTCGTGTACGTCACCTGGGCCTTCCGCAATATCCCCAACTCCTTCCGGTACGGTGTCTCCGCCATCCTCGCCCTCGTCCACGACATGCTCCTCATCCTCGGCATCTTCTCCATACTGGGGAAGGTGCTGAACGTGGAGGTCAACTCCATGTTCATCGTCGGCCTCCTCACCGTGCTGGGATACAGCGTGAACGACACCATCGTGGTGTTCGACAGGATACGGGAGAACGTCGCCCGCAACCCCGACAGGCCCTTCCCCGGGCTGGTCAACCTGAGCATCATGGAGACCATCGGCCGGTCCCTCAACACCAGCCTGACGACCCTGTTCGTCCTGCTGGCCCTGCTGCTCTTCGGCGGCTCCACCATACGCCCGTTCCTGCTGGTCCTCATCATAGGCGTCGTGGTCGGCACCTACTCCTCGGCCGCCATCGCCAGCCAGTTCCTGGTGATCTGGGAGCGGGGAGAGCTTCGACGGGCCCTGGGATACCTCCCCTTCGTCCGCCGCGTCCCGGCCAGGAGCGGCTAGCGGCCCCGGACCTTCCGGCGGCGGCGTCCCAGTGCCTGCGTACCGAACGCGAGGCCGGCCGAACGTGAGATCGGCCAAACGTGAGACCAGAAGGGGGCGCCCATGAAGCTGGGTGCGCACGTCTCCACCTCGGGCGGCCTGGACAAGGCCATAGACCGGGCGTCCGACCTGGGCTGCGAGACCATCCAGATATTCGGCTCGGCGCCCCAGGCATGGGCCTTCAGGCCGGTCTCCCAGGAGCGGGCCGAGACCTTCCGTCATAAGGCCCGCGAGGCGGAGATCGCCCCTGTCTTCTTCCACGCCGTCTACCTGATAAACCTGGGCACGCCCAACCCGGCGCTGCTGGAAAAGGGCATAGACTCCCTGGTCAACTACATGGACCTGGCCGCCCAAGTGGACGCCGCGGGGGTCATAGTCCATCCCGGCAGCCACAAGGGCGCGGGATACGACGCCATCCTCCAGCAGACCGTCTCCGCCCTGGAGCGCGTGCTGGACAGCTCCCCCGAGGGCCCCTGGCTCACCCTGGAGAACACCGCGGGCATGGGCCAGCACATCGGGGCGAGCTTCGACGAGCTTGGGCGCATCCTCTCCGCGGCCCGTCCCGGATACCGTGAGCGGCTCAAGGTCTGCCTGGACACCCAGCACTCCTTCGCCGCGGGCTACGACGTCGCCACGAAGGACGGCCTCGACGCCATGCTGGCCGAGTTCGACGAGTGCATAGGCCTGGACAACTTGGTGGCCGTCCACGCCAACGACTCCAAGTACCCCCTGGGCGCGGGAGTCGACCGCCACGAGAACCTGGGGGAGGGGTACATAGGCCTGGCCGGGTTCGAGAACATCATGTCCAACCCCGCCTTCCGCGACCTGCCCTTCTTCCTGGAGGTCCCGGGCTTCGAGGGCAAGGGCCCCGACCGCCGCAACCTGGGCATACTCAGGGACATCCGGGACCGGGTGGCCGCGTAGCGGTCATGCGCCTCACCCGGCGCCAGTTCCAACGCCTGGTCCTGCAGGCGGTCGAGGAGCTCCCCGCGTCGGTGCGCGACAGCCTGGAAAACGTCGCGCTGCTGGTGGAGGACTGGCCCAGCGAAGAGTACCTCCAGGAGGCGGGGGAGGACCAGCCGTCAAGCCTCTTCGGGCTCTACGTCGGCGTCCCGTTGCCCCAGCGGTACGGGGACCTACCGCCCCTGCCCGACACCATAACCCTCTTCCAGGGCCCCATCGAGCAGGCCTGCGGCACCAGGGACGAGGTCGTCCGCGAGATCAGGATTACCGTGGTCCACGAGGTCGGCCACTTCCTGGGGCTGAGCGAGGATGACCTGCACCGCCTGGGCTACGGCTAGGCCCCCGCAGGTCCGTTGACACCCCGTTCACGAGCGTGGGAGAATACGGCCACGTCACGATAGGCATCCATCCCCATCACAGCGGGAGGAACAATGGCTGACCTGAAGATAACCGTACGCGCCAACGGCCCCTACCGGCTGGAGGGCCCCTTTACCATGGTCGACGCCGAGGACAACGAGTTCACCCTGCCCGAGGGCCAGTGGGTGTCCCTGTGCCGGTGCGGCAACTCCGACAACAAGCCCTTCTGCGACGGCGCCCACCGGAACAAGACTCCGGCCTTCGAGGCGGAGACAAAGGCCTCTTAGCCACCTGGCGGCACCGGCGTCCCCTCCAAGCTCTTCTAGCAGGCGCGGGGCGGGCCCGGCGGCCCTGCCGCGCCTGGGTCCTACGGGCCCCGGTATATCCTCCGCAGCTTGGCCACCGAGTCGATGCGCTCCCGGGCCATCCGGTCCGCGGCCTGGGAGGTTGGCACCCCCTCGCGGGAGGAGATGTCCAGCACCCGCTCCATGGTGCCGTAGACGCGCTCTGTCATCTCCCTTGCCCGGTCCTCGTTGTAGGGCGCGCCCAGCTCGCAGGCGACGTTTATCACCCCGCCCGAGTTGATGATGTAGTCCGGGGCGTACAGGACACCCTTGCGGTGCAGCTCCATGCCGTCGTCGTCGGTCAGAAGCTGGTTGTTGGCCCCTCCGGCTATGATGCTGCATGTCAGCCGGGGTATGGTGCGGGAGCTCAGGACGCCCCCCAAGGCGCAGGGCGAGAATATGTCGCACTCCACGTCGTATATTGCCTCGGGGTCGACCACCCGGGCCCCCATGAGGCGGGCCTTCTCCCTGGCCTCCTCGTAGACGTCCGTCGCGACCAGGTTGGCGCCCTCTTCCACCAGGTGCTCGGCGGTGCGGTACGCCACCTTGCCGAACCCCTGCAATGCCACGGTCCTGCCCGACAGGGAGTCGGTCCCCCAGGCCGCCTTGGCGCAGGCTTTCATACCCATGTACACTCCCAGCCCGGTCATCAGCGACGTGTCGCCGCTGCCGCCCTGGCTGACGGGCAGCCCGGCCACGTGCTCCGTCTCCAGGGAGATGTACTCCAGGTCCCTGCCCGTGGAGCCCACGTCGGTGGTGGTCACGTAGCGGCCGTTCAGGCTGTCGACGTGGCGGCCGTAAGCGCGCAGGAGGGCCTCGGTCTTGTCCGTCCTCGGGTCGGCCATGATGAGCGCCTTGCCTCCCCCCATGGGCAGGTCCGCGGCCGCCGACTTGTAGGTCATCGCCTCCGACAGCCGCAGGACGTCCATGATGGCCTCTTCCTCGGTCTCGAAGGGCCATATGCGCGTCCCTCCCACCGCAGGGCCCAGGGAGGTGTCGTGTATGGCGATGAACGCCTTCAGCCCCACCGACGGCTCCGAGCACACCACAAGCTGCTCGTGCCCGTGCTCGGCCATGTACGCCAGAACGTCCATCACATTGCTCCTTATTTCACAAATCAAAACCCGCCCTTCTGCTAGGGCGGGGTCTTCACGGTAGGCAATCACCTTCGACTACCCATCGGCACCATTATACCCCACCACCGGGCCCGGCAGAAACCCCGGCGGGCTCGGGAGATGAGCGCAAGACTCCCCGTTCCGCTCCACCGTCAGTCCCGTACTGCCATGCCCTCGTACTCGATACGGGGGCAGGAATCCGCACCCGCATGGGATAGACCCCCGCTTTCGGAGACTCCTGCAAAAGCCGCCTCTTGGCATGTCATTCCGAGCCGCCGACGAGGAATCTCGGGCGCCCTAAGACGAGTACGCCACGCCACAAGGCCGCCGGGCCCGGTACTCCACGGCGATGACACGTCCTCCTTGACGGGCCCGGGCGCCGTTCCTCAAACTGGTACCCGAGCGACACCCCAGGCAGGTTGACTAGACCCTTATCATCCCAACGGAGGAACAAATCGCTCCCGGCGCTACCTATGGAGGAAAGGAGTTATCTCGCTCCGGCAGACCGAATTGTCCCTTAATTGTTCCAGCGGAGGAACAAATCGGCCCCCGCGCCCCAGGGCTCAGAACAGGTCGTTCAGCTCCTCCTCCAGCGACCTTCGCCGACCCGGGCCCTCCGCGGCCGACCCGACGGGCCGCGACAGCTCGTCGTAGGACCTGGGCGTGCCGTACTCCCTGGTGCGTACCACCACGGGCATGGGCACCGCGTGGCCGAAGACCAGCGCCTCCCGGTTGGAGTCCAGGCGCGACAGCACCGTGCGCAGCTCCCGGCCCCCGGGGGCGCCGCCCAGGACCGACTCGATGTCCCGGTCGTTGTCCAGGAGGCAGGTGAGCTTGGTGCCGATCTGGCTCATCACCTCCGAGTCTATCGCCCCGGGCCGCTGGTCGATGACCATGAGCGTCACGTTGTACTTCCTCATCTCCCGGGCGATGGTGCCGAAGATGGTCTGGGGCGCCACCGACGGGCTGAGAAACTTGTGGGCCTCCTCGATGGTTATCACCAGCGGGCGTGGCTCCGCCGCCGCGTTTCCCTCGGCCTCCTCCTTGCGCCGGACGTACCGCTCGTGTATCCGGCGGGTCAGCAGGTTGGCCACCAGGATGTACGCGTTCAGGTCGTTGCCGTACCGGCCGAACTCCAGCACCACGTGCATGCCCCGGTCCAGGTGCTCCAGGATGCGGCGCACCGAGTCCTCCCGCCCCTTGGGCCCCAGGAAGGTGTAGCGGTGAAACCGCCGCAGCCGCGTGTGCAGGGCGCTCAGGGCCTGGGGGTTCACGCCGATCTCGTTGGCCAGGTCGAACACGGCCTCGCGGCCGGCCATGGCCGAGAACTCCTGCAGCCAGCTGCGGGCGCCGAAGTGACGGGCAAGGTCGTGGGCCGCGTCGGTGGCCACCTGGGACAGCCCCAGGTTCTCCTGGAGCACTTCGATGTCCTCGGGCTGGATGTCCTCGTAGGCGATGCGGACCACCTCGTCGGGCGAGAGTCCCCTGTTCCGGGAGCTCTCCTCGTCCAGGGAGAACACGGCCACCCTGGAGGGAAAGAGCTGCTTCAGGCCCTTTACGAAGGTCCCCCCCTGGCTGCGGCCCTGCCACCCGTACTCGCTGTGCATGTCGAAGACCAGGGCCGAGGCCAGGTCGCTCTGGAGGACGCCCACCAGCAGCAGGCGCGTGAGAAAGGTCTTGCCCGTTCCGCTCTTCCCGAAGACCCCCATGGACCGCTCCACCAGCGCTCCCAGGTCCAGGCAGACCTTGGTCTCCATCTCCAGGGGGGTGCCGATCCAGAAGTGTCTCCCGTCCTCCCGGCCGAACACCGCCTCCACGTCCCCCTCCGAGGCCAGGAAGCTCCTGGAGAAGTGGGCCGGCACTGTCCGGGCCGCCGAGGGCCCTCCGACGACCCCAGCACCACGGGCATGGTCAGTGTCGGCATCACCTTCACGCTCCCGTAGGCCACGGTGCCGGACACTACCTGGGCGATGAACGGGTCCTCGACCCCCGGCGGCGTGTGCTTCAGGCCCGGGCCCGCGGACTCCAGGCCCACGTCGGTGACCACGCCAAAGAACCGGTGCTTCTCCCCCTGAATGGTGACGAAGGCGCCCATCTTGACGTCCTCCACCGAGGTCTGACCGTCCAGGCGTATCTCGGCGCCCCGGGTCATGGAGCCGTCCACCACCATGCCGAGGTACCGGCCCTGGGACGCCTGGGGACCGATGCCGTCGGTCATGGACGGAGCCTCCTCAGGATGGAGTCCAGGCGAGCCAGGTCCCCGGACAGGTGCGCCGCCAGGGCCTTGCCAGCCTCCACCAGGAACCCCTGGGGGTCCCGCTGCCGCGCCGAGGCCCTGCGCAGGCACGCGGCGATGACCTCGTCGGCCATTCCCGGCCCCAGGGGCGAGGAGCCCAGCAGCATGCTGAGGAAGCCCAGGCCCCGGGCTGCCTCCCGCTCCTCTCCGTTGGCGCACTCGAAGACGAAGGAGTGGATGCGTGGTGGCAGGGGGGGCAGGTACTGCTTCAGGGAGCCTCCGGCCGAGTGCCCCGTGATGACAACCTCGAACCGGGTGCAGAGCAGCCGCGAGAGCTGGGGGTTGGCGTCGTACACGGCCTCCTCGCTGACCGAGTCTCCGCCCCGGGCGATCACCGGGCGCCCCGGGTCCAGCGACTGCGTGCTCACGCCGTACACCACCCCATACACAGGCGTTCCATCCCCGCTAACCCCTTCGGACCCCGCGCGGACGAAGGCGCCCAGGGGAGGGGAGCCGTACAGGGTGTAGCACTGGGCGACGAACCGGTCCGAGGCCGACTCCACCACCTCGCCCACTCTCCGGAGTGTCTGTGCCTCGGTCACAGCCACCTCGTGCGCTTTGACCAGGCCTTCTCCGACGTGTAGACCGGAAGCCCGTTGGCCTCCAGCGCCTCGTCCACCATCTGCCTGAAGGCGAGGCGGTCCGGGCCCGTGACCACCGCCTGCTCGTGGGACTCGGCGATGGCCACCGGGTAGCCGATGCCCCGTTCGCACTGGTCCAGTATCAGGGCGTGGCACAGGGACACCAACCCCTCGTCGGCGGCCACCCAGCCGGGCACCTCCACGCGCCCGATCTCCCGGCCGGTGTTGACATAGAAGAAGTGTACCCGGTGCTGCCTGTACCAGTCCCGGGATATGGAGGACTGGCTCAGGAAGGTGTCCGACCGCTCTCCCGGCCCGAGCAGCTCCTGGAACAGGTGCCTGTCCAGCAGGCCGTTCACCGTGTCGCACGGCGTCTGCCGGGAACGGTGGCTGTTGCAGTGGGCCCTGCAGGTATCCTCGTCATGGGGACACAGGTACAGGCGCAGCAGGTTCGTCACCTCGGTGCTCTGGGGCAGGCTGACGTACGCCGCCAGGGCCACCGGGCGGCTGCGGGACGCATCCTCCAGCCTGTCCAGCGCCAGTAGCAGTCCCTGGGCGATTATCCGCTCTCGGACGAAGGGCTGGTACCCCCGGCCGGCCAGGGCCCACAGCACCAGAGAGCCGTCGATGAGGGCCAGCACCGGGATTCCGGGCGGGGCCTCCTCCACGAGGCGGGCCAGGGCCTCGATCTCGGCCACGGCCCGCTTCAGGCCCAGCACCGGACCCTCCACGGCGACGGCCTCCATGGACCCGGGGGCGCCGCTGCTCAGGTACAGGTCCGTCTCCTCGCTGTACAGGACTGGCTCGCTGAAGAGACGGGCGTCGGGCCGGGAGCCGTAGGTCAGCAGGCACCCGCCCACGTTGATCAGGTAGCACCTGACGGGGTGTGCCTGTCCACGTCTATGTGGGACCCGTCGGTGGCCGCGACGCAGAAGTCCCCAGGCAGGCCCGCGGGCTGATGCCGGCCTGAAAGCCCTCCCACCAGGCTCGGACACAGGAACGGCCTTCCCAGGGCCGCGTCCAGCTTGCGCCGGAGGTCGCCGGCGTCGGCGCCGGTCATGGCCGCCACGGCCCGGGAGAGGCGGCCGGACCGGTCGTCGCGACGGTCATTGAGCCACCGGGCCAGGGAGTCGATCTGCCCCACTGTCCTGGCCAGGTCCAGCGCCATGGGCTACCTCAGCACCCGCTCGTCGCCAACGCGACGGGTGACGTGCTGCTGGTCCAGGTATTCCAGGAGAGGCAGGACGTACTTCCGGCTGGTGCCGAACAGGTCCCGGCCGTCGGCAACGGTGATCTTGCCCCGCTGGGCGATGTGCCCCTTCACCTTCTCGACCATCTGCCGGTAGGCGCCGGCGCTGAACACCACCGAGTCGCTCACCCGCACCACCTTACCCTCGTCGTTAAGGAGGGCCAGCAGCTCGGCGTCCAGGGGATAGTCGGTGGGAGGCGCGTAGGGGTCGGCCTGAAGTGCCTTCATGTAGGCGTCCATTTGCGACTGCTGCTGTCCGCTGGGCTTGGCCACGTGGCCCGGCAGCCGGACCCACGCGCCGTCCTCCTCCAGGACGCCCTCGGAGGCCAGGCGGTCCATGGCCGGGGGGAACACCTGGGGAGACAGGCCCAGGCGGCTTCTCAGCTCCTCCCGGGGGAGGCCCCGCCTCAGGGGGTGCTGCCCGTGGTATTCCCTGGCCGCCTTGGCCCCGGCCCTCTTCAGGGACTCCCAGGCGGCCACGGAGTACGCCACGGACTCAACCTGGCCCGCGCCGTCGCCCAACACGACGACCATGCCCTGGTCCGCCAGCTCCCGGACCCCGGATGCGGCCTCCTCCAGGGAGATGTTGGCCTTCTGGGACAGCGTCCTCAGGTCGCACGGGCCCCAGTGGTCCACCGCGCTGAGCAGCGACTCCTCCTCGGAGCCCTCGTCCATGGCCGTGAGCCGCTGGATGATGGGCGACAGGAAGCGGCGGTGGCGGCGAGCGGGATGGGGGTCCACCACCTTGCCCCCGCCCAGGGTCGCGTCCGCGGACCGGACGACGAACAGGTCCCCCTTGACGGCAGGCAGGGGCTCCCTCAGGTGTATCTGGGCCCACCCTTCCTCGCCCGGGCCCAGCTCGTCATGTCCCAGCAGCCTCACCCGGCCCGGCGTCTCGCCGGTGAACAGGTGGCAGGTAACGGTCTCGTTGTGCTTCAGGGGGCGGGTATTCCGGACCATCTTCAGCCGGGCGTCCATCCTCGTGGTGGGCCTCAGCCAGCCCGTGTTGGTGATCACCTCGCCCCGCTCGAAGTCCTCGCGGGTGATGCCCGACAGGTTCACGGCCAGCCGCACGCCGGGCTCGGCCTCGTCGACCTTCTTCCGGTGGCTCTGGAGGCCCCGGACCCTGGCCCGCTCTCCGGACAGGACGAGCTGCACCTCCTGGCCCACCTTCAGGGAGCCGTCGATGAGGGTCCCGGTCACCACGGTGCCGAACCCGGCGACGGTGAAGCTGCGGTCCACCGGAAGCCGCGGCCGGCCCAGGTCCCGCCGGGCGTCAGTGGAGTCCAGCATGGAGTCCAGCAGCCCCTTGAGCTCCTCCAGGCCCTGGCCCGTGTACGCCGAGACGACCACGATGGGGGAGGCCTCGAAGGTGGTCCCCTCCAGCGTATCCTCCACCTCGGCCTTGACCAGCTCCACCAGCTCGTCGTCCACCAGGTCCCGCTTGGTCACGACCACGATGCCCCGCTTGACCCGAAGCAGGTCCAGGATGGCCAGGTGCTCCACCGTCTGGGGCATGACGCTCTCGTCGGCGGCCACGATCAGGAGGGCCAGGTCTATGCCCCCCACCCCGGCGAGCATGTTCTTGATGAACCGCTCGTGGCCGGGGACGTCCACGATGCTGATCTCCCGGCCGCTGGGCAGCGTGAGCCACGCGAACCCCAGGTCGATGGTCATCTCCCGCTCCTTCTCCTGGGGGAGACGGTCGGGGTCGATGTTCGTGAGGGCCTTTATCAGGGTGGACTTGCCGTGGTCCACGTGTCCCGCGGTGCCTATGACGTACAAGATATGGCCTCGCAGCCAGGGTGGTTACTCGGGTGGCTAAAGGATAGCACCAACGCCCCCGGGGGACAAACCATGCAGGCGGCGGTCCCTAGCCGCAGGGCGCCTGCACGCGCCGTCTTACAGGAACCTCACGAACACCTGGTTGGCCAGGAGGCACCCCCTGTCCGTGAGGCGGAGGAGGCCGTCCCGGTGCTCCAGCAGCCCCAGCCCCGTCAGCTCCCGCACCGACGGGCCGTACAGCTCCAGGGGGTCCCGGCCGAACCGCGCCCGGAAGCCGTCTATGCTGAGGCCGTCCAGCAGGCGAAGGCCCAGGAACATGGTCTCGGACATCTCCAGGGACGGGCCGATGGCCTCGACGCCGTCCACGGGACCGGCGCGTCGGAGGGCCTCCTCGTCCAGCCTCTCCACCGGCTCGGACCCGAGCGACTCCCATTGCCGGATGCGGTCCATGTATACGCGGGGCGGCCTCACGTTCCAGAAACGGTGCCCATCCAGGCAAGAGTGGGCGCCGGGTCCGACCCCGAGGTACTGCCCGTTGAGCCAGTAGGCCATGTTGTGCCGGCAGCGGCGGCCCGGCACCGACCAGTTGGAGATCTCGTAGTGGTCGTACCCCGACGCCCCCAGCATCTCCCGGGCCAGGCAGTACATGTCCGCCGCCAGGTCGGGGTCCGGCTCCGGCACTCCGCCCTCCTCGACCCACCGGGCCATCGGCGTCCCCTCCTCCAGGGTCAGGGCGTACAGGGACAGGTGGGACGGCGCGAGGTCCAGGACGCCGGCGAGGGTAGCCCTCCACTGGTCCTGGGTCTGGGCAGGCAGCCCGTACATCAGGTCCAGGTTCACGTTCTCCAGGCCGGAGGACACAGCCAGGCCGCAGGCTGTCGCGGCCTCGGCGGAGGTGTGCCGCCGGCCCAGCAGCGTCAGCAGGGAGTCGTCCAGACTCTGAACGCCGATGCTCAGCCGGTTCACCCCCGCCCGCTGCCAGCGCTCCAACGCCGGGCCCGTCACGTCCCCCGGGTTGGCCTCGAGGGTGACCTCGGCCGAGGGAGCCAGGTCGAAGGAGTGCGAGACGCCCTCCAGCACCCTGGCAACCTGTTCGGAGGGGATGTATGACGGGGTCCCGCCCCCGAAGAATACCGTGGCCACCGGCGGACGGCCCAGGGTCTCTCCCCACAGGCGTATCTCCGCGGTCAAGGCGTCCAGGTACGGGGCCATCAGCGCCTCGATGCCCTGGTACGTGTTGAAGTCGCAGTAGGGGCACTTGGTCTGGCAGAAGGGCACGTGGACGTACAGGGACAGCCCGACCTCCGTGCCGTTCTCCGGGGGAGCCGTCACGTGTTGGACAGACATGCTACAACGGCCCCGATTCGGCACGAACAGGCCTCATACCGCATCCTGACCGCAGCCCGTGTACTGGACCGCGTCTCGATTGCCTTGGCGCAGACGCATCCGTCCTCGCATATCCCGCCATGGTCGGATACGATAGCACACCGTCCAAGGCTGTGCTAGCGGTCGAAGCTTTCCAGGACCTGGAGGTCCCCAACCCACCTCCGTGGCTGTAGCACCGTGGCGGCGCCGGACGGGCGTATGGTACGCTGGGCCTATTGTAGACGACCGCGTTGTGCAAGGCAGGTATAGTCGCGGTATCAATCAGCCTTCGATGGCACCCTGCCTTTGAAGCCCCGGGCGTCGTTCCATAGCAACCCTTCCCGCGGCCCCCAAGGAGTATCGTAATCGAAGTCCTGTTAACCATTCCCATCGCCGGTGTGTCCGAGGGCAGTGCAACACTCCTGAAGGATTTCACCGTTGCCATGGTGATTGCGTGCGCGGGACTGGCCTTGGCCAGGCTTGCCCGACAGCCTCCAGTGCTGGGATACCTGCTAGCCGGAATGCTGATCGGGCCGTTCACCCTGCCTACCCCGCTCATCACTAACCTCGATACCATCGGCCTGCTGGCCGAGCTTGGACTGATCCTCCTGCTCTTCGGGATTGGCCTGGAATTGGGCTGGGGCAGGATTCGCAACATCGGGTTTCAGGTATTGGTAATCGGGGTCGTGGAAATCAGCGTTCTGACCCTCTTTGGGGTCTGGGTCGCCAGCGTCGTTCCCGGCATCGACTCGAGTCACGGCATTTACCTGGGCGGGGCGCTCGCCATCAGCAGCTCCGCCATCCTGCTGAAGGGGTTGCGTGACGGTGGAAACCTCAATTCAGCCTGGGGTCGAACGATAGTCGGCATCCTGTTGGTGGAAGACTTCGCCGCCGTCATATTCCTGACCATCCTGTCCGGCTTGGCCACCACGGGGACCGCAAGCCTGGCCGATGCGGGAGTACTCGTTGCCAAGCTGGGCGCCTTCTGCGTCGTAGCATTGGTGATGGGCACGATGCTCGGCGGCCGGCTGATGGACCTGTTTTCGCAGTTCAGGTCCGAGGAGACGTTGCTCCTGGCCAGTCTCGGCTCATGCTTCCTCTTTGCACTATGCACCACTCTTCTGGGACTGTCCCCGGCTGCCGGAGCCTTCCTCATCGGCGTGGTGATCGGTGACACCGAAGCCTCGGGGAGGATAATGCGCATGGTCGGGTCGGTACGGGACATGTTCGGCGCTTTGTTCTTCCTGTCCATTGGAATGCTCATCGACTACCGCACGTTGGACGACTACATCGTGGCGACAATGGTGGTGGTCGCCGTGTTCATGGTTGGCAAGATCGCCGCCAACACCGTGGGTTCCATACTGGCCGGCCGCAGCCCAGGAGATTCCCTTAAAGTGGGCATGACGATGCCGCAGATGGGCGAGTTCTCCCTGGCAATAGGCCGTCTCAGTCCCACGAACGTGGTGGGTGCGGCGGCTCTGGGGCCCGTACTGTCGCTCAGCACGGCCTTTACGTCGGTGTTGGCCCCCCTCACCAGCCGTGCCGCATCGCCCTTGTCAGCTTGGATCAACCGACGGGCCCCTGCTCTCCTGCACCAGATCATGCTCTCCATCACGCTTGGAGTGGATGTATTCTGGTCTGCGTTGTCCCTGACGGGACAGTCCGGCGAGCTGTTCCGCAATGTCGGCCGACGGATTCTAGTCAACGCCGGCATCATCGGCATCCTCAGCGCAGGCGGGACAGCCTCCCTCTACGTCGCACCCGAAGCGCTGGGCACCCTTATCCATGTGCCCGAGGGAGTGGCGGGACTGGTAGTGGTCGGCGTGGTGGTGGGTTTGAGTACCCCGTCCGCAATTGGTATCTGGCGTTCGCTTGGCACGTTGGCCCACCTCGCCACCCACACGTCCCACGCCCTTGGCGCCCGGCTGGACGACCAGGGGCGATGGAACACCGTGCGGACCATGGTTTCGTATGGACTTGCCACGGTGTTGCTGACGTTGCTGGTCCTGTTGAGCCTTCCCCTGATCATTCGGCTATTCACCCTGGGCACTGTGTCAGTCCCGGTGTCGCTGCTGTTGTTGGTCCTGCCGGCGCTGGCAGTCGGGGTCTTCAGTTTTCGGGTCCACCGGGTGCTGGAGCGGGCCTTCACAGATACGTTCATCTCCGAGCCCAGCAAGCCGACGGAGCGTTGGGAAGATGGACCTGAGGAGACTCGCTAGACATCCTCAGCTTCTCAGTCGGGGGAGGCTTCAGTACGCCCCAGGCAGGCACATAATCACGTGTTGAACAGAAAGGTGATGACGTCCCCGTCCTTGACGGGGTAGGCCTTGCCCTCCAGCCTCAGGAGACCCTGTTTCTTGCACTGGGCCAGCGACCCGCATTCCGACAGGTCGTCGAAGGACACCACCTCGGCCCGAATGAACCCCCGCTCCATATCCGTGTGGATCCGCCCGGCCGCCTTCACCGCCGGGGTGTCTTCGGGCACGGTCCAGGCCCGGACCTCCCGGGAGACGTAGGTGAAGAAGGAGACCAGAGACAGCAAGCGCAGGGACATGCGGACCACCCGGTCCAGGCCCGACTCGGACATCCCCATGGACGCCCGGAACCCCTCCTCGTCCTCGGGGCCGAGCTGGGTCAGCTCCATCTCCAGCTTCGCCGACAAGGAGGTGCACCCCGTTCCCGGACCGCCTCTCCCTACCCGGCCTGTCCCATCGTCGGGGCCGTCCTCGCCGGTGTTCACCACGGTAAGCAGGGGCTTGGCGGTGAGGAGCTGGTAGTCGGACAGCACGTCGGCGATCTGGTCCGGCACCTCCTGCTCGCGGACGGGCACCCCCTGCTCCAGCCCGTCCTTCAGGCGCTGGAGCAGGGCGCTCTCCCTCGTCAGGGAGTCCCGCTCAGCGGCCCTGGCCCCCTTCTGCTGGGCCTCGATGCGCTCCAAGCGCCGCTCCAGGATGGCGAGGTCGGAGAGGGCAAGCTCCGCCTCCATGTCGGCTGCGTCCCGGACCGGGTCCACCGTGCCCTTCCCGTGGGGCACCGAGGGGTCCGGGAACTGCCTCACCACGTGCAGCAGGGCGTCGGCCCCCTGGAGGACGGTCAGGTACAGGCCGCCGAAGCCGTCGCCCGAGCCGGCGGGCACGTCCCAGTACTTTACCTCCGCCGGGGTGATCTTGCCGGGTTGGATGATGTCAGCCAGGGAGTCCAGCCGCGGGTCGGCCATGCGGGCGGTCCCGGCGTGCACGTTTCGCCTGCCGCTCCCCTGGGACGCGGCCTCGACCCTCCCCCGGGCCAGCGCGTGGAAGAGGGTCGTTTTGCCGCTCTGGGGGAGCCCGATTATGCCGATCTCCATCGCCTACAGGAACCGCGCCGCCAAAGGGCCTACTTCTTGACCTCGTCTTCCTCGACGACGCGGTAGGTGCCCTCCACGACGTTGGCGGGCTCCCCGGGAGGCTTCGGGGGCTCGCGCCGGGACCGCCACGGCGCGTAGTAGTCGACGACGTGCTGCGGGGCCAGGGCGATGAATATCCGCATGGCCAGCAGCACCAGCAGCACGAAGCCCGCCACGCCGACGAAGGGGATGCGTACGACGGGCGTCGCCAGGTACAGCAGCGGGGCCGGCAGCACCAGCTTGGCGAGCCACGGCACCCGCCCGTCCCGCAGCAGCTTCCAGACCAAGTACAGGTTCCTGAAGGCCCAGGGGATGAGCCTGGGCCCCAGCAGCATGATCAGGGGAAATGCCAGCCGCCACCACATAGTGAACCCGTCCGATACTCCTATGTTGATTATACTTCAAACGACGCTCCTTTGTTGGCTCGCCCGTCGACGGTGTTGATCGCCTGCCGTCCGGGCCCATCCCCGTGGTACACTAGGCCAGGCCCCTTCCAAGGGGCTCCCAGGCACCATCGAAGGCGTTTTCTTGCCCGCTTACGTCGTATACGGTGACAGCTTCCTAGTGGCCGGGGCCATGGAGGAGCTCCGGTCTCGGGTGGGCCCGGCCGAGCTGCTGGAGGCCAACAGCCACGTCCTCACGTCACCCGACTACTCCGCGCTTAAGGCCACCTGCGACGCCGTGCCCTTCCTCGCCGAGCACCGGCTGGTGACGGTGGAGGGGCTGCTGGGGCAGTTCGAGTCCCGGGACCGCCGCCGCGGCGGCTCCGCCTCGGGCCGCCGGGGCCAGGGCCAACGGCAGGACATGCGCCGGTGGCAGGAGCTGCCCCGGTACATCGCCGAAGAGATGCCCCCTACGACGCTGCTGGTCTTCAGGGAGGAGCGTCTCACCAGGGGCAATCCCCTGTTGAAACAGCTCCAGCCCTGCTCCAAGGTCCAGGCGATGCCGGCCCCGACGGGCGAGGCGCTGGCCCGGTGGATCAGGACCAGGCTCGAGGCCCGAGGGGCCCAGATCACCCCGGGGGCCATTCTGGTGCTGACCCAGGCCGCCGGCAACGAGATGTGGGCGCTGGACAACGACCTGGAGAAGCTCTCCCTTTACGCGGGGGACAGGCCCATCGAGGAGGCCGACGTCACTCTGCTGGCCGCCCAGTCCCGGGACGCCAACATATTCGCCGCCACCGACGCGCTGCTGGAGGGCAGGGCCCAGACGGCCATGCGGCTGATGCACCGGCTCCGGCAGGACGGGGCGGACGTGTCCTACATCGTCTCCATGATAGCCAGGCAGCTCAGGGCGGTAACCCTCGCCAGGGACCTGATGGACCGGAAGGTAGCCGAAAGGGAGATCGGGGACCGTCTGGGCATCCCCCAGGAATTCATCCGTCGAAAGGCCATGGCCCAGGCCAGACGGCACTCGTGGAACGACCTGAAGTGGCTCTACGGCAGGCTCTTCGAAGTGGACCTGGCGGTGAAGCGGGGCCGGGCCGACGAGGACGTGGCCCTGGAGCTTCTGGTCAGCGAGGCATCCGCCCTGGGCCGAGGCCGCGACCGTCCACGGGCTCGTAGCTCCTAGCATTGTAGCAGGCGACCTGGTGGGCCGGCTCCAGGTCCCGGAGCGACGGCCTGGGGTCGATACGGCACCTGTTGACAGCCCTGTTGCATCGCGGCAGGAAGGGGCACTCCTCAGGAAGGTTCAGCATGTCGGGCGGGTCCCCCGCGATGGCCTGAAATCTCTGCTGCGGCCTGTCCAGCCGGGGAATGGACTGGATCAGCCCAGACATGTAAGGGTGCATGGGGCGGTCGAAGACGGTGTGGACGTCGCCGGACTCGACCACGGTGCCGGCGTACATCACCGCCACGTCGTCGGCCATCTCGGCCACTATCCCCATGTCGTGGGTGATCAGGACCATGGAAGCTCGAAACTCCTTGCAGAACCGCTTCAACCGACGCAGGATCTCCGCCTGAAGGGTAACGTCGAGGTTGGAGGTCGGCTCGTCGGCGATGAGCAGCTTGGGCCTGAGGGCCAGGGCCATGGCGATCATCACCCTCTGGCACATTCCGCCGCTCAGCTGGAAGGGATAACGTTTCAGCATCTCCCCGGGATCGGGCAGGCCCAGCTCCCCCAGCATCTCCGCCGCCATGGCCATCGCCCCCTTCTTGGGGAGCCTGGTGTGGGCCATGAGAAGCTCGGCCACCTGGGCGCCGATGGTATGGAGGGGATTCAGCGAGGCCTTGGGCTCCTGGGGGACCATGGCGATGTCCTTGCCCCGGATCCCCCGCAGGCTGCGGCTGTCCAGGGATAGAAGGTCCATCCCCTCGAAGTATATCCGCCCCGATACCACCCTGCCGTTCCTGGGAAGCAGGCGCATGGTCGTCAGGCCGGCGGTGCTCTTGCCGGCTCCGCTCTCTCCCACCAGGCAAAGGACGGACTCCTCCTGGAGGCTGAAGGTCAGGCCGTTCAGGGCCTTCACCTCACCCTGCCTGGTGGTAAAGCGGACGTGAAGATCCTCCACCTCCAGCAGTCCGTTCAACGCCTCGCTCCCGCGGGTCCCGTATGGGCAGACAGAGCCGGCGCCACGGCCTCGAACCGGCCCGCCCGTATCTCCCGTACCAGCTCCTGGACGGAGGATACGCGCCGATGGAACCTGGTGGCCGCCGCGCCGACCTGGCCCGGGTGGTGGCAGTCGCTGCCCCCCAGACCGGGCTTGTCCAGCCTGCGGGCCAGCTCCCTGGAAAACTCCCGCTCCCGGTCCGTGGCCCGGCCGTTCAGCGTCTCTACGGCGTGGCACATGCCCAGGAGGGGGTCCGCCGCCGCGGCCTCCAGCATGCTCTCCACGTCCTGGGGGGAATGGTACTGGCCCGTCAGCAACCGCCGCCTGTGGGGATGGGCCGCAACCATGACCCCACCGGCCTCGGCCACCAGCCGGCCCAGGTAGTCGACCTTGTGCATCCCGAACACGTACGTGTCCAGCCCGAAGACCAGTACATGGCCGCCGTCGGTGTTGACCTCGCAACCGGGCAGCACGGGAAAGCCGTGCCTCCGGGAAAGGGCCGCCACCTCCTCCCAGGTCCAGAAGTGGTCGTGGTCCGTAACGCACACCCCGTCCAGCCCCGCCTCTCTGGCCGACTGCACCAGGTCATCGGGACTCATGGTGCTGTCGTCGGAGCGGGGACTGGTGTGGGCGTGGACGTCTACAAGCAAACCGGCCTCGGGGGGAATGGGCTTACGGGAGCGGCGGGATACCATAAGTGTACGCACCGTCTCCGAGGCGCGTCAACTCCTCGCGCTGCCTGGGCATCCCAGGGACCCTTCCCCCTTCGTACCCCACCAGCTCGACGAAGCCCGTGCCGGAGACAGGGTCCCCGTCCCGGGTGCCCTGGACCGAGACCTGACCCTCCCAGTAGGACAACGGGTTGAACAAGCTGGCCCCGAACTCGGCGTCGGGATGGGTGGGGAGCACTTCCAGGTCCAGGCCCAGGGGCGGGATACCGACCCGCCATCCCGAGGGATAGGCCACACCCGTCCGGGGGCTCGTCCACTCCCCCATCACGGATATATCCACGTCCCCCTCGTCCAGGTACGTCACGTCGCCGTCGGTCCCCACGAAGGTGCCGCCGCCGCGCACCGGCTGGCGTGTCTCCTGCTCCCACAGGGAGAACACCATCGCCTCCTCGTTGCCGTCGAGCTGGAAGCTGAACCAGTCCCATCCGACGCTGGCGGCGACCATCTCGCCCCACTGGTGGTCCATCCACGCCTGGCCCGATACGTCCTGGGTCGCGCCACCGGCGGTCACCTGCCCATCGATCCGCAGGCGGGGGTAGGTGTAGTAGTACGTCTCGCCGCCTGGGCCCATGTCCAGGAGCCCGTCTCCGTCGTGGAACACCACGTCTTTCACCGGCTGGAGGCGGAGGTCGAAGCCATTCCCGGGCCCCGCGGCGGTCAACCGGAACTCCTCGCCGTGGCCGGACATGCTCCAGTCCCCGATGGCCACGCGGAAACCCTGGGCCGGCGTCTCGCCCCTGCCCACGTCTCCCCTCGATTCCCTGAGCAGCGGACCCTCCTCGGGACTGGCCATGGACAGGTGCAGCGCCCTGGCGGTCGTTCCCGGAGGCACCAGCACTCCCACGCCGGTGAAGTTGAACCCCGCGAAGTGGAAGCTGTACTCGCGGTTGTCGGCCGCCGAAAGGTGCCCGCTGAAGTACCACCACTCCACGGGGGCCTCGTGGTAGCCGTGGTCCCGGGGGAGCTCGATGAGGGGAGTGGGGGTTGGGGTTGGCGGGGCGCCCCCGCACGCCAGGGCGGCTAGGAGCACAAGTAGGGGTGCCCAGCGCCACAGGCCCCGCGCGGCGCGGCGCCCGTTGGCGCACCGAGCGGCGGCGACCGGGGCCCTATCCATCCCCGGGGAGCTCGGCCACCGCCTCCACTTCCACCACCAGTCCGGGGACGACGAGGGCCGCGACGATCACGGTGGAGCTGGCGGGCGGGTCCTTGGGGAAGCACCTGGCGCGGACGCTGTTGTAGGCTGAGTAGTCGGCCGCGTCGGTGAGGAAGGTGGTGGTCTTCACCACGTCGTCGAACCCGGCCCCGGCCGCTTCCAACACCGTGCGCAGCCGGTCCATGATGTACTCCGACTGGGCGGCGCAGTCCCCGGGGCTGACCACCTGGCCCTGCTCGTCGATGGCCGCCTGGCCGGAGACGAACAGCAGCCGGCCCGACCGGACCGCGGGAGAGAAGAACGGGCTTACCCGGCCCTTGGATGGGATGACGGGACTACGAGCCATGGTTGTACTCCTTCGATCACGGTCGTCGGACCGGGCTCCGGGACGCCGCCAATATAGCAAGCGCCGCTCCGGCCGGTCAAGGAGAGGCCGGTTGACCCCCAGATTCGGCATGGATATAATGAACGAAGCGCCTTCGGGAGCGGATCGATAATGGCAAACGAGACGGGCAAGCGTTACGTCTGCGGCAAATGCGGAGCCGAGTTCATCGTGACCAAGGGCGGTGAAGGCGCCGTGGCTTGCTGCGACGAGGCCATGTCCCTGAAGAAGTAACCCCGCGGCCCCGGCCGCCGGTGGAGTTCCAGATGGCAAATCAGCTAGGTAAACGTTACGTCTGTCCCACGTGCGACACCATGGTGCTGTGCACCAAGTCCGGGGACGGCGCGGTACAGTGCTGCGACACGTCGATGGAGATCCAGGAGCCGCGGAAGCTCCCCTCCTCCGACTGACCCCCCCAACGGAACGACGCTGCAAGCGGCCTCTCGCTGAAGCCCAACCGGCCAGCGTCATGGACTCGGTCCTACGGGATCATCCGGATGATGCCCACGACCTTGCCCTGCACCTCCACGTTGTCCGCGGCCGATATTATGGGCTCCATGGTGCTGTTGGCGGGCTGGAGGCGCACCCGTTCCCCTTCGTGGTACAGGCGCTTCAGTGTCGTCTCGTTCTCCATCCTCAGCCGTGCCACGACCATCTCTCCGTTGAAGGCGTCCCTGGTGGGCTCCACCACCACCACGTCTCCATCGTCCACCAGGGCGTCTATCATCGACGTGCCCCGGACCCTCAGCGCGTAGAGGGGGCCCCCGCTCTTCTTCTGCATCTCCGGCGGCACCTCCACGGTGTCCATGGGTTCACCGGAGGCCCAGCCGCCGTTTTCCAGCACCGGCAGGGGCTCACCGGCCGCGATGTAGGCCACCACCGGGACCCGCATCACCGGCGGCTCGTCGGACACGCCCAGCCCGCCTGCCCCCGGCAGCTCGATCCCCCGGGCCACGTCGGGCTTCCGGCCCAGATACCCCTCCCGCTGCAGGATGCGGAGGTTGTAGTCCACCACGGAGGTGGAGCTGATCTGGCAGGCCCTCTGTATGTCCCGAACCGTCGGCGGAAGCCCGTTCTCGCGCATGAACTCGCGGATCACTTCCAGGATGCGCTCTTGCCGCGCCGATAGCTTCTTCTTTGGTTGCATCGTCACGCTCTTAAAACTGGTGTTCTGGTCGCAGGCTAACATCCCCGTAGCTGGGGTGTCAATAGGCGGATGCCAGCGGGGACGGGCGCCCCCCGGGGCCGGGGCACGGAACGGGGACTCCCACCGAGGAGTCCCCTAGTCCCTGCTTTGTCCCCTCCCTCAGGAGGCCTTGAGGGCGTTGAGCTTGGCCGCCAGCCGGGCCTTCTTCCGGGCGGCGTTGTTGCGGTGCAGGACTCCCTTTGTGTCAGCCTTGTCCAGGCTGCGGACGGCCCTCAGCACGGCGGCCTCGGCTTCTTCCACGTTGCCCCCCTGCAGGGAGGCAACGGCTTTGTTGACCATGGTGCGGGTGGAGCTGCGAATGGTCCGGTTGCGTACCCGTTTCCTGGCGGCGGACCGGGCTGCTTTTGCGCTGGGCAAGGTCTCCTCCTGACTGCGTACTGGTTGGTATGCTCCCCGGGCTTGGCTATCGTGCCGCCGGCGCCGGCGTGCCGGAGTTGGCGCGTGATACTCCGATTACTCCCTGTACGCCCTCGAGCTTGGAGAAGAGGCGCCCCAGCTGCCCGATGCCCGTCGTGTACAGGGTCAGGGAGATGGCGTGGGTGCCGTCCTCGTTCTCGGTGCTCACGACGGACGCGATGTTGACCGACTGCTCCGATACCTTCGTGGTCAGGTCGCGAAGCAGACCGACCCTGTCCCACGCCTGGATGGTAACCCGCACCGGATAGAACTGCCTGGTCTGGCCCCATTCCACGCCGATCAGACGCTCCTTCTCGTCCTCGTTGCGCAGGTTGGAGCAGCTCCTCTTGTGGACGGTTACCCCCCGGTTGCGGGTGATGTAGCCTATGATCTCCTCGCCGGGCAGGGGGTTGCAGCAGCGGCCCATCTGCATGAGCAGGTCGCCCGCCCCCAATACCTGGACACCGCTGGTGGGACTGGACAGGGAGGCGGTCGACGAACTCTGCTGCTCGGACTGCTCTTGCTGGCTGGCCAGACGCGACACCAGCTGCGTCTCGCTGATGCCGCCAGAGCCCAGGGCGGCAAGGAACTCGTCGACGGTGTCGACCTTGAACAGGGAAGCGACGTTTGCCTCGTCCATCACTATGTTCAGGCGCCTCAGCTCCCTCCGAAGGAGCTCCCGGCCCCTTTCGACGTTGACACCCTTGGCCTGCCTTCTGAACCAGTGGCGTATCTTCTGGATGGAGCTGGCCGAGTGGACGTAGCCCTGGTTGGGGTTCAGCCAGTCCAGGCTGGGCCCCCGGGCCACCTTGGTGGTGAGCACCTCCACCGTGTCGCCGTTGCCAATCTGGTAGTCCAGGGCCACCAGGCGGCCGTTGACCTTGCTGCCGATACACCGGTGCCCCAGCTCCGTGTGTATCTTGTAGGCGAAGTCGATAGGCGTCGCGCCGCTGGGGAGCTCGACGATGTCACCCTTGGGCGTATAGGCGAACACCTGGTCCCTGAACAGGTCCGTACGCACAGACTCCAGGAACTCCTCGGTCCCCGTGACCTCCCGCTGCCACTCCAAGAGCTGTCGGAGCCAGGTCATCTTGTTCTCGAACTTCAGGTCTCCGGTCTCCCCCTCCTTGTAGCGCCAGTGGGCGGCCACCCCGTACTCGGCGGTCTGGTGCATCTCGTGGGTCCTGATCTGGACCTCCAGGGGGACCCCACCGTCGCACATGACCGTGGTGTGGAGGGACTGGTACATGTTTTCGTTGGGGCTGGCGATGTAGTCGTCGAAGGTGCCCGGCAGGGGCCGCCACAGATTGTGGACCACTCCCAGGGCGTTGTAGCAGTCCGACTTGTCCTCCACCAGCACCCTGATGGCGTACAGGTCGTAGATCTTGCTCAGCTCCTTGCCTTGGGCGGCATACTTCTGGATCTTCTTGTGGATGCTGTAGATGTGCTTGGGGCGCCCGATGACCTGGGCGTCCAGCCCCGTCGATTCCAGCTCCTTGCTGAACTTCTCCACCACGTTGTCTATGTAGTCCTCGCGTTCGCGGCGCTTGGCCGAGAGCATCCGGGATATCTTCTTGTACTGGACGGGCTCCAGGTGTCGGAAGGCGATGTCTTCCAGGCGCCACTTGATGTCCCATATGCCCAGCCGGTGGGCCAGGGGAGTGTAGATTTCCAGGGTCTCCCGGGCGATGGCCTGGCGTCTCTCCTCGGACAGGGCCTCAAGTGTGCGCATGTTGTGGAGCCGGTCCGCCAGCTTGATCAGCACCACGCGGATATCCTGGGCCATGGCCACCAGCATCTTGCGCAGGCTCTCCGCCTTCAACCTGTCCTGGACGCCGCTGGCATGGACGGAGTCGTCGGTGTCCATGGGCATGAGGTCCATGCGGGTGAGCTTGGTCACGCCGTCCACGAGCTTGGCGATCTCGTCGCCGAACTTCTTGGATAGCTGGGCGTAGGTGACCCCGCAGTCCTCCATGACGTCGTGGAGGAGGGCCGCCGCGATGGTGTCCGCGTCCAGCCGCAGGTCCCCCAGGAACAGGGCAGTGTGGATGGGGTGCTCTATGTAGGGCTCCCCGGACTTCCGGGACTGGCCGTTGTGGCACTCCGCCGCATACCGGCAGACCTGCTCCACCAGCTCCAGCTTGTCCGGGGGCAGATAGGCCCCAACCAGTTCGAGAAGCTGTCCTTCGGCTGTACTCACTACTCTATGCCCACCCGTTACGATATGCTTATAATAATCTCTCGAAACTCGCAAGTCCAGAGCCACGGCTCGAAGGTCTCCTCATTCCAGTGGCATCGTCTCCCTCTCCCTTGGGAGAGGGCCGGGGTGAGGGAGGTCCTCCGCGGAGGCGTGCTGAGAGGACGATATGCAATATAGGGCCCCCAGGGGCACCGCCGACCTGCTGCCGGCGGACCAGAAGTACTGGCGGTACATCGAGTCCAAGGCGGTGGGCCTCTGCCGCACCTACGGGTTCAGCCGCCTGGATACGCCGGTATTCGAAAACGCCGGCCTATTCCTCCGGTCGGTGGGAGAGGGCACCGACATCGTGGAGAAGGAGACGTACACCTTCGAGGACCGGGGAGGCGAATGGATGAGCCTGCGGCCCGAGGGCACCGCTCCCGTGTGCCGGGCGTACCTGGAGCACGGCATGCAGAACCTGCCCCAGCCCGTGAGGCTCCATTACTTCTGCCCCGTGTTCCGCTACGAGAGGCCCCAGGCCGGCCGTTACAGGGAGCACCACCAGTTCGGCGTAGAGGTGATCGGCGATGCCGACCCCTCGGTGGACGCGGAGGTGATCGAGATGGGCTGGGCCTTCATGGCCTCCCTGGGGCTCTCTGGCCTCTCCCTGGTGGTCAACAGCATCGGCGACCCCAACTGCCGCCCGGCCTACATTGACCAGCTCAAGGCCTACTATTCCCGACACTCCGAGCGGCTGTGCCGCGACTGCCGCACCCGCCTGGAGCGCAACCCCCTGCGCCTTCTGGACTGCAAGCAGCCCGGATGCCAGGCCTTGGGCTCCGAAGCCCCACGCTCCTCCGAGCGCCTCTGCGACGCCTGCCAGGAGCACTGGGACCGGTTGCAGGGGTACCTGTCCATCATCGGGCTCCCCTACCGGGTGGACCACCGGCTGGTTAGGGGGCTCGACTATTACACCCGCACCGTGTTCGAGATCCAGCCGGCGGAAGAGGGCAGCCAGAGCACCATATGCGGAGGCGGCAGGTACGACGGGCTCGTGGAGCAGATCGGCGGCAAGGCAACTCCGGGTATAGGCTTCGCCACCGGCATGGAGAGGATGGTGTTGAACCTGAAACGCCAGGAGGTGGACGTCCCCGACGAGCCCGCTCCCAGGTACCTCGTGGCCAGCACCGGCCAGGAGGCGCGCAACGTAGCCCTGGATATCGCGGCGAGGATGCGCGGCCGGGGCGTTGGCGCCATACTCGGCGGGGCCGGCAGAAGCCTCCGGGGCCAGCTCAGGCAGGCCAATTCCCTGGGAGTAGACTACGTGGTGATCGTCGGAGAGGACGAGCTGGCCAGCAACCAGGTGACGCTGCGAAACATGCTGGAGGGGGGGCAGGAGCCGATGCCCGTGGAACGGCTCTTGGCACGCATGGAAGCGGGGCGGGACTGAACCGGGAGCACCCACCTCCGACCGGGAGCCCATCGACCCCGTATCCCTGAAGCCAGTCCGTCGTCGGACGGCGCCCGTGCCGCCCTCCTCGCGCTTGACAGCCGGTCGAGCCCTGTCCTATTGTAGTCTACAGCAGCAACTGCAAATGCGGCCCTTCGCATGAACAGGCACACCGATATACTCGAGGCCGTCAAGGCCCAGGGGCTGCGCCTGACTCCGCAGCGCATGATCATCCTCTCCGCCATCGCCGACGGAGAGGGACACATGAACGTGGACGAGGTCTACGAGCGGGCCAAGCAGGCCTATCCGTATATGGACATCGCCACCGTCTACCGCACCCTGCACCTGTTCAAGCGGCTGGGACTGGTTACCGAGGTAGGCATGGGCGACAGGCTCCACTACGAGCTGACGGACCCCAACGCCCGCCACCACCATATGGCCTGTCTGGTCTGCAGCGAAGCATTCGCCTTCAGCCCCAGCTACCTGGACGAGTTCAGAAGGCGTCTGGTCAACGAGTTCGACTTCGAGCCCGACCTGGACCACTTCACCATCACGGGCGTGTGCTCCGGATGCCGCGAGACCCGGCCTGAGGGACCGGATGCGGGCCGAGAATGACCGTCCAGGCCGGCGGATGCCATGAATTTTAGCTGGATCATCGAAGACAAGCTGGCGGGCTCCATGGGCCCGGTCGACCGGCAGCAGTTACAGCACCTGAAGGACCAGGGCGTGGGCGCGCTGGTCCGCATGGAGCGACGCACCGTGTCCGGGGAAGACGTCGGGCTGGTGGACATGGCCGAGTTCGTCGTTGACTTCACGCCGCCTACCCAGGACCAGATAGACCGCATGATAGCCTTCATCGACGGCCAGATCGCAGCGTCCACGCCCGTGGCCGTCTCCTGCCAGGCCGGCGTGGGGCGTACGGGCACGGTGCTGGCGTGCTACCTTGTGCACACGGGCTACGAGGCGGGAGACGCCATAGCCGAGGTGCGCCGTCTCCGTCCCCGCTCCGTCGAAGCATCCGGCCAGGTGGAGGCCGTCTACCAATTCCAGGAGAGGCTCCGGCAAGCCCGCGGCGCCGTGTCCGAGGACTCCTAGCCCGCCATGCAAGTCCATCTGAGAGTGGCCGGCTCGGCTCCCGCCGATCAGACGGCGGAGTTTGCCCGGCGCGCCGAAGAGGCGGGGTTCGACGGGATCGGAATCCCCGATACCCAGCTAATCATGCGGGACGTGTACGTCGCCCTGGCCCTGGCTGCGCAACGCACCTCGACCCTGGACCTGATGACTGCCGTGACCAACCCCATGACACGGCACGTATCGGTCCTCGCTTCCCTGGCCCAAACGGTAGAGGAGCTGGCTCCCGGACGGCTCACCCTGGTGGTGGGCAGCGGCTACAGCGCCGTGAACACCATTGGCAGGAAGGCCGCGACGCTGAAGGAGATGCGGGAGTCGGTTACCAACCTGAAGTCGCTGCTGGCCGGCGACAACGTCGACTTCGGCGGCTTCCAGGCCCGGCTGCCCTACGCGGCGGGCCGGAGGATACCGGTGCTACTGGCCGCCACCGGCCCGCGCACCATAGAGCTGGCCGGAGAGGTGGCCGACGGCGCAATGCTGGCCGTGGGGCTCCACCCCGGCTCCATGAACGCGGCCCGCGGCATCCTGAACGCCGGGGCGCGGAAGGCCGGCAGGGACCCCGGTACGCTGGACATCATCTACCTGGCCCGGGTCCACGTGGCCGACGACCTGGACGCGGCCAGGGACATGGCCCGGCCCATCTGCGCCCAGTGGGCCCTCGAGCCCTACCGGGCCCGCTGGCTGCGGGAGGCTGGAGTGGACCTGCCTCACCTGGAGGTCCCGCCGGAGCTGGAGGGCCTGTATCCGGACATCCCCCACGCCGAGAACTGGGAGGAGGCCCGCCGCCTCACGTCGTTTCTCTCCGACGACCTGGTGGCCCAGATATGCGACGCCATCGCGCTGGTGGGAGGGCCGGACCGCCTGGCGGCGAGGCTCAAGGAGCTGGAGGGGCAGGGCGTGGACAAGCTGTTCCTGTCGACGATGGAGTCCTACGACCACCCCGAGTCCACCCTGAAGGCTTTCGCCGGCGGGGTGTTCACCAAGCTGCGAGCCTCTTGAAATCCCCGGCAACGGGCTGAGGACCCAGGCAACGGGCTAAGACCCGCGGACCGAAGAGCGCATCGGGACCACCAGCAGCATCAGGGCCGTCAGTCCCGTCAGTATCCCCGAGTAGTAGTAGATGGACCCGTAGCCCCCCAGGTGGTCGATCACGACGGCGGCCATGAAGGGGGAGGCGGCGCCCGCGGCCCCGTTGATGCCGAACAGCAGACCCGTCGCCGTGGCTTCGGTGCCCCTGGGGGCCACGTCCAGCAGCGCCGCCTGCATGATGTGGTGGAGGGAGAAGCTGAAGAGGCCCATCGCCGCCAGGACGAATGGCAGGGCGAGGCTGTCGCCCAGGACCACCACCACCAGGGAGAACGCCGTTGCCAGGGCCAGGCACGGTACTAGCACGGACTTTCGGCTCCACCGGTCCGATACGGCGCCCAGCACCGGACCGGAGACTATGCCCATACCCGTCAGCAGGCTCAGATAGAGCCCGGCCCTCAGATTGCTTGCGTGCAGGTCCTCCTCCAGGTAGAAGGGGGTCCAGTGGAAGAGGGCGTCCAGCCCGATGCTCCGCAGGGTGGCTGCCAGGATAATCACGGCGATGATGGGCTGCTTCAGGAGCTCCAGCGCCCCGCGGAACCGGGCGCCGAGCCGTATCTCTTCCGCGCGCCCGTCCCGGCCCAGGTCGCTGAGGGACCACCATACGAATATGGCCAGAGCCAGGGCGGGGCCGGTGTATATGAGCAGGGCGTACCGCCAGAACAGCACTCCCAGCAGCGCCCCCGCCAGGAGGGGGCCCAGGGCGTTCCCGATGTTGGAGCCGAACCCGTGCATGGATATGGCGAACCCCCGGCGGTCCGGGAACTGCTGGGACAGGGCGGCGGTGGCGGGCAGGTGCCACAGGGCACCCGGTATGGAGAGGAAGATGATGCCGATGACCAGGATGCCGAAGTTGGGAGAGCCGGCCACCACCGCGAAGGCCAGCGCGGCCCAGAACATGCAGCCGGTGAGTATCAGCCCCCAGTGGCGTCTCATGGTGTCGACGACGGGCCCGCCGCCCAGGTTGACGACGCCGAAACCCGCCATCCGGATACCGTGGAGGGTCGCCACCTGGAGGTTGCTGAGACCCAGGGACGAGGCGATGGTGGGCATCACCGCCGGCAGGCCGAAGTCGTACAGGTGGGCCAGCCCGTGCCCTACGGAGAGACTGCCGAGGATGAAACCCCGGCTGCGCCTGGGCTTGGCCGGGTCTCGGATGTCCGGTGCTTCCAACGTCACCTCCCGGCGCGGCGGCCGGACTGGGGGCAAGGCTAGGGGCCAGCGTTGCGCTGGCCCCGGTATCCGTTGTCGCTGCCGTCTGGGCCCGACGGGGCACTCCGGCGGAGTCGCCCCATCGGGGATGTACGGCTATTTCGCCAGCAGTATCTCGAGGACCCTGGGCAGGGCCTGCCGGGCCCTGCCCATCACGACGTCGTCCTCCAGGCTGCCCACGGGATGGGTGACGACGGCGTAGGGGTACTCGGCGATGCCCCTTATCTTGGCGATGGCCCTGGCCGTGGGAATGAACGCGTCGGTGAGCACCACGGCAGCGGGCTTACCGGCCTTCTCCACGGTGATGGCGTCGTGCATACTGCACGAGCTGCAGGACCCTCAATCCCCGGTCGCCGTTATCACCACGTCACACTTCTCCAGGAGCTCGTCCATGATCTCCTTGGGAGCGGGGCGCGAGGCGTCCCCCTTGTCCAGGAACACGAAGCCCTCGAACTCGTAGGTGTCCTGGAGCAGCGCGTAGATGTCGTGAAGCAGCTTGTCGGCGTTGCGCTTGCTGTTGGACAGGAGCCCGACCACCTTGCCGTTGAGGTCGTCGGGCCGGGGAGCGAGGATGGTGTGGTCGGGAATCGCCTCCACGGTCGGATCCAGCAGCTTGAACGTGGTAGCCTCTGCAACCATGTGTGCACCTCCGCCAAGGGTGTGTGTACCGCCGATTATATCATCCTGACCCGGTCGGGGTATACGGCCGACGGCGGTGTGTGGGGCTCAGTGTCCGCCGTGCCAGAAGGGTGTCTGCCACACCGGCTCTCGGCCCTCCACCAACGCCCGGCCCGCCTCCTCGTAGTCGGGGTGGGTGTGGTACCACCGCTGCATATACGAATCGAGCTGCACGGCGTCCCTCAGCCCCATGCTGAGACCGTGCCATAGTATCTCCACGCTGGCCTGCACGGCGATGGGGGAGTTGCGCATGATGGTCCTGGCAATCTCGGTGGCGCGCGGCATCAGGTCCTCCGGAGTGGTGACCTCGGTGACGAGGCCTATCTCGTAGGCCCGCTTGGCGTCCAGGACCTCGTGGGAGCCCATGAGGGACATTCGCATGACGTGGTTGTAGGGCAGCCGCTTGGACAGGGCGACTGCGGAATGGACGATGGAGGCGTAGGAGACGTGGTTGTCGTAGAAGGTGGCGTTGTCCGAGCAGATTACGATATCCGCCTCGCTCACCTGCTCCAGGCCCGACGTGGCGCACAGGCCGTTGACGGCCACGATGACCGGCTTGAAGAGGTAGTGGGCCTTGGGGCTGGCGGGGGTGTTCCAGCTATAGCGGTATGGCCTGGTGGGGGGAAGGGGGTCGGCATCCAGGGAGTCCTTGACGCGCTGCACGTCGCCCCTGCCCTGCATGAAGGACTCTCCCGCCCCCGTAAGTATGACGACCTGTACCTCTGCATCGTCCCGGACCTCCTCCCAGACCGAGACGAGCTCCTGCAGCATCCGGGCGTTCAGGGCATTCTGGACCTCGGGACGGTTCAGCGTAACGTAGCCGACCCCGTCCTTCTTCTCGTAGATGACATGCTTCAGGTCCTCGGGCTTCATGGCGCCTCCCTATTCGTCGGATCGCCCCGCGACCCGCCGCCAAATATAGGAGAGCAGGCGGGCGGAGCCCCTTCAATATATGGACCCGCCTGGGACTCTGTCAACGAGGCGCCGGCCGCCGGGCAGCGGGGCCGTCGAGGCACGTCCACGGCATCCTCCGGCCGCGTCCAGTCAGCTTGACACCCGCTGACCACGGGAAGTAACATGGGGCAATGAGGCCCGCCGAACCTCAGCCGGATTACTACGGAATCCTGGGAGTGCCCAGGCACGCCACAGAAGAGGGCATCCGGCGGGCATACATCAGGAAGGCGTGGCAGCACCACCCGGACATCCACTCCGACGATCCGGACCCTTCCGCGGCCATGCGTGACGTCAACGCAGCGTACGAAACCCTGTCCGACCCCGTGCTCCGGACCCGGTACGACTCCACCCAAACGTCCATCCGGCTCCGGCATCCCAGGAGCACGCCGCCGGCCCACTACTCCTCCGGAAAGCTGTGGGCGCCCGTCCGCCGCAGCAAGCGGAAACCCGGGGTTTTGGACACCGTACGCCTGCTCATACGGCGCCTGGCGAGATACGTCTCAGGCTAGGCCCGGCGCCCCGCGTGGGGCCCGGGCGCCGAACGAATCAGGCCAACGCTTCCCGCAGGTACTCCACCACGTGCCTCGCCGTGCGGCCCGTGCCGTGCTCCACCTGCTGGCGGCAGGAGACCCCGGTGACGGCCACGTCCCACTCGGGGCCCTTGGCCTCCACCGCCGGGAACAGGCGCAGCCGTCCGACCTCCATGGAGATGTCGTAGTGCTCGGCCTCGAACCCGAAGGACCCGGCCATTCCGCAGCAGCCGGAGCTGACCTCCTCCACCTGGTAGCCCGCCAGCTTCAGGGCGGCCACCGAGGGCCCGGTGCCCACCAGGGCCTTCTGGTGGCAGTGGCCGTGAAGGAGCAGCTTCCGGTCGGCGACCCCGGCGAAGGCCCCGTCCAGGGCGCCCTCCTTCCGCGACATCTCCAGGAGCTCCTCCAGCAGGTAGGAGCCGGCCGCCACCTCCTGGGCCTTGTCCCGCTCGTCCCCCTTGGGCAACAGGTCCGGGTACTCGTCCCGGAGGGTCAGTAGACAGCTGGGCTCGCAGCCCACGATGGGGACTCCCTCCCGGGCGTAGGGATAGAGGGCCTGGACGTTGCGGCGGGCGTTGTCCCTGGCCTTGTCCAGGAGGCCCTTGGAGACCATGGGGCGCCCGCAGCAGACGGCGCCTGCCCTGGACCCGCCGGAGGGCGAGGCCAGCTCCACGTCGAATCCGGCCCGCTCCAACACCTCCACCGCCGCCATGCCTACCTGCGGGTAGTTGTAGTTCATGAAGGTGTCGTTGAAGAGGAGGACCCTCTTGGTCCCAACGGCGCCGCTCCCAACCCGCCTTTCTCCCATCGAGGAGCGCCGGGAGGCGAACCACTTGGGAAAGGTGGTGCGCGCCAGGGGCGGAAGGCTGCGCTGGGAGTGGACGCCCAAGATCGCGTGCAGGAGCCTCTTGCCCAGGGGGTTGCTCGCAGCCCAGTTGGCAAGGGGCGCCAGGGGGGCCCCCAGCCGGCTCAGGGTGTTGATATTCGCGAAGACCCGGGCCCGCAGGGGCAGGCCATGGGCCCGGTGGTACCGGTCCAGGAACTCGTATTTGAGCTTGGCCATGTCCACGCCCGTCTGGCACTCGGCCTTGCAGCCCTTGCACTCCAAGCACAGGTCCATGGCGTCGTAGAGGCGTCGGCTGGTCAGCTCGGTGAAGGGCAGCGCTCCCGACAGCACCGAGCGGAGGAGGTTGGCCCTCCCGCGGGTCGAGTGCTCCTCCTCCCTGGTGACCATGTAGGAGGGGCACATGGTGCCGGTGGTCTTGCGGCAAGCGCCCATACCGTTGCACATCTCCACCAGGTTGGCGTAGCCCAGGTCCGCCGAGAAGTCCAGCTTGGTATCCAGGCTCTCCGTCGAGTACTCGGGCCCGATCCTGAGGTTCTCCGTCATGGGGGGGCAATCGACGATCTTCCCCGGGTTCATGATGCCCTCGGGGTCCCAGGCCCGCTTCACGTCCCGGAACGCCTGGTATATCTGCGGCCCGAACATCTTCTCGTTCCAGACACCGCGGACGATGCCGTCCCCGTGCTCCCCGGAGAGGCATCCTCCATACTCCAGCACCAGCTCGCTTATGTCCGAGGCGATGGACACCATCTTGTCCACCCCCTCGGAGGTCTTCAGGTCCACCAGGGGCCTGATGTGCAGGCAGCCGACGCTGGCGTGGCCGTAATACCCGGCGGTGGTGCCGTGGGCCTTGACCACCTCCTCGAACCTGCGCACGTACTCTCCCAGGTTGCGGGGGTCCACGGCGGCGTCCTCCACGTAGGGGAGGGGCTTCGCGTCGCCCTTGGTGCTCATCAGCAGGCCCAGGCCGGCGCTCCGCAGGGCCCAGACCTTGCCCTGGTCGCCGGGCTCCAACAGGTTCACGCAGGCGTATCCCAGGCCCTTGCGCTGGACGTCCGCCTTGAGGGCGTCCAGCTTGGACCTCACCTCGATGTCCGACTCGCCGTTGACCTCCACCACCAGCAGGGCGTCGGGCTCCCCTTCCACGAAGGAGAGGAGGTGGGAGAACCCCAGGGAGGCCCGGCAGCGGTCCAGGATCATCCGCCCTATCAGCTCCACCGCCGCGGGGTTGTGCCCCAGCAGCTCCCAGGTAGCCCCGCAGGCCTCCACGATGTCATGGAAGTGGAGGACGGCGAGGGCCTTCCTGGCGGGGACCGGCACCAGGTTCACCTTGGCCTCGGTCACGACGCACAGTGTCCCCTCGGAGCCGACGACCATGCGGGACATGTTGACGGGCCCATCTCCCATGAAGTCGTCCAGGTTGTAGCCGCTGACCCGGCGCATGATGTTGGGGTACCGGGCCACGATCTCGTCCCGGTTCTCCTGGGCGATCCTCTTCACCTCCCTGTATATCTCCGACTCGAGCCCGGAGCCGGACAGCCGGGTCTCCATCTCCTGGCTCCGAAGCTGCCGGAAGTGGGCCTGGCTGCCGTCGGAGAGCACCGCCTGGACCTCCAGCACGTGGTCCGAGGTCTTGCCGTAGATGACCGAGTGGGAGCCGCAGGTGTTGTTGCCCACGCCGCCGCCCACACAGGCGCGGTTGGAGGTGCTGGGGTCGGGGGCGTACTGGAGACGGTGAACGGCCAGCGCCTGGTTCAGGTGGTCCAGCACGATGCCCGGCTGGACCCGAGCCCAGCGCTCCTCGGTGTTCACCTCCAGCACGCCGCGCATGTACTTGCTGAAGTCCATGACGATGGCATGGTTCACCGTCTGGCCCGCCAGGCTGGTGCCGCCGCACCTGGGCAGCACGGGCACCCGGTTCCTGCTGGCCACGTCCATGACCGCCAGGACGTCGTCGGCGCTCCTTGGAACGACGACGCCCACGGGCTCCATCCGGTAGATGCTGGCGTCGGTGCTGTAGAGGGCCCGGGAGTATGGGTCGAAGCGGACCTCGCCTTCCACCCGCTCCCGGAGCTCGCCGGCCAGGTCCCGGCCCTGCCGGATGCGGGCCCTAGCCTCCGCCGTTGTAGTCATGTGCCAGCCTCCACAGGTACGTTCGACGCCTACATTACAGGAAAGGCCATGCCGCTTCAAGGCTGGATGCGCTCGTGCCCAAAGCCCCGGGACTTGGATACCCGCTTTCGCGGGTATGACGGTTAGGAGCGGCGGGCATGACGGTTAAGCACGGCGGATATGACGGTCAAGCACGGCGGGCATGACGCGGGCTCTGAGTGAATTCATGTCAGCGTTCTCCTGGACGAGTTTAGCCGGTGGGATGACGGGGTCTCCCCGATACCTAAAATTTTCAGTTTCCCTCTCATTTCCTCTCATTTTCTCCCATTGAGGCGGGCCCTCACCCCTGCCCTCTCTCCAGGGAGAGGGAGAACGGATAGGTGTTATGGTAGGACAGGGTTGGAGGGTTGGGAAGGGGCGAGTGTCATTGACACCGCCCACCGGGGGCACGTAGCCTTGGACCCATGTCCAACAGGAGGTGAGCGTGGCGGCGAAGAGGACCATGGACCCCGAGGGCGCAGTGACCGCCGGATACAGCCGGGGCGCCTGCTCCCACGCGGCGGACAGCTCGGACACGCTGTGGGTGAGCGGCATCACGGCCGCCGAGCCCGACCCCTCGGGGGACGGGTGGACCTGCAAGGGGGACATGGGCCGGCAGACGGCGGCGGCCTACGACAAGCTGCTGCGCATCATGGGGGAGGCCGGCTACGGCCTGTCCGACCTGGTGAAGGTGGTCTACTACATGACCCCGGAGGCGCTGCCCAGCTTCAACCAGTCCATAGGCGTGCGGGCCGATCTGATGGGCGTGGAGGGGCTCCCGGCTGTGACGGCCATCGCCGTGGAGGCGCTGCTGGACGACGGCGCCCTGGTGGAGATAGAGGCCGTGGCCGAGAGGGGCGGCAAGGAGCGGCCCCACTACCCGGACCCCAGGAACGACTGGCGGCTCCCGTACAAGCCGGCCTGGGGCGGGGGCCGGGTGCTGTGGGTCGCGGGGGTCGTCGCCCGCTCTTTCGACGATATGGGGACCCCCAGCTTTCCCGACGGCATCGTCGCCCAGACCCGCGCCATCTACGCGAGGGCACGGCGCATCCTGGAGAGCGCGGGCCTGGGACTCGAGGACGTGGTCAAGACGGTGGACTACATCGTCCCCGAGGCCCTGGAGGGATACCAGGGGACGGAGGAGGTGCGCCGGGGTTTCTTCGGCGACCACCTGCCCGCATCCACCAACATCGTAATCGACCAGCTCCTGGCCCCGGGCGCCCTGGCTGAGATCGACATGTTCGCGGTGGCCGGCGGGGCCCGGAGGGCCATCGGCGCGGGACGGCCGGGCCGCGGGGGAGCGACCTTTCATCCGGCCGTGGAGAAGGGCGGCCTGTTGTTCGTCTCAGGCCAGACCGGGGTGGACGGCGCCGGCGCTCTCGTGGGCGGGGGCGTCGCCGCCCAGGCCAGGCAGGCCTTCGCCAACGTCGCGGAGCTGGTGGAGGAGGCGGGGGGCGCCCCGGGGGACGTGGTCCGCACCGTGGAGTACCTGGCTCCCCAGGCGGCGTCGCAGCACCGGGAGGTGCAGGAGGCGCGGCGAGAGCTCTTCGGCGACGACCTGCCCGCGGCGACCACGGTGGTCGTGAGCCAGCTCATGCAGCCCGGCGCCCTGGTGCAGGTGCAGGCGGTCGCCGACCTGACCTGACGGGCGGCCACGGCCATGACGGACCCTGTGCTATGATTCGCCCATGGCGCGACCGTCGGTAGTGGTCCTCGGCGGGATCAACATGGACCTGGTCACCATGTCCCAGCGGTCCCCCCAGCCGGGAGAGACGGTGGTGGGCGACAGGTTCCTGACCTACCCCGGCGGGAAGGGCGCCAACCAGGCGGTGGCGGCGGCGCGCATGGGGGCGGCGGTGATGATGGTGGGCCGGGTCGGCGGGGACTCCTTCGGCGGGGAGCTGCTGGGCCACCTTCGGGGCGCCGGGGTGGACGTGTCCGGCGTCGAGGTGGATGCCGGGACCAGCTCGGGTATCGCCGTGATCAACATCGACTCCTCGGCCCAGAACCGCATCGTCCAGGTGCTGGGGGCCAACGCGACCTGCGGCCTCGCCGAGGTCTCCCGGGTCGTGGCGGCGATGGAGCACGCGTCGGTGCTCATGCTGCAGCTCGAAGTGCCCCTGGAGGCGTCCCTGGCGGCCGCCCGCGCCGCCTTCTCCACGGGCAGGACGGTGATCCTGGACCCGGGACCGGCCCGCCCCCTGCCCGACGAGATGTACGGCTACTGCAGCTACGTCACGCCCAACGAGACCGAGGCCCAGGCGCTGGCCGGCTTCCCAGTAGTGGACGCTGCCTCGGCGGAGACGGCCGCAGCCAGGCTGCTGGAGAGGGGAGCGGGCTGCGCCATCGTCAAGATGGGGTCGCTGGGCGCCTACTACTGCGACGGGTCCACCTCCCGCCACGTCCCCGCCCACCCGGTCGACGCGGTGGACACGGTGGCAGCGGGCGACGCCTTCAACGGCGCCCTGGCGGCGGCCCTGGCCGAGGGAGCGGGTCCGGAGGAGGCCGTGCAACGGGCCATGGCCGCCGGGGCGCTGGCGGTCACCAAGCATGGCGCCCAGGACTCCATGCCCCACCGGGCCGAGGTGGAGGCTTTCCTGGCGTCCTATCTCCCAAGTTAGTTGTACCCCCAGGCCCGTCCCCGGGTTATTGAGCCCACCCACCGGTGAACCGGCCTGCGGCAGGCAGGGCGGGCGGCGGACGGACTTATTCGACAAACCTGTGAGACGGCATACTAGCCGCTCAGCAGGGCGGTCAGCCGCGCCACGTCGCCCAGGTCCTCCAGGGCGTAGACCGCGTCCAACGCCTCTCTCTGCCGCTGGGGGGTGATGGTCCCCCGGGCGCAGTCCTCGAACTTGGCCTCCAGCTCTTCCCGGGTCATGGGACGCTCGGGCGTCCCCCGGGAGGTGGAGGCCTCCCTGGACAGCACGGACCCGTCCTCGAGCTCGACCTCGATGAGGCTTAGTATGCGCTCGAAGCCCCGGGCCTCCAACCCCTCGTGCAGGTACGGGACGACCCTGGCCATCATCTTCCGTACGTCCGGCCGCTCCACCGTCTCGTCGGAGAACTCGGCTATGCCGCCGCGGCGGTCCAGCACCAGTATGGCCATGCAGAAGGGGATGCTGAACTTGGCCTCCAGCTCGTTGTGGGGCTCCCTGTAGCGGAGGGCGTTGAGCACGTTGGAGCTGGTGCCGAACCTGATCTCTTTCACCGTCTCCGGCCTGACGTCGTGCTCGGTGACCAGCTCCAGCATGGCGTCCATGCTGGGGTGGGCCAGGGAGCCGCAGGGGTAGGGCTTAATGGAGACGCCCGGGTCCACGAAGGCGTAGGGGCTGCCAAGCTTCCCCCGGATGAGCTGCGGGTCGGAGCCTCCCCCCGCTACCTGAAAGAAGCCCCACCTGCCGTCCAGCGCGTCGGGGTCGGTGGTGTACCCCAGCCGAGCCAGCTTGGCCGCCACCACGCCGTTCTCGCCGGCCGCGCCCGCGTGGTAGGGCTTGGTCATGGTGCCGAAGGCGACCCTGATGCCGGCGCTCTTGCTGGCGGCGATGCCGATGGCGTGGCGGGTGGTATCCACGTCCAGCTCCATGAGCCGGGCGGCCGCGGCGGCCGCGCCGATGACGCCGATGGTCCCCGTGGAGTGGAAGCCCCCCTGATAGTGCCGGGGCGCGATGGTCTCGGCAACCTTGCAGGCAATCTCGACCCCGGCGCAGAAAGCCGCCAGCAGGTCCCTTCCCCCTGCACCGGTCTCCTCGGCCTGGGCCAGGGCGGCGGAGAGGACCGGCACCGTGGGATGGGTAAGGAGGCCGTAGACCCGGTCCGGGACCGACGATATCTGCGTGTCGTCGAAGTCGAGGGCGTGGCCGCTGACCCCGTTGGCCAGGGCGGCGAACTGGGCGGGCAGCCGGATGCCCTCACCGATGACCGACGACTTGCCGGACAGGCCCATGTCGCCCAGGTAGCTCCTGACGACGCGGGAGCAGTCGGCGCCGTGCCCGGCAAGCATCACCCCCAGGCCGTCGACCACCGCCTCCTTGGCCCTATGGACCAGCGGCGGCGGCAGGTCGGCATACGAGACAGAGCTGGAGTACTCGGCCACCTCCAGGGTGATGGACTTGGTCTCTTCGGTCATGTGGACAGTACCTCCTCGATGAAATCCCGGCTGCTTTGAACAACCCAGGCCCCTGCCGGGTTATGGAGCCCACCCTCGCCTGAGGGTGAAGATGGCGGTCCCGACAACCCGTCGTTCCGGCGCAGACCGGAACCCAGCAACTGTCTTCAGGGTCAAGGGTTGAGGGCGTGGCTGGCGTCCCATGTGGCTGCCGCGCTTGAGCATCGCGTTGAGGATGGTCAATAGCTTGCGCATACATGCCGTGAGCGCCACTTTCGGGGGTTTCCCCGCTTGCAGGAGCCGGTGATAGAATTCCTTCAAGACCGGATTGCGTTGGACGGCGACCAGGGTCGCCATGTAGAGGGCTGCGCGCACCTTGGCCCGCCCTCCCCAACAGTTGCGCACGCCTCGGAACTGCCCACTGTCCCGGCTCAGGGGCGCCACACCAACCAGGGCAGCAACCGCTCTCCGGTCCAGGGACCCCAACTCCGGCAGATCGGCCAGCAGGTTGAAGGTGGTCACCGGTCCCACACCCGGCACGCTCCGCAGCAGCTTCTCCCGCTCTCGCCACAGCGGACTGCTTCGCAGGCGACGCTCCAGGTCATCGTCGATCTCCTTCAACTGGCGATCGAGGAAGGCGATCACCTGGTTGATGCTCTGAAGGATGGCGGGGGAGGCCAGGCGGCGACGGGACTGCTCGGCGGTCCGCATCTGCACGAGCTGACGACGACGCGCCACGAGTCCCTCGAGCTCCCGCGCCTCCTCGGATACGAGGGGTTGGGCCTGCACACCACTGACCTCCCCGAAATGGGCGATAACGCCGGCGTCGAGGCGGTCGGTCTTCGCCAGTATGCCCTGGGACCGTGCAAAGTCCCGGACGTGCCGGGGATTGACCACGGCAACAGGGACTCCCGCAGCGCCGAGGGCAGCGACGAGCAGGATCTCGTACCCGCCCGTTGCCTCCATGACGACCAATTGCGGCGCCAGGTCCTCCAGCCGTCGAACAAGACCGTCCACCGCCTTCTGACTTCCATCGACGCGCCATACCTCGCCGGTCGGTCGCACCGCGACATCGACCCAATCCTTGGAAACATCGATCCCAACAAACATCGGTCTCTCCTTCTCCCATCCTTGCAGATACGGGCTCCCTGGCCCAGGCAACTGTTCGGGCTCCAAGAGTACACAGCGGGGCGACCACGCTGGATTACGGTCTCCGAGACCAAGGGGCGGCCGGTCTACCCCGCCACCTTCATAAGATACAAGGGGTGGGGCGGACATCCGCGAAGAATCGAAAGACCTGGGCCGACCATGCCCCGTCATGCACCTGCCGTCCATGTCGTGGTATCCTTATACCGCTCATGCTGGCAGATGACAAGTACTGCCCTCGCTGCGCCTCGCCCCTGGAGGTGCGCCACGTGCAGGGGAGGGAGAGGCCGGCCTGCCCGAGCTGCGGCCGGGTGGTGTACCACGACCCCAAGGTGACAGCCGTGACGGTGGTGGAGCGCGACGGCAGGGTGCTGATGGTCAAGCGTGGCCTGGAGCCGGGCATCGGCCTCTGGAGCCTTCCCGGGGGATATGTCGACCGAGGCGAGCCGGTGGAGGCGGCGGCCGCCAGGGAGGTGCTGGAAGAGACGGGCCTGGAGGTGGACGTGACCGGACTGGTGGGTGTATTCTCCCAGGAGGGCCAGCCGGTGATCCTGGTGACCTACGACTCCCGGATCAGCGGAGGCCGCACCGCCGCCGGTCCGGAGATACAGGAAGTGGGCTTCTTCTCCCCCGAGGAGCTGCCCCCGCTGGCCTTCTCTCGGGACCGGGAGATACTGCGGGCCTGGAAGATGCTCCGGGAAGAACGCCGCCACTCGACCGTAGGAGGATAGAGGAGAATGACCCCCGCCATAGGATTCGTCGGACTGGGGATCATGGGCAAGCCCATGGCCAGGAACCTGATGAAGGCCGGCTACTCCCTGACGATATACAACCGCAGCCGCAGCTCCATGGACGAGCTGGCCGCCGAGGGCGCGGAGCTGGCCGGCTCATCCATGGAGGTGGCCCAGAGGACCGAGATATTCATAGCCATGGTGCCCGACTCCCCCGACTCCGAGGACGTGATCATAGGCCCCAAGGGGGCCCTGAAGGGAGCGAAGGCGGGCTCGGTGATCATCGACATGAGCTCCATCGCTCCCCTGACCTCCCAGAAGCTCGCCGCCGAGGCGGCCAAGGTGGGCGTGGAGATGCTGGACGCCCCGGTGAGCGGCGGAGAGCCCGCGGCCATATCGGGCAACCTGGCCATAATGGTGGGGGGCAAGCAGGAGGTGCTGGACCGCTGCCGGCCGGTCCTCGACGTGATGGGCGCCAGCGTGGTGCGCGTGGGCGACGTGGGAGCGGGCAACACGGTCAAGCTGGCCAACCAGATAATCGTGGCCGCCAACATCGAGGCGGTGGGGGAGGCCTTCGTCCTGGCCCAGAAGGCCGGGATAGACCCGGAGCTGGTGTTCCAGGCCATCCGGAGCGGCCTGGCCGGGAGCACCGTCATGGAGGCCAAGGTCCCCATGATCATGGACCGGAACTTCAACCCCGGCTTCCGCATCCGCCTGCACCAGAAGGACCTGCACAACGCGCTGCTGACGGGCAAGGAGCTGGGGGTGCCCCTCCCCGTCACGGGCCTGGTGCAGCAGATGATCGGCGCCCTCATGAACCGGGACAAGGGAGAGAACGACCACTCGGGCATCGTGAACTTCATAGAGGAGCTGGCGATGACCGAGGTCGCCAAGAAATAGATGAAGCTGCACGAGCACCAGGCCAAGGCGATACTGAAGAGCTACGGCGTGCCCGTGCCCCGGGGAGGCGTCGCCTCCACCGGGGTAGAGGCGAAGGCCCTCACGGAGGAGATGGGCGGGACGGCGGTCCTGAAGGCCCAGGTCCACGCGGGAGGGCGGGGGAAGGCTGGAGGGGTGGTGCTTGCCGGCTCCCCGGAAGAGGCCGCCGGCTCCGCCTCCGCGCTGCTGGGGAAGCAGCTGGTTACCGCCCAGACGGGGCCCGAGGGCGTGCCGGTACGGAGCCTCCTGGTGGAGGAGACCGCCCAGGTGTCCGGCGAGCTGTACCTGGCCATCACGGTGGACCGGGTGGTCCAGGGCCCCGTGGTCATAGCCAGCGACGCCGGCGGGATGGAGATCGAGGAGGTCGCCGCCAGGGAGCCGGAGAGGCTCCACCGGGAGGCGGTCGACCCCCTTCTCGGTTTCCAACCCTTCCAGGGACGTCGGCTGGCCAGGGCCCTGGGCCTGGATAAGGCCCTCTCCCGCCCCCTGTCGGGGATCCTGGGCGCCCTCTACCGGGTGTTCGTGGAGAAGGACTGCACCCTGGTGGAGATCAATCCCCTGGCCATCACCGGCGACGGCCGTCTCGTGGCCCTGGACGCCAAGCTGGAGGTGGAGGACGACTCCCTGTTCCGCCACGACGACCTCACGGACCTGCGGGACCCGGAGCAGGAGAACCCCTTCGAGGCCCGGGCCCGGGAGTACGGCATCGCCTACGTAAAGCTGGACGGCGAGGTGGGCTGCCTGGTCAACGGGGCCGGCCTGGCCATGGCCACCATGGACGTGATAAGCGCCGCCGGGACGAGCCCCGCCAACTTCCTGGACGTGGGAGGGGGCGCCAGCGAGGAGAAGGTGGCGGAGGCCTTCGGCATCATCCTGTCGGACGCCCAGGTGAAACGGGTCCTGGTGAACGTCTTCGGCGGCATTCTCCGGTGCGACATCGCGGCCAGGGGGATCGCCAGGGCCTGCCGGGAGCAGCAGAAGAGCCCGCCCATCCTGGCCAGGATGCTTGGCACCAACGTTGAGGAGGGCAAGGCCATCCTGAAGGAGTCGGGGCTGGACGTGACCTTCGCCGACTCGCTGGAAGAGGTGGCGGAGAAACTCGGCGGCGGAGAGACGGCTTGAGCATACTGGTAAACGAGAACACCAGGGCCGTGGTGCAGGGGATCACCGGCAGCGAGGGTGGCTTTCACGCCAGCGCCTGCATCGCCTACGGGACCAAGGTGGTGGCGGGAGTCACTCCGGGGCGCGGCGGCCAGGTGTTCGAGGACCGGGTCCCGGTGTTCGACTCGATGGAAGAGGCGGTGGGAGAGACCAACGCCGACACGTCGCTGATTTTCGTTCCGGCCGCCTTTGCCACCGACGCCATAGTAGAGGCGGCGGACTCGGGCGTCGGGCTGGTCATCTGCATCACCGAGGGAGTGCCCGTGATGGACATGGTGCGGGTGCTGCCCTACCTTCGCGGCAAGGGCGTCCGGCTCATAGGCCCCAACTGCCCGGGGCTCATCACCCCCGGCGGCCGCTGCAAGCTGGGAATCATGCCCGGGCGCATCCATCTGCCGGGCAGGGTAGGCGTGGTGTCCCGCAGCGGCACCCTCACCTACGAGGCCGTCAACCAGCTCACCGAGCTTGGGATCGGCCAGTCCACCTGCGTCGGCATCGGCGGCGACCCTCTCATAGGCACCAGCTTCGTGGACGTGCTGGCCCTCTTCAAGGAGGACCCGGATACCGACGCGGTGGTCCTCATCGGGGAGATCGGCGGCACCATGGAGCAGGAGGCTGCGGAATACCTGGCCGGGGGCTTCGGCAAGCCCGTGGCGTCTTTCATCGCGGGGGCCACGGCGCCGCCGGGCAAGCGCATGGGGCACGCCGGCGCCATCATCACCGGGGAGGCCGGCACGGCCAGGGCCAAGACCCGGGCGCTGAGGGAGGCCGGCGCGCTAATCATACCCTCTCCGGGCGAGATAGGCGTCACCGCCAGGTCCATGCTGGCGTCGTAAGCGCCTGGCCACGCGGAAGCTGTCGGAGCCGCCCGCCGTCGCGCCCCCGCCTTGACCCGAATTTCCGCCGTTCCTATAATTAACCCTCGAAAATCCCGGCCCACAGCCTGAAGGGCAGCGCTCCGCCCCCATGCAACCCACAGTCACACCTGAAGCCATCGACGAGATACGGGAAGAGGCCCTGCGCGAGCTGGAGTCCCTGGAAAACCCGGACGAGGTGGAGAGCTGGCGGGTGGCCTACCTCGGCCGCAAGGGACGCCTCAGCAGCATCCTGCGGGACATCGGCGGGCTTCCCCAGGAGGACCGGCGGGCCGTGGGCGCCGTCGGCAACCGCTCCAGGTCGCTCCTGGAAGAGCGGCTGTCCCAGCGGCTGGAGGCCATCAAGAACGCGGGGCTGGCCGGGCTGGCCGACGCGGAGCCCATCGACGTCACCCTGCCCGGACGGCCGATAGCCGTGGGGAGGCTCCACCCCACGACCCAGATCGTGCGGGAGATATGCAGCGCGTTCATCGCCATGGGGTTCCAGGTCGTCGAAGGCCCCGAGGTGGAGTGGGACAGGTACAACTTCGAGCTGCTGAACATCCCCCGGGACCACCCGGCCAGGGACATGTGGAACAGCCTCTGGATCGACCACCGCAACGAGAGGGGCGAGCACAACATGCTGCTGCGCACCCACACCTCCCCGATGCAGGCCCGGGTGATGGAGAGTATGCGCCCGCCGGTGAGAGTGGTCGTCCCCGGCAAGTGCTACCGCTACGAGGCGACGGACGCCACCCACGAGTGGCACTTCTACCAGGTGGAGGGCCTGGCGGTGGACGATGGGATAACCTTCGCCGACCTGAAGGGCACCCTCTACGAGTTCGCCCGGAGGGTCTTCGGCCCGGACCGCAGGGTGCGGTTTCGGTGCGACTACTTCCCCTTCGTGGAGCCCGGCGTGGACATGTCCATCGACTGCTTCTCCTGCCAGGGCGGGGGATGCCGCATCTGCAGGGACACCGGGTGGATCGAGATCATGGGCGCGGGCATGGTGCACCCCAAGGTCCTGGAGGGGGTCGGCTACGACCCGAGCGTGTACACGGGCTTCGCCTTCGGCCTTGGCCCCGAGCGAATCGCCATGCTGAAGTACGGCATCGACGACATCCGTCTCTTCTACTCCAACGATCTCAGGTTTCTCCGGCAGTTCTAGTCAAGGTCGATGTCAGAGGGAGCGCCATAGGCCGGCCATGAAGGCCCCCATTTCCTGGCTCAAAGAGTACGTGGACATCACCGTGCCGGCGGAGGAGTTGGCGCGGCGGCTGACCATGGCCGGGACCGAGGTCTCCGAGGTCGCGGCCATCGGGGGCTGGAAGAGCTGCTACGTGGGCCTGGTGACCGGCGTTGAGGGGCACCCTAACGCGGACCGTCTCACGCTGTGCTCCGTGGACCTGGGCGGCGAGACGGCCAGGGTCGTGTGCGGGGCGCCCAACGTGGCCCAGGGCCAGAAGATCGCCTTTGCCAAGGTGGGGGCGGAGCTGTTCAACACCCACAGCGGGAAGGTGGAGGCGCTGAAGGCGGCCCGCATCCGGGGAGTGGTCTCCGAGGGGATGGTCTGCTCGGAGCTGGAGCTGGGCCTGGGGGACGACCACGAGGGAATCCTGGTCCTGGCCGAGGACGCGCCGGTGGGCATGTCCCTCTCCGACTACCTGGGCGACCAGATACTGGACCTGGACGTCACGCCCAACCGGCCCGACTGCCTGTCCATACTGGGCGTGGCCAGGGAGGCCGCCGCGCTCATGGGCGTGACGGTGCGAGAGCCGGACGCTTCCTACCCCGAAGAGGGCGACGCCATCGACTCCCTGGTGTCGGTGGAGGTCCACGACCCGGACCTTTGCCCGCGGTACACGGCGAGCCTGGTGTCGGGGATCGTGGTCGGGCCCTCGCCCCGCTGGCTCCAGGACCGGCTGACCAAGGCGGGGCTGCGGCCCATCAACAACGTCGTGGACGTCACAAACTATGTGATGCTGGAGTACAACCAGCCCCTTCACGCCTTCGACTTCGACACCCTGAAGGGTAAGGCGGTTGTCGTGCGCCGCGCCCGGGCCGGAGAGACCCTGACCACGCTGGACGGGGTCCAGCGCAGGCTGTCGCCGTCGATGCTGGTCATCGCCGACGCCGAGGACCCGGTGGGCCTGGCCGGCATCATCGGGGGGGGCAACACGGAGATGACCGAGGGCACCACCGCCGTGCTGCTGGAGTCGGCCAACTTCGACCCGGTAAACAACCGCCGCACCAGCCAGGGGCTGAAGCTGCCCACGGAGGCGTCCATTCGCTTCGAGAAGGGCCTGCGGCCGGACCTGGCGCCCCTGGCCCTCCGGCGGGCGACCCGCCTGATACAGGAGGTGGCCGGGGGCGCCGTCGCCAAGGGCATCGTCGATGTCTTCCCCGGCCGGGACACGTTCGCCCCACCGATGGTGACCCTCACGGCGGCCCGCCTGCGCAAGGTGCTGGGAGTCGATTTGCCCCCGGGAGGGTGGAGGATGCCCTGCTGTCCCTGGGGTTCACAGTACAGCGGGAGCCGTCCAACGGTGGAGGGTGGACCGCCCTGCATGCGACGGTGCCCTACTGGAGGAGCGACATAGAGGTGGAGGACGACTTGGTGGAGGAGGTGGCCCGGCTGGTCGGGTACGACGAGATTCCCACCAGGGCCCTCTCCACGTCCATCCCCTTGTCCCAGCCACAGCCCCTCCGCGAGCTGCGGGAGCGCATCAAGGACCACCTGGCGGGGTGCGGGCTGCAGGAGGTCATAAACTACCCCCTGACCAACCTGGAGGAGCTGGAGAAGGTGGGGGCCGCGGAGGCCGATGACGCGATGGTGAGGGTGGCCAACCCCATGAGCAGCCAGCAGGAGTGCCTGAGACCCACCATCGTGGCCAGCGTCCTGTCCACCCTGGCGTCCAACCGGCCGCACCTCCAGGGACCGGTCAGCGTCTTCGAGGCCGGCAGGGTGTTCCTTTCCAGGCAGGGAGACCTCCCCGAGGAGCGGGAGATGGTCGTCGGGGCCCTCTCGGGACCGCGGGCCGAGGCCCACTGGACGTCCGACGGCAACGTCCTGGACTTCTACGACGCCAAGGGTGTCGTGGAGCGGCTCCTGGAAGACCTGGGCATAAGCGCCTCGTACCAAGGAAGCCAGGACCCGCTGCTCCATCCCGCCCGGAGCGCGACCATCTGCGCCGGGAACACGGTCCTTGGCAGGATCGGAGAGCTGCACCCCGGCGTCGCCGAGTCCTTCGGCCTGAGCGACACGCCGGTGGCCCTGTTCGAGCTGGACGTGGAGCGTATCCTGGATGCGCTGCCCGAGAGGGGCCGCCGCTACGAGGCCGTGGGACGGTTCCCCAGCGCCATCCGGGACGTGTCCGTCCTGGTGGACGCCGGCGTCCCCGCGGACCGGGTGCAGGCGGCCATCGCCCGCCATCCGCTGGTGGCGGGGGTGGTCCTGTTCGACGTGTACTCCGGGGAGAACCTGGCCCCGGGCAAGCGTTCCCTCGCCTACCACATCCACTTCCAGGCGCCGGACCGGACCCTCACCTCCGAAGAGGTGGCCCGGGCGCTGAAGAGGGTGGTCGGCTCCCTGGCTCGGGAGGTCGGCGGGGAGCTGCGGGAGTGACCGCGCCTCAGGCCGGGTCATTGCCCCAGGACGTGCAGCAGGTGGTGCGGGACCTGCTGCCCTACGGTCCGGAGCGGGTCATCCTGTTCGGCTCGACGGCCAGGGGCGACTCGGACGAGTACAGTGACATGGACTTCATAGTGATAAAGCGGACCGCGACCAGGTTCGTGCAACGCCTGGTGGAGGCCGCCAGGCTCATCTCGCTGCCCAGGAACGTGGACGTCTTCGTCTATACACCGGAGGAGATGGCGGCCATGGTGGAGGAGGAGAACCCCTTTATCGAGAGCGCCCTCCGGGAGGGGATAGTGGTCTATGAAAAGGCCGCATGAGACGTATCGGCGTTGGATGGGACAAGCACAACACCAGCTACGGGTCGTGGAGTCTCTCATCGAGAACGCCTTCTGGTCCGACGCGTGTTTCATGGCGGAGCAGACGGCCCAGATGGCCCTGAAGGCGTTCCTGTTCGGCAAGGGGCGGCGCATGGTGCCCATCCACTCGGTCCGGGACCTGGCGAGTCAATGCAGCGAGCTCGACGAGAGGTTCGGAGAGGCCGTGGAGTGGGGCAGGGTGCTGGACAGGTACTACATCACGACGCGGTATCCCGACGCCCTGGCGCCGCCGGCGGTGCCCTTCGACTCGTTCACCGAGGCCGATGCGGTGCAGGCCCACGGGTATGCCAGGGACATCGTGCAGCTCGTCCGGGGGGCTGCGGCGACAGACTCGGGGCAGGGAGAGGGGTGACATGACAGGAGGCCACGGGCACAGCCACGCCGACATGCTCAGCGTCGAAGATGCCTTCGAGAGGGTCATGGCCTATTTTCATCCCCTGGAGGCGGAGGAGAAGCCGCTGCTGCAGGCCCTGGGACAGGTGCTGGCCGAAGACGTCCGATCGCCGATACGGATACCCCCGATGGACAACTCGGCCATGGACGGGTACGCCGTCCGCCACGAGGCCATCGCCGGGGCCGGGGAGGGCTCGCCCAGACGCATCCGGGTGACCGGGCAGGTGGCGGCGGGACAGGTGCCCGAGGGCCGCGTGTCGGGGACTGCGCCATCAGGATCATGACCGGAGCGCCGGTCCCCGAGGGGGCCGACACCATCGTTCCCTTCGAGGACACCGACGAGGTCGAGAGAGTCCAAAGGGGGCTGGGGCTGGACGAGGTCCAGGTCATGCGGGAGCTTCCCGCCGGAGCCCACGTCCGGCCGGCCGGCGAGGACGTGGCCCAGGGCGCCCTGGTGCTGAAGAAGGGGACCGTGCTGCGCCCCGCGGAGGTCGGCGTGCTGGGCTCACTGGGCAGGGCGTGCGTCAAGGTCATCCGGCGCCCCTTGGTGGCAATCCTCGCCACCGGCGACGAGCTGCTGGAGGTGGGAGCGCCGCCCGAGCCGGCCAAGATATACGACAGCAACACCTACAGCATGGCCGCGTCGGTCCTCAGGTGCGGCGGCGTGCCGAACGTCCTGGGGATCGCCCGGGACAACCTGGAGGACATGCACCGCAAGCTCTCCGAAGGGACATCCTCGGACCTGCTCATCACCTCGGCTGGGGTCTCCAAGGGCGACTACGACATCGTCAAGGACGTGCTCATGGAGCGGGGAGAGATAAACTTCTGGTCGATACGGATGCGGCCGGCCAAGCCCCTGGCCTTCGGGGTCATCCGGCGGCCCGAGGGCCGGGGCATTCCCCACCTGGGCCTGCCCGGAAACCCCGTGAGCACCATGGTGGCGTTCGAGGAGTTCGCCAGGCCTGCCATACTCCGAATGCTGGGGAAGACCAGGCTGGCCCGGCCGTCGTTGGAGGCGGTCCTGGAGGGGCCGGTGCACAACTACGACGGGCGGCGGGTGTTCGCCCGCGTCGAGGTGACCAAGAGGGGCGACACGTACTACGCGAACCCGACGGGACCCCAGGGGTCCAACATCCTAACATCCATGTCCAGGGCCAACGGACTGGCCATCTGCCCCGAGGACGTGTCCATGGTGGACTCCGGGGAGAGGGTCCGGGTGCATATGCTGGACTGGAACGAAGAGGTGGAGATTTGACGCTACAGGACGCGCTCAGCCAGGAGCCCCACGCCGCCCCGGAGGGCGACCCGAGCTACGTGGTCGATTCGTCCAAGGTGGACGCCCTGAACCGGTCCCTGGCCGTGCTCCTGGCCAGCAGGCGCTGCGCCGACTGCCGGGAGCAACTGGAGGCCCAGGGCGGCAACGTGCCCGCGGAAGAGCACATCCGGCACATCGAAAAGTGCTGCTCCAAGCAGGAGGGGTTCATCCAGCCCGAGATGCCCATGCAGGAGATAGTCTTCCGGACGCTGTTGGCGGGGGGCAACAAGCCGGCAGCCCTGTCTTACCTTCACAACGAGGTCACGGAGACCTGGTACACGCCCATGAACCCTCGGAACATCAGCCTCGACAACGTCAGGCGGGTGCTGGAGGGCGACAGCTACTACGGCTTCGCCCAAGCGGGGACCGCCTAGCTCTACCCGGCAGGGCGGCGTCGGGTCTGGTGAGCGCTACTCCTTGGGCTCCCGGGCGGCCTTGCCCTTGGAGACTACCTCCACGGGGGGGTTGGTCACGACGGGGCTGGTGGTGACCTTCTCCGCACCCTTCTTGGGCTTCCTCTTCTCTTTTCGCCGCACGTCTTTGTTGGCCACGACGCACTCCTGAATGAAGATTCGGACCAGGCAGCCTACCGTTATTGTACCACTAACCGAACCTGAACAGCTTCACCGCGGCCGCCGACGAGACCACGAGCCATCCCGCCAGCATGGCCAACTCCCTCCACACATCCCACGGCTGAAGGCCGTCGATGGCCACTCCCCGCATGGCGTCCAGCATGGGGGTCAGCGGCAACACCTGGACCAGCTCGGGAAGGACCGACGGGAGGCTGGCCGTGGAGAAGAAAGCGCCCGAGAAGAACACCATGGGGATCGCAACCACGTTGCCCAGTCCCGAGGCGGCCCGGGGGCTGTTGGCCCAGCTGGATATTACGAAGCCGATGTTCAGGAATATGGTGTTGGCGAAGGCGGCGATCAGGAAGACCCACACCAGGTTCCCCCTGAAGCCGGCGTCGAAGGCCAGCACGCCGATCCCGATGACCACCGCCGCCTGCACCAGGGACAGCAGCGTATGGGCCACCACCTCCGAGGCGAAGTAGTTGCGCACCGGCAACGGCGTGACCAGCAGACGCTTGAGGATGGACTGGTTGCGGTACAGGCTGATCTTCACCGCGATGGAGATCATGGAGTTGGTCATCATCCCGAGACCCACCAGGCCTATCAGGACCGCGTCGAAGTAGCCGGCCCCATGGGTGTCGACCGTGCGGGCCTCCACCTCGACGGCACGGGGCTCGTCCCTCAGGCGCTGGTCCGCCCGGCCGACCACATGGCCTATGGCCTCGATGGCAAGCCGGCCGCTCCGGTCCTCGACGTCGCCGTGGAGCAGGGGCAGAGCGACCGGACCTTCCCCGCCGCGGGACGGCGTCCCCAGGGCGGCGAAGGACTCGGGTATGACCAGCAGGAAGTCCAGGTCGCCGTCTTCAAGGTCGGCCTCGGCCTCGGACCGGGACGCATAGTCCGACCGCACGTCGAGGTACTCCAGGCCCTCCAGGTCCGTCCGCAGCAGGCGGGAGTCTTCGGTGCCGGCCAGGTCCACGATGCCCAGGTCGGCCGAGCCGAGGTCGCTGACGTCGAAGAGTCCAAAGACCACGACCAGGATGACGGGGAACGCCACGGCCCATACCAGCGTCTGCCTGTCCCGGAGCAGCATCTTCAGGTTCGCCGCCAGCAGTGGGCGCACGGCCTAGTCCCTCAGCTCTTTGCCCGTGAGCTCCAGGAACACGTCCTCCAGGGTGGCCTGGACCACCTCCAGGCGCTCCAGGGTGACGCCCATGCCGGAGGCCCATTGGAGGACATGTGCCACGGCCCGGGGCGCGTCCTTCACCCGCAGCCGGCACGAAGCCCCGTCTACGTCGACCACGTCGTCGGGAGTCGGCCGGAGGGACTCCGCCTCCTGGGGCGACAGGTCCCTGCCGGTGGAGAGCTTCACCAGGTAGGGCCTCTCGACCCGAAGCAGCAGGTCCGAGGGTGTGTCCAGGGCCACGATCCGGCCGTCGTCCATGATGGCGACCCGGTGGCACAGGGCCTCGGCCTCCTCTATGTAGTGGGTCGTGAGGACGACGGTCTTTCCGTAGGAGTGGATCAGGCGGACGAGCTCCCACAGATTCCGCCGGGCCTGGGGGTCCAGCCCGGTGGTGGGCTCGTCGAGGATGACCACCTCGGGGTCGTTCACGAGGCTGGCCGCCACCGTGAACCGCTGCTTCTGCCCTCCCGAGAGCTTCTTCAGGGTGGTCTTGGCCCGGTCGGCCAGGCCCACCGCGTCCAGCAGCTCGTCCGCCGGGAGGCGCCTGGGGTAGAAAGAGCCGAAGAGGGTCAGGATTTCGTGAAGGGTCAGGTGGTCGAAGTAGGCCGAGGCCTGGAGCTGGACCCCGATGCGCCCCTTGACCTGGAGGGGGTTCCGGCGGGTGTCCATCCCCAGGACCCGCGTCTCCCCCTCGGTGGGCGGCTGCAGCCCCTCGATTATCTCCAGGGTCGTGGTCTTCCCGGCGCCGTTGGGCCCCAGGATCCCGAACACCTCGCCCCGCCGCACCGTGAACGAGACGCCGTCCACGGCGGTGAGGCGGCCGTAGCGCTTGACCAGCCCCCGCACCTGGATCACCTCGTCCATGCCGCCCGGATTATAGCACAGGGACCACGGTGGACTTGAAGGCCGGTCTGCCGGGTGTTAACGTGTCCCCACATCTCTTGGCCCGGGCCTGTCCCGGGCACGTCCCCGGAAAGGCGGACCGAAGATGGCCACACTGCACGCGAGGACATCGTCCTTCGACTCCATACGGGTCGGGGACGAGCTCCCCATACTGGTGAAGCACGAGGACCAGCAGTCGATAGACAACTATGCCAAGTACGCTCCCGTGGGCCTGAGGGAGGGCTGGCGCAACCTGCATACGGAACCCGAGTACGCCAAGCAGGGCATCTTCGGCGGCACGGTGAACATGGGCGTGGCCACTGTCGCCTACGTGGCGGAGCTGCTCGAGAAGGCCTTCCCCCTGCGCAACCTGATGGCCCGGGGGAGCCGTCTGGAGATGCGGGCCACGGAGCCCTTCCGGGCCGGCGACACCGTCACCTTCACGGGCCAGGTGACCGAGGTGTCCGAGGAGGGAGGTCTGGGCTTGGTCCGCTGCGAGGTGACAGGGACCAACCAGCGGGACCAGGTCGTGGCCAAGGCCAGGGCGACCGTTCCTTTCAGCCCCTAGGGATGCTCTGAGCAACCTGGGCCTCTCCCGGGTTGTTGGGCCCAGCGCCCTCTCACGGGGCGCACCCCTCGCCTCACACGGCCAGGAGCGTCTCCAGGTGGTCCTCGTCGGTGAGACCGTCGGAGTCCGGCGTGAGCAGGAGCCACGGGTTCAGGCTGAGGTCTACGCCCCCGCACCTGGGGCAACGCGGCGTGGGACCGTCGGCGCTGAACCAGGGGAACTCGTGGCGACAGGTCCGGCAGGCGTACTCGACTATAGCCATGGCTTTAGTCTCCGGTGGTTGGCCCGACCCGAGGCGCCTCCGGCTTCCCGGCCGGGGCCCTGGTTCCTGGCCAGGAGCCCTAGTTCCTCGCCAGGAGAATATGGAACTCGAGCTGGCCGATCTCCCTCCGCTCCCTGATGGAGGCGACGGCGTACTCGATGGCCATACGGGCGAAGCCCGAGTATCGGACGGCGTTGGAGCCCAGGGTGACCACGGGCTCGGGGCCGTTCAGGTCGATGCTCATCTGGTCGCTCTCGTCCTCGTCCAGGCGCAGGACGACATCCCGGCCGGTGAGCCGGCGTATCTTGTCCTCCATCCGGCGCAGAAACTCGGTGTCGTCCATCGGAGAGGTCCCTAGGGTCCGGGCGCCCTGACGGCTACGCGTACCTGACCAGGAGGTCGGCCAGCTCCCTGGGCCGTTCGAGCATCACTTCGTGGCAGGAGTCCACCTCGGGGCCCATCTCGATGCCAGCCAGCCGGGACGCCATCTTCTGCTGAAGGGAGAGGGGCACCAGGGCGTCCCTCCACAGGGACACGTAGGTCACGGGGCAGGGTCTGGCCACGTCATCCAGGTACACCGGCGAGTGGAAGAACCGCACCGGCAGGGGCCTGAACCACCCGGTGAACTGGATCACATCGAAGGGGTCCATGCCGCGGCAGTAGACGTGGTCTATGACCGCCTTGGGCAGCCGGAACTCCCTGCGGGCAAGCCGGCTCATGCGGGCGGATGTCTTCAACCCCATCCTGTGGAGCCGGGGCAGGGTGTCCAGGACACTCTTCCCCTCCGAGGGGAGGATGCCCGCCAGGAGGACGACCCTGCTGGGCGGCTGCTCCAGCCTGGCGGCGGCGTGGAGCACCACCGGCGCAGACGCGCCGTGCCCCACCAGGAGCACGTCGCCAAGGCCTCGGTCCCGGACCGCGGCGGTCACGGTGTCGACGTAGTCGTCCAGCGACGGCTCCGTCGGGTCGTCGCCGGGCTGGATGACCTCCCGGGGCAGGTCGACGGTGACCACCTTGCCAACCCTGCCCGCAGCGTACAGCCGGGGAGGGTGTTCCACGGGGGCGGTCAGGCAACCCCAGACCTTTCCCCAGCACCAAGCCCCGTGGCCTGCATCGTGTACCAGAACGACATCCACCATACCGCTCCCGGGCGAAGCCCTCGCGAGTCCAGCCCTTGCCAGTCCAGTAAGTAGTATACACGCAGACGCGGGCGTGGCAAGCGGGGCCTAGGCGAGGGCGTGCAGGTAGTCCAGGGAGCGGGCCACCGTGGCCTGCCGCGGGAATACCTTCTCAGTCAGGACCCTGTGCACCTCGGGGTCAGGGTCGGCGCAGCAGTCGGCCAGCACCACGATCTCGTAGTCCGCGTCCGCCGCCCAGCGGACGGTGCTCAGGACGACCCCGCTGGTGGAGATGCCGGCCAGCACCAGGTTGGTGACGCCCATTGACCTCAGCACGGTCTCCATGTCCGTCGTGGAGAAGGCCCCCACGCGCCTCTTGGTGACGACCACCTCGCCGGGGTCGGGACGCACGCTGCCGTGGACCTCGGCCCCGGGGGTCCCCTCCCTGAGGCGGCCCGTGCTCTTCATGGCGCTGAAGGACTTGTTCCGGGCGCTCACCTCGGGATGGCCGGGGCGGAAGGACACCACGACGTAGACCACCGGGACTCCCGCCTTGCGGGTCGCCGCCACGACGGAGGAGGCCCTGTGGAGGAGCCCCGGCCGCTCGCTGGCGGACACGCTGCCCACGATGTCGTTCTGATAGTCCATGACCAGTAGCGCCGTGCGGTCCCGGTCTATGCTGAGCTGCGTAGTCATTTCGTCCCTCCTCGATGAGCGTCATCGGCGTGATCGGGCCTGCATCTGCGGAGTCCCCCGACGCAGTGTCCAGGCGGGAATATGATAGCACAACGACGTTGATATTCCGGTGTGTACCACACCTGATGGGCATCTTCCGTGGGGCCTTGTCCGGCTGGGGGGCGGCGTGTTGAAACCCCGTAGGTTGTCTGATAGCATCGTACGGGCTGTCAGTCTGGGGCGTTGGCCGGAAGGAGCGCGTTGGCGAGGACGGGCGAACAGGCTGCCGGGGCCGGGGCCGGGGACCGGGCGGCGCGACGAAGCAACGCCCTCATGGCGGGCAACGTCATCGGGGCACACGGCCTGGAGCATACCTACGGCCGGGGCTTCCTGGTGATACTCACCACCCGGATCTACGACGCCCTGGGGCTGTCCGACTTCCAGGTGAGCCTGCTGGACGGGGCCCGGTCGCTGTACAGCGGCGCCGTCAGCATGGGCGGCGGGTTCCTGGTGGACATGTTCCAGCACCGCCGGGGACAGATACTGGCCTTCAGCATGGCCCTCATCGGGCTGGGCTATTTTCTGGTGGCCGTGTCTCCCAACTACGCGGTTATCCTGGTCGTGCTGTTTCTCCCCGCCGCCGGGACGGCCCTGTGGCATCCCCCGGCCCTGGGGCTGCTGGCCCAGAGGTACCCCAGGCGAAGCGGGCTGCTGATGTCCCTGCACCGGTCCACGGGGAATGTGGGCGACTGGGCCGGGTCCCTGCTGGCCGGGGCGCTCCTGACCTACGTGGGCTGGCGGTGGATCATGGGCGGCGGCACTCCCCTGCTGGTCCTCCTCTCCCTGATGCTGCTGGTCTTCCTGAGGCAGGCCGGCGGCCCGAGGCTGGCGGCCGCCGGCTTCACCGGCAAGCTGAGGCTCCAGGTGCGCGGCCTCCAGGAAGCCATGCGGGGAGGCGGTTGGTGGGACATCCTCCCCATCTTCGCCGTCTCTGCCCTGCGCGGCATGGGCGACAGGCCGCTGATGTGGATGATCCCCCTCTACGTATCCAAGGAGCTGGGGAAAAGCGACTTCACCGTAGCCGTGCACGTGGCCCTGCTGGCCGCGCCGGGCATCGTGTCGGGCCCCCTCTTCGGCGCCATGTCCGACCGCATGGGCCGCAAGTCCATCATAGCCGTCACCATGGCCGCGGGGGCGATACTGCCCGTGACCATGGTGTTGGGGGGCAGCGGCCCGTGGATGACCCTGTCCGTGGCCGCCTTCGGCCTCTTCATGTTCACGGTGAACTCCCTCACGCAGGCCGCCGCCATCGACGTGGTGGAGGGCCGAGGGCTGGAGGGCACGTTCATAGGCTTCATGTGGGGGAGCAACGCCTTCTTCGGGTTCGCCTCGTCCCTGGCGGCGGGGCAGCTTGCCGAGTCCATCAGCCGGCAGTCCGTGTTCTACTTCGCGTCGGCCCTGTTCGCCCTGGGCTTCCTGGCTTCCCTGGTCATGCCCTCCACCGGCGGCCGCGCCGGGTCCCGGGGGAACGGCGCTACTGCAACGAGATGATCACGACCCCGGCGGTTATGGCGGCGATGCCGGCCACCTGGGGCCTGATGGTCCTGGCCACGATCCAGTGGCCGAACCGTGACGGCAGGAGGCGGGCCAGGAGCAGCGAGTAGAGGAACACGACGGTGGGCTGGACGGAGCTGACGGCGGCCACCAGGGAGACGGGCCCCAGGTTGATGGCGCCGTTGCGGGCGATGAGGGACAGGGTCACCAGGGCCTCCGCGGCGATGACCATTGCCATGAAGCTGGGGCTCCTCAGCGCCGCGGCCGGGTCTTCCCGGACCTGGGGCAGGGCGAAGGTCCAGAGCATGACGGTGGCGACGCCCAGGCGGTAGACGCCGAAGAACTGCCAGAAGGTGTCGCTCTCCAGGAACTCCTTGGCCAGGACTATGGACACGGCCATGAACACCGCCGCCCCCAATGCCAGGAATATGGGCACGGGATTGCCGAAGGAGCGGGACTCCTTGCCGCCGCCCTGCCACGACACCAGTACGCCGCCCATCACCGCCAGCACGATGGCTAGGACGGCCAGCAGAGAGATGCGCTCTCCCAGGAACACGGCCGCCATGGGGGCCACCATCAGGGGGTTCAGGTACCAGACGGGGATGACTCTGGTCACCTGCCCCAGGCGCAGCGCCAGGAGGTAGAGCACGAGGCTGACCGACACCATTGTGCCCGAGAGCCAGCCCCCCAGGTACGCGCGCCCGTCCACGCCCTGTCCGCTGGCCGCCGCCAGGACCACGACGCCGATGAGCGCATCGAAGACGCCCACCCACGCCACGTAGTGATAGATGCTGGTCCGGGAACGGTCGACGATGAACTTTTCCAGGCAGTTGACGGAAGCGAACAGGACGGGGGACAGGAGGGCGAGGAGGAGCCACGCAGGCAACGTGTGCGCGCCCGCCTACCGGTGGGAAACCCTGGCGCTTCCGACGCCGACGGCCGTCCTGTGGCCCTCCTGGTTCTCGGACCACACCTCCACCGTCGCCCGTGTCCCGCCGTCCTCGGAAACTGTCTCCGTGACACGCCCTCGGACGGTTATCACGTCTCCGTCCTTCACCGGCCGCAAGAACTTGAGGTTCACACTGCCGGTACGATGGAACGCCTCGGCACCGAACAGCTTCCTGAGGGCCTCAGACACGAAGGCTATGGCCATGCGGCCCGAGGCCACCGGGTAAGCGGTGCCCAGCTTTCGGGCCGCCAGGTCCCTGTCGGTGTGGATGCTGGCCCGCTCCAGGACACCGCATGCCTCGAACAGGTCGATCTTGTCCTGGGTGACCGCCTTGGTGAGAAGTGGAAGCTCGGCGCCGACCTCTACGCGGCCTGGGGGTTCCATTTTCTTCCCAACTCGTCGGGCTTCTTCAGCTGGTAGGTCCGGACGCGCTCCAGGAGGCGGCCGTCCTCGTCCTCCGCAGTGGCCTCCAGCACGATGTAGGGCCTGTCGCGGCGTTGGTACTTGTCAGCCAGGGTAGCCCTGACCGTGATGCGCTTGCCGGGGATGGGCTCGTTGAAGAACTCCACCTCGTTGCCGGCGTTCACGTTACCGGTGGCGTCGTCGTAGACCATCAGGAAGGCGGTGGCGTCGTGCTTGACGGCGATGGTGGCGAAGACCGCCTCCGGGTCATCCACCGACTCCCGGTATCGGTCCAGCATCTCCTGGGTGAGGACGTACTCGTAGGAGCCCAGGTCCTCCCCGGCCTCGGCGCTGTCGAAGTCAAACTGTCTCTTGGCGCCCTCTGCCACGGCTACTCCTTGTACCACAGGCCGTGGGGCGAGTCAATGGAGACGGAGCACGCGCAGTGTTTCGGTGCCAAGTCCATGGCGTCGAGAATCCGGCCCCATCCCCGACGCCCGCTGGGCCAGCCCAGCAGCGGCCGCTAAGGAGGTTGTTGAACACGGATGTGCACAGAAAGGCCCGGGCAAACAGGCGACCGGGCCAACTGCGGTCTGGGTTTGCGGGCTACTCATCCGGGCGTCCTGGGCCTCTGGGCAACTCGAAAATGCAGCGCATGGACCTCATTGCCATCTATGAGCCAGCTTACTTGGTAGTCACCGAACTGCTCTAGTTTTAGGCCGTATAGACCGTTCACAATTCGATGGGTCCGGTAGGTCATTCCCTCGGCCGGCGCCGGAATATCCAGATTGCCTGTTGTCGGCGGGACGATATCCTTGGCATCGGCGTCTTGCAAGTGCACCTCGAACGCTCTCCTTCTCCCGGTTTCGCTAGCCGTGAACTTCAGGGCGAGAACGACGAAGAGCTGCGGATGAATTGCTGGCAAGACCTCCGCATAGATCGAGTCAATCCCGATTCCTACCGCCGTGAGCTTGTTGCCGGAGTCGGCATAGTCGCAGAGGAATGCATACTCGACATTCATGGGCTCTAGGCCGTCCCTGTCTCCGTTAGTGACCAGGGTGTGACGTGTGGAGCGTTGTCCGGAATGATAGTGGTCATTGGCCCTTCCTCCGGTCTCGCCACTCTACTCATGAAGGGCCATCAGCACGGCCGAGGTCATCTCGCACCCCGCAATCGTCCAAGCCAACAAGGGGCTTGTTTATTCTAACACGGCACCGACTCGCCGAAGCCGCCAGCTTGCCTATCGGCAATCCAGTTTATCGTATTCGCCGATGAACACGGCACGGACTCCGGGGCAGAAGCATGACCGGGTGACGGGCGACGAAAGGGGACGGTCACCCTGAATCGGTGAAGCGGATGATCAAGGGGACCACTATCGCCGTGGCCGCCAGTGTCACGATAACGGCGGTGAAGAGGAGATAGCGGGTACCGTAGTTGGATACCAGGGAGGGATCGTAATACTTGTCGACGTCGTTGTCATGGTACATCGCCACCAGGCCGTCGAGAAGCATGCGCCGGGTCCTCCTGCCCAGGGCCAACGCGGCCACCGCGATGACGTTGACGGATACCGTCAAGATCACGAACACGGCCAGCACGAGGTCGTAGGTGAACGTCGAGTCCTCCTCCGCGGCTCCCAGTGATACGGCGGAGTTGATCCCGAGGACGATCAGGTTGAACACGATGGCCGTGAGCACGAAGATGGTGTCGGTACGGCTGCTGTCACCGAGCTCCCTGACGATGTGACCGTGGACTTGACCGAGCATATTCAGCTCCTCCGTTCTTCATGGAACACGGGGCGGCGACCCCTCCAAGAATCATACCAAACTATATACAACCAGGGGCGGGGGGCTGGGAGGCGGCCCGCGTCCTCCGCAGCCTCGGTATGGGCCTATACTCCCGGTCTCGCGCGAGTGGTAGAATCTAGTCTGGGCGGCGTGGGGCTAGACCGGCGGCCGTGGAGAGCCCCGCCGGATGCCGGAAGGAGGACCGTTTGATCCACGAAATCGGGGGAAAGGCCCCAAGGATTCATCCCTCGTGCTACATCAGCGAGGCGTGCACCATCATCGGCGATGTGGAGATCGGAGAGGGGTCCAGCGTGTGGCCGGGAGCCGTGATCCGTGGCGACTACGGCAGGATCACCATCGGCAGGAACTCGGTGGTCCAGGACACCTGCGTCGTCCACACCGACGATTACCTGGACATCGGGGACAACGTGCTGGTGACCCACGGCGTCGTGATCCACGGGCACAAGATCGGCAACAACGTGCTGCTGGGCGTGAACTGCGTCATCCTGGAGTCGGTGGAGATCGGCAGCTACTGCCTGGTGGGCGCGGGCAGCGTCGTCAGGGCCAACACCACGGTCCCCGACGAGTCCCTGGTCATAGGCGTACCAGGAGTCGTCCGGCCCCTGAGCGCCGGCAACCGGAAGCGCCTGGAAGCACCCACGGCCAACTACATCCGCAACGCCCAGCGGTACAGGGCGGCGGGGCTGGGCCTGGAGATACCTCCCCAGTGAAGGACTCCGGCGCGTCCACTCCACACCCGGCGGAAAGGGCGCCATAGAATGCCGCCCCTCCTGACCGAGGCGGAGGTCCAGGAACGCCTGGGCGCCGTGGACGGGTGGCGCCGCGACGGTGACTACATCATCAAGGAGATGCGCTTCCCGTCCTTTCAGGCCGCCATGGAGTTCGTAAACCGCGTCGCGGACGTCTCCGAGGAGATCGACCACCACCCGGACATCACCATCGTCTACACCAGGGTCTCCCTCTCCATCACCACCCACAGCGAGGGCGGCCTCACCCGCCGGGACTTCAGGCTGGCGGGGCTCATCGACGGCCTGGGCTAGTCCAGACCGACCCAGCCATCACCTCCGCCCGTTGGCCAACGCTCCCCAGGTGGCAACCAGGAAGGGGACGCAGTAGGTGAGGGGCACCTTCCAGTAGAGGCCCGGCTCCCACGACCCGGAGAGGATGACGTTGCCCTGGTTCAAGAGGACCAGGGCGGTGCCGACGATCAGGGCCGTCAACAGGGACCGCCTGATCATGCGCCCGTGGACCAGGGCGCGTGTCGTGCATTTGAGGACGTCCTCGCCGGGGGTCCTGAACACGAAGAAGGGGACTGCCGCATCTGACACAGGCGTCGCTCATGGACGCGCTCCAAGGCATGGGGTTGCCGGGGGGCATATCGGAGGATGCGCCCGCCCTGGTAACGGGACGCGTTCCGGCTCTCTCGGGTAGACGCCCGCTAGCGGGCCCTGGCGACGGCCTCTTTCAGCGCCCGCCCTGCGAACACCTGGACCAGATGGGCCCTGAACTCCTCCGAGGCGTGGATGTCACCTAGGAAGTCAATGCCTTCGCCCGCCTGGGCCGCAGCCCGGGCGATGTTGTCGTCGGTGGCCTCCCGGCCCTCCAGGGCAGCCTCAGCGGACCTGGCCCGGCCAGCGTTGGCACCGGCGCCGGTGACGCCGATGCGGACCCTCTGGCAGGTGTTCCCAGAGAGGGTCACGATGGCCGTGACGCCCACGATGGCGAAGTGGGAGGCCTTGTTGGCAAACTTCCTGTAGGCCCCTCCCGTATTGGCCGGGAGGGCGGGGATGCCGACCTCCGAGAGTATCTCGTCGGGCTCCAGGCCCGTGGTGAAGGGCCCCTGGAAGAACCCGTCGGCGTCCGTGGTGCGCTGGCCTCCGGGCCCGGTGGATGTGAGGGTGGCCTCCAGGGCCAGTACCACCGAGGGTAGGTCGGCCCCGGGGTCCGCGTGGGCCAGCGAGCCTCCGATGGTTCCCTTGTTGCGCACCTGGATGTCGGCCACCTGGCCGGCGGCCTCCGCTAGGGCGGGGCAGGCGTCCCGTACCAGGGAGGACGTCTCAAGCTGACGGTAGGTGGTCATGGCCCCGATGGCCAGGCCTCCCCCCGCCTCCCTGACGTAGGAGAGCTCGGGTATCCGGCTCAGGTCGATGAGATGGCCCGGCTCTGCCAGGCGCAGCTTCATCATCGGTATGAGGCTGTGCCCGCCGGCCAGGACCTTGGCGTCGGCGCCAAGGGAGGCGAGGAGGCCCTGCGCCTCGGCCAGGCTGCTTGGAGCGCTGTACTGGAAGGAACCGGGGTACATATCGTCAACTCCTCGTCGTGCTGGGAAGGTCTGGCCCTGGCTGGCTGGCTGCCGGGCCCATTGCCCGGGCCCTCGCCGGACCCGAGGTGCCGGCTGCTAGCGCTTGTCGGCCGCGTACTGGATGGCCTTGACGATGTTGTGGTAGCCGGTGCAGCGGCAGTAGTTGCCGGACAGGCCGCTGCGTATCTGCTCTTCGGTGGGGTTGGGGTTGCGCTCCAGGATCTGGTGGGCGGTCATGATCATGCCGGGGGTGCAGAACCCGCACTGGAGGCCGTGCTTCTCCCAGAACCCTTCCTGCAGGGGGTGGAGCTGCCCGTCTTTGGCCAGACCCTCGATGGTGGTGATGTCCCCGCCGTCGGCCTGGACCGCCAGCATGGTGCAGGACTTGACCGCCAGCCCGTTGACGTGGATGGTGCACGCGCCGCACTGGCTGGTGTCGCACCCGATGTGGGTCCCCGTGAGCCCCAGCACGTCCCGCAGATAGTGGACGAGGAGCAGCCTGGGCTCGACTTCGCTGGTGTGCTTGGTCCCGTTGACGGTTACGGTGATGCTGGCCATCCGGTCATACCTCCACCGCTATATCCGGTTCCGAGAAGAAGTGCTTTGCCGAGGCGCGGGTAGAAGACAGTGGGATTGTACTTCAGGGCCCTGAACGTGTCAAACGGCGGGGCCGGGCTCTTGGATGGGATCCGTCAAAGGCGATAGTGCCTGAACCTGTCCGCAAGACGACCATTTGGAGAAAGGAATCTCGCAAACGGCCGCGGCGCGTTCCTGTGCAAGTATTCCAGACGGTCCCATCTGTTGAGCAGCAATCTGAGTATGGTACGAGGCGTCTCATTGCCGGTAGTAAGGAAGACAATACCTACCTCGTTATCGATGATGGTTTGACGTTCGGCAGGAACCAACAACATCTTCTTGTTGGAACTGAAAACCACCCAACCGGCTTCGCCCACTCTGGGTAGCCACCACTCATCAGCCCGTCCCGTCCATCCAAGGCTATAGGTCGAATGGGCGGGCAGCCCAACATCCCTCAAAGCATGTGCGACGCCAGACCCCACGTTTTCGTCGCAGAACAAGATCAAGCGGCGAGTTGCTCCGCGAAACGGATGGCCTGCTCCACCTCGTCTCGCTTCAACTGATAGTCTTGAGCGATGAAATCGATGGACAGCCGTCCTTCTCTGAATCGGCTACGGATGGCACTTATAGTGACTCCACGGCCAGCAATAGTCGGCACACCGGAACTGTACCTGGGGTCCACCACTATCGGGACCTCTTTGCCTTCCGGCCACCAGCGCGCGGCTAACTCTTCTTCGTATTCCATCTGGCCGATCAACTCGTCAACGAGCCCAGGGAGAGTCCACTGGTGCAGATCGTCAAGGGCTCGGAGGCTGCCACCGCAATGGATAAGGTGGACAATGTGCCCCCCCATAGCCGATAGATTCAGGTGGGCGAAGGGGTTTTCCAGGCCAAATAGCTGTTTGGCGTTGTCATATCCCCTGCGTACAGTCGCGAAGGAGACATGCTCCGCTTTTCGCAGGCGCCCAGCCACCTCTATTTCGACAAGCTGGATAAAGGACACCATCGCTCCCTGCCCCTCGGACGGTCCAAAGAGGGGCGGGATATCCCTCTCACCCTTGACCGTGTACCCAAAGAGCCAGTTGCGTACGGTGCCCGGCGAAACGTGGGCCAGCCGTGCCGCTTCATTGAACGTATACATCGGCTTCCTTCTCCAGCCGTCCACGGAGTACCCATTCCCAGTCATGGTGATTCTACGTCTCCATGCCTACTATCGCGGATTGTCGTAGCTGTAGCCTCCCGGCAGCGGCCCACGTCCTCCCTAGCCCTCCCCCAGCAGCCGCACGATCTCGTCTCCCACCTGGGAGGTGCTGGCGTTGCCGCCCAGGTCCGGGGTGCGCACGCGGCCCTGGCGCAGGTTCTCCTCGACGACGGCGTTTATCCGGGCCGCCGCGTCAGGCTGGCCCAGGTGGTCCAGCATCATCGCCACGGCCAGGATGGTGGCCAAGGGGTTGGCCACGCCCTTGCCGGTTATGTCGAAGGCCGCCCCGTGCACGGGCTCGAACATGGACGGATATGCGCCTTCGGGGTTGACGTTGGCGCTTGGGGCGAGGCCCATGCTCCCCGTGATGATGGCGCCGATGTCCGTCAGGATGTCTCCGAACAGGTTGGACGCCACCACCACGTCGAACCACTGGGGTCCCCGCACGAAGTCCATGCACGCCCGGTCCACCAGCAGCGACTCCGTCTCGATGTCCGGGTACTCCCTGGCAACCTCCTGGAATACCCGGTCCCAGAAGACCATGCCGTAGGCCATGGCGTTGGACTTGGTCACCGAGGTGACCTTGCGCTTCTTGTCGCGTTTGCGGGCGTACTCGAAAGCGGCGCGGATGATGCGCTCGGTGCCCCGCCGGGTGAAGACCGAGGTCTGGGTGGAGACCTCGTCGGCTGAGCCCTGGTAGAGGAACCCGCCCATGTTGGAGTACTCTCCCTCGGTGTTCTCGCGGAACACGGCCATGTCGATCTCCCCGGGGCCGAAGCCCGAAAGGGGCGAGGTCACGCCCTCGTGGAGGTACGCGGGCCGCAGGCAAACCCCCTGGTCGAACCCGCGGCGGATGGGGAGGATGAGGCCGTTGAGGGTGATGTGGTCCGCGATGTGGGGGTCGCCCACGGCGCCGAACAGGATGGCGTCGTGGGCGGCAAGCTGCTCCAGGCCGTCCTCGGCCATCATCTTGCCCGTCTCCCGGTAGTAGTCCGACCCCCAGGGAAAGCTGGTGTACTCGAAGGCCATGCCCTCGTCCCGGGCGGCCAGGGAGTCCATCACCTTGCGTCCCTCGTCCACCACCTCGGGACCGATGCCGTCGCCGGGCACCAGGGCTATCTTGTACAGGGGCATTGGCTCACCTCTATCCGCGTCGTGCGCATTCGTAAGCGTAACACGACCTAAATGTAACGGGACGCCCGCGACCGTGTCAACGCCGCCGCCTGCAGGCTCTGGACTGGGCTGGGCACGGCACCTATAATCGACCCTACATCGGCAGCGCCGTCCCGGAGGGACCGGGGAGGCAAGAGGAGCGAGGCATGACGGACGGGATCGTCAGGGTGGGAATCGTAGGCGCGGGGGACAACACCCGTGTGCGGCACATACCGGGGCTGCGGGCCGCCGGGGGCGTGGAGATAGTCAGCGTCTGCAACCGGACCCGGGAGTCCAGCGAACGTGTCGCCGGGCAGTTCGAGATCCCCACCGTGTACGACAACTGGATGGATCTGGTGGAGGCGGGGGACACCGACGCCATATGCATAGGCACGTGGCCCTACATGCACGCCCCGGTGACCCTGGCCGCCCTGGAGAACGACAAGCACGTCCTGTGCGAGGCGCGGATGGCGATGAACGCCGCCGAGTCCCGGGCCATGCTGGCGGCGGCGCGGCGCAAGCCCAACCTGGTGGCGCAGATCGTGCCCTCCCCCTTCACGTTCAAGGTGGACGCCACGATACAGGACCTGATCGCCGAGGGCTATCTGGGCGATATCCTGGCCATCGACCTGCGGGCCGCCCAGCCGGACTTCGTGGACCGGGACAGCCCCATGCACTGGCGGCAGGACCGGGACCTCAGCGGCTACAACATAATGACGATGGGCATCTGGTACGAGGCCCTCATGCGGTGGGTCGGCCCCGCCACCCGGGTGATGGCCATGACCAGGGTCAGCACTCCCGTCCGGAAAGACGAAGCCGGCAGTCTGCGTTCGGTCCAGGTGCCGGACCACGTGGACGTCCTGTGCGACATGGCCTGCGGGGCCCAGGCCCACATGCGGTTCAGCGCCGTGACAGGCCTGGCAAGGGGCAGCGAGGTGTGGCTGCACGGCTCCGAGGGCACCCTGCGCCTGGAGGGGCCTCCCTCTTTGTCCCTCTACGGAGGCAGAAGAGGGGACGCCGGCCTCCAGGAGATTCCGGTGCCCGCGGAGAAGCAGGGCGGGTGGAGGGTCGAAGAGGAGTTCGTCAACGCCATTCGCGGCGCCGAGAAGGTGCGGTTCACTTCCCTGGAGGACGGCGTCCACTACATGGAGTTCACCGAGGCCGTGACCCGCAGCGCTCAGTCGGGAGCCGCCGTGTCCCTGCCGCTGTGACGGTGCGCCCCGCCACGGCCCTTCTGGCCGCGGCCGCCGTACTCGCCCTGCTGACGGTCTCCTGCCGGGCCGAGCGGGGCGCCGGGCCCGCCGAGCCCGCCGCTACGTCCACGCCCACAAGGGGGGTGGCGGCGCCAACGCCGAGGCCGACGGCAACGGTCCCCGAGCCTTCGACAGAGCCCGAGCCTTCAACAGAGAACGAAGGAAGTGAGATGCCCGGCAACCGCATCGCGTACATCGGCCCCGACGGCAACGTCTACACAATCAGGCCCGATGGCACCGGCAGCCGCCGCCTCACCGACAACGACGTCCGAGTTGGCAGCGCCGGCGGCGTTCTTGCCCAGGGAGCGGCCCAGGCGCGGATCGTCTACGCCTGGCCCACCTGGTCTCCCGACGGCACCACCCTGGCGGCCTCGAGGATCGCCGTGGAGCCCAGCGGCATCTCCGCCTCGGTGATGATCGTCGACGCCGCGACCGGCAACTCCCGAAAGATATACGACAACGTGCCCAATGCGGGCTTCGTGGCCACCGGCGCCCCCCACTACTTCTACTGGTCGCCCGACGGCAGGCACCTGAGCTTCCTGGCTTCCACGGTCAACGCCCTGGAGGTGCTCGTAACCAACGTGGAGGAGGGCGGAGACCCCATTGGGTTGATCGACGGAGCGCCCCTGTACTACACGTGGGCGCCGGACAGCAGGAGCATGCTGATCCACCGGGGCGGGGAGCTGTTCGTGAGCCGCGCCGGGGCCGGCGGGTTCGGCCGTCCCGAGCGGCTGGGAACGGTGGGCGGCGCGTTCTTCGCGCCGGCCATATCCAGGGACGGGCGGACGTTGGCCTTCGCGGCCCAAGGCGGGGGGGAGGGCGCCTTGTTCACCGCGGACGCCTCGACGCCCGGCGGGGTCTCCGAGGGCTCGCCTGTGCCGGGAGCCAGGCTCGTCCTGCCCCTGGAGCCCTTCACGGCTTTCAAGTGGTCGCCCACCCGGGACGAGGTGGCGGTGGCCGACAGGTTCGACGGCAGAAGGGCCCTCTTCGACCGCCTGTCCATAGCCAACGAGGACGGCACCGGCCACCGCGTCCTCGTGGACGAGAGCCTGATGGCCTTCTTCTGGTCCCCCAACGGCGACCGGATAGCCTACGTCACGTGGAACCAGGATAGCCGGACCTTCTCGTGGAAGTACGTGGACCGGGACGGCGGTGAGCCGGTGAAGCTGATCGAGTTTCTGCCCTCCGAGGACTTCGAGACCCTCATCAGCTTCTTCGACCAGTACGGCTACTCCAACTCCATCTGGTCACCGGACAGCTCCCAGATCGTCTTCAGCGGCACCCTGGGCCCGGCGTCGGCCGGCCGCAACGGGACGTCCCCCGACACCGACAAGGTGTACGTGATCAACGTGAAGGCGGGGGCGTCTCCCCTGGAGATCGCCACCAGCCGGTACGCCGTCTGGTCATGGAACTAGCGGGGGGCTAGACCGCTCCATGTCTCCGCTCCCCGGTCTGTCGGCTGGCTGCCTGCTCTTTGCAGCGACTGCGGCAGTCCTCTCGTGCGGCTCCCAGGAGGGTCCGGCGGCCCGGTCCGACGCGCCCACTCCGACTGCACGGCAGCTCATCGAGCAGTGCAGCCGCGAGATGGCCGCCCTGGACACGGTCAGGTTCGAGCTGGTCCACGAGGACGATGGCTCGTCGCAGCTCTTCCCGGGCATGGTGCTGACCCGGGTCGTGGGCGAGGTCGACATGCCCGACCGGTTCGCCGTGTCTGCGGAGGCGATGTCCCTCTTCCCACGGTCCTTCATCGGGATAGAGGTAGCCGTCTCGGGGGACCGGGCCCTGATGACCGACTTGCTGAACCCTGAAGAGTGGAACACGCTCCCGGTGGAGAGTCTCCCCTTCGACTTTGCCGACCTGGGCGGGACGCTGGGCGACATAGTCCTCTCCATGGAAGGCGCCGGAGAGGTGGGCGAGGAGGCCGTAGACGGGGTCCCGTCCCGGCACATCCGGGGGACAGTGGGCTCCGCGGCGCTGGACACCCTGATTCCAGCGGCCGTCGAAGGGCACGTACTCAACATGGACCTGTGGATCGGGAAAGAGCGCCCGCTGCTGAGGCAGGTCAGAATCGAAGGGCAGATACTGTCCACGGACCAGCCGGACCTGGTCCGGGTCCTGACAATAAGGGACTTCGACCAGCCCGTGAACATCACCCTTCCCCAGACGTAGTCCTTGGGGCATAGCCGCCGACGGAGGTGTGAAGGCCGGCATGAAGCCGGGGTTTCTCTCGGCCTCACTGGCCCTGACGATAGTGGGCCTGGGCGCCTTTGTCACGGCGCTGGACCAGACGGTCGTGGTCACCGCCCTGCCCCAGGTCATGCTGGACCTCAAGATCCCCGTGGTGGAGCTGGACCGAGTCTCCTGGGTCGTTACCGGCTACCTCCTGGGCTACACCGCTGTCATGCCGCTGATGGGCCGGCTGGCCGACGTCTACGGGTACCCTCGAGTGTACCAGGCGTCCCTGGTCATCTTCAGCCTGGGCACGGCGCTGGTGGCTGTCTCCCCCAACCTGGAGTGGATGGTTGGGGCCCGGGTCGTCCAGGCCATCGGCGGCGGCGCGACGCTGCCCATAGGCATGGCCATCGCGACGTCCATGCTCCCGCCCCGGCGGCGCGGACTGGGCGTCGGCATCGTAGTGGCCTGCGCCGAGGCGGGGTCCATGCTGGGCCCGGCCTACGGTGGCGCCATCGTCGAGCTGTCGAGCTGGCGCTGGATATTCTGGCTCAACGTCCCCCAGAGCGCCGTCATCTTCCTGGCCCTGTTGTGGATACGCAACCGCCCCCAACGGGGGGTGAGCGTAGACTACCTGGGAGGCGCCCTACTGACGGCCACCCTGCTGATGCTGTCCCTGGCCCTGTCCCGAAAGGGCCTGTTCACCCTGTCCTCCCCCACCCCCTTCGTCATGGCCGCCATGGGGCTGGGGCTTGTCCTGGTGGTCATAGTGGCGGAGAGGCGGGCCCTTCAGCCCCTCCTGGCGCCGTTCCTGTTCCGCTCCCGCGCCTTCGTGACGGCCAACGCGACCCAGGTGCTGGAGGGTGTCGCGTTCATCATCGCCCTGGTCACGGTACCCCTGATGGCCAATACGGTGATGGGCCGGGACCCGTTGACCGGGGCCTGGTGGCTGCTGCGCCTCACGGCCGCCATACCGGTGGGCGCCCTGGTCGGAGGGTGGGCGGTGGCCTACCTGGGAGTCCGTCCGGTCACGGTGGCCGGCCTGGTCCTATGCGCGGTGGGGCTGCTCCTCGTGAGTACGTGGGACCTGGACATCGCGGACCCCTGGCTCACGGCACACTTGGTGATCGCCGGGGCCGGGTTCGGCCTGAACAACGCACCCATAATGACCCGGGCCCTGGGCGCGGCGGGAGACGAGTACAGGGGGACGGCGGCCTCCCTGGTAACGGTCTCCCGCATGATCGGCATGGCCCTGGGCCTGTCGGCGCTCTCCGCCTGGGGAGTGGAGCACTTCCACGTGCTGACGGCGGGCCTGGAGCTGCCGATCCAGCAGCCCGGCGAGACGGGGGAGGCGCTGAGGGCCAGGCAGACTGAGTATATCGCCCGTTTGAACGACGCCGGGCTGGCGCTCTTCCGGAACTTCTTCCACATCGCCGCCGGGGTCTCCCTGGCCGCCATCGTGCCGGCCCTCCTGATGAGGCCCGACCGACGAGAACGGGATGCAGGGCTAAAGGAGGTTGACCAGCCTGGGACCTAGGATGACCTTCAGCGCGGAGAGGGCGACCACCGCCACGATTATGAACACCACGGCCGACCAGGTCCAGTCCGGGATTACGAGGCCGAGGGCGGTCCCGGCGGCCGGCGCGTGCTCGGTGTCCGTCACCACCATCACGAATATGCTGAGGCCCACCGCCACCGCGGCCGCTATGTAGAAGGCGTGACGGTCCGCGTCGAAAGTGTCGACCCCCAGGGCCCTGAGCACCCCCGTCGCCGCCGACCCGAGCACCACCGCCACGACGTGGCCCCCTATCACCTTGCGGAGTCCGGCCGCCGGCGTATGGGGAATGGCGAAGACGATGAAGGCGGTGGACGCGACCGCGACGATGATCGCGGCCCTCAGCACCACATCCTGCACCAGCATGATGACCACCAGGGCCAGGGTGGCCAGCAGGGACTGGAAGACGTAGTGGTGGGCCTGCGAGCGAAACTTCCGGTCGAAAAGCCGCATCAGTTCAGGAGGGGCGCGTTATCCTGGATCTCGGAGAAGAGTAGGGCTACACTACGCGCCGCCGCGAGTGCAGAGCTCCACTCGGTTGTCGTCGGGGTCCCTTATGAACAGGTACTGCTGGCCGTCGTAGCGCACGCCCGAGCTTTCTATGGGCAGGCCGCGCTCCTCGACAGCTTTCCTGGCGGCTTCGAAGTCCTCCACCTCGTAGGCGTTGTGGAGGTTCCTTGGGTGCGCCGGCGCCTCGGGCGTCTCTATCAGGTGGACCATGACGCCGCTGGGCAGCTGAAGCCACGTGATCTCCGGGTTGGGGACCTGCTTGGGGATCTGCTTGAGGCCCAGGAACCCGCAGTAGAACTCCAGGCTCCGCTTCGTGTCCTTCACCATGGTCGTAACGTGGTTGAGATGCTTGAGCTGTACAGCACCGTTGGCCATCGCAACCTCCAGGGTCCATGATTGGGCCAGGGTCCGTGATGGGGACATTATACGCGGGGAGGCAGGCAACGTAAAACTGCACCCACAGAGCTTCCCTTTTGGTTGACATCGACATTGGTCGCAAGTAAACTGTGTGAACCTCAAGCCGTAACTGCGCCGCACCTAGCCGGGCGGTGTGTGGCTCACACCCATCCGAGGCCTCTGCAGCCGGCACCAACCGGATGGGGCCCCGCCCCAAAAATCCATCGCTCGACGTAGCAAAAAGGATGGACGTTGACCCGAACGGGGGCCATATTCAAGGGCCTGGGGCTGCTTGGCATGCGTGGACTCGACCTGCTGCAAGTCAATGGGGACCTGGTGGGCTCCATGGCCAGCGGCCGGCCGAGGCAACGCTTCGAGATCGCCCTCAGGCACGGATCGTGGAGGAAGCTGTTCAACTTCGCGCGGATCGAGCTCCAGCTCCGGTTCGGGCGCACCAAGGTGTGGGGGTATCCCTTCGAGTGGGAGTTGGACACCACCAACATCTGCCAGCTGAAGTGCCCCCTCTGCCATACCGGCCTGGGCACCGTGGACAGGCAGAAGGGCGTGATGCACTTCGACCTGTACAAGAAGACCATCGACGAGATAAAGGACTACTGCATCTGGCTCAGCCTGTATAGCTGGGGCGAGCCTTTTCTCAACAAACGCATCCACGAGTACGTCGAGTACGCCCACAGGGCCAACATCGCCACCATCATGAGCACCAACCTCAACAAGCCCCTGACCCCGGAGATGGCGGAGGCGCTGGTCCGGTCGGGCCTCGATTCCCTCATCATCTCCCTGGACGGCACGACCCAGGAGGTGTACCAGGTGTACCGGGTCGGGGGCCGGCTGGACAGGGTGCTGGCAAACATCCGCCTGCTGGTGGACGCCCGCCGGAGGCTGGGCTCCACGACCCCCTTCCTGGAGTGGCAGTTCATAGTCATGCGCCAGAACGAGCACCAGATCGAGGACGCCAAGAGTCTGGCATCCGAGCTTGGGGTGGACGACATCGTGTTCAAGCAGGTGGACTTCCCACACGGCGAGGAAGACCCGAAGCTGGCCGAGCGGTGGATGCCCGTCAGCACCAAGGAGTTCCGCACCGAAAATCCCTTCGACAAGCCCTACGCCGAGGGCGGAGACCGTTGCTGGCGCCTGTGGCGCAGCGGCGTGGTGAACTGGGACGGCGGCTACGCCCCCTGCTGCTACCTGACCGACGCCGCGGACGACTTCGGAAGCGTGAAGACCCATACCGTCAAGGAGATATGGAACAACCAGCACTACACCACCGCCAGGGGCCTGTTCAAGGACGGAACGGCGCCCGGGGTGAGGGTCGGCTGCATGGGCTGCAACGTTTACCTGGACAGCCCAGCCGGCCGGAAGCGGCGGCAAACGGCGCCGCTCGGGACCAACGGGCACAAACCTGCGGTGAGCCTCGACCTCCAGCACGCGCAAGCCATATCCAAGCCCAGCGACGATAAGGCTCGTGTCAACGCAGACGGATAACACCAACGCCAACGCAGGGCTGCGCCGGCGATTGCTCTGCCTCGGGGCCCTGAGGGAGGCGGGGATAATCGTTGGGGCGTACTTCGTGTACATGCTGGCCCGCCGGTTTCTCATCCCCGACATAGAGGCCGTGGCCTTTGGCAACGCCCTCAGGTTGATCGACTTCGAAGCTGCCATAGGCATCCTCCTGGAGGCCTCCTGGCAGGGCTGGCTCCTGGAGCATTCCAAGGCGGTGGTGATCCTGTTCAACTGGGTCTATATCGTCACCTTCTTCCCCATACTCATCGTGACCGCCGTCGTCCTGTACGCCAAAGACCGGGCCCAGTACTGCTACTACAGGAACGTATGGCTGGTCAGCTTCATCCTGGCGCTGGCAGTCTTCATTCTATTCCCGCTGGCGCCGCCTAGGTTCCTGCCGGAGTACGGATTCGTCGACGCGATACAGGAATTCGGGCCCTCCTGGTACGGCGGGACCGACATGGCGCGGTCGCTGTACTACAACGTGTACGCCGCGATGCCCAGCCTGCACTTCGGCTGGACACTCTTGTTCGGTGTGCTGTACTTCCGCATGGGGCCCCTGCCGCTGAAGGTGTGGGGGGTGCTCTACCCCACGATCACCTTCTTCGCCATCACCATCACGGGCAACCATTACATCATGGACGCCGTGGGCGGTCTGGCGGTCGCCGTGGCCTCCTACGCCAGCTACGAGGCCCTGCTGCGCTTCAAGCCGTCTCTCCGGACGTTCTTCCAGCGCGCGGAGCAGAGGGCGGCGCGGGCGGCGACCAGGGCCCGCACTCGGGCGGCGCAGCTGAAGCCCAGGGCCCCCTCCATAGGCGGCCGGGTGGCGGCCAAGCCCCTCACGGCTTCCCTCCGGGACCTGTTGCTATACTGCAAGGTGACCGCGCTGGCGACCGTCGCCAATCTAAAGTCCCGGCCCCTGGTGGACCGCGCGTACCTCCGCATGTACGCCCGAAAGTGGAAGACGGGCTTTCCCGGCTAGGGGCGCTCGGCCGGACCCGGACCAGCCTCCCAGTCCCGGATGCCCCTGCCGCCCCATGACTGACTCTCCCGATTCGCGCCCCGGAGCGCCCACCGTCGTAACGGGGGACCAGGCGGCCTCGACACCCGAAAAGAGGGTGTCCATCCTCACCCACGGCTGCAAGCTGAACCAGTCGGACAGCGACGCGTTGGCCCGCGGGTTTCAGGATGCCGGCTACAGCATCGTCGGCCCATCGGAACAGGCCGACGTCTACGTGGTGAACACCTGCACGGTAACCCACGTCGCCGACCGGAAGGCCCGCCGGGCGCTGCGCTCGGCCCGCCGACGGGACCCGTCGGCCCTGGTGGTCGCCACGGGATGCTATGCGCAGAGAGCCCCCGACGCGCTGGCCTCGATGTCCGAGGTTGACCTCGTGGCCGGAAACCGCGACAAGGACCACCTGGTGGAGTTGGTGCGGCATGCCGGCTCGGGCCCCGCGCCCGACGGCCAAGATACCATCGGGCAGACGGTCCCCGCCGCCTCCATATCCCGCCGGGGAAACGGGGCCCTCCGGGGAGACCGGGCCCGCCGGGGAGACCGCTGCCGGGCGATGGTGAAGATACAGGAGGGGTGCGACCAGGTCTGCGCCTACTGCATAGTCCCAACGGTCCGGGGCAGGGAGCGGAGCATCCCTCCCGAGGACATCCTGGAGACGGTCCGGAGAAGGGTGGGGGAGGGTTTCAGGGAGGTGGTGCTCACCGGCACCCAGCTTGGCACCTACGGCTTCGACATCCCCGGAACGTCACTGCGAGACATGCTGGACATGCTGCTGCAGGAGTCCGGCGTGGACCGCCTGCGGGTCTCGTCCCTCCAGCCCCAGGAGCTGACCCGCGGCCTCCTGGAGCTGTGGCGGGACCGCAGGCTTTGCCCCCACTTCCACATGCCCCTCCAGAGCGGCAGCGACCGGGTGCTGAAGAGGATGCGCCGTCGTTACACCGCCCGGGAGTACGCCGACGCCGTGGAGCGGGTCCGGAGCGCGGCGCCCGACGCCTCCATCACCGCGGACGTCATCGTGGGCTTCCCCGGCGAGGACGAGGACGACTTTCGGCGGAGCGTGTCGCTGGTGAAGGAGGTGGGGTTCGCCGACCTGCACGTCTTCCCCTACTCGCCGCGTCCGGGGACCAGCGCCGCGTACATGGCCCCGCGAGTCGACGCAGCTACCGTGGGGCGGCGGATGTCGGAGATGCTGGCCCTGGCCCGGATGCAGGGGGACGATTTCCGGACTGCGTCTCTGGGCTCCGTGCGGCCCGTGTTGTGGGAGCGGTCCAGCCTGCGTGAAGACCGTCCCATGTTGGTGGGGCTGACGGACAACTATCTGAGAGTAGTGGCCGAGGGACCGGCGTCGTTGGTGAACAGTGTGACCCCGGCACGCCTGACGGGCCGGCTCGGAGAAGAGCTGCTGGGCGAGGTGGCATAGGTCCAGCCGTCGCCCGGCCCTTCTTCGAGCGGCCCAGCCGCGCTGCGGCCTCACAGCACGGCGTTCAGACGTGGTGTGATACGGCCCGGGCCTTGGGCCCCGCCGTATTCGCCTTCAGTCCCCTACAGCTCCACGGGGCGAAGGTAGGCCGAGCCGTTGCGCCGCTCCAGGTAGCCGGCCCTCTGGTCGTGGCCGTGGGCGAATATGATCAGCCAGCCTTCCTTCTCGGCCTGCATGAGCAGCTCGCGCTTGCGCTCCAGGGTCTCTTCGGGGAACTGGTCGAAGGCCGAGATCGCCGCCAGGTCCAGGTGGTAAGGCGTGGGGACGATGTCCCCCAGGAACGCTATCCGCTCCCCGCCATGGTTCATCAAGACGATCTGGTGGCCCTTGGCGTGGCCGTTCGTCTCCCTGACCCACAGGCCCGGGTAGATCTCGTGGTCGCCCGACAGGAGCTGTAGCTGGCCCCGCTCCTCTATGGGCGAGAAGTCCTCGGACCGATGCACTCCCTGGCACCTCTCGTTGGGGCTGCAGGCCTCCTCCCAGCACCCTTCCTGTACGAAGTACGTGGCTTTGGAGAAGGTGGGCACCAGGGTGCCGGTCCGGTCGAGCCGCGTGCAGCCGCCCGAGTGGTCGAAGTGAAGATGGGTAAGTATTACGGCGTCAATGTCCTTGGGCGACAGGCCCATGCCCCGCAGGCCCTTGGTCAGCCGGCTGGGCACCAGGCCGTAGGTATCCTTCTCGTTGTCCAGCTCCTTCGAGCCTACGCCCGCGTCCACGAGGACGTTCTTGCCGCCGATCTGGATCAGCAGGCAGTTCAGTCCCATCGTTATGCGGTTGCGCCTGTCCGTGGGGACCTTGCTCTCCCAGAGCACCTTGGGCACCTGCCCAAACATGGTTCCACCATCAAATTTGATAATGCCGTCGCTCAGTAGTTTGACCGATGATGTCATCATCTCCGCACTCATCCTCCCTGATAACTGAAACAACCGGAAGGGGCAGCTCCACGATGAGAGACTCCCCAAGGGCAAGGTCTCCAATCACCTCCCCTCTGTACGCCGGGACAATTCTATAGGCCGGGACAACGCAATCGATGGGCGGGTTGTCAAGGCGTTCTAATAATCTTTTCTCAGAAAAAAGTTAGAATATTAACTAGACATATGATAAAGGTTTTTCCTGAGATTGGCAATAGGGGCGGAAAAATTGGGCGGAAAGACACGGAGACGCGGCTGTGGACGCATGCCTCTTCCGACGTCCGGAGGCTGGTCCATATTTGGACCAACTATTAGAAATTAGTTAGTATATCGGTGTGCCTTCGCCCGGGGGTCAGCCCGGGCCGGCAGTCCTGGGGTCCTCCACGGTCTCGGCCAGGGAGGCCCCCATGGGGACCATGGGGAACACGTTCTCCTGGTACTCCAGGACGAACTCGATGAGGAAGGGCCCGGGGTGGTTGCGGGCCCGGTTCAGGGCCGCCAGAACGTCCCCCGGCCGGTCGACCCTCTCGGCGGCGATGCCGTAGGCCTCGGCCAGCTTGACGTAGTCGGGCCCCGGCACGGGGACCGCCTTGAAGTGCCTGTCGTAGAACATCTCCTGCCACTGGCGGACCATACCCAGGTGGCCGTTATTGAACAGGGCTATCTTCACCGGTATGCCCTCGTCCGCGATGGTGGCCAACTCCTGGAGGGTCATCTGGAACCCTCCGTCTCCGGCGATGCTCCAGACGGTGGCGCCGGGCCTGCCCACCTGGGCGCCCATGGCGGCGGGGATCTCGTAGCCCATGGCCCCGAGTCCGCCCGAGGAGATGAACGAGTTGGCCCGCTTGAAGAACAGGTACTGGGCGGCCCACATCTGGTGCTGGCCCACTCCGGTCACCGCCACCACGTCATCCTCGTCGCGAACCAGACGGTCCAGGTCCTGAAGCACGTGCTGGGCCAGGAGGCCGTCGCTCTGGGGTATCGCCAGGGAGGGGTGGGCTTTCCTGAGGGCGCCCACCTCCTCCAGCCAGTCGGACCGGTCTCCTTGGGCGGTCATGGGGACCAGGGCCCGGAGCACCGCCCCCACGTCGCCCACCAGTCCCACGGCCGTGGGCACGTTGCGCCCGATCTGTGACGGCTCTATGTCCACGTGGACGATCTTGGCGTTGGGCGCGAAGGTCCCCGGCCTGCCGGTGATCCGGTCGTCGAACCTCATTCCCAGCCCCAGGACCAGGTCCGCGCGGTCCACGGCGATGTTGGCCCAGTACATGCCGTGCATGCCCAGCATCCCCAGGCTCAGCGGGTGGCTGCGGGGGAAAGAGCTGAGGCCCAGCAGCGTGTTCACGACGGGTATCTGGGTCTTCTCCGAAAGCTTTACCAGGTCGTCCCAGGCATTGGAGGTCAACACCCCGTGGCCGGCGATTATCAACGGCTTCTTGGCCTGGTCGATGAGCTGGACGGCCTCGGCGAGGTTGGCCCGGGTCTCGGGGCTGAGATGGTCCGAGTAGCCCTGGGGCACCTCCATGTAGTCGAACTCGGCCAGCTCCTGCTGCACGTCCCGGGGTATGTCCACCAGAGTGGGGCCGGGCCGGCCGTCCTGGGCGACCCTGAAGGCTTCGTAGATGGTGGGGGCCAGGTCCTCGGCGGACATGACCAGGTAGTTCTTCTTGGTGCACGGCACGGTGATGGCGCAGGTGTCGCACTCCTGGAACGCCTCGGTGCCCAGGGCGGACCGGGCGACCTGGCCGGTGATGGCCACCATGGGCACGGAGTCCGCCTTGGCGCCCATGATGCCCGTCACCAGGTTGGTGGCCCCGGGGCCCGAGGTAGCGACGCATACGCCTACCTTGCCCGTGGCCCGGGCGTACCCGTCGGCGGCGTGGGCGGCGCACTGCTCGTGGCGCACCAGAATGTGCCGTAGCTGTTCGTACTTGTAGAAGGCGTCGTAGAGGGGCAGTACAGCCCCGCCGGGGTGGCCGAATATGACGTCCACGCCCTCGCGGAGCAACGCCTCACAGATGATCTCCGCTCCCGTAAGCTTCATGGCGCCCCTCTATTCCGGTCCGGACCCGACCGGGCCGGACCGATTAGGATTCGTTCCCTGCTAGAGGCGCCTGCTCCGGGCTGCCAGACGCGGCCCGGAGAGGCTGGGGACGCCTGGGAGCACCAAAAAGTCCCGCCCCAATTAGGGACGGGACTGTCGATCCCGCGGTACCACCCTAGTTGTCCATCCCCGCCTGCGGCCCGTGGCCGGTGGTGGGGAGACCGCTCGAGCAAGGCACAATCATGCCCCATCGTTGGTAACGGGCGATGAGCCCGGCCCGGTCTACTGTTGCGGCCCGTTGGGCCCGCCGTTCAACCTGCGGCTCCGGAGGGATTTTCGGACGGGCTCGGAGTGTCTGCTCCCACCTTACCAGACTCTCTGGACCCCTGGTCCCCGCCTACTCGTCTCCATCTAAGCCTTTACGCTACCGGGGAAGCTAACACAACGCGCCGTGTGCTGTCAATCCCGGTGGGGGGGCGCTTGTTTCTGATAAAGGCAGAAGCCGGAGATTCGGGATAACTTGTCCCCCCACCAACGCCGGTGCTATAATCGACCCGATGGGGATTCGTCTAGTGGCAAGACGGCAGACTCTGGATCTGCAAACCGTGGTTCGAATCCACGATCCCCAGCCAGCGCGGGTTGGCGCATTCGTCTAGTGGACTAGGACACCGCCCTCTCAAGGCGGAGATCGCGGGTTCGAACCCCGCATGCGCCACCACCCCCCACCAACGTGCACCGTGTCGACACCCAGACCACGAGTACGGCGCTTGCAACACCCCAGTCCCCCGAGGGTCCGCGTGCCCGCATGAGGGCTCGCCGAGACAGACGCAGACGGCGTTGTTGCTTATCCCACCCCAGGGGGGGCGCTTGTCCCGAGCCAGGGGCGCTTGTTCCAACCCAGGGAGCGCTTGTTCCGACCGGGCGCTTGTTCCAACCCAGGGGGCGCTCTCTCCCCTGATGCAGCCGCGCAGCCCATTGCGGTATCGTATATAGTGTCTATAGACCTGCGAGTCCGGGAGACGATTCCATGACGACAGCTTCCGGGGGCCTCCGCTACGACGTGGAGGAGAACCCGCCCCTCCTGACCACCGTCGGGCTGGGACTGCAGTTCGCCATGATCGCCTCCGCCACCCTGCTGGTGACGCCGGTCATAGTCGCCAGCGAATCGGGAAAGGACGAGTCCTACCTGGTATGGATGGTCTTCGCCTCCCTGGTGGTGGTGGGGGTGGCGACGCTGCTGCAGGTGCGGCGGCTGGGACTGGTGGGGGCCGGCACCGTCCTGCCCATGTTCACCGCCGCCTTCGCCATACCCTTCTGCATCACGGCGGTGGCGGACGGGGGCCCGGCCACGCTGACGACCCTGGTCCTCGTCTCGGCCGTGGTCCAGATCGTCATATCCAAGTGGCTGTTCATCCTCAGGAGGATCGTCACTCCCACCGTGGGCGGCACGGTGATGATGATACTCTCCATCACCCTGGCCTCCGTCGTGTTCGGCCTGCTGGACCGCTCGTCGGAGGTGGAGCCGGTGGCGGCGCCGCTGACGGCGCTTACCACCCTGATCATCGTCGCCGCCCTCACCCTCCGGGGCTCGGCGGTGTTGCGCCTCTGGGGGCCTCTCATCGGCATAGTGGCCGGCTGCATAGTGGCCGCCGGCTTCGGGATCTACGACATCGACCGGGTGATAGAGGCCCCATGGATCGGGCCGCCGACCGTGTCGCCGGGGTTGGGCCTGGAATTCAGCTTCCCCTTCTGGTCGCTGCTCCCGGCGTTCCTGTTCCTGGGCGTGATCATCTCCATCCAGACCAACGGGGCGGCCATCGCCATGCAGCGGGTCTCGTGGCGTGACAGCCGGGCCGTGGACTTCCGGGCGGTGCAGAGGGCGCTGGCAGGCACCGGGGTGACCAACCTGATGGCCGGCGTCGCCGGCGCCGTCCCCAACATCATCAACCCGGGCATCATGGCGTTCACCCAGATCACCGGCGTCGCCTCCCGGAGGGTCGGGTACTGCATCGGCATCGTGTTCATCGCGCTGGCGTTTCTTCCCAAGGCGTCGGGACTGCTCAGCACCATACCCGGGCCCGTGATGACGGGGTACCTCATCCTCATCACCGGGACGCTGTTCGTGGACGGTGCGCGGACGGTCATCGAGACCGAGGAGAACAGGCAGAAGGTCGTGGTCGCGGGGGTCTGCTTCTGGATCGGCGCGGCCTTCCAGTTCGGCCTGTTCGACCTCCCGAACCTGGGCTCGTCTTGGGCCACCTTCCTCGATAGCGGCGTGACGACGGGAGGGTTCGCCGCGATCGTGATGATCCTCTACCTAGAGTTCACCAACCCAAGGCGCATGCGGTTCCGCTCCCGGCTCCACATCGATGCCCTGCCGGACCTGAACGAGTTCATCGCCAGGTTCGCCGCCCGCAGGGGCTGGAACGCCGCCATGAAGGACCGGCTGAGCGCCGCCGCCGAGGAGACCCTCCTTACGCTGGCCCCGCTGGACCTGAGCCTTGATGATGATGAGGACGGAGACGAGGACGCCCAGGAGGAGCGGCAGCTGGTGGTGGTAGCGTCCAGCGACGGCCCGGTGGCCAACCTGGAGTTCATCGGCGGGGGCAACCAGGCGAACATCGAGGACCAGGTGAGGCAGCTCCAGCAGCACGACATCGAAACGCCGGCGGAGAACGAGTTGTCCCTCCGGCTGCTGCGCAGCTACGCCTCGTCGGTGCAACACCAGCAGTACCACGACACCGACATCATCACCCTCCGAGTCAGCCCCCCGGAGGCGTGAGACCCGTCGACGGCGGGAGCGATACGGCGGCGGTACGCCCTATCCGTCCGAGATCTCGATGAGCAGCCGGCAGTGGTCGCTTGCGCCCCACTCCTCGACCCCATTCATGGCGCGCACGGTGATGCTCTCGTGGAAGCCGCGGGAGGCGAACACGTAGTCTAGTTGGTTCTGTGCGGTTGCCGGAGACTGCCGCGCAGTGTGGTAGGTGGGCACGTTCCTCGTCTCCCAAGGAAGGCCTTGGGGCGGGGGACACGCCAGCCTCCCCGCCGGGTGCTGCGGTCCCAAAAATTCCATACCGAGGGCGTCCATCCTGTCCACGACCGTGCGGTCCCGGGCCGGAACAGCCAGCAGATTGTCGTCTTCGGCGCCGTATATCATGTTGAGGTCCCCTGCCGCCAGGATGCGGTGGGTGCCGGGGTTTGTGCTTGCGATGAACGCCGACAGGTCCGAGATGATTCGGTGGGCTGAGCCGTCCGAGTATATCCATGAGGGCTTGTTCCTGGACGGGTGCGGAGCCATCCAACGGGCATACATGGAGACTGCCACAAAGGGCGCGGTTGAGTCATTCAGGGGGGTGACCCGGGCCGCCGTTATCGTCCCGACGCCGCTGACGTCGATCTCGTCCTGCTCGGCCCACCCTGCCGGACCGACCTGCCGAAACCACTGGACGTCGACCCGGTCGGAGAGCCGCACGACCATGGGCCAGCGGTCGTACAGCGCGGACCAGCCCCGCCCGCGCCACCAGTCGGAGTTCCACGAATGCGAGTCCCAGGACTCCCGCGGGCCGATGTCCAGGGTCCCGGCGCCCTCCGTGGGTGGGAGCGCCGCGTCCCGCAGCCGAGCCACGTCGTCGGGCGGCGGCGTGGCCTCCTGCAGCAACGCCACGTCAGCGTCCATCCGCAGTAGCTGGCGCCAGGGCTCGCGCATCTTGCCGATGTTCCAAGAGACGACCTTCAGAGGCACCGGACCGACCTCCTTATGCTTGTGTAGCCGCCGCCAACGGGAGGTACTCCGCCATGACCTTTGACGGCGGGACCGATGCGGAGGTGGTACGTCCTATCCGTCTACGATCTCGATGAGCAGCCGGCAGTGGTCGCTTGCGCCCCACTCCTCGACCCCGTTCATGGCGCGCACCGTGATGCTCTCGTGGAAGCCGCGGGAGGCGAAGACGTAGTCTAGCTGGTTGTTGCTCGCCGTCTCTGGATTCTTCCCCGGTAGGTAGAAGGTCACCACGTTCCTGGAGTCCGCCGGCTCGCCCACTGTCCGAATCTCCGCCTGCCGGCCGTTGGGCGCCTGTGGACCCATAAACTCCAGGCCAAGGGCGTCCATCCGGTCGAACACAGACCGGTAGCGCCCCTGCCAGTATGCGCTGCCGCCGCTGCCGTAGGCGTAGGTGATGTTGAGGTCGCCGGCGGCCAGGATACGATGGGTCCGCGGATTCTCCTTCCCGATGAAGGCCGAGAGGTCCGAGACGATGCGGTGCAAGGAAGCATCAGCGTAGCCGATGTTCCAAGACGTGTCGACGTTGGGATGCGACCCGACCCACTGGCCGTACATGGACATGACAATGAAGGGGTCGGACGAGCCGTCAAGCGGGGTGACACGGGCCGCCGTCAGAGTTCCGATACCGCTTACGGCGATCTCGTCGGGCTTCGGATGCCGCCACGCGGGGCCAACCTGCCGAAACCACTGGACGTCGACCCGGTCGGAGAGGCGCACGACCATGGGCCAGCGGTCGTACAGGGCAGGCCAGCCCCGCCCGTGCCACCAGTCGGAGTTCCACGAATGCGAGTCCCAGGCCTCCCGCGGGCCGATGTCCAGGGGCCCGGCGCCCTCCGTGGGTGGGAGCATCGCACCCCGCAGCCGAGCCACGTCGTCGGGCGGCGGCGTCGCCTCCTGCAGCAACGCCACGTCGGCGTCCATCCGCAGCAGCTGGCGCCAGGGCTCGTGCATCTTGCCGATGTTCCAGGAGACAACCTTCAGAGGCACCGGACCGACCTCAGTTTCCTCTTAGGCTCTTCGGCGCTCGTCCACACGCGGGCAGGTATGCGGCGCCAGCAACTAGCCGTTGGTGCCCTTGGCTTCCATTCGGGTCAGGATGTCGCGGATTTCGGTCAGGATGGCGGCGACGCCCGCGGGCGCCGGCGAGTCCGCCGTTGCGGTCTCGGAGTCCAGCAGCTTCTGCCTCTGCACGAGCACCGCATCGCGGAACGCGACGGCGTCGATCACGCCCAGGAGGTCGCTCTCGCTGCTGCCGGGGCTTCCCGACTGCCCCGCCGTCTCCACCTTCAGCCCCCTCAGCCCGTAGTGCCGCATCAGGGGCCCATCGTGGAGGCGCAGGTCCGTGATCCGGTTCAGGGGGATGGTGGCCTCAGAGCGGGCGAACACACCCTTCCGTATCTCCAGCGCGTTGGTGGTCAGCCTGGCCGAGACCCGCCGGTGGTACTGGGAGCAGTACCAGAGGCTGAAGATCAACCAGAAGGGGATGAGGAGTATACCCGCAACCGTGATGACCAGCCACAGCGTCACGTACCACCGGATATAGGGCATGACGTTCCCATCGAACCCGGCTTCGAGCAAGGTGCGGCCGGTCACGCTGGAGGGGCCGGGCTGCTGGTCGGTCATCTCGGCGTTCTCCCCGGATGCACCCAGGGGATGACTACTCGTCCTCCTTGATCTGCTGGTTCAGGTAGAGGTCGACACCGATCTGGTTTATGGTCTCGATCTGGGTCTCGAGCCAGTCGACGTGCTCTTCCTCGGAGCGGATCATCTCCTCGAGCATGCTCCTGGTCGTGTAGTCACCCACCTGGGCGGCGTGGCTGATGGCTTCCCTCAAGGTGTCCACAGCCGCCACCTCAGACGCCAGGTCCAGGTCCAGGTCCTCCCTGACCGACTCCCCCACCATCACCTGCCCCAGGCGCTGCACGTTGGGCACTCCCTCCAGATAGAGGATATGGGCGATGAGGTGCTCGGCGTCCTTCATCTCGTCGAGGCTGATGTCACGAAACTTCTTGTACAGCCTCTCGAAGCCCCAGTTGCGGCACATCTCCGCCTGGACGAAATACTGGTTGATTGCCGTCAACTCGACGGTGAGGATGGTGTTGAGCCGGTCTACGATGCCGTCCTTGGCCTTCATTAAAGCTCCTTCGTCAAGTGTGTTGGCGTATTCTATACCATCGGAGGGGAGGCCGCCACATAGCCTGGTGTGATCGCGCACCCGCCCCATTTTGTGGCATGGAACAGACTCCGGGTCGGGACGGAAGGAATAGGGATCGGCAAGGCGGGGCTGGCGTGGTCCTACGGCATCGCCGAGGCGTCTGTGGGGCACGGGAGGGACCGGGGACCGTTGGCGGACCGACCGCGGGCTCCGGCTAGGCGGCGGCGCGGTCCCTGGGAGCCAGGACTCCCTGGGCGACCGCGCGCCTGGGGGAGGGACGGGCCATCGGTGGCTTGCATAGCTCGATGGATACGAGCCTGATGATTTCGCCCTTGTGGTCGGCGCACCTGCCGCAGGAGTCGCCGCCCCCAAGCCCAAGCCCGTCCACGACATCTCCAATCGAAGAGGACCCGGACCTCGTCATCTCAACGACATCGGACACCCTGATACCCTTGCACATACAGATATACATTGGTCGACTGCCTTCTAGTATGTCGCTCAGCCGATGGGGTGGTATTAGGATATACTAACGACTGCCATATGGCAACCCTAAAGCCGGCGGTCTTCCAAGGTTCGGGGTGGTCGCCGGGGAATGCTGTATAGTTGACACCCGGAGTTTGGTGGACCGGAGAACACGTGGTAGGAGGACATCATGCCCCAGCTCGATTCCATGGCGTCGTCAGTGGGCGCATTGCTGAAGGAGCGCGGCGAGTCAGTTGCCGTGTGCGAGTCCGCGTGCGGCGGGGTGATCTCGGCCGCGCTGGTGGCGGTGCCCGGCGCGTCGGCGTATTTCCTGGGAGGCGCAGCGAGCTATACCAACGACTCGCGCCGGCGCCTGTTGCGGATCCCCGAGGAGGCCATGGAGGGCATCCGGCCCAGCTCCGAGCCCTACGCCCTGCTCAACGGACGGACCATCCGCGACATCCTGGGGGCCACCTGGGGGCTGGCGGAGACGGGGGCCAGCGGCCCCACGGGAAACCGTTACGGCGACTCGCCCGGGCACGCCTGCATCGCGGTGGTGGGACCCGTCGAGCGGGTCATCACGGTCGAAACGGGCGACTCGGACCGGGAGGGGAACATGTGGGTGTTCGCCAGGGCGGCGCTGGACCTGCTGGAGGAGTGCCTGGGGCAGGTCACGTAATACCCAGGGCGTCCCTAAGGGCGGCGATCTGGGCCAGGTGCTCCTTCCAGTGGCCGGCGAACAGCCTCTGGGACAGGTTCCGGGCGCTGCGGGTCTCGCTGACGCCCCGCATGGTGGAGTGGACCAACGTCTCCCGGCCCGACAGGGCGTCGTCGTCCAGCGGCGCCAGGGCCCGCTCCATGCCCGACAACACGGCCTCGATGTCGTCCTTCACCGCCTCCAGGTCCTTCCCCAGCCGCTGGTCGGTCATGTTGCTGAGGTTGCCGTTGACCGTTATCTCCGGCAGGGCGCCGTCAAGGGTCCTCTGAACGGCGTCGTGGATGCCGCCTTCGGGCGTGTCCACGATGTGGTAGACGACCTCCCTGACCGACCACTCGCCTTCCTCGGGCTTCCAGTCCAGGCAGTACTCCATCCCCGCCAGCAGCCGTTCGAGCTCGAGCCGGATGTCGGCGACCTCTGCCAGCAGTCCATCCTTGAGAGTGGTCAAGTGCGTCCTCCTCGTACCCGGGGTTGGCTAGGGGCCTAGGGCAGGTCACGGAGGGCTTGCCGCACCCCGTCCCGGGTGTCCCCGCGCTTCAGCCCGATCTCCAGGGAAGCCCTAAGAAGTCCCAGGGGCGTGCCCCCGTCGTATCGGGAGCCGTGGAACCGGTAGGCGAACATGGGCCCGTTCTCCAGCTGCAGGGCCATGCCGTCGGTGAGCTGGACCTCCCCCTTGGCGCCGGGGGGAGTCCGCTCCAGGCAGTCGAATATGTCGGGGGTAAAGACGTACCTCCCCACCACCGCCAGGTTGGAGGGCGCCTCTTCCGGGGCCGGCTTCTCCACCAGCCCCCGGACCCGGTGGACCTGCCCGGCGACGGGCACGGAGTCGACGACCCCGTAGGCGCTCACCGCCTCCGCGGGCACCTCCTCCACCGCGACGACGCTTCCGCCGTACTCCCGGAAGACCCCGAGCATCTGCCCGGTCACGCCCTCCGAGTGCCATATCACGTCGTCGGGGAGCATCACCGCGAAGGGCTCGTCTCCCACGGCGTCCCGGGCGGTGAGAACCGCGTGGCCCAGCCCCAGGGGCTGCTCCTGGCGGACGAAGGAGACGCGGGCCGTGGACCAGGTACGCCGCACCTCCTCCAGCAGGCCGGTGGCGCCGGAGCGGGAGAGGTGGCTCTCCAGGGCCGGGTCCTGGACGAAGTACCTCTCCAACGCCTCCTTGCCCTCGGAGGTGACGACGATCACCTCCTCGATCCCCGCAGCAGCCGCCTCCTCGACCTGGTACTGGATCATCGGCTTGTCCAGGATGGGCAGGAGCTCCTTGGGCACCACCTTGGAGGCCGGCAGGAACCGGGTGCCCAGCCCCCCGGCGGGAATGACCGCTTTGCGCACGCAGGCGGGGTCCTTCACAGGCGCAATTCTACCACCGGCCCCAGGCATGAACAAGAAAGGGCGCCTGGCCGGGCAGCCCGTCCCCTCTGGGACTGATTGACACGCGGTGCCGCCTCCCCTACCATGGTATGGAGGCCGTGCTAGACGGGGAGCTAGCGGTGCCCTGCACCCGCAATCCGCTACAGCGGGGTTGAATCCCTCCCGTAGGCCTGACCCATGCGCCTCTGCCCCCAACGGGCTGTGTAGATAGCCGGGTCCCTCGCGACGGAGGACTGTGAACCCCGCCAGGTCCGGAAGGAAGCAACGGTAAGCAGGACCCTTCGGGTGCCGGGGGAGAGCCTGGCTGGAGCCGCCCTTGGGGTCACGCTCAAGGGTTTTCGTCGAAGAGAGGTGCACGGTCTCTAACTCTCATCCTTCGAGGTGTCCAGGCCCCGTCGCCGCCCATGCCCAACTCCGTCGCCGCGGAGCGCGTGCCGGTCCCTGAGACCGTTCCCGATCTCCCATGAACCCGCATCCGCGCACCCGCACCCCCCCGACCGCGCCCGATAGCCATCCTCGTCCGCGCCCGCGAAAGGCCCTCGGTCAGCACTTCCTGGTGGACCGGCGGCTGCCCGGGCGCGTTCTCCGGGCCGCGGAGGTGGGACCTGAGGACACCGTCATCGAGATAGGGCCGGGCCGGGGCGCCCTGACGCGACCGCTGGTCGAGAAGGCCCGGGAGGTCGTCGGAGTGGAGGTGGACCCGGAGCTCGCCGCTGCCCTGCCGGAAGCCCTCGGGTACCCGGGCAACCTGCGGGTGGTACAGGCCGACGCCAGGGAGGTGGACCCGGCGGCCCTCGTACCCGCGGGCAGGAGCTACAAGCTGCTGGGCAACCTGCCCTACTACGCCGCCAACCCCATCCTGAGACACTTCCTCGAGGATGTGGAGCCCAAACCGTCGCTGATCGTCGTGATGGTCCAGAAGGAGGTGGCGGAGAGCATGGTGGGAGCCGGAGGACGGATGAGCCTGCTGGCCGTTGGCATCCATCTGTACGCCGTCCCGCGTATCATATGCGATGTGCCCCCCAGCGCCTTCCGCCCGTCTCCTAAGGTCACCTCCGCCGTGGTGAGGCTGGACCTCCTCCCGGTCCAGGCCGTCGAGCCCCGCCAGGCGCCGGACTTCTTCCGGGTGGTCCGCGCGGGGTTCTCGGCCCCCCGGAAGCAGCTGCGGAACTCCCTGGGGATGGGCCTCGGCATTCCGGCCGCCGAGTCCCAGCGACTGCTGGAATCGGCCTCGCTGGACCCCACCAGGCGGCCCGGCAGCCTGATCGTAGAAGAGTGGAAGGCCCTCTGGGCCGCGGTCCGCGACGGCGGCGTCTGCTCCGGGAGGCGGCCCCGTGCCTAGGGCCGGCAACGGGGGCTTTCCGTCGAAGACCAGGGCCTACGCCAAGGTAAACCTGACGCTGGAGGTCCTGGGCCGCCGGCCGGACGGGTACCACGAGATACGGACGGTGCTCCAGACCATCGGCCTGTCGGACACCCTGCACGTGGCGCCCGGGGAGGGCGTCCGGCTCCGCTGCTCGGACCCGGACCTGGAGGGACCCGGCAACCTGGTCTGCAGGGCGGCTGAAGCCCTGCGGCGGGAGTCGGGCGAGTCCCGGGGCGCCGACATGCGCCTGGACAAGCTCATTCCAGTGGGGATGGGCCTGGGCGGGGGAAGCGCCGACGCGGCGGCCGCCCTCCTTGGCCTGAGACGGTTGTGGGGCCTGGGACTGGACGACGCCCGCCTGAGGGACATCGCCGCGGACCTGGGAGCCGACGTCCCCTTTCTGCTGGAAGGCGGAACGGCGCTGGGGACGGGCCGCGGCGATCGGATAGAGGCCCTCCCAACCCCTCCCACCCGCTGGATGGTGCTGGTGTGCCCGCCGGGTCCGCCCTCGGGGCAGTCCGGGGACGGGCCTACGAAAACGGCGCTGCTCTACTCGATGATGTCCCCGGACCACTACACCGACGGCAGGCGGACGGAGGCCCTGACGGAGACCCTTCGCGCCGGTGGGGATACGGAGCCGCTGCTGTTCAACGCCTTCGAACCGGTGGCGCTGGAGGCTTTCCAGGGCCTGGCGGAGGCGTGGAGCGCCCTGCGGGAGGCGGCCGAGCCCTACGCCGGAGGGCCCAACGGCTCGGGAGTACCCCATCTATCAGGCACGGGGCCCGCCATCTACACCTTCGTGCCTGGCAAACCCGAGGGCGAAAACGTGGTCAAGACCTTGCAATGCAGGGGTGTCAGGGCGTACCTTGTACCAACTATCAACCCTGACCCGCACGGAGAGGGGACCTAAGGCTGATGAACATATCCCTGCTGGCCATCAGAATCGGCATCGACCCGGACATGATCCAGGTGGGCAGCTTCCAGCTCACCTGGCATGGGTTCCTGACCTTCGTAGCCGTGGCGCTGGCGGTGTTCCTGGTGGCCCGATGGGGGCGGCAACAGGGACTGAACGCGGACTCGATATACTCCATCGCCACCTGGTGCATCGTCGGCGGGATCATCGGGAGCCGGCTGCTGCACGTCGTCGACTTCTGGGACGACTTCTACAGGCACGACCCCATCAGGATAGTCCAGATATGGAACGGGGGGATCACCATATACGGCGCCATCCTGGGAGGCTTTCTCAGCGGCGCCGCCTACATGGTCATCAGGAACCATCCCAGGTTCCTGGCAGCGTGGAACAAGGTGTTCAAGGGCGCCAAGCTGGAGCCCGCGCCCCTGCCCTCGATAGGACGGTTGGCCGACATAGCCGCCCCAGCCCTGCTCATAGCCATGGCCATCGGCAGGGTGGGTGACGTGATCAACGGCGAGCACGTGGCCAAGATAACGGACCTCCCGTGGGGGTTCGTGTATACCCACCCCGAGAGCCCCAGCAACCAGGTGCACGGGTTCGGGGCAAGCCACCCGGCCGTGGTCTACGAGATGCTCCTGGACCTGGCGGTCCTGGGGGCCGTGGTGGCCATGCGGGACCGGCTGCGGCCCTACGGCATGACCTTCGTCCTCTACCTGGGCCTCTACTCCCTGGGCCGGTTCTTCATCAGCTTCCTCCGCACGGGCCCGCCTCCCATGGACCAGGAGTGGGCCATCGGCCTGAACGAGGCCCAGTTCGTAGCCATCGCCGTCATGGCGGTGACCATACCCCTGCTGGCCTTCAAGGCGCAGCTGGTGCGGGTCGGCGGTCCCAGGGCGGCACGGCGGCGGGCGGCAGCGTCCGACAGGGCGGGGCCGGGGGAGTCGGGCTAACTCTACCGGGCCACGGTAGACCGCGGCCCAGGCTTAAGGGGCGCCTAGGAGCCCCCTGAGGCGAAGAGGGGCATCACCTTCTCGCTGAGGGTGCGCAGGGACGACTCGGTCTTCTCCAGCGACATGAGCCCCCTGTTGGTGAGCATCAGGTTGCGGACTCCCACGTCCCTCATCTGGGCTACCTGCTCGGCCACGCGCTTGGGGCCGCCCACCAGGTTCTCGGCGGCGTTGGGGTCCGGGCTCTCGGCGTATCCCGAACGGTCCAGCGGGGGCAGCTGCCGGGTCATGGGCAGGTCGCTGGGGTTCCAGCGGTCCCGGAGCTTCTCCATGTTGCTGTAGGCCCGGTAGTGGGCGGGCAGAAACTCGCCCAAGGCCTGCTCGTCAGTCTCGGCCAGGTGCATCTCCCGCCATACCCATATCTGGTCCAGGTTGTTCTCCACCGCCTCCTCGTCGAAGCCCGCAGCGGCCATGGTGTCCCGGTACAGCTCGATGTTCCGTCCCACCGAGGCGACGGTGCTTCCGCGCAGCAGGATGGGACGGCCGATCCTGGCCATCTCCTTGATGGACTCGTCGCCTATGCACGCCCTGGCCAGGCGGGGATGGGGCTTCTGGTAGGGCCGGGGCCTTACCGAGGGGAAGGACACCTGCCAGTACTTGCCCTTGAAGTCCACGTTGTCCGTGGTCCAGGCCTTGACCAGCAGCTCCTCGGCCTCCTCCATCTGCTCGCCTCCCAGGCCGGGGGTGGTCCCGAACCCCACGTACTCGTAGGCGTTGTAGTTGGACCCCCTGGCAGTGCCGACCACCAGCCGCCCCTTGCTCAGGTTGTCCAGCAGGGCCGTCTGTATGGCGACGCGGACGGGGTTGTGCAACGGCAGCTCCAGGATGCCGAAGCCCAGCAGCACCCGCTTGGTCTTGACGGCCACCGCGCTGGCGAACACCAGCGGGTCGCCGTACACGCACTCGCCGGTGAAGTGGTGCTCGGCGAACCATATGGCCTCCATGCCCAGCTCCTCTATGAGCTGGGCCTCGTACAGGCAGTCTTCGATCTCCTGCCCGTCCCGGCTGTCGTCGAATTTCATCGGGTAGAAAAAGTGGCCGAATCGCATCCTTCCTCCATATCCACGCCCTCGGGCCGGCTGCTCCCGGGCCCTCGGGCATCCACTACTCTACTCCTATCGGCGAATGGTGACAAGACGGGGACACGACCCCCGCCGGCCACCGCCTATTGACTGGCATCCACCGACCCAGCATACTCCTGTCATTCGACGGGTCGGGGCATTCGACGGGTCGGGGCATTCGCCCAATCTGGTCATTCGCCCATCGGGAGGCAACCCTGGAGGTCGGCGTAATATTCCCCCAAACGGAGATAGGCTCCGACCCGGGGCCCATCCGGGAGTACGCCCAGGCGGCCGAGGAGCTGGGGTATTCCCACGTGTTCGTCGCCGACCACGTGCTCGGGGCCGACCTGGCCGCCCACCCCGAGCTTGCCGCGGCCAACTACAGCTACGAGAGCACCGTCCACGAGCCCCTAACCCTGCTTGCCTTCTTCGCGGCCTCCACCAGCCGCCTCGGGCTGTGCACCGGCATACTCATCCTGCCCCAGCGCCAGACCGCCCTGGTGGCGAAGCAGGCGGCGACCCTGGACGTGCTCAGCGGCGGCCGCCTGCGCCTGGGCATCGGGGTCGGGTGGAACCACGTGGAGTACGGGGCACTGGACATGAACTTCCATGACCGGGGCAGGCGGTGCGACGAGCAGATCGACCTCCTCCGGGCCCTGTGGACCCGGGAGACGGCGGACTTCCACGGCCGCTGGCACGACGTGACCCACGCAGGCATCAACCCCCTGCCGGTGCAGCGCCCCATCCCCCTGTGGATCGGGGGCGGAAGGCCCGGGGCCCCTGCGCCCGCGGAGCCCGTCCTACACCGCATCGCCCGCAAGGCCGACGGCTGGTTCCCGGCCGACGGGCTTCACCTGGCGCCCCACGGCCGGGAGACCGTGGACCGGGTCAACGCCCTGGTCCTTCAGGCCGGCAGGGACCCCTCGGATATGGGGATGGAGTGCCGCATCCGGCTGGAGGACAAGGCGCCCGACGAGTGGCTTCGAGAGGCGGAGATGGTGCGGGGCCTGGGCGCCTCGTACCTCACCGTGGAGACCAGGGGCGCGGGCCGTTCGCCTGCGGGCCACGTCGACGCCATCCGCAGGTTCCAGGAGCACTACACCCGCCACGCCGGACCGCTGACACAGGGGGAAAGCCATGCGTCTCGAGGGTAAGGTGGCGCTCATAACCGGGGGCGCCCGGGGCCAGGGCGCGGCCGAAGCCCGGCTGTTTGCCAGGGAGGGAGCCAAGATCGTCTTCGGCGACGTCCTCGACCGGGAGGGGGCGTCCGTCCAGGCCGAGATCAACCGGGCGGGCCGGGAGGCCGTCTACGTCCACCTGGACGTCACCAGCGAGGCGGACTGGCAACGGGCCGTGGACGTGGCCCGGTCGCGGTTCCGAAGGCTGGACGTCCTGGTCAACAACGCGGGCATCTGGCGCCCGGGCGTCGTGGAAGAGACCACCGAGGAGAGCTGGGACGCCGTGATGGACGTCAACGTCACCGGCGCGTTCCTGGGCACACGCTTCGTCATACCCGAGATGCGCCGGGCGGGGGGCGGCTCCATCATCAACATCTCCTCGGCGGCGGGGCTCGTCGGAGACCTTCGCAGCGCCCCCTACGGAGCGTCCAAGGGAGGGATACGCCTGCTGACCAGGGCCACGGCCGTCCAGTACGCCGGGGACGGGATAAGGGCCAACTGCATCCACCCCGGACCCGTGGACGCCCCGATGTACCACGAGATCCGACCGGACGCCGCCAGCCGGGATGCCGGCACCTCCAGGACCCTGATGGGCAGGATGGGCACCGTGGAGGAGATCGCCTACGGGGCCCTCTACCTGGCTTCCGACGAGGCCTCCTTCGTTACCGGCGCGGAGCTCGCCATCGACGGCGGCATGACCGCCCAATAACACGCCTAGTAACACCCGAGCAGGAGGGGCGCCATGAGACTGGAAGGTAAGGTGGTCCTGATTACGGGCGGCTCACGGGGCCAGGGAGAGGCCGAGGCGCGCCTCTTCTCCCGGGAGGGGGCGAAGGTGGTCATCGCGGACGTGCTGGACCGGGAGGGGACCAGTGTGGCGGCCGACATCGCCGAGGCCGGCGGCGACGCCGTCTACGTGCACCTGGACGTCGTCAGCGAAGAGGACTGGCGCCGGGCCATCGACACCGCCGTCTCCACCTACGGAAAGCTGGACGTGCTGGTCAACAACGCGGGCATCTGGCGCCGGGGGCTCGCCGGGGAGGAGAGCCTGGAGCAGTGGAACACGGTGATGGACATCAACGCCAAGGGCGTGTTCCTGGGCACCAAGCTGGCCATATCCGAGATGCGCAAGGCCGGGGGAGGCTCCATCATCAACATCTCCTCCACCGCGGGGCTGGTGGGCAGCGACTCCAGCACCGCCTACAGCGCGTCCAAGGGGGCCGTGCGGCTCTTCACCAAGGCCACCGCCGTGCAGTACGCCGGGGACGGCATCAGGGCCAACTCCCTGCACCCGGGCCCGGTGGATACGGCCATGTACGACGAGGTCCGCCCGGACCCCGAGAGCAGGGAGGAGGCGATTGGCCGGATACCGCTGAACAGGCTGGGCACGACCATGGACATCGCCTACGGCGCCCTGTTCCTCGCCTCCGACGAGTCCTCGTTCATGACGGGCGCCGAGCTGGTAATCGACGGCGGGAGCACGGCCCAGTAGGCGCTGGCAGAACGCCCCTTGCCCGCGCGGAGCGCGGGGCCCCGGCCCCTCTGCTCGGGCGAAGGTGAGCTCAATACTCGGGGAGGGGTGTGCGGCAGGCTGGCAGAACGCTAACTCACCCTCAGGAACCTGGTCACGTACTCCACGTCCGCCGCCGGCAGCGCCATGCCCATCCGCGAAACGGCCTCGCTGAAACGGCTGACGTCGTAGACGCTGGTGTCGCTGAGGTACGGCTCGACGGAGTCCAGGGCCTGGACCAGGACCCTCAGCTCTATGTCGTTCTCCCGGTCGGCCGTCGCCTGTAGCGCCGACTTCCAGTCCTCCAATGAAACGCGGCCCGTCACGTAGCCGTTGCTCTCCATGTACTCGAAGGCGCGGTCGGCGGAAACCGGGTCCTGCTGGACCACGTTGTAGACCTTGCCAAAGTGCGCCGGGTCGTCGGAGATCTTCCGGATGGCCCTGACCAGGAAGTCCACGGGGGTCATTTCGAACATCCAGTCCGGGGCCCTGGGGGCCAAGCCCGACCGGACGCAGGCCTTCATTATCAACGACTGGAAATCGTTGGGGTTGACCACCCCCGTGCCGCTGTGATGCCCGATGTTGCCGGGCCTGTACAGGCAGACGGGCAGCCCCCGGGACACAGCCGACCACACCAGGCACTCCGCGACCCACTTGGCCTGGTTGTAGCCCCCCTCCATCCTGTCCAAGAAGCCGGCTATCCGGTCGTTCTCCAGGTAGGGCGTATCGTCGCCCCCCGGGAAGACGCCGTTGGAGGAGATGTACTGGACCGGTTTTGCCCTGGCGCTGCAGGCGAACCTGAGCACCTCCACCGTCCCGCCGACCGTGTGGGGCTTGACGGTGGCATATGGGTACACGTAGTTGACCGAGGCCGCGCAGTGGAAGACCAGGTCGATCTCTTCCGCAAGCTGCCGGTACTCCTTCTCATCCAGTCCCAGGCGGGGCTGGGTCAGGTCCCCCGTAACCGGGACGATCCGATGCCCGAGGGACTGGCCGGGCAGCCCGTAGGACTTCAGGGCCTCCAGTACCCGGTTGGCCGCCTGATCCTGTCCCGAGGCCCGCTGCCTCGCCAGACAGTAGAAGCGCGTTCCGTCCCCCGTGGCCCGCAGCAGCTCGTCCAGCAGGAAGGCCCCCAGGAAGCCGGTGGCTCCGGTGAACAGTATGGCGGACGCTTCGCTCAAACGCGTGGCCCTGATCTCCCCGGCGGGGACGATCCCCGCGTCCAGCTTTGCGTCCTCGGCCAGCGAGACTCTCGATTCCATACGTGGCCCTCCATCCTCCAGGTATGCCGCCAGCGCGTCTATGGTGGGGTGCTCGTATATCTCCGTGCCTTGAAGCCTGACCCCGAAGGCACGCTCGACGTCCAGTGTAAGCCCCAGGCCTGCCAGGGAGTGGCCGCCCAGGTCGAAGAAGTCCCAATCGTCCTCCAACGAACCGGCGTCGATGTGCAGCGCCTCTCCCCACAGCTCCCGCAGGACCCGGCGGCGCTCCGCCGCGGTGGCATTCTCCGGGAGCCGTGGGCGCTCTCCGACGGTGGACCTGCCCTGGCGCAGGGGGGGCAGGGCCTTGCGGTCCAGCTTGCCCGTCTGCTGGTTCAGGGGAAGCGCCTCCAGCTCCATGTAGCGGCTGGGCACCATGTAGTGGGGCAGGTGCCGCTCCAACAGGTTCCGAAGGTCCCTGCTAGTGCCGCTCCTGGCTTCGACTTGCCACGTTGCCCCGGGTCCCCGGACGACGTAGGCGACCAGCCGCTTGTTGGTCTCGTCCCCGGCCTCCACCGCTACCGCCGTGTCCGCCACGCCGCAGTGCTTCCGCAGCATCTCCTCGACAGCCCCGAGGTACACGGTGTACCCCCTGATCTTGACCATGGAGTCGTCCCGGCCAACGATGGTCGTCATCCCCCGGGCGTCGATCTCGGCCAGGTCACCGGTGGCGTAGTACCTCTCACCGTCCTGCCGGAGGAACCTCTCGGCATCCAGATCGGGCCTGCCGAGATATCCCCTGGCGAGCCCCCGGCCGCCGACGAACAGCTCCCCGCTCCCCCTGGAGGTGAGGACGGACCCTCCCTGGGGCATGACCCGGACCGTCACACCGTCCATGGGAAGACCCACGGGGCACACCTCCCTCCCATCCAGGGACAGGCCCGTCAGCTCGACGGTGCAGACGTCGTGGGTCTCGCTGATGCTGTAGGTGTTGAACACGCGGGCGGAGCGGGGAAGGACCTCCAGCGCCTGCCGCAACAGGCTCGTCGGGACCACCTCTCCGTTCAGCCAGACGACCCGCAGGGAGGCCAGCCGGGCCCGGACGGCGTCGCGGTCCCCCGAGCTCAGGACCCCCTGCAGCAGGGACGGGGTGAACAGCATCTCGGTGATGCCGTTCTCGGAGATGAACTCGGCCAGGGCCCGGGGCAGGAACACAACGTCGTCGGGGACCACGTACACCGTTGCCCCCTTCAGCAGCGGGCGGAAGTACTCCCAGGGGAAGAAGATATTGCAGGCGACCCGGTCCCCCGCCTCGTAGGAGCTGAACCGGTACCTGGCGTGATAGGAGGAGATGACGGAGGCGCCGGTCAGCATCACCCCCTTGGGGTCTCCCGTGGTGCCTGAGGTGTAGGGGATGAAGGCCAGGTGGTCCCCGGTGGCGTCCGGGCCGGGGGCCGCGGCGTCGAGGCCCGTCCAGGACCGGTCCTCGTCGATGGCCAGCACGTGGGCGCCAGCGACCTCTCCAAGCGTGGGCAGCCTGGACAGGTGTTGGGCCTTGGTGACCACGACCTTGGGGCGGGACTCGGCCACCATGGCGCGCAGCAGGCGGTCGGGGGAGTCCAGGGCCATGGGCATGAACGCCCCGCCCGCTTTCAGGGCCCCCAGGCTGGCGACGATGAACTCTGGGCAGGTCTCCATGAAGATTCCCACCGCGTCTTCTGTGGAGACGCCATGGGACCGGAGATAGGACCCCAGCGAGTCCGTAGCACGGTCCAGTTGAGCGTATGACATCCGCTCCGGGCCTGAGACTATCGCCGGGATATCGGGAGTCTCCGTCGCCTGGGCCTTGAAGAGCCCGTGCAGACTACTGTCTACGGGGGCCACTGCTCACGCCTCGACTGGAGGGATTCTCTTTTTGGGCCGGTACGCCGGGTGCTAGTCCCCGTGCCGGGAGCCTCCGCACCCTCTGCTGTCCATTCTACGCCATCTTGACTTATTCTGCCCCAGGGCCCGCGGGTCCGACAGGAGGGGTCTACCGGTCCGGGGCCAGGGGTACGACCTCGAAGCCGGTGGACGGGGACTCCATCGAGCTCATGTCCCAGTCGAACATCAGGAGGGCGGGCCGGTCGGTGGACCACTCCAGCAGCCGCCGTCCCCGGTGGGCCACGACGCTCTCGGCATGCCGGTAGTCCAGCATCGCCCCCTCCTCGCGGCCGGTGCGATTACAGACCAGGAGGGGCAGGCCCGTCTCACCGGACCGGCGCTCCCAGGTATCCTCGGGGCCGCAGAACCCCGGGGGCCATGCGGAAGGGGCGACCAGGATCTGGGCGCCCCGGCGCTTCAGGTCCAGGACCAGATCGGGGAACCAGGCGTCGGCGCAGATGAGGAGCCCCACCAGGACCCCAGAGCAGCTCACGGTGACCGCTCCCTCTCCCGGCGACGACCATGACTCGTGGCCCCCCGTGACCTTGATCTTCCGGTACGAAACGGGCTCGTCGACATCGGGCCCCAGGACGAAGACGGAGTTGTACAGCCGGGTGGCCCCGCTGCTGTCCGTGGCCCTCTCGGGGTGGGCCAGGAAGAGGGTGACCCCCTTGCGGCGCGCGGTATCGTGGATGCGCTTCATCCAGCCGTCGGGCTGGTGGGTGATCCAGCCTGTGCCGACGGCCTGCCCTTCGCCGGCGCCGTCCTCCGCGGGCAACGGGTCCCAGACGCAGTCGTGGGCCCCAGGCCGCCGGCTGCACCACTCCAGGCCGCCAGCCCGGGGACGGTCGGTGAAGGTGTATCCGGAGATGCAGAGCTCGGGGGTGACCACCCAGGAGGCGCCGTGGGAGGCGGCGGTTTCCAGGCCGCGCTCCACGGTGGCGCGGTTCATGCAGACCGCGCCCGGCCTGGGGTCCATGTGTATGAAGGCTATCTTCAAGGCTCTTCCAGTAACCGTGCCTTCCCCGCAGCGGGCCGGGGCCCCGGGGCCGATTGACCGGACACGCGGAGTCGGATACGATATGGGCTCAGCGACCGGTAGCGGGCCGCTCCTTCAGCGACCCCCCGTCGGGTTTCCGGCGACCGGCCGCTGTCCCGTTGCCCTCCCTAGGACTGGCCCGTACCCGGCCAGTCGGGCTGGGCCAGCGCCGAGTGCAGGGGCGAGACGGTGCCGATGAGGCTGGTGTCGATGCTGTCTATGGTGGGCCGCCCGCACATGCCCATGGCCTGGGCCAGCTCGTCCCTGAGGAAGCCCATCACCGTCTTGACGCCCTCTTCGCCGTCCACTGCCAGCCCCCAGAAGAGGGGCCTGCCCATGAGGACGGCGCGAGCGCCCAGGGCCAGGGCCTTAAGCACGTCGGTACCCCGGCGGATGCCGCCGTCCAGGTAGACCTCGGCCCTGCCCTCCACGGCCTTCACCACCTCGGGGAGCACCTCCACGCTGGCGAAGGTGGTATCGAGCTGCCTTGCGCCGTGGTTGGAGACGATGAGGCCCTTGGCGCCGTGCTCCGCCGCCAGCCGGCCGTCCTCCCCGGTCATCACGCCCTTGACGACCACGGGCATGGACGTCTTCCCCGCCAGCCACTCGATGTAGGACCAGGTGGCCTTGCGGTCGATGAGGGCGTTAACGCCGCTGGGCGCGTCGGAGGAGACGTCCCATCGCTGCCACTGGGTCAGCTCCAGGTGGGCGTAGTTGGGGGAGGGAGGGCTGGAGTAGTTGTTGCGGATGTTCCGCTCCCGCTTGGCCTGGACCGTCGAGTCCAGGGTTATGCAGAGGACTGAGTAGCCGGCGCTCTTGGCGCGGTCGGCCAGCTCCATGGTGAGGCCCCGGTCGGAGTAGAGGTACTGCTGCCACCAGATGGGCCCCGTGGCCACCCTGGCGACCTCCTCCAGGGTGTAGCTGGAGCCGGAGCTGAGGACCAGGGCGGTGCCCATGGCCCCCGCGGCCCTGACCGTGGCCAGCTCGCCGTCGGGATGGGCCCGAGCGTGCCCCCCCGAGGGGTCGGCCATAACGGGGAACTCGATGCGCTGCCCCTGCACCGTCGTGGACAGGTCCATCTGGCTGATGTCCACCAGCATCCTGGGCCGGAGCATGATGGAGTCGAAGGCCTGTCGGGTCCTCCTGAGGGTGATCTCGTCGGTGGCGCCGCCGGCGATGAAGTCGTACTCGTGCTTGGGCAACCGGTCGTTGGACAGGGCCTCGTACTCGTAGATGTTTATGGGCCGGTTGGTCATGGCTGCTCCTCTCTGCTGGCCTTAGGCCAGTCCCGACATCAGGGGAGGCCCGCCGCCCAGCAGGCCGGCGTCCACCGTCTCCAAAGTCGGCCGCCCGCACATGCCCATGGCCATCCTGAGCTCGTCCGCGAGGATGCGGACCACCCTTCGCAGGCCGGCCTCGCCGTCCACGGCCAAGCCCCAGAACATGGGCCGGCCGATCATCACGGCCCGGGCGCCCAGGGCCACGGCCTTGAGCACGTCGGTGCCCCGGCGGATCCCGCCGTCGAAGTACACTTCGATGCGTCCCGCGACTTGCTCCACCACCTCGGGCAGCACCTCGATGCTGGCGAAGGTGGTGTCGAGCTGGCGTGCGCCGTGGTTGGAGACGACCACGGCCTTCGCGCCGCACTCGGCGGAGGCCTTGCCGTCCTCGCCGGCCATGATGCCCTTGACGACCAGGGGCAGCGCCGTCTGCCCCGCCAGCCACTCCACCTCGGACCAGGTGGCCTTGCGGCTGATCATGGACCCCACCCCCGCGGGGGCGTCGGAGCTGGTCAGATCGTCCACGACCCACTCGAGCTTGGGCCACCCGGCGTAGTTGGGAGACATGGGAGCGGCGTAGCCGTTGTGGACGTCCCGCTCCCTCTTGGCGCTGACGGTGATATCCAGGGTGAGGACTATGGCCGAGTAGCCGGCTTCCCGGGCCCTGTCGACCATCTCCAGGGTGCGTCCCCGGTCCTCGAACAGGTACTGCTGCCACCAGATGGGCCCCGTGGCGGCCTCGGCGACCTGCTCCATGGTGAGGGTGGAGCCGGAGCTCAGGGTCATGACCGTGCCCTCGGCCCCGGCGGCCCTGGCGGTGGCCCTTTCGGCGTCGGGGTGGGAGCGGCCGTGCCAGCCTGCGGGGTCCAGCATGATGGGGAAGGGGATGGGGTGGCCCAGCACCGTCGTGGAGGGGTCCACCTCGCTGATGTCGACGAGCATGCTGGGGCGCAGGGTTATGGAGTCGAAGGCCTTCCGGGTCCTCTCCAGGGTGATCTCATCGCCGGCGCCGCCGGCGACGAAGTCGTACTCGTGCTTGGGCAGCCGCTCCCTGGCAAGGGCCTCGTATTCGAACACGTTTATCGGGTCTTGGGTCATGGTGGGCGCCCGCCGAGGCGTTGGCTCGCCGGGGGCCTCCCCCCGGCCGCTCCCCGATGATACCCAGTGGCCAAGGGGGTGTCAACGCCGCCTCCCGCGCCTCGTTCCCACCATTCTCGCCAGGCAGGGCCGGGCCGAGAATTGGTGACACCGGCCCGTTGACCGTCCGGAGGCCGCTTCGCTAGTCTGTATACAAGCAGCAAGACCCCGCGACCACGGGACCGGCGAGACGAAGAGGGACAGACCCCGCCAAGGGGTCTGTCTTTTTTTGGAGGAGCGACATGTCCGACGCGGCAACCGGCTGGGATAGGGACCGGCTTCTCGAAGCCCTGGAGGCCCACCGGAAGGGGCTGTCCCACGCCCCCCAGGTGCAGAAACGGGCCCACTCCCTGGAGCCGGCCCCCGACGGCGGCGACATGACCTTCGTCGTGTCCACCGACGACGTGGACCGCCAGGGCGACACCATCGCCGTAGAGGGCTGGATGCTGGACTCGTACCTGCGGAACCCCGTCTTCCTCTGGGCGCACAACTACGCCAGGCCCGCCATCGGCAGGACGGCCCAAATCTGGAAGGAGCCCCATCGCCTCATGGCCCGGGTCGAGTTCGCGCCCACCGACTTCGCCCAGGAGGTCCGCCGCCTCTACCAGGCTGGATACCAGCACGGCGTGTCCGTGGGGTTTCGCCCCATCCGCTACGCCCTCCGCCGGGACCCCCAGAGCGGAGAGCTCCAGGGCATCGACTTCCTGGAGCAGGAGCTGCTGGAGATCAGCGCCTCCCCGGTCCCCGCCAACCCCCAGGCCTTGAGGAAGTCCCTGGGCGACAAGCCCATCCTGAGCGCCTTCATCGACGGCCTCGACACTCCCCGCCGCGAGGCCGCGGAAACGCCGCGGGACGTGTCCATAGACGACCTGCTGGCCGTCCTCCGGGGCGCCAGGGGCTGACCCCGCGGCTGGACGACCCCATGGAATTGGACCCACGGTGGAATCAAGCCCGGCGAAACGAAAAGCCCGGGGAAATGAAAAAGGAGGCACCCATGACTATAGGAACCCAGGACCTGGAGCTCATCAGGAAAGAGGTTGCCGGCATACGGGACTTCTACAACGCCCGCATGGACACCGACATCCCCCCGCTGAAGGAGGAGATCGGCCGCATCGCGGCCCAGTTGGCCGGCGTCCAGGAGATGTGGCGGCAGGGGGAGAAGGAGGCCATCCTGGCGAAGTACGGGGGCCGGGAGAGGCCCAGGGTCCCCTACGGCAAGTACCAGGGGCTGGACATGCTGGACCTGGCATACATGCGCAGCCTTCTCAACGCCCAGATGCGCAAGCCCCTGGGGCTCAACCCCCACATGCTGGAGGAGTGGCAGGCCAACCTGAAGGCGGCCTTGGACAGCACCACCGCGGGCGCTGGCGACGAGCTGGTGCCCACCCAGGAGGCCGTCGCCCTGTGGATGGACGTGAACCTGGAGACCATGCTGGCGCCCCTCTTCTCCCGGGTGGAGATGCCCACCAACCCCTTCGAGGTGCCCCTGCAGCTTGGCGACGTGGACTGGTACCCCGGCACGGAGAACCTGGCTGCCACCGGCACGGCCCTGTCCACGGCCAAGCAGACCCTGACCGCCTACGAGCTGGTGGGGCAGGTGCCCTGGTCCCTCTCCCTGGACGAGGACTCGATCATCGCCATGGCCGCAGAGGTGCGAGGCAGCCTGATCCGCAACGCCGCTCAGGTCATAGACGACGTGCTGCTCAACGGGGACAGCACCACGACCAACAACATCAACGCCGACGGGGCCACCATCTCCAAGACCGACGCCGGCAAGGGCCACTGGCTCCTGGGGTTCGACGGCCTGGCCCACCTGCCCCTGGTGGACAACACGGGCCAGGCCAACAACCACAACGCGGCCGTCTCCGACGACATGTTCAACGAGATGCGCGCCAAGCTGGGCAAGTACGGCGTCCGGCCCTCGGAGCTGGCCTACGTCACCGACGTGAACACGTACATCCGCTGCCTGGGCGTCTCCAACTTCCGGACCATGGACAAGCTCGGGCCCAACGCCACCCTGCTCAGGGGCCAGCTAGGGGCCGTGGAGGGCATCCCCGTCATCGTCTCGGAGCAGATGAGGCTGGCAGACACGGACGGCAAGGTGACCGACGGGGGCAACATCTCCGACACCGGGCGCCTGCTGCTGGTGAACAGGTCCCAGTGGCGGGTGGGCTTCCGCCGGGAGCTGGCTATCGAGACGGACCGGGACATCCAGAAGCGACAGAACATCATGGTGGTCAGCATGCGGCTGGCCTTCGTCGAGCGCTCCGGCGACAGGTCCGCCGCCACCCATACGGCCCTCCAGTACAACATCACCGGCGTGGCCTAGAAGTGCTCCGGACAAGTCCGCTGGCCGTCCACCAGGCGGGGATTCCTTGCCCGCGCGGAGCGCGGGGTGGGAGGGCGGGCCCAATGATCCGGGTGGGGCCTGGGGTTCTTTAGAGCATCCCCATGCCATCGCCCCCAACCTAGCGAGGAGGAACGAGAATGCCCAACCCGGCCAAGAACAGCCCCGTCGCCGAGCAAGTCAAGGCGATGCTCAGCTCGGACACCGACCCGGTGGCGCTGAAGTGCGCGAAGGTCGCCCTGACCGCCGCCGACTCCAGGGGAGGAGTGATGCGCTGGCAGAACCCCGAGGACAACGCCATCATCATCACCCGGATGGTGCTCGACGTGACCACCAAGGCCCGTGCCTCCTGCACCGTGGACGCCGGCACCGCCCGGAGCGGAAACGTCTCCTCGGACAACCTCATCGACGGCCTAGACGTGGGCGCCGCAGCCGGCCCCTTCGACAACATCGCCGACAAGGGCGTCAACGGGAAGGAGCGCCAGCGCCTGGACGCCAGGGGCGGCGCGACGGACTACGTGACCGCCTCCAGGTCCACCGGCGCCGCCGCGGGCCTGGCGGGCAACGCTTACATCTTCTACCACGAGGTGTAGCTCGACCGCCATGACCAACGCCTACGCAGACCTGACGACCCTCAAGTCCGCCGGTGTGTTGAACATATCGGGGACGAAATACGACTCCCGCCTCCGGGAGCTGCTGGAGGCCGTGTCCCGGCTCATCGACCGGCACTGCAACCGGCGCTTCTGGGTGCTCGACGCCACCCGGAGGTTCGACGGGGACGGCACCGGCAGCCTCCTGGTCCCCGACCTGGTGAGCATCGCATCTCTCGAGACCGACGACGACGGGGACCGCGCCTTCGAGACCGCCTGGGACGCCTCCGACTATCTCCTCTACCCCTCCAACGCCGACCCCACCAAGCCCTGGGGCAGGCCCTACGGGCAGGTGGTGGCGGCCCCGGGGACCGGCGGCAAGGACGTGTTCAAGAAGGGGCGCCAGACAGTCCGGATACAGGGCAGGTGGGGTTTTCGGGACGTGACCGAGGACGGGGGCGCCGGCGTCGAGGAGGGCTCCCCGGTCTCCCCTTCGGACACCGTCCTCAAGGTGGCCGACGGCTCCAGGCTGGCCGTGGGGCAGACTCTGCTCCTGGGGAGCGAGCAGGTGTACGTAACGTCCATCGACGGCAGCGACCTCACCATCCGGCGGGGAGTCAACGGGACCGTCGCGGCGGCCCACGCCGGCGGCGCCGGCATACGGGTCTACAGGTATCCCGAGGAGGTGGTCGAGGCCTGCCTGCTCCAGACGGCCCGCCTCTGGACCCGCAGGGACGGCAGCCTCCCCGGCGCCCCGGGACCTTCCGACCGGTCCCGTGGGCTGGACCGGGACGTACGCCGGCTCCTCAACGCCTATCGAAAGCCGGCCATGGGAGGCGGGACATGACGACCACCCCGACGTCGGGAGTCATCCGGGAGATCGTAGACGCGATGGCAAGGCAGCTGAGCACCGTGAAGGGCCTCCGCGTCTACAAGTACCCCCCGGCCAGCGTCCACGAGTTCCCGGCGGCCATCATCCGCGACACCATAGCCACCAACCAGACGACCCTGGCCGAGTACCGCTCCACGCTTCCCCGGGGAGTCTATCACCTGGAGGTGCTGGTGGTGGTGCACACGTCCGACGAGGAGGAGGCCTACCAGGAGCTGGAGAAGTACATCTCGGCCAACAGCCCCTCCTCCATCAAGTACCTGATGGAGAACACCGTGGTCTTCGGGGTCCAGCACACGGAGTGCATAAGGGCCGAGCCCCGTCAAAAGCACCGCATAGGCGGCGTCGACCTGTGGGGGTGCGCCTTCTGGATCAGGAGCATCGGCATCTAGGGCCCGGGCCGCCCGTGCGAGACCCGGCCTCCGGCACGTGTCAGCCTGGCTCCGGTGGTATAATGCGGACACCCGAGATGCTCTCCGCCTTGAACCTCCTGCTCCTGGTCCCCCTGTTCCGGCCCACCGTCACCCTGGTACTGGGCGTCGTCCTGTTCCTGGCTTCCCTGGGCTTCGCCGCCGTCGACGGCGTCGGCGGCCGGTTCCTCACCTCCGGCTTCTACCTGGACAGCCTGACCGAGAACGACGTGTACGACCGGATATACGACGAGGTGCTGCTGGACCCGGAGTTCGCGGACACGACTCAGGAGCTGATGGGCGGCGTGCAGGTGCCCCGCCGGGACGTGGCTGGCCTCGCCAGGGAGATCATCCCGCCCGCCTACCTGCAGGAGCAGCTGGAGGGCGCCGTGATGGCCACGATCGACTACGTGGGCAAGGACACGGACGACCTCCGGGCCTTCATAGACCTGGGGCCCTCCGTGGAGCGGATCAGGCCGACGCTCCTGGCATACACCGACCGGCACATCGACGGGCTGCCCGACGTGCCGGTCGACTCCGCGGACGAGCTGGAGCGGTCCCTCGCGTCGGTCTACCGGCACCTGGGGAACGGAAATCTGGAGGAGGTGACCGGCATCCCGGCCATCGAGGACCTCTCGGCGTCGGCCGGCGCCTACCGGCGGGTCCTGGATGACCTGGCCGCCGACCCCGACTTTCCACGGGGGGCCATGGCCGGCCTGGAGGAGATCAGCGCGGAGATAGAGGCCCACCTGGCAGCGGGCGAGGTCCGCGAGGCCGTCAGGGCCAGCGTCCCGGCGCTGACGTTGCCCCTGATGGCCGGCGCCATCGACGAGCTGAAGAAGGACTTGGACGGCCGGTCACGCCTGGACCTGGTCCGGAAGGCGGCGGAGCAGAACGGCCAGACCCGGGAGGAGCTCCTGGACCGGTTCGACTTCGCCAGGGAGGTGGTCGCCCGCGGCTGGGTGGCGAAATGGCTGCTGCTGCTGGTAATGGCGGGGGCCGGGCTGGTCATGGCCGCCATCCACCTCCCCCGCGTGGCCTCGGCCCTGCGCTTTCCGGGGCTTGCCCTCCTCTTCTCGGGCCTCCTGGTCCTGATGCTGGGCCTGGTCACCCGCTACCGGCTGCTGGGGGAGCCGCTGAACCGGGAGGGCGCCGACTCCATCCCCCCGTCGCTGGTGGACATCGCCAACGACGTGTTCGCCTCCATGGCCTCGGACATAGGCACCGGCTTCATGGCCTTCGCCGTCGTCCTGGCCATCGTGGGGCTCGCGCTGGCCGTGGGGTCCACCTTCATACGCATGACGCGCATCCCGTTTCTGAGCAAGTAGGGCCCGGCGTCCGGGAAATCAAGGGGGCGGCAAGATTGCCGCCCCCGCAGTCACCTTCGACGACGAGGCGAACGTTTACAACCCGCATCGCTTTTGTTACGCTTAACTCCCTACCCCTATCGCTTCGCCGGTAGGGTCGAGACCGCCGACCGAGGCGGTCTCTGTCTTTGTACAAGGTCTCCTGCGGACTACCACCAGATCTTGCCGGCGGCCTCTTCCTCCATCTCCCCGTAGTCCTTGGTCCAGAGCCCGGTGCTCAGGTACTTCCAGCCGCCGTCGGCCAGCAGGCAGACTATGTTGCCCCTCTCCATCCTCTGGGCCACCTTCATAGCCCCGTAGATCACCGAGCCCGAGGAGACCCCCGCGAAGATGCCCTCCCGGCGCATGATCTCCTTGGTCATGTGGAAGGCGTCGATGCCGCGCACCAGCATCCTGGAGTCCAGCATCGCCAGGTCCAGTATGGGAGGGATGAACCCCTCCTCTAGGCTGCGCAGGGCCTGGATGTAGTCGCCGGGCTCGGGGGCCACGGCGACGATCTTCACGTCGGGGTTGTGCTCCTTCAGCCGGCGTCCCGTTCCCATGAGGGTGCCGCCCGTGCCCAGCCCGGCCACGAACACGTCCACATCCGGGAGGTCCCGGGCGATCTCCGGCCCCGTGGTCTCGTAGTGGGCCCCGGGATTGGCGTCGTTGCCGTACTGGTAGGGCATGAAGTAGCCGTGCCCGTCGGCGGCCATCATCTCCTGGGCCACCTCTATGGAGCCGTTGGTGCCCCGGGCGCCGTCGGAGTAGACGATCTCGGCGCCGTAGGCCCACAGGAGCTGGGACCTCTCCTCGCTGACGTTCTCCGGCATCACCACCTTCACCTTGTACCCCTTGAGCCCAGCCACCAGGGCCAGGGAGATGCCGGTGTTACCGCTCGTGGGCTCCAGGATGGTCTTGCCCGGGGTGAGCTTCCCCTCCCGCTCCGCCTTCTCCACCATGTGCCGGGCGATGCGGTCCTTCAGGCTGCCGGTGGGGTTCTGCCCCTCCAGCTTGGCGAAGACACGGACTCCCTCCTTGAGGTCCATGTTCCGGAGCTCCACCAGGGGGGTGTTGCCTATGGTGTCCAGAATGGTCGTGGGCATCGCTCTTAGTGGCCGTCGGCCGGCGCCACCCCGCAGAACACCTGGTAGTCGATCAACTCAGTGACCGTGGGGTCCACGCCGCACAGGGGGCACCGGGGGTTCTGGGGTATCCGCACCTCGCGGAAGTCCATGCTCAGGCCGTCGATGAGCAGCAGCCGCGAGGTCAGGCTCTCGCCTATGCCCAGGATGAGCTTCAGCGTCTCCGTGGCCTGTATGCTCCCCACCAGGCCCGTGAGCGCACCAAGCACGCCTGCCTCGGCGCAGTTGGGCACCATCCCGGGAGGGGGCGGAGACGGGAACAGGCACCGGTAGCAGCCCTTGCCGGGCATGAAGACCGTGGTCTGGCCGTCGAATATCAGGATGCTGCCGTCCACCAGGGGCTTGCCGCAAAGGTAAGCCGCGTCGTTGATCAGGTACCGGGAGGGGAAGTTGTCCGCCCCGTTTATCACGATGTCGTACTGGGACACGATGTCCATGGCGTTCTCCGAGGTGAGCCACTCCTCGTGGAGCACCACGTTTGTGTCGGGGTTGTACGCCGCGATGGCCTCCTGGGCCGAGACCACCTTGGGCCGGCCCACGTCGTCGTTGTGGTGCAGGATCTGCCGCTGCAGGTTGGAGACGTCGACGACGTCGAAGTCGGCGATGCCGATGGTGCCCACCCCCGCCAGGGACAGGTACACCGCCGAGGGGGAGCCCAGGCCGCCGGCCCCTATTATCAGCACCTTGGCCTGCAGCAGCTTCCGCTGCCCCGCGCTGCCCACCTGGGGCATGATGATGTGGCGGCTGTACCTCTTTACCTGGTCCGCCGTAAGTGCCCTGACTTCCGTCGCTTGTGTCATGCCGACGCTCCTCCCCGGTTGGAAAATGCCCCGGTTGCAAAAAATGGCCCGCGCCCCGTCAGGACTCGCTTCGTGGGCGCAGGCTCCGGTCCCCTTGCTCTTGCCTACCCGCCCTCTATTTGGTGGGACAGGTGCGATTCACTCTTATTCCCAATGCCGCCGGTCTCTCGCGCCGTGATTTTAGGCGGGGGCCGCGGCCCCTGCGGCGCGCCCTAGATTTGGTACATGCCCCGCCCGGCCAGGTGGTTCTGCCGGTAGGCCAAGTCCGCCACGGTGGTGGCCCTCAACAGGTCCTGCATGGCGTCCTCCACCGATTTCCAGACGTCCCTCTGGGCGCAGGTATCGGACAGGGAGCACTCGTCGGGCTCCACCAGGCAGTCCACCAGGTGCGTGTTGCCCTCCAGGGTCGCCATCACCATGCCCAGGTTGATGTCCGACGGGTCCTTGGCCAGCATGTGGCCCCCCGACGGGCCCCGGCGGCTGCGTATCAGGCCGAACTTGTGCAGCGTGGTCATGAGCTGGTCCAGGTAGGCCTCGGGTATGCTCTGTCTGGCCGCGATCTCCGACGTCTGGATGGGCCTGTCCCCCTGGTGGGAGGCCAACTCTACCAGGGCCCTCACCCCGTAGTCCACTTTCATCGGCACCTTCATGCGACCGTACCTCCACAGGGCCCTCTCGCAGGATTATAGCACCGGCCCGGCGTCCAATTCAACTTGGCGTATCGACTCGGTAGGCTATCCCTGCCTCCTCTTACGAACCATGGAGGTGCACAGTCCCCGGGCGATCAGAGTGCCTGATCCGTCGTGCACCTCCACGTCGCTGACGACGATGCGGCGCCCCCGGCTCACGACCACCGCCTCGGCCGTCAGCTCCCCCGAGGAGGCGGGCGCGATGAAGTTCACCTTCAACTCCACAGTCACGCTGCCCTCGTCCTCCTTCGTCAGGGACCTCACCGCCAGGTAGATGGTGTGGTCCGCCAGGGTCACGATCAGGCCGCCCTGGACCACTCCGGCCCCTTGCAGGAACTCCCGGCGCACCGGCATGACGGCCCTCCCCGGCCGTCGGCCGACTCCACCGACCTGATCCCCATGAACTCCTCGAAGGGGCCCTCGCCTTCTAGATGGACCATCGGGACACCTTCTCCTCGTCCAGCTCCAGGCCCAGGCCGGGCGCGTCGGGGAGCACCATCATCCCGTCCTGGACCGGCGGCGTCTCCAGGAACAGGGGCAGCGACCAGGGCATGTACTCCACCGTCAGCCCGTTGGGCACCGCCGCCACCAGGTGCACGGCGATCTCGGGGAGCAGGTGGCTGGCCACCGGAACGCTGAACGTCTCGGCTACTGCCGCCGCCTTGCGCCACTCGGTGACGCCGCCCACCCGAAGGAGGTCGACCATGGCGATGTCCATGGCCTGGGCGTTGAGAAGCCTCAGGAAGGGCTCTTTTCCGTAGTGGTACTCGCCAGCGCACAGGGGCATGTCCAGCGCGGCGGCCACCCGCGCGCTTCCCGCCACGTCCCTGTGGTCCACCGGGTCCTCCAGCCACCCGAACTCGTACCGCTCCAGCATGCGGCCCATCCGGACGGCATGATACGGCGTCCAGCCCTGGTTGATGTCCACCAGGAGGTCAGCGTCGGGGCCTATGGCCTCGCGGACGACCCGGGCCCTCTCCTCCTCCCCCCGGGGCGGCTCGGACCCCATGCGCATCTTCATGGAGCGGAACCCCCGGTCCAGGACCGCCTGGGCAGCCCGCTCCAGCTCCTCCAGGCCGAAGTCCCGCCACAGGGCGCCGCTGTAGTAGCACGGCACCCGGTCCCGGTGGCCCCCCAGCAGGCGGTACAGGGGCTGTCCGTAGGCCTTGCCGGCTATGTCCCACAGGGCGAAGTCCACGGCGGCCATGGCCATGTTCACCACACCAACGGGCCCGCCCCAGCTGAAGGCCCGGCCCAGCTTGGCCGCGACCCGCTCGGGCTCCAGGGGGTTCTCTCCCACCGCCTCCCCGGACAGCGCCTCGATGGCGGCCCTTATGGAGCCGAAGGGGCGGTCGGACAGGGAGAAGGCGTATCCCAACCCCGTTATGCCCTCGTCGGTGCGAATCTCCAGCAGGGCGAAGGGTATCCTCTCGATCATGTGCAGCCCCCCTGCCAGGAAGGGCCTCTCCAGGGGCACCGCCACCGCCCGGGTCCGGGCGTCCACGATCTTCATGGCTCCCTCCGCCGCGCCTGCGAATCTTGACACGCGCGCGGCCCGCCAACTATACTGACAGCCGCCCACCCTCCGCAACCCCGGCTGCCCGCGTTTCGGAGGCCATAGCTAAGGAGACACCGTGGCAGACAGAATAACCCTCGCCCTGGAACCCCGGACCACCACGGGCAAGAAGGTCAAGCGGCTCAGGCAGGCCGGGACCATACCCGTCCACCTGTACGGCTCCGGCATCGCCTCGCGCACCCTCCAGTGCCAAAGGCCCACCTTGGTCAGGGTCCTTACCCTGGCCGGCGGGAACACGCCCGTTACGGTGACCATCGAGGGCGACGACGAGGAGCACCTGGCCTTCGTCCGCGAGGTGCAGTGGGACCCGATACGCGGGGACCTGGTCCACGTTGACTTCCTCAGGACCGAGGCGACCCAGCTGGTCTCCGCCGAGGTGCCCGTCACCCTGACCGGCGACTCCCCCGGCGCCAGGCTCGCCAACGGCACGGTGGTGCAGCAGCTGCGCAGCGTCGTCGTCGAGGCCCTGCCCCTGGACATGCCCGGCGAGCTGGTGGTGGACCTGGCGACCCTCACCGAGCCCGACGGCGTCGTCCGCGCGGGAGACATCGCCCTGCCCGAGGACGCCACCCTGATCAGCGACGCCGACGGGGTGGTGGCCCGCATCGAGGTCGCGGTCGCAGAGGAGAGGCCCGAGGCCGAAGCGGAAGAGCAGGCCCCGGCCGAGGAAGAGGGAGAAGAGGCCGGCTAGCCCACCGGCCGCGTATGTACTTCGTGTACACCAGCGAGTCCGGGGACACGGGGCGGAGCACCAGCGACCCCAGCCAGCCTCACCATGTGTACGCGGGCCTCATGGTCCACGAGGGCAAGTGGGAGCCCATACGCAAGGACTTCCGCGCGGTCTGCCGCCACTACCTGGGCGACGAGCTGGGCGCGCCGGACGTTCCCAGCCGGCTGAGCACCCGCCTCCTCCTCCAGGGGAAGGGCGCCTTCAGCTCCTGGCCCAGGGCCCGGCGCTCGGAGCTCACAGACGACCTTCTCAACATCCTGATCCTGCACGAGACGCCCCTGCTGGTGATGTACGTCGACAAGGCGAAGTTCGCCGCGGCCCTGGAGGGCGCGGACCCGCAGAACACCCGCTGGGGCCAGCCCTGGGAGCCCGCCTTCGCCCGGCTGGCCTACTATCTGGACCTGTACATGGACGAGCTCAACCTGACCGCCATGCCCCAGGAGGAGCTGATAGGCGGCGCGCCCATACGCATCGAAGAGCGCGCCACCATCATATCGGACCGGGCGACTCCGGGGGGCGCGGAGGTGATGCAGAGGCTCCTGAGGACGGAGATCGACCTGCCCACGGGCGCGGTGCACGAGAGCACCTACCTCGCCCGCACCCAGGACTCCCACTGCACGCAGCTCGCCGACCTGTGCACCTACATCTTCCGCCGGCACCTGCAGCAGCCCGACGCGCCGGACCCTCGATACGCGTCCCTGGAAGAGGGGCACGTGATCCAGGTCGTCCACCAGGTCCAGTTCTAGGGCTTCTCCCAATAACCCCGGGAGGGGCCCGGGGTTGTTCGGCCCACCCTCCCACCCCGCGCTCCGCGCGGGCAGGGAACCCCCACCCACCGGCCGATGGCGGGCGGACCTATTGGGACCAGGTCCAGCGCCCGTCCTAGCTGGGCAGCCTGGAGCCGACGAAGTCCGGGTACCCTCGCATGAACTCGGCGGCCGCGGACGGCCGCTTCCCCTCCAACTGCAGCCTCTCCAGGCCCAGGAGCCCGCACCCGGTTACGACGCCGACCCCGCCGGAGGCGTCCGTTGCCACCACGTCACCGGGCTCGCCGGGCCCGGGCTCCCCGGCCGGGGCGGCCCTGGTCCGCACCGGCGCCGCCTCCAGTATCTTGAGGAGCTTGCCCCTCCATCGGGTGAAGAGGCCCGGCCAGGGCGTGTAAGCACGGAGCATCCGGTGCAGCTCCCCGGCGGCCAGGTCCCACCGGGCCTCTCCGTCGGCCTTCTCCAGCTTCCTGGTCGAGGTAGCCTGGAAGTCATCCTGGGGCCGGGGCGTTACCTTTCCATCGACCCAGGAGGGCAGGACCTCCACTAGCAGCTCCCCTCCTAGACGGAAGAGGGCCTCGGTGAGTCCGGCCGTCGTGTCCCCCTCGCCTATGGTCGCTTCGCGGCTGGCCAGGACGGGCCCGGTGTCCATGCCCTCGTCCATCAGCATGACGGTGGCCCCGGTCACCCGGTCGCCCCGGAGAATCGCCGTGGACACTGGAGAAGGCCCCCGGTGCCTCGGGAGAAGGGACGGGTGGATGTTGACGCAGCCGTGCTTGGGGACATCCAGGACATCCCGGGGCAGTATCTTGCCGTAGGCCGCCACCACGGCCACCTCGGGCTGCAGGGACTCCATCTCCCGCCGGACGGCCTCCTGCCGCAGGGACGCGGGCTGGTAAACGTCGATACCCCTCTCCTGGGCAAAGGTCTTGATGGCGGGCGCCCGGGGAGCGCGACCGCGACCGGCGGGCTTGTCGGGCTGGCAGTAGACACCGGCCACCTGCACTCCGGCTGCGAGGAGCGCTGCGAGCACGGGGATGGAGTCCCGGGAGGACCCCATGAACACGATCCTCATATAGGTCCTCTGAACAACCCCTGGACCCCCGGTTGTTGAGCCCACCCTCCTGCGCTCCCCGCGGGGAAGATACTCCCTCACCGGCAGACGGCCGGCGGGCGACCTCGGTATTTCGCTGGCCCCTCCCCTTGGGGTCAGAGGATTAGGTAATCGGGCAGAATGGAGCATTATAGCATAGCGACTCATCCCTCCTTGGCGGTGTGACGATTTCCGCCAGGATAGCACGGCAGTGCTAAAGGAAGGCTAGTCGTTGTCTTAGACGATTGCTATAATCGCTCACCAATCTTGGTTGGGCCGGAAAATTCCGCAAGACCCGCCTTGACAACGCCGCCTTGCTCCCTGCTAGGCTTTTCACCGGTTCGACTCCCGGCCCGCCTCCGGGCCGACGGTCCCAGACCCGGAGGCGCCAGGCTGGAAATGTGGGCGGGGCGGTTGTCAGAGGAAACCCCTGATCCAGGCACTTCCGAGCTTATTCCCAGGCGTCGGTCTGTGGCGTCGCCCCGGCTGCCGATCCCCCTTTTGATGGGTCAATGACGGAGCTGCGCGCATCCGAGGTCTGGAGGGCGGTCCTCGGGGACCTTCAGCTACAGGTCCCCCGGCCGGTCTACGACACGTGGTTACGGGGGACCGCGGCGGTCTCCTGGACCGACGACGTGCTGTATGTGACGGTGCCCACTCCCTTCGCCCTCGAATGGCTCGAGCGCCGCATGTATCCGACCATCGTCGCGGCGGCCCGCAAGGTCCTGGGCTACTCCGTGGACGTCCGGCTGCAGGTGGGCCGCGACGACCCGGCCTCGGAGGAACAGCCTCCTGCACCCGGCGCCCCCACCGGGCCCTCGCCCTCGGGCGCACGGCTGCACATGCTCAACTCCAACTACACCTTCAGCCGCTTCGTCGTCGGCACCTCCAACCGGCTGCCCGACACGGCCGCCCGGGCGGTGGCAGAGTCGCCGGGCCACACCTACAACCCCTTGTTCATACACTCGGACGTGGGCCTGGGGAAGACCCACCTGCTCCACGCCATCGCCCACACCTGCGCGTCCAACGGGGTCAGCTTCAGGTACGCCACCTGCGAGCAGTTCACCAACGAGTTCATCGGCTCCATAAGGAACCGGACCACCGACGAGTTTCGCAGCAGGTACCGGGACACCCAGGTCCTGCTCATCGACGACATCCAGTTCATCGACGGCAAGGAGCAGACCCAGGACGCCTTCTTCCACACCTTCAACGAGCTCCACAACGCCAACCGCCAGGTCGTCCTCACCTCCGACAAGCCGCCCAAGGCCCTGAGCTCCCTGGAAGACCGGCTGCGGTCCAGGTTCGTCTGGGGACTCGTGGCCGACATACAGCCCCCGGACCTGGAGACCCGCATGGCGATCCTCAGGCGAAAGGCCGAGGAGCTTCGGCTCTCCCTGCACGAGGAGGTCATGGAGCTGGTCGCCCGGGTCGTCCGGCGCAACGTGCGAGAGCTGGAAGGCAGCCTCAACCGCATCCTCGCCCTCTCCAGGCTCCACAACGGCCCCGTCACCACGAGCCTGGCGTCCCAGGCCCTGGCCGACCTGCTCTACGAGCCCTCGCCCGGCCACATGGACCCGGACGCCGTGGTCGAGGAGGTGGCACGCCACTACCGCGTCGCCGCCCAAGACCTGGCCGGAACCACCCGCAGGAAGAACATCGCCCGCGCCAGGCACGTGGCCATGTACATCCTGAGGCGGGACGCCGGCATGAAGGACACCGACATCGGCCGCCTCCTGGGTGGGCGGGCCCACTCCACCGTCATCGCCGCGGTCGCCAAGGTCGAGTCCTCCATCGGCAAGGACCCGCAGCTCCAGAAGGACCTCCTGGCCATCAAGGAGGCGATCCTGGAATAGCCCGTTGCCGCCGCGGCAATTGTTCCTCCGGAGGAACAATTGCGGGACAATTCCACCACGGACGTGCGCCTCACCCAAGTCACGCCTGCCAGCGGCCCTTGTCAGTGTGAAGAAGGAGACTCGGACCTGTCAACGTAGGTATGTCACTTCTTGCTAGACAGACCGTAGACGGATGTCAGCAGCCCGTGCCCAGTGTCGACGGCAGGCGTCCACGCCTGATATCGACGGCGCTGGCCAACTGCCTCCACTCCCCATGATAGAATTGACATGAAACCGGACGAACAGCCGACACAGCGAGCAGGCACACCGCCTCCAATAGCTACGTCATTATGACTACCACGGATATAATCTACTACAAAGAAGCCTAGACGTTGTTTGATATAGCAAAGATATACGTGAAGGCCGGTGATGGAGGAAACGGGTGCATCAGCTTCCGCAGGGAGAAGTACGTGCCCAAGGGTGGCCCCGACGGCGGAGATGGGGGACGCGGCGGCGATATCGTGGTCCGGGGGGACCCCTCCCTGAACACCCTCCTGCACCTCCACTACCACACCACATGGCGGGCGAAGCGCGGGAGCCACGGGCGAGGCGCGCGGAAACGCGGGGCCAATGCTGAGGACGTGGTGGTGTCGGTCCCCCTGGGGACGATGGTCTGGCGGCTGGCCGGCGGCGAGAAGTCGTTGGTTGCGGACATCGTGGACGACGGGTCCCTGGTGGTTGCCCGGGGCGGTGACGGCGGTCTGGGCAACTGCCGGTTTTCCACGCCTTCCCAGCAGGAGCCCGTGCTGGCGGAGAAGGGCGGGCAGGGAGAGAAGGCGGTCCTCCTGATGGAGCTGAAGCTGCTGGCCGACGTCGGGGTCGTGGGGGTGCCCAACTCGGGGAAGTCGACGCTGCTGGCGACCAGCTCGGCGGCGCGTCCCAAGATCGCCCCGTACCCCTTCACGACGAAGGACCCGGTGCTGGGGGTTGTGGACACTCGAGGCGAGACCTTCGTCATGATGGAGGTGCCCGGGCTCATCGAGGGGGCGCACACCGGCAAGGGGCTGGGGCTGGAGTTCCTGAGGCACGCCGAGAGGTCCCGGCTGCTGCTGCACATGGTGGATGGCATGACGCCGGACCCGGCGGCGGAGCTGGACCTGGTGGACCAGGAGCTGGTGTCTTTCGGCCACGGCCTAGCGGACAAGCCGCAGATGATAGTGGTGAACAAGGTGGACATACCGGAGGTGAGGGAGCGCATGCCGGAGTACAGGCGTGCCTTCGAGGGCACAGGCCGACCAGTGTTCTTCGCCTCCGCGGCCACCGGCGAGGGTGTGGACGCCGTCCTCGGGAAGGCGCTGGAGATGCTGCAGGCGATGCCGGCTCCGCCCCCGGAGCCGCGCCCTCCCATGGATATGGCGGCGGAGAAGCCGAGACGGCGGTCGGAGGAGGCGTTCAGCGTGACCTGGCAGGACGGCGTGTACGTCGTGGATGCGCCGGCGGTGGAGCGGCTGGTCCCCATGGCGAACATGCGGGACGACCGGGCCATCCTCCAGATATGGAGGCTGCTGCAACGGATGGGCGCCGTGGCGGAGCTGGAGGCCCAGGGAGTGGAGGCCGGGGACACCGTGCGGCTGGGCGGAGTCGACCTGGAGTGGTACTGACCGTGCGGTTGGGCCTCATGGGCGGGACGATGGACCCCATACACGTCGGCCACCTCCTGGTGGCCGAGGAAGCCCGGCAGGCCCTGGGCCTGGAAGAGGTGGTGTTCATACCCGCTGGACAGCCCTGGATGAAGCCCGACGGGGTCATGGCGTCCGGGGCGCACCGCCTGAACATGGTGCGCCTCGCCATCGGCTCCAACCCCTTCTTCCGCGCCAGCGCGCTGGAGGTGGACAGGGACGGCCCCAGCTACACGGTGGACACGCTGGAGGCGCTCAAGGCCGGGGGCCACAAGGATGACGACCTGTACTTCATCCTGGGGGCCGACCTCCTGAAGGACCTGCACGAGTGGAGGGACCCCGCCCGCATGCTGGAGCTGTGCAGCCTGGTGGTGGCCCCCCGGGTCGGATACGACGCCCGGGAGGCCGGCGGGCTGGAGTCGTCGAGCGCCGGGGCCCCGGCCGGGACGGTGTTCCTAGAGGGGCCGGCCGTGGGAGTCAGCAGCACTGACATACGCCGGCGGGCCGCCAAGGGGCGCTCCATCCGGTACATGGTCCCCGAGGCGGTGGCGAGGTACATCGAGCGGTACGGTCTATATCGTGAGGAGGCGTGAGGTGGTGAACACCGTCGAGCGGTTGTTGGAGCGGGCCCTGGAAAAGGGAGCATTGCAGTACGGCGAGTTCATCCTCTCGTCTGGGCAGCGGAGCCGCTACTACTTCGACGGCCGGCTCCTCAGCCTGGACCCCGAGGGCGCTTACCTGATCGGCAAGGCCCTGCTGCCCAAGGTCCTGGATGCCGGGGTAGACGCCATAGGCGGGCCGACCCTGGGGGCGGACCCAGTGGTCTCAGCGGTGGCGCTGACCAGCCACATGGAGGGGACCCCGGTCCCCGCGTTCATAGTCCGGGGCGACGCCAAGTCCCACGGCACCCGGCAGCAGATCGAGGGGCCCCTGGTCCCGGGCAGCAGGGTGATCATCGTGGACGACGTGTGCTCCACGGGGGGCACCCTGTTCCACGCCATCGAGGCGGCGGAGGAAGCGGACTGCCAGGTGGTGAAGGTCATCGCGGTGCTGGACCGCCGCCAGGGGGGCAGCGACGAGCTGCGGATCAGGGGCTACGAATTCGAGTGTCTCCTGGTGGCGGACCCCCAGGGGCAGGTCAGGCCCGTCGAGGGCTGACACCCGTCCCTCCCGTGGGGCGGGGCGGCCCGGCCTAGGGCTCGCTCCGGTCCCAGCCCGGCAGCGCCCAGTAGCCCTCCCTGGGTATCTCGATGGCGGGGGCCAGCCCCTGGGCCCTCTTCAGACGCTGCACGTTGTACAGGTGGGTCGTGTGCTCGAACCACCTGTGCCTGAAGGTGGCCTCCAGCGTCATGTGGCACACGGAGTCGTCCGCGGCATCTGGCCGCATCCCCGTGGGATGGGCCTGGGTGAAGAGCCTCCATTGGGGGGTGTTGTCGGTGGTGATCTCCCTGGACCTGAGGGAGGCCACAGTCTCCCTGGAGAGGACGGAGACGCACAGGTCCAGGCCCCTTCTCAGGACGGCGAGAATGCCGTCCATGGCCCAGTACCTGTCCTCCCTCAGCACCCGGCCGCTGTACATGTCCGGGTCATCAAGGTCGCCCAGGCTGGGGAGGCCTCCCGGGAACAGTGCTTCGCCCCATCGCAGGATCAGCCACCGGAAGTCGCCCGACGCGGCGTGGCTCACGTTGCGCCTGATGCTCCACCTGCCCCACTCCCAACGGTCGGACTCGAAGTCGAGCTGGGCTTCGGTCAGGCCCGCCACCTCGGCGGCGAACATCTCGTAAACGCGGGACTGGAACTGGGGGAAGAGAGCGGTGCCCGGGGCGTCGTCCGCAGGGCGGTTCTCGTCCATGGCGAAGGGCTCCTCGATTCGGATGGACGCCGGAGGCGTCTCTTTCGAGTAAAAATCGGGCCGGCGGGAATAGGCCCGGGAGGGATGGGGCTAGACGTCCAGCTCCTTGACGCTCCGGGCGTGGGCCTGGATGAAGCTCTTCCTGGGGGCAACCTCGTCGCCCATGAGCTTGGTGAAGGTGTCCTCCGCCTCCCAGGCGTCCTCCACGGTGACCCGGAGCATGGAGCGGGTCTCGGGGTCCATGGTGGTCTCCCAGAGCTGGTCCGGGTTCATCTCTCCCAGGCCCTTGTACCGCTGGACCTGGACGCTCCGCCTGCCGTTCAGCGATGCCAGCAGGTGGTCCTTGTGCTCGTCGGTGAAGGCGTAGTTGACCTGCTTGCCGGCGGCGATCCGGTACAGGGGGGGCTGGGCGATGTACAGGTGCCCTCCGTCGATGAGATCGGGCATCCTGCGGAAGAAGAAGGTGAGGAGGAGGGTCCGGATGTGGGACCCGTCCACGTCGGCGTCGGTCATGATAATGACCTTGTGGTAGCGCAGCTTGGAGCCGTTGAACTCCTCTCCCTCGCCGGTGCCCAGGGCGGCGATGACGGCGCGGATCTCTTCGTGGCCCAGGATCTTGTCCGGCTGGCGGAGCACGCGCTCCACGTTGAGGATCTTCCCCTTGAGGGGAAGGATGGCCTGGAAGCGCCTGTCGCGGCCCATCTTGGCCGAGCCGCCGGCGGACTCGCCCTCGACGATGTACACCTCGGAGAGCTCGGGGTTGCGCTCGGAGCAGTCGGCCAGCTTTCCCGGCAGGGAGGAGCCGTCCAGGGCGTTCTTGCGTATGACCAGCTCGCGGGCCTTGCGTGCCGCTTCCCGGGCCTTCTGGGCGGTGACGCAGTTGTCGACGATGCGCTTGGCCTCGGCGGGGTGCTCCTCCAGGTACACGCCCAGGGCCTCGCCGAGCACCGACTCGACGATGCTCTTGACCTCGGTGTTGCCCAGCTTGGTCTTGGTCTGGCCCTCGAACTGGGGGTCGGTGAGCTTGACGCTGATGACCGCCGTGAGCCCCTCCCGGACGTCCTCGCCGGAGAGGTTGGCCTGGTCGTCGCGGAGGAGCTTCTGCTTGCGCCCGTAGTCGTTTATGACGCGGGTCAGGGCCGACCGAAAGCCCGTCAGGTGGGTGCCCCCCTCCTCGGTGCTGATGCAGTTGGCGAAGGAGAGGACCGACTCGCTGTAGCCGTCGTTGTACTGGATGGCCGCCTCGACGATGGTGCCGTCCACGTTCTTGAGCATGTAGAAGGGCTTGTCCTGGAGCACCTTGCGGCGCCTGTTGACGCTGCGCACCAGGCTGGAGAGGCCGCCGTCGAAGTAGTAGGAGCGCTGGATGTCTCCGGCCCGGGCCTCGGCGTGCCACTGGCTGCGGAACTGGACGTGCAGGCCCTTGTTCAGGTAGGCGATGACCTTGAGATGGGCGGCGATGGTGTCGAAGTCGAAGTCCAGCACCGGGAAGATGCCGGGGTCGGGGACGAACCCCATGGTGGTGCCCGTCTGGTGGGGCCCGTTGCCCTGGACGTGCTGCTCGACCAGGTCGGTGGTGGGCAGCCCCTCGCTGTACTCCTGGTGGTAGATGGACCCGTTGCGGCGCACCTCGACCCTCATGTGGGAGGAGAGGCCGTTCACCACCGATGCGCCGACGCCGTGGAGGCCCCCCGACACCTTGTAGGCGCCGCCGCCGAACTTGCCGCCGGCGTGCAGGGTGGTCATCACCGTCTCCAGGGCCGACCGGCCGGTGGCGGGATGGATGTCCACGGGGATGCCCCGCCCGTCGTCGGAGACCCGTACGGAGCCGTCCTCCGCGATGTTTATCTCCACCCGGGTGCAGTACCCGGCCATGGCCTCGTCCACGCTGTTGTCCACGATCTCGTAGATGAGGTGGTGGAGGCCGCGCTGGTCGGTGCTCCCGATGTACATGCCCGGGCGCAGCCGCACGGCCTCGAGGCCCTCCAGCACCTGGATGTCTTTCGCGGTATACTCCGTCGTCATCTACACCCCCCGTACTACCCTAGGACAATTGCGCCCGGCAACGAATGGAAATCTGGTTGGAGTATTAGATTACATTATACACTCTGTTCAGGTTTTTGGGTATACCTGCCCGGCACGGAATGGGCATGGAGGGGCCCATTTGCCGGCCGGGGCGCCGCGATTGAATTCGTTCCGGGGACCAGTTTGAGGAACGGGCCTCGGGCCTGTCAAGGGAGGCGTGTCAGGCCGTGGCTGGGGGCGGGCTGGCTTGCCTGACGGCGTGGCAGGGTGCACAATAGGGCCAGCGAGCGCGGCCGCTTGCGGAAGGGGGATCCACATGGCCAAGAAGTCCTTCGTGGGCAAGACCTCGGCACCCGACTTTCCGCCGGGGCTGGACTGGCTCAACACCGACAGGCCCCTCTCCCTGCGGGACCTGCGGGGCAAGATCGTCATCCTGGACTTCTGGACCTACTGTTGAGTGAACTGCATGCACGTATTTCCGCAGTTGCGGAAACTGGAACGCAAGTACCGGGACGAGCTGGCCGTGGTCGGCGTGCACTCGGCCAAGTTCACCTCCGAGAAGGATACCGAGAACCTGCGCAAGGCGGTCATGCGCTACGAGCTGGAGCACCCGGTGGTCAACGACAGCGAGTTCCAGGTGTGGAGCCAGTACGGGTGCCGGGCTTGGCCCACACTCATGTTCCTGGACCCCATGGGCAAGGTGATCGGCAAGCACGAGGGTGAGATCACCTTCGAGGACTTCGACCCCATCATCCAGGAGATGGTCCGGGAGTTCGACGGCCTGGGAGCCCTGGACCGCTCCCCCCTGACCCATGCCGTGGAGCGGGAGGCGGGCTCGCCCCTGTCCTTCCCGGGCAAGGTGCTGGCCGACGAGGCCTCGGACCGGCTGGTCATCTCCGACTCCAACCACAACCGGGTCATCGTGGCCACTTTGGACGGGGACGTCCGGGCGGTCATAGGCCATGGAGAAGCGGGCCTGGCCGACGGGGACTTCTCCGAGGCCCGCTTCGACCACCCCCAGGGAGTGGCCCTGGACGGCGATACGCTGTACGTCGCCGACACGGAGAACCACGCCGTCCGCAGGGTGGACCTGGCGGCCGGCCGGGTGGACACCATAGCGGGGACGGGGCGCCAGGCCCGGGCATACCGCCAGGGCGGCGACCCCCGCACCTCGGACCTGAGCTCTCCCTGGGACCTGTGGCTCCACGAGGGGGTGCTGTTCATCGCCATGGCGGGGATCCACCAGATATGGTCGCTGGACCTGGGCGGCAGGACCATCGGGCCCTACGCCGGGAACGGGCGGGAGGCGCCGGTGGACGGGGCCCTGCTCAGCGCCTCCCTGGACCAGCCCAGCGGCATCACCGCCGACGGCCGTAAGCTGTACTTCGCCGACAGCGAGGCCAGCGCCATCCGCTCCGCCGACCTGAGCCCCGGGGGCCGGGTCGACACCATCGTGGGCAAGGGCCTCTTCGTCTTCGGCGACGTGGACGGCGCCGGCGACGACGTGCGCCTTCAGCACCCCCAGGGCATAGACCACCACGACGGCGTCCTCTACGTGGCCGACACCTACAACAACAAGGTCAAGCGCGTGTTCCCCAACACCCGCAGCGTCATCACCTTCGCGGGCAGCGGCGAGCCGGGCCACCGGGACGGCGAGGCCTCCCAGGCCGCGCTCCACGAGCCCTCGGGGGTGAGCGTGGCCGCGGGCCGGGTGTTCGTTGCGGACACCAACAACCACGCCATCCGGACCGTGGACCTGGAGACGGGAGCGGTCGGCACCCTGGATCTGAAGGGGGTCTAGGGGAGGGGTAATCCCATGTGCCAAGGACAGAGACAGGCATAGTATGGTGAGGGAATAAGGGATGGAAGACCACTACATAGCAACGGCGCCGGACCAGGAAACCTTCGAGAGGCTCGCCGACGAGTGGGAGCGCGACCGTCCCCGCGGCGCCGACGTCGAGCAGATGACCAAACACCCTGCCTACCAGGGCATCATTGCCATGGGTGAGCCTGCCGTGCCTTGGCTGCTGCAACGATTGGCCGAAAAGCCCGATCACTGGTTCGTCGCCCTCAACGCCATCACCGGCGCCAGGCCTGTGCCGCCGGAAAGTCGGGGACGCATCAAGGAGATGGCCCAGGCTTGGGTGGACTGGGGACGCCAACAAGGGTACGAGCTTGGGACCAACAGCAAATTGGATTGACGAGTCTATGCCCCAACTGGCGGCGGAGGGGTATCAGGTCACCAGTGAACCTAACGGCGATTACAACTGCATCGCCTACGCTGTCGGAGAAACCGACCGTTGGTGGAGTCACGTAGCAGATACCGATTACTACTGGCCCGACCACGCAAGCCGTACACCTGCCATACAGAGCCTGATAGACGCCTTCGCCGGGCTGGGATACGAGCTGTGCGACGACGCCGGCAACGAGCCGGGCTTCAGCAAGGTTGCGCTATACGCAGACAGGCAGGGTAATTGGACACACGCCGCCGTGCAGCTGCCCGATGGCGGATGGAGCAGCAAGCTCGGTCCTGATGAAGACATAAGCCACCTCACTCCTGAATCCCTCGACCCTGAGTCCTACGGCGGGGTCCACTGTTTCATGCGCCGACCGCTTTGAGCCTTCCATACAGACGGTCCGGAGCGCCCGTTCTTTGACACCAATGGCGTAAGCCTGTAGGATAGTCGGACACCCTGACGGGGCGCTTCGAAGGGTAGCCGGCGCACAAACAAGCGCACAAATAAGCCCACATATACAGGGGGCAAGTTGCCAGACGAGAGTGACAACGGCGGGGCGAGGCCCTCGCTCCTCGAAGGGCCTCCCATAAACCGGGAGTTCGAGCGCGAGCTGGACCGACTGGTGGCGCTGGCCAGGGAGGGCCACCGGCCCGAAGCCCACCTCTTCAACCCGCCCGACGACTGGATACTGTCCAAGATGCCCGTCCTCCAGGACATGCCACAGGCGGACCAGGACAGGGTCCGGCGGGAGGCGGAGGAGCTGGACAAGGCGGCGGCCGAGGCCAACGCCGCCGGAAGGGCGGCGGCGCGGGCGTGGCCCGAGGCGGTGGTCCGTCTCGACAACGGCGGCCTGGCATTCTTCAGCCAGCTGGGGGTGGTCCGCCGGCCCGACCTGACCCAGTACTTCATCGACGGCTTCTCCAGGAACCGGGACGCCCTGGCCTTCAGCGCCGAGAGCCAGGAGCTGTTCGCCGACGTGCTGGCGCACATCAACGGGCGTCTCAGGGAGCTCCTGGACTCGGGCGAGACGGTGATCCAGTCCGACCGGCAGATCGGCGACGCCCCGGGGCGCTCCTTCCACGCCAGGCAGCTCCTCTTCGGCGGCCGGTACATGCAGGTCCCCCGGATGTGGCGCCAGCTCACCTTCGACCTGCCCAGGGAGGAGTGGACCTCGCCCCCGGACATCGTGGAGGTGTCCATCCCCCACTGGCTGGAGGACCTGGGCCTGGACGAGGCCCTCAAACAGCGGGTCAGGGAGGCCGGCCTCACCCAGCTCGTCTTCAAGGCCCCGACCAAGGGACTGTCCCTCCACCTGGGGTTCGACTACGTGGGCGAGCACAAGATGGGCCCCCTCTCCATCGCCATGTTCCTGGTCAAGCAGGCCCAGGGGCTGGCGGTGCAGGCGGCCTTAAGCATGGCGCGGACCAAGACGCTGCAGGGAAAGATGGCCAACACGGCCCTGGTCACCGTCGGGCCGTCCCTCCACGGCAAGAGCACCCTGACCATCATGATCGAGCTGGCCAACAGCCAGCTTGCCCGGACCCTGGGCCTCCCCGAGGACCCCGCGGAGGGGGTCTACCCCATGAACGACGACATCGTCCTCCTCCAGCGGCTCCAGCCTCCCGTCGAGAGCGTCCACGACGGGAAGACCGTCACCGTGCCCTACTCCATCGACGGCACCGAGAACAGCCTGTACGCGGTGCCCTTCGGCCTGACCCGCGACGACGACCCCATCACCTACGACACCCTGAGGGGCAGCGCAGAGGCCCCCAATTCGGACGAGATGCTGGAGAACGTGCCCGTGGACCCGGACACGGGCACGCCCAAGTACGGGGAGAACCCCGTCCGCAACATGCGGATGATCCTGTCCCGTCTCAGGCTGCTGGAGCGCAAGGGCTCCCAGCACCTGATGCGCTCCATCACCGGAGGGGACCTGGAGGAGTCGGTCCACGTGCCCATGGAGCACACCGACCGGGTCTTCTGGCAGGCGGTGATGCGGCAGAACACGGTGATCCCGCCGCTGAGGCGGGTCACCCTGCAGCAGTACATACGCATCCTGATGTACGGCGAGGCGGTGCAGATGGGGGCCGCCATCGGCGCCATCGGCAGGCCCTACGTGGAGTACTTCTCGGACCCCTTCATCATCGGGCTGGAGGACGACAACGCCAACCTGATGTTCCACATCCTCCGGGAGATGGAGGCGGGGGGCCTGCCCCAGCACTACTACGCCTTCAACACCGGCGGCGTGGGCGCCGACACGAACGAAGAGGCCAGTGGGGCCGCCTACAGGAAGATACCCAGGGAGCTGACCCTGATGCTCCAGGAGGCCCTGCTGCGGGAGGCCGTGAAGTTCGAGCACGACCCGGTGCTGGGCTCCGACGTTGCAGTGGCCATCGTCGACGCCAACGGCAACACGGCGGTGGACCTCTCCCAGGAGTGGTTGCCCTGGAATATCTATGGCAACCAGGAGTACGCCCGCCGCATCGCCGAGCTGAGCCGCAGGCGGTACTACGGGCGGGACGCCTCAGACAAGGCGGGGATCCTGCGTTACACCAGGGTGACCAACGACCTGTACGACCTGCGGGACATACCGAACCCGGACAACGAGCGGGAGCTGGCCTGGCTGCTGTCGTTCTACTGGAACGTGGACCAGGCTTACAACAGCCTGCCGGAGCTTGCCGACCACCTGGGCAGGGGAACCCGCCCCCGGAACGCCGACCTTTCGGCCCTGGCCGCCAAGTACCGGGACAGCGGACTGCACCTGCCGGGCGAGAGCGACGACCTGCTGAACAAGGTCGGGCTGGTGCTGTAGGCTACAGGCCGAAGGCCCGGGCCGCCCGGGCGAACCCCTCCAGCGCTCCCTCCAGCACCCGGTCCTCGACGCAGTAGGAGATGCGGAAGTAGCCGGGCGTTCCGAACCCCCTCCCGGGGACCACCAGCACGTTGTGTTTCTGCAGCTCGTCCACGAAGGCCGCGTCGTCGCCGCCCGGGGCCTCGGGGAACAGGTAGAAGGCCCCCTGGGGCTTGAACACCGAGTACCCCATGGCGGTCAGCCCGCCGCGCAGGTAGTCCCTCTTCCGCTGGTAGTCGGCGACGTCCACGCTGGCGCCCTGGATCCTCCGGACGGCGTGCTGCATGAAGGCCGGCGCGTTCACGAAGCCCAGGATGCGGTTGCAGAAGGTGAGCCCGTCCACCAGCTCGTCGGCGCCGGGGTAGCCCGGGTTCACCGCCACGTGCCCGATGCGCTCTCCGGGCAGGGCCAGGTCCTTGGCGTGGGAGGTCACGGCGATGGACGCATCGTACCTGGGGAACACCTGGGGATAAACCAGCCCGTCGTACAGGACGCGCCGGTAGGGCTCGTCGCTTATCAGGAATATCTCCGTCCCGTGCTCCCTTCCCTTGGCGGTGAGCAGCTCTCCCAGGTCCCTCAGCAGGGGCTCGCCGTACACCGCGCCCGAGGGGTTGTTGGGGGAGTTGATGATGACGGCCCTGGTCCGCTCGCTGACGGACCTCTCCAGGGCCTCCAGGTCGGGCTGGAAGTCCCTATCGCAGGGGACCACCACCGGCACGCCCCCGTGGTTGTCGACGTAGTAGCCGTACTCCACGAAGTAGGGGGCGAACACGGCCACCTCGTCGCCGGGGTCCAGGATGGTCTTCAGGACGACGTTCAGGGCCGCCGCGGCGCCGCAGGTCATGACGACGTGTCCCGCGGCGAAGGGGATGCCGGTCTCGTCCCGGAGGGAGGCGGCCACGGCCTCCCGGGTCTCGGGGTACCCGGCGTTGGGCATGTAGCGGTGCATCCCCTTGACGGGGTGCTCGGCCAGGCGCAGCAGCTCCCGGTGGAACTCGGGCGGCGGCTCCACGACGGGGTTGCCCAGGGAGAGGTCGAACACCCGGTCGTCGCCATGCTGCCTCTTCAGGGCGATGCCGGCCTCGAACATGCGGCGTATCCAGCCGCCCTCGTCCACGAATCGCTTGACCTTCTGTGAAAGGGCCACGGTGTTACGTCCTCACATTCATTCTGGTCCAGGCCCCCCGGGCCGGTCCGCGACGGCGGCTGGGCCCGTTGACACCCAGGGGGCCGTCTGGATATATTTAGATTACCCTTGGCAACGTAGCTCAGTGGTTAGAGCGGGCGCTTCATAAGCGCTAGGTCGGAGGTTCGAACCCTCCCGTTGCCACCACCAAGCCCATATCGGGCACCCCGCCCGGCAAGCCGGGCCCACTATTCCAGCCAACGCCAACCGGCTTTGCCTGCATGGCCTCTCTAGGCGTACGGTCACTATCATAGCATCGAACAGGATAGGGTGCCCACAGGACTCGTCGAATCGCCCTTAGGTGGAGGTCAAGGCGGGACTGTTGGGTTGCTGGACCGCAGGCTGGTCCTCCACGATAAGAGAGCGCCCCACGGCCTGAAGGGCCCTGTCAATGGTGCTGATGTGGGAGCGATGGTCCGGGTTGAGGAGCTTTCTGACGGCGGATTCGGTAACACCGAGTATCTTGGCCAGCCGGATGTTGCTGAGTCCCTGTTGCCGCATGGCCGTACCAAGGGCTATCTTGGCGGCTGCGACGGGTTCGAGCCGTATGGCCTCATATCCCTCTCCCACAGGGCTCGGGAGCGGAATCTCCCGGCGAAGACGGTGATAGGCGCCGAGGGCGGCGACCAGGGCGTCTTCGGCCATGCGGAGCGCCTCCTCCCGCGTGGCGCCGCCGGTGTTGGCGCCTGCCACATCCGGAAAGGACACCGAGAACCCGCCGTCTGCTTCGGGGCTCAAGATGCACGGATAAACGTACCGCATGTGTCACCACGATCTATTAATGCCCTGTCCGTCACGGCTTCATTGTCGCACCTATGGGTACGAACAATCAAGGCTGCATGTGCCTGGAGCGGATGGCAGGCCAGGGGCACGGCCCGGCAGTTCCGGCAAGGGATGGGTGACGGATTCCCGACCGGTGGTATACTCGCCCTAGTGCCCAGGGCAGACCGGCGAGAGGGGTGAAGCGGGCCGATGAAGAAGCTGGGCCTGGTGGTGAACCCCGTCGCCGGCGTCGGGGGCAGGGTGGGGCTGAAGGGCAGCGACGGGCCCGACGTCCTCCGCAGGGCCAGGTCCCTGGGCGCGGTCCCCCGGTCTCCGGCGAGGGCCGTCCGGGCGCTGGAGGCATTGTCCGGGCTCCGGGACCGGGACCGGGTCCGGGTGCTCACCTACCCCGGAGAGATGGGAGAGGACGAGGCCCTGGAGTGCGGCTTCTCTCCGGTGGTGCTGGGCTCCATAGTGAGGGGAGAGACGACCGCCGCGGACACCAGGGCCGCGGCCCAGGCCATGGAGGAGCATGGCGTGGACCTGCTCCTCTTCGCCGGCGGCGACGGCACCGCCAGGGACATCTGCGACGCCGTGGGCCGGCGGGTCCCCGCGCTGGGCATCCCCGCCGGCGTGAAGATGCACTCGGCCGTCTTCGCCCTGACGCCCCGGCACGCCGGGGAGGTGGCCTCGATGCTGCTGACGGGCAGGCTGACCCGCACCCGCGACGCCGAGGTCATGGACGTGGACGAGGAGGCCTTTCGCCGGGGCGTGGTGGACGCCACCCTCCGCGGGTACCTGAGGGTCCCCGAGCAGCAGGAGATGGTGCAGGGCGCCAAGGCGGGCTCCCTTCCCGCCGAGGAGGACGCGCTGCGTGGGATAGGGGCCCAGGTCGCCGCGACGATGGAGGAGGGGACCGCCTACGTGGTGGGCCCCGGCACCACCGCCGGGGCGGTCATGGACGCCCTGGGACTGGAGGGCACGCTGCTGGGCGTGGACGTGGTCCTGGACGGACGCCTGGAGCGCCGGGACGCCAACGAGGCACACCTCCTGGAGGTGGTCCGCGCCATGCCGTGCAAGCTGGTACTGGGTGTCATCGGAGGCCAGGGCTACATCCTGGGGCGGGGCAACCAGCAGGTCAGCCCGGAGGTGCTCAGGGAAATCGGGACCGAGAACGTCATCGTGGCGGCGACCAGGGAGAAGCTGCTGGCCCTGGAGGGAGGGCCGTTGCTGGTGGACACGGGGGACGAGGCGCTGGACCGGCTTATGGAGGGCTTCACCAGGGTGGTGACCGGCGTCAACGAGCACCACGTCTACAGGGTTGGAAGCCGGGCCGGGCCCCCGGCCGCCCTCGACGAAGACGCTGCCCGTTGATAACATGGGGGCCGCTGATAACATTGGGCCAACCGCCTCGAGAGGAGACAGGCCGTGAAGATAGGCGTCAACATGAGGTTGATCGACGACTCCCCCGACGTGGCGGAGCTGGCCGCCTTGGCCGAGTCCCTGGGGTTCGAGTCCATCTGGCTGCCCGAGCACCCCATCATACCCGTGCACACCGAGAGCAGGTACGGCGGCACCCCCGACGGCTCCATCCCCCCGGACATGGCCCACGTGGCGGACCCCTTCATGGGGCTGGCCAGGGCCTCGGCCGTCACCACCACCCTGAACCTGGGCACGGGGATATGCCTGGTCCCCGAGCGCAACCCCCTACTGCTGGCCAAGGAGATCGCGACGCTGGACATGCTGTCCGGCGGCCGGTTCATCTTCGGCATCGGCGCCGGCTGGCTGAAGGAAGAGACGGAGATAATGGGCGGCGACTTCGCCCGCCGGTGGAGCCAGACCCGGGAGTCCATCCTTGCCATGAAGGAGCTGTGGACCAGGGAGGAAGCCGAGTTCCACGGGAGGTTCTACGACTTCCCTCCCGTGCGGTCCTTCCCAAAGCCCGCCCGGAAGCCCCACCCGCCCGTCCTGCTGGGCGGGTTCGCCGCCAACGTCTTCAAGCGCGTGGCCGCCTGGGGCGACGGCTGGATGCCCACGAGGGTCACCCCGGAGCAGATCAGGGCTGGGAGGGCCACCATAGAGGAGCTGGCCGAGGCGGCGGGACGTGACCCGGCGGGCTTCGACGTGACCGTGTTCGGCGCCGACGCCGACCGGGAGCTGATACGCCGCTTCCAGGAGGCGGGGGCGGACCGGGCCATCGTTTCCCTCCCGACCCCCGTGGGTGAAACCGCCGCCAGGGACCTGGAGGGACTGGCGGCGAAGGTCCTGTAGGGCCCCTGGCCGGCCTTTCCGCGGGCGCGGCTAGGGGTAGGCGGTTAGACCTGAGGGACCACCCGGGTCGTGAACGCTTCCATGTGGCCCAGGCACTCGTCGACGCTGCGGGCGTTGCGCGTGAAGTCCAGCACCAGGTATCCCACGCCCATCGCTTCGTAGGCGCGTACGTCCGCCGCTATCTGGCCGGCGCTCCCGGTAAAGGGCGCGCGTCCCTCGGGCGCGTCGCCGGCGTCCAGCCGGTAGTCGGGGGTCCGGTAGACCACCTGGACCTCCGAGGGGTCCCTCCCCGCCCTGCGGGCGCGGTTGCCCAGCCGCCTTATGCCGTCGGCAAGCTGCTCCGGCGTGCCCATGGGGAAGTCGGGGTTGGAGCCGATGGGGTACCAGGCGTCCCCCAGCTCGGCGGTGCGGCGCAGGGCCCTGGGGCTCTCGCCTCCCACCCAGATGGGCGGGTGGGGCTTCTGGACGGGGTGGGGCAGGGACGACAGGTCCGAGAAGCGGCAGTACCGCCCCTCGAAGGACGGGTTGTCGCTGGTCCACAGCTCCTTGTAGGCGCGGATGTACTCGTCGGTCACGGCCCCCCGCTCCTCGAACGGGGGGAGGCCCAGCGCGTCGAACTCCTCCTTCATCCAGCCCGCGCCGACCCCCACGACGAGCCTTCCCCCGGACAGCACGTCCAGGGTCGCCAGGGTCTTGGCCACCACCAGGGGGTTCCGGTGGGGACGATGATGACGCTGGTCACCAGCCGGATGCGCGCCGTCTGTCCCGCCAGGTAGGATAGCAGGGTGAGCTGTTCCATGGACTCACCCAGGTCGCCGCCGGGAAACTCGCCGCCCTGGGAGTAGGGGTAGCGGGAGGCGATGCTGTTGGGAACGACGATGTGGTCGCCGGTCTGGAGAGAGTCGAACCCCATCTCCTCCCCGTTCCGGGCCAGGCTCCCCAGGGCCTCGGGCGTGGCCAAGGGCCCGCGGTTGGGCACGGTGAAGGCGTACTTCATGGGGGGGCCTCCTTCGCCCGGGCGTCTACGCTGCATCCAGGGGTCCCGGCTTGGGTGGGAGTATAGTGAAGGCCCGTACCCGTGTCAAAGAAGGCACGTGACGCGACTTGCCCTGGCTCTGTCACTCCCGCGAAAGGAGACTCTTGCATAGCCCGTTGGCTGTCATTCCGAACGCAGCGGAGCGGAGTGAGGAATCTATCCATGCCGGCGAGCACCATGCCGCTGCCCTTGGGACGGGGTGTATAATCTTAGTGGACGGGTCGCGCCCGCGCCCCGGCACAGGGCTCCCCCACGTCGTTCAGCAAGGCTCGATAACATGTCCCACTACATGACCATAACCGAAGATCCCCCCATCCCCATAACCCACCTGGTGACGGCGTTCAAGGGCTGGCCCGACGCCGGCGAGGGCGCCAGCGGGGCCATACGGTACTTCCTGAGGAAGCTGCCGGCCCGCAGGTTCGCGGAGATGGACCCCGAGGAGTTCTACGACTTCACCCAGGTGCGCCCCCAGACCAGCATCAACAGCGCCGGGGACAGGGTGATCAGGTGGCCCGCCAACGAGCTGTTCTACTGGGTCTCCGGGGACAGGTCGACGGGTCTCATGTTCTTCCTGGGCCTCGAGCCGGGCCTGCGGTGGAAGACCTACTGCCGGGCCCTCCTGGAGCCCGCCCAGAGATGGGGCGTCGAGACCGTCCTTCACCTGGGGTCGTTGCTGGACGCCGTGCCCCACACCCGGGGTGTCCGGGTGTCGGGCACGGCCAACAGGCCGGAGCTGAGAAAGTCCCTGGAGGAGCGGGTGGTGGCGTCCAACTACCAGGGCCCCACGGGTATAACATCCGCCGTCATGGAGGCCTGCAACGACCGGGGGATGGAGTTCGCGACCATCTGGGGCCACACCCCTCACTACCTCCACGCGGCGCCCAACTACCGGGTGAGCTACGCCCTGGCCAGCAACCTGTACCGCATCCTGGACATGAACGTCTCCCTGGACGAGCTCGGCTCGGCGGCGGACACCTTCGACCGGGAGGTGGAGAAGGCCGTGGGGGACGACAGCCAGATCCGCTCCTACGTCCACAAGCTGGAGCAGCGGTACGACGAGGCCCACGTGGTGAGCGGGGGCGAGATGCCCCAGCCCGAGGAGCTGGTCCAGGACCTGGAGGAGTTCCTCAAGCGGCAGCGCGGGGCCGGCCCGTAGGAGGTCCAGGCGGGCCGGGGGCGCGTGGGCCGCACGCCGCGCCAACCCGGCCTCTGATCCCCGGGCGATGAGTCACCCAGCCCGGCATTCCTGGCGGGGCTCCCCTTCGGTCATCCCGGCCCCCGAGCCGGAATCCAGGGATGGGTGATTCCACCCCACGCCGACCTGTAGGGGCGCCTCTTGTGGGCGCCCACTGGGGACGCCCCTACGGTAGGATCGCGCAACGGGCTATTTTCATAGGAACGACGGAGCGCCCTCTGTCCTGTGGATTTTCTTTCCCTGTGATGCTACTATACGGCCATAACCGGTAGCAGCCTCGCCCTTCGTAGAATTTACCCCATATCCGCAAGGAGGCGTCGTGGAGAACTCAGATATAGCACTCATGGCCCACTTGATGCGGCGCGCCGCCTTCGGCGCCACCAGGCAGCAACTCGAGGAGTACGTCGCCAAGGGTTACGAGGCGACGGTGGAGGACCTGCTGTACCCGGAGGCGAAACCTCCTTGGCAGGAAGACATCTACCTGCGGGCCTACCCCGAGTACGGCGACCGGCCCAACGTCATCAACAACGAGGTGATGTGGACCTACCGGATGATCAACACCCACCGGCCCATGGAGGACAAGATCGCCCTCTTCTGGCACGGCATCCTGTGCTCGGGGTACGCCAAGGTGGACAACGGCCGGCAGCTCAGCCTGCAGATCGACATGTTCCGCCGCCTGGGATTGGGCAGCTTCCGCGACCTGCTCATCGCCCTCTCCCGGGACCCGGCCATGGTGCAGTACCTGGACAATATCGACAACCACAAGGGCTCCATCAACGAGAACTACGGCAGGGAGCTGCTGGAGCTCTTCTCGCTGGGCGTGGGGATGGACGGCCAGTTCAACTACACCGAGGACGACGTCAAGGCGGCGTCCAGGGCGTTCACCGGCTGGAACGTGGCCCCCACCATGCCCGTGTTCCCCTTCGGCCGCGCCGACTGGGAGTTCCTCTACGACCCGGCGGACCACGACGACGGGGAGAAGACCTTCCTGGGAGAGACGGGGCGTTGGAACGGCGAGGACATCGTGGACATCATCGTCCGGCAGCCGGCGACGGCCAGGTTCGTCGCCCGGCACCTGTACAACTTCTTCGTCGCCGACGACGTGCAGGTCCCGGCCTGGAAGGACACGCCCCCACGGGACATGGATGCCATCCGCACCCTGGAAAGGGCCTTCGTAGACAACGGCTACGAGATAAGGCCCGTGCTGCGGGTGCTGTTCAACTCGGACTTCTTCAAGTCCGAGGCGGTCAGGTACGCCAAGGTGAAGAGCCCCACCGACGTGGTGGTGGGCACCATGCGCCTGGTGAGGGACTACTCGTCGCCCAAGCCCGGCCTCTTTCCCATCGCCATGGAGGTGGGCTACATGGGCCAGGAGCTGATGAACCCGCCCACCGTCGAGGGCTGGCACACGGGCAGGGAGTGGATCGACAGCGGCAGCCTGGTGGAGCGGATCAACTTCGTCTCCGAGCAGGTGGGCAACACCGACCTGCCGGGGGTCCGGGACATCGTGGACCGGGTGGCCGTCCGCAGCGACGCGGAGACTCCCGAGGGGCTCGTGGACGGCTGCCTGGACCTGATGGGCCCGCTGGAGGTCACGGGAAAGACCCGGGACTCCCTGGTGGCCCACGTGAGGGAGGCCGGCCCCCTGGCCACGGACACCCGGGAGGCCCGCCGCGCCTTCGACCGCCGGGTGAGCGAGATGCTCCAGATGATCGCCGCCTCGGCGGAGTACCAGTACTGCTGAGATCCCGCCCCGGCCTTCCCGGCAAGAGCCTGGCACGCAGGCCGCCTTGACGGGTAGGGCCGGAAGGGGGCAAGAGACCGGCGCCCAGGTCTCCCTTGGAGGGTTGAAGATATGAGCAGCATATTCTTCGGGATCACCACCAGGACCTTTCACTACAGCCACACCATCGGGCGGGCCGAGTACTCGGGCCCGGGCTTCAGGCACCCCATGGACCTGGCCCTGGACAGCGAGGACGTGATGTACGTCCCCTCCCGCTCCCGGGAGGACCGGCCCGACGGCGTGAGGGTGACGGTGTGCACCATCGAGGAGGACTACCTGAGGCAGTTCGGCCAGTACGGCGAGCTCGACGGCGAGTTCATCTGGCCCGCCTCCATCACGATGGACGACGCCGACAACGTCTACGTGCTGGACCAGTGGCTGAACCGCGTGTCCATCTTCAACAAGGACGGCGATTTCCTGGACAAGTGGGGAGCTCAGGGCACGGGGCCCGGCCAGATGAGCCAGCCCTCGGGCATGGAGCTGGACCCGGACCAAAACCTGTACGTGGTGGACAGCCAGAACTGCCGGGTCCAGAAGTTCACCCGGGACGGACGCTTCCTGACCGGCTGGGGGGAGGAAGGCTCCGGTCCAGGCCAGTTCAGCGCCCCCTGGGGCATCGACGTCGACGCCGAGGGCCGGGTCTACGTTGCCGACTGGCGGAACGACCGGGTGCAGAAGTTCGGCCCCGAGGGAGAGTTCCTGGCCGAGTTCGGCTCTCCGGGAACGGGTATAGGCCAGCTCAACCGGCCCGCCGGGGTGGGGGTCGACCGGGACGGGGACATCTACGTGGCCGACTGGGGCAACCACCGGGTGCAGGTCATGACCCCCGACGGCCGCCACATCACCACCTTCACCGGCGACTCGGAGATGTCCAAGTGGGGACAGGCCAAGCTGGACGCCAACCCGGACATGCGCCTGCAGAGGGACCTGGTCAGGGACCGCGGCCCCGAGCGGGCCTTCTGGTACCCCGTCGCGGTGGTGTTCGACCGGGACGGCAGGGTGCTGGTCTCGGACTGCCAGCGGCACCGCGTCCAGGTCTACCAGAAGGGCGTAGGCTAGGACGCCCCCCGGTCAGGTCCGGAACTCGGCCAGGTCCGGGGAGATGTTGAGCCGGGCCTCCGTGGCGGCCTGGACCTCCTCGGGGGTGTAGCCCGGCGCGATCTCCGTCATCAGGAACCCCTCGGGCGTCACCTGGAACAGCCCCAGGTTGGTGGCCACCAGCTTCACGACCCCAGCCCCCGTCAGGGGCAGGGTGCACCGCTTCAGCAGGCGCGGCTTGCCGTCCCGGGTCGTGTGCTCCATGGCGATGAACACCCGCCTGGCGCCCACGGCCAGGTCCATGGCCCCGCCTATCCCCCCGCCTCTCCTGCCCTCGGTCTTCCAGTTGGCGAAGTCGCCGTTCTCAGCCACCTCGTAGGACCCCAGCACCGTGACGTCCAGGTACCCGCCGCGGATCAGGGAGAAGGAGTCGGCGTGGTGGACGATGGCGGCGCCCTTCACCAGGGTCACCCTCTGGCCGCCCGCGTTGACCAGGTCCGCGTCCTCCTCCCCCTCGGCGGCCAGGGGCCCGTAGCCGATGACGCCGTTCTCCGAGTGGAAGACGATGCTCCTGTCGCCGAAGTCGTAGTTGGAGCACAGGGTGGGGATGCCTATGCCCAGGTTGACCATCCAGCCGTCCTGGAACTCCATGGCCAGGCGGTTGCACATGGTCTGTCTGTCCAGCGGCGTCTTTCCCATGCTCTCCTGCTCCCCCGTGGAGGAGTGTGCCCCGGGGCCTACAGCCAGTAGCCCTCGGGCGCCGGGGGTATCCTGACGAGCCTGTCCACGACCACTCCCGGCGTGTGCACCTGGTCGGGGTCCAGATCTCCCAGATCCACGATCTCCTCTTCGACCTCCACGATGGTCACCCTGGCCGCCTGGGCCATGATGGGGTTGAAGTTCCGGGCCGACAGGCGGTACTGGAGGTTCCCGAAGGTGTCGGCCCGCCGGGCGCGGACGAAGGCGTAGTCGGCGTGGAGCGGGTACTCCAGGACGTACTCCCTGCCGTCGAAGGTCCGGCGCTCCTTGCCGTCGGCCACCTCGGTGCCCGCGCTGGTGGGGGTGTAGAAGGCGCCGATGCCCGCGCCCGCCGCGCGAATCCTCTCCGCCAGGGTCCCCTGGGGGACCAGCTCGGCCTCGATCTCGCCGGCCTCGTGCAGCTTCTCGAAGGCCTGCGCCTGGGAGGGGCGGGGCGCGGCGGTGAAGGCGCAGACCATCTTCCGCATCCGCCCGGCCTCCACCAGCTTTCCCACGTGCATCTCCATGTAGGGGAAGCCGTGGTTGTTGGAGATGCCCGTCAGGTCCCGCGCCCCCTGGCGCAGCAGGGCGGCGATGAGGTTGGTGGGCTGCCCCGGGCCGGCGAAGCCCGGGAACATGATGGTGGACCCGTCGGGGATGTCGGCCACCGCCTCGTCGAAGGACGGGCAGACCTTGTTCCGCATGGCGCTCTCCAGTGACACCCTTCGCCGTTGATGTTACAACATTGGCGCGGGCATTGCCACGGCGTCGGGTCACCCGGGCGGGGGCCTGTCCATGAAGAACCGCCGGACCAGGGTCCGCAGCCGGGTCCAGTGGTCGTCCAGCGACTCCAGCTCGGCCTGGTCCAGCTCGTTGTAGGTCTTGCCCAGGCGGGGGAAGTACCACAAGGAGAAGGCCCAGAAGCCGGGCACCGCGGGACCCGACGGGGCCTCCAGCAAGACCCCGGCGGCCCCGCACATCTCCCAGGAGGCGAGGCTGCTCTCCCCGTCGGCGACGGCCACCGCCTCCACCCACGAGGCCCGCCGCCCGTCGCCCGAGTGGGGCACCATCAGCTCCAGCAGCCGGGAGATTCTCGCGGGGTCGTCCGCGCCCTTCCCGGCAAACCGGTGGGTCAGGGTGCTCCGCCAGCCGTCCCCCAGGGCCGGGATGACGAGCCCGCCGTCGGTGGAGATGGCGGGCAGGCCGGCCGCCAGGGACCATTCCCGCGCCTTGGCGACGGCCGTCTCCAGGTGGGTAGGGCCGTCCTCGTCGGGACCTCTCCCGGCCATGCCCAGGTTCCGGGGGCTCACCGGCTCCAGGGGGAGGCCCTCCAGGAGCCACCGCAGCTTCTCCAGCTTGGCGGGGTTGGTGGTGCCTAGGAGAATGCGTTCTGCGCTCTGGCTTTGCACGGGAATCGAGGTTGAACTAAAGAATCGACAACCTGAGTCAAATGAGTCAGCGACGGCACCACGAAGAAGTTAGTCCCTATGGCGACGGTGGAGATTGTTGCGTGATGAGGCCTGCCCCTAGTGCAGACTCCATCATTTGGGCCACTTCCTGGGCGGCTTCAAGAGCTGAGTCATTGGTAACGTGACTCTTGAGCTCAACGATTTTACCTGCAAGGGTCACATGGTCAGTGCCGGGAAACTCCTTTTTCAGGAGTAGGGCAGTTCCGAGGCGTTCCAGTTCCTTCACATCTTTTCCACTCAGCATGTCGATGAGGAATTCAGAGTGCTTACTATATCGGTCGACCACTTTCTTCCTCTGTTGAACGATGCCATCACCAATGTCCTCTAGCCTGAACGAAGGTCCGTAAGGAGGTCTAGGCTCAAGACCGAGGATCGAGTTGGTGAGCATCCTGCCCAAGTCATCGTGCAACTCAAAAGAGTAAGGACCGTGTTTGTAAAGCACGAAATGATACCCACAAGGCACCTGCAGCAATTCTTGCGCGAAGAACAAGGTCTTTTGGATGTGGGTTTCACCAGCCCAACCTTGATTTGCCCTCATCCCGCTTACAAATTGTGCAACAACGGCCCACCGGTCTATGTTTCCCAGCATGTATGGGTCCTCCCTCCTCCTACTCACAGTGTTTGAGAATATCGTCGCGATTGTCACGAACAAAGTCACGCGCTTTGTCCCGAATTGAGGGTTCCACAAAAACGGAACCAATCGCTGCCGCTGGGATTCTTTGAAGCAACTCGGAAAGGCCGGTAGATGAAATGATCCGCTGGTCCGGTTGCAATACTGGAAAATCAATCACACTTCCCGCCGGTTCGTAGCTGTCTAGTTTGACGTTCTCCTCGCCGAACTCTTTTGCCAGTGCTCGAAACATGCGGTCGCTAGATTCAAGATTCAACCGCTGGTCTTCTGGATTACGAGAATACGCAACCTTAAAGTGCTGGCGTTTTGCGATTCTAGTTGCGGCGTCTGATCCACTGTTCGATTCCGCTCTGATGGCGGCCAGCACTTCAACGTCGGAGAGTTCCAAGAATTCGTTTGGTTGAGTCGTGAATGTGCCTTTGGGAAGCCATCCCCGCAGAAAATCCCTCAAGTGCAAATCGTACACTCGCCTGACAGGATGCAAGTACACTTGCGAAAACATTTGATAACGGGCCAGTAATAGGGCTTCAGCCGTTCGGAGCCCTCCTTCTTCTAGCCCTAACGTAACTGGCGGGATGCTGTCAGAGTCTGTGGCGTAGTCTGTGGTAGGGAGTATGCGCAAAGAGTCGATTAGTCTGTAACGATCGAATCTCCCATACTGGACACCGATGTGAATGGAATCTCGAAGCAGGTAATCCATGCGATCTACGCCAAAAGCGTTCCCCACTATGATTTCTGAGAGTAGCTCCTCCCAAGGAGAAAATGGAATTTTGGGTAGGTATCGCTTGCCGATCGAGAGCTTCATGATATGCTCAGCATTCAAGGGAGGAATCAAAGATTCCCAGATTGTTTTCAATTCAGCACTCTTGATCAGTTTCGCTGTCATGTCCTCGTGCTTGAAGCCTGCTGGGAACAAGTCGTCCTCTGCGGCATGCGAAAACGGCAGGTGCCCGATATCGTGGCAAAGAGCTGCCATTCTGATCACCCGGCGCCAGTACCTCCTTAGGTCTTCGTTCCCAACTGCATCGAACAGATTTCGCACTCTGTCGCTTACGTGGTCCGTTCGAGTGGCTACATCGTAGACCTTGCTTGCTAGGTCCATCACCCCAAGAGCGTGTTCAAAACGCTTGTGAGTAGCACCAGGATAGACAAGATAGCCCATCGCCAGTTGATGGATATGCCTCAGGCGCTGGACAGGAGAGGAGTCCAGCACAGCCCTTTCGGGGGTGTCTACGGTGATGAATCCGTGAACCGGATCGCGAATTTCATGAGATATTTTGGTGCTCATTAGCGGCTGAAGCTGGGTATTTGACCATAAGTATACCGAGGTTTTACCACCGAGAGAAACTATCGCCTGTCCAGTGCCGAACGATAAACTGCTTGGCCGTCCCTCAGGGCCGGGATGACGAGCCCGCCGTCGGTGGAGATGGCGGGCAGGCCGGCCGCCAGGGACCATTCCCGCGCCTTGGCGACGGCCGTCTCCAGGTGGGTCGGGCCCTCCTCGTCGGGACCCCTCCAGGCCATGCCCAGGTCCCGGGGGGTCACCACCTCCAGAGGGAGGCCCTCCAGGAGCCACCGCAGCTTCTCCAGCTTGGCGGGGTTGGTGGTGCCCAGCAAAATGCGTTCTGCGCTCATCGCGGCCACCGCCATTATACACGCGGCCCGGCTCTCCGGGGCCCGACCCGTCCCAGGCCTTGCCCCCGCCGTCGCCCCATCGGTGCTATCATTAGCCCGTCGGCGGCGCGAATGGCGGCTCGTGAGCAACCCGTGCCTCGGGCGGTAGGGAGCAAGGTCCGCCCACGTGGGCGAGAGAGGAGTCGGAGATGCCTGTTCACGTTCCCAGCGAGGAGGAGGTACTGGGATACATGGAGTCCCTGAGCAACTGGGGGCGCTGGGGCCCCGACGACCAGCTTGGCACCCTCAACCACATAACGGCCGAGAAGAGGGTTGCGGCCAGCCGCCTGGTGCGGGAGGGTGTTACGGTCACCTGCTCCAGGCCCATAGTCTCCGAGACCGCGCCGGACGTGCCCTTCCAGTTCCAGCGGTTCATGGTGGACAGCGGCGAGGGCCGGGACACGGACCCGCCCGAGATAAGGCGCACCAGGTACGGCGCCGGCGAGTACATCGGGATGGTGTTCCACGGGCACACCATCACCCACGTGGACAGCCTCGCCCACTACTCGTGGCGGGGCAAGATGTACAACGGCGTGTCCTCGAACATGGTGACCTCCCGGCACGGGGCCCGGTCCCACGCCATCGACGTGGCCCGCGACGGCATCGTCACCCGGGGGGTGCTGCTGGACATCGCCAGGCTGAAGGGCAAGCGTTGGCTCGACCCCGACGAGCCGGTGTTCCCCGAGGACCTGGACGCCGCGGAGAAGGACGCGGGGCTGACCGTGGAGAAGGGGGACCTGCTTCTGGTCCGCACGGGCAACTACCGGCGCAGGCTGGATGATGGGCCCTTCGATCCCAACGTGGACGGCGGCACCTCCTGCCACGTGGCGTGCATACCGTGGTTCCACCGGCGGGAGATCGCCATGCTGGGCACCGACACGTCCAACGACCTGCGGCCGGACACGACCTACGACGGGATCATGAGCCCGCTGCACACGTTGAGCCTGGTGTTCCTGGGGATGTGCCTGATCGACAACGCCAACCTGGAGGAGCTGGCCCGGGCCTGTGAAGAACGGGGCCGGTGGGAGTTCATGCTGTGCATGGGCCCTCTGAGGCTGATAAACATCACCGGCACGCCCGTAAACCCGATAGCCGTGTTCTGAGGCGGCGCATAGCTCGTGACGGTTCTCACACGGGCAGAACGGGCTCGGTCCGCTCTGCAGGCAGGTCCACCTCGAAGGCGTTGATGTTGAAGGCCAGCATGGCGTAGTAGCCCATCAGGTTGGTCAGCTCGGTGAGACCGCGTACGCCGAGCTGGGCCATGGCCGCCTCGAAGCTGGCCGCGCTGACCCGGCGAGTGCGGAAGAACTCCCGTCCGAAGCTCACCACGGCGGCCTCGTCCCGGGCCAGGGCGGTTAGCTCCCGGCGCTCCCGTAGCTGGTCGACCGTATCGTCAGACAGGCCGGCCCTGCGTCCGGCGGCGGCGTGGGCGTTCCAGATATACTGGCAGTCCAGCTCCCGGGCCGTGACCAGCATCGCCAATTCCTGGATCCGCGACGAGAGAGTGGACTCTTTTCTCAGGTAGTCCGACAGGTGCCCCGCCCGCTTTGCGATCTCCGGGACGTTGATCATTATCGACGCCGGGCCTGCGGCGGGGACCTCCCCTCGCTGCTGCACCACTTCCTGGAACGCAGCCTGTTGGTCTGAAGGGATACTGTCCGGGGTTGCGGTGGGTACACGGGCCATGGCTTGCTCCTTGTTGGGACGTTGGCATAATCGCCCCTGTTTCTGGGATTATAGCCGATTCCCCATGGTATTCCACCCGGTGACCCGCTGCCGCCGGCGATAGTAAGATGTAGGGGAAAGGAGGTCCAATCATGCAGCAACCCCCTTCGTATCTGGAGACCCTCGGCAAGGCAGACCCCAAGATGCTGGAGCACGTGACCGCGGTGCGGGAGTACGTGATCGCCGACGGGGCTTTGTCGGCCAAGGTGAAGACGTTGATGACCATGCTGTGCGACGCCCTGCTGGCCCACGAGAACGGGGTGCACGTCATCTCCCAGCGGGCCCGGGCCCTGGGGGCGTCGGAAGAGGAGATAGCCGAGACGGTGCAGGTGGCCTACCTGATGGGAGGCACCCCGGCCCTGGTCACCGGCTGCAACGCCTTCCGCGAGTAGGCGTCGACACTGCCTGGTGTGCCGTCGCACAGGTTCGTCGAATAAGCCCGTCCGTCTCGCGCACTGCTTGCGCAGGCCGGGCACCCCTGCCTGACTGCTGCAGGCAGGGGTGGGGGTTCCTTGCCCGCGCGGGGTGGGAGGGTGGGCCAAATAACCCGGGGACTGCCTACGGCGTGCCGGTGGGCCTGAGGATGTACAACGAACTTCGGAGACGGCATACCTGGCGCGTCGCGGGCCACGAGGCGCCGGGATGCTATAATCCTGGGGCCGGCCGGGGGCGTCGCCGTCCCATGCCCGACGGCCCAGCGAGACACTGCACCGACACGGCGCACGGCGACCAGGAAAGGGGATGAAGGAACCATGAGCACTTCCATCGATGCTGAAAAGGGCGAAGCCGAGAGGAGCGAGGCCCAGAGGGTGCGCGTGTTGCATGGCACCCAGCCCATGAGCACAACTCCCCAGACGAGGGGGATGGAGCGCCGGCCCGGAATAGACGGAAATACGGCCGGGGCCAGGCGCATCTGGATGGGGCACGTCACCTGCGTGCCCAACGAGCTGGGCCCGCCCCACCATCATGGGGAGGCGGAGACCGCGGCCTACGTGCTGAGCGGGCACGTGCGAGTCTACTTCGGCGAGGACTACAAGGAGTACGTGGACGCGGGCCCCGGGGACTACCTCTTCGTCCCCGCCCACACGCCCCACATCGAGGGCAACGTCACCGACGAGCCGGCCGAGGCCGTCCTCACCCGCTCACCGGACAACATAGTCGTCAACCTGGGGGAGTAGGCCGGGCGGAGGGTGTGACGCGGAAGGGATCAGCGTACTAGATACCAAGTGAGACTGAATTCCGCGGAGCGATTTGGGCCCATGTAAGGACCAATGGGAACAATGCAGGCTACCGTTGACTCTTCTCGGGTCAGTCCGGGAACTAGGAACTCCTTCAGATAGGCTGTCGATATGTTAGCCATCGTTACTGGATGGTGGGTGAGTCCGCTTCCCATGAGGATGTAGTGGACTTGCGCCTCTAGTTGGGTCACGGGTTGGTGGTCGTGCCCGGCAGCTTCAGTATGGGTGGCCAATTCTCGGCTTATTGCGGCCAATTCTCGACTTACCCTGGCTCTGTTGCATAGCCGCCTGGATGCCGATTCCGATGGTTGGAAATGAGGATAGTCCATGACACCCGAGTATATCGCCACCTTAGTCGCTGAAGGAGAATCTGAAACGCTGGAGTTCAAGCGTACAACGGGCGCGCGCCGGGAAGCTGTCCAGGCCATGTGCGCAATGCTGAACACTCGTGGCGGGCGGGTTCTGTTCGGAGTCACGGCCGAGGGGGTGGTACAGGGACAGCAGGTTGGCGCTCGCACTATAGAGGACGTGAGCCAGGAGATACAAGAGATCGCCCCACCGGTATTCCCGACCATTGAGAGGGTCCCGGTTAGGGAAGGTCTCGACGTTGTCGTAGTAACCGTGAACCAGAGGTCGATGGGTCCATACACCTACAAGAATATCGCCTACCGCCGGGTAGGTAACACAAACCTGCGTATGTCTGCTGATGAATACAACAAGATGTTGTTGGAACGGCTGCACAGTGAACAACGCTGGGAGAATCAACCTGCTACTGATTGGGCAGTCCGCGACCTGGATGTGGCTGAGATTCGACGGACGGTGGAGGAGGCAATCCGGCGTGGCCGCTCCGAGGACCCCGGGACTCGCGATCCAACAGATCTCCTCCAGGGCCTGGGTCTTGTCAAGGATGGTGCGTTGCTGCGCGCCGCCGTTGTATTGTTCGGTGCAGCCGACCGGGTTGAGGCGGAGATGCCGCAGTGTCTGCTCAGAGTTGCTCGTTTTCGTGGCATTGATCGCACGAATTTCCTAGACAATCGACAGTTCCATGGAAACGCATTCTCGCTGCTCGTGCGAGCTGAGCGTTTCCTACGAGAGAGCTTGCCGGTGGCTGGGTACATCGCACCGACTCTCTTCGAACGAGTGGATGACCCCCTTTACCCGCCAGTTGCGCTACGTGAAGCTCTGGCCAACGCCTTCTGCCATCGCGATTATTCGATTGGTGGCGGATCGGTGGCGTTGGGTGTCTACGCTGATAGGCTTGAGGTAACTTCGTCTGGAACTCTTCACTTTGGGCTGACCACAGACAAATTGTTCGGTCCGCACGAGTCGTTGCCTTGGAACCCCCTGATCGCACGCGTTTTCTATCGGCGAGGCTTCATTGAGCAATGGGGGCGTGGAACACTGAAGATGGTGGAGTTGACCACCTCTGCTGGTTTGCCCCCGCCGGAGATCGAGGATGCTTCTGGATGTGTGACGGTACGCTTTCGGCCCAGCCACTATGTGCCACCACAACGCGTGGGACGAAACCTCACAGAGCAGCAGCGTAATATTCTTGCTCTGTTTGGTCGAAGCCACCGGGGGTTGGCCCTGCGCGAGATGTGCTCACTGTTAGGTGCGGGCGTCAATGTACGCCGAGTACGGGAAGATGTCGCTACCCTAAGAACTCTCGGGCTGGTCGTGGTTACAGGCCATGGCCGAGGAGCAAGATGGAACCGGCTATAAATGAGAGAATTGGCTTATTCTGGCTAATAGCCGGCTTATCCCGTCCCAATATCTGGACGCCCTCTTTGGCAACACCTACTCGTCTATAGTCTCATCCCCCTCGTTGCCTGCGGCTGATACGTCCCCGCGGCGGCGGCCGTAGGTGGCCAGCACCTGCTCGTTGTCCGTCACCAGGTTGTCGATGTCGATGCGGAGGGCTTTGGCCATGGCCATCATGCCCTTGCTGCCCTCCCTGACGGTGAAGCGCGGGAGGCGGCCCGCCGGCCAGTAGCCCTTGCTGCCCAGGGTGTACCCCTCCAGATCGTCGGTCCCCTTGCCCAGCACCTTCCCAGTATTCCCGAAGTGCTCGACGACCTCTTTTAGCCCGTACTTCTGGACCGGGCACACCTTCATGCAGATGCCGCAGCCGTTGAACTGGGCGGGCATGGGCAGGCACCTTTCGGCGTCGGTCTTGTACTTGTAGGCGCCCCGCCACCAGACCCGCTCCTTGGGCAGCGCCCTTCCGGGGCACCGGCGCACGCAGACCAGGCACTTGCCGCACAGCTCGTTGACCCCGTAGTCCACCGGCTTGTCGTACTCCAGGGGCGCGTCGGTGGTCATCAGCACGAAACGGCACCGGCTGCCGATGGGCGTCAGGAGCTGGCCATTGGCCCCCATCTGCCCCAGCCCCGCCTGGACCGCGTAGGGGAGGGCGGGGGCCATGTTGCGGCCCGTAAAGGTCACGTAGGCGAACTGGACGGGGTATCCCCTGGACCGTATGAAGTCCGCCAGGGCGATCCCCTGGCGGCTGATCTCCAGCTGGGTCTCGTAGTACCCTTCGAAGCTGGCGATGGACGGCATCTCCTGGGTGATGTCCCACGGCTGCTCCAGCATCCCGACGATGGCCGTCCGGAACCTGGCCTCCTTCGCACTCTCGGAGTTGACCCACGCCCGGTCGAACCTGGTGATGCCCAGCATGGTCATGCCCAGGTCGTGGGCCTTCCGGCGGACCGCCTGGGTCAGGCCGGGAGACTCGTCCCGCACCTCGGCAACGGGCAGATCCTCGTAATCCCAGATGATCTCCTTGATGCGGCGTATCTCCCCAATGAACTTGTCCTTGGCGAGCTCCGAGTGCTGGGGCTTGAGCTTCTCGGACCATGCCACCGAGTGCCGGTACACGTCCGTATCCCAGAAGCTGTTCTCGGGGTAGTTCTTGGCGTAGAAGCGGACCGCCTTCCGGTCCAATGGCACTCCCGGCACGCTCTTGAGGGAGGCGGGCACCTTGATCCAGTCGGTCGCCTCGTTGAGGGCGTTCCGCACCGCCACCCTGCGGGACCTCGTCCTCGGCTTCTCGGTTCCAGTCTTCGCTGCCATGCTAATCCTCCTTCTCTCAGGACTACGGGCTCACAGGACTACGGGCTCCAGGACTACGGGCTCCAGGACTACGGGCTCCAGGACTACTGGTAAGCGACCCGTCCAGGGGACGGCCATGCGGGTTCCGCCGCCGGCGGTCACATCATGGTCGGCCCGTCCTTCTTGCCGGTCTTTCGGACCCGCCGGCCCACCCAGTAGGCCCGGGCCTCGGAGGCGGACGTGGAAGGTACGGGCACGCCCCACTTGTCGGCCATGGCCATGAACCCCTTGGCCCCGTCGGCAACGCCGAACCGCGGGCGGCGGCCCGGTCCCTGCCGGCCCTTGCCGTCCATGGCGTAGCCCTCCAGGTCCTCGGTTCCCCTGCCCAGGACCTGGCCCCCGGTGCTGCGGTAGTGGGCCATCACCTCCGCCAGCCCGTACTTCTGCACCGGGCACACCTTGGTGCAGATGTTGCAGCCCGAGTAGCGCGCCACCATGGACAGACACCGGTCTGTGTTGACCTTGTGCTTGTGCACGCCCCTCCAGTTTACCTTCACCTCCGAGAGGGCCCTGCCCGGACAGCGCCCCACGCAGATGCGACACTCCTCGCACAGCCGGTTGATCCCGTAGTCTACGGGCTCGTCGTGGGACATGGGAGCGTCGGTGGAGAGCATCACCAGGGTGCTGCGGCTGCCCTCCACGGGGGACAGGAGCTGGCCGTTGGCCCCCATCTGTCCCAGGCCGCCCTCCACGGCGTACGGGTGGACCAGGGCGAGGCTGCGCCCCGCCAGGGGGACGTAGACGTACTGGGCCGGGTAGCCCTTGCCGCGCAGGAAGTCTCCCATGGCGAGGGCGCGTTTGCCGGACATCAGCTCCGCCCGGAAGCCGGCCAGGTACGACTCCCCGGAGGGCGCGGAGTCCATCGCCGCCCCCGGCGCCTCCGAGAGCGTGACCACGAGGTTGGTGAAGCGGACGTGTTTCCGGTATTCGGGCGACACCCACTTCCTGTCGAACCGGACGACCGCTGTCATCGCGAATCCGAGCCGCCTGGCCTGCTCCTTGACCTGGGGCGCCAGGTCGGGGCCAGGGTCGCGGTCCGGACTGACTGGCTGCTCCAGGTCTGAGGCGACGGCCCGGCGCAGCCCCTCCAGCTCCGAGCGGAACTCCTCCTCCGCCTCCTGCTGCAAGTCGTCGTACCTCTCGCGCCACAGGGCCAGCCTGCGGGCGACCACCGTGTTGTGGAAGTCGGGCTCCGGCGTGGCGGAGATGTACTGCAGGACCTCCCTGGGGTTCATGGGGTTGCCGGGCGCCGACCGGAGCTCGGGCGGCACGTCGATGGCGGAGTCGTCTTCCCCCATGCCGGAGGGTGGGGCGGCCTTGGCTTTGACTCGGCTGCTTCGTACGGACATGACTGCGTGGTGCTTTTCCCGGTCAGTACAGGTGGCAGGACACCAGGTGCCTGGGGGCCACCTCGCGCATCACCGGCTCGTCCACCGAGCACTGGTCCATCACCGACGGGCACCGGGGATGGAACCGGCAACCCGAGGGTGGGTCCACGGGAGAGGGCACCTCTCCCGTCAGGATTATCTCCTCCCGTTCGATGTCTGGGTGGGAGGGCAGCGCGGCCGACATCAGGGCCTTGGTGTAGGGGTGTAGGGGGTTGTCGAAGAGCTCCCGCCCCTCGGCCAGCTCCACTATCTGCCCGAGGTACATCACCGCCACCCAGTGGCACATGTACCTGACCGTCGCCAGGTTGTGGGCGATCAGGACGTAGCTCACGTTGTATTCGCCCTGCAGGTCTATGAGCAGGTTCATGATCTGGGCCCTTATGGATACGTCCAGGGCGGAGACCGGCTCGTCCAGCACTATGACCTGGGGGTTGAGGGCCAGGCTCCTGGCTATGGCGAGGCGTTGTCTCTGGCCTCCGCTGAACTCGTGGGGGTACAGGTCGGCGTGATAGGGATGGAGCCCCACGTCCAGCAGCAGCTTGTCCACCCGCTCCCGCATCTCCTTCTGGGAGAGGCTCCAGTTGATGACCATCGGCTCGGCTATGATGTCCTTGACCCGTATCCGGGGGTTCAGGGAGCTCCACGGATCCTGGAAGACCGCTTGCACCGAGCTGCGGTACTCCTTGCGGCGGGCGGCGCCGGCCTTGTAGATGTCCTGGCCCTGGAACAGGATGCTGCCCTCGGTGGGCCGTTCCAGCATGAGCAGCATCTTGGCCGTCGTGCTCTTGCCGCAACCCGACTCTCCCACGATCCCCAGGGTCTCCCCCTCCCGCAGCTCGAAGGAGACCCCGTCGACGGCCTTGATCCATCCGGTGACTCTCGAGATGAGAAGGCCTTTGTTGACAGGGAAGTGCTTCTTCAGGCTCCGGGCTTCCAGCACCACGGGCCTGGCACGTCCGTTTCCAGGCTGGGCCGTATCCATCATGGGGCCAGAGTCCAGCAGCTGGCGGCGTGGGTCTCGCTCACCGTGAACTGCGGTGGATACTCCTCGTGGCAGCGGTCCATGACCGCAGTGCACCGGGGAGCGAAGGGGCAGCCTGGAGGCAGGTCGTGAAGGGTGGGCGGCTGCCCCTCGATGGCGTAGAGCCGCTGCACGTCCTCCTCCATCTTGGGCACCGAGGCCAGCAGGGCCTGGGTGTAGGGATGGGCCGGGTTGTTGAACAGGTCCCGCACGTCCCCAATCTCCACGATCCTTCCGGCGTACATCACGGCCACCCGGTCGCAGGTCTTGGCCACTATGCCGAAGTCGTGGGTGATGAAGATGAGTCCCAGGTCGAACTCCCGTTGCAGGTCGTTCAACAGTCTGAGGTACTGGGCCTGAATGGTCACGTCCAGGGAGGTGGTCGGCTCGTCGGCGATGAGCACCAGGGGCTGGCAGGATATCCCTATAGCTCCCACGATCCTCTGGCGCATGCCGCCGCTCATCTGATGGGGGTAGTCCTTCACCCGCTGGTCCGCGGCGGATATCCCCACCTTCCTCAGCACGTCCAGGGCCCTGTCCAGCACGCTCTTTTTGGGTATGTCCTGGTGTATCCTGATGGCCTCCATGACCTGCTCGCCGATGGAGAACACGGGGTTCAGGGACGTCATGGGGTCCTGAAGGATGATCCCCATCTTGCTGCCGCGGACCTCGTCCATCTCCCTGTCCGAGAGCTGGAGGATGTTCTGGCCGTCCAGGTTGACCTGCCCGCCCACGATTCGGCCGGGAGGGGATGGCACCAGGCGCATCAGGGAAAGGACGGTGACGGACTTGCCGCAGCCCGACTCCCCCACGATTCCCAGGGTCTCGCCCCGCCGGAGATCGAAGCTGACGCCGTCGACCGCCTTCACCGTCCCCCAGCGGGTCTGAAAGTAGGTGCGCAGGTCCACCACGTCCAGGACTACGTCGTCGCTTGTCCGGGTCCTCTCCATCGATGCTCCCTACGGGGCCTTCTCCGGCAGGGCTGTTGGCGCGGCGGCCACGGGCTACTCCACCTGCCTCAGCTTCGGGTCCAGGGTGTCCCTCAGCCAGTCTCCGAACAGGTTGAGGGACATGACCGTCAGCACGATGGCCAGTCCCGGCATGGTGGAAATCCACCACGCGGCGGCCAGCTTGTCCCTGCCGTCGGCCACCATGGAGCCCCAGGCGGGCGTCGGGGGCGGCACCCCCGCGCCCAGGAAGCTCAGGGTGGCCTCCACCAGTATAACCGTTCCCACCTGCAGGGTGGCTACTATTATCAGGGTGTTGATGGTGCCCGGGAAAAGGTGGACGAACAGCACGCGCCAGGTGGACGCCCCGGCGACCCGGGCCAGGGCCACGTAGTCCATGGTCTTCAGGGTCAGCACGTCGCCGCGCACCATTCGCGCGAACCGCGGCCATATCCACAGCGCCAGCACCACCACGATTATGGAGAGGGTCTGGCCCAGCACCAGCACCATGACCAGGGCTACCAGTATGAGCGGCAGCGCCAGCAGCAGGTCGACCAGCCGCATGATCAGCTCGTCCATCCACCCGCCGTACCAGCCTGCCAGGAGGCCCAGCACCGTCCCTATGGCCCCCCCGATTCCCAGGGTTACCGCGGCCACGATGAGGGAGATCCGGGCGCCGTGGATAATCCTGCTCAGCAGGTCCCGGCCCAGGTGGTCCGTACCCAGCAGATGCTTGGTGCTGCCTCCGCGTCTGGACACCACCTCGACTCCTTCGCCCAGCGCGGCGTCGGGCCTGATCTCCCGGGCCTTTTCCAGGGTGATCTGCCTGTGGGCGCGCCCGACCTCCACCTCCTCCACCACCGTCTTTACCGTAAGTTCGGGCCCGGACCACGCCGGCGGCAGGCTTCTGTCGGGAAGCTGCCCCAGGGTCGGGCTGTGGGGGGCTATCCACGGCGCCGTAATGCCGGTGACCACCACAAGCGCGAGGAGCAGGCTCGGCAATACGGGCAGCCGCCGCATGGCCCGGAGGGTCCGTCCCACCCGGAGGCGGACCGCTTCCACCACGGGAGCTGCGACGGGACTGACTGCCATCTACCGCTCCGCTCCCGTCATGCGTACCGGATCCTGGGGTCGAGGTAGGCGTAGAGCACGTCCACCAGGAGGGCCGCCCCCACGTACATCAGTGTGAAGATGATGACCACGCCCTGGAGCATGGGGTAGTCGTTGTTCCAGACCGCCTGAATGGCCGCCTGCCCCAGGCCGGGCCAGGCGAAGACCGTCTCGGTCACCAGGGAGCCCGTCACCAGGTTGCCGAGGGAAACGCCGGCGAAGGTCAGCGGCGGGATCAGGGCGTTCTTCAGGGCGTGCTTCCAGATTATGCTGTTCCTGGTGACCCCCTTGGCCCGGGCCAGCTTGATGTACTCGGAGTCCAGGACGTCCAGCATGGCCGAGCGCACGAGACGCAGGTTGGCCGCCACGAAGAACCACCCCAGGGTGACGGCCGGGAGGATGATGCTGTTCCACTCCTGATGCCCCGAGGGAGGGGTCCATCCCAGCCTCACGGCGAAGAAGAATATGAACATGATGCCCAGCCAGAAAGGGGGGGCCGATTGGCCTATGAGGGCCACCACCTTGCTGAGCTGGTCCAGGAAGCTGCCGCGTTTCACCGACGACAGAATGCCCAGGGGCACGCCCACCAGAACGGAGAATACGAAAGCGGCCAGGCCCAGCGCGAGGGTGTTCCCTATGCGCTCCTTTACGGCGTCGAGGACGGGCCTCTGCTCCTTGACCGACTGGCCAAGGTCTCCTTGCAGCAGGTCCTTCAGGAAGATCCCGTACTGTTGGTAGTAGGGTTTGTCCAGCCCGAGCTCCCGTCCCAGCGCCTCGAACAGCTCCACGTCGCCGACTCGGGAGTCGTCTATGAGCAGGTCCCTGGGGTCTCCGGACACGCGGGCCATGGCGAAGACGATCAGCGACACCGCCAGCAGGGTCACCAGCGTCGTTATCAACCGTCTCAGCAGGAACCTTTGCATATACGGGACTACCCTAGAACGAATGGGAGGGCGAAGGGGCCGTCAGAGCTGCCTCGACACGGGCGGTCGCCGGCCGCTGATGCTCTCCCGGGCGATCCTGCAGAGGATGGCCGCACCGTTGGCCAAGGCCACGGCTCCGAAGGCCGCGTAGGTGAAGGGGCCGATTTCGGGCTTGGTGCAGCAGGCGACCTCCCGGTCTCCCGAGTACTGGTACCCGCCCCAGGCTCCGCCCAAGCCCGCCAGGACCGCCACGAAGACCGTAGCCAGGACAACCGGGACCGGGTTGTCGTCGACCCTCATCCAGGGAAACGCGGCGCCCAGCCCGGCCCCCAACCCCGCGCCCGACATGACGAGCCATAGCATGGTCGTCTTGGAGACCGCGCCGGAGAAGATGAAGAGGCCCCAGCCAAGCGCGATGCCCAACATGCTGAGCATCAGGGCCAGGCCGACCGCCAGGCCGACGCGTCCGCCAAGGGCAAGGAAGGATTGGACGCCGCCCAATAAATCCCCCGTAGTGCTAGATTATCTCCCCCAGTCGGTCAAGGCTAGAGGACGATCTCAAAGGTCACTCCCGTGGCGTCCTTCATCTCCAGGCGCGTGGGGTTGGTGTCCGTGCTCAGGTCCGTGTGGGTCAGGCTGTACCCCTCCATGTAGTCCACGGTCTGGGTGGGATTGGGGGAGTTGTTGAAGGTTATGAAGGTGGTGCCCGGGGGGTTCAGTATATAGCGGTCCAGAGAGTGCCAGGTGGCCCTCTTGTAGCAGAACCCCTTGGTGCCGTCGATGAGGAACGCCCGCACGTCGTCGGGGTCGGGAATCGAGTTTGGGTCGTTCTCGTCCGTCCCCAGGGCTACGGCCACCGCCGCCAGGGAGCCGCTCAGGGGTATGAACACGTGGGTGGCGTGGAAATGGCGCTCCAGCTTGGTGAAGGTCCGCGTCTGGTACGGCTGCCACATCACCGACCCCGTGGGCTTGCCCTCGGGGTCGTAGGCCACGGGGAACGACTGGCGGTGGTCGGCGGGGTGCTCCCTGGCGTCCCACACCTCGCCGTAGGGGCTGAAGGACTCTGGAGTCATGGGTTCGACCTTCAGTCGCACTGTTCTCGTCATGGCATCTATCCTCCCGGTATCCAACAGTCTTACAGCAAGAGGGCTCTACGGCACCATACCGGCGCCTGGGCCGGCGCGGCGCCCTCTCCCGCGTGCGGGCCGGACTCCCTCGCCTCGTCCGCGGCCACGGCTAACCGTCGCCAGGGGCGTCTGCCATGTGTACTCCACGCCCCTGGTATGGTCCGGCCATTACCGGTGAGGTATGTATTCGAGTCCGCTCATGAGGCGGGCGTCGGCATACTTCAGGTGCTCGGTCCACTCGTCGATTCGCGGCCCCAGGGGGTAGACGTAGTCCACATAGTAGAGGGCGATGTCCATCACGTCATCCCATATCCACTCCGCGATCTCGTAGGTCATGTCCACCCGCGTGGCCTCGTCGAAGGTGGCGTTCGCCGCGTCGATCTTCTCCCAGAGCCACGGGATGTCGTATCCGACCACTCCCTTGACGACCTGGGAGTACCCCATCAGGGGGTTCACGAAGGGGTGGGACGCGTGGCAGGTGATTCCGTCCACCTCGTGCGCCCTGTACTGGGCGCTCAGAGCGGAGTAGGGCAGCCTCTGGAACTTGGCCTTGATTCCGACCTCCTCGAACATGGGCAGAAGGGCCTCGCACGCCTCCACCTCGCCGGGTGCGCCGCGAATGGCCGGCGTGATGGTCACCTCGAAGCCGTCGGGGTAGCCCGCCTCATCCAGGAGCTGCCTGGCGCGCTCCGGGTCGTACTCCCATTTCCAGTGGGACTCCCACCGGAAGTTCTCCCGTGTCGTCGCCTCTCCAAAGGGGGCCCACCACATGGCGGGAATCTGGGAGGCGTACCCGCCAAGAACCGTGTCGATGATGAGCTGGCGGTCGATGGCCAGGCTCATGGCCTGGCGGACCTTCTTGGCCTGCTCCCATCCCTCGGAGTCCAGGTCCGGGTCGCTGGCGACCCAGGGCAGGTCGGGGTTGTAGTAAGGGAGCTGATCGGGCGTTCCCCACCCCCGGTAGTACTGCCCCAGCAGGTAGATGGAGCTTGCCCCCACGCCCCTCTGCACCATGAACTTGGTGCCCTCCACGTTCTCCACCGCGGGAATCGAGTCGAACCCCATGGCCATGGTGTCCACCTTGCCGGTCTGGAAGTTGGCTACACGGGTGGACTCTTCGCCTATCTCCTGCAGGACCAGCTCGCTGAACTCCGGGGTCTTGCGCCAGTGGTCCTCGACGGCCTTCCACCGCATGAACTGGGCGGGCACGGCCTCGACGATCTCCCAGGGTCCGGTGCCGGCGCCGTTGCTCTCCAGCGCCTCCTCCCCGTTCTGGTCCGCCTGTGTCTTGCTAATAACGAATGCCGATGACCCCGTAGGCGTCATCCACCAGTGCATCACGTCCCACTGGGGCTTCGGGGTGGTCAGCTCGATGGTGTGAGAGTCCAGGGCCTTGGCCCCGTCCACCCAATTTATTACCCCTTCTCGAGGGGGGCCCCGAGCTCCCTCCCGCGCTTGAAGTTGTGCGGAGTAGATGACGTCTTCGGCGGTCATTTCTCCGAAACCCTGATGAAACTGGACCCCCTCCTGCAGCTCGATGGTCCACACCAGGCCGTCGCCGGAGAAGCTCCACTCCGTGGCTAGCTGGGGCCTCATCACGCGCTCTATGTCCAGCGTCGTCAGTCCTTCGAATCCCGCCGTCTGTATCCAGGAGCGTCCCGGGTATTGCGCCGTGCCGGGATTGGCATTGAAGATGCCGATCTCCTTGAGGGCGATGTTGAGCTGGCCCCTGTCCTCCGCGGCGGCGGGCGGCCTGGTAGTCGGCTCCGCCATGGCTGTGGGCGCCACGGTAGCGGGTACGACGGCTGTGGGCGCCACAGTCGCCGTTGGGTCTTCGCCTCCGCAGGCCGCGGAGACCACCAGCAACACCAAGAGCGATATCCCGACCAGGAGCCTGGCATCTAACAGCCGGTGTAACGCCATCATCGCACCCTCCCTGCTTCGGATACCCGCCGCATACCACGCCGCCCATTCGACGGCATGTCCGACTAAGCCGACGCGATAGAGTCGCCGGCGCCTCACGGCCGGTCGGGTTCCAAATTATCACAGGCAGTATATAGGCGTCAATAAAATTCTTCGTATATAACGTAACGATTTATGGCTAGTTGTGTCGCAAACGCTATTGTTTTCGCAATGAAGCGCGCCGCTGCCTGGACGGCAGGCTATATGGGCGGTCTCTCCCTATGCCATGGAGTGGACTGCTCGTAGGCGTGGGCGACCTTCATGACGGTCTCCTCCGCGAAGGCCCGCCCGCCGATCTGAAGGCCCAGGGGCAGTTTGTTCGACGTGAACCCGCAGGGCACTGAGAGGGCCGGCAGCCCGGCAAGGTTGAAGGGGCCCGTGAAAGCCGAGCGTCCCGCAAGCTCTGCGGCCGCCTCCTCCTTGCTGTGGACGCCTGGTACCGACTCCACCGGCGGCGCCGGCACGGGGCCGGTGGGCGACACCAGGACGTCCACGCGCTCCAGCGTGTCCAGCACCTGGCGGCGAACCATGGCCCGGAGCTTTTGGGCCTTGTAGTACACCTGGCTTGGGATGATGCTGGCCCTCAGGTACCGTATCCGGGTGTTGTGGTCCAGCTCCCCCAGGCGGCCCGTGAAGGTGCGACGCCGGAGGGAGGCCCATTCGGGCGCCGAAATGCCCGTCGTGATGGTCCCGCAATGCTCGAGCAGGGGCAGGGAGACCTCTTCTATCACACCTCCCAGGCCGCCCAGGGCCGATATGGCCGCCGTCACCGCCTCCCTGTACTCGGGGTCGAGGGTGTCCGACTCCACGAGCTGCGTCAGGACTCCGACCCGGAGCCCCCCTATGTTGCCGTCCAGGGAGGCGCGGTAGTCCGGGACGGCGACATCCCAGGTGTAGGGGTCATTGGAGTCGTAGCCGGCGATGGCCTGCATGGTGATGGCGCAGTCTTCCACGGTCCGTGCCAGGGGCCCGATGGCGTCCATGGACCACGTGCCTCCCATGACGCCGTGACGGCTTACCCTGCCCCATGTGGGGCGCAGCCCCACGAGGCCGCACCAGTTTGCAGGGTTTCGTATGGACCCGGCCGTGTCCTCCCCCAGCGACGTTGCGCAGAGGGAGGCGGCCGTGGCCGCTCCCGACCCGCTGCTGGAGCTGCCGGGGTTCCGCTCCAGGTCCCAGGGGTTGCGGGGAGTGCCGTAGGAGTGGTCGAAGATCACCCCCATGGCGAACTCGCTCATGTTCAGCTTGCCCAGGAGGACGGCGCCCGCGGCTTTCAGCTTTGCTATGACTGTGGCGTCCTCGTCGGGGACGAACCCCTCCAGTATCTTCGATCCGTCGGTGGTGCGGACTCCCTTCGTGTGGACCTGGTCCTTCACGGCGACCGGGATGCCGTGCATCGGGCCCAGGTACCGGCCCCCTGCGATGGCGCGCTCCGCCTCGTGTGCGGCCTGCAACGCCTCGTCCCGGCATACGGTGATGAAGGAGTTGAGCTTGCCGTCCAGGCGGTCGATGCGCTCCAGGTACGCCTCCACCGCCTCGACCGGGGAGACCTCCTGGCTCCGGACCAGGCGCGAAAGGGCTGTCGCGGACAGCAATGGTATATCTGCGGCGTTCATGGGCCTCCCTTCGTTATCAAAGGCGTTATCCCGAGTGCCTATCCCCAGCGGCGTGGTCCGGCCAGGCCATTCGCCGGGCCCGGCTGCCGGGCTCACGCGTGAGTCGGCCTCATGGTGTGCCATGGCGTGTGCTGCTCGTAGGCGTGGGCCGCCTTCAACACGGTGCCGTCCTCCCCGGGACGTCCCGTAATCTGGAGCCCGATGGGCAGGCCGCTCTCGCCGAACCCGCACGGCACCGAGATGGCGGGAGTGCCGGCCAGGCTGAACGCGCTGGTGCGCATGAAGGGCCACGACGGAGCCATCTCCTTGCTGGTGATCACCCTGGGACCCCCATCATCCAGCCTGGGGGCGGTCCTCCCCGAGGTGGGAAGGACCAAAACGTCGTGGTCCTGGAGCGTGTTCAGGACCTGCGCCCTGAGCAGGCTCCGCAGCTTCTGGGCCTTGTAGTAGACCTGGGCGGGGATGATGCTGCCTGTAAGGTGAGCGATCTGCAGGTCATGGCTGTAGTCGCGGAGCCGCTCCCTGATCCACGGCCGGTGCTTGGATGCCTCATCCACGCGCATTATCAGCCCCGATATGTCGGTCATGTGCCTGGTGAGGGGAAGGGAGACCTCGTCGACCGTTGCGCCCAGCCCCTCGAGGACCGAGGCTGCGGCGACCACGGCGTCGCCGACCTCGGGCTCTACGACCTCGCTTTCGATCTGCTCGGCTATTATCCCCACGCGCATGCCCCCTATATTGCCGTCCAGCGCGCTGCGGTAGTCGGGCACGGGTGCGTTCCAGGTGTAGGGGTCCCTGGGGTCGTAGCCGGCGATGGCGCCCAGGGTGATGGCGGCGTCCTCCACCGTTCGAGATATGGGGCCGATGGCGTCCATGGACCATGCCCCGGGCATCACTCCGTAGCGGCTCACCAGTCCCCAGGTGGGCTTCAGCCCGACCACGCCGCTCCAGGCCGCGGGCCTGCGTATGGAGCCGCCTGTGTCCTCCCCCACGGAGGTGGCGCAGAGGAAGGCACAGGTGGCTGTGCCCGAGCCGCTGCTGGAGCCCCCCGGAGAGTGGTCCAGGTTCCAGGGGTTGCGAGGAGTGCGGTAGCAGTGGGAATAGGTCATGGCGAACTCGGTGAGGTTGGTCTTGCCCAACAGGATGGCCCCCGCCCTCTTCAGGTTCGCTATCGCCGTGGCATCCTCGTCGGGGATGAAGTCGGCCAGGATGCGCGAGCCCCCGGTGGAGCGGACACCCTTGCTCCATAGCTGGTCCTTTACGGCCACCGGGAGTCCGTGCATGGGGCCCAGGTAGTCCCCGCGGGCGATGGCCCGCTCCGCCTCCCGGGCCGCTGCCAGGGCTTCCTCGGAGCATAGCGCCAGGTACGAGTTGAACTTGAAGTCCAGGCTATCGATCCGCTCCAGGTAGGCTTCGGCGGCATCCACTGGAGATACCTCTTTACCCTGGATCAGCTGGGAAAGGTCGGCGGCTGAGAGGAACGGTATGTCTGACTTGTCCATATTGGCTCTCCTTCACCACGCAGGCTGCGGATTCCTCCGGCGAGAGAGGTCCGGCCAGCTTGATTGTACCAGGATACGCCGGGTCGTTGCCGCTTCCCGGGCGGGCTTGGCTTGTTTTGGATGGCTGGGCCGAGCGCCGGAGCTCAGCTTGACAGTCCAAAATGGCGGGTGTTAGAATCCCCAAGAATACAGACTGGGCGTCGTGGGCGGCCGACGCCTTTGCAGGTTTCGACGCCAACGAACAGGTGGGATGTCGTACCGGGATGTGGACGCCCACCGCTGTTCTTTTTCGGGCGCCTTACAGGCCGCTGCCGGAGCCCTGCCGACGCCCTGCCGGACCTGCCCGAGCAGAGGCGCGCCCCCGGCGCCCTCGCAACCCGCCAAGGGAGACGTGAGCCATGGCCGACAAAGAGATCATGCGGGGACTCAAGGACGTTTACATCGACACTTCCGAGGCGAGCTTCGTCGATGGCCAGGTGGGTAAGCTCCTCTACAGGGGCTACAACATCCACGACCTGGCGGAGCAGTCGACCTTCGAAGAGGTCATCTACCTCCTCCTCTACGCCGGCCTCCCCCGGAGGGAACAGCTTGCCGAGCTGGACGCCACCCTTCGCGCCAACCGCGAGATCCCCGAGGAGGTCATCCAGGTTCTGCGGCTGGTCAAGGACAGCCACCCCATGGACGCCCTGCGCACCGGGGTGTCGGCGCTGGCGGCCTTCGACCCGGAGGTGGACGACAACTCCCCCGAGGCGACGGTCCGCAAGGGGCTGCGGCTCACGGCCCAGGGTCCGACCGTCGTGGCGGCCCACCACCGCATCAGGAACGGCAACGACCCGGTGGCTCCCAACGCGGACCTGAACCACGCGGGCAACTTCCTGTACATGCTGAGCGGGGCCGTTCCCGACGAGGAGACGCAGCGGCTGATGGACGTGGACTTCATCCTCCACGCGGAGCACAGCTCCAACGCCTCCTCCTTCGGAGCGCGGGTGACGGCGTCGACCCTGTCGGACCTGCACTCGGCCATCGTGACGGGGATAGGCGTGCTGAAGGGGCCGTGGCACGGCGGGGCGGCCGAGGCCGTGATGAAGATGGCCCAGGACATAGGCCAGCCCGAGAACGCCGAGGAGTACGCCAAGAAGCTGCTGGACAGCGGCGGCAGGATCATGGGGTTCGGGCACCGGGTGTACAAGGCCGAAGACCCCCGGGCCCGCCACCTCCGCACCAGGTCCCAGGAACTGGGTGAGAAGATGGGCCAGCCCCACTGGTTCCAGATACTCCGGTACATGGAAGAGAAGGTGATGGTGCCCTACCGGTCCAAGGGCATCTTCGTGAACGTGGACTTCTTCGCCGGGTCCATATACCACCTGCTGGGCATTCCCGAGGACTTGTTCATACCCATCTTCGCCCTGGGACGGATACCAGGCTGGACCCTCCAGTGCGTCGAGCAGTACGAGAACAACATCCTCATGCGCCCGTTGCTGGACTACACGGGGGCGATGGACCTGGAGTACGTCCCCATAGAGCAGCGGGGCTAGGGAGAGGGGGCGTCTGCCCCCCGCAGCCCCTGTCCGCAACCAATGGCCCTCGCCGGAGCAGAGGCCGAGGTCCACAGGCGCATCCGTGAGCGCGGCCCCATAACCTTCGCCGAGTTCATGGAGTTGGCCCTGCTCTGGCCCGAGGGCGGGTACTACTCCGACCCCCGGCCTGCTCCGACCCACGGCGACTACTACACGGCCCCGGCAGCCCACCCCGCCTTCGGCGCCCTCCTGTGCCTCCAGATCTACCAGGCGTGGATGCTCCTGGAGAGCCCCCGTGTCTTCCATGTGGTGGAGATGGGGGCGGGCAACGGCCTCCTGTGCCGCGACGTGGTCTCCTTCGCCCGGCGCCTGCCCCGGGGCTTCTGCGACTCGCTGCGCTATCTATGCCTGGACGTCCGGCCCGGCCCGGGCCTGGAGGCCCGCGTCTCCACCGAAGACCGGCCCGAGGACCGGCCCAGGGTGTCGCGGCTGAGGTCCCGGGGAGCGCCGCTGCGCAACATAAAGGGCTGCTTCCTCTCCAACGAGCTGCTGGACTCGTTTCCCGTCCACCGCGTGACCGTCTCCGGCGGGGAGGTCCGGGAGGTGTATGTCACCTTGGGCGACCAGGGGCTGAGGGAATGTCTCGGGACGCCGTCGACGCCTGCGCTGGCGGCGCGACTGGCCTCCGAGGAGGTCGGTCTGGCCGAAGGGCAGACCGCGGAGGTCTGCCTGGAGGTGGACGCCTGGGCCCGCGAGGTCTCGTCGGCGTTGGACAGGGGCTTCGTGCTCACCGTGGACTACGGCGACGCCGCGCCGGAGCTGTACGCCCGCCCTCGGGGCACGTTGACGACCTTCCACGACCACGTCCAGACCGATGCTCCTCTCCAACTAGTGGGGCGCCAGGACATCACAGCCCACGTGGACTTCACGGCGGTGGCCCGCGCGGGCGCCGCCGCCGGCCTGGAGCCCCTGGGGCTGACCACCCAGCGGGAGCTCCTCCAGAACCTCGGGCTGGGGGCGATGCTCGCCAAGCTCAGGGCGATGGGGCTGCCCCAGCGGGAGGCGGACGCCAACAGGATGGGTATGCTGGACATAGCCCGCCCCGGGGGCATGGGCGACTTCCGCGTCCTGGTCCAAGCAAAGGGGGTGGGCAGGCCCGAGCTGTGGGGTTTCCTGCCCTCGAAGGCCGCCGGGGCCGTCCTCGAGGGGCTGCCGGCGCCCCTGAGGTCGCCCGCGCACGTTCCCCTGATGGAGGGAGCGTACCCCCATCTGGGCATGGACTGGGAGATGACACACCTCCCTTGACAGGCCCGAAAGCCGTTCCTCAAACTGGTGCCTGAATCGGCATTGTGCCACCGGCGGCCGTTCCCGGTGACAGACTGGAGGATTTCCCACCCGCGGTCTACTTGTCCCGATTCCATTCCGCGCCTAGGGCACGCACTCGCGATCCATTGACCCTCATTTGTGCCTCCAAGGGAACAAATCTCTCCCGCCCCCTTGGGGCCGAGAGAATACCCGCCCTTGCCCGACGGTCCAGGCCGTTGGTAGACTGACGTGAGAGAAACGGCGCGGGTCGTCCTCGTGACTAGGACGACCGGGAGAACTTGAATGGAGTGCGAGGAGCACCGCCGGACGGCGAGGGAGTTCCTGGCTGCGTCCGAACGGGAGTTCGCCACAGGAGACCACCTGCAGGCGTCCGAGAAGTTGTGGGGCGCCGCGTCCCACGCAGTCATGGCTGCGGCCGTACTTCGAGACTGGCCCTGCCGTACCCACCGGGAGCTGAAGAACGCGGTGGAGAGGTTGAGCGAGGAGAAGGGCGACGAGGCGTTCGCCGCCGGTTTCTATGCCGCGGAGAATTTCCACAAGAACTTCTACCACGACGAGATGGAACCCTACCAGATCGAAATCGACCGTCCCCGGGTACACCGTTTCGTGGACCGGGTGCTGGCGACCCTGACGCCGGACGGGTAGCATCCACGCCGATTCCCCGCTCAGGTGTGTTTCGTAGGGGAGTTGTCCGGCCGGTGGGGCGTTGGTACACTGGGGCTCCAGAGGGCGCCGGCGCCCCGGCACGACCCATCGATGGGAGCGATCTATGGAGAACATCCTGAACCTGTCCCGGGAGCCCAAGACCCTGGACCTGGAGAGGACCGACGACGGTACCCTCCGGCTGGTCATCACCCTGAAGAAGCTCGGCCAGGTCTCGGCCATGGAGTACTTCCTGGACGGGGAGGACGCCCGAAAGCTGGCCGAAGCCCTGGGGCGTTAGCCGGCAAGAGAGGCCGCCAGTGCTCTGGAGCTCAGCGTCCATACCGGGCAAGCCGGCCCTGCTGGTCGTCGACGCATCCGGCGACGTCCAGGGTTGGGAGTCCCAGTTCTGCGACCGGATATACTCGAGCCTGCGGAAGAGGGGGCTCGGCCTGAAGTCCGATGGCCCCGTGCGAGTGCGGGAGCCCGGGGAGCTGGCCCCTCACCTGAAGGCCGGCGCTGGGCTCAACTCCGTCTTGCTCCTGGGGCACGGGGCCGGAGGGGCATCGGCCGAGGGGGTGGGGGCCTACTGGTCCTGGCTGGCGGGGCAGGAGGGGCTGCCGCCGCTGCTACTGGCCGTGTGCACCTGGGAGAGCCATGACCCGGCCCTGACCGACCGGGTGCTGGGCGGCTCCGATGGGTTTGCGCCCCTGGCCGTGGCCCAGAAGTCCCCGTTGGGCCCCCGGGAGGCCGGTCTCTACTTCCTCAAGTTCTTTACCGAGCTGGACCTTCACTCCGAGGACGCCATCACCGGCCGGATGGTCTGGTTCTCCGACTCCAAGGCGAGGGAGCTCCTGAAACGGCGGAGGCTCCCGGGACTCGTCGGGGTGCGCTGCTGACGGGGCCTCGTGGCTTGTGGGACCCGATCAGGCGCTTTCGACCGCTCCGGTGTTGAGGCCCAGCTCCGCGGCCACGGGCTTCAGGCTCTCGATGACGAAGGCCATGTGCTCGTCCAGGTCCACGCCCATCTCCTCGGCGCCCTTGACAATGTCCTCCCGGTTGACGTCCCTGGCGAAGGCCTTGTCCTTCATCTTGCGTCGCACCGACCTGGGGGTTACGTCGTCCAGGCTCTTGCTGGGGCGCACCAGGGTCACGGCCCGGACGAACCCCGATAGCTCGTCCACGGCGAACAGGGTCCGCTCCATGGGCGTCTCCCGCTGGAGGCCCGTGTGGTCGCCGTGGGTGAGCACGGCCCGCACGATGTCCTCGGAGAAGCCCCGCTCCCGCAGGATGTTGGCCCCGAAGGTCGGGTGCTCCTCGGGGGTGGGCACTATCTCCCAGTCGAAGTCGTGGACCAGGCCTGCCACGCCCCATCGCTCCTCGTCCTCCCCAAACTTGCGGGCGTAGGCGCGCATGGCGGCCTCCACCGCCAGCAGGTGCTTCATCAGGGTGTCGGTCTTTACGTAGTCTCCCAGGAACTCAACGGTCGTCTGCCGGTCCATCCTCTTTCTCCTGTTCGGTGTTCTCGGTGGGCTCGGGCGGCTGGGCCGCGGCCCTGGGGGCGCACAGCCTGGTGGTGGTGATGAACCCCGTGTGGGCCACCATCCGGTGCACGGGGCGCACGCTGCGGCTGGTCACGTTCCAGGGGCGCAGGAGCACCTCCACCGTCTCGATGAGCTGGAACCGTGAATCGGCGGTGAGGGCCTCCACCAGCCGGTGGACTTGGAGCACGGTGGGCAGGAAGCTGAGGAAGATGCCGCCCCGGCGCAGGGCTTCGGCGGCGTGGGGCACCGCCTGCCAGGGCTCGGGCACGTCCAGGACCACCCGGTCCACGTCTCGCTCGACGATTCCCTGGTAGACGTCGCCGATGCGCAGCTCGTGGCGGTCGAAGTCCGGGGCCAGGGCCCTTACGTTGGCCAGGGCCTTGGCGACCATGTCCTCCCGCACCTCGTAGGTGACCACCCTGCCCGAGTGGCCCACGGCCCGGAGGAGGGCGGCCGTCAGCGCCCCGGACCCCAGCCCCGCCTCGATTACGGTGGCCCCGGGGAACACGTCGGCCAGCATCAGGATGTTGCCCAGGTCCTTGGGGTAGATGACCTGGCTTCCCCTGGGCATCTCCAGCACGTAGTCGCTAAGGGTGGGCTTCAGGGCCAGCAGGCCCTGGCCCATGCTGGTGCGGAACCAGTCGCCCTGCTGCCGGCCGATGATCTGGTCGTGGGGAAGGGTGCCCACGTGAGTGTGGAAGACCGCGTCCGCCTTCAGGGTCACCAGGTACCTGCGGCCCTTGCGGTCGATGAGCAGGGCCAGGTCTCCCTCCTGGAACCCGGCTCCGCCGCGCGCCAGCTCCCGGGCGGCCGTGGGGTCGGCTACTATGGGGCACCTCCGGTGGGGAAAGTCTCTCGGCTCATACTAGTGTCCAGTCTCCGAAGTTCGCACCATCGGGCCCCCGCGTTGTTATTGGGCCGACCCTCCCGCGCCGCGCTCCGCTCCGCGCGGGCAGGGAACCCCCATTCCTGCCTACAGCAGGCAGGCACTGGTGGCCCCGGCCTGCTACAGGTAGCGCCGGAGGCCTACGGGCCCGTCACCTCGTCCAGGAACCGCAGCACCTCTGTGGTGCAGCGGTCGGGGATCAGAAGCTGGATGCCGGCGGCCATGTTGGGGAAGGTGACCAGCCGGGAGTCGGCGATGGCCTCCCACACCCGGGCCTGCTCCTCGGGCGGGCAGCTCTTGGCCCTGTCGCTGTACATGATCAGGGTTGGGACGTCGATCCTGGAGTGGAGCTGGGAGACGTCCAGCACCTCCAGCACGTCCATGAGGGAGGCTGCGACCTCGGTCGGGGTCTTGGAATGCTCGCGGACGTGCCACTCGTCCAGCCTGGGGTCGGCCAGGGCCAGGTCCATGCGGGTCGCCCGGGTGTCGATGAGCCACTGGGGGAAACCCACCCGCCTGATCTCGTCGCAGGCCCTGATGCCCGCCGCGGCGAAGTGTCCCGTGCCTATCCCCGCGGGGGTGTTGCAGAGGGTGAGGCTCTTTATCCTGTCGGGGTGGTTGGCGGCGTACACGATGCCCCAGAGACCGCCGGACTCGAATCCCACCCAGTGCACGGCCTCGATCTCCAGGGCGTCTATGACGTCCACCACGTCCCTGGCGATACGGTCCGCGGACCAGGGCGCGCCTTCGGGGGGAACGGAGGAGCCGCCGCAGCCGCGGATGTCGTAGCGCAGGACCCTGTACTTCCTGGCCAGGGCGGGCACCCACTGGGTCCACCACACCATGCTGCGGGCGAACCCGTGGCTCATGACGATGGTCTCCCCCGGGCCCTCTATCCACGGGTCGCGGAAGTCGTCCAGCCGGTAGTTGATCTCGACGCCGTCGCCGGTACGCACGCTGGGCATCGGCGTTACCTCTAGCCCAGCTTGTCCAGCTCCGCCAGGATGTCCCTGGGATCGGGGAGGTTGGGGGGCGAGTACTCCTGCCTGAACCGGACGACCCCGCCCTTGTCCACGATTATGATGGCCCGGCGGCTGGCCCCCCGCTCCTCGTTCCACAGGCCGTAGGACTTGACCATCTCGCCGTGGGGATGGAAGTCGGAGAGGAGGGGGTAGGGTATGTTCCCAAGGCCCGTCGAGTAGGCGCGGTGGGAGTGTTGGCTGTCACAGCTTATGCCCAGGACCTGGGCACCCTTCTCCTCGAACTGGCCGTTGTACTGCCGGAACGAGGAGACCTGGTTCGTTCACCCGCCTGTGAAGTCGAAGACGTGGAAGGAGAGCACCACGTTCTTCTGGCCCCGGTACTGGCCCAGGGAAACGTCGTCTCCCAGGCTGGAGGGCATCGTGAAATCGGGAGCGGGCTGTCCCACCTCGGCTGCCATGCTGCGTACCTCCTAAAGCTGACCTGCGGCGGCCGGCCCCTGGGGCCGGCCGTGCGTTCGGCGGCGAATCCCGCCCGCCGGGCTGTGGATTATCCTCCCAGGCCGCTCAGGGCCTGCCTGATCTCGTCGTAGTCGGGCTCCGCGGTGACCTGGGGGGCGACCCACTTGTACCTGACCACGCCGCCCTTGTCCACGACGAACACGGCCCGGTTGGCCGCCACGTAGCCCTCCATCCCGGCCAGGTTGGGGATGGCGACCCCGTACTGGTTCACCACCTGGCGGGTGAAGTCGCTCAGCAGGGGGAAGTTCAGGTTGTTGGCGTCGGACCACGCCTTCTGGGAGAAGGGCGGGTCTACGCTTATGCCCAGGACCTGGGCGTTCAGGGAGTTGAACTGGTCGGCCCGGTCCCGCAGGGCGCACATCTCGTCGGTGCAGACGCCGGTGAAGGCGCCGGGGAAGAAGGCGAGGACCACGTTCTGCCCGCTGAACTCGCCCAGGCTCCTGCTCTTCAGGTCGGTGCCGTGGAGGGTGAAGTCGGGGGCCGCCTGGCCGACGTCGACAGACATGGAATAACTCCCCTTTCCAGCTACGTTGGGCTCTCTAGCGGCCCGTCCGGGCCGAGGCGGCTACATTATAGCGCATAGACGGCCGGCATACCACCGAGGCGCCCCTTTCGCGGCCGCCGCGGTCTCCGGACCCTGCGTTGACAGGCATGGGGCGCCGACCTATGCTTGCCGAAGCACGACGTGACCGAGCCGGAGATAGCGAGGTCTTTACGCCATGACAGGCCGTCCCGAGTGGTACTACGACCACCCTCCCGCCTGCACCTGCCGGGACTGCCAGGACCGGAGGCTGGGCAGAAGACGCGGGAAGGAGGGGCTGCTTGCCAGGCTGATGAAGGCCCTCAACCCCTTCGGAAAGCGGAGATAGAGGCCCTGCCGCTCCGACGCGTTATGGCATAATGGAGCGGTGGACACCTTCGAGAAAAGGGTAAAGCAGTACGCCCTGGACCTGGGCTTCGACCTGGTGGGCATCGCCTCGGCCGAGGCGTTCTCGGAGCAGGAGGCCGTCACCCTGGAGCGCATGCGCCGAGGGCTGATGGACGGGCTTCCCTGGTTCACCGAGGCCCGGGTGCGGCGCGGCTGCGACCCCCAGGCCCTGCTGCCGGGCGCCAGGTCCATCGTGACGGTGGGCATGAGCTACCACAACCCTGACGGGGAGCCCCGGGACGGTGCCCCCGCGGGCAGGGTGGCCCGCTATGCCTGGGGGGACGACTACCACAAGGTCATCAAGCAGAGGCTCCGCGAGCTGGCCCGGCGGCTGTCCGATGGCCTGGCCAGGGAGGTGGCCGCTCGGTGGTACGTGGACGACGGGCCGATGCTGGACCGGGCGGCGGCGGAGCGAGGGGGCATCGGCTGGTTCGGCAAGAACACCAACGTACTGACCCGCTCCCACGGCTCGTGGGTGTTCCTGGGCCAGCTCGTCACGGACCTGAAGCTGGAGCCCGACCCGCCCCTCGAGAAGACGTGCGGAAGCTGCGTCCGGTGCATAGACGCCTGTCCCACCGGGGCCATCGTCGCGCCCTATGTCATCGACAACGCCCGCTGCATCTCCCACCTGACCATCGAGAACCGGGGCGCCATTCCCCGGGAGTACCGCCCGCTGATGTACGACTGGGTCTTCGGCTGCGACATCTGCCAGGACGTGTGCCCCGTCAACGTGAAGGCCGCGTACACCAGGGAGCAGGCGTTCCAAAAACGCCGGTTCACCTCCCCGGACCTGGTGGGCCTCCTGCGGATGAGCGACGAGGAGTTCCGGGAGCGTTTCAGGAACAGCCCAGCCAGGCGGGCCAAGCGGTCGGGACTCCGGCGCAACGCCTGCGTGGCCCTGGGCAACGCGGGGGACCCGGGCGCGGTGCCGGCGCTGGTGGAGGCGCTGGGGGACGGCGATCCCCTGGTCAGGGCACACGCGGCCTGGGCCCTGGGCCGGCTGGGGGGCACCGCCGCCGAGCACGGCCTGGAAGCCGCCCTTGGGTGCGAGGAGGACCCCGACGTGGTCGAGGAGATGGAGCTTGCCCTGGGCGAGGCCCGGGCCTGCAGGGCCGGCGCCTAGGAGCGGCGCCGGCGGCCGCGGCCTGACGAGGGGGGCTTCTCGGGGCCCCTGGGCCGCTCTCCCCTCAACCGGCGCATCTCGTCCTCCACCAGGCCGAAGTCCCTCTTGGGCAGGAGGTGGAGGTTGGTCTGGGCGAAGGCTATGTACCAGTCCTCGGGGGCCCACCTGCGGATGTAGTCGAGCCTGGGAGCAAGCTGCCGGGCGTCGATGTACTGCTCCTCGTCAAGGACGATCTCAGGCTTGATGCGGACCCCGTAGGCCCATTCGCTCCTGCCCTCCTTGACCCACTTGTGAGTCCCGTCCTCGAAGTATCGCGACGTGGCCGTGGCCGTGGCCGGGAAGTAGCGGTCCCGTCCCACGTAGTACAGGATCCGGTCCTCGGGCTCGATGCGCTGCGCCTTGCGGTGATACTGGGCCTTTAACCCCTGGACTGTAAACCCCAATTCCCTGATTATCCGGAAATTCTCCGGGCTGGTGACCATCATCCAGTAGTTCCTGGGCATCTGTTCCCCTGTTCTGTAGAAGAGGCTCCTTCTGTGAGGAATAGTTCACCTACATTTTACCATATCGCTTCGCCTCGGCGGACGCGGGACGGGCGCACGAATCCTTGACTAATTGTAGGCTATCGTCGTACATGCTATAATGGGCCGACCTTCGCACGGGCAAGAATCCATGAACGAAAACGACCGCATCGACTCCCTCAAGTCCCTTCTGCAACGGCGAATACTGGTGCTGGACGGCGCCATGGGGACGTCCATCCAGGCCCTGGACCTGGGGCCGGAGGACTTCGGCGGAGCGGAGTACGACGGGTGCAACGAGTACCTGGTCATAACCCGGCCCGACGCCATCGCCGGCATACACCGAAGCTACCTGGACGCCGGCTGCGACATCCTGGAGACCAACACATTTGGCGCCACGCCCTTGGTGCTGGCCGAGTACGGCCTGGCCCACGAGGCCAGGCGCATCAACCGGGAGGCCGCGGCCCTGGCGCGGCAGGCGGCGGACGAGGCCGCCACCGCCGAGAGGCCGCGTTTCGTCGCCGGGGCTATGGGCCCCACCACCAAGACCATCTCGGTGACCGGCGGCGTGACCTTCGACGAGCTGGCTGACTCGTTCCAGGAGCAGGCGGTGGGCCTGGTGGAAGGGGGCGCGGACCTGCTCCTCCTGGAGACGGGCCAGGACACCCTGAACATCAAGGCCGGCCTGGAGGGCATAGACCGCGCCTTCCAGGAGCTGGGGAGAGAGTTGCCGACGGCGGTGCAGGGGACCGTCGAGCCCATGGGCACCCTGCTGGCGGGCCAGGACGTGGAGGCGCTGTACACGTCCCTCGCCCACCGGGACCTGCTGTGGATCGGACTGAACTGCGCCACCGGCCCGACCTTCATGACCGACCACGTCCGCACCCTGGCGGGCCTGTCCCGGTTCCCGGTAGCGTGCCTGCCCAACGCCGGCCTGCCCGACGAGTTTGGCAAGTACAACGAGACGCCAGAGATGATGGCGCATACCATGGGCCTCTTCATTGGTTCCGGCTGGGTCAACCTGATCGGCGGGTGCTGCGGCACCACGCCGGAGCACATACGCCTGCTGGTCGAGGCCGCCGAGAGCGCCCCCGGCAGGCCCCCCGCCGCCGCGCGGGACACCCGGGTGTCTGGCATCGAGACGGTGGTGGTGGACGAAGACGTCCGGCCCGCCATCGTCGGCGAGCGCACCAACGTGCTGGGGAGCCGCCGCTTCCGGCGCCTCATAAACCAGGGCAGCTTCGAGGAGGCTGCCGAGGTGGGACGCCGGCAGGTGCGAAACGGCGCCCACGTGCTGGACGTGTGCCTCCAGGACCCCGACCGGGACGAGGTGGCCGACGTGACCACCTTCCTGGAAATGCTCAACAAGAAGGTCAAGGCGCCGGTCATGATCGACTCCACCGACGCCCAGGTTATCCACGAGGCCCTGAAGCGTCTCCAGGGCAAGTCCATCATCAACTCCGTCAACCTGGAGGACGGCGAGGCGCGGTTCCAGTCGGTGGTCCCGCTGGCCCGGCGGTACGGCGCGGCCCTGGTGGTGGGGTGCATAGACGACGACAAGGAGCAGGCCCAGGCCGTCACCCGGCAGCGCAAGCTGGAGGTGGCGCTCAGGTCCTACGACCTCCTGACCGGGAAGTACGGCGTGGCCCCCGAGGACCTGATCTTCGACCCGCTGGTGTTCCCGGCGGGCACGGGGGACGAGAACTACGTGGGGTCGGGAGAGGAGACCATCGAGGGAGTGCGGCTCATCAGGCAGGCGCTGCCCCGCTGCAAGACCGTCCTTGGCATCTCCAACGTCTCCTTCGGGCTGCCCCCCTCCGGCCGGGAGGTGCTCAACTCCGTGTTCCTGTACCACTGCGTCCAGGCCGGGCTGGACATGGCCATCGTCAACTCGGAGTTGATGCAGAGGTACACGTCCATCCCCGAGGAGGAGCGGAGGCTGGCCGAGGACCTGATCTGGAACCGGGGCAAGGACCCGGTGGCCGCCTTCGCGGCCCACTTCAGGGACCGGGCGCCCAAGTCGACCACCGAGGAGCGGCGGAGCCTGCCCCTGGACGAGCGGTTGGCCATGGCCATCATCGAGGGGTCCAAGGAGGGGCTGGCCGAGGACCTGGACGAGGCCATGGCCGGGCGGACCCCGCTGGAGATAATCAACGGCCCGCTGATGGCGGGGATGGACGAGGTGGGGCGCCAGTTCAATGCCAACCAGCTCATCGTGGCCGAGGTGCTGCAGTCGGCGGAGTCCATGAAGTTCGCGGTGGCCCACCTGGAGCCCCACATGGAGCGGGTGGACTCGGCCACCCGGGGCAAGGTGGTGCTGGCCACGGTGAAGGGCGACGTCCACGACATAGGCAAGAACCTGGTGGAGATCATCATCTCCAACAACGGGTACCAGGTGATAAACCTGGGGATCAAGGTGCCGCCCCAGGACCTGATCGAAGCCTACCGGGAGCACAACCCGGACATCATCGGGCTGTCGGGCCTGCTGGTGAAGTCCGCCCAGATGATGGTGGAGACGGTAAGGGACTTTCGCCAGGCGGGTGTTAGCGCTCCGGTACTGGTGGGTGGCGCCGCCCTCTCCAACCGGTTCACCCGGCTGCGCATCGCGCCAGAGTACGACGGGCTGGTTGCCTACGCCTCCGACGCCATGACGGGCCTGGCCCTGGCCAACACCCTCCAGGAAGCCGACGAGCGGGAGCGGCTGGCGGCGTCTCTGACGGCCGAGTCCCGGGACCTCCTGGAGAGGGAGGAGCGACGCCGGCAGGCGGAGACGGGGACCGGCGCGCCGCCCCCCAAGGCGGCCCAGGTCAGGCACGACTTCCCCGTCCCAAACCCGCCCGACCTGCTCCCGCACGTCATACGGGACCATGACCTGCAGGAGATATTCCCGTATATCAACCCCCAGATGCTGTACGCCCGCCACCTGGGCTTCAAGGGACGGTTTGCCGACGCCCTATCCCAGGGGGACCCGGCGGCGGTGGAGCTGCGGGAGTCGGTGCGGCGGATAGAGGACGAGGTTCTGGCCCGGGACGACATCAACGCCGGCGCCGTCTTCAAGTTCTTCCCATGCCGGTCGGACGGACAGCAGGTGTTGGTGTACGGCCCCGACGGCGGGACGGTCCTGGAGTGGTTCCGCTTCGGCCGCCAGTCCCGGGGGGATGGGCTGTGCCTGGCCGACTACCTGCTCCCCGGGGACACCGGAGCGGTGGACTACCTGGCCATGTTCGTGACCACCGTTGGACCGGGGGTCCGCGACCTTGCCGAGGCGTGGAAGCAGGAGGGGCGCTACCTGGACTCCCACGTCCTCCAGGCGCTGGCCCTGGAGAGCGCCGAGGCGTTCGCCGAGCTGCTGCACCAGCGCATTCGCCGCATGTGGGGCTTCGGGGACCCCGAGGGCACCACCTACGTCGACCTGTTCCGGACCCGGTACCGGGGGCGGCGCTACTCCTTCGGCTATCCCGCCTGCCCCCGGCTGGAGGACCAGGCCCAGCTCTTCCGGTTGCTGGGAGCCACAGGCGAGCTCGGGGTGGAGCTGACCGAAGAGTTCATGATGGACCCCGAGTCATCGGTCTCGGCGCTGGTCTTCCACCACCCCGACGCCAAGTACTTCAACCTGGACGAGGCGGACATCCAGCGGCTGGAGGTCGAGGTCGGGGCCGGCTAGGACGGGCCGGCGGCCTCTTTCAGGGCTGCTTGGGCGGCGGCGAGGCGGGCCACGGGGACGCGGAAGGGCGAGCAGCTAACGTAGTTCAGGCCCTCCCGGTGGCAGAACTCGATGCTGGCCGGGTCTCCGCCGTGCTCACCGCAGATCCCCACCTCCAGGTCCGGGCGCGTCCGGCGGCCCTGCTCCACGGCGATGCGCACCAGGGCGCCCACGCCGTCGGGGTCCAGCGTGGCGAAGGGGTTGGCGGGCAGGATCTCCTCCTGGATGTAGGCGGCCAGGAACTTGCCCTCGGCGTCGTCGCGGCTGAAGCCGTAGGTGGTCTGGGTCAGGTCGTTGGTGCCGAAGCTGAAGAAGTCCGAGTGGCCGGCCACCTCTCCCGCCGTGAGGCACGCCCGGGGCACCTCTATCATGGAGCCGTACAGGTAGTCGACTGTGGTGTCCATCTCCCTCTGCACCCGGTCGGCGACCTTGGTGAGGCCCTCCTTGAGGCGGCTGAGCTCGTTGACGTGGGAGGTGAGGGGGATCATGATCTCGGGATGCACCTGGACCCCCTCGCGGATGAGCCCCGCGCCCGCGGTGATTATGGCCTCCACCTGCATCTCGTAGATGGCGGGGAAGGTCAGGCCGAGCCTGCAGCCCCGGTGCCCCAGCATGGGGTTGGACTCGCGCAGGGACTCCACGAGCTGCAGGAACTGCTCCCGGGCCTGGCGCTCCTCCTGGGGCGCGCCCCGGACCTCCATCTCCACCACCTCCCGCAGCAGGTCCTCGTGCCGGGGCAGGAACTCGTGGAGCGGAGCGTCCAGCAGGCGGATGATGACCGGGCGGTTGCCCATGGCCCTGAGCACACCGGTGAAGTCGGCTATCTGCAGATCTTTCAGGTGGGCCAGGGCGTTGTAGAACTCGTTGACGCCCACGGGCAGCTCGGGCGAGGCGGCGCGGCGGACGGCCGCCTCGGGGTGGGCGGCCTCCCAGCGCTCGGCCTCCTGGGCGTTTATGAGCATCCGCTGCACCACGGGCACCCGGTCGGGCCCCAGGAACATGTGCTCGGTGCGGCAGAGGCCTATGCCCTCGGCCCCCATCGCCACGGCCCGCTCGGCGTCCAGGGGTGTGTCGGCGTTGGCCCAGACGCCCAGGCGCCTGGCCTTGTCGGCCCAGGAGAGAAGGGTCTGGGCCTCCTGCAGCTCGTCCAGGTCGGGCTGGAAGGTGGGTATGGCCCCGGCGAACACCTCCCCGGTGGTGCCGTCTACACTGAGGTCGTCTCCCTCCTCTATCGTTTGGCCGTTGGCGACGAAACGCCGGCCCTGGAGGTCGACCTGTATGTCCTCGCAGCCGACCACGCACGGCTTGCCCAGTCCCCGGGTGACCACCGCGGCATGGCTGGTGACGCCGCCGCGGCTGGTGAGCACGCCCTTGGCCTCCAGTATGCCGTGGATGTCGTCGGGCTTGGTCTCGGGCCGGACCAGGATCACGGGCGTGCCGTTCCTGCCGGCCTCGGCGGCCCGGGTGGCGTCGAAGAACACCTTGCCGGTGGCCGCGCCAGGGGAGGCGCCGAAGCCGCGTCCCAGCAGCTCCTGGGAGGACACCTTGGCCGCCCTGGCCTCGGAGTCGAAGCGGGGAACGAAGAGCAGGGACAGCTCCTCGGCGTTGACCCGGTTGATGGCCGCGCTCTCGTCGATCAGGACCTCGTCCACCATGTCCACGGCGCTCTTCACGGCCGCCTGGACGGTCCGGGCGGCGTTGCGGGCCTGGAGCATGTACAGGCGGCCACCCTCCACGGTGAACTCCAGGTCCTGGACGTCCCTGTAGTGTTGCTCCAGCTGCTGGGCCACCCTGGAGAGATGGGAGTGGACCTCGGGTAGCTGCCGGGCCAGGGTGGAGATGGGTTCCGGGTTGCGTATACCCGCCACCACGTCCTCCCCCTGGCCGTTGATGAGGTACTCGCCGTACAGCTCCTTTCGGCCGTTCAGGGGATTGCGCGTGAAGAGGACTCCAGTGCCGCTGTCGTCCCCCAGGTTGCCGAAGACCATGGCCATTATGTTGACGGCCGTGCCCCAGTGGTGAGGGATGCCGAAGTGGTCGCGGTAGCTGACGGCGCGGGGGCTGTTCCAGCTCTCGAAGACCGCCTTGACGGCCCCCTCGAGCTGCTCCCAGGGGTCCTGGGGCACTTCGCTGGAGGTGGCCTTGTGGACCTCCGCCTTGAACTGCTCGATGACGCTGCGGAGCTGGTCGGGGTCCAGCTCGTTGTCCAGGCTGACTCCGGCCCGCTCCTTCTCCCGGGAGAGTACCTCCTCGAAGACGTCGGAGTCCACGCCCATCACGACGCCGGCGTACATTTGGATGAACCGGCGGTAGGCGTCATAGGCGGGGCGCTCGTCGCCCATCAGGGAGGCCAGGCCGTGGACTATCCTGTCGTTGTTCCCCAGGTTGAGGATGGTGTCCATCATCCCTGGCATGGATATCCTGGCCCCCGAGCGCACGGAGACCAGCAGGGGACTGTACTCGGAGCCGAACCGGCGGCCGATGGACTCCTCCAGCGACGTCATGTTGCTCCTGACGGCCTCCCACAGGCCCTCGGGCACCTGGCCGCCGGTCTCGAAGAAGTGGACGCATGCCTCTGTGGTGATGATGAAGCCGGGGGGCACGGGCAGGTCCAGTTTGGCCATCTCGCAGAGGTTGGCCCCCTTGCCGCCCAGCAGATCGCGCATCCCCGCATTGCCTTCGTCGAACCGATAGGTCAGCTTGCTGCCGCCCATTGCCATCGTCCACTCCGATCTCGCTCCCCTTCCGGGGGCCTGAGCTATAGCTTAGTCCGCGCGGGACGCCGCCCGCGTCCGGGAGTCCGTGGCGCCTCGTTACCCCGCCTTTGGGTGCGGCCGCTGCCTCAGGACTAGTCCTGCGGGGCGGTGGCCGCTTCCTCCAGGTAGAAGCCGTTCTCCCAGAGGTCGTCCAGGACGGCCTCCTCCTCCGGCCCCAGGTCGGGCGTGTCGGGGGCGGAGGTGTACTCCACCAGTTCGTCCATGCCGGTGATGTTGGGCAGCACCGAGACGATGCTGCCCTTGGCCAGGCAGAACTTGATGGCCGCCTGGGACATGGTCCGCCCCGTCTCCTCGGTCAGGAACCTGGCCTGCGCGGCCTTCTTGAGCGCGTCGACCATCCACTCGTGCTTGCGGTGGGCGCGGTGGTCCGTGGGGTCGAACTCCGGGGGCTCAGTGAACTTGCCGGTGAGGACCTCCGAGGCGTGGGGCACCCGGGACAGGAGGCCCACGTTCTCCTCCTCGGCGATGGGGAAGAAGCGGCGGGCCGGGTCCTGCTCCAGGATGCTGTAGATTATCTGGACGGAGCTGACGCGCCTCTCCCGCATGGAGGCCTCCCCCTCCTCGAACCATCCTATGTCCGGGCCCAGGGCGGAGCCGTAGTACCGAATCTTGCCCTCCTTGACGAGGGCCTCCAGGAGGTCGAACACCTCGTCGTTCTCGATGGCGTCGATGCGGGGGTTGTGCAGCTGGAAGAGGTCTATGTAGTCGGTCTTGAGGCGGCGGAGGCTCTGCTCGCATGCGTAGCGGATGAAGTCGGGCTCGAAGCGCTGGGGACGCTCCTTGTGGCCGATGCGCTCTATGTTGTCGTACCAGTCGTAGCCGAACTTGGTGGCGATGACGATGTCGTGCCTGGCGTGTCCCAGGGACTTGGCCAGGATCTCCTCGCCGTAGCCCTCGCCGTAGGTGTCAGCCGTGTCGAAGAGGTTGACACCCATCTCCACGGCCTGCTCCAGGAGGCGCACCTTGTCGGCCTCCTCGATGCGGCCCCACCAGTTGGTGGCCACGGTCCACAGGCCGAACCCCACCTCGGATAGCTGGAGGTCGGTCCTGGGTAGCTGCCGGTACTTCAACACGCACTCCGCAGATAGTTTCCCCGGTTGGGGTCACGGGCTGCGCGGCCTCGAGACAAGCCGGAGCCCGCCATCGGTCCTCCGGCCCTCGGCTATGATTTCAGCGCGGCCTTGACCTCTTGGACCCTGGTCCGGAAATCGTCGTCGCTCAATACGGGGTCGAGCTCCCCCAGCCGGACGGGCTCCGGGAGCTCGACCCAGGACTTGCACCCGGCGAAGGACGGGGAGAAGGGCACGGTGTGCGGCTCCTCCAGGCGGTACAGCCGTACCAACAGTATGGCCAGCGGGTGTCGTGGCTTCCAGTGAAGGCGTTTCTGCGCGTAGTCCGATGTCCAGATGTGGTAGGGCTCCAGGCTGTCCACGGCGGCCTGGTCGCTCAGCTCGATGGCCTCTTCGACCCTGGCCCAGTGGCCGAAGGTGATGGCGCCGTTGCCCCCGGCCTCGGCGACCACCTGGGACAGCTCCTCGTGATACTCCTCCTTCAGCAGCTCAGGCTTCTGGTGCTCGAAGGTGGGATACATCAGGAACTCGGGATGCAGTACCCGGAAGTCCTTGCCATCTTCGTGGATGCCGCCCTTGCGGAGGAGGAGGATCTGGTCGCCCCGGTCGAAGGCACGGATGGTCACGGCCCACTCTTTGAAGGCGACATTGCAGGAGAGTTGGTGCATGGTCTCGCTCCGGGCGGGCACGGGCGGCCGAGTGGTGCCTGCGAATATCCAACAATGTTATCACCAAAGGTCAACTGCCTCAACCAACCCTGCTTACGGTTGCAGGATGTCCCTAATCCGACCTGCCGTACTAGCGGTCACTGAGTACGTTCTGGTCTCAACATACGGTCATGGTATAAGATGGTCTATTCGGCCACGCGGAGCACAATCCCTTGGCCGTGGAGCAGCATAGCGTGGGAAAATCTGCAACCCATCGTAGCAATAGCCCAAGTGTATGTGCCATGCAGCTTCGGCACGAGCCGCGGCGATGGCAGCGGGATGCGCTGGCTGCGTGGTCTTCACGGTTTCGAGGTGTGGTAAGTATCGTGACTGGCGCGGGGAAGACGTTCTTCGCCATGCAATGCATGGTTGCTGTCTGGAAGCGACATACCGATGCGAAGGTCCTCGTAGTCGTACCTACAGTGGCACTGATGGACCAGTGGCGAGTAGCACTCCAGGACGAGCTGGGGATTGAGGACGGTGATATCGATTTCGTCGGCGGTGGCTTGAGGCGTTTGGAAGACTCGGTCGTTACGGTGGCAGTGCTTGACAGTGCACGTAAGCTTGCTGCGGAGCTTACAAGAGAGGGCAGATGGTTCTTGGTTGTTGACGAGTGCCATCGAGTCGCATCTCCTGCGAACCGAAAAGTGCTAGAGGGAAGATACGTCGCTACGTTAGGGCTGTCGGCAACGCCTGAGCGCCAATACGACGATTTATTCGAAACCATCGTAGCCGCGAGACTTGGCTCGATCGTGTTCCGCTATGAATACAAGGACGCTTCAGCCGATGGCATAATCTCTGACTTCGAGCTCTGGAACATCCGGGTCCCGGCAAGCCCGTCAGAGCAAACGCAGCTCAACACGGTCAATCGTGCGATATCCATGGAGGTCAAATGGCTTCGTGAGGCTGGGGAGAAGACTTCGCCCAGACTCCGGAACCTGCTCCTCAGGAGAAGCAGAAACAGTCAGCGGGTTCGCTCTAGAATTCCTGCAGCTGTCGCGTTGGTCGAGCGCTTCAAAGGTCGCCGAGGTTTAGTCTTCCACGAGTCCATAGAGTCTGCTAACGAGATCGCCGAGGAGCTAACGGGCCTCGGGCACAGAGTAAGGGTATATCACTCACAGCTCGGCTCCCCGACTCGATACCTAAACCTCCTGCTCTACGTTCGAGGTCAAGTTGATGTGCTTGTTACGTGCAGGGCACTCGATGAGGGACTGGACGTGCCTCAGGCTGAGTTTGGTATCATTAGCGCATCAACATCATCTGTACGGCAGCGGATCCAGCGACTAGGCAGAGTATTGCGCCCCCACATCAATAAGAAGACGGCAACGGTCGTTACTATGTACGTTTTGCCCAGTGAATCGGAAACTCTGCGTGTGGAATCTGAGAGGCTTGAGGGTGTCGCTGATGTGCGTTGGTTTGAGGCTACATGAGGCAATTTCTAGTTGAGAATCCACCTAGGGTCTTCGAACCTCATATACCTGCCTCGGAGAAAGAGTTCGAGCTACAGGTTCTCCGAATCTCCAACGAGTTGATGCCGAGTTACACTGTAGCCAGTTGGAAGCCGTTGATCAGAGACATCCATGGACATGGAGCACGACCAGATCTTGCGATGATCTCTAGTGACCTCGAAAGTTGGTACGTAATCGAAGTGGAGTTGGCTACTCATTCTATCTCAGGCCATATCGCCCCACAGCTTGAAACCCTTCGCAACGGTGTGTACGACAGCTCGCTCCTGCCTTCTCTGGAGGGAGCATTTCCCGCAGAGCCCCCCGACGCTCTTAGGCGGATGGTTAGTAGAGAGCCTGGCCTTCTGTGTATCGTAGATCAGTACACAGACCGGATCGGGAGAACGTGTAGGAATGCTGGGTTCGAGCTCGTTGTGCTGGAGCCTTATTCTGGAGTCTCAGGAGGATGGGGAGTGCTAGTAGAGCGCCTACCCCTTGAATTGTCCAGAACCATTGCTCCGGGTACATATACTTTAAGCCGCGCGGAACCGATCGGTGATAGCGTTGTTTTGATGTTGTCGAGAGACTTCCCCGCGTCATACTACAAGATACGCCTTCCGATTGAATCCGATGATGACCCCCCAAAATTTGCACAAGTTCGAAGATTCGATGGAGGCCCTGGCGTGATTCTGCCGCTAACGTTGGTACCCGAACACGTCATCGCCACGGTTGAAGTAATAGACCCGTCCCAGGGTATCGTACAACTTGTTTTGGGCGAATAGGCACATCTAGGAGTAGTTTGAAATGACCAACACAGAAACGCTAAGCATCAACATTCGTCCTGACTCTGGCGTGTATGGGACGTTTCGTAGAATTTCGTATCGCCCATGGTCTGCCATTGCCGAATTCATCGACAATTCGACTCAGAACTATTTTGAGCACAAGGAGAATATCGGTGAGGTAACGGATACCAAGCCGGCGCTCAATATTGACATTCTCCATGATGCTAAAACCAAGTCGTTGGCGATTATTGACGACGCGAATGGCATGAATTGGAGTGAGTTAGAGCGGGCTATCCAACTCAATCGGCCACCTGCGAACAGACGGGGGCGCTCTGAGTTCGGCATGGGCCTAAAAATGGCGGCCTGCTGGTTCGGCAGTAAGTGGAGGATAGTCACAAAACGACTCGGAGACAATATTGAATATGAAGCAGTAGTTGATGTCCAGAGATTAGAGGTCGATAAGCCAGATGCCATAGTCGTCTCTCAACGGATGGGCTTGGAGCCCTTAGACCACTATACGAGAATAGAGATCGAAGGCCTCTACAGGACGTTTCGTGGCATGACCGTACCCAGCATTAGGACGAACATCGCAAGTATGTACAGGAGGGACATTGATTCGGGAGACATTACTATCAGGTGGAATGGCGAGCCATTTGTGTGGGAGAAGGACCCCGTGTACGAGGAGACGACACCTAACGGTGACACCATTCGTTGGGAGAAGAATGTAGAGTTCGAGGTAGATGGGTTAGAGGTCACCGGGAAAGTTTGGATCAGGATTCCGGGCAACGCGAGCAGGGCTGGCATGCATCTCTTTAGGCGTAACCGCCTGATCGTTGGCGGCCCCCGCCAGGGCTACAAACCTGAGGCTATATTTGCAGCACCTAACACTTTCCAGTCGCAGCGGCTTGTCGGTGAGTTGAATCTTGACAACTGGCCAGTCACACAAACGAAGGATGCGTTCGATTGGGATGGTGGGTTGGAAAATGGGTTTGTAGAAAAGCTGCGCGAGGCCGTGTCTGAGTATGTCCAGAAGAGCCGTGGGATCAAACTGGACTCTGCCAAGAAGACTACTTCTGCCGATGGTCAACTCATAGGGGATAGTACCAAAGAGTCGTTACGAGGGAGTGATGTAGATTCGGCTCTCACTATAGTAGAGACTGGTCCACCGCCATCAAGAGAACTGCCATCGGAGACCTTGGATCGTTTGCAGCGATCAGTCGAACGGTCCGGGAATCATCCGACTTACATCCAACTAGGCAGTGAAGGTGTACCAACGCTGAAGGTCTATTGGCTTGACGACTTGGCCTCGTCGGACATCCATGCTCACTTTGATATACCGTCAGATGGTGAGTTGCTACTGTACGTCAACCTCAGGCATCCATTTGTGGAGCGGGTGATCAGCAGAGAACCAGCGAAACTTGAACTATACGCTCTTACCTTGTATGCGGATGCTCTGGTTGAAAGCGGAATACGCAAGCGGGGCCACAATGTTCCCGCTCATACCTTCAGGGCATTCAAAGATCAGTTTCTGCGCGTTATCAACGCTGGGTAATACAATTCACACTCCTACACCTGTAGGTTCCAAGGACACTTCGCCCAAATCGGGCATTGGGACCTTGGCGGGCAACATGGCGCGGGCAATTAGCTTGACCACATGCACATTTACAGCGTTCCCAAGTGCCTCATATGCCTTGGTTCGCACCTCCGGAAGGTACTCCAATTCGTCCATGCTCTGTAAACGTTTGCACTCAGTTGGGGTCATGTACCGCTCTTGCCATGCGATTATTGGTACCTGGGTTGATGTCATTGCGACTAATGATGGTGCCGTAGTAGGTCGTTTGACGCGTAGTCCTGACGCCCTCACTTGGAGCACGTAGCGACGGATATCTCGCTCCTCCCCTTGGCAGTTCCACTCAAATTTTTGAAAGCTCGGTGGGAAACCCTTGATCGTGGGAAGCCATCCGTCGATCCACCCTTTATGGTCGGTGTATAGTTGGCGATTCTGGCGGATGAACTGTATCTTCCACTTTGGGAAAGCCTCCTCTTGAGTTCTAGCGTAGCTTGGCAAGCCTTCATATATCTGCTGCCGGGTCCAGCCTATCAGCGGCCTCCCGTGCGATCCTGCCGTCTGTCTAAGGTCCTGTAGGCTTGAGGAATGCGGGGTCAAGTCTTCGTAAGGATAGGTGGCGCCGAACTCCATCGACCAAATCGGAAACGAAGGAAGCTTCGACCTCCGTGGGAACTCATCCAAGAACTCCTGCCAGGCCCAGATACATCTCCTGACCTGGTCTGGAATGGGATGTGCATCGCTGGGGTTCGCATCTAGCACGTTGAGCACCGATAGCTCTGGCCTGGGCCTGGGTGGTTCGGGCCACGTGAAGTCACCAAGCCCGCCGAGTTGTCCCACAATGTAGAGCCTATCCCGGATCTGTGGAATGCCGAATTGATGTGGGGAGTACCTGTGAGTGTCCAGCTCATATCCCTCGGCCTCAATCGCGGTACGGATAGTCGACCAAGTGTCGCCGGCCCCATGACGCTCGAGGTGAGGGACGTTCTCTAGAATCAGGTACTTGGGCTGGCGCTTGCGGAGTATCGCAACGATGTCACGAAACAGTGTTCCACCAACAGGGTCCCAAATCCCATTCTGATAGCCAGCCTTCGAGAAGGGTTGACATGGGAAGCCTGCACATAGAATCTCGTGCTCAGGAACATTACGAACGTCTACTGTCCGAATGTCACCGTAGGGCAGCATGCCAAAGTTACGGAGGTACAGCTGTTGAAGATTGTTGTCGATCTCGGACGCGAACACACATTCGTGGCCGAGTCGGCGTAGGGCCAGATGAAACCCACCGAGGCCGGCGAAGAGGTCGACGAATCTCATTCTACTACAGCCTCTTGTTAATCTCGTTCAGTTTCAGGATAGACGAACCGCTTGACTCGGTACGCTGCCTGGACTAGGTCAGAAATGATCTCACTTTCCCAGAGTCGCATGACTCGCCACCCAGCTTCCGTCAACTGCTGTGTAACCTCCGCGTCTCGCTTTCGATTATACTTGATCTTGGCAATCCAGTAGTCCGGGTTAGCCCGTCTACGCAGCGCACTCTCCAGGTCTTCCCAGTTGCGTCCGTGCCAGAAGTCACCGTCGCAGAATATTGCCGCTCTCTGCGTAGGGAAAATCAGGTCCGGCCGTCCTGGTAGATGATTCGTCCTGATTCTGAACCTGAGACCGAGCCGGTGAAGCTGTTTTTTCAGGGCGACTTCTGGTTGGGTGTTGCATCGCTTATTCGCCCGCTTAGCTCGACTCTGAGCGTCAGAGGAGCTCCTGAATCCTTTGTAAGAGGGTGCTGTTGGGCGTCGTTCAACCATGTTTCGCGGCTCGAATGAAGTATAGGTTCGTCTGGCCGTCGTGTAAACGAACCGGCGGTACCGTCGGAAGTTCGAGACGTCAAGTATATGATCCTGCCAAATCTCCCGGGCCCCCTCCCTTCCCACTGAGGCTATAATGGGACGGTACCGAGACCCGGTGGCAGAAGGGGGCCGGTGACGCGAAAGAGATACGATGTCCTGATAGTCGGGGCCGGGCCCGCGGGCACGACCCTCGCCTACGACCTGGCGCGCCGTGGGGTCAGCACCCTCATCGTCGAGCGGGAGAGGCTGCCCCGTTACAAGACCTGAGGCGGCGGCGTGAATGAAAGGGCCGTTCGGCTCTTGGATTTTCCGATAACGCCCGTGGTCCAGAGGACCGTGGACCGGGCCTGGCTCACCTACCGGATGTCCGGCGGCTTCGTCCGCAGCTTCCATCAACCCTTCACCTACATGACCATGCGGGAGGGCCTGGACTCCTACCTGGCCCAGCGGGCCGTGTCGGCGGGGGCCGAGGTCATGGACGGGGCCCGTGTCGTGGGAGTCGAAGCCGGGGACGGGCCCGTACGCGTTGCCGTGGCCGGGGAGACCATCGAGGGCCGGGTGCTGGTGGGGGCCGATGGGGTGAACAGCGTCGTTGCCCATCAGGCGGGACTCCTGAGGGATGCGGAGGTCGGCGTCGGGCTGGAGAGCGAGGTCTATCCTGCCCCCGGCATCCTGGAGCCATGGAAGGACACCGCCGGGCTGGATTTCGGGACCCTCCGGGGCGGCTACATGTGGGTGTTCCCCAAGGCGGACCACCTGTCCATAGGCGTGGCCGGGTTCGCCCGGTGGGGTCCCAGGATGCGGGGCCTGCTGGACGCCTACCTGGGCTTCCTGGGGCTGGAGGACGCGGAACGCCGCCTGACCAGGGGACACCGTCTGGCGCGACGCAAGAGGGGGATGGCCATCCAGTCGGGCCCGGTCCTGCTGGTGGGGGATGCGGCGGGGCTGATGGACTTCTGGACCGGGGAGGGCATCTACTACGCCGTCAAGAGTGCCCAGGCAGCGGCTCCGGCAGTCGCCGCGTACCTGGAGGGTGCAACCCCGGACTTCGCCGGCTACGAGAAGACCATCGACGCTGAGTTGATGCCCGAGCTACAGATAGCCCGGACGCTGACGAGGATCGCCGTGTGGTTCCCCAAGCTTACATACACTTTGATGAAGAGGTCGGACTGGGTGTGGAACGCCGGGTGCCAGGTGCTGCGGTCCGAGAAGACCTATCACGACGTGAGGGGCAGGATGGGGCCCCTCACCTTCCTCTTCGACCTGGCCGGAAGAGGGACATGAGCGGTCGGCCACCGGAGTGGGTCGGTGGCCATCGGCGCTCAGGCGACGACGGCTGATACCTGGAGGGTGAGGTCGGGGAGGGCCCGAGGGGAGACCTGGCCCCCCGCCGTAGCGACCTCGATGCTGCCGTAACCCCCTGGCACGGGCTCCCGGTATACCTCGACGGCGCCCGAGGCCAGGTCCACCAGCCACACCTCGGGAATGGCCGCCGTCCCGTAGGCCGGCACCTTGATATCCCTGTCGTACTCCGCGGAGGCGTCGGAGACCTCCACCAGCAGGAGGATATCCTCGGGGCCGGGATGGGACTCGGAGTAGAAGTCGGCCCTGGGACGGAGGATGGCCAGGTCGGGCTGGGGCTCGGAGAACTCGCCGAGCCGGACGGGGTTCTGCACTGCAACGATGAAGCGTCCGCCGGCCTGCCTCGAAAAAAGCTGAGTCAGGCGGTTTACGCACGCCGCGTGGCGGCTGCCGATGGGCGCCATCTCCACTATGTCTCCTTCCAGCAGCTCTACCCGGTCGTCCTCGGCCAGGATTCCGGCGTCGATCATGCGGTCGTAGTCGCCGACGGTGAAGCGGCGCCTGAGAAGCTGGATGGCCATGACTCCTCCTCTGGAATCCCCCGGTCTGGAATCCCCCGGTCTGGAAGCTCCCGGTGCCGAGTATATGTTAGTCGGCGCGGCTGGGGAAGGGTACTGGGCCGGGGCTTGGGGTCCCGGCTCAGGTGCGGTCCAGCAGCCGGGTGAGGTTGGCGGTGGTGGCCTGGGCCACCTCTTCGACGGTGATGCCCTTCAGCTCAGCCAGCTTCTCGGCCACGTCCCGTACGTGGCGAGGCTCGGTCCAGTTGTGGCGGTACTTCTTGAAGGGCTGGGGCGCCGCGTCGGTCTCCAGCACGATGCTCTCCAGGGGGATGTCCCTCGCCACCTCCTGGAGCTCGGGCAGCCTGAGCAGCGGCCGGGCCAGGGAGATATGGAACCCGGAATCGATAGCCTCCCGTGCCGTCGCGCTGTCGGCCTGAAAGTAGTGCATCACGGCGCCGACCTCGTGGGCCCGCTCCTCCCGAAGGGTACGGAGCACCTCGGGATGGGACTCCCGGGAGTGGAAAATGATGGGCAGGTTCAGCTCCCGGGCCAGCCGTATCTGGGCCCGGAACACCTGGTCCTGTACGTCCCTGGGGGGAGACGCGGGCAGGAAGTCCAGTCCTATCTCGCTGATGCACACCACGCGAGGGTTGCCCGCCGCCATTCCTCGCAGGGCGGAGTAGGTCTCGTCGTCGACGGGCTCCTTGGCCTCCATGGGGTGTATGCCCACGCCGGCGACGAAGGCGTCGTAACTGCGGGCCAGCTCCACGCACGCCCTGGAGGACTCCACCGTGGTGCCTGCGCACACGATGAGGCCGACCCCGGCATCCCGGGCCCGGTCCAGGATCCCTGGGATCTCCGTCGGCTGGTATTCGTCCAAGTGGGTGTGAGAATCGTTCAGTATCATGGGCGGCGCCTCTATGCGTGCATATTCACTTTACTCTATACTATGTTTGGAACGATGGACAAGGGAGCGGGCGGCCAGGTGCTGAGGGCCTTTCCAAATACTGCGAGACGCGGGCTCAAGGACGCCCGTGTACGGGCGGCTCTGGGGGTCGCCGTCGGCTTGACCCTGGGTTGGCTCGCCGTGCGCGGAGTCGACTGGGGACTGGTGGCCGACGAGTTCAGCAGCTTCCCCGTCAAGTGGGCGGCTGCGTCCCTGGCGGTCATGATGCTGTCCGCGGTGGTCCGCGCCTACCGCTGGCAGAGACTGTTCCTGGAAGAGAAGCCCCACCTGCCCCGGATGTTCCTGGTGCAGAATACGGGAATAGGGCTCAACAGCCTGGTCCCCCTGCGCGTCGCGGGGGAGGGCGCCCAGTTCGCCCTCCTGACTCTGCGGTACGGCGTGAGGAGAGGGGTGGCGCTGGGCACCATGGGCGTGGAGCGGGTGCTGGACCTCGTGGTGACGGCCTCCCTGCTGATGGCCGGGCTGACCCTGATCCCCGATAAGGGCGACGTGCTCCCATACGTGGTGGGGGCCTTCGTGGTTGCCGTGGCGTCGGTAATAGCCATCCCGTTCCTCGTCTATCTCAGCACCAAGCCTTTTCTGAGACGGATACCGCTGATAGTGTCGATGGCGGGGTACCTCACCGACTTGGGAAGGGCCAAGTTCGCCATTACCTCGGCACTCTTCCTGACCCTGGGATACTGGCTCCTCGTGGGGGCGTGCGGATGGCTGTTGGCCGTGGGGATGGGCCTCGATATCTCGGCTTTCGTAGCGACCCTCGCCATTCTCGGGGCCATCTACTTTACGACCTCGTTGCCGGGGCTGCCGGCCTCGCTGGGTACCTTCGAGTTCGCCATGGTATACGTTCTCAAGCTGTTTGGCGTGGGCCAGGCGGCGGCGTTCAGCTACGCCGTCGGCCTCCACGCCATTCTGTTCCTGCCGCCGATACTCATTGCCGTGTCTATGCTCCTTACTCTGGGATTGAAGAGCCTGGCCTCGGGCTCGGGTGCACAGATGCAGCGGTCCGAGCCGGCGGCCGTAAAAGACACGGGAAGGATTGGCGTGTGAAGCAGTACTCTCGTCTCGTCCTGATAGCCGGCTCTTTGTTGGTCATGACACTGGCCGCCTGCGCATCCTCGACCCCCACCCCTGTGCCGACGCCCGTCTCCACCACGGCTCCCGACCCCAGCCCTACGCCGGCGCCCGCTCCCACGGAGGCGCCGGTCCCCACCGCCACCCCCGAGCCGACCCCGACGTCGGTCCCGCCGACGCCCGTCCCCACGCCGACGCCAACCAGCACACCCGTGCCCACGGCCACACCGACGCCGGTGGTATCCGCGCCTCCCACCGGGCTGCACGGCGGCAGGTTCACGACCCTGGCGCCGGCCAACGTCCCCAACCTGGACGTACACCAGGAGGTCCAGGAGACCCTGTCCTCGTTGGGGCCGGGCATCGCGTACAGCCGCTTGCTGCGCTTCCGGACAGGGCCCGAGGATGAGGTGCCCCAGCCGAGCCTGCGCCTGGAGTGCGACTTGTGCCGGAGCTGGCAGATGGTCGACCCGTTTACCTACGTCTTCCAGCTACGGGAGGGGGTCCTGTGGCAGAATAGGGCCCCGGTCTTCGGGCGCGGCCTGACCGCCGAGGACATCGTCTACAGCTACGAGAGGCAGCGGACGCCGGGATGGGCCAACGCCGCCCTGTTGCAGGACGCGGACGTCATCGAGACGGAAGGCCCGGGCGCGGTGAAGCTGACCCTGAAGCCCGGTTTCGCCAACGCGGACTTCCTGGTGGCCCTGGCCGACGGGCATAGCAAGATCGTGGCCAGGGAGGTGGTGGAGAGGTGGGACGGACTCGAGCACGCCCCCGTCATAGGTACCGGCCCGTGGCGCTGGCAGAGCACCGAGGAGGACGTGGGCAGTGTCTTCATCAAGAACTACGACTACTTCGAGAGTGGGCTGCCCTTCCTGGACGAGCTGGTGATAAGGATCATCCGGGGGGATGACAAGACCCAGCTGGCCGTTTTCCTTACCGGCGGCGTGGACGTCTACCGCATCTCCCCCTCGGGCTGGCGGCAGCTATCCGAGACTCCAGGCGCCATGGCGCAGAGCCACCTGTCGAGGCAGGGAGGGGCGGGAGTAGCATTGACCATGAACGTGTCCAGGCCGCCTTTCGACGACGTCCAGGTGCGCCGGGCGGTGTTCCGGGCCATGGACCCCTGGAACTACGTGCGGACCATCTGGGGCGGCCAGGGGTTCCCCAGCTTGGGCATGCCTGTGCATGAGCCTGGCTGGAACCTGTCGATGGAGGAGATGCGGGGTCCCTACTTCGCCAACCCCACCGCCGCCAGCAACGACCTGCAGGCCTCGGGCGCGGAGCTTCCGCTGCGGTTCGAGCTTGCCGTGGCCGACTTTGGCGACGTCCACCGAGAGCTGGGGACGCAAATAGAGGAGGACCTGAGGTCGGTGGGGTTCGACCCCTTCATGGTGCCGGTCAGCGCGTCCCAGTATCAGGACAAGGTGTGGCGGGACAGGGACTACGCCATGGCCCTGGGGGAGCTGCCGCCGACGTCGACGCCCAATGACTTCCTCTTCGGCGTACTCCACGGCGGCACGGGAAGCGTTGTGGGACACGCGGACGCCGAGCTGGACGCCCTCATCTTGAGCCAGTCGGTGGAGGCGGACCCGTCGGCGCGGCGAGACCTGGTCAGGGCGCTGCAGCGGCGAGTGTTGGATCAGGCCTACATGGTCACGCCGGTAACCACCGGCGTCAGGTGGGTGTTCCATCCCCACGTGAAGGGCTTCTTCCCCAACCCTTCGGCCTCGGAGTACTTCTACTGGGCCAAAGCGTGGCGCGAGGAAGGCTAGGCCGCCGGCCGGGCCCGGTACTCCTCGATGCCCTGCTCCAGGGCGCTCCACCCCAGGAGGGCGCACTTGATGCGCACGGGGAACGCCCGTACCGCTTGAAGGGCTTCCAGATCGCCCAGGCCGCCTGAAGGGGAGCCCGGGGGGGCGTTGCCGGTCAGGCTTAGGCGGAACCTGTCCGCCAGGTCCTCGGCCTCCTGCAGCGTCAGTCCCTCCAGGGCGTCGGTCATCATCGACGCGGAGGCCTGGGTTATGGAGCAGCCTTCGCCCTTGAACCCGGCTTCGACGATCCGCCCCTCGACCACCCTGAGCCGCAGGACGACCCGGTCGCCGCAGATTGGGTTGTACTCGTCGTACTCCACGTCGGGGTCATCGACCTCGGGGCGGCTTCGCGAGGCCCGGTAGTGCCGGAGTATGACGTCGCGGTAGAGGTCGTCGATCTGATCGAAGGGGAATTTCTGCACGACGGCAGCCTCCCAGGCCGGGTCGGAAGTCAATGAAAGGGCAGGTCGCCGATCATATCACTATGTCGCCATGGTTGGCACTCGCAATGTTACGAAGGCCAACATTTCCCCAGGCCTCAATACCACATCCTCTGCGGCGCTGGGTGGAGGAATCGGTTGGCCATGCTCCCGCAATACGTCCAGAAACTCGGGGAGCATGTCTTCGGCGTCAGCCAGGGCCTCGTCCACAGTGGCGCCCATGGCGTAGGCACCGCGCAAATCAGGGATGACGACGCCATTGGCGCCGCGCTCCCCATCTATCACTGCGGGATATTTGGTCAGCTTCTCAGTCATTTTCCCATCCTGCCTGCATAGCAATTTGCTGGGCTATACCTATGGACACCGTCCGGTGGCGCGGCAGTCGGATTGTCTCGGAGACTCAGGGTGTTTGTAGATGTCGTGCTTGCCGTGGCGGACCAAGTACCATCCTTCCCTTTCCAGTCTCCGCCTGATTGCTCGGGTGTTCGTCTCCATGCACCAATGGTATCAAGCGATAGGAATTGTGAACAATAGCAGAGGCCGGTTTGTAATGGCGGCTCATCCTACAGCCGCCGCCGGGGACGCCGTACGAGCCCTACTCGGTGGTGACGGAGTCCGCGTCGCTCTCCAGGGCCGCGCGGAGGGTGTGCCAGGAGAGGACGGCGCACTTGACCCTGGCGGGGTATTCGTTGACGCCGGAGAGGGCCTCCAGGTCGCCCACCTCGTCGGGGTCGAACTCCGCGCCGGGAGGACGGACGAGCATCCTCTGGAAGGAGTCGAACAGGTCCGCTGCGTGGCCCCTGGGCCGGCCCTTCACGGCCTCGGTCATCATCGAGGCCGATGCCTTGGAGATGGCGCAGCCGGAGCCCTCGAAGCCGATGTCGCTGATCAGGTCGCCGTCCAGGTGCACGTGCAAGGTGTAGCGGTCTCCGCACAGGGGGTTGTACCCCTCCACGGAGCGGGTCGCGCCCTGGGGCTTGCGGAAGTTCCGAGGCCGCGAGTTGTGGTCTATGACGATGTCCTGGTACAGGTCCTGAAGGCTCGACACTAGCTGAACACCTCCAGGACCTTGTCGATCCCCTTCACCAGGGCGTCGATCTCCTCCCGGGTGTTGTAGAAGGCCAGGGATGCCCTGGCGGTGGCGGGGATGCCGAACCTGGCCATCACAGGCTGCGTGCAGTGGTGCCCGGTGCGGACGGCGATGCCCTCGGAGTCCAGGATGGTGCCAATGTCGTGGGGGTGCACCCCGTCCAGGACGAAGGAGAGGATGCCCGCCTTCTTTCGGGCGGTTCCCACCAGCCTCAGCCCGCTGATGGACGACAGGGCCCTGGTCCCGTAGTCCAGCAGCTCGTGCTCGTAGGCTTCGATGTTCTCGAAGCCGACGGAGGTCACGTAGTCCACCGCGGCGCCCAGGCCGATGGTGCCCGCGATGTTGGGCGTGCCCGCCTCGAACCTGTACGGCAGGTCGTTGTACAGGGTCTTTTCGAAGGTCACGGACTTGATCATGTCTCCGCCTCCCTGGTAGGGAGGCATCGACTCCAGGAGGTCCGCCTTTCCGTAGAGGACGCCGATGCCCGTCGGGCCGTACAGCTTGTGGCCGGATAAAACGAAGAAGTCGCAGTCCAGGTCCCGCACGTCGACGTTCATGTGGGGCGCGGACTGGGCCCCGTCCAGCAGGACCGGCACCCCCCGGCTGTGGGCCATCTCGATGATCCGGCGCACGGGGTTTATGGTGCCCAGGGAGTTGGAAACGTGGACTATGGACACCAGCTTGGTGCGCGGGCCGAGGAGGCGCTCGTACTCGTCGACCAGCAGGTCGCCGTCGTCGTTCATCGGCACGACCCGCAGGTGCGCGCCCCGCTCCTGGCAGAGGATCTGCCATGGGACGATATTGGAGTGGTGCTCCATGGCCGAGATGATGACCTCGTCGCCCTGGCCGACGTTGGCCCTCCCGTAGCTGCCGGCCACCAGGTTGATGCCCTCGGTGGTGCCCCGCACGAAGATGATCTCCCGGTCGTCGGAGGCGTTGAGGAGGCCACGTACCTTGGAGCGCGCATCCTCGTAGTCGGCCGTCGCCTGCTCGCTCAGGTAGTGGATGCCCCGGTGGACGTTGGAGTTTTCGGTGGTGTAGTAGCGGCTCAGAGTGTCCAGCACGCTCTGGGGCTTCTGGCTGGTGGCGGCGTTGTCCAGGTACACCAGCGGCTTGCCGTGGACCTGTTGGGCCAGGATGGGGAAGTCCCGCCTGACGCGGGACACGTCGAAGCCGGGCCCGGTGGAGGTCATCGCCCGCCCTCTATCTGCGACCCGGAAAGGACATCCAGGAACGCCCCCTCGAGAAACTCCTGGAGGGGACCGAGGCGGACCTGGTCGATGATCTCGCCGGCGAATCCCCGGACCAGCAGCGCGCTGGCGGTCTTCCGGTCCAGGCCCCTGCTCATCATGTAGAAGAGGGTATCCTGGTCGATGTGTCCCGCAGTGGCCCCGTGGCCGCACTTCACGTCGTCGGCGTATATGAGCAGGCTGGGCTTGCTGCTCACCTCGGCGTCGTCGGACAGCAGCAGGTTCTTGTCCGACTGCTGGGCGTCGACTTTCTGGGCGTCCTTGCGCACCAGCACCGTCCCTCCGAACACGGCCCTGGAGCTGCCGTCCAAAATGCCCTTGTAGTACAGCTTGCTGGTGGTGTGGGGACTGGCGTGGTCGATGTTGATGAAGTTGTCTATGTGCTCCTTGCCCGAGGTGACGTAGAGGCCGTTGAGGGAGCAGTGGGCGCCGGGGGCGTCGAGGGTGACCAGGAGGTCGTGCCTGGCCAGCGCCGCTCCCCGGGCGACGGACGCGGAGGTGAAAGAGCTGTCCCTGGACTGGTGGACCCGGGTGGCCCCCACGTGAAAGACGCCGGCGGCGTTGAGGAGGAGCCGGTAGTGGTCGACCCTGGCGCCATCCTCCAGGACGATCTCGGTGACCGCGTTGGTCAGGTCGCGGCCCGGCGACAAGCTGAGGTATGTCTCGACGATGACGGCCTCGCTGTTCCGTCCGGCGACGATCAGGTTCCTGGGGTGGGACGCGGCCGGCGAGCCGTTGCCGGAGGTCAGGTGCAGCAGGTGTATGGGCTTGGCGAGGCGTGCCTCCCGCTCCACCGAGAGGACGGCCCCGTCGTCGATGAAGGCGGTGTTCAGGGCGGTAAAGCCGTCGTCCTCGACCGCGGCGTACCTTCCCAGGTGCTCCTCGGCCACCGCCCCGTCGTGTTCCAGGCAGCTCGTCAGGCTGGAGATGCGGGCACCCTCCAGCCCTGGGGACGGGGTGGACAGGGACGGCGAGTAGCGGCCGTTCAGGAAGGCCAGGGTAACCCAGCCATCGCTCGCGGGCATCCTGCCGACCAGGGTGGTTGGGTCGACCGCCCCGGGTCCGTCGGCCGTTGAATGCCCTTCGACCGTCGGATGCCTGAAGGCGACGGCCGCTATGGGGGCTACGTTGGTGTACTTCCACCGCTCGTTGCCCCGGCGGGCGGTGGGAAACCCCAACTCGGCGAACCGGGCGAAGGCGTGGGCCCGCGCCTTGGAGAGCCAGTCGGGCTCACGGCCCTCCCGGGCCTTCTGCAAGGCGCGGAACTCAGGGACGTATCGGTCGTCCTTGGCCTGGACCTGGGTCATGTCTTCGCCGCCCTAGGAGCCGGGCCTAGCACCTGCCTCCACGGTCTCCCGGATCCAATCGTACCCCTTCTCCTCCAGGTCCAGGGCCAGCTCCCGGCCGCCGGATCTCACGATGCGCCCGTCCAGCAGGACGTGGACGAAGTCGGGTGTGATGTAGTTCAAGATGCGTTGGTAGTGGGTGACCAGGACCATCGCGTTGTGCGGAGTCTTGAGCTGGTTGACGCCGTTGGCCACGATCCTCACCGCGTCGATGTCCAGACCCGAGTCCGTCTCGTCCAGGATGGCGAGCTTGGGCTCCAGCAGCGCCATCTGCAGCACCTCGTTGCGCTTCTTCTCGCCGCCGGAGAAGCCCTCGTTGACGGACCGCCTTGTGAGCTCCGGGTCTATCTCGACCACCTGCATCTTCTCCCGCAGCATGCGGTCGAAGGCCCGTATGCTCATCTCCTCCTCGCCCCGGTGGGACCGCACGGCGTCGACGGCGGACTTGAGGAACTGCCAGCTACGGACGCCGGGGAGCTCCACGGGATACTGGAACGCGAGGAAGATGCCCTCCCGGGCCCGGTCCTCGGGCTCCATGGAGCGGAGGTCCCTTCCCTCGAAAAGGATGTCGCCCTGGGTGACGGTGTAGTTGGGCCGTCCGGCCAGGACGTTGGCGAAGGTGCTCTTGCCCGAGCCGTTGGGGCCCATGACGGCGTGCACCTCGCCGGCGTTGACCGTCAGGTCCATGCCCTTTAGTATCTCTACGTCGCCGACGGACGCGTGGAGATTGCGAACTTCTAGCATGACGTTACCTCTGGCCGTCCTTCCCCTCACGGGAGGAGCTGGGGCGACGGGACCCTACCCGACCGTTCCTTCCAGGCTGACCTTGAGCAGCTGTGAAGCCTCGGAGGCGAACTCGAAGGGCAGCTCCTTGAAGATGCCCCGGCAGAAGCCGTTGATGATCATGTGCTGGGCGTCCTCGGCGCCGATGCCCCGCTGCTGCAGGTAGAAGAGCTGGTCCTCGCTGACCTTGGACGTGGTGGCCTCGTGCTCCATCTTGGCCGTGGGGTTGCGCACCTCGATGTAGGGCACCGTGTGGGCCCCGCACCGGTCGCCTATCAGCAGCGAGTCGCACTGGGTGAAGTTGCGGGCGTTGGTGGCCGAGGGCATGATCTTCACCAAGCCCCGGTAGGTGCCGTTGGCCTCTCCCGCCGAGATGCCCTTGGCGACGATGGTGCTGCGGGTGTTCTTGCCCATGTGCAGCATCTTGGTGCCCGTGTCCGCCTGCTGGTGGTTGTTGACCAGGGCGACGGAGTAGAACTCGCCCACCGAGTTGTCTCCCTGGAGGATGACGCTGGGGTACTTCCAGGTGATGGCGGACCCCGTCTCCACCTGGGTCCAGGATATCTTCGAGTTGGCCCCCTGGGCCTTGCCCCGCTTGGTGACGAAGTTGTACACGCCGCCCCTGCCCTCCTTGTCGCCGGGGAACCAGTTCTGGAGGGTGGAGTACTTGATCTCCGCGTTGTCCAGGGCCACCAGCTCCACCACCGCGGCGTGGAGCTGGTGGGTCTTGCGGCTGGGGGCTGTGCAGCCCTCCAGGTAGCTCACGTAGCTGCCTTCCTCGGCCACGATGAGGGTGCGCTCGAACTGGCCCGAATCGGCCTGGTTGATCCGGAAGTAGGTCATCAGCTCCAGCGGGCAGCGGACGCCCTTGGGAATGTAGGCGAAGGAGCCGTCGCTGAACACCGCGGAGTTGAGGGTCGCGAAGAAGTTGTCCGTGTAGGGGACGACGGACCCCAGGTACTTCTTGACCAACTCCGGGTGCTCCTGGATGGCCTCGGTGAAGGAGCAGAAGATGACCCCGTGCTTCTCCAGGGTCTCCTTGTAGGTGGTGGCGACGGAGACGCTGTCCAGGACGGCGTCAACGGCGACCCCCGACAGCTTCTTCTGCTCCTCGATGGGTATGCCCAGCTTGTTGAAGGCGGTTATGAGCTCGGGGTCCACCTCGTCCAGGCTCTCGGGACCGTCGGCCTTGGACGCCGGGGCCGCGTAGTAGATGATGTCCTGGTAGTCTATGGGCGGGTACTGGACGTTGGCCCAGGTTGGCTCGCCCCTGTCCATCTTGACCCAGTGACGGTAGGCCTTGAGCCGCCAGTCGAGCATCCAGTCGGGCTCGCCCTTCTTGGCGGATATGAACCGGACGATGTCCTCGTCCAGTCCCCGGGGGGCCGTGTCCGACTCGATGTCGATGACGAAGCCCCACTTGTAGTCCGATTCGTCCAGGCCGCTTTGGCGGGAGATCACCCTCTGTGATGTCATGCCAGTCCTTCAGGCAGTATTGTCGACCATTTTGGTCGGGAATTAGTATAGCACCGGCCCATGCCTGAGTCAACGGGTTTCGTAGTGTTTCCGCGCCCGGGCGAGGCCTATTGTCTACCCCATCGCCCGACAATTTCCCGGTATGTGTCCTGCCACGGAGAGCACGTCGCTTCCCCGTATTCCTCGTCACCGCCGGGGCGTTCGGCGGTTGGAAAGGCGTGGACGCCTGCACTACAATGTAACACGTTTTGCGCCCGGAGCGATCCGGCCCGGCAGCCGCTGGAGCGCCCGGCAGCCGCTGGAGCAAAGGAGTGTCTAATATGGTCAGGCCCAGGGTGTTCGTGACCCGGCAGATGGACCGGGACGCGCTGGAGGTCATCGCCGACCACGCGGAGATGGCCGTCTGGCCCGAAGAGACCCCGCCGTCGCCGGAGCAGCTACGGGAGGCGTTGCGGGGCATGGACGGTGTCCTGACCAACATCATGGACCGGCTGGACGGTGCGGCCCTGGAGAAGGCGCCCGGCCTGAAGGTGGTCAGCCAGCTCGCTGTGGGCGTGGACAACATCGACGTGGCGGAGATGACCCGCCGCGGCATCCCCGTTGGGCACACGCCGGGAGTGCTGGCCAAGGCCACCGCGGACGTTGCCTTCGCCCTCCTCATGGCCGTGGCCCGGAGGGTCGTGGAGTCGGACCGGTGGGTCCGTGGGGGAAGTTGGCGGATGGCTTTCCATCCCAACTACTGGTTGGGCGCCGACGTCAGCGACTCCACCCTGGGCATCGTGGGCATGGGCAAGATAGGGACGGAGATGGCCAAGCGGGCCCGGGGCTTCGACATGAGGGTGCTGTACCACTCCCGCACGAGGAAGCCAGGGGAGGAGGAGCGCCTGGGGATGGAGTTCACGGCCATGGACCGGCTGCTGGAGGAGTCGGACTTCGTCAGCCTTCACGTGCCCCTCACCGGGGAGACCCACCATCTCATAGGAGAGGCCGAGCTTCGCAGGATGCGGTCCACGGCCATCCTGGTGAACACGGCCCGGGGGCCCGTGGTGGACGGCCGCGCCCTTCACAGGGCTCTGGAGGAGGGCTGGATCGCCGGGGCGGGCCTGGACGTGACCGAGCCCGAGCCCATCGCGGCCGATGACCCGTTGCTTGCTATGGACGGCGTTGTTGTAACCCCCCACGTGGGCAGCGCATCCCGCGGCTCGCGCCGGGCCATGTGCATGCTGGCGGCCCGCAACCTGCTGGCCGGCATTCGGGGGGAGCGCCTGGTCCACTGCTGCAACCCCGAGGTGTACGAGGGGGTATGAGGGGCCTGCGATGAACAATGGGATGCGGCCCGTACACCCGGGCGAGATACTTGGCGAAGAGCTCGCAGAGCTTGGCATGTCGGCCAACGCGATGGCCATCGCGTTGGGGGTCCCAACGAACAGGATCACGGCGATCCTGAAGGGCCGGCGTGGTATAACCGCCGACACGGCCCTGCGGCTGTCGCGCTATCTCGGTACGACGCCACAGCTCTGGCTCAATCTTCAGAAGACCCTTCGAGCTGCGTGTGGCGCAGATAGAGTCGGGCAAGGACATCGAGGACCGGGTGCAGCCCAGGGGTATCGCGGAGATGCCCGGTAGCCGGGCCGGGTGACCTTCCACACCTCTTGGTCCGCTGAAGGCTAGACCCCCTACCACGAGCGGTAGAAGTGGTTCAGGGGGCCGTGGCCCTGGCCCATGGGGAAGGCCCTGGACATGGCCTCGGTGACGTACTCCTTGGCCCCGGCCACGGCGTCCACAAGGTCGTGTCCCAGGGCAAGCCCGGCGGCGATGGCCGAGGCGAAGGTGCACCCGGTGCCGTGGGTGCTGGTGGTGTCGACACGCCTCCCCGGGAGCTCCAGGAACCGGCTGCCGTCGTAGTACAGGTCCACCGGGTCGCCGGGCATGTGCCCCCCCTTGACCACCACCGACCGCGCGCCCATGTCGAGGATGCGCCCCGCCGCCCGCCGGGCGTCCTCCCCCGAGCGGACCCGCATGCCGGTCAGGGCCTCCGCCTCGGGGACGTTGGGGGTCACGACGGCGGCCAGGGGCAACAGGGTGGACCTCAGCGCGTCCACCGCCTCCTCCCGAAGCAGCCGGTCGCCGCTCTTGGCCACCATCACCGGGTCCACCACCAGCCGGGTCACGCCCAGACGGCCCATCTCGGCCGCCACGGTCTCGATGATGGCGCTGCTGGACAGCATCCCGGTCTTCACGGCGTCGGCGCCCAGGTCGGTCATGACGGCCTGGACCTGGGCCGCGATCATCTCCACGGGCACCTCGTGGACGCCGGTCACGGCCACCGTGTTCTGGGCGGTGACGGCCGTGATCACCGAGGTCCCGTACACGCCGAAGGCGGCGAAGGTCTTCAGGTCGGCCTGGATCCCGGCGCCGCCCCCCGAGTCCGACCCGGCGATGGTCATGGCCCTGGGGGCCCGGGCTACTCCGGCCACGCCTCTCCCTTGTAGGCCATCTCCCAGAACATGTACTCGTACCGCAGGGTGGTGAGGAAAGTGCGCTCCAGGTGGGCGACGTGGCCGATGTGGGCGCCGTCCAGGGTGCTCCGCAGCCAGGCGACCAAGTCGCCCAGCTCCCTGCCGGCGTGTATGTCGATCCAGAGCTGGTAGTACCTGTTGGCCGGGCGCTTGCCCGCGGCCTCCAGCCGCCGGGCCCAGTCCAGGTAGGGCCACTCGATGCCCAGCAGGGTGGTGAGTATCTCGTGGAAGGAGCCGTCCCGGGCAACTTGGCGCAGGAACCCGTTCTGGGCGTGGGAGGTGGGCAGGTACCGCAGGTCCGCTACGTCCTCCGCCGACAGGCCCTTCTCGCGGAAGTAGTCCCGGAACATCCCCTCCTCGGCGCCCAGCGCGCCGTGGATGAAGGCGGCCAGGGGCCGGGCCTGGTCGAAGTCGGGGGCCTTGACGACCCCGGCGCACATGAGGGCTATCCAGGGTTTCAGGAACAGGTAGTCCTGCCGGAAGTAGACGTCCCACTTCTCCGCGGGCAGGGTGCCCTCTCCAAGCTCCATCACGAAGGGGTGGGTAACGGTCCGCTCCCACAGGCCCCCGACGCTGCTCCTGAGGTCGTCGCTCAACGCCATATCGTCACCTCGCCCTTACTGGGACCCCTCCACGAACCTGTTGGTGAAGGCGGCGGCGCCGTCCACGGGCTCCTCCACCTGACCGTTTTCCAGGAGCCAGTCGGCGAACCCGGACCACTTCTCCAGGGTCTGCCACCCCACGGGCTGGTCGGTCTTCCACAGGGGCGCGATGACCCGGATGCCGGGACGCTCGATGGCCTCGTCGACCTCCTCCTCGGTGCGCTCCAGGAGCACCTCCACGGCGGCGTCCGGGTCCGCGGCCGCATCCGCGTAGCCCTTGACGACGGCGCGGACGAACCGCTGCACCAGGTCCGGGTCCTCCTCCACCATCGTCTCGCTGGCCACCATCACCAGCTCGTAGTAGTCGGGCACTCCCCACTGCTCCAGGCGCATGACGTCGACGGGATATCCCTGGTTCTCCATGAGTATGGACTCGTGGCTGAAGTAGCACCCGATGCAGGCGTCCACCGTGCCGCTGATGAGGCTCTCGGCCAGGTTGAAGCCCACGTTGACCAGCTCCACCTCCTCCAGCCCACCGGCCACGCCGTCGTACTTGAGCATGGTGTCCAGCAGGGGCTCGTTGGTGGGTATCCCGGGGTATCCCACCTTCCTGCCGGCCAGGTCCGCCGGGCGGGATATGCCAGACGCCTTCAGGGACTGGACCGAGTTGAGGGGGTGCTGCACCAGCCCTATCACGGAGACGACGGGCACCCCCTGGGACCGGGCGATGAGGACGTCCGGCTGGTAGTTGATGCCGAAGTCGTCGGCCCCCGCGGCCACCGTCTGGTTCACCGTGGAGGGGTCCACCGGGGTGTACAGCTGCACCTCGAGGCCCTCGTCGGCGAAGTAGCCCTTCTCCTCGGCCATGTAGAGGCCCGCGTGGTTGGCGTTGGGGTACCAGTCCAGGGCCAGCCGGATTGAGACCGGCTCCGGCGTGGACGTGGGCGCGGGCGTAGGCACGGAGGTGGCGGTGGGGACCGGCGCCTCCGTGGGAGCGGGCGTCGGCACAGGGGTGGGAGTAGGGGATGCGCAGGCGGCCGCCGCCAACAGCACCGGTATGATCGCCAGGAGCACCAGCCTGAGCCTTGCCAGCATATTCAGCCTCCCTAGTGTGTGTTGTTGTCCAACGTTGGGTCCCGCTATTCCAGGCCCGGCGCGCGGTTGCGGCGGGCGTCGTGGTACCAGGGCAGCAGCCGCCTCTCGGCCAGGGCCGCGACCAGGAAGAGGGCTATCCCCATCAGGCACAGCAGAAAGATGGACGCCAGGACGCGGTCGGTGAGGAACTGGGACTTGGACCGGATGGCCAGGTAGCCCAGGCCCTCGCTGGAGCCGACCCACTCCCCGACGACGGCGCCGATGACGCTGGCCGTCACCGCTATCTTGATCCCCGAAAAGAGGGACGGCAGGCTGGAGGGCACCTGCACCTTGGCGAAGATCTGCCGGCGGCTGGCGCCCAGGGCCCGCAGCAGGCTGACCATGTCCGGGTCGGCGGAGCGCAGGCCGTCGGCGGTGTTGACCACTATGGGGAACAGGGCGATGAGGGCGACCACGATGACCTTGTGCTGCATGCCGTACCCGACCCAGATGAGGAGCAGGGGCGCGATGACGATCCAGGGCACCGTCTCCGAGGCGATGACCGGCGGGTACAGGACCCGGGCCATGGTGGAGGATATGGAGATCAGGCCCGCCAGGGTCACTCCCGCGACCAGGGCGATGGCGAAGCCCGCCAGCACCTCCGCCAGGGTGACCCACGCATGGGAAGCCAGAAGGGCCCTGGCCTCCCACATCTCCACGGCGACCCCCGAGGGCGGGGGCAGCTTCCAGCCCGGGACGTCGTTGACCGCGACCAGGCCCTCCCACGCTCCGATCACGACCCCCGCGACCAGGACCGCAGGAAGCCACCGGCGAAGGACGGCCAGGGCCCGGGAGAGCGCCCCGCGCTGGGCCCCGGCGTCCCGGGCGGCGTCGACGGTCATCGCAGGGCCTCCTGCGCCACCGGGCGTCCCCCTGGGTGAAGGTGGGCCGGGTGGAGGTGGGAGACGAGCTCCTGCTTCAGGTCGTTGAACCGCGGCTCGGTGGTCATCCCGTAGTACCGGGGGCGGGGAAGCTCCACCTGCACCACGGCTTCGACGGCGCCCGGGCGCGGGGTCAGGACGTACACCCTGTCCGACAGCAGGAGGGCCTCGTCCACGTCGTGGGTGACCATCACGATGGTCTTGCCCAGCATCTCCCAGAGGCCCAGGAGCCACTCCTGCATCTGGGTGCGGGTGAGGGCGTCCAGGGCCCCGAAGGGCTCGTCCAGGAGCATCACGTCCCGCTCCACCAGCACGGTGCGCAGGAAGGCGGCGCGCTGGCGCATGCCGCCCGAGAGGGTGTTGGGGTACTGCTCCTCGTAGCCCGAGAGGCCGAAGGCGTCCACCAGGGCCCGGGCCCGGCGCCTGGCCTCTCTCCGCCGGACGCCGGCGATCTCCAGGCCCAGGACCACGTTGTCCAGCACCGAGCGCCAGGGCATCAGCAGGTCCTTCTGCTGCATGTAGCCCACCATGCCCAGCCGGTGGGGGGCGGGGCGGCCGTCCAGCTCGACGGTCCCGCCGTCGGGCTGCTCCAGGCCGGCGATGACGTTGAGCAGGGTGCTCTTGCCGCAGCCGCTGGGGCCTATGACCCCCACCAACTCCCCCTCCCGGGCTTGGAAGTCCACATCCCGGAGGACCGGGACGGGCCGCCCGTAGACGGCGAAGGACTTTCGGAGGCCCCTTAGGCGGATCTTGATGCTCGCACTGCTCATCGCGTCAAAAAAGAGGAAGGCCGCCATTTAGGTATGGCGGCCTTACCAAACTCAATACTGCACCGGACGCCAATTCCCTACGCTGGCATTACCCAGATCAGGTCGCAAGGGTCGACGGCATCGACGGCCGCCCTCTCAGCCTGGCTAAACCAAGCTCCCCTACGGGCCTAGCTGTTCAATTGTGCGCGTATTATAGGTTCCGGGCCGGGGGAGTGTCAACAGCGGCCCTTCCCGTCACGCACAGGTCGCGGAGGCAGCACCCGTCGCAAAGGGGCGTCTTCTTGCAGGTCTCCTTGGCGTGCCGGTCCAGCAGGGCGTGGTACTCGTTGAAGAGGGGCGGGTCGGGGGGCAGCGCCTCGTGGAAGAGCCGCTGGTAGTCGGCGTAGCGCTCCCTGTCGGGGGCCAGGCCCATGTGCCCCAGGATGCGGCGGGTGTAGGAGTCGATGACGAAGGAGGGGCGCCCCGCGGCGTACAGCAGGATGTCGTCGGCCGTCTCGTCGCCGATGCCGTGGATGGATAGCAGCTCATCCCGCAGGGCCCCGGTGTCGCCGGAGAGGAGCGCCTCCAGGTCCCCGTCATGCCGGTCCCACAGGTGGTCGATGAAGGCCTTCAGCTTTCGCGCCTTGGCGTTGAAGTAGCCCGAGGGCCGCAAGAGTCCCGCCAGGCGCTCCTCGGGGCAGGCCCGGAGGCCGTCGGCTGACATGAGCCCGGCCTCCCTCAGGTTGGCCAGGGCCCTCTCCACGCCCCTCCACGCCACGGCCTGGGTCAGGATGGCCCCTAGGACCACCTCCAGGGGCGTCTCCGCGGGCCACCAGTGCTGGGGACCGTAGCGCCGGTACAGGCGGTGGTACGTCTCCATCAGGACCCCGGTGTCGGCCTGCATCAGCCCAGCCTCATGCCCAGGGGGTCCGTCAGGACGACCTCCGCCTCCGTCACGCGACAGCGGTAGGCGTAGGCCTCGACGCCCCGGTCCAGGGACTCCCGCAGCGTGCGGCCGAACTCGGGGTCGGCGTCGTCGTTGGGGGAGAACGTGTCGGCGTCCTCCCTCTGGACGACGAAGACCACGGCGGCGCGGTGGCCGTCGGACACGGCCCGGGCCAGGCTTACCATGTGCTTGCGTCCCCGGGTCGTCGGGGCGTCGGGGAAGAGCCCGGCGCCGCCCTCCACGAGGGTCACCGACTTGGTCTCCACGTAGCAGGCGCCCGCCGGGCCGCACAGGGCCAGGTCCAGGCGGCTCTCGCCGTAGCGGACCTCGGGCCTGATCTCGTCGAATCCCGCGAGCTGGGGCAGACGCCCGTCACGGAGGGCCTCGTAGACGAGGCGGTTGGGGAGCCTGGCGTCGGCCGAGGCCAGGGCGTGGCCTAGGTCGACCATGGCTAGGTCGAAGGCCGTCTTCCTGTGGTCCCCGGCCGCGGGGCGCAGGAGCACCCGGCGCCCCGGCACCAGCAGCTCCCTCATCCTGCCCGAGTTGGCCACGTGGACCAGGGTCTCGTCGCCGGCCAGGTGCACGGTGGCGGCGAAGCGGTTGACGCGCCGGATGAACCGGGCTTCAATCATCCCATCGAAACGCAAGACTCGACTCCCTGCGAGATTGGGCACATGGTAGCAATACGGACGGGCCCCGGCAACGCCGCCTCCAGCGGGCCGTGCCGCCTTTCCTCGTCGCCCCTTTCATGGTCAAAGGCAGGAGCGCCGCGTATAATGGGACGAGAGGGTCCGCCGCCTATGGCCTCTTTTCGAGACAAGCTGGATGCCGCCTGCCGGGCTAACCGCAGCCTGCTTTGCGTGGGTCTCGACCCGGACCCCCGGCGGATGCCCGTGCCCGACGTGTTCCAGTTCAACAAAGCCATCGTGGACGCCACCGCCGACTTGGTGTGCGCCTACAAGCCCAACCTGGCCTTCTACGAGGCCCTTGGCCTGCCGGGCCTGGAGGCGCTGCAAAGGACGGTGGAGCACATACGCGGCCAGGCCCCGGAGGTCGTGATAATAGGCGACTCCAAGCGGGGGGACATCGGCCCCAGCGCCCGGGCCTACGCCACCGCCCTGTTCGGGGTCTGGGGCTTCGACGCCACGACGGCCAACGCCTACGGCGGCGGCGACACCCTGCAACCGTTCCTGGAGTGGCCCGACCGCGGGGTCTTCATATGGTGCCGCAGCTCCAACCCGGGCGCGGCCGACCTCCAGGACCTGCGGGTGGACGGCAACCCCGTGTACCAGGAGCTGGCGGAGAGGTCGAGGCAGTGGGCCGCCAACGGCAGCCTGGGTCTGGTGCTGGGCGCCACCTATCCCCAGGAGCTCAGGAGGGTGCGCGAGCTGTGCCCCGAGGCGCCCTTTCTCATCCCCGGCGTCGGCGCCCAAGGGGGCGCGCTGGCCGAGGCGGTGTCCGGTGGCGCCGACGCCAACGGCCGCAACGCCGTCATCAACTCCTCCAGGGGCGTGCTGTACGCCTCGGGAGGGGATGACTTCGCCCGGGCCGCCCGGGACGCGGCGGCGCGGCTCAGGGACGAGATCGACGACGTGCTGGCGAGGGAGGGCGTGGGATGGTCTTAGAGCTGCGGCTGGGCGATGTCCTGCGCTTGAAGAAGGCCCACCCCTGCGGCAACGACCTGTGGGAGGTGGTGCGCCTCGGCGCGGACATCGGCCTCCGCTGCCGGAAGTGCGGCCGCCGTACCCTGCTGGAACGCCCCTACCTGGAGCGGAGGGTGCGCGAGGTGCGCCGGGGCGCGGGGGTGACGGATGAGTAGGTCCGGCGAGGGCCCGGAGGTTCGGGGGCCCGGGGCTGAGGGCCTGCCGCCGGTGAAGACCCCCTCCCAGATCCCGGTGGAGCCGGTGTACGGCCCAGACCACCCGGACGGCGGAGACGGCCCGCGGGACTCCGGGGCGCCGGGAGAGTATCCCTTCCTCCGGGGGGTCCACGCCACCGGCTACCGGGGGCGCCGCTGGACCATGCGCATGTTCGCCGGGTACGGCACCGCCGAGGAGACCAACTCTCGGTTCAAGTACCTGCTGGACAACGGGCAGACGGGGCTCAGCGTGGCCTTCGACATGCCCACCCTCTACGGATACGACACCGACGCCCCCCAGGCCGCCGGCGAGTTTGGGAAGTGCGGCGTGGCGGTGTCCTCCCTGGCCGACATGGAGGTGCTGTTCGACGGCATCCCCCTGGACGGCATCACCACCTCCATGACCATCAACGCCCCCGCGGCCATCATCTGGGCCATGTACCTGGCCGTGGCCGAGGCGAAGGGAGTGTCCCTGGACCGACTGGGCGGCACCATCCAGAACGACATCCTGAAGGAGTACACCGCCCAGAACGAGTACATCTTCCCGCCCGAGCCGTCCATGCGCCTGGTCGTGGATACCGTGGAGTTCGCCGCTGAGCATACCCCCCGGTGGAACCCCATAAGCATCAGCGGCTACCACATCCGCGAGGCCGGGGCCACGGCGGTGCAGGAGCTGGCCTTCACCCTGGCCGACGGGTTCGAGTACGTGCGGTGGTGCGTGGACCGGGGCCTGGACGTGGACGACTTTGCCCCCCGGCTGAGCTTCTTCTTCAACGTGGACAACTACTTCTTCGAGGAGATAGCCAAGTTCCGGGCGGCCCGGCGGGTCTGGGCCCGGGAGATGCGGGACACCTTCGGCGCGAAGCTCCCCCGGTCCTGGTGGATGCGCACCCACGCCCAGACGGCGGGCTGGACCCTCACGGCGCAGCAGCCCGAGAACAACGCTGTGAGGGTGGCCCTCCAGGCCCTGGCGGCGGTGCTGGGGGGCACCCAGTCCCTGCACACCAACTCCGTGGACGAGGCGTGGGCGCTGCCGTCGGAGAAGGCCGCGCTGCTGGCCCTGCGGACCCAGCAGGTGATCGCCCACGAGACGGGGGTCGCCGACACCGTGGACCCCCTGGGCGGCAGCTACTTCCTGGAGTCGCTGACCGACCAGGTGGAGGCGGGCGCCTACGACTACTTCCGGCGCATCGACGACGTGGGCGGCGTCATCCCGGCGTTGGAGAGCGGCTTCCTGCAGCGGGAGATCGCCGAGGCGGCCTACAGGTACCAGCGGGAGGCAGACGCGGGCAGAAGGGTGACCGTGGGGGTGAACGAGTACGTAAGCGAGGAGGCCCCGGACATTCCCCTGCTGCGGGTCGACAGGGCCGGCGAGGCCCGGCACCTGGACAGGCTGAACGACGTTCGGCGGCGGCGGGACGGGCGACGCGCCGCCATGGCCCTCCGGTCCCTGGAGCAGGCGGCCAGGGAGTCTCGCAACCTGATGCCGCCCCTGCTGGAGGCGGTGAAGGCCTACGCCACGCTGGGGGAGATGATGGGCGTGTTCCGCGACGTGTTCGGGGAGTATGAACCGTCGTGGGGCTACTGATCCCGCCCGCCGGCGGGGCCGTTTACGCCGCCTCCGGGCAGGGTCTAGAATAGTACGGGAGTTGTAGTTGGGAATGCGCCCATGAAGCTGCTGGTGGCCACCGGAAACCCGGGGAAGGCGAGGGAGTTCCAGGAGTTGCTCCGGGAGGTCCCCCTGGAGATCACGTCCCTGGACCAGATGGGATGCAAAGCGGACGCCGAGGAGGTGGGGGACACCTTCGAGGAGAACGCTATCATCAAGGCCAGGCTCTATTGCCGGCGCACGGGGCTGTTGACCCTGGCCGACGACTCGGGCCTGGAGGTGGACGCCCTGGGGGGTGACCCGGGCGTGAGGTCCGCCCGGTACGGCGGTCCGGGCTACACCGACGAGGGTCGGGTGGAGCTGCTGCTCAGGAACCTGCGGGACGTGGCCTGGGAGGATCGCACCGGCCGGTTCCGTTGCGTCATAGCCATCGCCTGGCCCGAGGGCCCGGTGCGGACCGTCGAAGGGGCGGTGGAGGGCATAATCCAGTACGAGCCGAGGGGCGCCAACGGGTTCGGCTACGACCCGGTGTTCCACCTGCCCCACCTGGGGAAGACCACCGCCGAGCTGTCTCTGAAGGACAAGAACGAGCTGAGCCACAGGGGACGGGCCGCCAAGAAGGCCGTGGCATTGCTGCGGGAGACCCTCGCCGAGGGCCCCGGCGGCCCCGGCGGATAAATATGGGCGACGGCGCAGTGGACATACGGGATACCTTCGGCAGGCCCGTCAGGGACCTCCGGGTGTCGGTCACCGACCGATGCAACTTCCGGTGTCCCTACTGCATGCCCGCGGAGATATACGGGGAGCGCTACGAGTTCCTTCCCAGGGCCGACCTGCTGACCTTCGAGGAGATCGAGCGGCTGGTGGGCCGGTTCGTGGAGCTGGGCGTCACCAAGGTCCGGCTCACCGGCGGAGAGCCGCTGGTGCGAAGGGGGCTGGAGGACCTGGTCGCGCGGCTGGACCGCGTCCCCGGCATCCGGGACCTGACCCTCACCACCAACGGGTACCTGCTCGCCGAGAAGGCCGCCGCACTCAAGGATGCCGGACTGAAGCGCCTGACGGTGAGCCTCGACTCCCTGGACGAGGACGTCTTCAAGGCGATGAACGGACGGGGCTTCGGGACGTGGCCCGTGCTGGCGGGCATCCGCGCCGCCGAGGAGGCGGGTCTCAGCCCCATAAAGATCAACGCCGTGGTCCAGAGGGGGGTCAACTACCATACCATCGTGGACCTGGCCCGGCGATTCAAGGGGACCGGCCACGTGGTGCGGTTCATCGAGTACATGGACGTGGGCAACCTGAACGGGTGGAGGCTGGACGAGGTGGTCCCGGCGGAGGATATATTCCGGGCCATCGACGCCGAGATGCCCATCGAGCCCATGGAAGCCAACTACACGGGGGAGGTGGCCCGCCGGTACCGGTACAGGGACGGCGACGGCGAGATTGGCATCATCGCCTCCGTGTCCAAACCCTTCTGCGGCGACTGCACCAGGGCCCGCCTGTCCACTGACGGGAAGCTGTTCACCTGCCTGTTCGCCGGGACCGGAACCGACCTGCGGGGCCCGATGCGTGACGGCGCCGGCGACGATGAGCTGCGCGACCTCATCGCCGGCGTCTGGGGCCGGAGGGACGACCGTTACTCGGAGCTGCGGACCCTGGAGACCCGCGCAGGCGCCCAGCCAAAGAAGGTCGAGATGTACCAGATCGGCGGTTAGGGGCCCCTTGGGCCCGTGAGCTGCCCTGGACCCGTGAGTTAGATGACAGAGCCAAACCCCATCTCCATCTATACAGACGGCGCTTGCATAAACAACCCCGGGCCCGGCGGCTATGGCGTGGTGTTATTGGACGGGAGCCGCCGCAGGGAGCTGTCCGGGGGCTATCGCAGGACCACCAACAACCGGATGGAGATACTGGCCGCGATCGTGGGCCTCGAAGCCCTCAAGACGAGGTGCCAGGTCACTCTCTACAGCGATTCCCAGTACCTGGTCAATGCCGTCGAGAAGGGTTGGGCCAAGAAGTGGCGGGCAAACGGCTGGAAGCGGGGCAGGGATGCGAAAGCGCTGAACCCGGACCTGTGGGAGAGGCTCCTGGCCCTTTGCGACCGCCACGACGTGCAGTTCAGGTGGGTCAGGGGGCACGCCGGCATTCCCGAAAACGAACGCTGCGACCGGCTGGCTACCGAAGCGGCCCGTCAACCGGGCCTGCCGGTGGACGCGGGCTATGAACCCAAGCAGGCCAGGCGCTGAGCGAAGAGGTGGTTATGGAAGACAGCGCCAGGGATGATTCGCCCGCCACCGACCTCACCCACCTGGACGAGGGTGGCAAGGCCGGCATGGTGGACGTTGGCGGCAAGAGAGTCACCCAACGGGAGGCGGTGGCCCGGGGGTTCGTGTCCATGCGGCCCGAGACCCTGCGCCTCATCGAGGAGGGCATGGTGAAGAAGGGGGACGTGGTCGCCACCGCCCGCCTCGCCGGGATAATGGGGGCCAAGCGCACCCCGGACCTGATCCCCCTGTGCCATCCCCTCCCCCTGGACCAGGTTACGGTGGAGCTGGAGCCGGACGAGTCCCGGGTCGGCATCCACGTCACGGCCACGGCCAGGACCAGTGCCAGGACCGGGGTCGAGATGGAGGCGTTGACGGCGGTGTCCGTCGCGGCGTTGACCCTCTACGACATGTGCAAGTCCGTGGACCGGGGCATGCGCATAGAGGACGTCCGGCTGGTGCGCAAGCTCGGCGGCAAGAGCGGCGACCTGGTCCTGGAGTAGCCCTGTGGAGGTCGTGCCCGGGATTCACAGGGTGGACGGCACGTGGGGCGGCAACGTCTACCTGCTGGACGGCGTCGACTCCCTGACCCAGGTGGACGCGGCGTTGCCCTTCAACGGGGGCAGGATCCGCCGGTACATCCGGTCCGTGGGCCGCGCGGTCTCCGACGTGCGCCAGCTGGTCCTCACCCACGCCCACCCGGACCACACCGGGAGCATCCACTCCCTGTTCGGAGACTCGGGCGTCCCGACCCTCGTCCACGAAGCCGACACCCGCAGCCGCGGCTCGGAGCGTAGACTTTACTATCGGGGCCAGCTCCTCTTCCTGCCGGGAAACCTGCCCCTCTGCAGCCCGATCCCCGCAGACGGCCTGCTGGAGGACGGGGCAGTGCTTCCCCACCTGTCCGGAGTCAGGGTCCTGCACACGCCCGGGCATACCCCGGGCAGCGTCTGCCTGCTGGACGAAGAGCGAGGGGTCCTCATCGCGGGGGACATGCTCATAAGCGATGGCAAGAGCTTCCACCGACCGGTGCAGTTTCCCGGCACCGACTTCCGGGACTACCGGAGGTCCATAGAGCGCATCGTGTCCCTGGACTTCGACACGGTGTGCCCCGGCCATGGCAAGCCGGTGGTGGGCGGCGCCAAGGCGGGCCTGGAGCGGATGCTGACCGGCTACACGTGGGCCCTGTTCCCTTGGAGGTTCATCCCCCGCCCCGCCCTCAGGGACAAGGGCTAGGTTATGGTGTGGCGGGCCTCGTAGGCCGCGATCTTGTCCTCATGCTGCAGGGTCAGGGCGATGTCGTCCAGCCCGTTGAGCAGGCAGTTGCGGCGGAAGTCGTGGGTGGCCGGGTCAGTGTGCACCACGAAGGGCGTGCGCAGCCCGTCGGAGTCCGAGATCTCGCACGACTCCAGGTCCACGGTCAGCTCGTACCCAGGGTTGGCCTTCGCCTTGGCCAGGATCGGATCGATGCGGTCCTGGTCCAGGACGGCGGGGACTATGCCGTTGTCAAAGCAGTTCTTGTGGAAGATGTCGGCGAAGCTGGGGCAGATGAGGACCCGGAAGCCGTAGTCGTGCAGGGCCCAGGGCGCGTGCTCCCGGGAGGAGCCGCAGCCGAAGTTGGGTCCCGAGACCAGGATGGTGGCGTCCCTGTAGCCGGGCTGGTTGAGCACGAAGTCGGGGTTCGGGGTCCCGTCGGCCAGATAACGCCATGAGGCGAACAGGAAGTCTTCGTACCCCGTGCGCTCGATGCGCTTGAGGTAAACGGCGGGTATCACCTGGTCGGTGTCCACGTTTACCCTGTCCAGGGGCGCCACCGCGCCGGTTATCTTGGTGAACGGCTCCATGCTGCTACCTCCGTTGGCTTGCTCGTGCGTAATCCCCCGGCGGCCGGTCTCATCGGGCGAACACCGCCTCCAGATCGATGGCCAGGCCCGGCAACAGGGACGAGGTCAGCGCCTCGCCCCGCCCGTAGGTGGCCCGGTGGTCCAGCCCCTGGGCCCCGGCAACGTACACCTCGACGGTCCGGCTTTCAGGGTCGACTATCCAATACTCTCGCACCCCCGAGCGGCCGTAGAGGGTGCGCTTGTAGCCCCTGTCATGCTGAGTCGAGCCCGGAGAGAGGACCTCGGCCACCAGGTCCGGCGCACCCTGGACGTTGGCTTCGGTGACGATCCCGGCCCTGGCGCTGGAAACGAAGAGCACGTCCGGCTGGGCTACGTCGTGGTCCGACAGGACCACGTCCAGGGGGGCAAACCACACCTGCCCAAGCTCGTGCTCGGTGACGAACCGGTGCAGGGCGGCCGAGAGCTCCCGGACAATCGCCTGATGCCTGCTGGTGGGTGAAGGGGCCAAGACCATCTCCCCGTCCAGAAGCTGGTAGCGCTTCTCTTCCGGCGCCGTCATGTAGTCGTCGACGGTGAACTTGATTCCCGGCTGCGTCATGCTGCTATCCCCGGAGCGCTTCCCGGCCCCGGTGCTGCTACCACTCCCGTATGTCGACGAAGTGCCCGGCCACGGCTGCTGCTGCGGCCATCTGGGGGCTCACCAGGTGGGTGCGGCCGCCCTTGCCCTGCCGGCCCTCGAAGTTCCGGTTGGAGGTGGAGGCGCAGCGCTCTCCTGGTTGGAGTATGTCCGGGTTCATTCCCAGGCACATGGAGCAGCCGGCCACCCGCCAGTCGAACCCGGCGTCGATGAAGACCCGGTCCAGCCCCTCGGCCTCGGCCTCGGCCTTGATGTTGGCGGACCCCGGCACCACCATGGCATAGACGTTGTCGTGGACCTTGCGGCCCTTGATCACCTCGGCGGCGCTCCGGAGGTCCTCGATACGCGAGTTGGTGCAGGAGCCCAGGAAGACCCGGTCTATCCTGATCTCCTGCATGGGAGTGTTGGGCTCCAGGTCCATGTAGGTGAGCGCCCGCTCGGCCGCCTCGCGCCTGGAGGGCTCGCTCTCGGACGCGGGGTCGGGCACCCGGCCCGTAACGGGGGCAACCATGCCGGGGTTGGTGCCCCAGGTAACGAAGGGCTCCAGGGAGGAGGCGTCGATCTCCACCAGCTTGTCGAAGGAGGCTCCCGGGTCGCTGGGCAGCTCCCGCCATCTCTCCACCGCGGCGTCGAACTCCTTGCCTTGGGGCGCCTGGGGGCGGCCCCGCATGTAGTTGAAGGTGGTGTCGTCCGGGGCCACCATGCCGGCCCGGGCCCCGCCCTCGATGCTCATGTTGCACACGGTCATGCGGCCCTCCATGGAGAGGCCGCGCACCGCCTCGCCCGTGTACTCGATGACGTGGCCCTGGCCGCCGCCGATGCCTATCTGGCCTATGATGCCCAGTATCAGGTCCTTGGCCGTGACCCCCGTAGGCAGCGGTCCGTTGACCCGGACCTCCATGGGGCTGAGCTTGGCCTGTACCAGGCACTGGGTCGCCAGCACCTGCTCCACCTGGGTCGTGCCGATGCCCAGGGCGAAGGCCCCGAAGGCCCCGTGGGTCGCCGTGTGGCTGTCTCCGCAGACTATGGTCTTTCCCGGCTGGGTGTAGCCCTGCTCCGGTCCGATGATGTGCACGATGCCCTGCCTGGAGCTGAACCTGTCGTACAGGGTGACCCCGAACTCCGCGCAGTTGCGGGTAAGGGCCTCCAGCTGCTTCTTCGACATCTCGTCCTCCACGGGCCGAGACAGCTCCCAGGTGGGGGTGTTGTGGTCGACGGTGGCCACCGTCAGGTCCGTCCGGCGGACCTGACGGCCCGCCAGGCGCAGCCCCTCGAAGGCCTGGGGCGACGTCACCTCGTGGACCAGGTGCAGGTCGATGTACAGAAGGGTGGACTGTCCGGGCTCCTCGTGCACCACGTGGGCGTCCCATATCTTCTCGAACATGGTCTTGGGCGGCATGTCAACTCCCTCTCAGAGATAGTCGTCCGTACGGGGATAGGAATCCCGGCGGGGCGGCAAGCAACGGCGGCATCGTTGTCGATGATGGCGCTGCATCGTCACAAAGACCGATAGCCGGGTTCTAGTCGGGGGTCGTCAGGGGCTCCGGCACGTTGGCCAGGCCCTCCTGGGATATCAGGCGGTTGAGGGCGCTGACATAGGCCTTGGCGCTGGCGACGATGATGTCGGTGGAGGCGCCCCGGCCCGTGAACACCTTGCCGTCCTGGTCCACCCGGACCATCACCTCGCCAATGGAGTCCAGCCCCTCGGTGACGGAGCGGACGTTGAAGTCGGCCAGCTTGGCCCCCACGCCCGTGGCCCGCTCGATGGCCCTGCACACGGCGTCCACGGGGCCGTTGCCCGTGGCGGCGTCGCTGTAGACCTCTTCGTTGGGGCCCAGGATCCGCACCGTGGCCGTGGCTATGTCGTGGTCGCCGCCGGAGAACTGGATCTGGTCCAGGGTGTAGGTTATGGGCTCGGTGGCGGCCCGCTTCTCCTCGGCCATCAGGGACTCCAGGTCCCGGTCGTTCACCTCGTGCTTCTTGTCGGCCAGCAGCTTGAAGGCCTCGAAGACGCCGTCCAGCTCCTCCCTGGACAGCACGTAGCCCAGGGCCTCCAGCCTGGCCCTCAGGCCCGCCCGCCCGCTGAGCTTGCCCAGCACCAGCGAGTTTCCGGGCCATCCGATGGAGACGGGGTCCATCAGCTCGTAGGTGGACCGCTCCTTCAGGATGCCGTCCTGGTGTATGCCCGAGGCGTGGCGGAAGGCGTTCTCGCCGATGACGGACTTGTTGGGCTGGATGGACATGCCGGTGATGCGGCTGACCATGCGGCTGGTGGGATATATCTGGGTGGTGTCCACGTTGGTCGACACCTGGAACACGTCCTGCCGGGTCTGGATGCCCATTATGATCTCTTCCAGCGAGGCGTTGCCGGCGCGCTCGCCGATGCCGTTGATGCACCCCTCCACCTGCCGTGCCCCGGCCTGGACGGCCGCCAGGCTGTTGGATACGGCGAGGCCCAGGTCGTTGTGGCAGTGGACGCTGAGGACTGCCCTGTGCATGTTGGGCACGTTCTCCTGGATGTCCGTCAGGAGCTGGGCGAAATGGGACGGGATGGCGTATCCCACCGTGTCTGCGATGTTCACCGTATTGGCCCCCGCGTCGATGACGGCCTTCAGGAGCTGGTACAGGTACTCGGGGGTGGTCCTGGTGGCGTCCATGGGGGAGAACTCGACGTTGTCGCAGTAGCTCTTGGCCCGGGCCACCATCGACACCGCCAGGTCCATCACCTCTTCCCGGTTCTTGTGGAGCTGGTGCATGATGTGGATGTCCGAGCTGGAGAGGAACACGTGGATGCGAGGGTTCTCGCCGTCCTTGAGGGCCTCCCAAGCCTGGTCGACGTCGTTGGGATGGGCCCTGGCCAGCGAGGCGATCACGGGGCCCTTCACCTCCCGGGCGATGGTGCTGACGGCCTCGAAGTCCCCCGGGGAGCTGGCGGCGAACCCCGCCTCTATGACGTCGACCCTCAGGCGGGCAAGCTGCCTGGCGATCTCCAGCTTCTCCTCACCGGTCATCCCGATCCCGGCCGACTGCTCGCCGTCCCTGAGCGTGGTGTCGAATATGGTTACCCTGTCTTCAGCCATCGTTCCGTAGCTCCGTTCTTCTCTTGCTTGGCCCGACGCCCTTGTCGGGCAGCACGCCGCAGGTCCCGGTCCTACTCCACGGGGTTCATCCAGGGCATCATCCGCCGGAGCTGGCGGCCGACTTCCTCGATCTGGTGCTCGGTGGCGTCCTCGCGCATCACGTTGAAGCGCGGGCGTCCCTCGTCGTTCTCGGCCATCCACTCCCGGGCGAAGGTGCCGTCCTGGATGTCCTTCAGGGTCCGGCGCATGTTGTCGCGCACGTGCTCGTCGATGACTCCGGGGCCCCGGCTGTAGTCCCCGTACTCGGCCGTGTCGCTGACGGAGTAACGCATGTACTTGAACCCACCCTGCCAGATGAGGTCCACGATCAGCTTCATCTCGTGCAGGCACTCGAAGTAGGCCAGCTCGGGGGGATATCCCGCCTCCACCAGGGTCTCGAAGGCCGTCTTGATGAGGGAGGTGATGCCGCCGCACAGGGCCGTCTGCTCGCCGAACAGGTCCGTCTCGGTCTCGTCCTTGAAGCTGCACTCCAGCACCCCGGCGCCGGTGCAGCCGATGCCCTTGGCATAGGCCAGGGTTATCTCCCTGGCGGTGCCCGTGGCGTCCTGGTCGATGGCCAGCAGGGCGGGCACGCCGATGCCGTCTACGAACATCTCCCGCATCCGGTGGCCCGGCGCCTTGGGCGCGACCATGGAGACGTTGACGTTGGCCGGCGGCACGATCTGCTTGTAGTGGATGCTGAAGCCGTGGGCGAACATCAGCGTGCTGTCGGGCTTCAGGTTGGGCTCTATCTGCTCCCGGTACACCCCGGGCTGGACGTGGTCGGGTATGAGCACCATGACCAGGTCCGACTCCCGGGTCACCTCGTCCACGTCGCCCACGGCCAGCCCGGCCTGCCTGGCCTTGTCCCGGCTGCGGCTGGTGGAGTGGAGGCCGACCATCACGTTCTGGCCGTTGTCCTTCAGGTTGAGGGCGTGGCAGTGACCCTGGCTGCCGTAGCCGATGATCCCGACGGTCTTCTCCTTGAGGAGGTCGAGGTCCGCGTCTTTGTCATAGTACACGTTGGGCATTTCTCACAGTCCTTTCATGGTCGCTAGGCGCCCTCGTAGTCGGCGGCCACGGCAGTATTGGCCCGGACGCGCTCCCGCCGGGCCTCTCCGGCGGCTCCCCGGGTGATGGCTATGCGGCCCGTCCGTATGACCTCCCGAATCCCGAAGGGTCGCAGCAGGTTGTGCAGCGCGTTGATCTTGTCCTCTTCACCGGAGGTCTCGATGACCAGGGAGTTGGGGCTGACGTCCACTATGTGCGCCCTGAAGAGCTCCGCGATCTGGATGATCTCGCTCCGGTTGGCCGGGGACGCGTGGACCTTTATGAGGGCCAACTCCCGGGCCACCACGTCCTCGTCGATGAGCTCGGACACGCGTACGATCTCGATGAGCTTGTTGAGCTGCTTGGTGACCTGCTCGATGGTGGCCTCGTCGCCCTCGACGACGAAGGTCATGCGTGACAGGTTGGGCTGCTCGCTCCTCCCGACGGCCACGCTGGAGATGTTGAACCCCCGGCGGCGGAACAGGCTGGAGACCCGGTTGAGCACCCCGGGGCGATCCTCCACGAGGGCTACGATGGTGCGGGCCGGCGTGGTCATCGGACCCCCTCCTAGGTGGGGACCCCGGGCACGTGCTCGGGCTCCTCGATCAGCTCCGCCAGGCTCTGGCCCGCCGGTATCATCGGGTAGACGTTCTCCTCGGGCTCCACCATGAAGTCCACCACGACGGGCCCGGGCTCCTGCATGGCCCACTCGATGGCCGCCGGCACCTGCACCTTGTCGGTGACCCGCATTCCCGCTACGCCGTAGGCCTCGGCCAGCTTCACGAAGTCCGGGTTCCGGCTGTAGGAGGTGGCCGTGTACTCCTTGTTGTAGAAGAAGTCCTGCCACTGGCGCACCATGCCCAGGTAGTTGTTGTTGATGATGGCGAACTTCACCGCGATGTTGTTCTCCACGGCGGTGGCCAGGTCGCACAGGGTCATCTGGAAGCCGCCGTCGCCGGCGATGGACCAGACGTGCTTGTCGGGCCTTCCCACCTTGGCCCCCAGGGCCGCGGGGACCTCGAAGCCCATGGCCCCCAGGCCGCCCGAGGTCACCAGGTGGTTGGACTCCTTGAACGCGTAGTGCTGGGCGGCCCACATCTGGTGCTGCCCCACCCCAGTGACTATGATGGCCCGGCCGTCGGTGATCTCGGACAGGGTCTTCAGGATGTACTGGGGCAGGAGCCGGTTCGTCTCCCTGATCTTGTGGGAGGGGTGCCGCATACGCAGATCCTCGATGCGCTGGACCCAGTCCGGGTGGACGGCAGGGGGCACGCTGGGGAGCAGCGCCTGCAGGATCCTCTTCAGATCCCCGACGATGGGCACGGTGGCCCGGACGTTCTTGCTTATCTCCGACGGGTCCACGTCCACGTGGATGACCTTGGCGTTGGGCGCGAAGGCGCTGAGCCGGCCGGTGACCCTGTCGTCGAACCGCATCCCCAGGGAGATGAGCAGGTCCGCTTCGTCTATGGCCATGCTGGCGTAGGTCATCCCGTGCATGCCCGGCATGCCCACGTTCAGGAAGTGGTCCATCGGAAAGGAGCTGATGCCCAGCAGCGTGGTGATGACCGGTATCTGCGCCTTCTCGGCCAGCTCCCGGACCTCGTCGTAGGCCCTGGAGATGATGATGCCGTGGCCCGAGAGAATGATGGGTCTCTCGGCCTGGGCTATGAGCCGGGCCGCCTTCTGTATCTGGGCGGGATGCCCGTCCAGCGTGGGCTTGTAGCCCGGCAGGTCCACCGCTTCCGGGTATCTGAACTCGGCCCGGTCGTCCTGCAGGACGTCCTTGGGGATGTCCACGAGGACGGGGCCCGGGCGGCCGGTGTTGGCTATGTGGAAGGCCTCTTTTATGACGCCCGGGATTTCGGAGGCGTCCATGATGAGGTAGTTGTGCTTGGTGACTGGCAGGGTGATCCCGGAGATGTCCGTCTCCTGGAAGGCGTCGCGGCCTATGGCGCCCCTGGGCACCTGCCCGGTGATGGCCACCATGGGGATGGAGTCCATCTGGGCGCAGGCTATTCCCGTCACCAGGTTCGTGGCCCCCGGACCGGAGGTGGCGATGCACACGCCCACCTTTCCGGTCACCCTGGCGTAGCCGTCCGCGGCCATGGCGGCGGCCTGTTCGTGCCGCACGAGTATGTGCCGGAGCTGGGGGTACTCCGGGAGTGCGCCGTAGAGGGGGAGCACGGCACCCCCGGGCAGCCCGAAGGCCACGTCGACGCCCTCCTTGAGCAGACTTTCGCAGACCAGCTGAGCGCCTGTCAGTTTCATGCCGTTCACCTGCCGGGAGTCATCAAAAAAACCCGTCCCCTCAAGGGACGGGCTCTTCCCGCGGTACCACCCTTCTTCTCCGGCCGTTCCCGGAGCTCCTCTGGGGCCTTAACGGGCCCCTGCCGGCCCTCCCTACTGGACGTTCAGGAGGGCTGCTCGGGGGCGAGTTCGGGGCTCTTCCGCCGCCGGTCTCTCAGCATGCAACCGGCTCTCTTGGACGGGGACATCCCCTACTACTCCCCTTCATAGCGTAGCTATGGATTCGCGATAGGGAATTCTATGCTAAACGCCACATGGTTGTCAACATGATGTTTCATGTTGACGCAGCTCAGGACGCTCGTGACATGCGCCGTAGGCTACTAAGAGACGGGTTTAGCAACCTTTCCACTGCCGACTTTGACTACAGCCGAGAACTGGCATTGGGCGAGCACGCTGCGGTTAATTCCCCTGTATGTCCAAGTTGCCACGTTCGACAGCTCTCCGCTAGGCTTTCCATGCCTTGTGGGTCAATGACTCCAGGCGTCTTCTTGAACCGCTCGTGTGGCTTCCTGTGGATGCCTGGAACCTGTCCAGTCAGATATGGGCGTGCCCCTGGGTCACGCCGACAGTCCGTGTGCCATGTCAATGAACGGCCCTACGGACTTCCCCAGCACCGCCACGCCCGCATCGTGCGCAAATGGTAATCCGAACCGGCTCCGCGCTGCACTGTTGAGCGCGAAGTCGTAACCGCCGACGTTGACGATGCAAAACAGACCATCGCGGCACTCGACAGTCACCCGGTCGTCGCGGAATGGCCACTCGGAACCGAACTCTGCCTCGTTGACTGCAAGCGACGGCCAACCCGATGCCGCGATCTCTTGGTCGGAGCGCCTAACCCATCGGTCGGCGTCCCGCTTGAGGATCTCCACCGAACGGCGGTAGTCGACAGTGCCGAATTGGTCGTCCCGGAGGTTCCTGAACTCCTGGTACACGACTGAGAGCCGTCTGATTTCACCTCCGGGGTCGGCATGTCCCCCAAGCGTGAACTGCAGGGCAATCGCCCGGACCAGCCGTTCCATCCTAGCGATCAACGCGCTGTTCACTCGCGAGTGGTAGTCGCGGTGCAACCGCTCCAGATTGCCAAGATACGGAATCGGGTCCTCCACACGGGACTCCAGCGCCTCCCACGCGCTTCTGGGATCTATTGGCCCATGGCCCGCCCCCGCCACAATGTCGAGGTTGTAGTAACGGCCCATCTGCCCAAACAAGGATAGGATTCTCACACAATCGTTTAGCACGGGATCCGTCCTGATGAATGCGAGATCCTGTTGCACCAGGGGACGTTGCGTTCCGCCGTAGTGCTTCGTGCAGATCGTCTCAAGCAGGCTCTCTAGATCGTGCCCGAGCGACTTCATCGCCGCTCTGTCGGGGTAGATTCCGTCACGGCCCTTGTGAACAGCTGCGATGTAGCACTTCATCAGGCGTTCGAGACCGCTCGCCAGCAGTTGATGCGGCAGGTTGTAGAACGTGCTCCCCATGTCTATTTCCTGGAGGTGTCCGAATCCGGACTTGAGGAGCTCCCTTGACGTCTCCAACTCGTCAAGCAAGCACAGAAAGCGGATCGGATCGTTTCTCGCTGTCATCGTCTCGCACTCCTCTCCATTGGGTCCGCCGTCGCAAGCGTCCGTGCGCACGCGCTTGCACGTTCCAAGACTAGCTGAGCCAAGCACTCGGGGCGACCGCGAAGGTCTGAGCCATCGCCACGCTCCAGAAAGCCCCGGATACGGTCCGACATCCCATCATCACCAACCATGCCGGACTCAAGGCCCTCTCGGCCCAGTTGGCCTAGGTTGCTTGGCATCGCGGATAAGGTGCCTTCCAGCTGAGGCGGCCAGTAGTGCTAGTTAGGCTTTCGGCGGCGGCCGATCCAGCGCGTGGGTTGTCGTGTTGGTACTATCGATACTGCGATTGGGTAAGAGCTTTTGGCACATAGCCGACGGATCCAGCCATTTGAATAATGTTTGCCTGAGTGATCCATAGTAGAGATTGAACCCATCAATGTAAACGTTAGCTACTGTCACACTGACCCCCCAAATGCAGCGACCACCTCGATGGAGGTGGTCGTGCGCCCAAACGCTCGCAAGCGAGTGGGGTGGTCGCAAGCAAATGCGATCGAAGTTACGGCTTGTTCGTCAAGTGAAGTCCGGACCGCTGCAGGGGTCATATAACCACGGCGTCGTCGGTCGAGGGCCAGCTAAGTTCGAATAGCTGGTCGAAGGCCAGGGCCCAGGGGGGCGCAGGTACCCCAGCGCCCGCACGTCCTCGAACCAGGTGCTCAGCGGCGAGTACCACGTGTACGAGGAGCCGCCCGACAGCTTGCAGAGGCGCGTCAACACCGACTCCGACAGGGTCGCGATGCTCTCCTTGGCCAGCAGCGTGTTGTAAAGCGTCTGGGTACCGTTGTCGAACTCGGTCAGGGCGGCTTCGAAGGCCTTGTCCACCAGCCACGCCTCCTGCTCGGCGTGGCTCCACTCCACCCGCTGGTACGCCCGCGGCGCGGCCCCCCGGGCCATCTCACGGGAGAGCCTCTCTCGGGCGAACTCCATGGCCGTGTCCACCACTCCCACGACGACCGAGGTGAACATCATCTGTCCCAGGGGTCCGGCGGCCTGCTGCAGCTCCATGGCGTGGCCCGGCCAGGCCGACCGGACCACCGGGAAGTCCGTGAACTCGAAGGCGTGGCTGTTGGTGGACATCATCCCGCGCCCCGCCCACGGCTCCGTCAGCCTCATGCCCGTGCTGCCGTCCCACGGAGTGTTCCGCACGTCCATGTAGAACAGGTCGGCCAGCGTGTCTCCCTCGGCCAGCGCCCGGGTCGTCATGAACGACGTGATGCCCGAGCCGCTCCCGAAGTGCTTCCGGCCGCTGAGGCGGTATTTGTGGGGCTCGCCGGTGGGCCGCACCGCCGAGCGGGTCCTGGCGACGTCGCCGCCGCTCCCGGGCTCCGACACGATGGTGCCCCACCACGCCCCGCCCAGGACCGTATCGAACACCTCCCTGCGCTGCCGAGTCCACTCCTCCGTGTACGGGTCCGGCACCTGGGGCACTCGCCACGAGGCCAGCACGCCGGGGTGCATGGCGCTGACCAGGGAGACCGAGGGGTCGCCGTGGGCCAGTATCCTGAGGGATGTGCAGATGGGCCGGGCCGACTGGGCCAGGCTCTCCCACGTGCCCCCAAGCTCGGCCGGCACAGACATCAGATGCACGCCCAGGTCCACGAGCCTGTCGAAGTCCTCCTTGCGGGCCTCCCTGCGGGACTGGCGCTCCTGCCTCTCGGAGGCGAACTCCCGGGCCAGGGCCGGCGCCTCCTCGAGGATCGATTGTATGCTCATTGGACCACCTGATACTTTCGCCCAAGCTCCTCTTCCCAGCGGAGGTAGTGCATCATGTCGGCGTAGCCCCGGTCGGGGCCCGTGGGCACCACGTCGTTGGGAGGCGCCATCACGCCGGTGAGGCCCCTCTCCACGGCGAACCCTGCCGCCGTCCACGCGGCCAGGCCTCCGTCCAGCGCCCACACGTCCCGGTAGCCCATCCCGGCCAGGGTAGCGGCGGCCAGGCAGGAGGCGACGCCGTCGGAGCAGGTGACGGCCAGGGGGGCGTCCTTGCTGGGGACCACGTCCCCTGCTTGAATCTCCAGCCAGCCTCGGGGGACCCAGGTCGACCCCGGCACGTGGCTGGCGGCGAACTCCCGGCTGGTGTCCACGAATATGACGGTGCGGGCCCCGTCGTCCTTCAGGTCGGCGGCGCCAGCCAGGTGGACCGTCCTGCGCGCCTCCTCAAAGCCAAAGGGCAAGCCGAAGGGAGGCCGGTCGGGGACGCCCGTCTCCAGGGGAAGACCGGCGGCGCTCCAGGCCGCCGTCCCTCCCCGGAGGGCGTGGACGTTGGGATAGCCCATCTGCAGGTACCAGGAGGCGGTCACGGTGGACCGGGCCACGCCGTCACAGGTGAAGACGATGACGCCGTCCCTGACCCCTACCAGGTCGTCGCTGCGCTGGACCGCCTGTCCACCGGGGAACCATCGGAACCCGGGAATGTGCCCGGCCCGGTACTCCTCCAGCGTGCGCACGTCTACCAGGTAGACCGGCCCCTCCTGGGCCTTGGCCATCAGACCCTGGAGCTGCGAGGGGTCGACGTACCTGACCCCGTCCTCTGCGGCCAGCCGGGCCGCGTACTCTTCGGCCGCTACCAGACCCTCCCGGGAGGGGGCCGGAAGCCGGAGGCGGTCGGCGCCCGTCTCCAGCTCGAGTCCGGCCAGCACCCAACCCGAGGTGCCGTTCTTCAGGCCGTAGACGTTGGCAAGGCCCATTCTTTGCAGGGCCCGCGTGCCGATGATGCTCCGGGTGCGGCCGGCGCAGTTGACCACCACCGTCGCGCCTTCTCCCGCTTCCCTCAGGATGTCGGTCACCCGGAGCGCCAGCTCCCCTCCCGGGACGCTGCGGCCGCCGGGTATGCAGAAGCGCGCGTACTCCTCGGGGGTGCGGGTGTCCAGGATGACCAGCTGCTCCCCTCGCTGCACCCTGGCGTCGAGCTCGTCGGCCTCCATCTCGGGGACCTGGTGGACCACCTCGACCCGCTCCCCGAAGTCCTTGCTTGGGACGTTCATGCCCCACTCGGTGGGGTAGCCGTCGGTGGTCCAGCGGTTGACTCCGCCCTCCAGTACCGAGACGTTCCCGTATCCCATCCGCTCCAGGGTCGACGCCGCAAGCCGGGCCCTCCGGCCGTCGTCATCGCACACCACGACCCGTACCCCGGCGAAGGGCACCAAGTGACCCATCTCCAGCTCCAGGAGCCGTCTGGGCAGCGAGGAGAAGCCCGCAATGTGGCTGCTGTTGTACTCGCCGTGCTCCCGCACGTCGATGAAGGCGGTGCCGGCCCCTGAGTCCAGCAGATCTTTAAGGCCCTTTGGCGAGATGCTCGAAGCCATCGGCGTTGGGACCGGGCCGCCTATTCGTTGTCCCATTTCCTGGTGACGAAGGGGGTGACCTCCCCCGTCTCCAGGTTGTAGCGGCACCGGTCCAGCCCCTTCAGGTCCTGGCCGTATACGTGTATCTCCACGGTGGGGCGGTCCGTGTGGTTGTCCATCTGGTGGATCTCGTCCACCGTGGGTATCAGCAGGGATATCTCTCCTGGGACCAGGGTCGCCTCTCTATCCCTCTCCAGGGTGGCGTGCAGCGGGTCCTCCCGGTCGTCCATCCGCCGGAACCGGGTCTCGCTCAGGGCGTTGTCCATGACGCCGATCATGCCCCAGGTGTGGTGGTCGTGGGGAGCGGCGTGGTCCCCCGGGCCCCACACCACCGCGGTGACCAGGAGCCCGCTCTCGCCCCGGTAGAGCAGGTAGGAGCCGTGGTTGCCGCGGGGCCCCGTGCCCGAGGGCACCCTGTACTCGGCGGGCAGCGCCCCGGGGTTGGCGATGAGCCGTTCCAGGTAAGCCGACCCCCGGTCGAATATCTTGGCCTGGTCGGGCTGGCTGCTCAGGATGTCCTCCATGTCGTGGGCGAACTCCTGCAGTCCGTAGCTGGACGTTGCCATGGTCCCACCTCCCGTCGGCGTGGCTGCCAGGTACAGATTATACCCTCCCCCGGGTGCGGCGGGGAAGACGGTCATGGGGCTGGGGACGACCGGGCCGCCGGAGGCAGGGCCTGCTCCCAGTCGGGCATCAGGAACCGGGAGGTGGTGGGCAGCGCCAGGATGGACACGACGCCCAGCAAGCTGGTGGCGAAGGAGAGGGCCACGATGCCCTCGTAGCCCGTCAGGTCCCAGATCACCCCTCCGCCCCAGGCGCCGGCGGCCATGCCGAGGCCCGACCCCAGCATCTGCCAGCCGTAGGCCGTGCCGATGGGCGCGTTGCCGAAATACTGGCGGTTGATGATGGGGAAGGCGCTCATCTCCCCGCCAAAGCCCACGCCGTAGACGACGGCGAACAGGTAGAAGAACCAGGCGTCGTGGGCGACGAACAGCATCAGCACCGGGACGGTCTGCAGGAAGAAGCAGAGGCCCATGACCCCCTTGCTGCCCGCGCGGTCGGCCACGATGGGGACCACGAACCGCGTGGTGGTGCTCACGGCGAACAGGGTGGCCACAAGACCCGCCGCCACCCCCTCGGCGACGCCCCGCTCGATGGCCATGGCCACCAGGAACACCAGCACGATGTTGTGGGCCACGCACCCCCAGAAATGGATCCCGATGAGGTTCCAAAAGGCGTTCTTGCGCTGGGCCTGCCGCAGAAACACCTTGGTCCTGGCCTTGGCCACGTCTCCCTGGTAGACCCGCCGGATGGGCTGGTCCTCCGAGGCGCCCAGGGGCCTGAGTCCCAGCTCCCCGGGCTCGTTGTGGAACCTGCTGATCACGGCCAGCAACAGCACCCCGCCGGCTATGCCCGGGCCCCAGAAGGTCCAGGGCAGCCCCAGACGGTCCAGGAGCACCACCACCAGGGGAATGGCGATGACAGTGCCCAGTCCCTGAGAGGCCTGGAGGGCCCCCAGCCCCACGCCGAGGTTCTTGTCGAACCACGTGGACACGGCGGCCATGAGGGGCACGCCGAATATGGCCATCGATCCGCTGAGGATGATGCCGAAGTAGAGGTAGAACTGCCACAGGTGCTCCATGGTGCCGGTGAGGAGCATGCCGCAGACGAACAGGAGGGCGCCCAGGAGCATGGTGCGCCGGATGCCGTACCGGTCCCCAAGCCAGCCCGCCACCGGCCCGAAGAGCCCGGAGAAGATCCACTGCAGGGAGAAGGCCAGCCCGATGGCGCCGTAGCTCCAGCCGAACCCCCGCTGGGCATCCGCCAGGAAGGGGAACGAACACGCTGGCGGCCATGCGCACGGCGGAGCTGGTCAGGCGCAGCAGCACGGCCATACCAACGATGACCCAAGCGTAGTGGACCCGGCGCCCGGCCAGGGTGAAGCGGGAGGGGCTCAAGTCGAACAGCGGCATGCTCTATCCCCGGGGAGTACGGCACCCATTGTACACGAACCGGCCCTGCCGGGTGCTGCCGCGCGGGTGGCCTCCCCGCTAGAATCGTGTTAGCATATTGTTAGCAGTCAGTTTGGGGGTGTGGTATGGGAACTGTACACGTAAGACGTTTGGATGATGACGTGGTCGAACGGCTAAAGCGCCGCGCCGCCGAGAACAATCGCTCCCTGGAAGGTGAGGTCCGGCACATCCTGGAGCAGGCCGCCGAGGATGGCATCTCGGAGAAGGCCAGGATATTTGGAGCCATGGTCAAGAGGTTGCGAGCGGGGACCGGGGGCCGTCCTCAGACCCCCTCCCACGTTCTGATCAGGGAAGACCGCGATAGCGGGCACGGGTCTGAGTGATGCGTCTGGTTGTGGACGCCAGCGTAGCCGTCAAGTGGCTCGTCGAGGAGGAACACTCCGGCGCCGCCGCCCGACTGCTCGAAGGGAGTGATGAGATCTTTGCTCCTCGGCTGATGGCGTCGGAGGTCGGCAACACGCTTTGGAGAAAAGTCCGGCTCGGGCAGATAGAGCGAAGCCGGGCCGGAGCGTTGGCCGCTGCTATTCCCGAGTTCCCAGTTCGTTGGACGGAGGATGAAGGAGTCTGTGCCGACGCCGTCCGCCTGTCCCTGGCGTTGGACCGCCCGGTATATGACTGCATCTATCTCGCCCTGGCCCATCAGCTAGGGGCGACGTTGGTAACTGCAGACACCCGTTTCGCGAATGCGGTGGCCGAAACGGAGCATGGAGGCGCCGTTGCTACGTTGGAGCGGTTTGCGGCGGACTGATGGCGAGGCACCATAGCATGTTTGCAATACCAAACATGGCGCCCCGATCGGGGCGCCATGTCATCTCAGGTTCGGTTGTGGTCCCGGACGGGTCAGTCCGCGGTAGCGGGGGCGACGTGGCCGTTGGACGAGCCGTTCCTGGTCCAGGAGTGCTCGTCGGCCTGCCACTTGTAGCCGGCCCCCCGGAGGACCTGCCCGATGGTCTTGGCGCTGACCTTGGGTGTCCCCTCGGGGGCGTTGCGCAGGGCCTCCTGAAGGCTGGAGAGAGACCAGGTGGGCGACCGGTCGATCTCCCGCTCCACCTCCTCGAGGATCAGCCGCTTTTCGGCGTCGCCGTACATCCTGTGCCTGCCCGCCCCAGGCAGGGTGTCCAGGGCAGCCATGCCCCGCTGATGAAACCGCTGCACCAGGGCGGCCACGCCGCTGCTGCTCCGCATCCTGGCCGTGCGGGCGGCCTGGGTGAACGACTGGCCCTCGTTCCACGGCCAGCAATGCCCGGGCCCGTCGAATCCGTTCCACACGTTCGACGCCGGACGCGGCTATATGCATCATCTCCGTCTTTTCGGGCTCCGTGAGCTTGCGCAGAGGCTGCTTAGGCTGCCTTCCCATATTACTGCTGAATCCTCCTTTTAGCTACCCGATTTATTCGATTATCGTATACTCGATTTTTTCGTTGTCAAGAGATATTTTGCTATACACAACATCAAAAAACACGTGCTTCCCCCTTCCGAGGGGCCCCGTACTAGAATCCATCGTGTGAGACGGGACGTGCGACGGGACCTGAAACGTTTGGCCTCCGCGGGCCTCGACCTGCTGTTTCCGCCGCGGTGCTGCGGATGCGGAGAGCCCGGCGGCTTCCTGTGCCGGGGTTGCGAGGCCCTCGCCCCTACCCTGGAGCCGCCCTACTGCGGCAGGTGCGCTCATCCCGGAGCCCACCGGGCGACCTGCGGCTGCGGGCCGCTGGCGGTGGACGGCATCAGGGCCCCGTACTTGCTGGAAGGTCCGGTCCGCAAGGCGGTCCACGAGCTCAAGTACAGGAACCTGAGGGCGGCGGCTCCCCGCCTGGGCAGCCTGTTGGCCGCGTGGATGGAGAAGGGCCCCGTCCCCGGGGATCATCCTCGTTCCCATCCCCCTGCACCGGCGGCAGCTCCGCAGCAGGGGCTACAACCAGTCGGCCATACTGGCCCGGGAGGTGTCCAGGGGCGTCCGCATGGCCCTGGCGGGCAACGCACTGGCCCGTGTCCGGGACTCGGTGCCCCAGGTGTCCCTGTCGTCGCGCCCGGACCGGGCCCGCAACGTAGAGGGCGGCTTTCGGTGCGTGGGAGACGTGAGGGGCGCCAGGGTGGTGCTGGTGGACGACGTGGTCACCACCGGCAGCACCATGTCCGCCTGCGCCGAGGCCCTCAAGTCGGCGGGCGCCCGCTCGGTTTGGGGCATCGCCCTGGCCCGGCAGCCCTACCGGGCGGCGTAGGGGGGCCCGCCGCTACCGGAGCTCGACGGCCCGGTCGATGGAAGGCAGGTCGGGGCGGAAGGTGGCCCTCCACGCCTCCAGGCCGTTGGCCCTGGACACGTTGCCCACCCAGCCGCCCACCAGCATGATGGCCTCCAACAGCTCCTCGGGGGAGGCGCCGGCCCTGTTGGCCGCGTGCATGTGGACCTTCAGGTGCTCCACCGTGTCCTTCTCGGCTATGCAGGCCACCACCAGCAGCAGCTCTTTGGTCTTCCGGTCCAGCAGGGACTCACCGAGGTACTCGGCGTACACCTTCTTGTTCAGCTCCTTGAGCCCTTCCAGGTCTATCTCGGCCAGGAAGTCGTGAAGGCCGTAGCGGAACCCCCGGAGCCTGGTGGTCTCCTCCAGCACCCGCTCTTTCTCGGTGGACATGCGCCGCCCCCTTTCAGGCCGTCGAGGTCTCCAGGTCGAAGGACTCGGCCGCCAGCCCCACGATGTGCTCGCCTATCGCCAGGGAGGAGGTGGCGCCGGGAGAGGGGGCGTTGAGCACGTGGATGGCCCCGTGGCTGCGGTGGATGCTGAAGTCGTCCAGCAGCCTGCCGTCCCGGTCCACCGCCTGGGCCCGGACCCCTGCTCCTCCCGGGGCCAGGTCCTCCGCCCGGACCCCCGGCAGCAGCCGCTGGAGGTCCCGGAGGAAGACCCGCTTGCTGAAGGAGCGGTGCATCTCGCCCAGGCCCATCTTCCACGTCTTCAGGGTCATGGCCCAGAACCCGCGGAAAGCCAGGGTGCCCATGGTGTCCCCCAGGCTGACGGCCGTCTTGGTGTAGCCCTCCCGCGCCAGCGCCAGCACGGCGTTGGGGGCCCGCCTCCACGTCCCCGTGGATGCTGCGGGTGAAGTGGACTCCCAGGAAGGGGAACCTGGGGTTGGGGACGGGGTATATGAGGGCCTTCACCAGGTCCCGGCGGTCCTCGCGTATGGTGTAGTACTCTCCCCGGAAGGGGATGATGCGGACTCCCGGGTCCACGCCCATCATCCGCGCCACCCGGTCCGCGTGGAGGCCCGCGCAGTTGATGAGGTACCGGGACTCCAGGCCGCCCCCGGTGGTCTCCAGCCTGATGGCCCCCTGCCGCGCCGATATGCCGACCACCCGGCCGCCCCGTCATGATCTCCGCTCCCGCGGAGCGCGCCTGATCCGCGTAGATGCCGGCCACCTGCGTGAAGTCGACGATCCCCGTGCCCGGCGCGTGCAGGGCGGCCACGCCATGGGCGTTGGGCTCGATCTCCCTCAGCCGCTCGGGGCCTATCTTCTGCAGGCCGGGGACGCCGTTGGCCACCCCTCGCTGGTACAGCTCTTCCATCCGACCCAGCTCCGACTCGTCGGTGGCGACGATCACCTTGCCGCACCGCTGGTAGTCGACTCCGTTCTCGTCGCAAAACCGGACCATGGACTCCACGCCCTGGACGCAGAACTGGGCCTTGCTGGAGCCCGGACGGTAGTAGATTCCCGAGTGGATGACGCCGCTGTTGTGGCCGGTCTGGTGGGTGGCCAGCTCCCGCTCTTTCTCCACCACCGCCACCCTGCACCTGGGGTACCGGCGGGTCAGGCGGAGGGCCGTCGCCAGGCCGATGATCCCGCCGCCCACGATGGCGACGTCGTAGCCTCCGGCGCTCACGTCACCTCCCGAGGGAGCCGCCAGCCGGGCCTGGCTGAGGCCCGGCCGACTGGGCCCCGGCTGGCTGGGCCCCGGCCAACTCAGCCCCGGCTAGCTTAGCCCCGGCTAGCTGAGAACGTAGGGGATGTCCATCTCGCTGCAGGTGTCCTTGAACCACTCCAGCACCTCCCTGTGCAGGGGAATGCCATTGGCCCGCCGGTCCACCTCCGCCTCCCGCTCGGCGAGGCCGGGATACAGCACCCGCTCCGCCCCGGGGGCCGGCGGTGTGGTCCGGAGGGCCCGCAGGAAATCGTCCATCAGCGACTTGAACCGGTCCACGTCGGTGAACGCGTCTATGCGGTAGGCGGCGACCATGTGGCTGAAGTTGGGCCTGCCCAGGCACCATGCCGAGGGCGGTGCCCGACAGGGGTCCGGTGAGGATGTCCACCACGCAGCCCAGGCCGTAGCCCTTGTGGGAGCCCATCTCCCGGGTGCTGCCCAGGGCCAGCTGGTGGTACTGTTTCTCGGCCCCGGGGGCCCATTCGGAGTGACATCGGGACGGCCTCCATGAGGGGCGTGCCGTCCAGGTCTGCGACCCACCCGGGGAGCAGGTCGACCCCCAGGCGGGAGGCAAGCCCCAGCTTGTTCCCCGCCACCACGCTGGTGGCCGCGTCGAAGACGAAGGGCGGCTCCTCTCCCGCCGGGGCGGCCAGGGCGATGGGGTTGGTCCCCAGCCTCGGCTCGGCCCCGAAGGTGGGCAGGACGCTGGGGGGGCAGCCGGTCATGCACACCCCGATCATGTCGTGCTCCAGGGCCATCATCGCGTGGTAGGAGGCCATGCCCAGGTGCCGCCCGTTGGAGACGGTCACCATCCCCAGCCCCACGTTGCGCGCCTTCTCGATGGCGATCTCCATCGCCCTGGGAGTGACGATGATGCCCAGGCCCGCGTCCGAGTCGACGTTGGCCGTGGCCGGAGTCTGGCGGACGATGCGCCAATCGGGCCTGGCGTTTATCTCGCCGCTGTTGTAGCCGGAGACGTAGGCCCGGAGCATGTTGGAGACCCCCGTGGCTGTCCACGTTCCGCACGTCGGCCGTGACGAGGACGTCGGTGGCCAGCTCGGCGTCCTCCGGGGGCACGTTCACCTTCTGGAAGATCTGACTGACGGTGCTTCGCAGGGCATCCTCGCGGACTCGTACCGCGTCCTCTTCCCTGACGTGGAACTGCTCCAGCATGGCTCTCCTTCGCACGGCGTCGGGGCCGGAGATGCGCCCATGATACACGCTGGCTTCCCGTTGGGCAACGGAAGCAAGACGGCGGCCTCCGGCCAATTTCGACGCCGCTCCAGGAAGCGTACATGCACGAATTTGGGAAATTACAGCATGGTATCGTAGTTTTTTCGTCACGCAGACCCCGTTGACAAATCAAGCGTCCATCTGCTACCGTTTCGCCGGTTACCCACGCGCAAAATGCGTGGCAAACATATAGGGGAGGTCACACATGTCCCTGCTCAAGTTACCGTACATGCTCCTCATCCCGTTGGCGCTCCTGCTGGTTGTGGGAATGGCCTGCGGAGGTGACGATCCCACCGAGGCTCCGACCACCGCGGCGCCCGCCACCACGGCCCCGGAGGCGACTATGGCTCCCGAGGCGACCATGGCCCCCGAGGCGACCATGGCCCCCGAGGCCACCGCCGCTCCCACGGCCATGGCCGAGCCTACGGCCACTCCCGAGGCGATGATGGACGATGACGGTTTGGCCGATAAGCTGATCGTCGCCATCAACAACTTCGACAAGGACGACCTTGACCCCTACAGGTCCGGAAAGACCAACCTGGCCAGCCCCGACCCCTTCGCCGACTTCCTCATCGGGGTCACCCGGGACAACCAGCTCACCAACGTGTGGGGCTGGTCGGATAGCTGGGAGCAGATAGACGGCAAGACCTGGGAGCTGACCCTGAGGGAGGACCTCAAGTACCACGACGACTACGGGTTCGCCGACGCCGCCGACGTGGCGGAGATCATGGACCTGTGGACCACCGACGAAGCCGTCGGGTCCCAGTGCCTGTACTGCGGGAATTGGGTGAACCTGTACGACCGTGCCGAGATCCTGGACGACCACAAGATTCGGATACATCTGCAGAGCTCCTATCCCCTGTTCTTCAACATCCTGCCCCCCATCGGCGGCTCCGACCTGTTCATGTTCTCGGTAGACGCCCTCAACGACGGCGGCGGGACAGCCCTGGGGTACGAGGAACTGAGCGCTCCGGGCACTGGCCCCTGGGACTTCGAAGACCGTGCCTTGGGACAGTTCTTCCTATACTCCCGCTGGGACGACTACTACAGCCACGACTTCCGCTCCAACTACAAGGAGATGGAGCTGGTCCTGTCCTCCGAGGACGCGCCCCGCATTGCCCTGGTGCAGACGGGGGCCGCCCACATGGCCAACAGCTCGGGCCCCTTCGTGGAAGAGATACGGGCCGCAGGGCTGGAGGTCGATGGCGCCAAGATGGTGGACAACGTCTACGGCAACTTCTACCAGAGCTACGACGAGGGGCACTGCACCAACAAGCTGAACGTGCGTAAGGCCCTGAACCTGGCCGTGGACGCCGAGGCCATAGTCGATGCCCTGTGGGCCCCCGGCACCGCAACGAGGATCTCCCACCCCTATACCAGCCCCTTCGTCGAGAGCTGGGACCCCAGCCTGGGCCTCTACGGCTATGACCCAGACGAGGCGATGAGCCTGCTGGAGCAGGAGGGCTGCGCGGGATTCGACATAGTCGTCTACGGCTTCGCCTACGCCGCCGGCCCCGAGATGCTGGACATGCAGGACTCCATATGCACCTACTTCAACGCTGTCGGCGTCAACTGCACCTTCACCCCCATCGACGCCACCGCCGTCCGGCCCCTGAGGCAGGAGGAGAAGCTGGGCTCCGCCGACGGCCCGCCACACTCGGGGGCCCACTGGATCCCCTCGGCCAGGAACTTCGGCGAGATGCTCCGAAGCCACGGCCTCTGCCCCTCCCGGGGCGGCTCGGTCTGCGGCATGGCACAGCAGGACAAGTACCTGGCGTTGAAGGACCAGTACGCCACCGAGGCGGACCCCGCCACGAGACAGGCCCTGGCCAAGAAGGTGAGCAGGATGATCTTCGATGAGTACGAAGGCGGCATACCCATCGCCTCCCGGGACTGGATATGGGCCGTCGACCCCGACAAGATCTGCGGGTGGGAGCCCATCGACGGCACCGCCGCCCGGCCCATGTGGAACACCGTCGTACCCTGCTAGATCGGGGTACGCCGGGCTGGCCGCTCTAGTATAAGGGGAAGGGACCCCAAGAGATTGGGGTCCCTTCGCTTGTGCCGTTCCCCGGGCGCCCGTCCGGCCCCGGGGGGAGCGGCCGCCCGGGTCCCTTGAGCTCGGGGCATTTCGGGGGTACATTGTAACCATACCGCAGGGGACCGGAGAGGACGTCATGGCCAACGTGGTGCTGGTAGTGGACATGCTGAAGGGGTTCCTGGAGCCGGGGCACAACCTGTACTGCGGCGATGCATCCAGGGACATCGTGCCCAACGTTCGGGGCCTGCTCCAGCGGGAGCAAGAGGCGGGCTCCACCATCCTCTTCATCTGCGACAATCACGAGCCCGACGACCTGGAGTTCCGGATGTTCCCCGTGCACTGCGTGAAGGGCACGGCCGAGACCCACGTGATACCCGAGCTTCAGGAGTTCGTGGCCGGGGACAACCTGGTGCCCAAGAACCGGTACAGCGGGTTCTTCGACACGGGCCTGGAGGAGCGCCTTCGGGAGCTCTCGCCCGAGGCGGTCATTGTGTGCGGCGTCTGCACCGACATCTGCGTCCTCCACACGGCCGCGGACGCGCGAAACCGCGACTACACGGTGGAGGTGCCCACGGACTGCGTGGCCAGCTTCGACCCAGACGCCCACCGGTGGGCCCTGGGACACCTGGAGAAGGTCCTGGGAGCCCGGCTGGTCACCGCCGCCCCGGCCTAGCTGTTTCTCGCCGGCGGGCCCGGCACGCCCTGGGGCTCTACCCGCCGCCCACGGGCCTGACGATCTCCAGCACGTCTCCCTCTTTCAAGAGGACCTCCGGGTACCTGTCCTTCTCCAGGACTATGCCGTTGTACCCCACGGCCACGTGCTGCAGGTTCACGTCGTAGCTCTCGAGGAAGCTCACCAGGTCCACGGAGCCGTCCACGTACCGGGGCTTCCCGTTGACCGTCAGCGTTATCATCGCGCCCCTCTCCCCGCGCCCGAGACCGGGCGCGCTCGGGCCGCCTCGTCCATGGCGTTCCGCAGCTTCCGGGCTGCCCGGCGGGGGTCCTCGGCTCCCAGAATGGCCCTGATCACGGCGGCCCCGGCTGCGCCGGCCTTCATCACCTCGCCCACGTTGGCCACCGTTATGCCTCCGATGCCGGCCAGGGGGGTCTTCACACGGGCCGCCGCCGCGGCCAGCAGGCCCGTCCCCGCCGGCTGTGCACCGGCGTGGGACGGGGTGGTGAAGACCGTGCCCACCAGCAGTAGGTCGGCCCCCTCCCCCTCGGCGGCCACGGCCCCCTCCACGGTGTGGACGGACCTCCCCACCAGGATCTCCGGCCCGGCTACCGCGCGCGCCGCCCGGACGGAGAGGCCCTCCTCGCCGAGCTGCACTCCATCGGCGCCGCAGGCCGCCGCCACGTCCACACGCTCGTTGACGAAAAGCAGAGCCCGCCCCTCGGTGACCCGCCGCAGGCCGCAAGCCACCTCCAGCAGGGGCCCTCCGGCCAGTCCCTTCTCCCTTAGCTGCACCAGGTCGACACCGCCCTGGAGGGCCAGGTCCACCTTGCGCTCCAGCTCCCGGGGGTCGGGCCGCCAGAAGCGCCCGTCGGTCACCAGGCACAGGCACGGTGTGGGTATGGCGCTCATGGCGCTACGTGGCGGCCGGGGTCGGCTGGGCCACGTCCTCCGTGGGGCTGCTGGCGTCGGCGTAGGCCTGCCTGGGCATCCTGCCAGCCACGTAGGCGGCCCGTCCGCCCTCCACCCCCAGCCTGAACGCGTGGGCCATCAGGCCGGGGTCGGCGGCGCGGGCTATGGCGCTGTTCACCAAGACGGCGTCGGCCCCCATCTCCAGGGCCTGGGAGGCGTCCGAGGGCACCCCGAGGCCTGCGTCCACCACCACCGGAACCCCCGCCTGCTCCACGATGATGCGTATCTCCTCGGCGGTGTGGATGCCCTGGCCTGAGCCTATGGCCGAGCCCAGGGGCATCACCGTGGCGCATCCCGCCTCCTCCAGGCGCATGGCCAGCACCGGGTCGGCGTGGATGTAGGGCAGCACGACGAAGCCGTCGTCGATGAGGCGCCGGGCCGCCTCCAGGGTGCCCACCGGGTCCGGAAGGAGGTACTTGGGGTCGGGGATCACCTCCAGCTTGACCCAGTTGGAGCTGCTGACCTGCCGGCCCAGCCGGGCCGTGAACACCGCCTCCTCCACCGTGCGGCATCCGGCGGTGTTGGGCAGCACCTGGTACTTGTTCCAGTCGATGTAGTCGAGGATGGTCTTCTTGTTGGGGTCGTCCAGGTCCAGGCGCCTGATGGCGACGGTGACCATCTCGGTCCCCGACGCCTCGACGGACCGGACCATATCCTCCACCGTGCGGTACCGCCCGGTGCCCAGGATGAGCCGGGAGCTGAACCTCTTCCCCGCTATCACAAGCTGGTCGTCCATGGCGCCGCTCCTTACGTCCCGGCAAAAAAGAAGGCCGCCGGGCTCCCTACTCCGGCCGGTGAACCGGGGCTCCCCCGGGGCGTCCGCCTATGGGGGGTAGAGGAGCTGGCGGCGGGTGCCTTCCAACCAACCTTCCCTTCGCCGGCATTACCCGGATCAGGTATGTACGGTCGGTGACGCGTACTGGCCACCCTCTCAGCCTGGCTCGCCCAAGCTCCCGGCTCGCTAACCGCTGCGGTAATTGTATCAAAAGAGGAGCATGAGGCCAAGGGAAACCAACCCGAAAGACGGCCTGCCCCAACCGCGATTTCTTACTTGACATTGTGTTACAGGAGTAGTATTTTAGCGTGGGAGTCAAAAGAGGTGAGATTGTGAGAGTCATTTCGAATAATTGGAAGTCACCGGGAGCCCTCTGGTGGTGTCTCAGAGCCTTGGCTTTTACAGTCGTCGTGGTGTTTGTGGCCGCCGCCTGTGCGGGGCCCCAGGGCGACCAGGGCGGCCTCGGCCCTCAGGGAGACGCGGGTCCGCAAGGGCCGGCCGGCCCTCAGGGCGAGCCGGGCCCCCAGGGTGACGACGGACCGGAAGGGCCTCCGGGACCCGCGGGACCGGAAGGGCCCGAAGGCCCCGTGGGACCTGAAGGACCTGAAGGCCCGGCGGGCCCTCAAGGAGAAAAGGGCGACCCCGGCGGCCCCCAGGGACCCCGGGGCGACCCCGGCCCCCAGGGTGAGAGGGGCCCCCAGGGTGATACCGGCGACCAGGGTCCCCAGGGACCCCGGGGTGACCCCGGTCCCCAGGGCGAGCAGGGTCCCCAAGGGGCGGAGGGCCCCCAGGGCGAGACCGGCCCGCAGGGGATTCAGGGAGTCCCGGGTGACCCGGGCGGCCCGCAGGGGCCCAAGGGTGAGCAGGGACCGACCGGTTCTCAGGGCCCCATCGGAGAGAAGGGCGATAAGGGCGACACGGGACCCCAGGGTCCGCAGGGACCACAGGGACCACAGGGACCACAGGGACCGCAGGGAGCCCTAGGTGATAAGGGCGACACGGGCGACCAGGGGCCACAGGGACCCGTGGGGCCCCAGGGGCCGCAGGGCGACAAGGGTGACCAGGGGCCGACGGGGCTGCGCGGAAATGCGGGACCCCAGGGACCTGCGGGGCCTTTCGGTCCCCAGGGCATACAGGGCGAACCCGGGATATCGAACCTGGTAATCAAGAGCGCAGTGAGCGAGTCGAACAGCGACAATAAGATGGGGCTGATCGTACAGTGCGAGACGGACAACGACGATCTGTCCGCGATCGCCGGTGGAGCGATGGTGAGTGACATCAGCGGAAACGTGGTCATAGTGGACACGCGTCCGGATGGAGTCCCCGGCGAGGTCCCGAAGGGGTGGAGGGCGAGTGCCGTGGAGGCCGGTGGTAGTGTATCTGGCAATTGGACCCTCACCGTCTACGCCGTATGCGCCAGCGTAAACTAGCGAGCTCTCGTTAGACTACGGCGCTCCCGCCGAAAGAAGAGCCCAGAAGGCCGCGCCATTCCCGCGAAACGGGAATGGCGCGGCGGCTTTTTGTGGAGAGTCGCGGCCGCACAGCTCAAGCGCAGCCGAGCCGCTGTGGTTCGCCAGGCTCTGGAGCGGTACGTGGAAGATTTCGACGACCTCGCGGCGGCATTGGACCGGCTGCAGGACCCGTCAGACCCTGTTCTGGATTGGGACGAGGTCAGGCGTGAACTACTCGGTCCAGATTAGGGGCAGCGCGGTCAAAGAACTGGCTGCCGTCCCACAACCGGCCAGGGGACGTTTGGTCCAGGCTGTAGATGGTCTGGCCGAGCAGCCGTTGGCTGGGACCCCTCTGAAGGGGGGACTCCGAGGGCTTAGGCGGCTGCGCGTGGGCGACTACCGGATTGTGTATGAGCTGCTCGACAGAGAGCTCGTGGTCTTGGTGGTCCGAGTCGCTCACCGGCGCGACGTCGACCGGCGGACCTAGCCATCGGGACCGATACTTGATATTTCTGACAGGTCCCGCGCTACGGGCGGGCCACGGCGTCCCGCAGCGTCACGGCCATGTCCGCGGCGCCCTGGAGGACCGCACTGTCCGAGGTCGCCACCGGGACGCCGATGGTCCGGGCCAGAGCTACGAACTCCGCGTCGTATGCCGTGAGACCGCATTCCAGGGCGACGTCAAAGACATGGCCGCTCGGCACCGTTGCCACGCGGTCCCCTAGGACCGCCGCGGCGTCGTCGGTCATGGCCTTGGCCTGGTCCGGGAGCAGCGCGCCCTAGTGCACGAGTCCGAGGAGGACGTTGCGCAGCTCACTCATGAGGATGACGGGTGCCGCCCACTCGGGCTCGTGCCTGAACAGCCGGGCGGCGTCTGCTCCCCCCTGGTCCACCCACCAGGAGACAGACCATCACGTTGGTATCGACGACTATCACGGCCGCCCGGAGTCCCGCATCTCTCGCAGGGTCTTCTCGTCGAGGTCGACCCCTCCGAGGGTTTCGTGCCGCAGCCGTATCCGTGCCAGGAGCGCCTCGGGGTTTACAGGATGGCCTCGGACCGAGGCGGTCAACCTGGCGAGGCTCTCCCCGTTCAGGCTGCGGTGGTTCCGGATGGCTGCCGACTTGAGCTCCCGGTGCAGCTCGTCGGGGACGCCGCGGAGGGCTATGTCGGGCATGTGGTGCCTCCTCAGCTGGGATATCATAATAACAGCATAACGGTGTCACAGCAGGGACGCCACCCCAGCCGTTTTTTCGTGTAAACTTGAGCGCGTCCCATCACGGCGAGGCGAGAGTATGCAGAACCCCTTTCGCAGCGACCACTTCATCCGCCAGGACGAGAACGAGGACGCCCTCTTCTACAGGGAGCCGCGCCTGGTCGTCCACATCGACGACCAGGCCATCGCCGCCGTCGGGGAGCTGTTCCGGGACGTCTTCCCGCCCGGCGACGGCGGGGCCGGGCCCACCGCCCTCGACCTGATGAGCAGCTGGCGCTCCCACTGGCCCCGGGACCTGCCCAAGGCGCGTCTGGTCGGCCTGGGCCTGAACGCGGTCGAGATGGAGAGGAACCCGGACCTGGACGCCCACGTGGTCCATGACCTGAACAGGGACCCGGTCCTGCCCTTCGACGACGCGTCCTTCGATGGGGTCGCCATCACCGTGTCCATCCAGTACCTGGTGCGGCCCGTGGAGGTGTTCCGGGAGGTGGGCCGGGTGCTCCGGCCCGGCGGGGTCTTCCTGGTCATCTTCTCCAACCGGATGTTCTTCACCAAGGCCGTGAGGATATGGGTGATGAGCGGGGACGGGGACCGGATGGAGCTCGTGGCCGCCTACATGGAGCAGGCGGGGAGCTTCGAGGGCATCACCCGCATGTACCTCAACCCGGACAGGGGCGAGATGGAGGACCCGGTGTACGCCGTGCTGGCCAGGAAGCCGGTCGACCCGGGTTAGCCCCAACGCCGCCTTGGGAAAGGACCCCGCCAGCGTTTCCGCGCGGGGCTTACAGGCGCTTTCTCATCAGGACGTGGTCTATGCCGGCGTCGGGGAACACGGGCCCCTCCTCCCTATACCCGTGGGAGGCGTAGAAGCCGGTGGCGCCGGTCTGGGCGGCCAGCACGGCCTCCACCATGCCCATCCCCCTGGCGTCGGCCTCCAGGGCCTCCAGCACCCGGCTGCCTACCCCGCGCCGCCGCCACGCCTTCTCCACCGCCATGCGCCCGATCCTGGCCGGCCCGGACGTGGCCCGGGCGCGGTCATCCCCGGCCCCTCCGCCGGCGGGGGCCGGGGGAGGGTACACGGCCCTCCCCGTTCCCACCACCCGGCCGCCGGCCAGGGCGATTACGTGCACGGCGGAGGCGTCGTGCTCGTCGACCTCCTCCGCGATTGGCACACCCTGCTCCCGGACGAAGACTCGCATGCGGAGGTCGAGGGCGGCCTCCAGCTCGGCGGCGGACTCCACTCTCTTGACGACCAGCCCGGTTTCCATCACGCTATATCAAAGGGCCCGGCTGCATGCCGGGCCCTGCCAATTCCGTCCAAGGCGGTCCCTAGAAGACGATTACGCCCCGGCCGATGCCGCCGCCATCCAGGTCTTCGTAGGCCTCGTTTATCTGGTCCAGGCCGTAGCGGCGGGTTATCAGCTCGTCCAGGTCCAGGCGCCGGGAGAGGTACATGTCGACTATCCTGGGCATGTCCACGTGGCAGCGGGCCGAGCCGTAGTAGGTCCCCTTGAGCACCTTCTCCTCCCGCACCAGGGAGACGGCGTCGATGCCCGCGTTCTCTCCCACGGGGGCGATTCCCACCACCACCACCGTGCCCCCCTTCCGGGCCATGGCGTAGGCGGTCTCGACGGTGTCGGCGGAGCCGTACACCTCGAAGGTGTAGTCGGCCCCGCGCCCGCCCGTTATCTCCTTCACCCGGGCGACGGCGTCCTGGTGCGTGGCGTTGACGCTGTGGGTCGCCCCGAACTTGGTGGCGAACTCCAGCGCCCCCTCGCGTATGTCCACGGCGATGACCTGGGAGGCGTTGAGCAGCCTGGCGCCCTGGATCACGTTCAACCCGACGCCGCCGCAGCCCACTACGGCCACCGTGCTGCCGGGCTCTATCTGGGCGTTGAAGACCGAGGCCCCCACCCCAGTGGTGACGGAGCAGCCTATGAGAGCGGCCACGTCCAGGGGCACGTCCTGGGACACGGGGATGCAGCCGCTCTCGGGCACCACCGTGCGCTCGGCGAAGCAGGCCACCTTGCCGAAGTGGCTGATACGCTGGCCGTCCTTGTGCAGCCGCATGGTCCCGTCGAACAACGTGCCGGCGGTCGCGGCGTGGAGGTCGCAGAGGTTGGCCCGGCCCGTGGTGCAGAAGAAGCAGCGGCCGCAGTTGGGGACGAAAGAGAGGATCACGTTGTCCCCCGGCTGCACCGTGGACACGCCGGGGCCCACGGCCTCCACCGTCCCCGAGCCCTCATGGCCCAGGACGACGGGCAGCAGGGTCTTGGCCTCGCCCTTCATGAAGTGGTAGTCGCTGCGGCAGACGCCGGCCGCGCCCGTCCGGATCAGGACCTCCCCCTCCTTCGGGGCGTCCAGCTCCACGTCCTCCACGACCAGGGGAGTGTTGTAGTCGTACATTACGGCGGCTTTCAAGGTGCGGTCCTCCTGGGAGCGAGTTGCAGCCTATCATCTCTCATGCCTCACCCCCTGTCAACGGCGCGCCGGGCCCCCACGCCGGCATGGATAGATTTCTCGCTGCGCTCGAAATGACATGGAGGGGACCGAGCCGCCGGCGAGGAATCTCACGCGCCCTACCACAAGTACGCCACGCCGCAAGGCCCCGGGCCCGGCAGTCGCCGGCGGGGATGGATTCCGCGCTACACTGCCCTCCGCGCGGAACGATACTGACGGGGGAGTTGCGCGCCCTTGACTCCGCCCCCGGCGTGGCATAGATTACGGCTGAGTGTTGCGTCCGCGAGGGGCATTCCCGGGCCCCATGCGAGAGGAGGGGCCATGACCGAGGCGCCCAGGGACTTCATTGGCTACGGCAAGGACGTTCCCAAGGTAGAGTGGCCCAACGGGGCCCGAATCGCCGTGAACATGGTCTTGAACTACGAGGCTGGGGCGGAGTTCAACATCATGGACGGAGACCCCCAGCGGGAGACCTCCGGCGACTTCTACCCCCACCCTCTGGACCAGCGCAGCTTCGGCCTGGAGTCCATCTTCGAGTACGGCAGCCGGGCCGGGGTGTGGCGCATCCTGCGGCTGCTGGAGGAGTACGGCGTCCAGGGCACCATCTTCGCCTGCGGGCGGGCCATCGAGCGGAACCCCCAGGCGGCCAGGGAGTTCACCAACCTGGGGCACGACCTGGTGGGCCACGGCTACAGGTGGGAGGCCCACTGGGACATGCCCCCCGAGTTCGAGCGCGACCAGATCCGCCGGACCGTCCAGGCGGTCCAGGAGGCGTCGGGCTTCCGGATGCGGGGCTGGTTCTGCAGGTACCTGCGCAGCTTCAACACCCGGCGCATCCTGATGGACGAGGGCTTCACATTCGAGTGCACCGAGTTCAACGACGACCTGCCCTACTTCGTCCGCGTCGACGGCAAGCCCCTGTGCATCGTCCCCTACACCCTGGACAACAACGACGTGCGCTTCTTCCGGGGCACCCTTTCCACCGGTGAGCAGTTCTTCCAGTACCTCCGGGACAGCTTCGACATCCTCTACCGGGAGGGCGCGACCCACCCCAGGATGATGTCCGTGGGCCTCCACGACAGGATCATCGGAAGGCCGGGACCCGCCAAGGGCCTCCAGATGTTCCTGGAGTACGCCCGGCGGTTCCCCGACGTGTGGTTCGCCCGCAGGACGGACATCGCCGACTTCTGGACCGAGCGTTACGGCAAGGAGCTGGCCTGACGGCCTGGGGAGCCCGGCTAGAGGCCCCGTGTTGCCAACGCCGGGCCCTCTTGGTACCATAGCATGGTCACAGAACAGCCCGTAACGAGGAGCTTCACCGATGGCGGACAATGACGTTGCTCTAATGGCACACCTGCTGCGCCGAGCCGGCTTCGGCGCCACGCGAGAGGAGCTGGAGGGCTACCTGGACATGGGATACGAGGCGGCGGTGGAGGAGCTGCTGTCGCCCACGGAGCCCCCCCTCCCCGCCAGCGACGCTTACCTGATGCGCCGGTACCACGTGGACATCAACAGCACCATGTACAACGAGAGCGGCCAGACCTACTGGCTGCACCGGATGATCAACACCCGCCGGCCCCTGGAGGAGAAGGTCGCGCTGCTCTGGCACCACGTGTTCGCTACCAGCTGCGGCAAGATCAACCAGATCAAGCTCGTCCTCCAGCAGATCGAGACCTTCTACCGTCACGGGATGGGTCCCTTCGACGGGCTGCTGGTGGAGATGTCCAGGGACCCTGCCATGCTCTACTGGCTGGACAACAAGGACAGCCACAAGGACGCCCCCAACGAGAACTACGGCCGGGAGCTCCTGGAGCTGTTCTCCATGGGCGTGGGCAACTACACCGAGCAGGATGTCTACGAGGCGTCCAGGGCCTTCACCGGCTGGTCCATCCAGAACTCGGACATGCACACCGCCCGGGTCACCCGGTGCTCCAACTGGCCCTACGGGAAGCTGGACTGGCATTTCGAGTACAACGCCGACGACCACGATGACACCGGCAAGCTGTTCCTGGGCCACGAGGGCCGGTTCAACGGCAACGACATCATAGACATCATCTGCCGGCAGGAGGCCACCGCCCGGTTCGTCTCCCGGCACCTGTACAATTTCTTCGTCGCCGACGAGCCCCAGGTGCCCGCCTGGCAGACGGTGCCCCCCAGGGACGCCGAGGCAATCCAGGCTCTGGTGGACACCTTCTTCCAGAGCCGGTACGACATCCGGTCCATGCTTCGGGTGCTGTTCAACTCCGACTTCTTCAAGGACGCCCGGTTCGCCAAGGTCAAGAGCCCCACGGAGCTGGTGGTGGGCACCGTCCGCATGGCCGGCGGCCACGTGCTCCCCGAGTTCGAGGACATCGACCTGGCCATGCAGACCGACTTCATGGGCCAAGCGCTCCTGGACCCCCCCAGCGTCGAGGGCTGGCATACGGGGACGGAATGGATCAACACGGGGGCCCTGGTGGACCGGGTCAACTTCGCCACCAGGCAGCTCGACGACGTGGACAAGCCCGGCATCCGGGCCATCATCGATCGGGTCCGGGGCCAGGGGGACCGGTTCACCGCCGAGGGGCTGGTGGACGCCTGCCTCGACATCATAGGCCCCATCACCCTGTCCGACGATACGCGGAGCGAGGTGGTGGAGCACGCCCGGCGGCTGGGCGAGGCGGACCTCGGCGCCCACGAGGGACGGGTCTCCGACCAGCGGATCAAAGAAGTCCTCCAGCTCATCGTCTCCACCCGGGAGTACCAGCTGGCCTAGTGTACCGTCTCACAGGTCGTCGAATGAGTCCGTCGTCTCCTGCCAAGTACCGGTCCACCGGTGGGTGGGCCCTCCCTCCCCGCGCCCCGCGCGGGGAGGGAGGGCCCAATAACCCGGGGAGGGGCCTGAGAGCATGAAAACCAAGCTCGCCTTCTCCTACAGCCACAGCCTGGGCATATATTCCATATTCCCCGGACGCGGCTTCAACCACCCCATCGACCTCACCATCGACGACGGGGGCACCGTCTACGTCCTCGACCGCGGCGGCTCCGATACCCCCGTGCGGTGCAACTACAAGCGCGTCAGCAAGCTCACCGTGGACGAAGAGCACCGGGGCACCTTCGTCATCGGCGGCGTCGTGGACGGTGCGATGTTGTGGCCCGCGGCGCTGGTGGTGGGGCCCGACGGTAACCTGTACATCTCCGACGAGGCCCAGCACAGCGTCCACATCTTCAGCGTCGACGGGGCCTTCCTGGGGGCCTGGGGACGGAAGGGAAGCGGCGAGGGACAGTTCGACCGGCCCTCTGGCATAGCCTTCGACCCCGAGGGCAACCTGGTGGTGGCCGACGCCTTCAACGGCCGCCTCCAGCGCTACACCAGGGACGGAAGATACCTGGCGGGATGGAGCGGGCCCGGGACCGGGGACGGACGGCTGAACATGCCCTGGGGAGTGGCCGTGGACGGGGACGGGACCGTCTACGTCGCCGACTGGGGCAACGACCGCATCCAGAAGTTCGATGCCGGAGGAGGGCACTTGGCCACCTTCGGGTCTTCGGGGCACGGCGACGGCCAGTTCACGCGCCCCTCCTCGGTGGACGTCGACCGGGAGGGCAACATCTACGTCGCCGACTGGGGCAACGAGAGGGTGCAGGTCCTGGGCCCCGACGGGGAGTTCCTTGCCAAGTTCCGGGGTGAGTCGGGCCTGTCCAAGTGGGCCCAGGACTACTTCGTAAGCAATCAGACCGAACTGGAAGAGCGGCAGAAGGCGGACATGGCGCCCCAACTGGACTTCCCCGACGACGACGACCTGGCGCGAAACCAGTCCGCCGCCGTGGAGAAATACTTCTGGGGCCCCGCCTCAGCCAGGGTGGACCCCCAGGGCCGGGTCTACGTCACCGAGACATGCCGGCACCGGGTCCAGGTCTACCGGCGGAGCGACGCCTAGTCACAGGCGGCCGCCGCCCCGTCAGAACTCTTCGAGGCCCCTCAGCACCTTCTCCGCGGTCACGGGCAGGTCGGTGATCCTGACTCCCACGGCGTCATAGACGGCGTTGGCGATGGCCGGGGCCACGGGGGAGATGGGGTTCTCCCCGATGCCCTTCCCCCGGTAGGGCCCCAGCTCGGCGGGGGACTCCACCTCGTCCTGCACCAGCTCGGTGACCAGCTCGGGAATGTCCATGGACGTGGGCATCTTGGCCTCTCCCAGGCTCAGGGTCGAGATGCGGCCCTCCTCGGCCTGGAGCTCCTCCATCAGGGCGTAGCCCAGGCCCTGGACCACCGCGCCGTCGATCTGTCCCTGGTGGCCCAGGGGGTTCAGTATGGTGCCAACGTCGTGGGCCGTGACTATCCGGTGGACCGTCACCTGCCCCGTCTCCGGGTCCACCTCCACGTCGGCCACCTGGGCGCAGTAGGAGGTGACCTCCGCCGGCTGGTCCGCCGAGTAGGTGCTGTCGCCGGAGATGGGGGCCCCCATGGCCGATACCGCCCGGGCAGCCAGCTCCTCGATGCCCACGCCTTCCTCCGGGTCGCCCTCGACGAACACGCGGGAGCCCCTGAACACGATCCGCTCCTCGGGCCACCCGTAGAACTCGGCGGCCAGGCGGGTCAGCTCCTTCCTGGCCTCCCGGGAGGCCCCGTAGGCGGCGTTGCCCGCGATGCGCGTCGTGGCGGCCCCCGCGCCCGTGTCGAAGGGCACGGCGTCCGTGTCCCAGCGGTGGAGGGAGACCCGCTCCAGGGGCACGCCCAGGTCCTCGGCCACGACCTGGCGGCCCACGGTGTGGGCCCCCACGCCGGTATCCGGCACGGCCGTGTGCAGCGTCACCCGGGCGTCCGCGTCCACCGTCACCCGTGCCACCGAGGTCGCCCCGGCGGCGGGCCGCTGTCCCAGGGCGATTCCCCGGCCGAAGCGCCGTCCACTCTTCTCCGAGCCCCAGCCCGACACCTCTGCGGCCCTCCGCAGGGTCTCCTCGGCCCGCACGTGCTTGAAGGTCTGCCCCGTACCCGACACGTCTCCCTCGTGGACCAGGTTGCGGAGCCGGAGCTCGTAGGGGTCCATCCCCAGCTCGTGGGCGATCATGTCGGTGTGCGACTCCACGGCGAACACGGCCTGGGGCTCCCCCGGGGCCCGGTAGGAGCCGCAGGGGACGTTGTTTGTGTACACCATGTACAGGTCGATCTTGAAGTTGGGGGTCACGTAGGGGCCTCCCCCCGCCTGCCTGCCCCCCCGGAGGCCGGGGGAGCCGCGGAAGCCCGCGTAGGCCCCGGCGTTGAACACCACGTTGGTGCTCCGGGCCCACAGGGTGCCGTCCCGCTTCACGCCCGTGCGGATGGTTATCACCGACGGGTGCCTGGGGTTGCCGGCCATCAGCTCCTCTATGTAGCTCATGACCATCTTCACGGGACGCCCGGACCGCTGGGACAGCAGGTAGGCCAGCGGCGCGTCCATGGCTCCCGCCTTGCCCCCGAAGTCGCCCCCGATGCCGCACGGGTTCACCCGTATGCGCTCGGCGGGGATGCCCATGGACTCGGATAGCTGGCGCCGCAGTCCGAAGGGCTGCTTGTTGTTGGCCCAGACCTGGATGCGCCCCTGCTCGTCTATGTCCACGACGCAGGTGAAGGGCTCGATGTAGCCCTGGTGGACCCAGGGCGTGGTGAAGGTGTGCTCCAGCACCAGGTCCGACTCCTGGAACCCCCGCTCCAGGTCGCCTCCGGACCAGCCCTCCTGGTAGCCGACGTTGCCCTGGGGCGCGATGGGCCCCGAGCTGCTGCGGTAGGAGGAGCCCTCCTCGTGGACCAGGGGAGCACCCGCCTCCAAGGCCTCCAGGGCCCCGAACACGGCGGGCAGCTCCTCGTACTCCACGTCGATTTGGGCCAGGCCCTCCTCCGCCGCCTCGGGGTCGTCCGCCGCCACGGCGGCCACCCGCTCCCCCACGAACCGCACCTTGCCGTCGGCCAGCAGCGGCACGTCGTAGATGAGACGGCCCACCCGCATCCCGGCCGTGTCCGCCCCGGTGATAACCGCCCGCACGCCGGGGACCCTCTCCGCCCGGGAGGTGTCGATGTTCACTATCCTGGCGTGGGGCAGCGGGCTTCTGAGCACCTTGCCCCAGGTCATGCCCGGAAGCGCTATGTCCGCTGGATAAAGGGTCTGTCCGGACACCTTGTCATGGCCGCCTTCGCTGGCCACCCTCGTGCCTATCACCGAGTATGCGGTCACGTCGCACCTTCCTCTTGGCAACGGGCCTCTTGCCAACGGGCTTGGGCCAGTATAACATCGGGGTTGACCCAAGTCAGCAACGGTCGAGGCGCCCCCGTGAGCACGACTACCATCCACCTGAAGGTCAACGGACGGGACTACGACGTGCAGGTCCAGCCCCAGCGGCTCCTGGTGGACTGCCTGCGCTACGACCTGGGGCTGACGGGCACCAAGGAGGGCTGCAGTGTGGGCGTCTGCGGGGCCTGCACCGTGCTGGTCGACGGCCGGATGGTGGCCTCCTGTATCATGCTGGCGGTGGCGGCCGACGGCTGCGAGATAACCACCATCGAGGGCCTCTCCCCTGACGGCGGCCTCCATCCCCTGCAGCAGAGCTTCATCGACCACGGCGGCTTCCAGTGCGGCATCTGCACCCCGGGCCAAATAATGGCGGCCAAGGCCCTTCTGGACGAGGTGCCTGACCCCTCGCAGGACGAGATCAAGGAGTGGATGATGGGCAACCTGTGCCGCTGCACAGGCTACTACAAGATACTGGAGTCCATCGTCAAGGCCGTGGAAGCGGCAAAGGAGTCGGGAGGGTGAACGCCTTCCAGTACCACGCCCCCGGGACCCTGGGCGAGGCGCTGTCCCTCCTGGACCGCCACGGGGAGGACGCGACCCTCATCGCCGGGGGCACCGCCCTGGTCCTGTTCATGAAGCAGCGCCTGGTGCAGCCGGAGCACCTGGTGAGCCTGCAGCGGGTGCCGGAGCTGGGTGGCATCTCCCCGTCCAACGGGGGCCTCCGCCTGGGGGCCATGGCTACCCACCGGGCCGTGGAGACCTCCCCCGTGGTCGCCAGCACCGTCCCCCTGCTGGCGGAGACCTACGGGCACGTCGCCACCGCCCGGATACGCAACGTGGCCACCGTGGGCGGCGGCCTCGTCCACGCTGACCCCAACCTGGACCCGCCCCCGGGGCTCATCGCCCTGGGCGCCCGGGTCACCCTGGCATCCTCCTCCGGGGAGCGGACCGTCCCGGTGGAGGACCTGTTCGTCGACTACTACGAGACGTCCCTCATGCCGGGAGAGGTCGTGACCCGGGTGGACGTGCCCCGGCCCGGACCCAACACCGGCGGGGCCTTCATCAAGTTCCTGCCCAGGACGGCCGACGACTACGCCACCGTCCTCGCCTCGGCGACCATGACCCTAAGCGAGGACGGGACGGTGTGCCGGGAGGTACGCATAGGCCTGGGGTCCGTGGGCGTCACACCCCTCCGCGCCACGAGGGCCGAGGAGGTCCTGCGGGACCGGGAGCCCTCCCCCGAACTGATACGGCGGGCCGCCGAGGCCGTGGAGGCGCAGATAGAGCCCATGGACGACTTCCGGGGGTCGGCGGGCTACAAGACCAGAATGGCGGTGGTGTTCACCCGCCGTGTCCTGGAGCGGGCCCTGGCCGGCGCCCGCGGCGCGGGTTAGGCGCTGCACCGTTCCCGCCTGGAAACGGGGTCCAGTGCGGACACGGGTTCCGGCGCCAACCTGGCTTCCGATGCCAACCCTGTCATTACCATGAAAACAGCCCTCTGCCCCGGTCCTGTGGTAGGGGCGGCCCTCGTGGGCGCCCACAAGAGGCGTCCCCACAGGTCGGCATGGGGTGGAACCACCCGTCCCGTCGTCCCGGCGAAGGCCGGGACCCAGAGGTGGAGAGGGGGCGGCACAAGTCGTGACTTCCAGCGGGCAAGGAACGAGGCCTCCCAACCACTGGATTCCGGCTCGGGGGCTGGAATGACGGCGAGACCAACGTCATCGCCTTGAAGGAGACGACGACATGAAGATGGAGCGGACCATCGTCGTGCCGGCAGGAAGGCCGGCGGTATGGGACCTGCTGATGGACCTGTCCCGGGTGGGGCGGGCGTTCCCCGGGGTGGAGGACCTGGAGGCCCTGGACGACGACAGCTACCGGGGCGCCATGAGGGTCCGGGTCGGGCCCGTCAGCCTTCGCATCGCGGGCACCATCGAGGTACTGGCCCGGGACCGGGAGGACTGGCGTGCCTCGCTGCGCCTGGAGGGCGGCGACCGCCGGGTCGGCGGGGGCGTCCGGGGCACCCTGGACCTGGTCCTCGACGAGATATCCGCCGACGAGACTGAGGTCGCCGTGTCCAGCGACGTGACCTTCGTCGGCAAGCTGGGAGAGCTGGGCCAGACCGTCATCCGCAGGAAGGCCGACTCGGTGGTCCAGGAGTTCGCCGCGAACCTCGCCAGGGAGGCGGCCGGCGGCTGACCCGCCGGCCCTCCCCCGGCCCCCGAATTGCCTTGACCCATTGGCTGCTGTAGAATCAGGGTGCCAGGCAATCTGCAAGACCGGACAAGCGATGCAAGGAGGTGGTTCCCGTGGCACTCACTCTGGCGGAAGCCAACAGGATCGTCCAGGGGGCGATCGCCAAGGCCGAAGAGATGAACATCAAGATCAACGTCGCCGTCTGCGACTCCGGAGGCCGCCTGATGGCCTTCAACCGGATGGACGGGGCCATGTGGGCCGGGGCCTACGGCTCCCAGGGCAAGGCCGTGGCCTCGGCTGCCATGGGAAGGCCCAGCGGCGAGATCGACGGCAGCCGGGCCATCGTCCAGAGCATCATGGCCCACGAGGGCGGCCACATGATCCCCTCCCAGGGGGCGGTGCCCATCGTCCGCAACGGCGTGGTTGAGGGAGCGTGCGGCGTGGGGGGCGGCACCAGCCAGGAGGACGAGGACTGCGCCGCCGCGGGGGTGGCGCTGCTCTAGCATGGCGTCTCACAGGTTCGCCCGTCTCCTGCCTGGTGCCGGTTCACCGGTGCGTGGGGGCTCCTTGCCCGCGCGGAGCGCGGGGCGGGCGGGCCAATAACCCCGGGGAGGGGCCGCTAGCGGCCGTTCCAAGACTGACCCAACAGACTAACCCAACACACTAACGGGGAGGTGCCGGCATGGCGCTCACTCTGGCTGAGGCCAACACGGTCATCGCGGGGGCCGTCAAGAAGGCCCAGGATCTGAATATCAAGGTGTGCGTCGCGGTCTGCGACGGCGGGGGGCGGCTTCTCGCCTTCAACCGCATGGACGGGGCCATCTGGGGGGCCGTCTACGGCTCCCAGGGCAAGGCGGTGGCCTCGGCGGCCATGGGACGGCCCAGCGGCGTTATCGACCCCTCCCGAGTGATCTTCCAGAAGATCGGGGAGCACGAGGGCGGCCACATGATCGGCTCCCAGGGAGCGGTGCCCATCGTCCGCAACGGAGTGGTGGAGGGCGCCTGCGGCGTCGGCGGCGGCACCGGAGAGCAGGACGAGGAGTGCGCCGCCGCCGGGGCGGCTGCCCTCTAGAGCCGCAACCCTCCCCGGCAGCATAGAGACCCCGGGGCGGGCGCCCAGCCCGCCCCCCCACGCAGCTCCAACGACATTGGCCCAGCCGGCCGGGCCTCAGTTGGTTGCGTCCATCCTCCGACCGACCTGATGCGGTTCCCTGGGGGTTCGTTCAAGCACGCCTGCAGGTCGTCCATCCGGACGTAAAAGGCAACGGAGGGCTGGGTCTCCTCGTCCGCCTGCCCTCGCCCGTCCGCTGGATGTCTCTCTCGTCTCTCGTCCAGGCCCCCGGTAGGCATTCACGAAGGAGATTTGTAGAATTTTCCCTACTTCAAGACTCATGATCCTGGGCCTCATAGTGGTTGATGCGGCATTGGCAATCGCCGCAGCACTGGTATTCGCGATGTTGTCGGGGGAGGACTCAGCACAGGAAATATCAGCACAGGAAATAATAGAAGACGCCCAGGAAGCGAACAGTACTGTTCGCACGTATAAGTTTGCCATGGACTCCTGGCAGGGTCCGCAGGTCGAAGGAGACCCGCCTAGATTTGAGACTTCGACCGAGGCTGTCGTGGTGTTCAACCAAGGCATGCACGTCATCATCCGTGGGAATGACGGCTCATATGGCGAATCTCTGCTTCTGCATGGTCGCCAGTACAGGCGTGAAGTCCCTGACGGCGCATGGGAGGAGTATCGGAGCAACTTCGACAGTTCCCGGATGGTGATGTTGGATTCAACGAAACACCTCCAGATAGTCAATGGCCTCACCGACTCAACTGTCGTAGGGGAGGAAACCCTGGATGGTGTCCAAGTGAAGAAGATAACGGGAAGGTTCGACTTGCAACAACGAGCCCAAGACATCTGGGGCGACGTCCAGGAGGACTCGCAAGACCCCCGCCAGCAAATGTCAGGCGGAAGAGAAGACTTCGTGGGGTGGGTAGGCGTTGAGGATGGCTTGATACACGCCTATGAGGTCAGTGGATCCTATCCGGCGGCGGGAGAGCTCTTGGCGTTTGAATTCTGGTATCGTGTCAAGTTCTCTGAGTTCAACGAATCGCTAGAGCTTCCTTCCGTGGAGTAGCGGCGGGCCCTACTCGTACCTGAGGGCCTCGGCCGGGTAGATGCCCGATGCCTGCCGCGCCGGCAGCAGGGTGGTGATCAGGGAGAAGACGTAGGCCACGGCGATGATGGCGATGATCTGTAGCCAAGGGATGCTGAAGCGGAGGGTCTGGACTCCCTCCTGCTCCCGCACGTCGTTGACTATGTTGTAGGAGATGATCGTGCCCAGGCCCACGCCGATGGCGGTGCCCAGCAGGGCCACGAAGGACGACTCCAGCAGGAAGCTGAGCTGGACCATCCACCGCCGGTACCCGATGGCCCGGAGGACGCCTATCTGCTGGCGGCGCTCCACCACCGCCCGCAGGCTGATGACGCCCAGGGACGCGATGCCCACCAGGAGTCCCAGGCCCATGAAACCGGTGAAGAGGTTGTTGAAAGCCCGCTGGGACGCCGCGCTGTCCTCTATGACCTGGCTCAGGACCCTGGCCTCCATTCCCTGCTCGGGGAAGGCGGCGTCCAACCCGTCGGCCGCGTCCGAGGCGTCCACGCCTGGGGACAGGCGAAACCGGTAGGTCGTGATGGGAACGGGGAAGGGAATCGCCGCGTCCAGGGTCGCCTTTGAGGTGATCATGCCTATGCCCAGCTGCCCGAAAGAGTCCGAGAGCTGGTCCATCACGCCGATGACGGTGAAGGGGACCACCTGTCCCGTGGCCGGGTCCCGGGCCTCGATTTCGGTGGGATCGAAGGTCTCGTCCTCGTAGAAGAAGCCCTCCATCCGGAACGGCACGGCGGTGTCCTGCCCGAAGGAGGACCGCGACGGCACCGCCGTCGAGTCCACCACCGCCAGGGTCGGGTCGTCCCGCAGGGCCGCCCACACGTCCTCCGCCGTGGGGCCGTATCCCCTGGCAATGAGCTTCAGGTCGTACCTGGTGGACTCCAGGAACGCGTCGTCGGCGGCCCTGGCCGCGTACCACCGCCAGCGCTGCTCCGACGCCCCCGCCTGCCTGGCCTCGATGGGGATGAAGGTGAACCCGCCGATGGCCTCGAAGTCGTCGAGCTCCAGCTCGGGCGCCTCGTCTATGGCTTGGCGTATGTCCCCGATGGGCGTGATGGGGTTCACCTGGGCTTCTATGTCCCAGCCCCCGGTGACGGCGTCCCGGTCCACCTCGGCGACGTCGAACACGTTGGTCAGTATCGACATGACGATCAGGGTGAAGATGACGAGGGCGAACATTGACAGGGTGAGTCCGGTCCTGAACTTGGCGCTCATGGGGTAGGCCACCGCCGTGACCAGCACCGGGCGGAGCCTCCCGATCCGCCCGGTGGCCAGGGTCAGGGCCTTCAGGATCAGGTCGGCGTTGTACATGACCGTCCACACCGCCGCGGCGACCATGGAGATGCCCGATACGAAGAACATCTCCGGCCCGCCGGTGAGCTCCCCGGACACCGTCCTGAGAACGCTGAAGGGAAGCACCCAGAACACCAGCATGACCAGGCCGATGCCGGTGTAGGCGATGCGGTCGCGCACCTCGGCACGCATGGCGGTCCGCAGCAGGAAGCTGCGGGCCATGAGCCCGGCGCCCACGATCATCAGGGATACGCCGATCCTGTAGCTCGATGCCTGGTCCGTCTGCATCCCTATCCAGGTGAGGAGGACTCCCAGGAGGAAGGCCAGCCAGCCCTGCTTGAAGGGCCTCCAGAACATCTGGAACAGGCTCCCCGCCGCTACGCCCGGAACGGCCAGGGCCAGCCTCCCCGTACCGAGTAGAAGGCCCGCGGCCTCCGCCGGGTGCAGGGTGGCCAGGGCCTTGAGGGCGCCGCCCGCGGAGCGGATGGGCTGGACCGCCGCGACCAGGGGGGCTGACAGGACCCGGCTCCAGGGCGTGCCGTACCGCCTCTGGGGCGGGGGTAGGTCCCGGATCGCCGCCACGATGTTCATCCGGCTTACCCGGTAGGCGGAAACCACTATGGTGATCAGCGTGATTGCCATGCCCAAGCAGTAGGCTATCACTATGCTGCGCGGCTCGAAGTGGCGGGTGAGGGTGAAGTCCTCCCCGGAGGTGCCGATGGTCTGGTTCACGACCTGGATGATGAGGGTGCTGACGGCCAGCCCGATGACGACGCCTATGGCGGCCGAGGCGACGGCGTATGCCGTCCCCTCGAACACGAACATCTGCACCAGGTGGCGGCGTTTGGCGCCCACGGCCCGGGCCATTCCCATCTCCGTCCGGCGGGCCGCCGCCAGCATGACGAAGATGAGGAAGATGAGCAGGACGCCCACCAGGATGGAGAAGAGGCCGAGGATGATGAAGAAGGTGGTTATGAAGCTGCTGATGAGCTCCGCCTCCTCCATCACGGTCTGCTTTATCTCCAGCACCTCGAACTCGGCCAGGTCGCCGAACAGGGTGTCCGCCTCCTCCTGGACTGCTGCCAGGTCCGGCCGGTCCAGGGCGCCGAGCACCTCGTTGGACACCTCCCCGTCGGAGAGGAGCCCCATCAGGTCGTCGGTGACCTGGCCCTCCTGCAGGGAGGCGGCCAGCCGGTCCATGTCCGCTCTCTTGATGCCCCTGAGGCCCTCGGCGTGCTGCTGGATGGCCCCCAGGACGGGCCCCTGGGACAGCAGGGCCAGCAGCTCCCCGGCCGCCTCCCGGCTGGCGAAGATTACGCGCAGTCCCTGGGAGACGTCGTCGCTCAGCTCCACCCCGGACTCCGCGTCTCCCCGGTTGGAGACGACGATGGAGTTGATCTGGCCCTCCCTGTCGAACAGCTCCTGGGCCCGGTCCAGGGGCACCAGCAGGGTGGCCTGGTCCCCGGCAAGCCCGCCCCGGTCCACTACTCCCCTCACCCGGAAGGTCACCGAGTCCCCCTCCAGGACGATGCGGATGTCGTCTCCAGGTGCGGCCTCCAGGTCCTCGGCGGCCTTGTCGTTTATGTACCCCTCCTCCGGGGGCAGGTCCCGTAGCGTCACGGTCTCTCCCGAGGTGGAGACCAGACGGAAACCGTCCAGGTGGTCGGGGTCGACGCCCGCCACGCGCATCTGTCCCTCGCTCTTGAGGTTGGACAGGTTCACGGCCGGGGCGCTCTGCCCGACACCCGGGGCGAGGCCGTCTATGTCGTCCTCCAGCGGTCCCAGCTCATCCAGCAGGCGCTGGAACGTCTCTTCCGGCACGTAGGACGGCGTCCCGAAGGTATCCTCGGCGTTGGTCTCGGTGGACACTATGATCTCGTCTATGGGCCCCAGGAGCTTGATGGCCTCGCTGCGGATGGAGAAGTTGATGGTGTCGCCCGTGCCGAAGGCGGCGGCCATGATGACGGTGCTGAGCATGATGCCGATGACGATGAGGGCGGTCTGGGCCCTGCGGCGGGGTATGTTGCGCAGCCCCAGCTTCAGCATGACCCGGTTCCGCCAGGCCATCAGGGCCACGGCGGCCAGCGCCGGCACCACGATGGCCAGCAGGACCACCATGATGACGTTCATGGACAGGCCGAAGAGCTTTTCCATGCTAGCTGCGCCCGGGGATGGGGCGCCCTTCCGTGGAGGCGCCCCGCCCATCGTCCACGATCTGCCCGTCGCGCATGCGGACGATGCGGTGGGCCCGCTCGCCTACCTCCCTGGAGTGGGTCACGATGATGAAGGTCTGCCCGTTGGTGCGGTTCAGGTCGCACAGCAGGTCGATGATGTCCGCCGCCGACTCGCTGTCCAGGTCCCCGGTGGGCTCGTCGGCCCAGACTATGGCGGGCCGGTTTATGAGCGCCCTGGCGATGGTGACCCGCTGGCGCTGCCCCCCCGACAGCTCGCTGGGGACGTGGACGGCCCGGTCGGCCAGGCCCACCATCTCCAGCGCCTCCAGGGACCTGCGCCGCGCCTCCCCGGCGCCGACGCCGGATACCAGCAGGGGCATCTCCACGTTCTCCACGGAGCTGAGGACCGGCAGCAGGTTGTATAGCTGGAAGACGAACCCCATCCTCCTGGCCCGGTAGTCGCTCCGTTCGTCGTCGGGCAGCTCGTGGAGGACCACCCCCTCGATGGACACCGTGCCCGAGTCGATCTCGTCCAGGCCCGATACGCAGTTCAGGAGGGTGGTCTTGCCGCAGCCGCTGGGGCCCATGATGGCCACCATCTCCCCGCGCTCGACGTGCAGGTCCACGCCCCTGAGGGCGCTCACCTGGACCGTACCCGTATCGTAGGTCTTGTGGACGGTGTCTGCGGAGATGATCAGGTCTTCCATCCGCCTCCCCCTGCGCGCGCCGGCCGCGTGGCCGTTTTTGGCCAGACCGGAGTATAGCACAGCGGGCGCCGCGCAAGTAGACCGGCCCGTGACCCGTCGCCCCCGGCCTCGAATTGATAAACGGTACGGGGCGGCGTATAATGTGCAATGGCAAAGAGACTAGGAGCCCCCCGGAGGATTCAGATGGCTGAAACAGGTACCTGGAGAGTAAAGGCCGGGCTGGCCCAGATGCTCAAGGGCGGCGTCATCATGGACGTGGTCAACGCGGAGCAGGCTAGGATCGCCTACGAGGCCGGAGCCGTCTCGGTCATGGCGCTGGAGCGGGTGCCTGCCGACATAAGGGCCCACGGTGGCGTGGCCAGGATGGCCGACCCGACCAAGATCATGGAGATCATCAACGCCGTGACCATTCCTGTGATGGCCAAGTGCCGCATCGGGCATTTCGTCGAGGCGCAGGTGCTCGAGGCCCTCGGTGTGGACTACATAGACGAGTCCGAGGTGTTGACGCCCGCCGACGAGGCGCACCACGTCTGGAAGCACGACTACAAAGTGCCCTTCGTCTGCGGCTGCCGCAACCTGGGTGAGGCGCTGAGGCGCATCGCCGAGGGGTCCGCCATGATTCGCACCAAGGGCGAGGCGGGCACCGGCGACGTGGTCGAGGCCGTGCGGCACATGCGGGCCGTGCAGGGAGAGATCCGCCGGGTCCGGAACATGTCCGAGGACGAGCTGCCCACGGCGGCCAAGGAGCTGCAGGTGGACCTGGAGCTGCTGACGGAGACCCGGAAGCAGGGCAGGCTCCCCGTGGTGAACTTCGCCGCCGGCGGCGTCGCGACCCCCGCCGACGCGGCCCTCATGATGCAGCTTGGCGCCGACGGCGTCTTCGTCGGCTCCGGCATCTTCAAGTCCGGCGACCCGGAGAAGAGGGCCAAGGCCATCGTCATGGCGGTGACCCACTACAACGACCCGAAGATCGTCGCCGAGGTCTCTCAGGACCTGGGCGAGCCCATGGTGGGCATCGGCGTCAGCTCCCTCCCCGAGGAAGAGCTGCTGGCCCCCCGCGGCAATCTCTAACCCTCGATGGACCGTACCGGCAGCGGGCCGCCGCCGTTCCCCGGGTGGCAGCTGGCCTAGGTGGCGACTGGCCTAGGTGACGACTGAATTGAAAACGGGAGTCCTAGCGTTACAGGGCGACTTCGCCGAGCACATCGCCGTGCTACAACGCCTGGGAACGGAGACCGTGGAGGTGCGGCTGCCCCGGGACCTGGATGGGGTGGACGCCCTGATCATGCCCGGCGGCGAGAGCACCACCTTCGGCTACCTTATGGGCCTCTACCATCTGAAGGAGCCCATCAAGGAGATGGCCCGCCGGGGCGTCCCCATCTGGGGCACCTGCGCTGGCATGATAATGATGGCCCGGGAGCTGACGGAGGACGAGCCCGTCCCCCTGGGGCTCATGGACATCCAGGTGGTTCGCAACGCCTTCGGCCGCCAGGTGGACAGCTTCGAGGCTGACCTGGAGGTGGAGCCCCTGGGGTCCGAGAAGTTCACCGCCGTGTTCATACGCGCCCCCGTCATCTCCCAGGTCGGCGACGGCATCAGGGTGCTGTCCCGTCTCGACGACGGCCGGCCCGTGGCCGTACAGGAGGGAGTCCTTCTGGCCACCTCCTTTCACCCCGAGCTCACGGACGACGTCCGGTTACACCGGTACTTTCTGAGCTTGGCATCCGGGGAGCCCCCGGGGGCCAGGCGCCCGGCAGGTGCCCCACAAGAATGACTCAGGTCCGGCCAGCGCGTGTTGACACCAGCAAGCCGCTGAATACCGTAGTGGCGAGCTTCGGTCGTGTTCCGACCCCCGCCCACGCCCTTCCGACCCCCCCGGACGTCATTCCGACCCCCCCGGACACCCTTCCGAGCCCCTCTCCTGTCATTCCGAGCCGCAGGCGAGGAACCCGAGGCCCCCTGCAACCAGCACGCCGCGCGGTCGTTCTCGCCGCCCCGGAGGCAACGGGATGGTAGCCGCGGACAGGCGGATACAGGACGACCTGGACACCCTGCTGGAAGCGCTGCCTCCAAGGGTCCGGACCCCCCTGCAGGAGCGGGAGGACCTCCATGACCTCCTCGAGGTGATCCTCGACCTGGGGCGCGTCCCCGAGGCCCGCTTTCCCGCGGGAGACGTGCCCCTGGACCAGCGCGAGGTGGACGCCGAGGACATCGAGTACGTGGTGGCCCACGTGGGCGAGTTCGGGGGCGACAACCGCGCGGGCATTCCCCGCACCCTCCACCGCATCTCCGCCATAAGGAACCGCAAGGACAAGATCGTGGGCATCACCTGCCGTGTCGGCCGGGCCGTCTACGGCACCATCAAGATCATCGAGGACCTGGTCTCCGGCGGGATGAGCATCCTCCTGCTCGGGAGGCCCGGTGTCGGCAAGACGACCCTGCTCCGCGAGGTGGCCCGCGTCCTGGCGGACAGCGCCAGGAAGCGCGTCGTAATCGTGGACACCTCCAACGAGATTGCCGGGGACGGCGACATACCCCACCCGGCCATCGGCCACGCCCGCAGGATGCAGGTCTCCACCCCAACGCGCCAGCACTCGGTGATGATAGAGGCGGTGGAAAACCACATGCCCGAGGTGATCATAATCGACGAGATGGGCACCGAGCTGGAGGCCGCGGCGGCCAGGACCATAGCCGAGCGCGGGGTGCAGCTGATCGCCACCGCCCACGGCAACACCCTGGACAACCTGATCGTCAACCCCACCCTGTCGGACCTGGTGGGCGGCGTCCAGTCGGCGACCCTGGGGGACGAGGAGGCCCGCCGCCGGGGCACCCAGAAGACGGTCCTGGAGCGCAAGGCCCCTCCCACCTTCGACGTGGTGGTGGAGATACAGAGCTGGGAGCGGGTCGCGGTACATCAGGACATCGCCCAGGTGGTCGACTCCTGGCTGAGGGGCTATCGCATCGCCCCCGAGTCCCGCTGGCTCAGCGAGGCCGGGGAGGTCAAGAAGGCCCTGGAGGTGGGGCCGGGCAGGGACTCCCACCCGCCCCAGCCCGCGCCCGAGGCCGCCCAGGCTCCCGCCGGGGGCGGCGCCGCCCCGCCGGCCAGGGTGTTCCTCTTCGGGGTGGGGAGGGAGAAGGTGGAGCAGGCGGCCGACTCGGCGGGGGTGTCCATGGAGGTAGCCAACGAGCTCCGCGCCGCCGACGTGGTGCTGACCACCAAGACCCACTACCGGCGCGGGTCCCAGCTCGTCCGGGCCGCCGAGAGGGCGGGGAAGCCCGTCTACGTCCTCCGCAAGAACACGACCCACCAGATCGAGGAGTTCCTGAGGGCGGCGACCAAGCCCCGGGAGGACGGCGGCGAGGTGGAGGAGGCCCTGCACGAGGCCAGGATCGCCGCCGAGCAGGTGCTCAATGGCCTGCAGACCGCGGAGCTGGCCCCCCAGCGCTCATACATCCGCCGCCTCCAGCACCTCCTGGCCGAGCGGTACAGCGTGGCCTCCACCAGCACCGGTCGGGACCCCAACCGGCACGTCACCTACTACAAGGCCTAGGTCGCCGTGAGTCCCTTGGGCGCCTTCATCGTGCTGGAGGGCGGGGACGGGGCCGGAAAGACCACCCACGCCGCCCTGCTGGCCCGTCGCATGCGCCGCCGGGGCCGGACCGTGCTGGTGGCCAGGGAGCCCGGCGGCACGCCCCTGGGCCGGGCGTTGCGGGGCTGGCTGAAGGGCGGGCGCCCCACCACACCCCTGGCGGAGCTCCTCCTCTTCTCGGCGGCCCGGGCGGAGATCGTCCACCGGGTGATACTCCCCGCGCTCCGCACGGGCACCACCGTCGTCTGCGACCGCTTCGCCGCCTCCACCGTCGCCTACCAGGGCTACGGCCGGGGCTTGGACCTGGACCTGATACACACCCTGAACCTCCAGGCGACCCAGGGGCTCCGCCCCGACCTGACGGTGCTGCTGGACGTGCCGGCGGAGGCGGGGTTGGCGCGAAAGGCCCAGGGCAGCCGGGACCGGTTCGAGTCCGAGATGGTGGAGTTTCACCGGCGGGTCAGGAGCGGGTACCTGTCCCTGGCGTCGTCGGCCCGGGGGGACTGGGCCGTCCTGGACGGCACCGGCTCCAAGGCCGAGGTCGCCTCCCAGGTGTGGAAGACAGTTCAACCCCTCCTCGATACGTAGAGGAGGGGTTGAGTTTACGGCTCCCTATGGGGTCCTGGGTCAGTCGTTGGCGGCGGCGGGCATAGCGCCCAGCCTGTCGCGGACAAGCCCCTTCAGCTCCCTCACCTTGGCCAGGTCCGGGAACTTGTCCTCTTCCTTCTTGTCGAAGATCTTCTGCCCGTCCAGGTAGACCTCAAGACGCCCGTTCCCCTTGGGGGTCAACGCTATCGCGGCGTCGGGGCCGAAGGCCTGGAAGAACTCGTTCGCCATCCACGTGGCGGTGCCGTGGTGCTGTCAGGGTACGCAGTAGACGATGTCGATGTGGACCTTGCACTTGTCGCAGGACATGGTTCTCCCTCCCATTAGTTCCGTGGCTTGCCTGAGCATATATAGTCTAGCGCGTTTCCGCCGCAAGTCAAGGCCGGCCGTGCCGTGTGGGGATTCTTTGCCGCACGGAGCGCGGGGTGGACGATCAAAGACCCTGTGGCCGTGGCTGAACACCGTTGACATTGAGACGCCGGGAAGCGTAGAATCGCCTAGGCAACCTGCGGTTGTTACCGCGCGCAGGATGATGCACAGATGCTGAAAATTCGATTGAGACGGGTGGGCAAGAAGGGCCAGCCCTCGTACAGGATAGTGGTGGCCGACGCCCGGGCGCCCCGTGACGGCGCTTACGTGCAGTGGATAGGGACCTACGACCCCCTCGTCGACCCGCCTAGGTTCACCCTCGACCGGGAGAAGGCCCGCGACTGGATAAGCAAGGGCGCCCAGCCTTCGGAAGCGGTCCAGAGGATAATCGGGTGGGCCGATGCCGCCGCCCAAGAGTAGCCGTCCATGAAGGAGCTCATAGAGTACATAGCCCGCAACCTGGCAACCAAGCCCGACGAGGTCAAGGTGACCGAGGACGTGGAAGAGGACAGGGTGGTGCTGCGCCTGGAAGTTGCCGACGAAGACAAGGGCAAGATCATCGGCAGGCAGGGCCGCGTGGCCCAGGCCATGAGGGTCTTGCTCAGGGTCGCCGCTGTCAAGAGCGGCACCAGGGCGGTCCTGGAGATAGTGTAGCGGGCCCGCCGCCGGGCCCCACCCAATGGACGTGCCCCCCTCCCGGGAGCGGATGATACCCGTAGGCAGGGTTCTGTCTCCCAGGGGCGTCGGGGGCGAGGTACAGGTAGAGGTGCTCAGCGACTCCCCCGGCAGGTTCGCCCCCGGGGGAGCGGTGTTTCTGAGGGGAAGGCGGCTGGTCATAGGCCGGTGCTCCTCCCTGTCCCGGGGGAGGCTGGCCCTGGCCCTGGAGGGCGTGTCCGACCGTCGCCAGGCCGAGGGCCTGCGGGGCGCGCTCCTCACCGTCCCCGAGGGGATGGTGCCTCCCCTGCCCGAGGGCCGCTACTATCATTTCCAGCTCGTGGACATGGATGTCTTCACGGCGGACGCGGAGCGCCTGGGGCGGATAACCCAAGTCCTGGCCACCGGCGCCAACGACGTTTACGTGGTGGTTGGCGAGGCGGGGGAGCTGCTGGTCCCGGCCCTGGAGGACGTGGTGGTGGAGGTGGACGTGAGCGCCCGAAGGATGGTGGTGGAGCTGCCCCCGGGCCTCCGCGGCTAGGTCCTGCTCACCCCTGCCGCGGCTGCCCCGGTCCCGGCCTACAGGTGAAACTCCAGGACGTCCCCGTCCGAGACCACGTAGTCCCGGCCCACCCGCTGGCCGTCGAACTTGCCCGAGCCCCACAGCAGCGAGTACTTCAGCTTCCTCCCCCAGTCCCTGTGCAGCGCCGCCGCGGCGTCTTGGACGTTGCTGCCCCGGGTGAGCACGATGGGAGACTCGTAGGCGGCGGCTTGCCCCGGGGCCTTGGTGTAGACCCGGACCAGGCCCAGGGCCAGGAACATGCCCTCGCTCAGCTCGTCCAGACCCACGTCCTCCGGGGCCGACACCATCGTAGCCTCCAGCCGGGAGCCGAAGGCCGCCTCCAGCCTGCCCCACTGGTCCAGTCCCCCCGGCGCGTCGGCCTTGCTCCCCACCAGCAGGGCCCGCTTCTCCACTCGCGACCCGTCCTGCTCCGGCTCTTCGCCGGGGCCCAGCAGCCGGTATCCCCACCTGTCCAGCTCCGCCGACAGCTCCTCCATCTGCCAGACGGCGTCCACGGACAAGTCGACGACGGCCACCAGAAGGTCCGTGTTTCTCAGCAGGCTGAACAGGCGCGTCTGCATGTCCTGGTCGTTGATGGCGGGGGTGTCCACCAGCTGGATGCCCACGTTCTGGTACCGGACCATTCCCGGCTGGGGGACCTTGGTGGTGAAGGGATAGGCGGCCACCTTGGCAGCCGCACCCGTGAGGCTGGCCAGCAGCTGGGACTTGCCGCTGTTGGGCAGCCCGATGAGGACGGCCTGCCCGGCCCCCTCCTTTCGCAGGGAGAAGGGCTGGGGCCCGCTGCTGGTCGCCTTGGGCTTGGTCAGGTCGGCCATCAGCCGGGCCATCCTGGACCGGAGCTCGGCCCGCAGGTGGTCGGTGCCCTTGTGCTTGGGGGTCGCCGACGTCATCTCCTGCAGCGCCGCGATCTTCTCCGGCACGCTCTTGGCGCCCCGGAACTTCCGCTCGGCTTCGAAGTAGGCGGGAGGCAGGTTCGCCGGCATACGGCACCTCGGGCTCGACTATAGCAAGGGGCCGTCACCCCAGTCAAACCTGGGGTAAGGCGAGGATGGGTCCAATGGCCCGGGCGGGGCCTGGGTTGTTCATGGCATCCCTGAAAGACCCCGTGGAAGGGAAAGAGGGCCTTGTCTAACCTCCGGCTGCGGTTATAATGGAGGCGCTCCCACAGGCATGCCCCGAAGACCGGCTCTTTCGAGCATTGTGGCGAGCAGTCCTCTAGGGAGGTACGGGTCATGGGCGCCACCGAGACGATCGCCAACTGGATAGTGGACACTTCCTACGAGGACATCCCCCCCGAGTCGGTCCAGGCCGCCAGGGAGGCCTACCTGGACTGCCTGGGCCTGGCCCTGTCGGGGTCGGTGCAGCCCCTGGGAAGGATAATCACCGAATACGTGAAGGACCAGGGGGGCACTCCCGAGAGCACGGTGCTGGGGCCGGGGACCCGGGTGCCGGCGGGGAGTGCAGCCCTGGCCAACGGCACCTTCGGGTGCGCCATGGACCTGGACCCGGGGCCCATCATGGTGGGCATGGCCCCCGCGCTGCTGGCCGTGGGGGAGAGGATAGGCGCCACGGGCCGCGACCTGCTGGAGGCCTTCGTGGTGGGGAACGAGCTGGCCGTGGCCCTGGAGGCGGTCACCCACACCAACCTCCAGAACCGGGGCATCCACGCCATCGGCGGCGGGCGCATATCCGTGGCCGCGGCATGCTCCAAGCTCCTGGACCTGGACGCCCGCAAGACGGCCATGGCCATGGGCCTGGCCACCTCCACCGAGGGGGGCCTGGTCTCCAACCAGGGCACCATGACCAAGCCCCTGCACGCGGGCCTCATCGCCAAGGACGGGGTCATGGCCGCGCTGATGGTCGAGAAGGGCTTCACGGGCCTGGACCACGTCTTCGACCACCCCAGCGGCTGGTACGGGGCCAGCCCCTCGGAGGGCACCGCCGACATGGGGCCCGTGGCCGAGGCGCTGGGACACCCCATCCGCATACAGCACACCAAGTACATCCGGCGGTTCCCCTGCTGCCGCACCAACCACGGGATGCTGGACAGCATCCTGGGCCTGATGGCGGAGCACGGGTTCGGCCACGAGGACGTGGAGAGCCTGGAGATGACCCAGCAGCACGGCTCCATCGTCATGCTCTTCCTGGAGCCCGAGGACGAGCACGAGGCCCGGTTCAGCGCCCTCTTCTGCGCGGCGGCCGCCCTGGTGGACGGCAAGATCGGCATCGACACCTTCACCGACGAGGAGGTCAGGGACCCGGTGGTCAGGCGCACCATGGACAAGGTCCGCATCAACGTCCGCGCCAGGTGGCAGGAGAGCAGGGACGACTACTCGGCGGGGGTCCCCGTGAAGATACGCCTGAAGGACGGCCGGGTGCTGGAGCACCGGACGCCCATGAGCCAGATATACGGGGCGCCCCAGAACCCGTGGCCCGTGGACGCCATCCTGGAGAAGTTCCGGGAGAACGCCGCCATGGCCCTCCCCGAGGACATGGTGGAGCCTGCCCTGCAGACCTGGGTCAAGGTCGACGAGGTAACCGACCTGGCCCCCGCCGTCAAGACCCTGGTGGCCGGGTAGCCGATAGCCAGACCAGCTAGGAGGCCAGAGACGATGGGCGCTACCGAGACAGTATCCGACTGGATAGTCAACACGTCCTACGAGGACATTCCCCCCGACGCCATCCGAGTGGCCGGCGAGTCGTGCTTCGACCTGCTGGGCGTCACCCTGGCGGGGGCCGTGCAGCCGGTGGGAGAGATAATCGAGAAGTACGTTGTGGAGCAGGGGGGCGCTCCCCAGGCCACTGTGGTGGTCTCGGGCCTCAAAACATCCATGCCCAACGCCGCCCTGGCCAACGGGACCATGGGCCATGCCCTGGACTACGACGACTTCGGCGGCTTCGGCCACCCGACGGTGGCCATCTTCCCCTCCCTGCTGGCCCTGGGAGAGAAGACGGGGGCGTCGGGCCGGGACCTGCTGGAGGCCTACGTCATCGGGTGCGAGGTGGGCATCGCCCTGGACAGGGGCACCAAGTACCAGCAGATGGCCCGGGGGTTCCACAGCACGGCGGTGCTGGGGCGTATGGCGTCGGCCGCGGCCTGCGCCAAGCTCCTGAGGTTCGACGCGGGGCAGACGTCCACGGCCCTGGGCATCGCGGGGTCCATGGCCGGCGGGCTCATCCACAACTTCGGCACCATGACCAAGCCCCTGCACGCGGGCCTCACCGCCAGGGACGGCGTGATGGCCGTCCAGCTCGCGGGGATGGGCCTCACGTCGGGCCGGCAGGTGCTGGAGCACCCCGTGGGCTTCGCCAACACCGTCCTGGGGGAGGGCACATACGACCTGGACGAGATCGCCCGGGCCCTGGGCGACCCCTTCCATACCCAGAGCGACCTGATGATAAAGAAGTACCCCGCCTGCGGGGGCAACCACGGGATGCTGGACAGCATCCTCGGCCTGATGCGGGAGCACCGGTTCGACTACAAAGACGTGGAGAGCCTGGACGTGGACCAGTCCTTCCTGTCGGTGGTGATGCTGTACAGGGAGCCCGAGGACGAGCTGAAGGGCAAGTTCAGCGTCCTGTATAACGCCGCCTCGGCCCTGGTGGACGGGGAGGTGGGGATCGACACGTTCACGCCGGAGAAGATACGGGACCCGCGGATACGGGAGACGATGGCCAAGGTGAACCTGAACGTCCGGTCCCGGTGGGACGAGGGCTCCTCGGAGGTGAAGGGGGCGACGCCGGTGCGGGTCCGGCTGAAGGACGGCCGGGTCCTGGAGCACGCCACCCCGCGGGAGGAGATCCTGGGGCATCAGAGCAACCCCTGGGGCATGGAGGGCATCACCAACAAGTTTCGCGCCAGCGCCGGCCTGGCCCTCTCCGACGAGGGCGTGGAACGGGCCATCGAGACGTGGTCCGACGTGGCCCGGGTCGAGGACGTGGGTGAAGCGGTCAAGACGCTGGTGGCGTAGCCGCCGGCCCGCGGCCGAGCGCTGATGGCCGGCGTCCCGCAGCCGCCGCAGCTGCTCTTGGGCCCCTACCGGGTGCTGGACCTGACCGGCGGGGACGTGCTGCTCTGCGGCAAGATACTGGCCGACCTGGGCGCCGACGTCATCCAGGTGGAGCCCCCCGGCGGTAGCGAGTCCCGGCGGGCCGGCCCCTTCTACGGCGACGTGCCCCATCCCGACCGGAGCCTGCTGTGGTGGGCCTACTGCGCCGGCAAGCGCAGCGTCACCCTCGACCTGGACAGCGTCGACGGGCGTGGCATCTTCACGCGCCTGGTCGAGGGCGCGGACTTCCTGTTAGAGTCCTTTTCCCCGGGCCGCATGGCGGAGCTGGGCCTCGCGTACGCCGACCTGGAGAGGGTGAACCCGTCCCTGGTGATGGTGTCCGTCACCGACTTCGGCCAGGAGGGCCCCTACTCGGGCTACCAGGGCTCGGACATCGTGGACATGGCCCTGGGCGGGTTCATGCACCTGACTGGGGACGCCGACCGGCCCCCCCTGACCGTCGGATGTCCCCAGGCCCGCCGCCACGGCGCCGCCGCGGGGGCCATGGGTGCCCTGGTGGCCCACACCCACCGGGCCGTCACCGGCGAGGGCCAGCACGTGGACGTCTCCTGCCAGCAGGCGGTGGCCAAGGCGCTGGCCCACGCCCCCCAGAGCTGGGACATGGAGGGCCTGGTCATCCAGCGCATGGGCGTGTACCGGCAGACCTCTGGTGACACCAGGGTCAGGGTCAACTGGCCCTGCAGGGACGGGCACATCAACTACATGCTCCAGGGGGGCAGCGTCGCCTGGAGCACCAGGAACCTGCTCCAGTGGATGCGAGAGGAGGGCTCGGGGGATCAGGGCCTGGAGGGGGTCCCCTGGGAGGAGCTGGGCTACGGCCAGGTGACGGAAGAGCTGATGGACAGGGCCTCGGGGCCGCTGGGCGACTTCTTCAGGCGCCACACCCGGGAGGAGCTGACCAAGGGAAGCGTGGAGCGTCGCATCCTGCTGTTCCCGGTGGCGACCTACGGGGACCTGCTGGAGCACCCGCAGCTCCAGGCGAGGGGCTACTTCGTCGAGATGGACCACCCGGAGCTGGGCCGCTGGGTGACCCATCCCGGCGCCTTCGTCAAGGCCGGAGACGTGGCCACGGGATCGCGTCGGCGGCCCCCACTGGTGGGGGAGCACAACCACGAGGTGTACGCCGGGGAGCTGGGGCTGTCGCCCGGGGAGATGGCCATGCTCAGGGAAGGGGGCGTCATCTGATGCCGCCGGGCCTGGACGGCCTCAGGGTGCTGGACTTCTGCTGGGTCGCCGTGGGCCCCATGACCACCAGGTACCTGGCGGAGTACGGGGCCACGGTGGTCCGGGTGGAGTCGGGCAGCCGGCCCGAGGTGCTGCGGCTGGCGGCCCCCTTCAAGGACGGCGTGTCGGGCGTCAACCGCAGCGGCTACTTCGCCAACATGAACTCCAACAAGTACGGCGTGGCCATATCCATGCGCCATCCCAGGGCCCGGGAGCTGGTGCTCAGGATGGCCCGGTGGGCGGACGTGGTGACGGAGAACTTCACCCCCGGGACCATGGAGGGTTGGGGGGTCGGCTACGAGGAGCTGTCGGCGGTGAACCCGGGCGTCATCATGTTCAGCGCCTCCATGATGGGCCGGGGAGGGCCCCTGGACAGGCAGCCGGGGTTCGGGCCGGTGCTCTCCTCCCTGGTGGGGCTGACGGGCATCACGGGGTGGCCCGACAGGGAGCCGGTGAACCCCTACGGTGCCTACACCGACTTCATCGTCCCGAGGTTCGCCGTGGCCTCCATACTGGCGGCGGTGGACTACCGCCGGCGCACCGGCAGGGGCCTCCACCTGGACATGTCGCAGCTCGAGACGTCCATCCACTTCTCGGCGCCCACCATGCTGGACCGGGCGGTGAACGGCCGCGAGCAGGGCCTGAGGGGGAACCGCCACCCGGCGCTGGCCCCCCACGGCGCGTACCCGTGCCTGGGCGAAGACCGGTGGGTCGCCATCGCGTGCCGCAACGACGGGGAGTGGGAGGGACTGCGGGGCGTCCTGGACCCCTCCGGGCAGGGCGAGATATCCGGGGAGCGGTTCGCGTCCCTCCTGGGCAGGAAGTCCCACGAGGACGACCTGGACCGGGTCATCGGGGAGCGCACCGGCTGCCTGGGACCGCCGGGAGCTGATGGAGACGCTGCAGGCGAGCGGGAGTGCCCGCGGGGGTGGTCAGCGACCCGCGGGACCTGTTCGAGGACCCCCAGCTACGGTACCGGGGGCACTTCACGTTCCTGGAACACCCGGAGATAGGCCCCTACGCCACCGACCAGACCGAGGCCCACCTGTCCCGGACGCCGGGCAAGCTGGACCGGCCCGCGCCCCTCCTGGGGGAGCACACGGAGCAGGTGCTGACGGAGATGATGGGGCTCTCCCACGAGGAGTACCGCTCGCTGAAGGACGACGGGGTCCTGGAGTAACTCCGGGGAGCTTTGTACCTGAACCCAGGTGGGGCTCATAGCTCACCCCCGGCTTTGTTCCAAAAATCGGCCTCGCGCGGGGGGACGAATCTTGAATGGGGCCCATTGGGGCGCCATGTGTGAGCCTTCCTATCACGGTCAAACTCGACCCCACTACGGTATTGTTGACATTAAAGGCTATTTCGCCTAGTCTGATAGCTAGTCAGAACAGTAGATATGGGGATCATGCATGGACAAGAAATGGCCTGTTCAAGATGCTAAGTCCCGGTTTAGCGAGTTCCTTGACACCACCCTTGCCGAAGGGCCGCAGATCGTGACCAAGCGAGGGGTGGAAACTGCAGTCCTACTTCCTATTGAGCAATGGCGAAGGCTGGAGCGGATGACTAGGCCGGACCTGAAGGAGTTGCTGCTCGCCCCTGAGGCACGGGTCGAGGAGCTTACGCCGCCTCGCCGACAGCATCGCCGCCGAACAGCCTTGATTGTGGAGTAAGGCCATGTACCTCCTGGATACCAACGTGGTTTCCGAACTGCGCCGTCCTCATCCACACGGTGCCGTCTTGGAGTGGATCACCGATGTGCCCGCCGAGCAACTCTTCGTGTCTGCCGTCACGGTTGGGGAGATACAGGCGGGAATCGAGATCACCCGTGAGCAGGATCGGACCAAGGCCGAGGAGTTAGAAGCGTGGCTGGATAGAGTACTCGCCTCCTTTGGTGTCTTGCCTATGGACGCGCCTGCGTTCCGGGAGTGGGCACGTCTCATGCACAGGATGTCGGACACCATGACCGAAGACGCCATGATCGCGGCGACGGCCACCGTGCACCGGCTAACGGTGGTCACCCGTAACGTCAGTGACTTTAGACAGTTAGGGGTTGATCTACAGAATCCCTTTGACAGGGGATAGTAATGTCT
>OZ219927.1:0-72342 GCA_964291465.2 Dehalococcoidia bacterium | reverse complement strand
GAGCTGGCAGGCATAGTGGCCTCCCAGGGGACCACCGAGGTCGACGGCGTCGAGTATCCCACCGACGGCTACGTCATCACCGCAGTAGACGGCACGCCGGTTCGCGGTATGGACGATCTGGTCACCTACATGTCGGAGAACAACCGGCCGGGGGACACGGTGACCTTCGACGTGATCACCGGGGACGGCGCCGTCCAAGTCCAGGTGGTCCTGGCGGTGAGACCGGAGGTGTTGGGCTAGGAGACCGGGCCCAAGGGCTACTGCATCAGGTACGAGAAGCGCAGGGGAGAGAAGGCGTCGACGGGGACCGGGACATCCGTGTCTCCCCGGACCATCAGGTCGGCAACAAGCCGCCCGGTAATGGCGGACAGGTGGATGCCCTTGGTACCGTGGCCGGTGGCCATGTAGACGCCGTCCCAGCCCGGTACTGGTCCGATGAGGGGCATCCGGTCGGCGCTGAGGGGACGGACCCCCGCCAGGTGGTCTACCACCTCGGCGTCCTCCAGGGCGGGCATCACGCTGAGCACCCTCTCCAGGATGAAGTTCCGTCCCCACTCAGAGGGCTGCAGGTCATACTCCCACGGTCCCGTCTCGCGGGGGTCGAAAACGTGGGTCGCGTCCACGTCCATGCCGCTCATGCTGACCCCGCCCACGCTGCCGACCAGGGTGATCCCGTCCCGCCTGGGGAGGATGGGCCCGTGCCGGGCCGTCATGATGAACACCTCCACGGGCTTGCCGGGCACCCGCACCTGCAGGACCTCGCCGTGAAGGGGCCGCACGGGGATGGGGAAGTTCAGCCACCGCCGGGCCCCCTCGCTCCAGGCCCCCATGGAGATCACCACGTTGTCCGCCGAGACCTCGCCGTTGGGATGAGTCACCCCGGTAACGCGGCCTCCCTCGGTCTTCAGCCCGGTGGCCTCCCGCAGCAGCACCTCGCCGCCCATCCTCTCCACGGCCTGGGCCAGGGCCAGGCTCAGACGGTAGCCGTCCACCTGCCCGTGCTGGTACGTCACGCCGCCCAGCACCTCGGGGCTGATGCGCGGCTCCAGGCGGCGGACCTCTTCCGCGCCGACCCACGCCACGTCCACGTACTGGCCCTGCCACGCGATGACCTCCCGGAAGATCCGCTCCTCTTCCTCCAGCATCGCCAGGCTGACGCCGGGCATCTCGTGGTACATGGGGTCGAGGCCGCTGTCCTCGATGAGGCCCTGAATGAACCCGGGGAAGAAGCGCATCCCCTCCAGGCCGATCTCGAAGTGGGCACCGGGCTTGAAGTCCTTGCCAACGATGGACAGGGCGCCGTGGCCGTGGGCCGAGGCCCCGCTGCCCACCGCCTCCTTGTCCATGAGGCAGACCCGCTGCCCCTCCTTGCTCAGGAAGTAGGCGACAGCGCCGCCCACCACGCCCGCGCCCAGCACCACAGTGTCAAAACCGCTCTTCAACCGTCCCTCCCCCGCATCAGTCCAGGAACCCGAACTCCTGGCGCCACTGAATGAAGTCCCTCAGGCCCGCGACCAGGTCGTACCTGGGCTCGAATCCCAGGTCCTCGCGCATGCGTGTCGTGTCCAGGACCCGGGGGTTCTCCGCCGTCGGGTCCTCGGTGGGGACCGGCTCGACGAACCGCACCTGGGGATAGGCTTCCCGGATGGCGTCCACCATGCCCAGCATGGTCACGGGGCGGCCCGTGGAGATATTGTACAGCGGGTACTTCAGCGCCGGGGCGTCCAGCATGGCCCGGACGGCGGCGGCGGTGTCCTTCACGTAGGGATGGTCCACGCCGAAGCTCCGGCCCTCGGCGTTTCCGGCGCCCTTAGGCGTCACCTCGATGGGCTCGCCTCGCAGCGCCTTGCCCACCCACTGGTTGGGCAGCGACACCCGGCGGTGGTACGGCGTGACCCGCTCGACGGGCCCCCAGTTCTGGGCCATGCGAATGCTGGCCGTCTCGAAGCCGTAGAGGTGCCCGTAGCGGCGGGTAAGGAGCTCGCTGGCGAGCTTGGTGATGGCGTAGAAGCCGTAGGAGCCGGTGGAGTAGTCCTCCAGCTTCAAGTGGATGTCCTCGTTCAGCGGCCCCACCACGGGACCCGTGACGTACACCCCCGCGGTGCTGATGTATATGAACCGGTCCACCTCCATGCGGCGGGCCAGGTCCAGCATGTTCAGGGTGCCCGTCAGGTTTATGTCGCAGAGCCTGCGCCCGTTCTTTCCTTCGGTGTCGCCGTAGGCCGTATACGTCGCGCAGTGGACGATTCGCTGGATATCGAAATAGGCCGAGGCGGCGTCCAGCCCGCTCTTGTCGGCGATGTCCCCCGACACCCAGGTGATGCGGTCCGCCCACGGCTCGGTGTACCGCTTCACCATCCCGTCGGGGGGGATGATGTCCAGGGAGATGACCTCGTGCCCGTGCTCCGCCAGCTCCCGGACGATGTTCGTACCCGTGAACCCGGCTCCCCCGGTGACCAGAACAGCCATGGCAGCCTCCCAGCGCACAGCATTACCGCGGCACAGCAACCTATAGCACGCACCGGTACCCGTGTCAAGGAAGCGCCCCTCTCCCATCACCGTGGCCCTTTCCCTGTCCCCTCTCCTTCACCCTCACCCTCTCCCAGCGGGAGAGGGGATTTCGCCGGGGGGCGAAAGACGCCGCCTCTCCTTGAACGAGGCCGACGCCTGGGCTATCCTGGGACCACACCTACATGCCGGGCTCTGGTGTGCGCCGGACGGCCCCTGCGGACCCGAGCGCCGGTGGAAAGGTCGGGGCAAGTTGGACGTGCTGCTTACGAGCACTACTTTGGTCACCGGTGAGGCGGATGGGCGGGTCATCCGGGACGGCGCCCTGGCGATACGGGCCGACCGCATCGTGGACGTCGGGACCACCGGAGAGCTGGAGGCACGGTACCCGGACCTCCCCCGTCTGGCCCTGCCCCGGCGGGCCGTGGTCCCGGGGCTCATCAACTGCCACACCCACACCATCCTCACGGTCCTGCGGGGCGGGGTCGAGGACCTGGGACACAACATCATGGAGGTGGTGTACGGCTACATGGTGCCCGTCACCTACGTGATGACCGACGAGGAGCGGCGGGCAATGGCCGCCCTGGGCTGCCTGGAGGCGATTCGGTCGGGCACCACGACCATCGTCGACCCCATGCGCTCCGTCGTCTCCTACGCCGACGCCATGGCCGACAGCGGGCTCCGGCTGTATCTCTGCGAGTCGGCCTCCGACGCCGTGGCCACGGAGATATGGACGAAGGGCTACCGGTACGACCGCGGCTGGGGCGAGGCGGCCATGCGGCAGACGACGGACCTCATCGACGGGCACCACGACACCAGGAACGGACGGGTCCGATGCCTGGTGGCCGCCCACGCCCCGGATGGCTGCTCGCCCTGGGTACTGGACGAGCTCCGGGAGCTGGCCGCCGCCCGCGGGCTGGGCCGCACCGTCCACCTTGCCCAGTCCGAGCAGGAGGTGGCCCAGGTAAAGGCCATGACCGGGGGCAGGACGTCGGCAGAATACCTGGACGACCACGGCTGGCTGGGCGAGGACGTCCTGGCGGCCCACTGCCACTGGTGCAACGCCTCGGATATCGCGCTGGTCGGCGGGAGGCGCATCACCACCGTCCATTGCGCGGCGTCCAGCTCGCGAAGGGGGTACCACCGGCTGGCCGACATCCCGGCGCTCATGGACGCCGGCGTCAACATGACACTGGGCACCGACAACATGTCCGAGGACATGTTCGACGCCATGCGCATCGGGATCGTGGTCAACCGGGGCATGCGTGGCGACGGGCAGAACCCAACGCCGGCGGAGGTGCTGTCCTGGGCCACCACCAACGGCGCCAGGGCGCTGGGCAGGGACGACCTGGGCTCCATCGAGGTGGGCAAGAAGGCGGACCTGGCGGTCATGCGCCTGGACCGCCCTCACCTGACGCCCCTGCTGGACGTGACCTCGAGCCTCGTCCACTACGCTCAGGCCTCGGACGTCGAGTCTGTCATGGTCGACGGGGAGTGGGTGATGCGGGACGGCCGCGTCCTCACCATGGACGAGGATGCCGTCATGGATGACGCCGGGCGTGCCGCCGCAAGCGCCTGGCGCCGGCTTCGCGACCGCTGGCCGGGCCTGTCCGTGCCGCCCGGACTCGACATCTAGGAGGCCTCCCCGGTCCTGCCATGGCGGCCCCCCTGGTACCGGCCTTCGCCGGGAAGACGGGTGATGGTCCCTCGCAGCGCCAATCTCGGCTATCCCAGGCCCGCCGACGCTTTACTCCCACAGACGCCTGGTATATGTTAGGTGCTGCGAGTTACCCGCCGGAGGTTTGGCCAGGTGGAGGCAACGCTCAACGCCGTACTCATCCTGGTGGGCTACCTGTTGGGCTCGGTGCCCTTCGCCTACCTGACGGTCCGCGTAGTCAGCGGCCAGGACATCAGGAAGACGGGCTCGGGCAACGTCGGAGCCCTGAACGTGTACCAGAACGCGGGGCTCGCCGCGGGCATCGGGGTCCTGGCGGCCGACGCCGCCAAGGGGCGCTGGCGGTGCTGGTTCCCGTATGGTTCGGCGCGCCCGACTGGGTCTCCTACGCGTCCGCCGCCGCCGCGGTGGCCGGACACAACTGGCCGGTGTTCCTCGGCTTCCGGGGAGGGAAGGGCGCGGCCACCATCCTGGGCATCGGCCTGGCCTTGGCCCCGTTCCTGGCCCTCATATCCCTGGCGCCCATACTGGTCGCGTTGGTCACCATCCGCAACATGGTCGTGGGGGTGTTCGGGGCCTTTCTCATATTCAACGTACTGGTCATCGCCACCGGACGGCCGTGGGACCTCGCGGGTGTGTGCATAGCGCTGACGTTGATGGTCGTGGGGGGCTATCTGGCCAAGACCCTGGGCCAAACGACCCGGGCCCTGCGGCAGCGTCGATGGAGGAACTTGGTGTGGCCCGAATGAGGGCCCTGTGATATACTGCGGGCGTCGCCCGTTGCCGTACGGCAACGGGACTTTGATAGTATCCAGAGCGGGACCGGCATGGCATCCAAACACCCCACCGAGAGCGAGACCGTGGACGGTCTCCTAACGTACCGTGAGCACATGCGGCACTCCACGGCCCACGTGATGGCCGATGCCGTCCTCCAGATATTCCCCGAGGCCAAGATAGGCATCGGGCCCCCCACCGAGGACGGTTTCTACTACGACTTCGAGGTGTCCAGACCATTCACCCCCGGCGACCTGGAGCGCATCGAGGCCATCATGAGCGAGACCATCGCCCGGGGCTTTCCCTTCGAGCTGGAGGAGGTGAGCCGCGAGGAGGCAAGACGGCGGTTCGCCGGCCAGCCATTCAAGCTGGAGCTGATAGACGAGATACCCAGCGACGAGCCCATAACCGTGTACCGGCACGGCGAGTTCGAGGACCTGTGCCTCGGTCCCCACGTACCATCCACCGGCGACATCCCGGCGTTCAAGCTGCTCAACGTTGCGGGGGCCTACTGGCGGGGAGACGAGCGCCGCCCCATGCTCCAACGCATCTACGGCACGTCTTTCGAGACCAGCGCCGCCCTGGAAGAGCACCTGAGGGTCCTGGAAGAGGCCGAGAAGCGGGACCACCGGAGGCTGGGCAGACAGCTCGACCTGTTCAGCGTCCACGAAGAGGTGGGCCCGGGGCTGGTCATCTGGCACCCCAAGGGCGGCCGCGTCCGCACCATCATGCAGGACTACTGGCACGAGCTGCACTACCGTAGGGGCTACGACATCATCTACTCCCCCCACATAGGCCGCTCCCGGCTCTGGCAGACCAGCGGGCACCTGGACTTCTACACCGAGAGCATGTACTCGCCCATCGACGTGGACGAGCAGCTCTACTATATGAAGCCCATGAACTGCCCCTTCCACATCATGGTCTACAGGTCGTCGTTGCGCAGCTACCGGGAGCTGCCCCTGCGCTACGGGGAGCTGGGCACCGTTTACCGCTACGAGCGCAGCGGTGTGCTCCACGGCCTGATGCGGGTCCGCGGCTTCACCCAGGACGACGCCCACATCTTCTGCCGTCCCGACCAGGTGGAGGAGGAAGTCCTGGGAGTCCTGGACCTCACCTTCGAGCTGCTGGACAAGTTCGGCTTCACCGAGTACCAGATATACCTCTCCACCAGGCCTGAGAAGTTCGTTGGCGAGGTCGAGTCCTGGGAGCACGCCACCCAGTCCCTGGCCCGGGCCCTGGCGTCCCGCGAGCTGTCCTACCAGGTGGACGAAGGTGGCGGCGCCTTCTACGGGCCCAAGATCGATATCAAGATCAAGGACGCCCTGGGCCGGGAGTGGCAGTGCGTTACCGTGCAGTTCGACTTCAACCTGCCCGAGCGGTTCGACCTGACGTTCCAGGGGTCGGACGGCGCCCACCACAGGCCGTACATGGTCCACAGGGCCATCATGGGCTCCCTGGAGCGGTTCCTGGGAATCCTCCTGGAGCACTACGGCGGCGCCTTCCCCCTGTGGCTGGCCCCTGTGCAGGGGACTGTCATACCCATCGCCGACAGGCACATCGAATACGCCTGCGCCGTACGGGACACGCTGACGAGCAAGGGGTTCCGCGTCGAGATCGACTCCAGGGGCGAGCGCATGAACCAGAAGATACGCACGGCCCAGTTGCAGAAGGTGCCCTTCATGCTGGTGGTCGGGGACCGCGAGGCGGAGAACGGCACGGTCTCGGTGCGCCTCAGGAGCGAGGAGAACCTGGGAGCCATGTCCATCGACGACCTGGTGGACATGCTCCAGGAGCAGCTCGGGTCTGGGGAATGACCGGGCTTTCAGCCCGGTCATCTAGATTGACTTGACAATCCCCCTGTGATATATTCTGGGAGGGGTCGTAGTGTCGCTTTCGAAAGTCGGCTGGAGGCATAGGGTATAGCTAAAGATTACAGAGTAAATGAGCGAATCCGTGTTCCCGAGGTGTTGGTCGTCGGCGAGTCGGGAGAGCAAGTCGGCACCATGCCCACAGGCAAGGCGCTGGAAATGGCCAGAGAGCGAGGGCTGGATTTGGTTGAAGTCGCCCCCAGCGCCCGGCCGCCCGTATGCCGTATCCTCGACTACGGGAAGCTCCGATACCTTTCGTCGAAGAAGGAGCGGGAGGCCAAGAAGGCCCAGCGGAGCACGGGTCGTAGAGAGGTGCGGTTCCGGCCCAAGATAGGGGAGCACGACTTCTCATCCAAGGTCCGGAAGGTGAAGGAGCTAATCAGCGACGGCGCCAAGGTCAAGGTGGCCGTCGTCTTTCGTGGCCGCGAGGTCACACACCCTGAGCGGGGGATGTCCCTGCTCAAGCGGGTGGCCGAGCTGGTACAGGAGGAGGCGAGGCTGGAAGGCCCTCCCGGCATGGAAGGCCGCTCCGTCTCCATGATGCTCGCGCCCACGGCCAAGAAGGTAGTCAGAAAGGCGGAACCGGTCGCGAATGCCCAAGCTCAAGACGCATAAGGGGGCTAAGGCCCGCTTTCACGTAACGGGGTCGGGGAAGGTGCTGCGCCGAAAGCGCATGAGCAGCCACCTCCGGCGCAAGAAACCCAAGAAGGTCCGAAGGCAGTTCGCGTCCAAGATGGCCGTACACGAGGCCGATCTGCCCCGCATCTCGCGCCTCATTCCTCACGACCTGTAGGCCGGGACTTCCGGTTCACGTCCAATTCCACTTCCGGAGTACTGCTTTGACCAGGGTCAAGCGCGGCGTGACCAAGCGCCGCAGACACAAGAAGGTCCTCTCGGCGGCCCGTGGCTTCCACGGGGCGTCCCACCGCAACTACAAGTGGGCCAAGGAGGCCCTGATCCACGCGTGGAGCCACGCCTACCGCCACCGGCGGGAGCGCAAGGGCGACTTTCGGAGGCTGTGGATCATACGGATCGGGGCCGCGGCGAGACAACAGGGGATGACCTACAGCCAGCTTGTCCACGGCCTGAAGAGCGCCGACGTCGAGATCGACAGGAAGGTCCTGGCCGACATGGCCGTCAGGGACCCGTCGGGCTTCGAGAGCCTGGTGGCGGTCGCCCGAGAGCACCTGTCCCAATAGACCGGACCCGCGCTACCGCAGAAGCAACCGGACGTCGTGGACCAGGGGCCTTGGCTCCAGCGACAGGTTGGTGAACAGGATACGTCGCTTGCCCTGGGTATCGATGACGAACACCGGCGCGCCGTGGTTTATCAGGTACTCCCCCGCAGGCACGGGCGTCTCCCCCGCGGCGGAGCCCGCGTGCCCATTTCCGGCCCCGCCGCCGGACATCACCGGGTCCAGCCAGTAGGAGCCCCATACCGGCTCCAGCTCCTCCTCGGTGCCCACGAGAAAGCGCCACTTGTCCAGCATCTCCCGGTCCTCGGAGTAGCCGTACGCCTCCTCCACCGAGTCCCTCCCGGGGTCCACGCTGACGGCCACTATCTGCACCCTGGCGGCGTCTTCTCCCAGGAGCTGGTGGGTGCGCCGCAGCGTCTCGGTCACGATGGGGCATACGTCCGGGCAGGCCGTGTAGAGGAAGGTGAGGAGAACGACCTTGCCCGCGAAGTCGGAAAGGGATACCGTTTCGCCGAACTGGTCGGAGAGGCTGATGGCTGGGGCGTCGTCAGGAGGGTCCAGGACCGTCCCTTCGAAGGCCTCGTCACTGGCGCAGCCCGTGACCGCTGCGGCCAGGGTAAGGAAGCCAACCGCCCATGCAGCCAGTCTCATATCCGGGTGGAGTCGAGGAAGAGGGTGCACCCTTCGAGGGGCGGCTAGAGTCCCGTCTTCTGCCTGGCGAGGACCCCGGCGATCAGAGGGACGAACACCACGAGCCCAAGCCCGATGCCGATGGCCCCGAACTCCCTCGCGCCGGTCTCGTTGAGGACTATGAATATCACGCCAAGCCCGCCTCCCCACACCACCACGAACAGGATGGCCAGGATGGGCAGGAGCATGGACATTCGGAACGCGCTCATGATTACACCTCTCTAGGAGACCACGCCGGCCGGCATGTCGTGCACATCGTATCCAAGGCGGCCTATCCCGACCCCCTGTATGCCTTCGGCTCGTAGGGCTGGCCGTGGGGCCGCCCCACCGCGGACTCCTCCTGCCCGGCCCAGACCAGGAACACCACCATCAGGGAGAACAGGTAGGCAAGCCCGCCGGGAATCCACATTATGATACCACCGATCTGCTGGTCGGTGTGGGCTGAGACGCCCCATATCCGGGGGGCGGCCGCGTACCATTCGTAGAGCACGCCGTCGGAGAAGGTGATGATCGCTCCCAGGATTGCGGGAACGGTCGGGTGCACGAACAGGTACAGCATCTGCACCAAGTAGGAAGGGCGGGGCAGCTCGGGGAGGCGGCCAAGCAAGGGCCACCACATCAGCAGCGCAGCCACCAGGAACATCACGTGCTCCAGGATGTGGACGCCCCTCTCCCTCAACGCAAGGTCGTACAGGGCGGGAATGTGCCACAGCACGAACACCGCGTTGAACACCACGAAGGCCACCACCGGGAGCGTGGCGATGCGTGCCACCCGGAATACCTGGGGCACGCTCACCAGGGGTCGCAACATCCAGGAAGGGGTCCCTACTATGAGAAGCGGGGGCGCCGCCAGGGTCAGAAGCAGGTGCTGGACCATGTGGGCGCTGAACAGGTACCGGTCCCCCAGCTCGTGGAGTGGCGAGAGCAGCGCCACGAAGATGACCAGCACTCCGCACAGAAAGATGGAGGCCTGGCCCGCCGGCACCTGGGCCGCCAAGCCGTAGCGTTGTCTGAGGGGCCCCACGGCCAGCAGGTACCCCCCAGTCAGCACCACCAACCCCGCCACCACGCTGGGATGGCCGTGCCACGCTGTCCAGGAGAAGTCCACGACCTGCTCCGGCAATCCTTACTCCTGGTATCTCACGTTAGACGCACCGAAAGCCGTGGCCGCATATGACGGCGCTCCCACGGGGATGACAGCCGTTGGCGGAGCCGGTCACTTCTGCTGTAACAGGAACTCCACCAGGGCATCCACCTGCTCACCCGTGAGGTTCTCGGTGATGGCGTGGGTCATGAGTCCCGGAGTCCCACAGCGCGGCACCTCCTGGGGGCACATGAAGCCCTCGGGGTCCGTGATGGACTCCGCCAGGTACTCGGCCGCCGACATGCCCGGTTTCCTTGTGGCCGCATCGGTGCCTATATTGGTCAAGTCCGGGCCGACGAGGCCGTCCGAGATCCCCTCTATCCGGTGGCAGGTGTTGCACCACAGCGCCTGGGGCGCCACGTTGTCCGGAACGGTCATGAACAGGGCCAGACCGTCCCCGGAGGGTGCAGGATCGGAGGTTGCGGGCACTGCCGGTGTGGTCGCCGGGGCGCCGTTGGGCGGTGCGGTAGCCTGAGGAGTCGGCGTCGGCGTCTGGACCGGCGCCACCGTGGGCTCTCCGTGGTCAGGAGGGCCCGCCGGTGTACCCTCGGGCCTATCGGCCGTGGTTGACAGGACCTGGAAGAGGGCCATCAGCACGATGGCCACCGATACGGCCAGCAGCAGGCCGCCCACGAACACGCCGGAGAATAGGCGGCTGTCGAACTTCAGGTGCATGTAGAACAGCACCACCAGGCCGAACTTGGCCACGGACAGGATCAGGAAGATGGGCAGGAACGCCGGCTCCAGCACTTCGATGTACAAGACCGCCACCTCGAGGGCGGTCAGGATGGCGAGCAGGGTCGCTATGCGTATGTAGGTGCCGGGGGTGGGATGCGCCCCGGCGCGGGGGTTTGGACGTTCAGCCATCAGATATCGCTCTCATGATTCACGGTCCCCGGGTCTCTCAGACCAGGAGGGCACGGCGACTAGGTGACTCCCACCCCTATCAGGTAGACCACGGCGAATATGACGATCCAGACGATGTCCACGAAGTGCCAGTACAGGGCTGCCAGGTCCACGCTAAGCCCTTCCCGGTCGGCGAGGACACGGTCCGCCTTCTTTCCGCCGAACAGGGAGTAGCCGAATATGGACAGGAGCCATATCACGCCGACGGTGACGTGGGCCCCGTGGAACCCGGTCAGCGTGAAGAAGGTGGTGCCGAACAGGTTGGTGCGCGGGCTCAGTCCATGCTGGGAGAACTCGTAGAACTCGAACACCTGAAAGCCGAGGAAGGCGGCTCCCAGCAGGCAGGTGGACAGTATCCAGACACGGAACCCCCTGATGTTGCCCCGGTTGAGGGCCGAATAGGCCAGCACCATGGACATGCTGCTCATCAGCAGGGCGAAGGTGCTTACCGAGGTCGTCGGGATGTCGAACACGTCCTCGGGGAAGGGGCCAACCAGGCTCTGGCCACGGTAGATCAGGTAGGTGGATAAGAGGGCGCCAAAGAAGAGGCAGTCAGAGCCCAGGAACAGCCACATGAGCATCTTGCGATGGTTGAGCCCAGTAGTCGTGTCCTCCACCACCACGTGGTGACCCACCGAAGGCGACTGCTCGTGCAATTTAGCCGCTCCTCCCTGTCACGGTTCAGTGTCCTCCCTCGGGTTCCTCGGAGGCGGGCTCGAAGGACCAGGCATAGATGCCGACTATGCCGATGGCTCCGCCCACGGCCGCCATGGCCCAGGTCAGCGTCTCGTGGAAGATCATACCGTACCCGGCTATGGTGAGGCCCATGGCGACGACGAAGGGATAGTAGGAGAGTCCCGGCATGTGTATGCCGCCGTGGTCCGGGGCCTCGTGTGCCGCGCGTTCAGCGATTGCGGTGCTACCAGAGGCCAGCACGGCCTCGAGCTCGGCAATCCGGCGCGCCTGGGCGTCGATGACGGCCTGCTGCTGCAGGCGCTCCTCCCCGGGGCCGTGCCCGCCCTCATGACCGTTGGAGCCCCCGGCTACCGGCACCGGACCGCCATGCTCGCCGTTCCCGTTGGGCCACTTCTCCTCCCAGTAGGGGTCCCTGCTGTGGACCACGGGGATCTCCTCGAAGTTGTAATGGGGAGGCGGAGACGATATGGACCACTCCAGCGTCCGGCCGTCCCAGGGGTCGTTGCCCGATATCTCGCCCTTCCGGCGGGTGCGGAACACGTTGTGTATGAACACCAGCACCGATATGGCGATGATGAAGGAGCCGGCCGAGGCCACTCCGTTCCACAGGTCCCAGCCCATGTCCGAGTCGTAGGTCCAGATGCGCCGGGGCATGCCGTCCATTCCCAGGAAGTGCATGGGGAAGAAGGTTATGTTGAAGCCTATGAAGGTCAGCCAGAAATGCAGCTTTCCAAGCCCCTCGTCCAGTATCCGGCCCGTCATCTTGGGCCACCAGTAGTAGGCGCCCGCGAACAGGGCGAATATGCTGCCCCCGAAGAGGACGTAGTGGAAGTGCGCCACGATGAAGTAGGTGTCCTGCTGCTGGGCATCCGAGGGCGGCGAGGCGTGCATGACGCCACTGAGGCCGCCGATGATAAACATGGCGATGAATCCCACGGCGAAGAGGAGGGACGACGACAGATGCACGGAGCCCTGCCACAGGGTAGCGATCCAGTTGAATATCTTCACGCCTGTGGGTATAGCGATGGCCATGGTGCTCACCGCGAACGCCGCGTTGGCTATGGGCCCCAGCCCGACAGTGAACATGTGATGGCTCCAGACCCCCCAGCCCAGGAACCCGATTATCACCCCCGACAGGACCACCACCGGGTACCCGAAGAGGGGCTTTCGGGCAAAGGTCGGCAGAATCTCCGAGACGATGCCCATGGCCGGCAGTATCAGGATGTACACCTCGGGGTGGCCGAAGACCCAGAAGAGGTGCTGCCACAGGACCGGGTCCCCGCCGGCGAGGGGGACGAAGAAGTTGGTGCCGAAGGTCCTGTCGAACATGAGCTCGATGAGGGCCACGGTGATAACCGGGAAGGCCAAGATGATGAGGAAAGAGGTGATCAGCGTCATCCAGACGAAGACGGGCATGCGCATAAGGGTCATGCCGGGCGCCCGCATGTTGATGATGGTTACCAGGAAGTTGAACCCGGCCGCCATGGTGGCCGTGCCCAGCACCAAGAGCCCGACGGTGTAGAAGTCCACGCCCCGTCCGGGATTGAAGACGTCGTCCGTCAGGTTGGAGTAGGCGAACCAACCGACGTTGGGAGAGCCGCCAAGGAACCAGCCGCTGTTGAGAAGGATGCCTCCGCCCAGGAATATCCAGTAGCTCAGGGCGTTGAGGCGGGGAAAGGCCACGTCCCGCGCCCCTATCATCAACGGGATCATGTAGTTGAAGAAGGCGGCGCTCAGGGGCATTATCGCCAGGAATATCATGCTCAGCCCGTGCATGGTGAAGAGTTGGCTGAAGACCTCGGGGCTGACGACCTCCAGCTCGCTTCCCGAGAGCTGGATCCGCATCATAAGGGCTTCGACGCCGGCCAGCAGGAAGAAGATGAAGGCCGTGACGCCGTAGAGTATGCCGATGCGCTTGTGGTCGACGGTGGTTATCCAGCTCCACACGCCTTCGTAGCTGGTGGGCCGGCGAAGAGCTTCCGATATGGAGCCCGTGATGGTTACCATCGAACACCTCCGCGGTAACCGCCCGTGGATTTCTCTTCATTATAGCCGAGTATGGGCATTATAACCGAGTATGCGAGCATGCGCTTCACTATTCCAGGCTCAGCAGGTAGGAGGCCAGCTTCTCCACCTCGTCCCGGCTGAGCTGGGACTCGGGGTCCGTATAGACGGTGGCCAGCTCCGACATCCGGTTGCCCGGCTTGATGCTCTCGGGGTCTTCCAGCCAGCTGATCAGGTTCTCCCGGTTCAGGTCCATGTAGCCCGCAACGAAGGTGGCCCGGGTCCCGAACTTGTTCAGGTTGGGCGCGGGGAACCTGGGCTCACCCCGCAGGAAGGCCTCGTTCAACCCCTCCCTGATCTCCACCGGGGTTGGGCCCTCCACCCAGTGGCAGAGGAGACACCCTCGGGCGGCGAAGATGGTAGCTCCCTCGGCCGCGTCTCCGCTGGGTGGGACATGGGGCTGGCGGTACGCCGCCACCCAGTCCTCGAACGTGTTCTCGGTGCTGTCGTGCACGATGACACGGAACCTCATGTGGGCATGGGCTACGCCGCAGAACTCGGCGCACTGGCCGTACAGGACCAGCGGGAAGGAGTCTATATCATCCTTCGCCGCGGTAAACTGCATCACGTTCAGGTTCCTGGGTATCACGTCCTGTTTGCCCGCAAGCTTCGGTATCCAGAAGCTGTGGATGACGTCATCGGACCGGAGGTTCACCCGGATCTGCCTGTCGACGGGCAGGTGCATCTCGTTGGCCGTCACCACGTTCAGCTCCGGGTACTCGAACTCCCACCACCATTGGTGGCCGGTCACGTTGACCGTAAGGGCGTCCGGACCCGCTTCGGAGGAGATATCGAAGATGTATATGATGGTGGGCACCGCGATGACCGCAAGCACCACGGCGGGGGCGATGGTCCAGCCTATCTCCAGCCGGGTGTTGCCGTGGGTCTGGGGCGGTATGCCCTCTTCGGCGGGCCTGCGACGGTACCGGACCACCGTGTAGACGAGGATCCCCTCGACCACCACGAATACGAACACCGCCGCCCAGAAGATTATGTAAAACAGGGTCCGCTGCTTGTCCGCCACCGGCCCCGCTACGTCGAAGGTCGACTGGGGATGGTCCGGGGTGCATCCGACGAACAGCAGGAGGCCAAGGGCGGAGAGGGCCATCAGCACCAGTCTGAAGGCCGGGCGCCTGGGCATTACACGCGCCCCCTCTCGGAAGTGTCTGTCAATGGTCGATGGGTCATGCTCGAAGCATCCCGGGAATCGCACCGGCGAGTTTAGCAGAGGCCAACCTAGTATTCAAGGGGCACAGTCGCTTTCGGCGGCGTACGCCGGGCATCGTCATATCCTCACCACGCTGTCTACCATTACCGCTGTGAAGAGCAGCGCCACGTAGGCCAACGAGTACAGGTAGAGCGCCTTCGCCCCCTGGACTTGCGGCCTGTCCGGGTCTACCCGGTCGCTGGCCCTGAGATGCCACGCCAGCAGCAGGAACGCCGCGCCCAGGAGGAGGGCGGAGCCGAAGTAGACCATCCCCACGGCCTGGGTCGTGAAGAACAGGATGGAGATGGTTACGACGGTCACCGTGTACAGGATGATGTTGCGGCGGGTGGACTCCAGGCCCGCCACCACCGGGAGCATGGGAATGCCGGCGCGGGCGTAGTCCTGCCGGATCAGCAGAGCCAGGGCCCAGAAGTGGGGCGGCGTCCAGAAGAAGACCAAGGCGAACAGGTACAGGGCCGGAAGCTCCAGCCCCCCCGTGACGGCGGCCCAGCCCGCCATCGGCGGCACCGCTCCGGCGGCCCCCCGATGACTATGTTCTGCGCCGTCGTCCGTTTCAGCCAGGACGTGTAGACGAGAACGTAGAAGAGGGTGCCGCTGAGGGTCAGCGACGCCGCCAGAAGATTGACCCACGTCGCCAGCAGGCCGAAGGCGAAGATATTCAGGACCACGCCGAAGGTGAGGGCGGCCCCGGGGGAGACCCGGCGGGACGGCAGGACCCGCCGCCGGGTCCGCACCATGAGCCCGTCGATATCCCGGTCCAGGTAGTGGTTTATGGCGCTGGCCCCTCCCGCGGCCGCGGCGCCGCCCACCAGGAGCAGCAGCGTCGCTACGACCGGCGGCGAGCCATCGGCTGCCAGGAACACCCCTCCCAGGGCCGTGATCAGGAGCAGCAGGACTATCGGCGGCTTGGTCAGAGAAAGGTAGTCCGAAGCCTGGGACAGGAGGGGGGCCCTGCCCAGCGCGGTGGATGCCGGGGCCGTCTGGCCTGGTTCAAGCAACAGCCGCACCTCGAAGCCGCTGCTCCCTGGGAGCCCACAACAGGACCACCACGGCCGACAGTCCCAGCCAGACGAGACTGGCGACGGCCAGGTGGGCCAGCCTTGCGGCCAGATCGAAGCTGGAGAACATGATCGCGGCGCCCACGAATATCTGTATGCCGAATGCGACGGCCACGGCCAGGGCAAGCCGTCCCAGCCATCCGTCGCGCTGACGCCTTCTCCACGCCGCCGCCAGCGTGAACGCCATCAGCACCGCGGCAACCAGGCCCGCCACCCTATGGACCATGTGCATAGCCGCGTGATGGCTGCCCGGCAGGAGCCCGCCGTCGCACAGGGGCCACGCGGTGCCGCAGGCCGGCGTCGAGCCCGACACGGTCACGTACGAGCCTGTGAGCAGCACCCCGTACGCCATGAGCAGGGCGGCCGCGGCCAGCAACGACAGCCGGCGTTCCGGCGGTCCCGCGATGGCCCCAACACGGCCCATCGCCGCCAGGGTCAGGACCACTAGCACGGCGAGGAGGGCCTCGGCGGTGGCTAGGTGCGCCATGACCATCTCACCGGAAAGCTCCCTCAGCACGGTGAAGCCGCCCAGGAGCACCTGTACCAACAGCAGCAGGACCGCCATGCCGGCGGGAACCATCAGCCACCGGTCCCTGCGGTACGAGCGCCATATCCCGAACGCCGTGACCACCACCAGCACGCCCACGACGGACGCCATAAGGCGGTGTGAGTACTCTATGAGGGTGTCCGTGTTCATGGGTGGGATGATCTGGCCGTGGCAGAGGGGCCAGTCGGGACAGCCCAAGCCCGACTCCGTCAACCGGACCACACCTCCCAGCACCACCAAGCCCAATACGGAGAACAGGGTTACGATCGATAGGACCTGTAACGGCCGGCCGACGTCCCGTTCCGTCACTGCACCTCGAGGAAGTCCCCATGGAAGAAGACCGCCTGTTCCACCCTCGTCACTCCGCCAACTCGGCTCTGGATGCTCGGCGGCCCTCCCGATGCGGGGGCCCCGCCACGCGCGAGAATTGCCTGCCCTCTGCCCGACCCGCGCCCGGCGGGACCGTTGACCGTCCGGACACTTCTCTCGCCCACGCGGACGAAGGCGGAGTTTGTGTAAAATTTCACTAGGTACGCTTGCAAGCTACCATAGCAGGAAGGAATTGTCAATCAACGCCGTAGCTAGTCCCTGGTCGCGCAAGCCGCCCCGTCCCTGATGGCCAGCTTCTCATCCCTGACGCGGACCCAGTCGTCCTTCTTGATCTCCATGAGGATGAAATCGAGGCCATTGCGACGGACGCGGCGAAGGGGGCTGAACCCGCAGTTGGAGAAGGCGCGTTGGGCCCTCTGGTTCCATTCCAGAGTGTGGAGGTAGAGCCGGTCTATGCCGCCGTCCGAGAACAGGTAGTCCAGCAGCGTGACCACCGCGTCGTAGCCGTACCTCCGCCCCCAGTACTCCCGGTCGCCGATGACGATGCCGATCTCGGCCTGGCGGTTCACCGAGTCCAGATCGTAGAACATGCAGGTGCCGATGTACCTGCCCTCTCTTGTGTCGATTCCAAAGCGTCCCGAGGCGGGGGTCGGGTAACGGAGTTGGTCACGAAAGAGCCGCAGGAACTCCTGGAAGGTCATCTTCAGGGGGAAGGCCGCATCCAGCCTGGCTATCTCTTTGTCGGTCCTCCACAGGTAGTCGAGCCAGGCGTCCTCCAGCCCCTTCTCTCTCAGGACCACCTTGCCGCCGGTGAGCCGCAAATCAGAGTCCCGTCGCAACGGGGAGTCCGCCGGTCACGGGGACACCCTGCTCTTTATTATGTCCAGCGCCACGCCCAGCACCTTGGCCTCGTTGGGGTAGACAAGACTCTTGAGGGCCTCCTCCGAGGGCACCCAGCGGACTTCGTCGAACTCGGGGTCATGCTGGTCGGTGCACCCGCCTCTGTGGGCCATCAGGTAGAAGTAAACCGTCTTGTTGAAGTGGCGCCGGTTGTCGGGGCTGACGAACCAATAGTTGATGTTGCCGATGGGGGCCTCGATCTCCACCTCGAGGCCTGTCTCCTCGCGGACCTCCCGAAGGGCCGTCTGCTCCAGGGTCTCCCCTTCATCCGGGGTGCCCTTGGGGAGACTCCACCTGAGGGGCTCGCGCCGCCCGCATACCACGGTGTCTATGCGGCCATCCACCAGCCTGTACACGACGCCTCCGGCTGAGACCAGCTTCTCCACTTTGCGGGCCGGCCCGCGTCTCTTCAACCCTCCGCACCGCCCTTCGAGGCTACGTCACGCGGCCCCCGGGGACCGTCTCCGGGGACCGTGTACGGCTGCAATTCTAACGACCTTGCATGCGGCCCGTCAAGAACGGCGGAGACGCCGGCCACCGCTCCTGGGCCTCGCATCTCTCTTGACAAGAGACGTATGATTCTAGTGACTACAAGCCGGGAGCGCTGTCTGTGAATTCCCAAGGGGCCGGTCTATCCCTTTTCGATGCCGCGAGGGCCATGGGCGTGCGCTTCACCGTGGAACGGCAGCCCGAGGACCGGCACGTCCGGGCCAACGGCCTACTGTTTCACTACCTCGACTGGGGCAACGAGGGGGCCGACACCATACTCTTCCTCCATGGGGCTCTGCAGCAGGGCCATAGCTGGGACTTCGTGTCCCTCTCCCTATGCGGCGACTACCACGTGCTGGCCCTGGACGCCCGGGGCCACGGCGACACGGAATGGGCCCCCGACGGCGACTACTCGCTGGATGCGCACCAGCGGGACCTGGACGCCCTGGTCGACGCCCTTGGCCTGCGCCGCTTCATACTGGTGGGCCACTCCATGGGAGGGCGCAACGCCTACGTGTTCGCGTCGCGCCAACCGGACACCCTCAAGGCGCTGGCCGTGGTGGACACGGGCCCGGAGATGGGACGGGCGGGCGAGTCCAGGATCCGGACCTTCCGAGAGCTGCCCGACGAGCTGGACTCCTACGAGGAGTTTGCCGACCGGGTCCAGTCGTACACCGGCAGGCCGCGGGAGCAAGTGCTGGGGGCCCTCAAGTACAGCATCAGGAAGAGGGACGACGGGAAGTGGACCTGGAAGTATGACAAGGCGCTCAGGGCTCCGGGATTTCGCCCACCGAGCTGGAGCAGCGATCGCCTGTGGGAGTGCGTCGGAAGGGTCCGCTGCCCGACCCTGCTAGTCCGGGGCGGAGACAGCGACTTCTTCCTTCCCGAGGTGATGGACAAGATGTTGCAGATGGTCCCAGGGAGCACCGGGGCGGTGGTGCCCGGGGCCGGGCACCTGGTCGCGGGAGACAAGCCGGCCGAGTTCGTCGTGGCCCTACGTACGCTTCTGGACCGGGTCTGACCCGCCTAGCTGCGCACCATGACCATGGCCGCCACCTCGGTGCCCAGCACCACGTCGGAGCCGTCGACCACCACGGTGATCGTGCCCTTGTAGGGAGCGATCTCCCTCACCTCCACGCTTGCTCCCGGCCTCACACCGGTCTCATCGAAGAACTCCAGCAACTGCAGGTCCTCTTCGGGGACCTGCTCCACGACGGTGGTATCCCCCTGGCTGGCCTCATTCAGCGGCTTCACCGACGGCGGGTCGATCCCATCGCTGTAGCCGGGTATGGGAGCGCCGAAAGGGTTGACGGTGGGATATCCCAGGGAGGCGGCCAGCTTCGTCTCCACATACTCAGAGATGGCATGCTCCAGCCGGTGGGCCTCCATGTGGGCCCGGGGCCACTCGACCCCCAGGAGCTGGGTGAGCATGCACTCGGCCAGTCGGTGGCGTCTCACGACCGACTCGCCCACCTCGTTCCCCCGGTCGGTGAAGTGTATCTCCTTACTGTCGCTAACCTGGATCATCCCCTGCTTCCCAAGCCGTTTCAACGTGCCCGCCACGGTAGCCACCGACACGTCCATGACCTCGGCAAGCCGCGTTGGAAACACCCGCTCGCCCCGCTCTTTCAGCTTGTATATGGCCTGGAGATAGTTCTCCACGACGACGCTTATCTCCGGCTTCGGCTCCCCTAACAACATATGCGCACTAGCCCTTCCTGATGGTATTGCACAAGCGGCCGCCCGGTTCTTTCGGGTGGACGGATCGAACCCATTATATCCGGTCTCATACCGGCCGTACAACTCGTACAAGGCAGGAGACCGCCCGCGTCCAGGCAACGTCTTCCGGGGCCGGAGGAGTGGGCGCACATATTCGTGTCTTTAGTGTTGACATATGAAATCCGTTAGGATACACTGACCCTTCTGAGTCGAAGACCAGACCCGGTCCCCGAACAGATTCCGGGGACCGGTCCGCCGGGTCATCAGCCGGACTCGGAAGGGATATTGGCCCTGCTGAGAGGGCCGGGGGGCGTCTCGCGATCATGGTTGGGGCCGCAAAGTCGCTGGCCGGCGGGGTCCTGTCCCGGACCGGTAACGGTAGGCGGCCAGGCCGGATCCCCGCTGCCCTGTGGACGGTCACTCTGGCCATCACCGTGGCCGTAGCCCTTCCCGTCGTCTACCTTGCCGTACGGACCGTCGACGACGGCGAGGCGGCGTGGGACATCATCTTCCGCTCCCGCACCGCCGAGATCCTCCTGCGGTCCATACTGCTGATCGTCTGCGTCACGGCCGGGTCGATCGCCCTCGCCCTGCCCCTGGCCTGGCTGACCGTCCGTACCGACCTGCCCTTCCGCCGGATGTGGTCGGTGGTCCTGATGCTTCCCCTGGTGATCCCCAGCTACATAGGCGGGTTCCTGGTGGTCGTCGTGCTGGGGCCCAGGGGCATGCTCCAGCAGCTCCTGGAGGGTCCCCTTGGCGTGACCCGCCTGCCGGAGATCTACGGCCTTGCCGGGGCCGCGCTGACCCTAACACTGCTGAGCTATCCATACGTACTGATCACCGTCAGGGCAGCCCTGTGGCGGTTGGACCCGGGGCTGGAGGAGAGCTCCCGGGGGCTCGGGCTGGGCAGCTGGGCCACCTTCCGACGGGTCACGATGCCCCTGCTGCGTCCATCCATCCTGGCCGGAGCGGTGCTGGTGGCCCTCTACACGTTGAGCGACTTCGGGGCCGTCTCCCTGCTGCGCTACGAGACCTTCACGTGGGCCATCTACACCCAGTACGAGTCGGCCTTCGACCGGACCATCGCGGCGGCCCTTTCGCTGGTCCTGGTGGCGGTGGCCGTGGGAATATTGCTGTTGGAGGCGGGCTTCCGGGCACGATCCCGGTACCACCGCATCGGTGTCGGCGCCGCCCGGCCCCCGGGACTGGCCTCCCTGGGACGCTGGCGTTGGCCAGCCACCGCTCTGTGCACCGTCGTCATCCTCTTCTCGATGGTCCTGCCCCTGTCGGTCCTGGTCTACTGGGTAGTGAACGGCGTGTCGTCGGGAGAGCCGCTGGCGTTCGAGTGGTCCGCCGCCTGGAACTCCCTCTACGTATCAGCCATCGCCGCGGTGGCGACGGTCGCCGCCGCGCTGGCCGTCGCCGTCCTGGCGGTGCGCCACCCCGGCCCCATCGCCTCCGTCTGCGAGCGGATAACCTACGTGGGCTTCGCCCTGCCCGGCATCGCCGTGGCCCTGGCGTTGGTGTTCTTCGCCATCCGGTACGCCCTCCCGCTGTACCAGACCCTCGGCCTTCTGGTGTTCGCCTACGTCGTGCTGTTCCTCTCTCCCGCCGTCGGCAGCGTCAGGGCATCCCTGTTGCAGGTCAATCCCAGAGTCGAGGAAGCGGCCCTCAGCCTGGGACGCCGGCCCATACAGGTGATCGCTGAGGTAACCCTGCCCCTGGTGAGGCCGGGCTTGGTGGCGGGAGCGGCCCTGGTATTCCTGTTGACCATGAAGGAGCTGCCAGCCACGCTGATACTGGGTCCGATAGGGTTCAATACGCTGGCGACCGTCATATGGTCCGCGGCCTCCGAGTCTTTCTTCGCCAGGGCCGCCATGCCGGCCTTGGTCCTGGTGGCCCTGTCCGCGGCGCCCCTTGCCATCCTGGTCCTGCGGGAGCGCAGGTCGCAGGCTCCCCCCGCGGACGCCAGGAGGGCGAGCCGGTCCCAGGACCGGGAGATTGATTTTGTCCGTGGCTGACACTCGGCTTGTCTCCGAACACACCGCCGACGGAGCCCGTGGGGAGGTGGCTGTGGGCCATCCGCCAATCCGGTGCGACGGGCTGAGCAAGTTTTTCGGTGAGATCGGCGCCCTGCGGAACGTGACCCTGACGCTGGAGGAAGGGGAGGTCCTCGCCTTGGTGGGGCCCAGCGGCAGCGGCAAGTCTACCCTGCTCCGCCTGGTGGCGGGGTTCGAATCGCCCGACGCCGGGACCGTTGCCCTCCGCGGCCGGCTGATATCGGGCGGCGGCCACTGGGTGCCTCCCGAGGAGCGGCGCCTGGGCATGGTGTTCCAGGACTACGCCCTCTTCCCCCACATGACAGTCCACGAGAACGTGGCCTTCGGGCTGAAGGACCACCCCAAGAGGGACAGAGAGGACCGGGCCATGGCCATGCTGAGCATGGTCCGCCTCTCGGAGATGGGCGGCAGGTACCCCTACGAGCTCTCGGGAGGGGAGCAGCAGCGGGTAGCGCTGGCGCGGTCCCTGGCGGCGGAACCCCGGGCCCTGCTGCTGGACGAGCCCTTCAGCAACCTGGACCCTCATCTGCGGGCGGGCCTTCGCGTGGAGGTCAGGAGCATTCTCCGCTCCAACGGCGTCTCCGCCATATACGTCACTCACGACCAGGAGGAGGCTCTGTTCATGGGAGACAGGGTGGCCGTCCTCAACGCGGGAGCGCTGGAGCAGGTGGGGAGCCCCGAGGAGATGTTCCACCGGCCCCGGTCCAGGTTCGTGGCGCGTTTCCTGGGCACCGCCGACTTCCTCAGGGCCCGTAGGGTGGGCGGCTGCCTCGAGACCGAGATCGGCCTGCTCGAAGGGCCCAAGGGCCTGCGCGAGGGCGCGGTGGTGGATGTGGGGGTGCGGCCAGACGACGTGGCCATGGGCCGCGACCCCAACGGCTTGGGCATGGTGGTCGGGCGGGTGTTCCGCGGGACCCACTACCTGTATACGGTGGAGCTACCCTCGGGCGCACAGGTCCGGAGCCTCCAGCACCACACCGCCCACTACGACGACGGAGAGGCGGTCGACGTGCGGCTGGAGCCCGACCAGTCGTTGATGTGCTTCCTGGACGACGACGACGGGGAGACCGGCCTTACCGCCCGCACCATCCCTGCCCCATAGCCGTCGGCCGGCCTCACGGGCCGGACTAACTTCAGACGACGAGCCCAAGGCCGAACCCGGCTCCGGCCGACACGGCCCCGATGGACAGCACCTCCAAGCCCTGCAGCACCGGCGACTGCCTGACGATGCGCCCCTTCCCGATGCCGAGGATGAAGAGGCCTGTCAGGGTGGCTGCCACGGAGGCCGTTATGGCCACGTTGCCCCCGGTGAAGAAGTAGGGCAGCACCGGCACTATCGCCCCGGCGATGAACGCCGCGCCCATGGTCAGCGCATCCTTGACGGGGTTCACCGTCTCTTCGTAGCTCAGCCCCAGCTCCTTCTCCACCATGGTCGTAAGCCACAGGTCCTTGTCGGCGGCGATGTGCTCGGCAACCCCCTTGGCCTCCTCGAAGCTCAACCCCTCCCGCTGGTACAGGACCACCAGCTCGGCCAGCTCCTCGGCGGGATGCTCGGCCAGCTCCGCCGCCTCCTTCTCTATCTCGGCCCTTTGCACGTCCTGCTCGGCGCGGGAACCCAGGTACGCGCCTGTGCCCATGGATATCACACCCGCCAGGGCGCCGGCCAGCCCGGCCACCAGGACGATGGGGTTGTCTGCCCCGGCCACGGCGACGCCGGTAACCAGCGCCACGGTGCTCACCAGGCCGTCCTGGGCGCCGAAGACGACCTCGCGAATGCGCCCTGCGGCTGCTACCCGCCAGCGCTCTCCCTCGACTTCCTGTCGGGCCCTCGCGTAGGTGGGGGATGTTTCGGGCTCCACGAACTGCAGCGGCTCCGGACGCCTCACCGTTTCGGCGTCACCGTCAGCGGTCGCCGCCTTCCCGGTCGACGGCGCCAGCCTGGCCTCCATCTCCGCCAGGGCCTTGGAGAAGACCTCCAGGTGGTGCCGCTCCCGGTCCATGGCCAGGGTGAAGGTGTCCACCGCGTCCATGCGCCCGTCGTCCAGGGCGTCCTTCACCATGCGGGGATACATGGTGCTGATCTCCTTGGACTCGCCGGTGACGACGTTCCTCAGGTTCTCGACGCTGGAACGGACCTCCCCCGACACCCGCAGGTGGTTCATCCCGTGAATGGTCTCCGCCCCGGCCACCTCCTGGAAGACCTGGGCCACCTCGGGGTACCCTTCCTCCAGGGCCTTGTGGGCGTAGGCGCTGTACTTCAGGTGGGCCATCGCCTCGCTGACGATGGCGTTCCAAAGGTTCCGATCGGTCTTGGTCATGGTGGAATCAGGGTTTCTCATAGCGTCGTCCTCGCGTGGGCACGGCTGGTGATGGCGCCGCGGGAAGTGTGCCGAAGGGATGTCGCTCTCCGCGACGGCTATACGGCCATGATGTGGTAGCCGGCGTCCACGGGTATCACCGAGCCCGTCACGCCGCTGGACAGGTCGCTGCACAGGAACAGGGCCGTCTTGGCCACCTCTTCGTGGGTGATATTCCGCTCCATGGGCGCCCGCTGGGCGTGCACCTTCTTCATGTCCAGAAACCCGTGTATGCCCCGGGCTGCCAGGGTCTCCAGGGGTCCTGCCGAGATGGCGTTCACCCTGATGTTCCTGCCCCCGTACTCGGCGGCAAGCTGCCGCACCTCGTTCTCCAGTGCCGCCTTGGCGGTGCCCATGATATTGTAGCCGGGGAAGACCCGTTCCGACGCCTGGAAGGTCATGGTCACGACGCTGCCTCCCCCCCGGCGCTCCATCAACGGCGCTGCGCCGCGGACCAGAGGCAGCAGGGAGTAGGCGCTGACATCCAGGGCGACCCGGAAGCCCTCGCGGCCCGTCTTAGAGAAGTCGCCGCCCAGGTCGTCCCGAAGGGCGTAGGCGATACTGTGGACCAAGACGTCCAGCCCATCGAACCGCTCCTCCACCCGGGCGAAGACCTCGGCTATCCGGTCGTCGTCGGTAACGTCACACTCCAGGAGCACGGGGTCAGTGAGGTCCACGGCCAGCTTCTCGACCCTGCCCTTAAGGCGCTGGTTCTGGTAGGCGAGGGCCAAACGACAGCCCGCCTCGTCCAGCACCCGGGCGATGGCCCAGGCGATGCTGCGCTCGTTGGCGACGCCGAAGACGAGGGCCGACCGCCCCTTCAGGTCTATCGAGTACAGTTGACGCCTCCGGTGGTCCGACGACGCGGCATGGTTACGGCCTCTGCGGCTCCGCCCACATTCCCCTCCGTGCCTGATTCGCCTCTTCTTCCAGCGCGGCGAAGCACAGGGCATGCTCGTCGTCGGGCGGGAAAACTACCGCCCGGCCATGGCCCTCACGCACGATCTCGGCATTGACCAGTATACCATCGGCATACACGTAGCGCAGCAGCCTGCCGAACCGGTCCCTGTCCGAGGTGTCCTTCACGAGGAGCACGGACCGGCCCTCCACCAGGCGGCGGTTCAGCTCGGTGGCCTCGGCGCCGAAGGGCTCCGGGGCTTCCCCAACCTCGGGGGCGTCGATTCCCACGTACCTGACACGCTCTCCCCCTTCGACGACGATGGTGTCTCCGTCGACGACACGGGATACCGTGGTCCTGGCCCGCTCGCCGGGGTCCTGGAAGGCATTGCATCCACCCCCGCTCACCGGGGCATCCCCTCCTCCCCGGGAGGTGGCCTGGAACACGCCGGAGCATCCCTCGGGGGCGTCTGCCTGGGCGTTGGCCGGACGCCAGCCGGCTGCCATGACCAGGACGAGGGAGATGCACACGGTCCTCAGGGCAGTCGGGACGACCTGCCGCGGGCTAACCAATGGCGGGAGCTACCTCGTCGAGGAAGGTGTCCATCTGGCGCTCCTGGTCGAAGGAGGCGAAGCGGACGATGATGGTCCCCGCTCCGGCGTCGACATACTGGCGTATGCGCTCCACGGTCTTCTCGGCGGGCCCGCCGAAGGGACCCCACCGGTCGCCCCAGATATTGGCCCCGTAATACAGCATCAGGTACCGGTCGGCCTCCCGGGCGGCCCTCTCTTCGTCGGGGTCCAGGTTCACGGTCATGTAGAAGGCGGACTCCATGGGCTCCGCCTCACGTCCATACTCGGCCCGGTACGCCCGGACCCTGTCGGCCACCATGGCGTACTCATCGGGCGTGTCGGAGATGCCGATGAAGCCGTCCCCCAGCCTGGCGGCCCGGCGGAACTGGGCCTCCGACCCGGCCCGCCAATGACACGCCAGGAGGACGGGAACGCCGCCCTCCTGGGGCGGCCTGGGCTCCATGCCGACCTCGTCCAAGTCGAAGTGCCGGCCCGCGAAGGAGACCGTCTCCCCAACGCCCAGGCGCTTCGTTATCTCGACCAGCTCGGACAACCTGCCCGCCCTTCGGGATGCGTCGACCCCCGCCGCCCGCCACTCCCGCTGCTGAGCATCGTTGAAGGCCCCGCCGACCCCTATGGCCAGCACCGTGCGCCCGCCGGCAATCAGGTCCAACGTACCCACCACGTGGGACATCAGGACCGGATGCCTCAGGGCGGCCAGCATCACGGCGGTGCCCAGGCGCACCCGCCTGGTCCGCGCCGCGACCGCCGCCAGGGTCGTCAACGGCTCCAGTCTCGGCTTGGCGGTGAGGCTGTCCCCCACCCACACCGAGTCGAGACCGGCCTCCTCGGCCCTCTCGGCCATGGAGAGGATGCCGTCCGCATTACGCGGCGCCTCTCCCGTCATGAGAAGACCCCTGGTGGGCAGGAGGACGCCCAGCTTCACTCCCGACGCGGCCATAGAAACCTCACTCTGTTCAGGATCCCCGTCCAAGACCGTCGAAGGGTCGGCCTCTTCCATCAACCTGCGCTAGCCCCCCAACCTGTACATGCCGTCCGTCAGGCTCTCGATGAGGCCGGGCTCCATGTACTCGTAGGCCCTCAGATCGTCGAAGGTGTCCAGGTCCAACGCCAGGCCCATGCTGTAGTAGATGGCCACCGATATGCCCGTAGAGGACGCCTGGGTCAGATGGCGGTTGAAGCTGTCGGCGCCAAGCTGGGCCCTGAAGGTGCGGGACAGGCCCGGGACCAGCAGGATGCCGTTGGTGCCGCCCCCCTGCCTGGAAGGAGCCAGGGTGACGTTCTTCAGGTGGCCCGACGCGGCCACGAAACCGTGCACGTCCCTGGGCTTCAGGAAGGGGAGGTCCCCCGGCACGAACATGGCGGCGTTGCCGGAGCCGAGGATGCGCTCGAAGCTTCCGTCCAGGGTCTCGTTGACGCCGCTCCACTCGTCGGGATGCCACTGGGCCCGCTCTTCCGAGGCTATCCGCTCCACCTGCTCGTCGCCGCCCACCACCCACACCTCGTCCAGCACGCCCCGCTCCGCCAAGCCCGGGGCTGGGCCGATGAGGGCCCTCAGCACACGGCGGAGCAGGTTCCCTCCCAGGGCCTCCCGCTGCTGCTCGTCCAGGTTGGCCGACAGCCGGCTCTTGGCCTGCGCCAGGGGCTTCATGGGCACCACGCCGACGGTATGGGTGTCCTTCACGCCGTCCCGACTCCTTCGCCTTCCGAGTACGCCTCTCCCACCATATCCAGTATACGCCGGGCCAGCCGCTCCTTGTCCACATCCGTGGTCATCACGGTGGGCGCCACCTCGACGCGTATCCCCAGCGCCTCGACGGACCCGGCTTGGTCCCTGTCCACCTCGTCGATGACGAACACGTCGCATAGGCCGGCGTACTGCTCCGCCACGCCCCTGCACGACACCTCGTACCCCAGCTCCGCCAGCAGCTTGGCGGCGGGGCCGCGAAGGGCCTGTCCCCCTACGATGGGGCTGACCGCCACTCTAGGCCCATGGAACGAGCGGACTCGCTCCCTGACTCCCTTCAGAGCAAGGACGGGCGCGATGCTGAGAAAGGGGTTGGAGGGGCAGTATACCAGCGCCGACGCCTCGTCCAGGGCCCTGACGAACCCGACGGACGGGTCTACGGCGCCGGTGGAGCTGGCGTCGCGGCCGCAGCCATCCTCGAAACGGACGGCCTTGGCAACGGGCTCGCAACGGCGCTTTACGAAGTACTCCTGGAAGGCCATGTCTCCCTGACCCGTCTCCACCACCGTGCGCAGAGGGGAATCGCTCATGGGGACGACGCGGTGTGGGATGCCCAGGCCCCGGCAGAGACTCTCGGTCGCCTGGGACAGGGTGCGCCCGTCCCTGAGGAGCTGGGTGCGGCGGATGTGGGTCGCCAGGTCCTTGTCGCCCAGGTTGAACCACGTATCGGCGCCATACCTCTGGAGCAAGGCCAGGCCGTTGAAGGTGTCGCCGGCGACCCCCCATCCCGTCACGGTGTTGGTGAGGCCCGCCAGGGCATACATCATCGTATCCAGGTCCGGAGAGACGTGCAGTCCGTGGAACACCTCGTCGTCTCCGGTGTTGACTACAATGGTCAGCCGCTCGGGGGGCAGCGCCCTCGCCAGACCCACGGCCAGCTTGGCTCCCCCGACACCACCGGCCAGCGCCAGGACAGTGGGAGTCACGGGTTGCAGCGCCCGGGCCGCACGGGACCTACTCCCCCTCGACGCCCTTGGCGTGGCGGGGGTGCTCGAAGCGGAAGCTGTCCATCTTGATGAGACGCTGGTAGGAGCCGAAGCGTTCCTCGGCGTCGTCTCCCACCATGTCCAGGGGCTCCACCGGGTCCTCGCCGTCATCGAAGACGTGGCGTATGTCGTACGTGGTGTACCGTTCGGCTGGCACCCGGCCCGCGTCACGGATCAGGTCCCGGAACTGCCTGGGACGTACAAGCTGGCCGTACTGGGCCCCGGCCGCCGTGGAGATGCTCTCGTTAATGAGGGTGCCCCCCATGTCGTTGACACCCGCTCCCAGCAGGGTCTGGGAGAAGCGCAGGCTCTCCTTTACCCAGGACACCTGGAGGTTGGGTATCCAGTTGTTCAGCATCAGCCGGGAGACGGCGTGGAGCTTGATTACCTCGTTGCCGGTTGGCCCCGTCCTGACTCCGTCGACGAACCCGCGGCTGTACATGGGCGCCTCGGTGTAGACGAAGCTCAGGGGCACGAACTCGGTGAAGCCCCCGGTAGCCTTCTGTATGTCCCTCAGAAGGGCGATGTGGCGGGCCTTGTGCTCGTCTGTCTCCACGTGGCCGTACATTATGGTCGAGGTGGTGGGGATGCCCAGGTCGTGGGCGGTGGTGATGACCTCGACCCATTGGTCTGCGGTTATGCGGCCCGGAGAGATACGGTCCCGGACCTCCTGGTCCAGTATCTCCGCCGAGGTCCCGGGGAGGCTGCCTACACCCGCGTCCTGCAGGCCTACCAGGTAGTCCCGGATGCTGCATCTGGACCGCACCGAGCCGTACAGCACCTCCTCGGGGGAGAAGCCGTGGATGTGCATGTCGGGCAGCTCAGCCTTCATGGCCTCGCACAGCTTGATGTACAGGTCGCCGTCCATCTGGGGAGGCAGGCCCGCCTGGACGCACACCTCCGTGGCCCCCAGGTCCCAGGCCTCCCTTGCCCGCCTTATGATCTCGCTGACTGGCAGGAAGTAGCCCTCCTCCTGGCGGTAGTCCCGGCTGAAGGCGCAGAAGCCGCAGCGCTTGATGCAGACGTTGGTGAAGTTGACGTTGCGATTGACCACGTAGGTCACCACGTCGCCCACCCGCCTCCTGCGCAGCTCGTCGGCGGTCAGCACCAGGGCGTTGGCCTCCAGTCCCGAGGCCCCCAACAGGACGACGGCATCCTCCACCGAGGGGTCGTGACCGTCCAGGGACCTGTTGAGGATGCGGCCCACCTCGGGTTTCACGTCCATGAGCAGGCGCTCCAAGGCCGGCATATCCCCTTTTTCCCGGGGTTCATGAGGCGGAGGCGACATATCGCTCGATACCCCCTTTCGCATAACCATCCCCGTCCGACAGAGACCGGACGCGGTCACGGAGGGAGTCTGGTACGTAGTCCATTCCACCAACGATATACTCGGGATACACCGGAAGCCGGGGCCTGAGCCGGAAGCCAAGCTCCTCCGTCCGGCGGCGCAGATCCCCGATCTGGGGCCAGGGAGCCTCGGGGTTGACGTAGTCTATGGTCAGGGGAGATACCCCTCCCCAGTCGTTGATGCCTGCCATCAGATAGACCGGGTAGTCTTCGAAGCTCAGGTTGGGCGGGACCTGAACGTTCGCGTCGGGACCCATCACCAGGCGGGTCGCCGCTGCGGTCCACAGCAGGTCCCGGGTCGTGGCGTCCAGGTGGCCCTCCATGGCCGTTCGCGGCTTGGCCCGGAAGTTCTGTACGATGACCTCCTGAACGTGGCCGTGCTTGCGGTGCAGCTCGCGGATGGCCAGAAGGGACTCTATCCGCTCCCCCCGGGTCTCGCCGATGCCGATCAGGATGCCCGTCGTGAAGGCTACCCTCTGCTGCCCGGCGATCTCCAGGGTCTTCACGCGGACCGAGGGGCGCTTGCTGGGGGCCATCTCGTGGGGACCGCCGGGCATGGACAGCCGTTCGCTCAGGCTCTCGACCATCACCCCCATTGACGCGTTGACATCCCTGAGACCGGCCACCTCTCGACGGCTCATGGTGCCGGGGTTCGCGTGGGGCAGAAGCCCGGTCTCACGCAACACCAGGTCGCACATGTCCCGCAGGTAATCGAGCGTCGTCCCGTAGCCACGGCGGTCCAGCCACTCCCGGGCCTCGGGGTAGCGCTGCTCGGGCCTCTCGCCCAGGGTGAAGAGCGCCTCGGTGCAGCCCAGCCTGCCCCCCGCCTTGGCCACGTCCAGCACCTGGTCGGGGGACATGTACAACTCTCCGGCCTCGGCGGGGGACTGGCGAAAGGTGCAGTAGCCGCAGAAGTCCCGGCACAGCCTGGTCAGGGGAATGAACACCTTGGGGGAGAAGCTGACGTCCCGCCCCCGCCCGCGGTCACGCAGAAGGGCCGCGGCACGGCAGAGGGACGGGGTCTCGCCATCAGTAGCGAGGGCCAGACGCGATGCGCCCTCCGCGTCCAGCCCCGGGCCGTCCAGGGCCCGCTCCACCACGGTCTTGAGGGCGTCGGACAGGCCGGACAGGGGGTCCTCGGTCTCGGCCAGACGCTCGACTGCTTCGCCTGCTGAAATACCGGATGCACCTGCGGTTCTGGTCGCTGGCATGGTCGGGTTTGTCCCCGTCAGGGGGCCGGAGAGTAGTCCGTGGGGCGCAGGATGGTGCTGTGGCTCCTTCTTACCAGCGGGCCGTCTACTTCCGATGCCGCGCGGGCCCTGGTCCACTCCGGGTCCGACTGGAAGGCTGCAAAGCTCTTCTCCCGGCTCCCCAGGTCCTGGTGGCCAAGGATATACACCAGCCGGTTGTTGGTGCCCACCTGGTCGGTCCAATAGCCCACGTTCTCCATGCCGTGCTTCTCGAAGAGGGCCATGGTGTGGTCGGCGAACCGCTGGTGCAGGGCGTCCATCTTGCCGGGCATCGCCTCGTAGATGCGGAGCTCCTGCACGTTGGTGGTGATCCTGGGCTGGGGAGAGTAGGGGGTGAGTCCCATGAAGGTGTTGTGGATGACGTCCACCAGGGGCCCGTCCACCTCGGTCTCGGCCTTTACGCGCTGCCACTGGGGGTCGGCTCCGAAGGCCGCCACACGGGACTCGCGGGCAGCCACGTCCGGGAAGACGTTGATGTATGTCAGCCGGTTGCTCGTGCCGATCTCCTCGGTCCAGAAGGCCAGCATGTCGATGCCGTGCTTGGCAAAGAGCCCGCACGTGTGTTTCGCGAACCTGTCGTTCAAGGCGGGCAGCCTCCCGGGCATCGCCTCGTAGATGCGCAGCTCGTACAGCATCGGCCGTCTCCTCGCCAGTCCGGCAGTGACCCGGGGCCCGGTCCTACAGAAGCTTCCCCTGGGGCGGCTCGGGCTGCCTGGTGTACTCCCGCCCCAGATGGCGATAACCCCGCAGGGTGGCCACCCTGCCCCTTGGGGTCCTGTCCAGAAATCCAAGCTGAAGCAGGTAGGGCTCGTAGATGTCCATGATGGTGTCCGCGTCCTCACCGATGGAGGCCGCCAGGGTGTCCAGACCCACCGGCCCTCCCGAGAACTTGTCCACCACGCTGCTCAGGAGCCTGTGGTCCACCTGGTCCAAGCCCAGCGGGTCCACCTCCAGCTTGGCCAGGGCCTCCAGGGCCACCTCACGGGTTATTCTACCATCCGCCATAACCTGAGCATAGTCCCTGGTGCGTTTGAGGAGGCGGTTGGCGACCCTGGGCGTGCCCCTGGAGCGGCGTGCGATCTCCGACACGCCGCCGTCGTCTATGGCCACGCCCAGTATGCGCGCCGACCGGGCCACGATGACCTCCATGGAGCCGTTGTCATAGAAGTCCATGTGGAACACAGCTCCGAACCTGTCCCTCAGGGGAGGGCTGACCATGCCGAACCGGGTGGTGGCGCCTATCAGGGTAAAGGGATTGATGCGCAGGTTTATGCTGCGGGCACCCAGGCCCTTGCCCACCACCCACGACAGGAAGAAGTCCTCCATGGCGGGGTAGAGGACCTCCTCTACGACCCGGCTGAGCCGGTGCACCTCGTCCACGAACAGCACGTCTCCCGTGTTGACGCTGCTGAGTATGGCCGCCATGTCCCCGGGGCGCTCCACAGCCGGCCCCGAGGTCACCTTGATGCCGGCTTCCATCTCGTGGGCGATGATGTTCGCCAGGGTGGTCTTGCCCAGCCCGGGGGGGCCGTAGACGATGACGTGATCCAGGGGCTCCCCGCGCATCCTGGCCGCCTGCATGGCGATGCTCAGGTTCTCCTTGACGGTGTCCTGGCCGACGAAGTCCTCGAGCCGCCTGGGCCGCAGGGACGAGTCCAGCCCGGCGTCGTCCTCCAACGTCTTACCGGATACGAGGCGGTCGGTCACAGCCGCTGCCCTACATCTTCTCGGGGGCGGTCATGTCCATGAGATACAGGGTCTTGGAGAGGACGGTCTTGGCCGCCTCTGCCAGCTTCAGCCGGGCCAGGGTCATGGGATAGTCCTCGGGGTTGCTGGAGAGCACACGGCAGTTCTCGTAGAACCAATGGAACGCGGTCGCTAGCTCCAGGGCGTAGTGGGGCAGGTGGTGAGGCTCCAGGGTGCGGGCCATGTTCTCCACCAGCTCGGGCAGGAGCAGCATCTTGCGGACCAACGCCACCTCGCTGGGATGGGTAAGGAGAGAAACGTCGCCGTCCGTCCAGTCGATGCCCTGGGCCCGGGCGTTGGTCAGAATGCCCGCGATGCGGGCGTGGCCGTACTGCACGTAGTAGACGGGGTTCTCCGTCGACTCCTTCTTGGCCAGCTCCAGGTCGAACTCCATCTGCGTGGAGGGTGTCCGGGCCAGGAAGAAGTAGCGGCAGGCGTCAGCCCCCACCTCGTCCACCAGCTCCCGCAGGGTGATGAACTCCCCGGTCCGCTTGGACGCCCGGACCACCTCGGTCCCCCGCTTGAGGGTGACCATCTGGGAGATCACGATGGTGAGGCGGTCGGGGTCCAGGTCCAGGGCCGCCATGGCCGCCTTCAGGCGGGAGACGTGGCCTTGGTGGTCCGCCCCCCAGATGTCGATGGCCTGGTCGAATCCCCGTTCCAGGAGCTTGTCGTAGTGGTAAGCGATGTCCGAGGCGAAGTAGGTTGGCGCCCCGGTGGACCGCACCAGGACGTTGTCCTTGTCCTCTCCCAGGGCGCTGGAGGCGAACCACCGGGCGCCCTCCCGCTGGGAGATATAGCCTCGACCCTCCAACGTCTCCATGGCGTGGTCGTACTTTCCGTCGCGGTACAGGGACTCCTCGCTGAACCAGCTATCGAACTCCACCCGTATGTGCTCCAGGTCGTTCCGTATCAGGGACACCATCTTCCGGCGTCCAAGGGCTCCCAGCTCCTGAAGCGCCTCCTCTTGCCCCATGGAGAGGAACCTGTCGCCCTGCTCCTCCAGGATTTCGGCGGCCAGGTCCGCGACGTAGTCCCCGGCGTAGCCCCCCGGCGGAAGGGAGTCGTCGCGGCCCAGGGCCTGCTTGTAACGGGCCAGTATCGAGGCGTAGAAGGCGTCCATCTGGCTGCCGGCGTCGTTGACGTAGTACTCGCGGGTCACGGAGTACCCGGCAGCCGCCAGGACCCGGGCCAGGGTGCTTCCCAGCACGGCGCCCCGGGTGTGTCCCACGTGTACGGGGCCCGTGGGATTGACGCTCACGAACTCGACGATCACCGAGCGCCCCCGTCCCAGCCGCACGTCCCCGTAGGCCGCTCCGGCCTCCCGGATGGACTCCACCTGGCCGGCCAGCCACCCGTCGCGAAGGCGGAAGTTGATGAAGCCCGGCGGAGCCGCCCAGACCCGGTCGACCTCCTCCCCCGGAGGGACCAGCTTCACCAGCTCCTCGGCCATTACGATGGGGCTGATCCGGGTGGCGCGGGCCAGCCTCAAGGGCAGGCTGGAGGCGAAGTCGCCGTGCTCGGGGTTTGAGGGACGTTCTACGGCGATGTCGGGAAGGGTATCCAGACTCAGCACGCCGGCGCCGCGGGCCTCCTCGACGGCCGCGCGGACCTTGTCCACGATGAGGTCACGAACGATTCCTGACACGATGGCCTTCCCCCCAAACGGCGCCCCGTGGTCTAGTCTATGCTACCACATCGCCATGGGCCCGCCTAGCTACCCGGCCGCCTCGGCCCCAGGCGGCCCTCCTCACCGGCGTGGTCTCCTTGCTTGCCGCCACCGAGGAGAGGCCCCGTCTCGCGTGCGGACAGGCCTGGGGTTTCAATCAGCCGAGGTCCAACCTTGCAATCTGCCGTACCTATAACCTTGCAATCTGCCGAGATTAAACATTGCAATCTGCCGGTATATAACCTTTCAATTGGACGCATCTCAACCTTGCAATCTGCCGCACCTTAGGGTTACAATCAGACGATGAATGCGGTACCCCTTTACCCCCGCCATGCCGAGGGTCCCCTGCTGGAGGCGCTGGCCGATTCGCCCGCGGTGCTCATTCACGGTCCGCGGCAGTGCGGCAAGACCACCCTTGCCCGCCAGGTCGGCGCCTCCATGGGATACCGCTATATCAGCTTCGACGACGCCGTTGCCCGCGCCGCCGCGGACGCCGATCCGGGTGGGTTCGTCGGCGGGTTGGAAGAGCGGGTAATCCTCGACGAAGTGCAGCACGTTCCATCCCTGTTCACCGCCCTGAAACGGGAGATAGATACCCACCGCATCCCCGGACGGTTCCTGCTCACCGGCTCCGCCCAGGTCCTCCTGATGCCCGCGCTTTCAGACTCGCTGGCCGGCCGTATGGAGGTGCTGCAGCTCCACCCCCTCTCCCAGAGCGAAATAGAAGGGGGAGTTCCCAGCTTTCTCGACGACCTGTTCCGCGGGACCTTCCCGACGGCCACCACCCGCCGTCTTGGCGACGATATGGGGGCCCGCATGGCTGCAGGCGGGTATCCGGCGGCTCTGGCCCGCCCCACCGCCCGCCGCCGCGCCAACTGGTACCGGAGCTTCATAGACGCCCAGCTCCAGCGGGACGTGCGGGACATGGCCAGGGTCAGCGCCCTGGACGTACTGCCCCGCCTGCTCGCAGCCGCCGCGTCACAGACGGGCCGGCTGTACAACCTATCCGACCTGGCATCACCCTTCCAGCTCAGCCGCCCAACCATCGGCGACTACATAGGACTGCTGGAGCGTCTCTTTCTCATCGACCGGGTCCCGCCTTGGCACGGCAACCGGCTGGACCGGCTGGTCAAGAGCCCCAAGCTCCACATCGGCGACACCGGCCTGGGGTGCGCCCTGATGGGGGCCAACCCGGGCTTGCTGGCCCGGGACCGCACCCTCCTGGGGCAGATCCTGGAGACCTTCGTATTCCAGGAGCTACGGCGCCAGGCCGTATGCCAGGACCCACCCCCGGCCTTCTACCACTACAGGGACAGGGACCAGGCGGAGGTGGACGTGGTCATCGAGCAGGGCTCGGCGGTGGCCGGGGTCGAGGTGAAGGCCGCCGCCACGGTGACCCCCTCGGACTTTCGAGGCCTTCGCAAGCTGCAGAGGGCGGCGGCCGGCCGGTTCGCCTCCGGGGTAGTGGTCTACGACGGAGAAGTAACCGCCGGTTTCGGGGACGGCATGTTCGCCGTGCCGGTCCGCGCCCTGTGCGACGGCCACCCGGCGGGGACTGGCTCAGGAGTCACAGCCCGGCCCGAGACGCTCCTCTCCCGGTAGGAGGGCCACTTCCCGAGCACCCGCCAGCCAGACCCGAGAGCTCGGGACTTGAGGGGAGGTAGTCCCCGACCGCGGCGACGAGCCTCTTGCCGCTCATACCCCTCCCCAGGGATCGATCACGTCGATGCCGCAGCCCTGGAAGCCGTCCACGTCCCTGGTTGCCACCGACGCTCCCCGGGAGCGGGCGATGGCCGCGATCTGGCAGTCGGGGTGGCTGATGGGACGCCCCGCGGCCCGGCGCGCCGCCGCTATGACCGCATAGGCTTGGGCGGCGCCGCTGTCGAAGGGGAGGATGCGCCCGGCAAAGTCCTCCCGAAGCATTCCATCGACCTCCGCAACCAGCCTGTCGCGGCGTTGGCCTGCTGGAAGTATCTCGGCGCCGTAACGTAGCTCGGCTTCGCTGATGGTCGATAGGTACAGGTCCAGCCGCGCCTGCCGGTGGACCCACTGGATGACGCCGGCAGCAGGACTGGGCAGCATCAGCTCCGAGACCACGTTCGTGTCAAGGACGATCATCGCCGCGCCTCAGTCGAACCGGGGCGGCTCGCGCATGGGCTCCCTTGGCGGGATCTCCAGCTCCACGCCGCCGAAGGGCTTGAACCGCTCGTGAATCGCCGTTCCCAGGCCCTTAGCCGGCGCCGCCTCCCCGTCCAGGGCTGCCCGCAGAATCTCCCTGGCCTCCTGCTCCATCGAGCGGCCGTTCTCCGCCGCGCGAATGCGCAGCCGCCGCTTCAGCCCCTCGTCCAGGTTGCGTACCGTTATGCTGGCCATGGGCTCGCCTCCGCATGCATTGCGGACGGATTATAACATGATTGCGATGCAATCAATGGGCCCTTCACGGCTGGGCGCCCTCGCCTGCCTGCGCCACGAAGCGGGCCACCTCCAGGGCCAGCCGCCGGTGGTCGGGCCGCTCCAGGTCCGGGTCCTCCTCCAGCACCTGCCCCGCAACCTCCCTGGCCTTGCGCAGGATGTCCTGGTCCGACAGGCGCGCCGCTTTCAGGCTGGGCAGCCCGCTCTGGCGGGTGCCGAAGAAGTCGCCCGGCCCCCGGAGGCGCAGGTCCTCTTCGGCCAACGCGAACCCGTCGTGGATCCTCTCCACGGCGTCCAGCCGCTCCTGGGCCTCTGCCGTGGAGTACTCGGAGAGGAGCAGGCAGTAGCTCCTGTGCTCGCCGCGGCCGACCCGGCCCCGGAACTGATGAAGCTGGGAGAGGCCGAACCGGTGAGCGCCCTCCACCACCATCACCGTGGCGTTGGGCACGTCGATGCCCACCTCGACCACGGCCGTCGACACCAGTATGTCCGTGTCCCCGTCCCTGAAGCTGCGCATGACCCTCTCTTTCTCCCGGGGTTTCATCCTGCCGTGGAGAAGGCCCAGCCTCAGGTCCGGGAAGACGTCGTTGGAGAGGCGCTTGTGCTCCTCCGAGGCCGCCCGGGCCTCCACGGCCTCGGACTCCTCGATCAGGGGGCAGATGATGAAGGCCTGCCTGCCGCCTATGACCTGCTTCCTCACGAAGTCGTACGCCTCGTCTCGCCGGGAGGAGGGCACGTGGCGCGTCCGCACCTGCTGGCGGCCGGGAGGCAGCTCGTCGATGGTCGAGATGTCCAGGTCGCCGTACAGGGTGAGGGCCAGCGTCCTGGGTATTGGAGTTGCCGTCATGACCAGGACGTGGGGCGTGGTCTCGCCCTTGCGGCGCAGCGCCGCTCTCTGGGCGACGCCGAACCTGTGCTGCTCGTCGGTGACCGCCAGGGCCAGGCGGGGGACCTCCACTCCCTCCTGGATCAGAGCGTGCGTGCCGATGACGATGTCCAGCCTGCCCTCGGACGCCCGCTTTCGCAGCTCCCGCTTCAGGGCCGGCCGGGTGCTGCCCGTCAGGAGGCCCACCGACAGTGGCTCGGCACGTGAGTCGACGTGTACCGAGACCAGGTTCTCCTCGTGGACGGCGCTCCCGAGGCCTGCCAGGAGGTCCGACACCGTCGCGAAGTGCTGCTCCGCCAGCACCTCGGTGGGCACCATGATGGAGGCCTGGTGACCGCCGGCGACCGAGGCCAGCAGCGCGGCCAGGGCCACCACCGTCTTGCCGCTCCCCACTTCCCCCTGGAGTAGGCGGTTCATGGGAGGAGTGCCCCTGGCCAGGTCGTCCAGCACCTCGTCGATGCACCGCTTCTGGGCCGCGGTCAGACCGAAGGGAAGGGACGCGATGAAGTGGTCGACCAGGCCCCGGTCAAGGCCCAGGGCGACACCCTCGACGTCCTCACGCCAGCTCCGGCGCCTGGCGAGGACGGCGATCTGCAGGAGCAGCAGCTCGTCGAAGGCCAGCCGCCTCCTCGCCTCCTCCAGGGTCGCCAGGTCCGAGGGGTAGTGCACCTGCCGGACGGCCGGGGCCAGGTCCATCAGGCCGGCCCTGCGCCGTAGCTCCTCGGGTAGGAACTCCTCGATGCGAGGGGCCCAGTCCTCCAGGGCCTGCCACACGATGGTCCTGACTCTCCGGGCGGTGAGCCCCTCGGTCAAGGGGTAGACAGGGACCAGCCTGCCGGTGTGGATGAGGCTGTCCTTGCGGTCCAGGACCTCGAATTCGGGGGACGCGAACTGCAGCCTTCCCCTGTACGCCTCCACGGACCCGCTTACGGCCACTCGGGCCCCGACCTTGAGGGTCTTGGCAACGTACCGGTTTCCGAACCACACGGCCCGCACGTTGCCGGTCTCGTCGCTGAACACCGCCTCGGTGCCCCTGCGCCGGCTCTGGCCCAGGGCAATCTCCCGCGCCTCCCACACCGTGGCCACCACCGTCTGCTCTTCTCCTGGGACCAGCTCGGCGACCGTGGACACCTTGGAGAAGTCCCGGTGCCTCCTGGGCATCAGGTACAGGAGGTCTCTGACCGTGTACACCCCCAGCCGGTCCAGCTTTGCCGCAGTCTTGGTGTCGACTCCCCGCAGCCGGTCTACGGGCGACTCCAGCGTCGGTCCCGAGACCGGTCCAGAGGGTGCAACGCCTTTGTTGGAGTCGCTTGCCTCGGCCCCCGCGCCCGGCTCCGGTCCGGAACCCGAGGGACCATCTTCCGATGGTCCGGCCGGCGCTTCCGGCGGCGGCTCGGTCGGCGCAGCCCGCGGCCCGTCGTCCAGCCTCGACAGCCAGCGTTGGGCCCAAGCGGCCCGGTCGCGGGGCGTGAGGTCGCCGTAGGTCACGTCGAGGAGGCCGCCCGGGTCGCCGTCGCCGGCCAGGGGCGCCAGCTCCCGGGCCTGGAGCTTGAGGAAGGCGTCCAGCCCGCCCACCACGGCCTTGTTCCGAAAGCCGGTGCTCCTCTCCAGCTCAAGGATCTTACGCAGGGAGTCGGGGTGGAATCGGGTGGAGTGGTCTCTGGTGGTCATCTACAGAGACAGTGTAGCACGGTGGCCAGGTCTAACGGGACAGGGCGGTGACGCCCAGGGCGCCGGGCCCCAGGTACGTGCCGACGACGGGACCGAAGCGGGCCATGACGACCTCATCGGCGGCCATCAGGTCGCCCAGGGTGTCCCTGACCGCCTTGGCCTCCTCGGCGCCGGTGCTGTACAGCACCGACAGCCTGGTCACGGGACCGAGGGCCCGGACCATATCCAGCAGCCGCTGGAGTCCCCGGGCCCTGGTCCGAGCCCGCTCCACGGGGTGCGCCTCGCCGTCCCTGATGGTCAGGATGGGCTTGATGCTGAGGAGAGAGCCCAGGAAGGCGCTGGCCTTGCCTATGCGCCCACCCTTTTGGAGGTACTCCAACGTGTCCAGAAGGAAGTAGCAGTGGCTGCGCTCGATGGCCTCTTCGGCCGCCCTGGCAACGGTCTCCCTGTCCCCGCCCTGGGATATGGCCCCCGCAGCCTCAAGGGCCACCATACCCAGGCACATGGAGGTCAGCCGGGAGTCGATTATGTCAATACGGGCCGGGTCCACCGGCGCACCGGACTCTCCGGAGACGATGGACTCCTTGGCCTGGTACGCCGAGTTGAGGGTCCCGCTGAACTTGGCGGACAGGTGGACCGACACCACGTCATGGCCCTCGTCGAGCAAGGGACGGTATACTTCGACGAAGTCGTTGACCGATGGCTGGGCGGTGGTGGGCAGCCGGGGCGCCGCCGCCAGCCGATCGTAGAACTCGTCTGGAGCGATGTCGATACCGTCCTTGTAGACCTGGTCATCGAAGTGGACGTTGCAGGGGACCACCGTGATGTCCCACCGGCTGGCCAGGTCCTTGGGCAGGTCGCACGTGCTGTCGGTCACCAGCTTTACGGCCATGGGTACCCCTTCTCCTCCCAGGGCTCCAGGCCCTCTGCTCTACTCGCCCTCTGCTCTGCTCACCCGGCTCTACTCGATAGACGCCAGGTAGTGATAGAGGGGCTGGCCCCCGTATACCTGCTCCACCTCGACTCCCGGGAAGCGGAGGCGTATGCTCTCCGCCGCGTCCTCGGCGGCGTCCCGGCCCACGTCTTTGCCCCAGTACAGACTGACTAGCTGGCCCTCCCCGGGTCCGCACCCCGCCAGCGCCTCCTGAAGGACCGAATGGGCGGTCTCTCCCACCGAGACCAGGTCGCCGTCCACCAAGCCGATATACTGGCCCTCCCTGACGGAGCTTCCGCTGACGGTGGAGTCCCGTACCGCTCTGGTCACCTCGATGCTGCGGACGCCCGAGATGGCGGTCTCCATCGACTGGAGGTTCTGTTCCAGGTCTTCGCTGGGATTGAAGGCCAGAAGGGCGGCAACTCCCTCGGGCAGGGACCGGGTTGGAAGCACGGATAGGGCCGGGCCGTCTCCACATTCGGCCGCCAGGCCCACCGCTTGTCGGGCCGCCGGGACCACGTTGGAGTTGTCGGGGAGAAGGATCACTTGGGACGCGCAAGTCTTCGCCGCGGCTTCCATCAGCTCTCCCGCGCTGGGGTTCATGGTTTGCCCCCCGACCACCACCGACGAGCACCCGAGCTCCTCGAAGAGCTCCACGAACCCGTCACCCCATGCGACGGCCACCACCGCCAGGGCCTGGGCCACCTCGGCCGGGCCCTCTCCGGCGGACGCCGCACCCGCAGGGCGTGTTGCCTCGCCCCGGTGGGAGGCAATGAACTCCTCATGCTGCTCGTCCATACTCTGGAGGTTGACGTCGCGCACCGTCCCCAGCGACACGGCGTAGCTGATGACTGGACCCGGGTCCTGGGCATGGACGTGGAGCCTGACGAGGCTGGAGGTGCCCACGACGACGGTGGAGCCCGCCATGGAGCCCAGCCTGTCCCGGATCTCGTCCACCTGCAGGGAGGCGCCTTCGATCAGGAGCTGGGTGCAGTAGCCGTAAAGCTCCTCCTCGGTGGTCCGCAGGTACTCCTCCCGCACGACGGCGTCCAGGGGGGTTGGCTCGCCACCCGAGGGCAGGCAAGGCACGCACAGGTCCAGCTCGCCGCCGAGACTCTGACCCGCCATGCACCGCCGGGCCCCCTCCAGAAGGGTCACGACACCCTGGCCGCCCGCGTCGACGACGCCGGCGTCGGCCAGGACCTGAAGCTGGAGGGGTGTGTTGGAGACGGCCTCTCTGGCCGCTTGCAGGCCCGCCGTCCAGACGGACAGCAGGTCCACCGGGGCCTCAGCGTCGGACAAGTGGCGGGAGGCCCCCTTGGAGAGCTGGTCTATGACCGTGAGCATGGTGCCCTCCACCGGTGTTCCCACCGAGGCGTAAGCGGCCCTGGAAGCCAGCTCCAGGCATGCAGCCAGGTCTCTGCCGTCGAGCTCTTCCTTCTCCTCCAGGCCGCGGGCCATTCCCTGGAAGAACTGGGACAGGATCACCCCGCTGTTGCCCCGGGCACCCAGGACCGCGCCCCGGGCCATGGAGGCCATGACGGACCCCGCGGAGGCGTCCGGCTCCCCCCGCCCCTGCTCCAGGACGCTGCGGAGGGTAAGCAGCATGTTGGTGCCCGTGTCGCCGTCCGGGACGGGAAAGACGTTGAGGGAATTGATGACATCGCGGTGCCGGTCGAAGAAGCGTTCCGCAGCCTCGAAGACGCTCCGCAACTGGCGCCCGTTCAGCTTGTCGGGATATGTCCCCTCTTCCCTGGGGGAGCTCAAGACCGAGCCGGCCAAGTGCACGCGCTCCTTGTCAACATGCCGCGCCCATGCTATCCTAGCTGGCAGGAATTCTACTGAAAGCCGGTCTGCCGGTCAAATGGGAATGGGTCCATCATGAAGTGTGAAGTCTGCGGCAAGGTCGGAATGTCGGGGAACAACGTCAGCCACTCCAAGCGGCGGACCAGGACCCGTTTCCTGCCCAACACCCACAAGCTGACCATATCGGTGAACGGTGCCCCGAAGCGCGTCAAGATCTGCACGAGGTGCCTCAGGACGCACCACAAGCCTCCCCGCTCCTAGCGCGGCTCCACCCCCTCGATACTCCGCCTCAGCTTCCCCATGGCAGCATCCACGGACTCGGTGCGGTTGAAGACCGCCGCCCCCGCCACCAGGATGGTCGCGCCCGCTCGCACGGCATCGGGAGCCGTATCGGCGTTGATCCCGCCGTCCACCTGGACCTCTGCCGCGTAGCCCCGTTCGGACAGCAGGTTGCGCAGACGGGACACCTTGTCCAGAGTCTCGGGTATCATCTTCTGGCCCGAGAAGCCTGGGTTTACGGTGCCGATGAGGGCGATGTCCACGTAGCAGAGGAGTTCCTCCAGGGACGCGAGGGGGGTGGAAGGATTGATGGCCACACCCGCCTGGAGCCCCGCCTCCTTGACCTGATGTATGGCCCTGTGCAGATGCAGGCACGACTCGCTGTGCAATATTATGTGGTCCGCCCCGGCCTTGACGAAGTCGGCAATGTATCGTTCGGGCCGGTCGATCATCAGGTGCACGTTGAGGGGCAGGTCGCTGGCCGCCCGGATGCCCTCCACCACCACGGGCCCCATGGAGATGTTGGGCACGAAGTGGCCGTCCATAACGTCCAGGTGGAGGTAGTCGGCCCCGGCGCGGGCGGCCTCGGCCACCTGCTCTCCAAGGCGGCCGAAGTCAGCCGACAGGACCGACGGCGCTATCTTGACCGTCCTATGGTTCATGGTACCGCCTCACCGCGTGATGTGCCCATCGCCCGCACTGGGCTGCCCTCGTCCAGCAGCTCCCTCGCGCGCCTCAGCGCCTCGTCCACCCGCCCGGGAGCGGTGCCGCCGTCGATGTCCCTGGCCGCCACCGAAGACGCGGCGGATATGCGGTAGACACCCTCGTCGAAATGGGGCGAGAAGCGGCGGTACTCCTCGACGGTCAGGTCGCCCAGGGACTTTCCCCCGGACCCGGCATAGGAGCACAGCTCCTTCACGGCCCCGTACGCCTCCCGGAAGGGCACCTTCTTCTCGGTGACCAGATAATCGGCCAGGTCCGTGGCAAGCATATAGCTCTCCCCCGAGGCCAACTCCATGCGGTCCCGGTTCACGGTCATGGTCGACAGCATACCGGAAAAGACCTCCAGGGTGGCCTGCAGGGTGTCGACGGTGTCGAAGGTCCCCTCCTTGTCCTCCTGAAGGTCCCGGTTGTAGGAGAGGGGCAGCCCCTTGAGCACCGTAAGAATTCCCATCAGGTGACCGTATACACGCCCGGTCTTTCCCCTGGCCAGCTCAGCGAAGTCCGGGTTTCGCTTCTGGGGCATGATGCTGCTGCCCGTAACGTACTGGGAGGCCAGGGTGACGAAGCCGAACTCCCGGGAGGACCAGAGCACCACCTCCTCGGCGAGTCGGGACAGGTGCATCATGCATATCGCGGCGGCGGAGTGGAACTCGGCGAGGTAGTCCCTGTCCGACACTGCGTCCATGCTGTTGGCGCTCACCGAGGAGAAGCCAAGCTCCGCCGCCAGAAGCTCCCTGTCGGTTGGGTAGGGCACGCCGGCCAGGGCGCCGCTTCCCAGGGGCATGACGTCCATGCGCCCGAGGCAGTCGTGGAAGCGGGACAGGTCCCTCTCCAGCATGTGAAAGTAGGCCAGCAGGTGGTGGGCGAACAATATGGGCTGGGCCCGCTGCAAGTGGGTGTAGCCCGGCATCAGGGCGCGGGCATGGGCGTCCGAGACGTCGACCAGGGCGAGCTGCACGCCCCGGATGCCGTGGCAGATGTCCACGATGGCATCCTTCAGGTACATCCGCATGTCCAGGGCCACCTGGTCGTTGCGGGACCGGCCGGTGTGGAGCTTTCCGGCCACCGGGGCGCCGATCTTCTCCACCAGGCGGGCCTCCACGTTCATGTGGATGTCCTCCAGGGAGTCCCGCCAGGGAAAGGCGCCCGACTCGATCTCCTCGCGGATGGAACGGAGACCCGCCACTATCAGCTCGACCTCGGAGTCCGAAAGGATGCCTCCGGCCGCCAGCATGCGTGCATGGGCGACGGACCCGGCGATGTCCTGCTTGTACAGCCGCCGATCGTAGTGGATGGAGACGGAGTAGCCGTGGCCTTTATCGTCCATGGGACCGGCCTCCGCAAAGGCCATAGTGATTCCGCGCCGTCGGTCCGAGAGGTTCCTACCGGCCCGGGAGCGTCCTGGCCGTCACTCGTCTCCCTGGACCTGCGACTGGGTCCTGACCGGCAGTCCGAAGATGGATATAAAGCCCTCCGCCGCGCGGTGGTCGAACTTGTCGCCCCGGTCATAGGTGGCCAGCTCGTAGCTGTACAGGGCGTTGGGGGACCTTCTCCCCACGACGGTGCAGGAGCCCTTCAGGAGGCGCCCCCGCACCGTCCCGCTGACGTGCCTCTGGGTGCTGTCCACGTAGGCATCCATGTCCCGGCGGTGCTGGGTGAACCACAGGCCATTGTACACGACGTCCGCGTACTCCTGGGCGATCCGCGTCTTCAGGCGGACCTGCTCCTTGCTCAAGGTGATGGCCTCCAGGGCCCTGTGGGCCGAGTGCAGCACCACCGCCGCGGGGGCCTCGTAGACCTCCCGGGACTTGATTCCCACCAGCCGGTTCTCCAGGTGGTCGATGCGGCCCACGCCGTGTTGGCCGGCCCGCCGGTTGAGGTGGTCCACCAAGGCCACCCCGTCCATCTCCTCGCCGTCGATGGAGACGGGCAGACCCTGCTCGAAAGCTATCTCGATGTAGGAGGGCTCGTCCGGGCAGGCGCCCACAGGCCTGGTCCACTGGAAGGCGTCCTCGGGAGGCTCGTTCCAGGGGTCCTCCAGGTCTCCCGTCTCTATGCTGCGGCCCCACAGGTTCTCGTCGGTCGAGTATGGGTTCCTGCCCTCGGGCACCGGGATGTTCCGAGCGCGGCCGTACTCGATCTCCTCCTCCCGGCTCATGCCCCACTCCCTTATGGGCGCGATGACCTGGAGGTCCGGCGCCAGGGCCGCCACGCTCACGTCCAGCCGCACCTGGTCGTTCCCCTTGCCGGTGCACCCGTGGGCCACGGCGTAGGCCCCCTCCCTGCGGGCCGCCTCCACCATGTAGCGGGCGATCAGTGGACGGCCAAGGGCCGTGGCAAGCGGGTAGACGTCCTCGTAGACCGCTCCCGCCTTCAGGGCCGGGGCGATGTAGCCTTCGTAGAACGCCGACTTGCCGTCCACCGTGATGGCGTTGACCGCGCCGATCTGGAGGGCCTTCTGACGGGCAGGCTCCAGGTCCACCATGCCCAGGTCGATGGTCACGGTCACGACCTCGGCATCGTACTGCTCCTGGAGCCAGCGTACGGCTACGGACGTGTCCAGACCGCCGCTGTACGCCAGGGCGATCTTCTTCTGCGCCATGGTCCTCCTATATCTTTCCCAGCGCCGTGGCCAGGCGCTCCACCCCTTCGTCTATCTCGTCGGCGCTGACGTTCAGGGGCGGCATGAAGCGTATCGCGTTTGGCCTTACGGGGTTGAGCAGCAGGCCGTCCTCGTTGCTCTGGGCCACCACCTTGCCGGCGATGTCTCCGTTGAACTCCAAGGCCACCAGAAGGCCCATGCCCCTCACCTGGGAGACGAAGTCGAACCGCGACTTCAACCCCTCGAGCCCGGCCATCAGCCGTTCCCCCATCGCCAGGGCGTTGGCAGACATGTCGTGGTCGACGATGTACTTGGTCGAGGCGTAGGCGGCGGCGGTGGTCAACGGGTTCCCCCCGAAGGTGGAGCCGTGGTCGCCGGGCTCCAGGGACATGCAGGCGTCCTTGGACATGAACGCGCCGATGGGCACGCCCCCGCCCAGGCCCTTTCCCAGGGAGATGGCGTCGGGCTCCACGCCGAACCGCTGGTAGCCGAACAGGCTGCCAAGGCGCCCGATGCCGGTCTGCACCTCGTCCAAGACCAGCAGCAGGCCCTGCTCGTCGCACCACTTCCGGACCCTGGCAAGGTAGTCCGTCGCGGGAACGTTCACTCCACCCTCGCCCTGCACCGGCTCCACCATGACCGCCGCGGTCCGGTCGGTGGTCGCCTCCATGATCGCCTCGACGTTGTCGAACTCGACGTGCACAAAGCCGGGCGCCAGGGGCTGCCACGCCTCCTGGTAGTGGGGCTGCCCGGTTGCCGCGATCATCCCCAGGGTGCGTCCGTGGAAGGAGTTGTACGCCGTGATGACCTCTTGCGCGCCGTCCCGGTTCTTCCTGCCGTGCTTTCGGGCCAGCTTCGTGACGCCCTCGACGGCCTCGACGCCGCTGTTGCTGAAGAACACCTTGTCCAGACAGCTATTCTCCACCAGCAGCTGGGCCAAGAGAAGCTGGGGAGTCGTGTAGAACTGGTTGGAGGTCTGCAGCAACGTACCCGCCTGGTCCACGATGGCCTGGGTGATGGCCGGGTGGCAATGGCCCAGGTTGTTCACCGCCCACCCGGCGCAGAAGTCCAGGTACTCCTTGCCGTCCACGTCCCACGCCCTGGTGCCCTCGCCCCGGGCGATGACCACGGGCTGACGCCTCACGGTGAACATGTAGTATTGCTTCTCCATTTCGATCCAGTCGGCTTTGCTGCGCGTCATTGGCTGTCTCCTATAGCCTGATTGATCCTATCGAAGGCCTCTTCCAGCGCTTCCAGGTCCCTCTTGAGCTGCTCGATGGCCTGGGCCGCGGCTTCTATCTGGGGTCCAAGCTGGAACTCGGCTCCCGGAGCAGTCCCCGGGGCCGCCGGCTGCTCCTCCACGACGGTGACCGGCTCCTTGTGCCCCAGCAGCAACGCCAGACTCTGGTCCAGCGTGTCGGACATCACCACGTTCTCGGCGTCGGCCACGATGACCTTCTTCAGCTCGGGCAGGGCCAGCGCCTGGGCCCGGATGTACAGGGGCTCCACGTACAGCAGCGAGTCGTCCAAGGGGATGGCCAGCAGGTTTCCGCGGATGCACAGCTTGCCCTCGGGGCACAGGAGGCTCAGCTCCCGGCCGATGTCCTCGTCGGAGGTGATGCGTCCCTCGATCTGCTCCGGCCCGTCCACCTGTCCCTCGGGGAAGATGAAGGTCACCAGCTTGCCGTAGTTTTCGCCGTCGTTGCGGGCGGCCATCCAGGCCACCAGGTTCTTGCGCTCCTCGCCGCCCGGGGTGAAGGGGAGTAGCAGAACGAACTCCAGATCCTCCTCACCCGGCAGCTTCATGATCACGTAGTATGGCTCGACCTCCTGGGTGGTCTGCTCCAGGGTATCCGGCGCGAAGAACACCTCGTTGGGCACGGCCCACTGGTCGCTCCTGGAGAAGAACTCCTCGGGGTTCCGCATATGGTACCGGAGGTTGATCTCCGCCTGGGTCCGGAAGAGGTCGATGGGATACCGTATGTGGTCCCGCAGCGACGGGTCCAGATCGTCGATCTCGTCGAAGTCCTTGAATACCTCCGGGAACGCCCCTCGGTACATCTGCACCATGGGGTCGTCGGGGTCTATGACGAACAGGTGGACCGTGCCGTTGTAGGCGTCCACCACCGCCTTCACGCTGTTTCGGATGTAGTTGAACCTGTCGTCGAAGGCCGCCGAGTAGGCGAAACGGTCGGTCGTCGTATACAGGTCCTGGACCCACCACAGGTTGTTGTTGGAGCCGATCACCGGGTAGGGGTTGTGGTCCAGCTCCAGGAACGGGACGATGGTCTCTATCCGGTCGCTGATCTCCCGCCGGTACTGGATCCGGCTGTCCGACGAGACCTGGCCGCTGATGAGTACGTTCAGGTCCAGGAACTCCCAGGCAAACGCAGCCCTCCTGAAGAAGGACCCGAGCCCCACGCCTCCGGTACCCCCGTAGTCCTTGTAGAACTGCTCGCCCTCGGGGCCCGGGTAGTTGAACTCGTCGGTCTCGCTGTTGACGATGACGAAGCTCTTGGTGTTCTCACCGTAGTAGACCTCGGGCCGTTCCAGGGTGAGCTCTCCGACGGGAGGCACCTCCGACAGCAGGAACTCGGGCCGGCCCTCCACGGTGGCCTTGTCCACCGGGCTCATCGCCACCCCGTACCCGTGGGTATAGGCCAGCTTCCGGTTCACCCAGTTCTGGGCTTCCTCTTCCAGGTTCTCGGGGAACAGCTCCCGGGCCGCCAGCATCACCTGACGGTACTCCCCGTTGGGCAGAACGTAGCGGTCCACGTCCACTCCAACGAAGTTGTAGTACTGCCGGAAGGTCTGTATCTGGTTGTAGGTGTCTCGCAGGGGGCGGTGGTCCCACAGCCTGATGTTGTTGATGGTCTCGGGGTTGTTCTGGACGTTTTCCAGGGTGATGTTGGGGCTGTACGGGAACACCCTCTCTTCGATCAGGTCCAGGTTGTAGGCTGCCGCCGTGGCCTCTATGGCCCTGACGATGAACTTCTCCTCCCGCTCGAACTCGTTAGGGTTGACCCTGAACCGCTGGAACGCCGTCGGGTAGATCCCCCCGGCCACTATGGCCAGCACCGCCCACAGGGAGAAGGAGGCGATCATCATGCGCAGGCCGCCGTAGTAGAGGCTGACGACGAACCCAACGGAGGACACCAGTGCGATGGCGACCAGCAGCCACAGCACGGGAACCCTGGCGTTCACGTCGGTGTAGCCAGCCCCGGGCGCGGCGCCCCTGCCGGAGAAGACCAGCTCGAATATGTCCAGGTAGTGGGCCGCCGCTATGGTTACCATCAGCAGGGCGCCCAGAATGGCCAGATGGCCCCTTATGCGCGGAGTGAGCACGAAGGCCACGCCGCGGGTGGTGAATACGGCGAAGTAGAACACCCCCACCACCACCGCCGTGGCGATGACCATCCCCATCAACCAGCCCTGGACCAGGTGCAGCACGGGCATGGTCGCGATGTGGAAGCCCATGTCCCTGCCGAACTGGGGGTCCACCACACCGAAGGACACCCTGTTGAAGAAGACCAGGAACGTCTCCCACCGACCCTGGAGCACGGCGCCGAATACGATGCTGACCACTACGACGACCAGCACGGCGCCCGCGAGCAAGGCGATGCGGGCCATCTTCTGTACCTCCGGGGGTACGGGCAGCACCGACTCCCCGCGGGAGAAGCGATAGGCGAAGTGAAGGTTGACGGCAAGGACGGCCGCCATCACGATGGCGCCGCCGAAGAAGAGCCAGATGCGCGTGGTCAGGACCCTCTGGTACCGGTCCAGGAACCCGAGCTGGTCGAACCACAGCCAGTCGGTGTAGATGTCTTTTACGACGTACAGGACGAGGCCGATCACCACCAAGGCGGCGACCACCGCGCCTATGCGGAACATGAGCCGCATGTTCCGGGCCCGCATCTCGGCCAGGTCCACCGCCCATGGAGGGGGCGGTGCGCCTTCGCCGTTGTTACCGGTGTTGAAGTTCATGTTTTCTCACTATCCAGCTACTACCATCGTGCCCGTCGGCGAGCCCTCCAGGGAGTTCATCAACGCCCCGGGCCTCCTGCCGTCCACCACCTCGGCCACGGGCACTCTTTCCAGCGCCCGCAGACAGGCCGTCAGTTTGGGTATCATGCCGCCCTTTACCACGCCCGACGCCAGCATCGCCCGGGCGCTCCTGGCGTTGAGCCGCCGCATCACCCTGCCGGACCCGTCCATGACACCTTCGACGTCGGTCAGGAAGACCAACCTGCCCGACCCCACGGCCCTGGCAAGCTCTCCCGCCACCGTGTCCCCGTTTATGTTAAGCAGCGCTCCCGAGTAGTCCGACCCGTCGAGCCGGTGGAGCCCCACGGGCGCCACCAAGGGGATGTACCCGCCCTCCAGGGCGTTATCCAAGGGGTCGGTGTCCACCCGGGTCACCTCTCCCACGTATCCCAGGTCTTCGTCGGCAACCCGGGCCTCCAGCAAGCCCCCGTCGACGCCGCTGAGGCCCAGGACCCTGGCCCCCAGACTCGTGAGCGAAGCCACGAGTTGCTTATTCACCAGCCCCGTCAGCACCGCCGTGACGATCTCCAGGCTCTGCAGGTCGGTGACCCTGAGCCCCCGGACGAACCTGGGCATCGCCCCCTGCTTCTCCATCCACTGGGAGATGACGCTGCCCCCTCCGTGCACCACTATGAGGCGCACGCCTTGGCGTTGCAGGGCGGCCAGGTCCTGGAGGGTGGTATCGTGGCTGCCGAGGGTGCTGCCGCCAACCTTGACCACGATGGGACCATCAGGCACGGCGGGTCCCGTCTCCGTTATTCTCCGTGCCATTCCGTAGGGGCCCTGCAGGGCCGACGGGCGATTCGCCGCCCGCCTGGGCGACCCTAGGTTGTATAGGCACTGTTAAAGGTAACGTACTCTTCACTGAGGTTGCAGCCCCACGCGGTGGCCTGGGCGTCTCCCAGGTTCAGAGAGATTCGGAAGGACACTTCGGACCCTCCCATGAGGGCCACCACTCCGTCCCGGTGGAAGGGGACGGGCCGTCCGTTCTCCATGATGCACACGTCGTTGACGTAGAGGGCAACCTTGTCCTCCACGATCCGGGCGCCGCTGCGGCCCAGGGCGGCAACCACCCGCCCCCAGTTGGGGTCGGACCCGTGGACCGCCGTCTTCACCAGGCTGGAGGAGACGACGGTCTTCGCCGCCCTCTGGGCGTCCTGCGGCGTCTCGGCCCCATCCACCGAGACCTCTATCAGCTTGGTAGATCCCTCGGCGTCCCTGGCCAGCTCCTTGGTGAGATGGATGCACGCCTGGGCCAGGGCCTCCTGGAACAGGTCCCCAGAGGCACCCGGCCCGATCTCCGGGGCGTCGGCGCCCCCGTTGGCGAAGATGAGCACGGTGTCGTTGGTGCTGGTGTCCCCGTCCACGGAGAGCATGTTCAGGGAGCCGTCCACCGCCCTCTTCAAGGCGGACTGCAGGAACGCCGGCTGGACCCGTGCGTCGGTGGCAAGGTAGCAGAGCATGGTAGCCATGTCGGGGTGTATCATGCCCGCGCCCTTGACTACGCCGCCGATGGTGACGGGCCGGCCCTCCAGGTCGAAGGAGACGGCGACCTCCTTGGGCCGCGTGTCGGTGGTCATGATGGCGCGGGCCAGACGGTTGCCCCCGTCCTCGGACAGCTCGATCTGGGGTATGCCCGCCCTCAGGAGGCCCATGGGAAGCTCTATCCCGATGACCCCCGTAGTCCCGATGACGACCTGCTCGGGCTCCAGTCCCAGGGCCTTGGCCGCCACCGCGGTCGTCTCCTGGGCGTCCTGGTATCCGTGCTCTCCCACGCAGGCATTGGCCACTCCGCTGGTCACCACCAAGCCCCTCACGTTGCCGGCCTTGACGCGCTCATCGCATAGGTCGACCGAGGCGGACCTGAAGGAGTTGGTGGTGTACACCCCGGCGACGGCGCAGGGGGTATTGGAGCGGAGGAGGCCTATGTCCAGCTTGTCCTCGGCATAGGTCTTGATGCCGGCGTAGGTGGCGCCGGCGACGAAGCCCCGGGGCGTGGTGATGGTGCCCCCTTGGACGAACCTGATCTCCCCAGACATACCCTCAACCGTCCAGCGTGTTTGTAGCCGCGTGACGTGCGTGAATCTCACCCGGCCACGGTCGCCCCCGGCTACGATCGCATAGGAGTATACCACAAAGGGTAGGGCCCCACCACACGCCTGGAAAGCGGGCCGCCCAGGCCCAACCAGGCCCCGGACAGGGGTCGGGGCGCCACACCTACTTCACGACGACGTTGACCAGGCGGCCCGGGACGTAGACCGTCCTGTCCACCTGCCTGTCGTCGACGTGGGGCCGCACCTTGGGGCTCGCCAGGGCCAAGCTCTTGGCGTCGTCCTCGGAGATGTCGGCGGGCACCTGAAGCCGGTCCCGGAGCTTGCCGTTGACCTGCACCACTAGGGTGATCTCCTCTTCGCTGGCCAGATCGTCGTCCCACCGGGGGAACCGCTGGTTGTGAACGCTGTACTCGCGCCCCGTGAGCTCCCACAGCTCCTCCGCCAGGTGCGGCGCCAAGGGCGCCAGCATCAGGAGGAACTTCTCCACGCACTCTTTCCAGGTCGCCGAGCCCACGCTCCCTTCGGTCCAGCTCCTGCCCATCTGGTTGGAGAGCTCCATGAGCGCGGCAATGGCGGTGTTGAACTTGAACCGGTCCAGGTCGTCGTGACACTTCTTGATGGTCTGGTGCAGGGCGCGGAGCAGCCCTTTGTCTGCCTCCGAGGCGGGCTGGTCGGGCAGGGACGACGGGTCCTGCCGACACATCTCCCACACCCGGTTGAGCCAGCGGGCCAGCCCGTTGATCCCCGACGTGCTCCAGGGACCGCCCTGGTCCCACGGGCCCAGGAACATCAGAAAGCAGCGCACCGAGTCCGCCCCCAGGGCGTCCACGAACTCGTCGGGGTTGACCACGTTGCCCCGGCTCTTGCTCATCTTCTCGTGGTCCTCGCCCAGGATCACGCCCTGGTTGTACAGGCGGTGGAACGGCTCCCCGAAGTCGACCAGGCCCATGTCCCTCAGGGCCTTGGTGAAGAACCTGGAGTAGAGCAGGTGCATCACCGCGTGCTCGGCACCCCCGGTGTACTGGGCCACGGGCATCCATCGAGGCATGACGTCGGGGTCGAAGGGGCCCGAGTTATACTTCGGCGACGTGAACCGCTCCATGTACCATGAGGAGTCGACGAAGGTGTCCATGGTATCCGTCTCGCGGGTGGCGGGACCGCCGCACCGGGGACACTCGGCGTTGACGAAGCCCTGGTGGAGCGCCAGGGGGGACTCGCCCGTGGGCTTGAACTCCGCGTCTGAGGGTATCAGCACGGGCAGATCCTCCTCGGGCACCGGCACGGTGCCGCAATCGGGACAGTAGACCACGGGGATCGGGGTGCCCCAGTACCGCTGCCGGGAGATGAGCCAGTCCCTGATGCGGTAGGACACCGTCCGCTTCCCCCAGCCCCGCTCCTCCACGGACCCCGCGATGGCCTCCTTGGCGTCCCCGCTAGCCATGCCGTCGAACTCGCCGGAGCTCACCATAGTCCCGTCCTCGACGTGGGCCTCCGCCAGGTCCCCTCCGTCCCATCCGGGAGGGGCGATGACCACCGGGATGGGCAGGCCGTACTTCCGGGCGAACTCGAAGTCCCGCTGGTCATGGGCGGGAACGCCCATGACGGCGCCAGTGCCGTAGTTCATGAGCGCGTAGTCGGCGATGAAGATGGGTACTTCCCGGCCGTTCAGCCGGTTGACGGCGTGGACGCCGAGAAAGACGCCCGTCTTCTCCTTCTCGGCGGCCACGCGCTCGATCTCCGTCTGCCTCCGGGCGGCCTCGACGTAGGCCCTGACCTCGTCACGCCGCTCCGGGGTGGTCATGGCTTCGACCAGCGGGTGCTCGGGGGCCAGCACCATGAACGTGACCCCGAAGATGGTGTCGATGCGCGTGGTGAAGGTGCGCAGCTCCGTCTCCTCCAGCCCCAGGTGGGAGATGTCGAAGCTGATCTCCACCCCCTGGCTCCGCCCCACCCAGTTGCGCTGCATGGTCAGGATCCTCTCGGGCCAGTCCAGCAGGCCGGAGAAGTCCAGCAGCTCGTCGGCGTAGGCCGTGATGCGCAGGAACCACTGCTCCATGTCGCGGCGGGTGATGGGCGTGTCGCACCGCTCGCACCTGCCGTTCACCGCCTGCTCGTTGGCCAGCACCGTCTGGCAGGACGGGCACCACACCACCGGCGCCTTGTCCCGATAGGCCAGGCCCTTCTCCAGGAGCTTGAGGAAGAACCACTGGTTCCACCTGTAGTACTCGGGAAGGCAGCATATGACCTCCCGGTCCCAGTCGTAGATGGCGCCCATGCTGCGTAGCTGGGCGCGCATGTTCTCGATGTTCCCCATGGTCCAGGTGTAGGGGTGTATTCCCCGCTGCACCGCGGCGTTCTCCGCGGGGAGGCCGAAGGCGTCGAACCCCATGGGGTGGAGCACGTTGTAGCCCTGCATCCTGCGGAACCGGGCGTGGCAGTCGGCCGGGGCCATGGCGTACCAGTGGCCGATGTGGAGGTCGCCCGAGGGGTAGGGGTACATGGTCAGCTCGTACCACTTGGGCCTGGGGTCATCGTCGGAAACGTGGTAAATGCCGTCGGCGGCCCAGCGTTCCTGCCATTTCCGGTCCATCTCCCGGGCCCCGTACCTTACGTCCACCATTCGCGTCGTCATTTACATGCCTATCCCTACCGTGCTACTCCCACGTCAGCTTTCCCCTCTTATAGGAGATGGCTTCCTTGCCCTGCAGAGTCCTGAGGGCCACGTGCAGCACGTCCCTAGCGCAGTGTTCACAGTACCCGAAGTCCGACAGCAGGCGTTGGTATATCCGCTCCCGGCCCCGTGTCCTCTTGGCGTCCTTCTTCCTGGGGTCGATGGTCAGCCTGACCTCATCCCGCCTGGGAAACAGGACCGTCTCCACGGCGGGCCTTATCGCCGGAATTTCCGTGTAGTCGGGCTCGTTGTCGGGGTCTTCCCGGCGCAGGTGCGTGTAGTTGTCGTACACGGTCTGGCGGAAGCCCCGGCGCTCCGAGTCCCGCAGGTTCAGGGCGCCCTCAACCTGGCGCATCACCCGCTCGTCCGGCGGGTCCGTGGACACCGTGCCGCCGCCCGTCCCCCGGAGGTAGAGCTCCGCGTCGAAGATGTAGCGCCGAAACAGGTGGCCGGCCTTCTCCTGGAAGTCGTCGGTGGCCGCCCGCATCACCGCCTGGACGGACTGCTCCTTCAGGTCCTTGACCACGTCGGGCACCAGGGCCAGCATCCTGTCCCGCTCCGCAACGGCGATCCCGGCACGCTCCACCAGACCGTCGATGAGGCTCTCCAGCGCCAGGAAGGGCGTGAGGCACGGCTCGTCCCGGGTGATGGCGTCCGCCAGGCGGTTGATGACGTACCGGGGAGAGAGTCCGAACATACCCTCCTGGGGGCTCGCCTGCCGCAGCTTCTCCACGTCCTCTCGTGTATACAGCGGCAACACCTGGCCGTCGTACAGCTTCAGCTTGTCCACCAGCGAAGCCCTGGGCAGATTGGCGGCCCGGGGCACCTGCTCCAGCCGGGACATCACCGACATGACGGCCGCCGTGGGAAGGGTCAACGGCGACACGTGGGTGCCCGTGCCGTACCCGTTTCCCGACCCGTTGCCCGACCCGTTGTACGAGCCGGAGCGGCCCTCCCGCAGCATCTTGGCGCAGGTCCTCACCTCGTCGCGGACACGGACGGCGTAGGGCACCGGCACCAGGATGAGCCTGTCCAGCAAAGCCGCGGTCTCCTTGTTGCTGGCAAAGTTGTTGTACTCCTCCTCGTTGCTGTGGGCGATGATGGCCTCGTCGGCGTAGACCGAGCCGAAGCTGCCCAGCTTGATCACCTGCTCCTGGGTGACCCCCAGCATCACCGCCAGGAACCGCTCGTCGGACTTGAATATCTCGATGAACTCCATGATACCCCGGTTGGCCGCCTGGAGCTCCCCGTCCAGCCGGAGGCCCTTGCCGGCGCCTTCCAGCCGGTCCTCGGTCATGTACGACACGTCGACGCTGCCGACCAGGCGGGACAGGTCCTGGCCCTGGGGCGAGGTGGCGACGAAGGTGCCGATGCCCACGCCGGCGGACTGGCTGAAATTGACTCGATGGACTCTCATCTTGGCGATGTCGCCGCCGCACTGGCGGGCAAGGTTGTATCTGCACCTGGGACACAGGTCGCCCTCGATGCGGAGACGGTACTCCCGCTCCACCTCGTCACGCCGCTCCTCGGGGATGAGGTGCAGCGGGTCTTCTTGCATGGGGCATCCCTTTATGGCGTAGGCAGCGCCCTCGTCGGTCCGGGTGTAACGCTCCAGGCCGGACTTGAGCAGGTTCACCGTGGACGACTTGCCGCTGGCGGGCGGGCCCATCAGCAGCAGGATGCGCTTGCGCACCTCCAGGCCGCTGGAGGCGGCGTTGAAGAACTGCACCAGGCGGTCCAGGGCCCGGTCCATGCCGAAGATCTGACCGGCGAACAGCTTGTACTGGGGGACCCCGTCCAGGCCGGGCGTGACCCCGGCCCACTGGACCATGTCGTATATCCTGGCGTGGGAGTGCCGGGACAGCTTCGGGTCCGCAACGGCCATGTTCAGGTACTCTTCGAAGCTCCCCTCCCAGGCCAGGGCCTTCAGGTCCTCGCGTACATCCTCGAGCAGCTTGCCTATCTCAACCATCGGCCTTACCCACGATCAGGCCCCCGCACCCTCCGAAGGCGGGCGCCAAGCTCAATCCGCCCGACTGCGCCGCTCCCGTGAGAGCGGGAGTCCAGTCCCCGGCCCTGGGACTCTGGCCGGGGGCCGGAATGACCGTAGATGTCCCCCTGCCTATGACGTGTCGGGTGGAGGCTTGTGATATCCTACACATACTATGCTAGAGTATATCTTAGAGTAGAACCGTTCTCCGAGGCAACTTGAACGGGCCTTCTTTTGCGAACCGGTCGACGAGGCGACGGACATGGACGTAGCAGAAACCTACACCTTCAGAGCCCCCCCGGCCAGGGTCTGGGACGTGCTCCTCGACCCCGAGCGTCTGGCCGGGTGCATACCGGGGTGCCAGAGCCTGGAGCCGCTGGGAGAGGGGCAGTACCGGGCCAGTCTCAACGTCGGGGTGGGGGCTATCCGGGGCAAGTACGAGGCCACCGTCACGATATCCGACCAGTCGCCGCCCTCTTCCTACAAGCTCACCGTCGACGGCAGCGGGTCCGCGGGCTTCCTGAGGGGCGAGGCGCAGGTGACCCTTGCGGAGAAGGACGGTGGGACCATCGTCACCGTCCAGGGCGCCGGCCAGGTGGGAGGCACCGTCGCCCGGGTCGGACAACGGCTCCTGGGAAGCGTGAACAAGATGATGATGGACCGCTTCTTCACGTGCCTCCGGGAGTCCGCCGAAAGGGAGGACTAGCCCTCTCGCGGCCTCAGGCTAGGTGCAGCCTGCGGGCCCCCCTCAGGACCAACGTCGGCACCGGCTCGATGAGCCTGAGCCCCACCGCCACGGCTTGGCTGACCACCACGCCGATGGCCGCCCCCACCAAGATATCCGACGGGTAGAACACCCCGGCGAACACCCTCGACGCCCCCCAGAGGGCCGCCAGTACGTACACCACCACCCCGGCCCTCCTGTTCCCGCCCCAAGTGCCCGCGGCCAGCGCGAACCCCACCGCCGCCGGGTGGGCCGGGAAAGAAGAGTCGGTGGGCCGGTAGAAGAGGAGAGTCAGGTCGTGCTCCACGAACGGCCTGGGCCGAAAGTAGTGGTCGTTGACTATCAGGACCACCCAGCTTGCGAACCCGACCGTCGCCAGCGCCCTGATGACCGCACGTTGATGCGAGTCCCTCCTCTCCGCGTCTCCCGTGAACCACAGAGCCACCAGGCACAATGCCACTACGACGGGAACGAAGTAGTCGCTTACCAGCACCTCCGCCGCCGAGTCCACCACCGGCCACCGGCCCGCCCACTGGTTGAGCCACAGCACGACCCTCTCGTCGACGTTCACTGGCCGGGAGACGGGCGTCCTGGCTCGGGACGCTTCAGCGCCCTGGCCAGCGACCTAATGTAAGTGGTCTCCCTCAGGGCGTCCAGCCCGGCGGCGAAGGGACCGTCCCGCGTCAGATACCGGTTGCTCAGGGACGAGACAAGGAGGGTGAGTATGACCGCCGTCCCCGCCGACACGGTGAAGTATCCGGCGGTCTGATTGCCGTCCAGGCCTCCCTCGGTGTCGGCGATGTTCCTGGGTTCGGACAGGAAGAACCAGAGGAACACGCCCACGGCGAGGGCCATACCCAACAGGAACGCGGTGGGACGGTGCCGGACGAATACCAGCCCCGTCAGGCCGTTCCGGGCCGCCGCCATCTGCACGACTCCCAGGGTCGCCAGGAACCCCAGCAGGCAATAGTCGAGGACGAAGGGGCCGGGCATCATCCCAGCTACTTCTGGGGCAAGGCGGGTGCGGCCTGGTCCTCCCCAAGCCCCTGGGCCTTCCTGGTGGTGAAGTAATGCCGCACTCCCGACATTATCGGGATGGCCACGAAGAAGACCACCAGCGTCGTGGACCCGCCGGTGACCCAGACCAACAGCGGCAAGGGTATCATGATCACGCCCAGGGTAAGGGTGACGTTCCTGTGAAACGGGAGGAGGGCGACGGACGCCAGGCTCAGCGGTATGGCCACCAGCGGTATGAGGGCAAGGTACACGCCGACGGTGGTGGCCGCGCCCCGTCCTCCCCGGAGCTGGGCGAATATGGGCCAGTTGTGACCCGCCACTGCCAAGACGCCCGCCGCCATCCCGGCGCCCAGGCTGTCCGTCGCAACCCGGACGACTATGACGGCAACGGCCCCCTTGGCCACGTCGATGGCGCCCACGGCCAGGCCAATCCTGGGACCGATGGTGCGGTAGGCGTTGGCCGCCCCGGGGTTTCGGTCTCCCTGGTCGCGTATGTCCCGTCCGGCGGCAAGGCGCCCCGCCAAGTATGCAGAGGGGATGGAGCCTATCAGGTAGGCCACCACCAGGGAGGCGATCCAGGTCACGCTAATCCAGGGCACCTACCGTAGCTCCCCTCGGACCGGCTCGGTCGACCGACGGTAGGGTCAGACGCTCACCAGTCTGGGTGTCGCGATGGTGGACCAGTGGATGTATTTGGGGTTCCTGCCTACGACTATATCGAAGTACAGGTCTCGCAGCCTGGAGGAGACGGGTCCGGCAGAGCCGTCCCCAATCCGGCGGCTGTCCACCTCGACCACGGGAGTCAGGTGGGCGGCGGTGCCTGTGAGGAAGCACTCATCGGCGACGTATATCTGGCTCCGGTCGATGCGGGTCTCGACCACGTCCAAGCCAAGCTCCGAGTGGGCAAGCTGCATGACCGTATCCCGGGTCACTCCCGGCAACACGTTATCCTCGATGGGGGGCGTGTAGATGCGCCCGTCGGCGACCAGGAACAGGTTCTCTCCCGACCCCTCGCAGACGTGGCCGTCCTGGTTCAGGATTATGGCCTCGTCGAAGCCCGCCAGGGTCGCCTCGGTCTTGGCCAGGATGCTGTTGACGTACAGCCCGGATATCTTGAACCGGGCCGGCATCATCGCGTCGTCCACCCGCCGCCAGGAGGACGTGCAGCACCGGAGCACGTCGGTCCCCAGGTAGCTTCCGAAGGGCACCGCTACGAGACAGAAGTCACTCTCCAGGTCCTGCAGCTTGAGGTTGGCCACCACCTCGGCGCTCTTGTACGCCAGCGGGCGGATGTACAGGTCCTGGGAGTAGCCGGAACGCTCCACCAGCTCGACGGTGATGCTGCACAACTCTTCCAGGGAGTAGGGGATGTCCAGCATCAGGAGCCGGCAGCCCCGGAGCATCCTCTCGTAGTGCTCCCGGAGGCGAAAGATGTGTATGGCGCCCTTCTCCTCGTTCCAGTTGCCCCGAACGCCCTCGAACACTCCGGTGCCGTAGTGCAGGGCATGGGTGGTGATGCTCACTCGGGCATCACTCAGCGGAACGTACTCACCACGAAAGAAGGCGGTCGGAGTTGGGCTCACCTCTCACCTCCACGTTAATCCTAGGGCGCTTTATCCCTGGGGCATCGGTAATTATAATCAGCCACAGTCTATAAGGCAATACGGCGGGAGCCTTGATAACCACGAAGACAGTAGCCGCAGCCTTCCTCACGGCCGCCCTCATCGCGGTCCTGGCAGGAGCCCTCGTCCTCATGGTAAGAGACGGTGAGGGCCCTCAGGGCGCGGAGATTTTCCTGCCCACCGCCACCCCCATGCCCGAGCTCAAGGTGTATGTCAGCGGAGCGGTACGCCGTCCCGGCGTGTACACGATGCGCGACGGCGACAGGCTGTCCGACGCGCTGGCCGCCTCGGGAGGCGCCTCCCAGGACGCCCAGATGGCCTGCGTGAACCTGGCCGTGCGGGTGCGCGACGAGGCCCACTACCACGTCCCCGGGGCCGGTGAGGCCTGTGTGGCCGGAGGCGGCTCCACGGCCCAGGAGGCCCCGCGGGAGGGCATCGACCTGAACACCGCCAGTCCCGAGGAGCTGGAGACACTGCCCGGTATCGGGCCGGTCAAGGCCAGGGCCATAGTCGACTACAGGGAGCAGGCCGGCGGCTTCGGGTCCGTCCCCCAGCTGATGGAGGTCACCGGGATAGGCCCCGCCACCTACGAAAGCATACGGGACCTGGTCTACGTCGAGCAGCCGCCGGCTAGTCAGCCGCCCCGCTAGTCGGCCACCCCGCTAGTCGGCCACCCCGCTAGTCGGCCGAAGAAGCCCTCGCATCGGGAGCCGGCGTCTCCCCCAGGGCCGCGATAATGGGGTGGCGCGAGCTCTCCATGGAGAGGATGATCAGGCCGCCGGCCACGCTGGTGAGGACCGACAGCAGGATGGTGGTGTCGTAGTTGCCGAAGATGGCGTACAGCACGCCGCCGCTCCATCCCCCCAGGGCCATGCCTATCATGGCGCCGCAGGCCTGCCAGCCGAAGGAGCGGCCCATGGGGCCCACTCCAAAGTACTGACGGTTTATCACGGGAAAGCCCGATCCCTCTCCCCCGTACCCGATGCCGAATACGACGGCGAACAGGTAGAACTGCCACACGTCCCCGGCCCAGAACAGGAGGAGCACTGGAAGGCCCTGAAGCACGAACATGGCAGCCATGGTATCCCGCGCCCCGAACCGCTCGGCGGCCACGGGGGTCAGGAAGCGGGTCAGCGCGCTCACCAAGGCCAGGGTGCTCAGGACGCCAGCGGCGCTCACCTCGTCGACGCCGGCGGCCACCGCGATGGGTATGATATAGATGAGGATGATGGCGTGGCCCACGCACCCCAGCAGGTGCACCCACACCAGCTTCCAGAAGGTGGCGGTCCCCTGCATGCGGCGTCGGTAGGCCTCGATCTGCATCTTCTCGACCACCGGGTCCCGCGGCGGTCCGGCCGGACCGGTGGGGCCCGCGCCGTAGGGCCTTAGCCCCATGTCCGAGGGCTGGCCGCGGAACATGAGCACCAGCCCTCCCATCACCACGCCGCCGACCACGCCGATGGTCCAGAAGCCCGTCCTCCAGTCCACCGAGGCCATGAGCAGACCTATGAGGATGGCCATCAGGGCGGGACCCAGCCCGTGGGAGGCCAGCATCAGCCCCACCCCCAAGCCCAACCGGGTCTTGAACCAGGAGGTGACGGAGGTGAGGATGCCCACGCCGATGCAGGCGTGGGTGACCCCCAGCAGGAACCCATAGGTTATCCATATCTGCCACACCTGGGTGGTGAACCCCGTGGACACGGCGCCCAGCACGAAGGACACCACCCCCACGATGATGACCTTCCGTGCCCCGTACCGGTCCGTGGCCGCCCCCACCATGGGGGCCAAGACCGCGGCCGTGACGGCGGTCAGGGAGTAGGACAGCGTGATGCCCGCCGGACTCCAGCCCATCTGCTCCTGCAGCGGCACCACCAAGACGCCGAAGACCAGGTTGACCGACCCGCCGGCCATGTTCAGCAAGACGGCGACGGCTATGATTACCCACGCGTAGTGGGGACCTCTCCTGGCAGGGCTACGGGGGTCTGGGAGAGCGGGTCCCATCAGTGGAAGAGCAGGCCGCCGTTGACGTTGTAGGCCTGGCCCGTGATGTAGCCGGCGTCCTCGGACGCCAGGAACGCCACCATGTTGGCGACATCCTCCGACTCGGCAACCCGGCCCAGGGGGATCGCCTTGGCGGCGGCTTCCAGGATGCCGGCGCGGAGGGCGTCCAGCGGGACGCCCTCCTCCTCGGCCCTGGACCGCTCCCAGTAGCTGAGACGCCCGCTGTTGATGGAGCCTGGGCACACGGCGTTCACCGTGATGCCGTGGGGGGCCAGGTCCAGCGCCGACGCCTGGGTGAGGCCGATGACGGCGAACTTGGAGGCGGAGTACGCGGCTCCCAGGGCGCTGGCCTGCTTGGCGGCGTTGGAAGCGATGTTGATGATGCGTCCACCGTTGCCCAGCCTCACCATCTCCCGGCCGGCCGCCTTGGTACACAAGAAGACCGCGGTGGAGTTGATGGCCATGAACTGGTCCCAGACCTCCCTGGACAGCTCCGTCACGGGGACCCGGTCTCTGCCGATGATGGCCCGGGCGTTGTTGACAAGGATGTCCAACCTCCCAAACTCCTCCACCACCCGGGAGACCGCGTCCTCGATCTGGTTGGCCCTGGCCAGGTCGCAGTAGATGGACAGGCAGCGCCCTCCCAGGGAGCGCACCTCTTCGGCCACGGCGTCGATGCCCCCCCACTCCGTCCGCACCTCGGCGGGAGGCAGGTCCTCCGCTCCGCGGCGGATGTCCGTCACGGCGACGCAGGCCCCTTGGGAAGCCAACTTGAGGGCGGTGGCCCGGCCCACGCCCCTCATTCCACCCGCGCCGGTCACCAGCGCCACCTTGCCCTCCAACGCCGCCATGTGTCACCTCCCTGCTCGTGGCAACAAGTGTAACGCATGGGTGTGTGCATTACAACGCGCACGAGCCCGGGACTGCTCGACTACAGCCGCGGGGGACCCACGGCCACGGGCGCGTCTTGCCACCAAATGAGGCCCGGGGTAGAATATGAGCGCCTTCAGCATGGACCTGGCCAGTCCCGGTGGCCGTAACTGGCCGCTCCACGCCCAAGAAGAGTCTGAGCAGGAGGAGAAGCATGCTGGACCTGATTATCAAGGGGGGCCGCGTCGTCACTCCCGAGGGAGTGGGCGAGATGGATATCGGGGTCCAGGGCGAGAGGATAGCCGCCGTGGCCCTGCCCGGGACCCTGCAGGTGGAGGCGGCCCGCACCATCGACGCCGCCGGCAAGATCGTCCTGCCCGGCGGCATCGAGCCCCACACCCACATCGGCATCCCGGTGCCCGAGGTCTGGGCGGGCAAGCCCGAGGTGATCACCCAGCCGCCCGAGGCAGCCAGCCGCGCGGCGGCCTTCGGCGGAGTCACCACCTTCATAGACTTCTCCGGCGAGCTTCCCATCACTCCCGGCGAGACTCCCTCCACCGAGCCCATCATGGAGCAGGTGGAGAAGCGGAAGAACGCCTTCTCCGGCCACTCCTACACCGACTTCGCCTATCATCACATACTTGCCGGCGACGTCTCTCACCACACCATAGGGGAGATCCGGGAGGCGATCCAGGCGGGCCTGGCCAGCTTCAAGATATTCACCACCTTCCACGCCATACGGGTACCCTACGGCAACCTGATGGCCATATTCGAGGAGGTGGCCAAGGGCTCGGGCATCATGGCCGTCCACGCCGAAGACGACGACCTGGTGATGTACCAGACGGAGAAGCTGAAGCGCGAGGGGAACGACCAGGGCTACAACCTGCACCTGGTGCACAGCAACGTGTCCGAGGACCTGTCCTTCCGGAAGATAACGCGCATGGCCGAGCACACGGGTGTGGCCATCTACTTCGTCCACACCACGGCCAAGGAGGGGGTCCGGGCCATCGCCGAGGCGCGCTCCCGGAACCAGCCCGTGTACGGTGAGGCGCTGCACAACTACCTGGAGTTCACCCACGAGGACTACAAGAAGCCCAACGGCACCAAGATACACACCTACCCGGCCATCAAGTACGCCGAGGACCGGGACGCCCTGCAGCAGGGGTTGGTGGACGGTCCCATATGCACCACCGCCACCGACGAGTACACCACCAAGAAGGACGTCAAGTTCTTCGGCACCACCATCGAGTCCGTCTGCGGCGGCCACGCGGGCATCGAGACCCGCATGCCCGTCACCTGGGCCAAGCTGGTCAACACCGGCCGCATCAGCCTGGAGCGGTTCGCGGCCATCACGTCCACCAACGCCGCCAAGATCCTGGGCATGTACCCCAAGAAGGGGGCCATAGCCGTCGGCAGCGACGCCGACATCTGCATCTGGGACCCCAACCTGAGCAAGAAGCTCACCCTGGACGACATGCACCACGACGGCGACTACTCCATATGGGAGGACTTCCAGTGTAACGGCTACCCCGTGATGACCATCCTCCGGGGAAAGGTCATCGTCGAGGACGGCAAGCTCACGGGCAGCTCCTCCGACGGCAGGTGGATCAGCAGAAAGGTGGCGCCCAGCGTCCTGGCCAACCCGACGGTGTAGTGGGCGCCGTCATCCCCCTTCTGCGACTCTCTCCCATCATGGAGGGTTGAAAACGGCCAAACGTAAGAAGCGAAACCGGAAGCAAAAAGAGCGGAAATTTCGCCAAAGAGCCACGGCATCCAGGATACAGGCGAGAAATGTACAGCCCGCTGTACTGAACTGGCAGGCTCCCTCACGATCCGATTGGGGTAGTCCCAATGGAAGAATAGGGGCCTACATCCGCGAAGAGTCGGAGAAGACTCTGGAGGCGTACCGCAGCCAGCCGAATCTGGTTGCGGAACACGCTAACCATGAGGAGGACACGACTCGCGGGGGCTACGCCCGCCGCCAGCTGTTTGAGTTGGTGCAGAACGGCGCCGACGCCTTGGCCGGCTCAGGCGGCGGGCGCATCTTAATCAGGCTAACGCCAACATACCTCTACTGCGCCGACGAAGGGCAACCCATCGATACGGATGGCGTGAAGGCCCTCATGTTCTCCCACCTGTCTCCCAAGCGCGGAACCGAGGAAATCGGCCGGTTCGGCCTTGGGTTCAAGTCGGTGCTGGGCGTTACCGACGCTCCCGATTTCTTCAGCCGGTCCGGGTCGTTCCGATTCGATCGCGGGAAGGCATCCGAGCTCATCCGGCCCATAGCGCCGGAGGCGGAGCGTTATCCGGTCTTGCGCCTGCCGGAAGCCATCGACCCTTGGCCTGAGAGGGAGTCCGACCCGATTCTGCTGGAGCTGATGGGTTGGGCCGTGAACATAGTTCGCCTCCCACTGAGACCGGGAGCATCTGAGGCTCTTGGTCTACAGATCAAGGATTTCCCGCCCGAGTTTCTGCTCTTCGTCGACCACGTGTCCCAGTTGACGTTACGGAACGATGACCACGAAGATACCCGCACATTCAGTCTACGCCGCGAAGATGGGCTGTTCGTCCTCGACGATGGCGGAGGCGTGACCCGCTGGATGCTCACAAAGACCATCCACCAGCTTTCTTCGGATGCCAAGAGTGCCAGCAGAAGCCTGGACGACGCGGACGAGGTTCCGATTTCGTGGGCAGCGCCAATCGGTCGTCTGAACGATTCGGGCAACTTCTGGGCCTTCTTTCCCACGATGACCACAAGCCTGCTGTCCGGTATCCTGAACGCTCCGTGGAAGACCAACGAGGACCGACAGAACCTGCTGCCCGGAGTCTACAACGACGAGATGATAGACGCGGCAGCCGAAATGGCCGCCGGAGCTTTGCCGCAGCTCTCCACAACAGGAGACCCTGCGCGTCACCTCGATGCTCTGCCCCGCAGGGAAGAAGGAGGGGACTCACCGCACAGTGAGAGGTTGAGGACCCGGCTATACACAATTCTGCAAGACCGTGAGGTCGTCCCCTGCCAGAAGGGCGACATGCGAAGGATGCTGGAAGTCTCCTACCCTCCAAGGGGGTTGACCGATTCCGGGGCGGTCGATTTGGCCCCGTTCGAACGTTGGGCAGAGTACGACGGACGACCGTCAAACTGGCTTCACCATAGCGCGTTGACGCGCATCCGCCTGGCAAGAATCGACCGCTTGTTTCAGTTCCGACGCCCGGCAGCCTCTATCGCACAGTGGCTGATGGCGTTATCAGAGAACGCAGAGTCGAGAGAAACCCGGATTCAAGCATCCATCGCCGCCATTCAGACGGCTGCACTGATTCCGGAACACATACGGAACCGCAATCACCTTGGGAACATAGTGCTTACGTCCGATGGAACGTGGGTTGCGCCTGATCCAGACTCAGTGTTTCTTGGCAGCGACAACACCTCAGCCTCAACCAACTTGGTGCACCCACGGTTGCAAGCGGACGCCAAGACCCTGGAAGCCCTGAAAGAGCTCGGCATCGAGCCTGCATCGTCGGAGACCGCATTCAGAGAGTTGGCGTCTAAACTACTGCCCACAAGTTACGAACGTAGGGTCGTTCACGACGACGATTGGCATAACTTCTGGCGGCTCGCCCGTGAAGTTGCCCATACTGTCGCCGCCAGGATCATCCAGGAATCCAGAGGCAATCGGTGGAACAACTGGCGTGACTCCCTCCGCGTGCGCACGGTCGCAGGGGAGTGGCGCTCGCTATTTCAGACATTGCTGCCCGGGCCAATCGTGCCTGGGGACGGCAGTCGAGACGGCAACGTCGCCATTGACGTGCATTACCATGACGAGGACCTACCTCTCCTTGAGCAACTCGGCGCCGTCGGTGCGCCACGCGCCGGGCACGAGTTGTCCCGAGATGGAAGTTGGCAGTTTATCAGCCGTTGCCGGACAGTGTTTCAGGGGCAGGCCAAGAGTGAGGTCGGGCGCCGCCCTCAGGAGGACTATCTGAACTTTGAAAGGCCTACTACGGGCGGACCGCTGGATTTGCTGGAGTCTCTCACATACGAGGCCAAGGCCACATACACGTGGGACCTGCTTGCTCTGAATGACACCTACAGGCCGTGGACAATGCGCCACGATACTCAAGACATCTACCCACCCATGGACTTCGAGTCGCCTGCGATAGAGGTCTTGCGACAGCACGGACGTATCGACACGGACGAAGGGATTTGCAAGCTGTCGGACGGGCTTGGAGACGCGCCCAAGAACCCTGCTGTGTTGCGCAAGTTGCTTTCCCACCCGAAGGCCGCTTCGATTCGTCAGGTGTTCGAGCTCCAAGACGAGACCGATCTGCCACCTGAGCCGACCGGTGCGGACGACCCCGCTCCATTGTTGGACATCTGGCCAGGGTTGAAACCGCATCTCTCATCGGAGCAAGGTGACCTCCAACTGATCCGTTGCGACGGATTTCGCAGTATCGATGGCGTCCTGAGTGAACACGAGGTGGACTGCTTCATCAAGGACGGCTCCGTCTACGTCACACGGAAGGACGATGAGAGAACAGAGCTTGCAGCAATACTCCGAGAGCTCGGCCTGCGACTGGACCGCGAACATATTGAGAGGATTCTGCGTGGCCTGACCGACGCAGGTGTGGAGGCGGCTAGGGACATTGTCCGCCAGTGTTCGACGGATGAAGGGCGTCTCTTGGCTGCCGTTGGTGAGGGCAACCTGAAGACCCGACTGCCCAGCAGCCTAATCGCCATACTTGAACGGACCCAGGGTCCCCTGACCGGTATCCAGGTGGCCCAAGCCGCAATCGCAACGTTTCATACCGGCGCTTTGCGGGAGTATCGCCACGCATTGGACCGTTTGGACCCACCCAAGCAATGGGCCGGGACGTCTAGAGCCATAGCCTTTGTCAGGTCTCTGGGATTCGGGGAGGAGTGGGCCGGGGATCGGAATACCCGACGAGATCCATATGTAGAGGTGGAAGGGCCGTACTCGCTGCCCAAGCTTCACGACTATCAGCGCAAAGTCGTCGGCAACATGAGAAAGCTGGTCCATTCGAACGGGACAGCGGGCGAACGACGCGGCATGATCAGCATGCCCACCGGCTCCGGGAAGACTCGGGTAGCCGTCCAGGCCATAGTCGAAGCGATAAGAGAAGATGGCCTCGAGGGCGGGATTCTGTGGGTTGCCGACCGGGACGAGCTGTGCGAGCAGGCGGTCGAGGCTTGGCGTCAGGTCTGGTCGAGCGAGGGCGCCCAAGCAAAGCAGCTGCGAATCTCCAGAATGTGGGCCGGTCAGCCTCCGCCTTTGCCGACCGGCGATATGCATGTCATTGTCGCGACCATTCAGACGCTGGCGGCTAGGATAGAAAGACCGGCATACGAGTTCCTGTCGGACTTCAAGCTCCTAGTCTTCGACGAGGCACACAGATCCGTCGCGCCCACCTTCACGTCGGTTATGGAAGATATCGGGCTGACCCGTTGGAGACGCTCCCATGAACCGTTCCTGATCGGCCTCACAGCTACTCCATACAGGGGCCACGACGTCGCAGAGACCGAGCGGCTGGTAAATCGTTACGGAAACAACCGTCTGGATTCGGGCGCATTCGAAAACGACGACCCCGAAGAGGTCATCCGAGAGCTCCAGGCCATGCGCATACTCGCTCAAGCCGATCACGACACAATTGAAGGCGGCCGGTTCTCTCTATCCCACGACGAGATCCAGCAGGCTAAGGGCGTCCCCTGGCTGCCGAGAAGCGTTGAAAACCGCATCGCCGGCGACGCCGACCGTACTGGCCGCATCATCAGGGCCTACGAGGAGCTCATCGACCCAGAATGGCCCACGCTGATCTTCGCCACGTCGGTAGAACACGCGCAAACGGTCGCGGCTCTCTTGACCTCGATGGGAGTCAAAGCCCGTGCGGTGAGCGGGTCGACCGAAACATCGGTCCGCCGGCGAGTCGTCGAGGAGTTTCGCTCCGGCGGCGTGAAGGCTCTCGTCAACTACGGGGTGTTCCGGGAGGGCTTCGATGCCCCAAAAACCCGGGCCATTATAGTCGCTCGCCCAGTCTACAGTCCCAACCTCTATTTCCAGATGATCGGCAGAGGGCTCCGGGGCGTCAAGAACGGTGGCAACGACCGATGTCTTATTCTCAACGTGAGGGACAATATCGACAACTTCGAACGGAAGCTCGCCTTCTCGGACCTCGATTGGCTCTGGGCTTGAGCAGACACCCTCAGCGTTACGATAACTCCTACCCGCGCCTCGCCGACACTCTGACAAGGGGCTGAACAGATGCGAACCATCCTCCGTCCGACGGGAGAAGGCCTCCATGGGGGCGGCCGCGATGGTCGATAACGCCCTGCGGCCCCACGGCGGCAGGATGGTCGAGCGGGTCGAGGATCCCCGGGCCGCGGTGGACCGAGTGCGCGGGCTCAAGACCCTTCCCGTGGACGGCCGCATAGCCACCGAGTGCGTCAACATCGCCTATGGCTTCTTCTCGCCCCTCCAGGGCTTCATGGGGAGGGAGGACGTGGACGCCGTCTCACGGGAGATGCGGCTGGCCAGCGGATACGTCTGGAGCGTGCCCATCGTCCTGGACGTGTCCCGGGAAGAGGTCGAGGCCAAGGGTATAGGGACGGGAGAGACCCTGCTCCTGACCTTCGCCGGACGGCCGCTGGCGACCATCGACGTGGACCAGGTCTTCTCCTGGGACCGGGACGAGATGGCCCGCAGCATCTACGGCACCACCGACGACAGGCACCCTGGGGTGCGCAGGACGCAGGGCCTCGGGGACCGGTTCCTGGGCGGCAACATCACCTTGGTGAACCCGCCCAGCATCAGTCCCCCCTTCGACAGGTTCTGGCACACGCCCCGGCAGCTTCGCGACCGGTTCGAGGACCGGGGGTGGCGTCGGGTCGTCGCCCACCAGACCCGCAACGTGCCACACGCCGGGCACGAGTGGATGATGAAGGCGGCGTGGTTCGCGGCGGGGGCTGACGGCGTTCTGGTCAACGCGGTCATCGGGGAGAAGCGGGCCGGGGACTACATCGACGAGGCCATCGTTTTGGCCCACGACACCCTACGGGCGACGGGGTACTTCCGGGAAGAGACCCACATGACATCCATCCTGCTGTGGGACATGCGGTACGCGGGACCCAGGGAGGCGGTGTTCCACGCCATAGTGCGCAAGAACCTGGGGTGCACCCACCACATGTTCGGCCGGGACCACGCCGGGGTGGGCTCATTCTACGATCCCTACGCGTCCCACCGTATCTTCGACCAGGTCCCCGACATCGGAATAGAGCCCCTGCTGTCCCTGGAGTGGTGGCACTGCCCCAGGTGCGGGGGCGCAGCCTACTCGGGGCTGTGCGGCCACGAGGAGCAGAAGGAGGAGCTCAGCGGCACCTTCATGCGCAACAGCCTGGAGAGCGGCGTCAAGCCCTCCCACCTGGCGTTCCGCTCCGAGGTGTTCGACCTGGTCACCGAGTGCGCCGCCCGGTACGGGCAGGGCTCCCCCTTCGTTACCGAGAGCTACCTGCGCTCCAGGAACCCCGTCATGACCATGCCCCCCATGGAAGGCTGGGAGGAATAGGGGGAGGTAGAGGGCGCCCACGCTGGACAACGAACTCGGCCTACGGCTATAATGGCCCGGCGTAAAAGCACGAGATTGCGGGAGGGCCCTTGGGCGCAACGAACGCTGGAGTCCCGTGTAGACAACGCACCCCTATGACAGGGGGCGCCCGTTAGAAGCACTCCACCCGCAGGGAGGCCGTCGTTTCGAGGCCTCCTAGCTTTTGTACCGCATCCGGCCGCTGGCCGGGGCGCACTTGTGGAAGATAGCAGGTACGTTGTCGACTGCCTCGGAACCCATGCCAGGGCCGGCTCCCGCCCGGACGCCCTTCGGCATTCACTACGGCTGGATAATCGTCGCCATACTGGCCATGGTCCAGGTGGTGGGCAGCTCCATAAGCATGGCGGCGGGGATAATGGTGCCGCCCCTCAACGACCCCGAGGGCGAGTTCGGATGGAGCATAGGGCTCATCGGGGCGGCCATCGCCACATACTACCTGGTGGGCGCCCTGTTCGCCCCCGTCAGCGGCTGGCTGGGGGACCGGTACGGCGGCCGCCGCATGATGATAATGGCCGGGGCCCTGTACGCCACCAGCATGGTCCTCCTGGGCTTCGTCAGCCAGGTGTGGCACTTCTTCCTCTTCTTCGGCCTGATGCTGGCCCTGACCCAGTCCATGGCCATGGTGCCCCTGATGGCCGCGGTCAGCGGCTGGTTCCGACGGCGGTTGGGACTTGCGCTGGGGATACTCTGGGGCGCCGGGGGCGTAGGGACGGCCATCGTGGCGCCGGTAATCGGATTCCTCATCGAGGCCGTTGGCTGGCAGGCCGCCTTCTGGAGCATCGGCATAGTGGGGGGGAGCGCGATCCTGCTGCTCACACCCGTCTACCGCAATCGCCCCGCCGACGTGGGCCTCAGACCCTACGGTACCCTGCGGAACGAGCCGCCGCAGCCCGCCAAGGACCCGTGGCTGGAGGCCATCCGGCTCCGCATATTCAACCAGCACATGAGAAGGACAAGGGCCTTCTGGAACCTTCCCCTCATCCATGGGATGGGGTGCGCAGGGCACGGGATCGTGCTGGTGTACGCCATACCCATCGCCGTGGAACGGGGCATCGGCCTGGTGGACGCGGCGGTAATCCTCACCCTGATATCGCTGGTGAGCATACCCAGCCGCATCATCACCCCCATCCTGGCGGAGCGCTACGGGGCGAAGCAGCTCATGGCCGCCTCCCTGCTCATACAGGGGCTGACGGTCTTCATGCTGTTCTGGGCCCAAGACCTGTGGGTCTTCTACGTCTTCGCGGCCCTCTTCGGAGTGGGTTTCGGGGGGGAGTGGACCGGCTACTTGGTCATCAACCGCCAGTACTTCGGGAACGGCCCCATGGGGAGCTGCTACGGGTGGCAGATGTCGGGAGCGCTGCTGGGCCACGCCTTCGTGACCGTGGTGGCCGGCTTGGTCATCTACGCCACCGGCGCCTTCGGGCCCGTACTCGTTATGTCCATCGCGGGCAGCTTGGCGGGCGTGCTGCTGATCCTGGCCCTGGAGCCCACGGGCCGGATGCTCATCCCCAACTGGGAACAGTCGCTGCCGCCCGAGGCCAGGTCCCCGTCGCCAAGTCCGGCGGCGGCGGACTAGTCTCCCGCTATTGCAATCACCGTCGAGTGAGGTAGTAACGTGCCGACCTACGTGAACCCGGATGCGTGCAACTCTTGCGCCGGAGTCCATCAGGGCCCCCTGTGCGTCTACATATGCCCGGGCGACCTGATGGTCCTCGAGCAGGACAGCATGAAGGGGTTGAACCGGGAACCGGATATGTGCTCCGAGTGCTTCGCCTGCGTCAAGATGTGCCCGGAGGACGCCATAGAGGCCAGGGGCTATGCAGACTTCGTGCCCCTGGGCGCCACCGTCAAGCCCAAGAGGGGCGACAGGGAGATATTCTGGGAGGTGAAGTTCAGGGACGGGCGGCGTCTCACCTACACCTATCCCATAAGAAGCACCACCGTTGGCTCTACGGAGCCCTACAAGGGGTTCGC